>NZ_BCTF01000005.1 GCF_001571145.1 Hydrogenophaga flava NBRC 102514
TTGCAAATACCTCTGTTGAAAGAACAAAACCCGTGAGTGTTTAACGTCTCCGGCAGGGGGCAGCCACGGGCAGCCACCCCACCGCACAAGGCGGTGCCGAAGACAGGTTCGAATTACTTGGCGCGTGCCGAGATGATGGCTTCCTGCACGTTGCGCGGGGCTTCCGAGTAGTGCTTGAACTCCATCGTGTAGGTCGCACGGCCTTGCGTTGCCGAGCGCAGCGAGGTCGAGTAGCCGAACATTTCGGACAGGGGCACTTCGGCCTTGATGGCCTTGCCGCCACCAACCATGTCTTCCATGCCCTGCACCATGCCACGACGGCTGGACAGGTCGCCCATCACCGTACCGGCATAGTCTTCCGGCGTTTCCACTTCCACGGCCATCATGGGCTCCAGAATGACCGGCTGGGCCTTCTTGCAGCCTTCCTTGAAGCCGAAGATGGCGGCCATCTTGAACGCCAGTTCGTTCGAGTCCACGTCGTGGTACGAACCGAAGTGCAGCGTGACCTTGACGTCCACCACCGGGTAACCGGCCAGCACGCCCTGAGTCAGGGCTTCATTGACGCCCTTTTCCACCGCGGGGATGAACTCGCGCGGCACCACGCCACCCTTGATGGCATCCACGAACTCGAAGCCCTTGCCGGCTTCCTGCGGCTCGATCTTGAGCACGACGTGACCGTACTGGCCCTTACCGCCCGACTGGCGCACGAACTTGCCTTCGGCTTCTTCCACGGTGCCACGGATGGTTTCGCGGTAGGCCACCTGCGGCTTGCCGACGTTGGCTTCCACGCCGAATTCGCGCTTCATGCGGTCAACAATGATTTCCAGGTGCAGCTCGCCCATGCCGGCGATGATGGTCTGGCCGGATTCTTCGTCGGTACGCACGCGGAACGACGGGTCTTCGGCGGCCAGGCGGTTCAGGGCAATGCCCATCTTCTCCTGGTCGGCCTTGGACTTGGGCTCCACGGCTTGGGCGATCACGGGCTCCGGGAACACCATGCGCTCCAGCGTGATGATCGCGGACGGGTCGCACAGGGTTTCACCGGTGGTCACATCCTTCAAACCCACGCAGGCGGCGATGTCGCCAGCGCGGATCTCTTCCACTTCCTGGCGATTGTTGGCGTGCATCTGCACGATGCGGCCGATGCGCTCCTTCTTGCCCTTGACCGCGTTGTAGACGGTGTCGCCTTTCTTCAGCACGCCAGAGTACACACGCACGAAGGTCAGCTGACCCACGAACGGGTCGGTCATCAGCTTGAACGCCAGAGCGGACAGCTTCTCTTCGTCGTCGGCCTTGCGGTTGGTCGGCTGTTCGTCTTCGTCCGTGCCACCAACGGGGGGAATGTCCACAGGCGAAGGCAGCAGCTCGACCACGGCGTCCAGCATGCGCTGCACACCCTTGTTCTTGAACGCGGTGCCACACAACATGGGCTGAATTTCGCAAGCCAGCGTGCGGGCACGCAGACCGGCGGTGATCTCGGCTTCGGACAGGTCACCCTCTTCGAGGTACTTGTTCATCAGCTCTTCAGAGGCTTCGGCCGCAGCTTCCACCATCTTCTCGCGCCATTCCTTGGCCAGCTCGACCAGGTTGGCAGGGATGTCTTCGAAGGTGAACTTCATGCCCTGGGAAGCCTCGTCCCAGATGATGGCCTTCATCTTGCGCAGATCGACCACGCCAGTGAAGTGCTCTTCGGCGCCGATGGGAATCACGATCGGCACCGGGTTGGCCTTCAGGCGCAGCTTCATCTGGTCATGAACCTTGAAGAAGTTGGCGCCGGTGCGGTCCATCTTGTTCACGAAGGCCAGACGGGGCACGCGGTACTTGTTGGCCTGGCGCCAGACGGTTTCCGACTGGGGCTGCACGCCACCCACTGCACAGTACACCATGCAGGCGCCGTCCAGCACGCGCATGGAGCGCTCCACCTCGATGGTGAAGTCCACGTGACCGGGGGTGTCGATGATGTTGAAGCGGTGCTCGGGGAAGGAGTTGTCCATGCCGCGCCAGAAGCAGGTCGTGGCAGCGGAGGTGATCGTGATGCCACGCTCCTGCTCCTGCTCCATCCAGTCCATGGTGGCGGCACCGTCGTGCACTTCACCGATCTTGTGGTTCACACCGGTGTAGTACAGGATGCGCTCGGTCGTGGTGGTCTTGCCGGCATCGATGTGGGCCGAAATACCGATGTTGCGGTAACGCTCAAGGGGCGTGTTGCGTGCCATGAAAATTCTCCAAAATTAAGTACCAAAGCCCGCGACCCTTATGGGGCCCGCGGGCTCGCTTCCGATGGGAAAGGCAGGCCCAGAAGGCCTGCAGAAATCAGAAGCGGAAGTGGCTGAACGCCTTGTTGGCTTCGGCCATGCGGTGCACTTCGTCACGCTTCTTCATGGCGCCGCCACGGCCTTCGGTGGCTTCGACCAGCTCATTGGCCAGGCGCTGGGCCATGGACTTTTCGCTGCGCTTGCGGGCCGCTTCCTTGATCCAGCGCATCGACAGCGCCAGACGACGGACGGGGCGCACTTCAACGGGCACCTGGTAGTTGGCACCACCCACGCGGCGGGACTTGACTTCCACCATGGGCTTGACGTTGTTGATGGCGGTCGAGAAGATTTCCACCGGGTCTTTGCCGGTTTTCTTCTCAATCTGCTCGAGAGCACCATAAATGATGCGCTCGGCAACCGCCTTTTTTCCGCCTTCCATGATCACGTTCATGAACTTGGAAAGCTCGACATTACCGAACTTGGGATCCGGCAGGATTTCACGTTTAGGGACTTCGCGACGACGTGGCATTTTTTACCTCTGCATTGCTTCAGTTGGCGTCTTTTCAGACACCGCGAGAGCCATCCGGAGCTCTCACTTACTCGACCCGCACGGAACAGCCCGTGTTTGGGGTCACTACGTTCACACCACCTGCCAGGCGGAGCAAACACCGTTATCTCAGGAAGATCAGGCCTTCTTGGGACGCTTCGCACCGTACTTGGAGCGCGACTGCTTGCGGTCTTTCACGCCTTGCAGGTCCAGCGAACCGCGAACGATGTGGTAACGCACACCAGGCAGATCCTTGACACGACCACCACGGACCAGCACCACACCGTGCTCCTGGAGGTTGTGGCCTTCACCACCGATGTAGGAGATCACCTCAAAACCGTTGGTCAGGCGCACCTTAGCAACCTTACGCAGAGCGGAGTTGGGCTTCTTGGGGGTCGTGGTGTACACGCGGGTGCACACGCCACGACGCTGCGGCGAGTTTTCCATGGCCGGGCTCTTGGATTTGGTCTTTTCGACCTCCCGGCCGTGGCGCACGAGTTGATTGATGGTTGGCATGAAAGAAACGTCCCTAAACGTTTGATGAGCGAAAAAGCGAAACCCTTCGGAAAATTCCGAAAAGCCCTCTACTGTATCACGGGCCTATTGAAAGACCAAGTCAGTATTTTTTGATCATGCAGTCCCACTGCATGATCACTGGATCCACAGCCGCAGTGCATCCCAGGCCCGCCCGAAAATGCCACTCTCATCAACAGCCTCCAGCACCGTTAAAGGGACCTCGGCAACCAACTCACCACCCGCGGTGCGCACGCGAAGCGTCCCCACCTGCTGCCCCTTGAGAAGAGGCGCCACCAACGGGTCCGGACGGGTGACTTCGGTTTTGAGCCCGGCACCGGTTCCTGCCGGAACGGATACCACTACACCCTCGGGGCGCCCCAGCTTGGCCTGGTCTGCTCGACCTTTCCAGACACGGGGAGTAACCACCGCACCGCCCGCGGAACTCAACCGGACCGCCTCATAGGCCGTGAAACCCCAGTTCAGCAGCTTCTGACTCTCCGCTGCTCGTGAGTTTTCACTTGCAGCTCCCAACACGACGCTCAGCAGCCTGCGCTGCCCCTCTGGCCCGGCACCCAGCAAGGCACTCGGTCGGCGCGCTGTCGCGACGAGGCAATAGCCCGCAGCATCGGTGTGCCCGGTCTTCAGACCATCCACCGTGGGGTCGCGGAACAGCAGAAGGTTCCGGTTGGTGTCGTTGGCTGCAGGGGTGCCCGGATAGCGGTAGCGCTGAATGGCGTAATAAGGAACGTATTCCGGGAAGTCGCGCATCAGCCGGGTCGCAAGCGTCGCCAGATCCCGGGCCGTGGTGGTGTGTCCCGGAACGGTCAGACCTTCCGGGTTCCTGAAGCTGCTGGCGTTCATTCCCAGCGCCTTGGCCTGGCGGTTCATCATTTCGACGAACTGCTCCGCACTTCCGCCCACGCCCTCGGCAAGGGCCATGGTGGCGTCATTGCCCGACTGGACGATCATGCCCTTGATGAGGTCCTCCACCGGCACCTTCATCTTGGGGTCGATGAACATGCGAGAGCCCGGCATCTTCCAGGCCCGCTCGCTCACCGAAAGCGTCTGCTTGAGGTCGAGCTTGCCGGACTTGAGGGCATCGAACACGAGATAGGCCGTCATCAGCTTGGTCAGCGAAGCGGGTTCGACTGGCTTGTCTTGGTCCTTGGCTGCCAGGACCTGCCCGGACGACACATCCAGAAGAAGGTACGCCCGCGCCGCCACTTCGGGAGGTTGCGGAACCGCCGCCGAGGCAGCCAGTTGCCAACTCAGAAAGAAAGCGGCCAACAGACCGCCTTTGCGCAAGATTCGTTCAAACAGCATGGATATGAAAAAGAAGAAAGAAGACCAGGGTCGAGGCGACCCGAGTTCAGGCGGCGAGATGCCGCTGCACCAGTTCTCGCAACAAGGGCAACTGCCCGTGAAAGAAGTGCCCCCCGCCAGGCACCACCAGCACAGGCAGGGATTGCGGGCGCGACCAATCCATCACGGACTGCAGCGGCACGGTGTCGTCGTGCTCACCATGGATGACCAATGTGCGCAGGCGAAGTTCATCCGGAATGACGGCAACATCGAACCGGCTGGCGGCAGTACCGACCAGCACCACCTTCTGGATGTCCCGCTGGCCGTGCAGTGCGGCCACAGCCTGGCTTGCAACGAAACCGCCAAACGAGAAACCAGCAAGACACAGCGGGCCATCGGGCGCCTGTGACCGGACAACCGCCAGCATGTCCTGCAGCTCCCCGCGCCCTTCGTCGTAGACACCCTCGCTCGCGCCCACACCACGGAAGTTGAAGCGCACGGCCGACCAGCCGCAGAGGACAAAAGCGCGCGCAAGGGTCTGCACCACCTTGTTGGTCAGAGTCCCCCCATGCAACGGGTGGGGGTGCGCGATGACAGCCATCCCACAGGAAGGCCCGACAGGACGGTCGATGGCCGCCTCCAACTGCCCGGAGGGCCCCACCTGAAAAAGATGCTCGGTGTGTGCGTTCACGTCGTCGTGCTACCAACCCGGGAATCCGGGCATCTCAGCGCCCAACTTCCGGTGGCGTTCGCAAACGCTCGACCACCACCCCGTCCCTGAGATGCGACTGCACGATCTCGTCGATGTCTTGTTCGTCCACATAGCTGTACCAGACAGCCTCGGGGTAGACGACGGCAATAGGGCCACCAGCACAGCGATCAAGGCAGCCAGCCTTGTTCACCCGCACCTTGCCGGGACCCAGCAAACCCAGCGCCTTGGACTGGCTCTTGCACCGATCAAAGGCCGCCTGCGCCTTGTGCTGCGCACAGCAGTTTTCGCCGCTGTCGCGCTGGTTCAGGCAGAAAAAGATGTGGCGCTCGTAGTAGGAAGATCGGTTCTCTGACATGCCTGGATTCTAGTGGTCGACCTGGCGCTCGACGGGGACCTGGGTCACTGCACGCACGGCATACACCAGAGCGGCAAACGGCCACAACCAGCCCAGCCACTGCGAAAGGCCGTGGAAGCGGATGAAACGCCCCTGTTCCCAGACGTTCAACGACTGGTCAAAGTAGGCGCTCACTGGCGCACGATTGAGAAGACTCAGCGACACCGCCAGCGTCAGCAGAAGGCCCACATGGCACACCCGCGATGGCAGCCGCAACGTGGCCAGCGCCACCACCGCCGCGACAGCCATGCCCAGCAGCGCCGGCATGTCCACCCAGGCCCAAGCGTGGTCCGGCCCGTAAGTCATGGCCGCCGAAAATCCAGCGGCGCCCAGGGCCGAGAAGAGCAGCGCAGCCAGCAGCGCCAGCCGGCGCCAGGGTGCAGGCACATCCGCATACCCCAGCATCAGCGGTGCCAGCAGACCCAGCGCCACGCACAGCGCCTGCGCCAGCGGGCTCAGAGGCACGGCCGCTTCCGACTGCAAGGGCAACCAGACCAGAAAGGGAGTGTCCACCAGCAGGCCAGACAACGCCTCCTCCAGCTGACCCCAGACCTGCCCCAGACCGAACGGTACCGACACCGGATACAAGAGGGCAAACGGCCAGAGCGCCAGCAACACCAGCGACGCGTGCGCATGAGGCGCAAACCAGTGCCGGCGGAACTGTGTCCATTGCCGCATCACACCCAGCCGCTCGACCAACCAGGCCAAACAGACGCCCAGTACGCCCCCCGCGATGTTGAGTCCCAGGTCCAGGTTGGACGGAACCCGCATGGGCAGAAAATTCTGCAAAGTCTCCAGCGACAGCGACAGAATGGCCGGCAACAGCACCGCAAACAGCCACGCCCAGCGCCCCCAACCCGACCGCAGCAGCCCCAGCGCCGCCAGAAACCCAAGAGGCACATAGCCCACCAGGTTGGCCAATACGTCGAACTTGGTCCAGTACCTGGGAAGGGGCGCATTCAGAAACGCCCAGACTGGTCCGCCTGACCACTTCCAGCCCTCGAAAGGGTAGAGACTGGCATACACGACCAGCGCCGCAAACAGCAGCGACAGCGGAATGGCAGAGGATCGGCTCGCCACAGCGCGCCCGGTCATCAGAATGGCTTGACGACCACCAGAACGACCACCAGCACCAGCATGATCACCGGCGCCTCGTTGAACCAACGGAACCAGACATGGTGGCGTCGATTGGCGTTGGTCCTGAAGGACTTCAGGAGCTTCCCACATGCGTGGTGATAGCCCAGGATCAGAACCACCAGCAGAAGCTTGGCATGCATCCAGCCGTTGCCGGCACCCAGGCCGATCCCGTACCCCAGCCAGAGCCACAGCCCCAGTGCCAGCGCAGGGACAGCCAGCATGGTGGTGAAACGGAACAGCTTTTCGGCCATCAGCATCAGCCGTTCGCGCTCGGCCACGCTTTCGGGGGGAACCATGGCCAGATTCACAAAGATGCGCGGCAGATAGAACAGGCCTGCGAACCAGCTGGCGATGAAGACGATGTGGAAGGATTTGACCCAGAGCATGCGGGCAGTTTATCTGCGCCGCTGCCGCGGGGACTCAGGATCGCGCGGCACAAAAAAAACCCGGCCCACAGGGCCGGGTTAGGAAGCCTTTTTGCTGTCACACACTAAGGCACCCGCTCAGGGAGGAAAAGCGGGGAGCGGTCCAAGGACGCGCTCGGGACTGATGTTACAACAAATCACATTGGATGTGAAGCGGAACCCTGTCAGCTTTGACAGGGTCTGCACGTTGGCCAAAAAGTAGATTCAAAAGCATTACATCATCTTGGCCAGTTCGAACATCACGGCCGTGCCCAGCGCCTCACGGATGTTCCCTCGTCCGACCTTGGCCATCGAAAATTCGCCAAAACCCGACATATCAAACGAACTGTCGTCGGGTGAAATCTCCACGAACGGAAACTCGAAAACCTCGCGCAGCAGCTCGTTTCGGAAGCGATCGAACTCTTCGTCCTTGAGCTCCGAATCGACCACGATCAGGTTGGGCATGCGGGCCTTGACGGCGTCACGCGCCTGGTGGAAGTCGACCACGCTGTCGGAGGTGATCCCGATTTCACGCAGCGCGTCTCGCACGTCGGCACGGATTTGCAGACTCGGGGAAATCGTGAGCACATAGGTGCCCGAGAGCGACTTGAACATCGACGAGTGCTCGTCCGACAGGTCGACAGTCGAAATCCCGTCGACCGCCTGAACCACGGTGCGGCTGAACATCGCCGTAAAGCTGACACCCTCGGCGGTCACGTCGCGCTCAAGGTCGATACCGCCCGAGGCGGCCGCGATCTGGCGGATCAGCATCCAGCTGAGGCTGTCGGACGATGTGCTGCTGGAGGGAGGCACGCCGTCGTTGGCCACGCGCATCTGCAGCCGCGCGTGCTGCGGCCAGGCATTGAGATCCACCCTCACGTCCACCCGGTTGCCGAACGGAATGCCCCAGTCGAGCACCGCGTTGACGAAGGAATGCGCCACCGTCGGATCGATGAGCACCTCGACTGGCTTGAGTTTGCGGCGCAGGGCGATGCCCAAGATGCCCAGCTCCTGCTTGCGCTCCTGCAGCACGCCCTCCACTAGATCGGCCATGTTCACCTTCTCGTGCGACTGGCGGATGCGCCCTCCGTACATGCGGTGGATCTGCTGGGCGCTGAGCCCTGCCAGCTTGATGCGCTCGGCGGGAATGTTCAGCGCCCGGTGTTCCATCTTGGTGATCCGGCCCTTGGCCAGCAACTGGTCAATCTGGCTCTGGAGACTGCTCACACCCTCGGTGAACTGGTCGGCCAGCGCAGACACCAGCTCCTGCCAGTGGTCCTCCAGCTTCCATGCATCGGCCTCGGCCGGAGCGCCTGGCTTGGGGTTGGAGGTCTGGTTGGATGGACTGGATCTGGTGGGCTGCATGACAGTGCCTTGAGTGAAAGATTCCTACTGCATTCCTGAAGGTCGCAGAAGCTTCGGTATTTTCTTATTACACGGAGATCAACATATCGCTCCGCCGTTCTTAATCATCGTGCTTTTTTTACGATTTGCAACAACCGATCAGGCACCACGCGCAGGTGCCATCGCAAATTACTGCACGGTTGACCGGTTTGCCACAATAGCCTCATGCACACACCCGCCCCCTACCCCCTGTCCCGCCCGCGCCGCCTGCGCCGCGACGCCTTCACACGCGACCTGGTGCGCGAGCACCGGCTGAGCCCCGCCGACTTCATCTACCCGGTGTTCGTGCTCGACGGTGCCGGCCGGCGCGAGGCCGTCAAATCCATGCCGGGCGTCGAACGCCTGAGCCTGGACCTGCTGCTGCCGGTGGCCGAGGACTGCGTGAAGCTGGGCATTCCCTACATGGCGCTGTTCCCGGTGATCGACCAGTCGCTCAAGACGCCGGACGGTCAGGAAGCCATGAACCCTGAAGGGCTGGTGCCGCGGGTGGTGCGGGCGCTCAAGAAGGAATTCCCCAGCCTGGGCGTCATGACCGACGTGGCCCTGGACCCCTACACCAGCCACGGCCAGGACGGTGTGCTGGACGAACACAACTACATCCTGAACGACCCGACGGTGAAGATCCTGGTGCAGCAGGCGCTGACCCAGGCCGCCGCCGGCGTGGACATGGTCGCGCCCAGCGACATGATGGACGGCCGCATCGGCGCCATTCGCCAGGCGCTGGAAGCCGCCGGTCAGGTGCACACGCGCATCATGGCCTACAGCGCCAAATACGCCAGCGCCTTCTACGGTCCGTTCCGCGACGCGGTGGGCTCGGCCGCCAACCTGGGCAAGGCCGACAAGAAGGTCTACCAGATGGACCCGGGCAACAGCGACGAGGCCCTGCGCGAAGTGGCGCTGGACATCGCCGAAGGCGCCGACATGGTGATGGTCAAACCCGGCATGCCTTACCTGGACATCGTGCGCCGGGTGAAGGACGAATTCCACATGCCGACCTTCGCCTACCAGGTCAGCGGCGAATACGCCATGCTCAAGGCCGCCGCGCAGAACGGCTGGCTCGACCACGACACCGTGATGATGGAAAGCCTGATGGCCTTCAAGCGCGCGGGCTGCGACGGCATCCTGACCTATTTCGCCCGCGACGCCGCTCGTCTGCTGCGCGGCTGAAGCAAGTCCTCGCATGCGCGTCTTCCACATCCAGACGACCTCGGTCACCGAATCGGCTGATCTGCCCACACAGCCGCCGGCCACCGGGTTCATCTGGATCGCCTGCGGCCGGCGGGAATTCGAGCTGGAGCAGGGCCACGTGCAGTCCACACTGCAGGCGCTGGGCAGCGTGCCGCTGGTGGACCTGCACATCTCCGACCTGCTGAACAACCAGCTGCCCTCGCATTTCGACTACACCTCGCAGTACGACCTGCTGGTGTTCCGCCGCTTGGCCGCCGGGCACAGCGAAACCGACCTGTCCCACCCGGGCCAGGTGCTCACGCAACCCACCCGCCGCGGCGGACCGCCGGTGCTGCGCCGCATCGACACCAGCCCGGTGGGCTTCGCGGTGTTCGACCGGGTGCTGCTGACGGTGCACCCGGCCGGCTGCACGGTGCTGGACCACTACGCCACCCGCCTGCTGGGCGCGGGCACGAGTGCTGCGCGGGCGGCTGGTGTGAATCTGCCCGCCGGCCCGGCCGACCTGATGCTGCGCATCGTCAACCAGATGGTCGACGGCTACCTGGAGCTGCGGCGCGAACTCACGCGCCAGCTGGACCACTGGCAGGCCGAACTGCTGCACCCGTCCACCCGCTTCAACAACTGGAGCTCGTTGCTGGACGCGCGCATCTCGCTGCACCAGCTCGACGAGATCTGCGAGGACCAGCGTGCCGCCGTTCAGGACTGGATCGAGGCGCTGGCGGGCTGGGAGGTGGTCGAGGGCAAGAGCGATCACTTCGGTGGCCACAAGGGCCTGGAACTGCTCAAGGTGCGCAGCCGCGACGTGCTGGAGCACATCGAGCGTGTGATCCACCACGTGCGGCGCCTGGAGCAGAACGCGGAGACCGCGGTGCAGATGCACTTCTCGGCGCAGAGCAACCGCACGAACGACATCATGCGCACGCTCACCGCGCTGACCGCCATCTTCCTGCCGCTGAACCTGATCGCCGGCATCTTCGGCATGAACTTCGATTTCATCCCGCTGCTGCATGACAACGCCGGCTTCTGGTGGGCCATGGGGTCGATGGTCCTGATCGCGGCCGGGCTGAGCGTGGTGTTCTGGCGCAAGCGCTACCTGGCGCGCAGCGGACGCTGACGGCGCGGCCCAGCGCGTCGGGGCCTCAGGGCCGGCCGTTGTTGTGCGCCACTCCGAACAGCGCTGCAGCGTTGTCCCAGGCGATGCGGCGGGCCACGCTGGCCGGCAGCCCGCCCAGCCAGTGCCTGTAAGACTGCATGAGCTCGTCGTAATAGAGCCAGCGCTGGTTGACCCAGGTGTCCGATCCGATCACGAACCGTTCGGGGTACTTCAGCAGCAGGCTGTGCCACTCGGGGCAGAGCTGCCCGTCGCCGCAGGTCAGCCCCGGCCGGTAGGACAGCTCACCCATCAGCAGGGGGTAGCGCGCCATGAGCGCGTCGACGCGTTCGACAGAAGCCCCACCGATGCCCGTGTGCGCCCAGATGAGGCGCATCTTCTGCCCCTGGCTGGGCGTGGCGGCCATCAGCAGATCGATCGCCACGTCGTCGACGTGCGCGAGCACGGCCAGCCCCTTCTCCTCGGCCAGGGCCATCAGCCGCCGCGCGACCGGTCCGTTGGCGTTGGCGCTGTCGTAGAGGTGGAACTCCCCCAGGCCCCGGTAGGGGCCGGCCGGCGTGCCGCGCGCCAGTTCGGTGGTCACCAGCTCGACGATGCTCTCGTCCTGGAACCAGCCGCTGTAGTCGGCACGGTTCCTGTACAGGCGCACAAAGGGCACCACGGTCACGCCCGCGGCATGGGTGGCCTCGCGCGCGCCGGCCAGGGCAAGGGTGCCGGCATTGGGGCGCGAATTGGCCAGCACCGCGCGCACGCCGTTGCGCTGCATGCGGGCCAGCACATCGGTCAGCGGGTGCGGGCAGCCTGGGTCGGGCGCGTCCTGCACGCAGGCCTCGTCGTTGTAGTGCAGATGGGCGTCGAACAGCGGCCCCGCATAAGGGGTCTGCGCCATCGCAGGCGCCGCGCCACAGGCCAGCCACAACAGGCCCCGTCGCAGCAGGTCGCGCATGCCGGCCTCAGCCCAGGTGTTGTGCAAGGAAGGCGAGCGTGCGTTCCCGGGCCAGCGCAGCCGAGGGCGCATCCCGGGAGCCCCGCTGGTCGCAGTTGAAACCGTGGTGCGCCGGATAGAGGTGCACCGTCACCGCGGGATGCGCCTGACGGAACGCCTCGACGCCGTCCAGAGGAATCCAGCGGTCCTGCTCGGCAAAGTGCGCCAGCGTCGGGACCTGCTCCTTGCGCGCCATCTCGTCCGGTGTGGTCATGCCGCCGCCGTAGTACGGCACCGCCGCCGACAGCCCCTGCAGCGTGCAGGCCGAGCGCCAGGTCAGCAGGCCGCCCCAGCAGTAACCCACGATGCCGACCTTGCCGCCCTGCGCCGCCAGCTGGATCGCGGCCTGGATGTCGGCCATCACGCCCGGTGGGGGCAGGGCCTCGACCGCGGTCTTGAGGGCCATGCCCTCGCCCATGTCGGCCTCGGTGTAGCCCAGCTCCACGCCTTGCCGCACCCGGTGGAAGGTGGACGGAGCCACCACGAAATAGCCTTCGGCCGCATAGCCGTCGGCCACGGCCTGGATGTGGCTGTTGACGCCGAAGATTTCCTGCAGCACGACCAGCCCGCCCCTGGACTGGACCGCGGGCTGGGCCACGTAGGCGGGGAACTTGAATCCGTCGGCGGAAGTGACTTGTACAAAGCTGCCCATGGTGTCTCCGAACGTTGGTATGGGGCAGGCCCGGTTCGCGACGGGTGCGCGGCGGCAACCTGCGTTAAGTTTCGACAGACGCATGTTGTAACCGCAAACGAACAATCCGGAAGGAAGCATGGATGGACACAAGTCACGCAGGTGTGCTGTTGGTGACCGGCGCCAGCCGGGGCATCGGGGCCGCGACCGCGCAGCTGGCGGCCCGGCAGGGCTGGGCGGTGGCGGTGAACTACAGCGCGAACTCGCTGGCCGCTGACGAGGTGGTGCGCAGCATCCGCGCCGACGGCGGCCGCGCGATCACGGTGCAGGCCGACGTGGCTGACGAGGCCCAGGTGCTGCGCATGTTCGAGAAGGTGGACGCCAAGCTCGGGCGCCTGACCGGGCTGGTGAACAACGCTGGCGTGGTGGACGTGACGGCGCGGGTCGACGAGATGAGCGCGGCGCGCTTCAAGCGCATGTTCGACATCAACGTGTTCGGCAGCTTCCTGTGCGCGCGCGAGGCGGTGCGCCGCATGAGCACGCGCCACGGCGGCGAGGGCGGCGCCATCGTCAACGTCTCCAGCGCCGCCTCGCGCATCGGCTCGCCCGGGCAGTACGTGGACTACGCGGCCAGCAAGGGCGCCATCGACACCTTCACCCTCGGCCTGGCCAAGGAGGTCGCGGCCGAGGGCATCCGCGTCAACGCGGTGCGGCCGGGCCTGATCGAGACCGAGATCCACGCCTCGGGCGGACTGCCCGACCGGGTCAACGACCTCAAGCACCTGGTGCCGATGCAGCGCGGCGGCACGGCCGACGAGGTGGCGCAGGCCATCTTCTGGCTGCTGTCACCGGCGGCCAGCTACACCACCATGAGCCTGCTGGATGTCTCCGGCGGCCGCTGAATCAAAAGACAGAAAGAACCCATGACCGCCACCACCCCCGAACAGAGCCCCCACATCCAGATCTGGTGGGAAGACCTGGAGGTCGGCCAGACGCGCGACCTGGGCACGATCTCGCCGACGAAGGAAGAGATCATCGCCTTCGCCAGCCAGTTCGACCCGCAGCCTTTCCACCTGAGCGAAGAAGGCGGCAAGGCCTCGGTGTTCGGCGCCCTGAGCGCCAGCGGCTGGCACACCTGCGCCATGGCCATGCGGCTGATGGTCACCAACTTCCTGCACGAGACCTCCAGCCTGGGCTCGCCAGGGCTGGAAAGCCTGAAGTGGACCAAGCCGGTCTACCCCGGCGACGTGCTGCGGCTGCAGCACACCATCACCGAGAAGCGGCCCATGAGCAAGCGCCCTGACGTGGGCCTGGTGCGCACGATCTGGGAGATGTTCAACCAGCACGATGAGAAAGTTCTCCACATGGAGGGCTACGGCATGTTCAGATTGAAGGAGCCCCCACGCTCCGCCGCTGCGCGGGTCGCTGCCCCCCACGGGGGCTGATCCGGCTTGGGGCGGCCCGGCGCCGGATCGACCGGTCAGCCGCACAATAGCGGGATGGATTTCAAGCCCCTCATCACGCTGCTGGCCATCGTCAACCCGCTGGCCATCGTGCCCTTCTTCATTCACTACACGCAGGGTTTCAGCTCGGCGCAGCGCAAGCGCACCATCCTGATTTCCTCGTTCAGCGCGTTTGCGGTCATTGCCACCTGCGCGGTGATCGGCCTGCAGATCCTGGAGTTCTTCAGCATCTCGCTCGCCAGCTTCCAGGTGGGCGGCGGCATGCTGCTGCTCACTTCGGCGCTGTCCATGCTGAACGCCCAGCCGGCCGAGGCCAAGGCCACCAAGAGCGAGGTGGACGACGCCGGCACCAAGGCGTCCATCGCGGTCGTGCCGCTGACCATTCCGTTGCTCACCGGCCCGGCCACCATGTCCACCGTGGTGATCTACGCCGACCAGGCCAAGACCTTTTTCCAGCACGCCGCCCTGGTGGGCTATGGCGTGGTGATCGCGCTGGCCACCGCCGTGTGCTTTGCCGCAGCCAAGCCCATTGCCCGCTTCCTGGGCCAGACCGGCATCAACGTGATGACGCGGCTGATGGGCCTGATCCTGGCGGCGCTGGCGGTGGAGGTGATGGCCGCCGGGCTGGTCAAGCTGTTCCCGGCACTGGGCGCCTAGCCCCCTCCGGCGGTAGGCAGCGGCCGGCCCGACTCGGCCGCGTGCCGCGTCAGGATGTCGCAGGTCAGGCGGATGTGGGCTTCCAGCGCCAGCGCGGCGCGAGCCTCCTGCCGCACCATGGCCGCCAGGAAGATGCCCTCGTGCTCGGCGTGCACGTCGCGGTCAAACCCCGGCGTCGCGCCGATGCGGATCGCGATGTGGCGGTAGCGCTCGCCGTGGCGGTAGAGGATGTCCAGCAGGTGCCGTGTCCAGGGTGAGCTGTGGCCCGCAATCAGGGTTTCGTGGAAGTGGCGGTTGGCGCGCTCCCACTGGTCCGGGTCGCGGCCGGCGCCGCCCTCCTCGGCCGCGCTGAGCTGCGCAAAGGCTGCGCGCACCGCCGCCTCCCAGGCCGCGTCGCCGAGCCGGATCGACTGGCGCAGCGCCTCGGTCTCGAGCCGCACGCGGGTGTCGGTCAAGTCGCGCAGGTCGTCCAGCGACACGGCGCTGACGCGGTAGCCGCGCTGGCCTTCGACCGTCACCAGCGCGTCGGACACCAGCAGCGCCAGCGCCTCGCGCAGCGTGCCGGCGCCCACGCCGTAGTGGTCTTTGAGGTGCTCGACGCGCAGGCGCTGGCCCGGCTGCAGATCGCCGCACACGATGTGATGCCGCAGCGCGCGGTAGGCGCGTTCGGTGAGCGTGCGTGGTTCGGGTTCGTCGCTGCGCGGCGCCGGGCCGGCGGCGTGATCGGGTCGAAGCAGGTCTTGCAGCATGGCAAAGCTCACTCGGGTTCGGGTGACTGGGCGCGTTTGAGCCGGTAGGCCAGCTGGGCGCGGCTCAGACCCAGCATGCGGGCGGCACCGGCCAGGTTGCCGCGGCTGCGCTCGACCGCCAGGGCCAGCACCTGCGCCTCCAGGGTCTCGATGGGCACGCCGGCGTCCAGCACCTGCTCGCACAGGCGCAGCTCGTCCTCGGGCGCGCGGCGCGCCAGCCGGCCCTGCGGGTCGATGCCGTCCTGCACGGGTTCGGACTGGTTGGGGAACAGGTGCTCGGCCTCGATCACGCCGCCCTGCGCCGCCAGGATCACGCCGCGCTCGACCAGGTTCTCCAGCTCGCGCACATTGCCCGGCCAGCTGTGGCGCGCCAGCGCCTGCAACGCGCGGTCGCTGAAGCCGCCCAGGCGCTTCTGGTGCAGGGCGGTGAAGCGCGCCAGCAGGTGCCGCGCCAGCGGTTCGATGTCGCTGCTGCGTTCGCGCAGCGGCGGAATGCAGATCGGGTAGACGTTGAGGCGGTAGAACAGGTCGCGCCGGAACTGCCCGCGCTCCACCGCTGCTTCCAGGTTGACGTTGGTCGCCGCCACCAGGCGCACGTTGACCTTGCGCGCGCTCTCGCTGCCCAGGCGCTCGATCTCACCCTCCTGCAACACGCGCAGCAGCTTGGCCTGCGCCGGCAGCGGCAGATCGCCCACCTCGTCGAGGAACAGCGTGCCGCCTTCGGCGCGCTCGAAGCGGCCGGCCCGCGCGGCGTGCGCGCCGGTGAAGGCGCCCTTCTCGACGCCGAGCAGCTCGGCCTCGATCAGCTCGGCCGGCAGCGCCGCGCAGTTGACCGCGACGAACGGGCCGGCCGCACGCTCGGAGTGCTCGTGCAGCGCACGCGCGAAGCGCTCCTTGCCCACGCCGGTCTCGCCGGTCAGCAGCACCGTCACCTGCGTGGCCGCGGCACGGCGCATCAGGTCGTGCGCGCGCTGGAAGCCCGCCGAGGCGCCGACCAGCATGCCGCCCGACTCGGCCGGCTCCAGGGTGTTCTTCAGCGCCTCGACCTGCTGGCTCAGCGCGGCCATCTTCTCCAGCAGCGAGTCGTCTTCGAAGTACTGGCGGTGCGCGTCGCCGTCGGGCCAGTCGTCGATCGGGCGGCCCTCGATCAGGCAGTGGTCGTCGCCGCAGGCCGAGCACCTGATTTCCTTGAACAGGATCAGCCGGCCCATGAAGGCGCTGGTGTAGCCGCTGGCGTAGCCCAGCAGGGTCCAGCAGGCCGGCTCGTCGACCACGCCGTATTGAAGGCGGTGCGCGTGCGCCTCCCACGAGTCGTCCCAGCGGAACACGCCCTCGAAACGGCCCGCCGCGGCGTCCATCTCCAGCCGCACCGGCGTCACACGCGCCGCGCCTTCGAGCATGTGCAGCTGCGGCCCGACCAGGAACATGTCTTCCAGCGTCTTCTTGCCGCGCGTCTTGGCCGCGAAGCCCGCGTCGTGCAGGCCGCAGGCGTAGCCCATGCGCGTGAGCAGGCGCCGCGCGTGGTCCTTGCCGACCGAGGTGATGAGGTCGTGGCGCAGCGCCGTCAGCGCCGCGGTGTGCAGCAGCACCATGCGCCGCTCGCCCAGCCAGATGGCGCCGCTGTGCGGCTCGAAGCGCAGCAGGCGGCGCAGGTCGTTGTCGGGCGGGTAGGTCAGGTGGGGGTCCAAAAGTGTCTCCGGTGGGGTCGCTCTGTGGCGACTGGAATCTCGATATTTTCCGCGATGTGCCCCCAGGTCGGCAAGCCGGCGACGCAGCACCAGAAGTTGATCATTTGATCAATCCGGGCCGAAATCGCCTCTCCAAATCGTGATTTCTTCCGCATGCTGCGCCGCAAAAACCGAAGGAACAGGCTATCGGAAGGCGTGCAGCGATCTGGATGTTGCACTGCACACCAGCTCTTTTCTCAGGGATTTCCCTGAAATATCGAGATTTTTGGCAAAACCGGTGCGAGCTGGCACGCCATCTGCGAAAGGGGACGCGTCCGACAACGCACCGACCGCCCCCAGCACCATGCCCCAGACCACCGACACCCCCCTGCCCGCCGTCGACACCTCGCTGCGTTTCGTGCGGGTGATCGAACGCCGTGCCGACGGCCTGGTCGCCTTCGAGTTCTCGATCGGCTGGCCGGAGCTGGCGGTGGAGCTGATGCTGCCCGCCCCGGCCTTCGAGGCCTTCTGCGCCAACAACCGGGTGCAGCGTCTGGACACCTGAGTTCCCGAGAGCTGTTCGAACAACCCACCACGGAGACAAGCACCGATGAACATCGACCTGCAGGCGCGGGAGATCACGCCGCTGCGCCAGACCTACGCCCACGTGGCGAAATACATCGGCGGCGACAAGGCCGCCAGCCGTTACCAAGAGGCCACCTTCGGCGCGCAGCCGATGACCAACTTCCATTACCGGCCGACCTGGGACCCGGGCCATGAGCTCTTCGACGCCAGCCGTTCGAAGATCGTGCTGGCCGACTGGTACGTGCTCAAGGACCCGCGCCAGTTCTACTACGCGACCTGGACCATGGCCCGCGCCCGGCAGCAGGACGCGATGGAGGCCAACTTCCAGTTCGTCGAGCAGCGCGCCATGGTCGGCAAGATGCCCGACGCGATCCGCGAGAAGGCGCTGACGGTGCTGATGCCGCTGCGCCACGCGGCCTGGGGCGCCAACATGAACAACGCGTCCATCTGCGCCTACGGTTTTGGCACTGCGTTCACCGCGCCGGCCATGTTCCACGCGATGGACAACCTGGGGGTGGCGCAGTACCTCACCCGCCTGGGCCTGGTGCTGGGCGAACCGCAGTCGCTCGAAGACGGCAAGCAGGCCTGGCTGGATGCGCCCGAGTGGCAGGGCCTGCGCCGGCTGGTCGAAGACAGCTTCGTGGTCAGCGACCCGGTCGAGCTGTTCGTGGCGCAGAACTTCGCGCTCGACGGCCTGCTGTACCCGCTGATCTACGGCGGCTTCGTGGACGACCACGTCGCGCTGCAGGGCGGCACCGCGGTGGCCATGCTGACCAGCTTCATGCCCGAGTGGCACGACGAGAGCGCGCGCTGGGTCGACGCCGTCATCAAGGCCGCCGGTGCCGAGTCGGACGCCAACCGCCAGCTGCTGCGCACCTGGACCGGCCACTGGATGGACCGCGCCCAGGCCGCCCTCTCGCCCATCGCCCGCCTCGCCCTGGGCGACGTCGGCGAGACCGTGCTCAGCGACGCCCGCGTGCAGCTTCAGGCGCGCCTGGCCAAGACCGGCGTGGCCGCCTGACCAGGCCTGAACAGGAGACCCAAATGTCCGACGTATTCATCGCTTTCCAGCACAACGAAGAGTCCCGCGTGGTGATCGACGCCATCGTGGCCGACAACCCCAACGCGGTGCTGACCCACCCCACCGGCCTGGTCAAGATCAACGCGCCCGGCAGCCTGACCATCCGCCGCGAAACCATCGAGGGCCTGACCGGCCGGCCCTACGACCTGCAGGCCATCCACGTCAACCTCGTCACCCTCTCGGGCCACATCGACGAAGACGACGACCAGCTCACGCTGAGCTGGTCGCACTGAACACAACGCAGAAGGAGACAACGCATGGACACCCGTGTTGCGAGCAAGAAGCTCGGCTTGAAGGAACGCTACGCCGCCATGACGCGCGGCCTGGGCTGGGAAACCAGCTACCAGCCGATGGACAAGGTGTTCCCGTACGACAAGTACGAGGGCATCAAGATCCACGACTGGGACAAGTGGCAGGACCCGTTCCGCCTGACCATGGACGCCTACTGGAAGTACCAGGGCGAGAAGGAAAAGAAGCTCTACGCCGTCATCGAAGCCTTCGCGCAGAACAACGGCCAGCTCGGCGTGGCCGATGCGCGCTACGTCAACGCGCTCAAGCTGTTCATCCAGGGCGTGACACCGCTGGAGTACTACGCGCACCGTGGCTTCGCCCATGTGGGCCGCCAGTTCACCGGTGAAGGCGCCCGCGTCGCCGCGCAAATGCAGTCCATCGACGAGCTTCGCCACTACCAGACCGAGACGCACGCGATCTCGCACTACAACAAGTACTTCAACGGCATGCACCACTCGAACCACTGGTTCGACCGCGTGTGGTACCTCTCGGTGCCGAAGTCCTTCTTCGAAGACGCCTGCACCGGTGGCCCGTTCGAGTTCCTCACGGCCGTCAGCTTCAGCTTCGAATACGTGCTGACCAACCTGCTGTTCGTGCCCTTCATGAGCGGCGCGGCGCACAACGGCGACATGAGCACCGTCACCTTCGGTTTCTCGGCGCAGAGCGACGAGAGCCGTCACATGACGCTGGGCATCGAGTGCATCAAGTTCCTGCTGGAGCAGGACCCGGACAACGTGCCCATCGTGCAGCGCTGGATCGACAAGTGGTTCTGGCGCGGCTACCGCCTGCTGACCCTCGTGGCCATGATGCAGGACTACATGCTGCCCAAGCGCGTGATGAGCTGGAAGGAAGCCTGGGAGATGTACGCCGAAGAAAACGGCGGCGCCCTGTTCAAGGACCTGGCGCGCTACGGCATCCGCGAACCCGCCGGCTGGAAGCAGGCCTGCGAAGGCAAGGACCACATCAGCCACCAGGCCTGGAACACCTTCTACAACTACAACGCCGCCGCGCCCTTCCACACCTGGATTCCCAGCGACGAGGAAATGGCCTGGCTGTCGGAGAAGTACCCCGAGACCTTCGACACCTACTACCGCCCGCGCTTCGAGTTCTTCCGCGAGCAGCAGCAGGCCGGCAACCGCTACTACAACAAGACGCTGCCGATGCTGTGCACCACCTGCCAGATCCCGATGCTGTTCACCGAAGAGGGCGACGCCAGCAAGATCTGCTACCGCGAGAGCGACTACAAGGCCTACAAGTACCACTTCTGCAGCGACCACTGCAAGAGCATCTTCGACCACGAGCCCGAGAAGTACGTGCAGAGCTGGCTGCCGGTGCACCAGATCTACCAGGGCCACTGCTTCCCCGAAGGCACCGACCCGACCGCCGAGGGCTTCGACCCGCTGATGGCTGTGCTCAAGTACTACGAGATGGAGGTCGGCCGCGACAACTTCGACTTCGAAGGTTCGGAAGACCAGAAGAACTTTGCGATGTGGAAAGGAGAAGCCAAATGAGCGTCGTTGCCATCGCCCCCTACGAGTTCACGCCGCAGGATGTGCGCGAGAACTTCCCCGCGCCGCTGCTCTACATCGGCTGGGAAGACCACCTGATGTTCTGCGCACCCTTCTGCCTGCCGCTGCCGCCGGACACCCCGTTCGGCGCCCTGTCGGCGGCGGTGCTGCCCGGCATCTACGGCTACCACCCCGACTGGGCCCGGATCGACTGGAGCCAGGCCGAGTGGAAGAAGAACGGCCAGCCCTGGACGCCCGACCCGGCCAAGTCGCTGGCCGAGAACGGCCTGGTGCACAAGGACGCGATCCGCTTCCGCACGCCCGGCCTCACCGGCATCAAGGGTTCGTTCAGCTGATCCGGTCATGAGCTACCAACTGACGATCGAGCCGCTGGGCGCGACCATCGAGGTCGAAGAGGGCCAGACGGTGCTGGACGCGGCGCTGCGGCAGGGCATCTACCTGCCGCACGCCTGCGGCCACGGCCTGTGCGGCACCTGCAAGGTGCAGGTCTGCGGCGGCGAGGTGGACCACGGCGCGGCCAACCCGTTCGCGCTGATGGACTTCGAACGCGACGACGGCAAGACCCTGGCCTGCTGCGCCACGCTGCAGGCCGACACCACCATCGAGGCCGACATCGACGAGGAACCCGATGCGCGCGTGATCCCGGTGCGCGACTTCGCCACCACGGTCGCTCGTATCGAGGACCTCACGCCGACCATCAAGGCGATCCACCTGGCGCTCGACAAAGTCATCGATTTCCAGGCGGGGCAATACGTGCAGGTGGAGATCCCGGGCGTGGGCAGCCGCGCCTTCTCTATCGCCAACGATCCGGCCGCGGTGAAGGCCACGACCAGCATCGAGCTGAACGTGCGCCAGCTGCCCGGCGGCGCCGGCACCACCTGGCTGCACCAGCAGCTGAAGGTGGGCGACCGCCTGCGCGTGGCCGGGCCGTATGGCCGCTTCTTCGTGCGCGAGTCGGCGCAGCAACCGTTGCTGTTCATGGCCGGCGGCTCGGGCCTGTCGAGCCCGCGCTCGATGATCACGGACCTGCTCTCGCGCGGCTGCACGTTACCGATCACCCTGGTCTACGGGCAGCGTTCGCGCGAGGAGCTGTACTACGACGCCGAGTTCCGCGCGCTCGCCGCGCAGCATCCGAACTTCACCTACGTTCCCGCGCTGTCGCACGAGCCCGAAGGTTCGGACTGGGACGGATTGCGCGGCTTCGTGCACGAGGCGGCCAAGGCGCATTTCGGTGGCAGCTTCGCGGGCCAGAAGGCCTACCTGTGCGGACCGCCGCCCATGATCGAGGCCTGCATCTCCACGCTGATGCAGGGGCGCCTGTTCGAGCGCGACATCTACACCGAGAAGTTCCTCTCGGCGGCCGATGCGCAGGCCACGCGCAGCCCCCTGTTCCAGAGGGTCTGACCGCCATGTCGATCTTCGATTCCCGCCCCAAGTTCGCAGTGCATGTGGCGCAGACGGACGAGACCTTTCCCTGCGCTGGCAACGAAAGCCTGCTCACCGGCATGGTGCGCCTGGGCCGCAAGGGCATCCCGGTCGGCTGCGTCAATGGCGGCTGCGGCGTCTGCAAGGTCCGCATCCTGGCTGGCGACATCAAGGCCCTGGGCCCGATCAGCCGCGCCCAAGTGAGCGCCGACGAAGAGTGCCAGGGCTACACGCTGGCCTGCCGCGTCGCGCCCCAGACGCCGGTGAACCTCGAAGTCGCCGGCAAGCTGAACAAACCGTTTTCAAAAGGGCGCGCAGGGTCTGCGACTGCAAGCCCCCTTCCTCAACAGCAGTAACCAACCACCAGGAGACACGACATGGGTGTGATGCGCATCGGGCACGCGAGCCTGAAAGTGATGGACATGGACGCCGCGGTCAGGCACTACGAGAACGTGCTCGGCCTCAAGACCACCATGAAGGACAAGGCGGGCAACGTCTACCTCAAGTGCTGGGACGAGTGGGACAAGTACTCGCTGATCCTGACCCCCTCCGACCAGGCCGGACTGAACCACGTGGCCTACAAGGTCGAGAAGGACAGCGACCTCGACGAGCTGCAGAAGAAGGTCGAGGCCTGGGGCGTGAAGACCGTCCTGCTGGACGAGGGCACCCTGCCCTCCACCGGCCGCATGCTGCAGTTCAACCTGCCCAGCGGCCACGAGATGCGCCTGTACGCCACCAAGGAATACGTGGGCACGGAAGTGGGCACCACCAACCCCGACCCGTGGCCGGACGGCCTCAAGGGCGCGGGCGTGCACTGGCTGGACCACCTGCTGCTGATGTGCGAGATGAACCCGCCCGAGGGCATCAACACCGTGGCCGACAACACCCGCTTCATGACCGAGGCGCTGGACTTCTTCCTGACCGAGCAGGTGCTGGTCGGCCCCGAAGGCAACATGCAGGCCGCCACCTGGATGGCCCGCACCACCACGCCGCACGACATCGCCTTCGTGGGCGGCGCCAAGAGCGGCCTGCACCACATCGCCTTCTTCCTCGACTCGTGGCACGACGTGCTGAAGTCGGCCGACGTGATGGCCAAGAACAAGACCAAGATCGACGTCGCCCCGACGCGCCACGGCATCACGCGCGGCGAGACGATTTACTTCTTCGACCCCAGCGGCAACCGCAACGAGACCTTCGCTGGCCTGGGCTACCTGGCCCAGCGCGACCGGCCGGTGACGACCTGGACGGAGGACCAGTTGTGGAGCGGGATTTTCTATCACACCGGTGAAGCTGTTCCCAGCTTCACCGATGTGTACACCTGATCTCCCCCCTGCGCCGCTGACGCGGCTTCCCCCCTCTCTGGCGCGCCTGCGGCGCTGGGAGGGGGGACGGCATCTTGGGCCGGCGGAGCCGGACCCTCGATGCCCCTGGATTGAAGTCACTTCACGCTCACCGCTCTTCCTTTCATGTCACTCGTTCTTTCTGTTCCTGCTTCTGTCATCACCGCGTCGGCCGCCTCTCTGGCCTGTCAGGCGGCGCTGGCGCATGCAGAGGCATTGGGCATTCGCATCAACGTGGCCGTGACCGATGCCTCGGGCACGCTGGCCGCGTTCTTGCGCATGCCCAATGCCTTTCTGCATTCGATCGACATCGCGATCGACAAGGCCTACACAGCGGCCAGCTTCGGCTTCCCCACTTCGCAGTGGGGTGGCGTGATCGGCGACGACGAACTGCTGCGCATCGGCCTGAACCAGCGCCAGCGCCTGGTGCTGTTCGGTGGCGGCCTGCCCATCGTGGCCGAGGGCCAACGCATCGGTGGCATCGGCGTGTCCGGCGGCTCGGCCGAACAGGACGAAGCCTGCGCCTGCGCCGGCCTGCAAGCCCTGGGTCTCGACTGATTTTTCTTTTCTCTCCTCACGCACCATGAAACAGTTCCTGAACTTCATCAATGGCGAATTTGTCGCCACCGACAAAACCTTCGACAACCGCAACCCGGCCACCAACGCCGTGGTGGGCCAGGTGCACGAGGCCGGCCAGCGCGAGGTCGACGCGGCCGTGGCCGCCGGCCGCGCGGCGCTCAAGGGCGAGTGGGGCCGGATGAGCGTGGTGCGCCGCGCCGAGCTGCTGCACGCGGTGGCCGACGAGATCAACCGCCGCTTCGACGACTTCCTCGCCGCCGAGCTGGCCGACACCGGCAAACCGCGCTCGCTGGCCTCGCACATCGACATCCCGCGCGGCGCGGCCAACTTCAAGATCTTCGCGGACATCGTCAAGAACGTGCCGACCGAAAGCTTCCAGATGACCACGCCCGACGGCGGCACGGCCATCAGCTACGGTGTGCGCACGCCCCTGGGCGTGGTCGGCGTGATCTGCCCCTGGAACCTGCCGCTGCTGCTGATGACCTGGAAGGTCGGCCCGGCCCTGGCCTGCGGCAACACCGTGATCGTCAAGCCCTCCGAAGAGACCCCCGCCACCGCCACGCTGCTGGGCGAGGTCATGAACACCGTGGGTATCCCGAAGGGCGTGTACCAGGTGCTGCACGGCTTCGGACCCGGCTCGGCCGGCGAGTTCATCACCAAACACCCGGGCGTCAACGGCATCACCTTCACCGGTGAGACCCGCACCGGCGAGGCCATCATGGCCGCGGCCGCCAAGGGCGTGCGCCCGGTTTCGTTCGAGCTCGGCGGCAAGAACGCCGGCATCGTGTTCGCCGACGCCGACTTCGACAAGGCCATCGCCGGCATCACGCGCAGCGCCTTCGAGAACTGCGGCCAGGTCTGCCTGGGCACCGAGCGCGTCTACGTGCAGCGCCCGATCTTCGACAAGTTCGTCTCTGCATTGAAAGAGAAGGCCGAGGGCCTGAAGATCGGCGGCCCCGACATGCCCGGCGTGGGCATCGGCCCGCTGATTTCGGCCGAACACAAGCAGAAGGTCATGGGCTACTACGCCAAGGCCAAGGCCGAGGGTGCGACCGTGGTCACCGGCGGCGGTGAGCCGGCCATGACGGGCGAATACGCCAACGGCCACTTCGTGCAGCCCACCATCTGGACCGGCCTGCCCGAGAGCGCCAGCGTGATCCGCGAAGAGATCTTTGGCCCCTGCTGTCACATCGCCCCCTTCGACACGGAAGAGGAAGCCGTCGCGCTGGCCAACGCCACCGACTACGGCCTGGCCACCACCGTCTGGACACAGGACCTCGGCAAGGCCCACCGCATGGCCGCCGCCATCGAGGTTGGCCTGTGCTGGATCAACAGCTGGTTCCTGCGCGACCTGCGCACCGCCTTCGGCGGCGCCAAGGCCTCGGGCATCGGCCGCGAAGGCGGTGTGCACTCGCTCGAGTTCTATACCGAGCTCCGCAACGTGATGGTGAAACTGTGAACGCTCCGCACAACCCCGAAATCGCCCGCAGCGTCCGCACGGGCGCCTTCCACAGCAACGTGCACGACCTCGGCGCCTCCAAGCCAGGCCAGCCGCCGGTGCTGTTCATCCACGGCTCCGGGCCGGGCGTGAGCGCCTGGGCCAACTGGCGCCTGGCGATGCCCGTCATCGCGCAGGAGCGCCGCGTGATCGCGCCCGACATGGTGGGCTTCGGCTACACCGACCGCCCGGCCGGCATCACCTACACCATGGACACCTGGGTCCAGCAGGCGCTGGACGTGATGGACGCCATGGGCGTGGCGCAGGCCGACGTGGTGGGCAACAGCTTCGGCGGTGCGCTCTCGCTGGCGCTGGCCGTTCGCGCGCCGCAGCGTGTGCGCCGCCTGGTGCTCATGGGCTCGGTCGGTGTGCCCTTCCCGATCACGCCGGGCCTGGACGCCGTCTGGGGCTACGAGCCCTCGCTGGCCACCATGAAACAGTTGCTGGACATCTTTGCCCACAGCCGCGCGCTGGTGACGGACGAGCTGGCCGAGTTGCGCTACCAGGCCAGCATCCGCCCCGGCTTCCAGGAGTCCTTCTCGGCGATGTTCCCCGCCCCGCGCCAGCGCTGGGTCGACGCCATGGCCAGTCCGGAAGCCGCGATCCGCGCACTGCCGCACGAAACACTCATCGTGCACGGTCGCGAAGACAAAGTGATCCCGCTGCAGACCTCGCTCACGCTGAGCCAGTGGATTCCCAACAGCCAGCTCCACGTGTTCGGCCACTGCGGCCACTGGACGCAGATCGAACACGCCGCGCGCTTCGCCCAGCTGGTGTCGAACTTCCTCGCCGAAGCCGATGCCCAGTCCGCCAAGACCTCCCCATAAGGCACACCCACCATGATCTCCATCGACACCCTGGGCGACGAGCTCTACACCGCGCTGCGCGACCGTCAGGTCGTCGAGCCCCTCTCCAACCGCTTCCCCGACATCACCATCGAGCAGGCCTACCGCATCCAGGAGCGCATGCTGAAGCGGCGCCTGCAGGCCGGCGAGCGCATCATCGGCAAGAAGATCGGCGTGACCTCGGCCGCCGTGATGAACATGCTGGGCGTGCACCAGCCGGACTTCGGCTACCTGACCGACGCCATGGTGGTCAACCAGGGCGAGGCCATCGACATCTCCACGCTGATCCAGCCCAAGGCCGAAGGCGAGATCGCCTTCCTGCTCAAGCGCGACCTGATGGGCCCGGGCGTGGGTGTGTCCGACGTGCTGGCCGCCACCGAGTGCGTGATGCCCTGCTTCGAGATCGTCGACTCGCGCATCCGCGACTGGAAGATCAAGATCACCGACACCGTGGCCGACAACGCATCGTGTGGCGTGTTCGTGCTGGGCGACCGCGCGGTCAGCCCGCTGGCGCTGGACCTGCAAACCTGCGGCATGGTGCTGGAGAAGAACGGCGAGGTCGTCGCCACCGGCGCGGGCGCCGCGGCCCTGGGCTCGCCGCTGAACGCCGTGGCCTGGCTGGCCAACACCATGGGCCGCCTGGGCATTCCGCTCAAGGCCGGCGAGGTGGTGCTCTCGGGCGCGCTGGCCGCCATGTTCCCAGCCGCCAAGGGCGACTTCTTCCGTGTCTCCATCGGCGGGCTGGGCGAGTGCTCGGTGCGCTTCCACTGATCCTGCGGAGCCCCTCACCATGAACCTCAAGCAAGCCACCATCGCCGCCCTGGCCGAGCACCTGGAGAACTGCCAGCTGCAGGCCCGCGACACCACCAAGATCACCGACGAGCACCCGGACATGGACTGGGAGGACGCCTACGCCATCCAGGCCGCCATCCTGGCGCGCAAGCAGGGGCGCAGCCTGAAGCTCGCGGGGCTCAAGGCCGGCCTGACCTCGTTCGCCAAGATGAAGCAGATGGGCGTGGCCTCGCCCGTGTTCGGCTTCATGACCGAGGACTACGCCGTGCCGCACGGCGGCGAGGTCAAGACCAGCGAACTCATCCACCCCAAGGTCGAACCCGAGATCGCCTTCGTGCTCAAGCGCGCGCTCAGCGGCCCGGGCTGCCACATGGGCACCGTGCTCGCCGCGACCGACTTCGTGCTGCCCGGCATTGAGGTGATCGACAGCCGCTACCGCGACTTCAAGTTCGACCTCAAGAGCGTGATCGCCGACAACACCTCGGCCGCGCGCTTCGTGGTCGGCGGCCAGCCCATGAAGGTGGACGGCCAGGACCTGCGCACAGTCGGCATCGTGATGGAGAAGAACGGCCTGCCCGTGGCCTTCGGCGCCGGCGCCGCCGTGCTTGGCCACCCCGCAACTGCGATTGCCATGCTGGCCAACCACCTGGGCGCGCGGGGCGAAGAGATCCCCGCCGGCACGCTGATCCTGTCCGGTGGCATCACCGAGGCCGTGTCCGTTGCCGCGGGCGACTCGGTGACCTTGAAAGTGCAAGGCATGGGCAGCACGGGCCTCCGTTTCATTTGAAGTTCAGAGAAAGACAGCCATGAGCAAGAAGATCAAATGCGCCCTGATCGGGCCCGGCAACATCGGCACCGACCTGCTGGCCAAGCTGCAGCGCAGCCCGGTGCTCGAACCCGTGTGGATGGTCGGCATCGACCCCAACTCAGACGGCCTCAAACGCGCGAAAGAGATGGGCATCAAGACCACCGCCGAGGGCGTGGACGGCCTGATCCCTCACATGAAGGCCGACGGTGTGCAGATCGTTTTCGACGCCACCAGCGCCTATGTGCACGCCGAGAACTCGCGCAAGGTCAACGAACAGGGCGCGATGATGATCGACCTCACGCCCGCGGCCATCGGCCCCTACTGCGTACCGCCCGTGAACCTCAAGCAGCACGTCGGCCAGCGCGAGATGAACGTGAACATGGTCACCTGCGGTGGCCAGGCCACCATCCCCATGGTCTACGCGGTCAGCCGCGTGCAGCCCGTGAGCTACGGCGAGATCGTCGCCACCGTGTCCAGCAAATCCGTCGGCCCCGGCACGCGCAAGAACATCGACGAGTTCACCCGCACCACGGCCGGCGCGGTCGAGAAGGTGGGCGGCGCCAAGAAGGGCAAGGCCATCATCGTGATCAACCCGGCCGAGCCGCCGCTGATCATGCGCGACACGGTGCACTGCCTGGTCGAGGGCAAGCCCGACGAGGCCGCCATCACGAAGTCGGTCCACGACATGATCAAGGAAGTGCAGAAGTACGTGCCGGGCTACAAGCTGGTCAACGGCCCCGTCTTCGACGGCCAGCGCGTCTCGGTCTTCATGGAGGTCGAGGGCCTGGGCGACTACCTGCCCAAGTACGCCGGCAACCTGGACATCATGACCGCCGCCGCCGCGCGCACGGCCGAAATGTTTGCCGAAGAAATCCTCAAGGGCGAGCTGGTGCTCGAACCCGTGGCCGCCTGACCCGGAGCCCCACCATGAGCCAGAAAAAAATCACCCTGCACGACATGACCCTGCGCGACGGGATGCATCCCAAGCGCCACCTGATGACGCTCGACCAGATGAAGAGCATCGCCTGCGGCCTGGACGCCGCCGGTGTGCCGCTGATCGAGGTCACGCACGGCGACGGCCTGGGCGGCTCCAGCGTCAACTACGGCTTCCCGGCCCACAGCGACGAGGAGTACCTGGGCACCGTGATCCCGCTGATGAAGCAGGCCAAGGTCTCGGCCCTGCTGCTGCCGGGCATCGGCACCGTCGACCATCTGAAGATGGCGCACGGCCTGGGCGTGCACACCATCCGCGTGGCGACGCACTGCACCGAAGCCGACGTGAGCGAACAGCACATCACCTACGCGCGCAAGCTCGACATGGACACCGTCGGCTTCCTGATGATGGCCCACATGAACAGCCCCGAAGGCCTGGTCACGCAGGCCAGGCTGATGGAGAGCTACGGCGCCAACTGCATCTACGTCACCGACTCGGCCGGCTACATGCTGCCCGCCGACGTGAAGGCCCGCCTGCAGGCCGTGCGCGACGCGCTCAAGCCCGAGACCGAGCTGGGCTTCCACGGCCACCACAACCTGGCCATGGGCGTGGCCAACTCGGTCGCCGCCATCGAGTGCGGCGCCACGCGCATCGACGCGGCCGCCGCCGGCCTGGGCGCGGGCGCGGGCAACACCCCCATGGAAGTGCTGGTCGCCGTGCTCGACCGCATGGGCGTGAACACCGGCGTGGACGTCTGGAAGATCCAGGACGTGGCCGAAGACCTCGTCACCCCCATCATGGACTTCCCGATCCGCATCGACCGCGACGCGCTCACGCTGGGCTACGCCGGCGTGTACGGCAGCTTCCTGCTGTTCGCCAAACGCGCCGCCGTGAAGTACGGCCTGTCGGCGCGCGACATCCTGGTCGAGCTGGGCCGCAAGAAGATGGTCGGCGGCCAGGAAGACATGATCGAAGACACCGCCATGACCATGGCGCGCGAGCGCGATGTGCGCCTGCAGAAAAAAGCCGCCTGAGGAGACCGCACCATGCCGTTCGCACAGATCTACATGCTCGAAGGCCGCACGCCCGAGCAGAAGAAGGCCGTGATCGAAAAGGTCACCCAGGCGCTGCACGAGGCGACTGACGCGAAGAAGGAAACCATCCGCGTCTGGATCCACGAGATGCCCAAGGAGAACTGGGGCATCGCGGGCGTCAGCGCCAAGGACCTCGGGCGCTGACCATGGCACCGATCGCCGTCCACCGCTACGACGGGCGCGTGGTCGTGGTGACCGGCGCCGCGCAGGGCATCGGCCGGGCCTGCGCGCTGCGCATGGCGGCAGAGGGCGCAAGCGTGGTGCTGGTGGACCGCGCCGCCGGCCCCTGCGAAGCGGTGCGCGACCAGATCACCGCCCACGGCGGCGATGCCCTGCTTGTGGCGGCCGACCTGGAGCAGCACGAGGGCGCGCAGGCCGTGGTGCAGGCGGCCCTGCAGGCCCACGGCCGCGTCGACGTGTCGGTGCACAACGTGGGCGGCACCATCTGGGCCAAGCCGTTCTGGGAGTACACGCCCGACGAGATGCAGCGCGAGATCAGCCGCTCGCTCTGGCCCACGCTGTGGTGCTGCCGCGAGATGGCCGCGCTGATGAAGCGCCAGGGCCAGGGCGCCATCGTGAATGTCGGCTCCATCGCCACGCGCGGCATCTACCGCGTGCCCTACGCCGCGGCCAAGGGGGGCGTGCACGCGATGACCGTGGCCATGGCGATGGAACTCGCCGAGTTCGGCGTGCGCGTCAACTGCGTCTCGCCCGGCGCCATCGACAACGGCCAGCGCATCGTGCCGCGCAACCCGCAGCCGCTGAGCGAGGCGGAAACCGGCTGGATGAAAGCGATCTACACCCAGTCGCTGCGCGACACGCCGATGAACCGCCTGGGCACGCCGGAGGAGATCGCCGCGGCCATCGGCTTCCTGGGCGCGCCCGAGGCCTCGTACATCACCGGCCAGGTGCTGTTCGTGGGCGGCGGCGCCATCGGCTGAGGGCTTCGGGTCTTTCCACCGGCTGGTGACAATGGTGCACACCCTGTTCACCGCACCCCGAGGAGAAGACTGATGACCGCTCCCCACCTGTCACTGGCCGAGATCGCCGCCCGCCTGCGCCGCCGTGAAACGACGGCGGTGGCGCTGATCGACGCCTGCGCACAGAACCACGCGCGCACCGAGCCCCGACTCAACGCCTACAAGACCTGGGACGGCGAACGCGCCCGCACCGCCGCCGCGGCGGTCGACACCCTGCTGGACCAGGGCATGGACCTGGGCCCGCTGATGGGCCTGCCGGTGTCGGTGAAAGATCTGTACGGCGTGCCCGGCCTGCCGGTGTTTGCCGGCAGCGACGAGGCCCTGCCCGAAGCCTGGCAAGCAGCCGGGCCGCTGGTCGCGCGGCTGCAGCAGCAATTGGGCATCGTGGTCGGCAAGACGCACACGGTCGAGTTCGCGTTCGGCGGCCTCGGCGTCAACGCCCACTGGGGTACGCCCTGGAACCCCTGGTCGCGCGACGAACACCGCGTGCCCGGCGGGTCGAGCGCGGGCGCGGGCGTTTCGCTGGTGCAGGGCAGCGCCCTGCTGGCGCTGGGCACCGACACGGCGGGCTCGGTGCGCGTGCCCGCGTCCATGACCGGGCAGGTGGGCCTGAAGACCACGGTGGGGCGCTGGCCGGTCGAGGGCATCGTGCCCCTGTCGTCTTCGCTCGACACCGCGGGCGTGCTCACCCGCACGGTGGAAGACCTGGCCTACGCCTTCGCCGCGCTCGGCCCCGAACACCAGGGCCTACCCGCGCCCGCCCCGGCGCGCCTGCAGGGCCTGCGCGTCGGCGTGCCGACGAACCACTTCTGGGACGACATCGACCCGAGCATCGGCGCCGTGGTGGAGGCCAGCATCGAACGCCTCGCGCAGGCCGGCGCACAGGTGGTCCGCCTGCCGCTGCCGCACTGCGAAGAAGCCTTCGACATCTTCCGCCGCGGCGGCCTGGCGGCGTCCGAACTCGCGGCCTACATGGACCTGAATTTTCCGCACAAGGTGGAGCGGCTGGACCCGGTGGTGCGCGACCGCGTGCGCTGGGCCGAGCAGGTGTCTTCCGTCGAGTACCTGCGGCGCAAGGCCGTGCTGCAGCGCTGCGGCGCGGGCGCGGTCCGGGTGTTCGACGACGTCGACGTGCTGCTCACGCCCACCGTGCCCGCCTCGCCGCCGCGGCTGGCCGACATCGGCACGGTGGAGACCTACGCGCTGGCCAACATGAGGGCCATGCGCAACACCGCCATCAGCAACCTGTTCGGCTGGTGCGCGCTGACCATGCCCGTGGGGCTGGATGCGAACCGCATGCCGGTGGGCCTGCAGCTGATGGGGCCGCCGCGCGCCGAAGCGCGGCTGATCGGCATCGCGCTCGGCATCGAGGCCCTGATCGGCCAGGGCCACGCGCTGCTGGGCACGCCCGACCTGTCCTGACCGGAGCACACCCATGGACGACCCCGTTGCGCAATCTGCCGAACGCATCTGGGCCGCCCGCCAGGCCGGTCACACGCTCGACGCCGAGGCCACCATCGGCACCCCCGACCTCGCCACCGCCTACGCCATCCAGCGCGCGCTGCTCGCGCTGCGCCTGGCCGCCGGCGAGCGCGTGGTCGGCTGGAAGCTGGGCTACACCTCCGAGGTGATGCGCCGCCAGATGGGCATAGCCCGGCCCAACATCGGGCCGCTGACCGACTGGATGCTGCTCGGTTCGGGCGACGCGGTGCACGAGCGCCTGGTGCAGCCGCGCGTGGAACCTGAGATCGGGCTGCGCCTGAAGACCGCCCTCGACGCGCGGCACGCGCCCGTCGACCGCCACAGCGTGGCCGCCGCCGTGGAAGGCGCCTACACCTGCCTTGAAGTCGTGCACTCCACCTGGACCGGCTACCGTTTCAACCTCGAACAGAACACCGCCGACAACGCGTCCGCCGGCCAGGTGGTTGTCGGGCCGCGCTTGCCGGTAACCGACCTGATGGCGCTCGACACCGTGGTGGTGCAACTGAGCGACGGCAGCCAAACGCTGGGCCAGGGCGTGGGCGCCGACGCCGACGGGCACCCGCTGGATGCGGTGGCGCGGCTGGTGCGGGAGCTGGCTGCGAATGGTCAGCGGCTGGAGGCGGGGGATCTGGTGATCACGGGCGGGTTGACGAAGGCTTGTGCGCTGGAGGTGGGTGGTTGGCTTTCAGCGCACTTTTGCGGTGGGGACGCGTGGTCAACCGAAGTGGTGGTCTATCAATCAGCACAGTAACTTTGCTGTTTTCGAATTGGTTCGCCTTGAGAGCTTCAGGCGTCCATGCTCCACACCTTCCTCCGAAGCGAAGGTATCGTCGATCAACCGAGAGTTGCGTGCCGGACCTCAATGTCCGCGTTGATTTTTAAGGCGGGTTCCCAACACACGTATGCGATCAGCAAAACACCAAAGCCGCTCCGGTTTTGATGGACGCCTCGCAACCCCGAATCAGTCGGATGCAGCTGAACGACTCAATGCCAAACTGTTGCCAGCGCACCTGCCCTGCCCCGGGTGCTCCGGCGGCTTCCCAAACTTCGTCCGACTCGCAATTCAGGTCTTCCGGAAGTTCAAGCACACGAGCAAGAGCCTTGCACTCCGCAAGTAGGCGGTGAGCAGATCCGATCGCCCCCCCGACACGGTCAGACAACTCCCCGGGATCGATCACCTGGGCGAAGTCCACGGGCACATAGAACCCTTCGGCGTCGCCGTGCAGCATCAGATGCTGAAACGGCAAATCACTGATATCGCCATCGCCTACCGCCTCGTAGTACTTCTCCACAACCGGATCGTCGTCAGGGGCTTCGCTAGATGGCGCATAGAGCGATTGATCCAAAGCAACATACGCAGCAAGCCGCCGCAGGTGGTGAAGGCCCGAATATCCATACATCTCGCAGGAAAACCAATCGTCTTCTGGGAGCTCTGGTGGCTCGGAATACCCCGAAAGTCCCTGGCGTTCGAGACATGCACCGACTGCTTTGATGCTTTGAATGAATTCATCAGCGAACTCCGGGTCTTCCCGCCGTACATCTGCGAGATAGCCCACCATCAGACCAAGCCCCATCACAGCCCCCTTCTACACATTTGTTTGGAAACGGGGAGTGTGCATCAAGCGCACCAACCTCCATTCCACATGGTTAGCAAGGCACCGGCATCTTGAACGCCGCCCGCGCCCGATCCACCTGTGGGGCCACGATGCAGCCGGGCACGTGGTCGTTCAGCAGGCCCATGGCCTGCATGAAGGCGTAGACGGTGGTGGGCCCGACAAATTTCCAGCCGCGCTTCTTCAGGTCTTTCGCCAGGGCCACCGCCTCGGGAGAGGTCGTCACGGTTTGTGGGGGCGCGGCGTGGGCGCGGCCCGGTTCGTAGCGCCAGAAGTAGGCCGCGAGCGAGCCGCACTCGGCCTGAAGGTTGACGGCGCGGCCGGCGTTGTGAATGACGGCTTCGATCTTGCCGCGGTGACGGACGATGCCTTCGTCCTGCAACAGGCGGGCAACCTGGCGCTCGCCGTAGCCCGCCATGCGGTGGAAGTCGAATCCGTCGAATGCCTTTCGGAAGTTCTCGCGCTTGGCGAGGATGGTTCGCCAGCTCAGGCCCGACTGGAAGCTCTCCAGGCAGAGCTTCTCGAACAGGCGGATGTCGTCGCCCACCGGGAAGCCCCATTCCTGGTCGTGGTAGGCCTCGTACTCGGGCGTGGCGGCGCACCAGCGGCAACGCGGCTGACCGTCGCTGCCGGTCACGGTCTGGGCTTTACTCATGCGGCGCTCTCGCTGCCGGCGAGGAGCGCAGCCACGCCTGACGCCATCACGGACGGGGCGGCGGGGTGGATGTCGGCCGTCACCACGCCGTGCACGACGAAGGGGTCTTGCGCGATGCGGGCATGAACGGCGGCGGCATCGGTGCCCACGGCGATCACCAGGCCGCCCTGCCCCTGGTCGAGCGAGCCGGCCAGCAGGAAGCTGCCGTCGGCGATGCCGTCCTGGATCCATTGTTTGTGCCCGGCCATCCACTGGCCGGCCTGTGCGCGGTTGGGGCCGAATCGCAAAAAGACGATGAACACGGTGGTGCTGTGAGGGTTCATGGGGCGGTCTTTCGTCTGGGCCGGTTCGCGGCCGCCGGGTTGGGAACGAAGCTGGCAAGCCACTCGGCCACCGCGTCCACTTCGCGCTGGATGAAGGTTTCGTCGTGGAAGGTGTTGGCCAGCATGGCGACGCCCTGGCTGCGCGCGAGCAGGTGCAGCGCCAGTTCGTCGGCGCGCGGCGCATGGCCCAGGGCCTCGAACTGGGTGCGCAGCCAGTCGCGGAACTGGCCAAAGATCATTCCGGCGTCGCCCTGCGCGGGGTGGTCGAGCTTGGCGAGTTCGGCGCACAGCGTTCCTACCGGGCAGCCGTAGCGCTGGATGTCGTGCCGGTTGCGCACCAGCATCTCCGCAAAGCAGCGCAGCCGGTCCTGCGGTGTTGCGGCGTCCCGCGTCCATGTGTCCAGCATGGACTGGGTTCGCACCGAACGCAGCGCGATGACCGCGCCCAGGATGTCGTCCTTGGTTCTGAAGTGGTAATAGAAGTTGCCCCGCGAGAGGCCGACGGCGTCGGCGATGTCGGCGAAGGAGGTCTTCTCGAACCCCCGTTGGTAGAACAGGGTGTCCGCCGCGTCGACGATGCGCGCTCGGGTGGTGGGTGTGGCTTCGGCAGCGCTCATGATGGTGAGGGCATGGTGGGCGGGTGTTTCTAGGACGATTGGCCTAGGCAGTATAGGACAGGCGTCCTAAACAGAGCAACGGGAGTAGAAGATTCAGCTTTGCCCGGTAGGTCACTTGTTGTTAAAACTGTATGGATGTACAGTACATTCTCCGACCACCACACCACATGAGAGGCCCCACATGCTCGACCACATGACGTTTCGCGTGACCAACATCGCCCAAGCCAAGGCCTTCTACAGTGCGGCCCTGGCGCCGCTGGGTTACAGCGTCTGCTTTGAAGGGAACTACGGTTCCAACATCCTCGGTCTGGCCTACCCGGACGCCGCCGAGCCCGACGGCAAAAAGGCGGATGTGTGGTTCATCGACGGGCCATCGCCTTACGGCGGGCCGGCGGCCACCACGGGTTGCCATCTGGCGTGGCGCGCACAAAGCCGCGCGCAGGTGGACACCTTCTACAAGGCGGCCATCGCCGCCGGCGGCAAGGACAACGGCGCGCCCGGCCTGCGCCCGGACTACCACCCCAACTACTACGGTGCTTTCGTGATCGACCCCGAGGGCAACAACATCGAAGCGGTCTGCCATCTGCCCGAGTGAGCGCAGCCGGGCGGTGGCGAGGATGCCTTCGGGCGGATAGCGGTTGGAATGGCCCATGTCCAGCGAGGCATCGCCATAGGCCTCCCAGTAACAATCGGGTAAGACAAGGTTCCGTAGCATGGGCTTTTCAACACCGAAGGCCCCCCATGCAAACAATGTTTCGTTCTGCACACCTGTGCGCCAGTGCCGTTGGACTGGCACTGTTCACGACAGCGGCACAGGCCGACGGCCCGGGCCAGGAGGGCCAGGGCGCCTCGTGGAGCCTCGGTCTGGGCGTGGGGAGCGAAACATCGCCCTACCGGGGAGTGGACACGGAAACCAAGGCGCTTCCCGTGCTGGCTTTCGAAAACGCCCATGTGCGCCTGTTCGGCCCGTCGCTGGACGTGAAGCTGCCTTCCACCGGCGCCGTGTCGTGGGCCTTGCGGGCGCGCTATTCGGACCAGGGCTACAAGGCGAGCGACGCGGCGGAGCTTGCGGGCATGGCCGAGCGCAAGGGCGGCTTCTGGCTGGGCGGCCGGGCGGACTGGCGCCAGCCCTGGGGGCAGTTGTCCGGAGAGTGGCTGGCGGACGCCAGCGACCGCAGCGGGGGCCAGCAGTTCAAGCTGGAGGCCAGCCAGCGCTTTCCGCTCGGCGGGGTGAGCGTGAGGCCGCACATCGGCCTGGTGTGGCAGGACCGTTCGATGGTCGACTATTACTACGGTGTCGGCCAGCAGGAGTCGCGCCCGGGGCGCGCGGCCTACGCCGGAAAATCGACGCTCAACACCGAGCTCGGTCTGCAGGTAATGGTGCCGCTGGCGCCCGGACACAGCGTGATGATGGGGCTGACCCACACCCTGCTCGGCTCGGGCATCAAGAACAGCCCGCTGGTGGACCGGAGCGGCGTGTCGGCGGTGCGCGCTGCCTACATCTTCCGTTTCTGAACCGCCCAACAAGCCCGACCCACGATGCAACGCGTGCTGCTGCTGGAAGACCATGACCGCCTGGCCGCGCTGGTGCGCCAGGCGATCGAGGGCGCGGGCCTGGCCTGCGACACGGTGGCCAGCGCCAGCCAGGCGTGGTCCGCGCTGCAGACGGTGGACTACGCCGCCGCGATCATCGACCGGGGGCTGCCCGACGGCGACGGTCTGGAGCTGGTGCGCCGCCTGCGTTCGGCCCAGCGGTTCGTGCCCTGTCTGATCCTGACCGCCCGCGACGCGCTGCACGACCGCGTGGACGGGCTCGAAGCCGGCGCGGACGACTACCTGAGCAAGCCGTTTCCGATGGCCGAGCTGGTGGCGCGCGTGCGGGCGCTGCTGCGCCGTCCGCCACAGCAGGTGCGGCTGAGCCCGAGCTGGGGCGATGTGCAACTGCACCCCGAGCAGGGCACGATGTCGCGGCGGGGCATCAGCTGTCCACTGCCGCGCACGGAGATGCAGATCATGCTGGCGCTGTTCAGGCACGAGGGCCTGCCGGTGCGGAGGTCGGCCCTGGAAGCGGCCGCCTGGGGCTCGCAGGAAGCCGTGACGCCGAATGCGCTGGACGTCGCGCTGCACCGGCTGCGCCGCAAGCTCGACGTGCTGGGCTCCAGCCTGCAGATCTCCAATGTTCGAGGGGTCGGTTATGCCGCAGTGGCTCGTTGACTGGCGCCAGAGCCTGGCGTTCAAGCTGATGGTCTCGTACCTGCTGGCCTGGGGGCTGGCCGCTGCGCTGGTCGGCGTTGCGGTGTGGGTGGCCCTGCAGTTCCAGCCCGCCGACAGCTCGTTTCGCAACGCGCAGCGCCTGACCCGGTTGCTGGGCGATTCGCTGGTGTTCGACGCGCAGGGACGGCCGCAGCGCATCGACGGCATGGACAGGCTGGAATGGCTGACCAGGGCGCTGCCCGACGATTTTTCCTACCGCGTCAGCGACCGCCAGGGCCGCGTGTTCCTCTCCTCGACGACGGCCGTCGGGGTGCAGCCGGAGCCTCCGCACCCGCTCGAAGGCCACACGCTGTTGATCGAACACGCCGGACAGACCTGGGAAGTGCATGCGACGGTCAGCCAACGCCTGATCGACCTGATTCACCTCAGCGCCGACCACCACCTGCGTGGTGTGGCGCTGGCGACCGCCGGCATGTCCATCCTGCTGCTGGGCGCGGTGCTGTGGGTCGTCATCCAGCGGCTGCTGCGCCCGCTGCGCGAGGCCTCCGCCCAGGCCATGCAGATCAACCCGCAGCAGTTGTCGCTGCGTCTGGAGGAGGACGACCTGCCCGGCGAACTCAAGCCGCTGGTGCGCGCCTTCAACCAGGTGCTGGACCGCCTGGAGACGGGCTTTCGACACCAACAGCGCTTTCTGGCCAATGCCGCGCACGAACTGAAGACGCCGCTGGCCCTGCTGCGCGGGCAGATCGAGCTGGGCGGCGCGCACCAGACCGAGCAGTTGCTCGCCGATGTGGACCAGCTGGCGCGGCAGGTGCAGCAGCTGCTGTTGCTGGCCGAGGTGAGCGAGCCCAGCAACTTCAAGAGCGAAACCATCCACCTCATGCCGCTGGCGCACGAGGTGCTGGGCTTTCTGGAACCGCTGGCCAGGCAACGTGGCGTCAGGCTGGACCTTCACTTCTCGGATGCCCGAACGATGGTGGCGGGTGATCGCATGGCGCTGTTCGCGCTGCTGAGAAACCTGGTGGAGAACGCTCTGAACTTCGCCCCTGCCCACAGCACCGTTACGCTCGTGCTGAACGCGCAATCGCTGGAGGTGATCGACCAGGGCCCAGGCATCGACCCTGCGCACGTGGCGCATGTGTTCGATCGCTTCTGGCGCCACCCCGAGCGCCGCAGCCACGGCGCGGGCCTGGGCCTGGCGATCTGCAGGGAAATCGCCAACGCCCACCGCTGGCAATTGACAGCGCACACGCGTCAGCCGGGCGCCCTGTTCCGGCTGGAGTTCGGCTGACGCGCCGTCACCCCCTGACGGGCCTGGCGCCTACCACCGTTTTCTTTCACTTCAACAGGAGTCACCCATGATCCGCAAGCTGGCCGCCGTCGGTCTATTCGTCTCATTTCTGGCGATGGCCAGCTCCGGGATGATGATGTTCGTGATCGAGAAGCCCTCGTTCACGATCCAGATGCACCCTGTGCACAAGCTGTTCGGATTGCTGATGATCGTCTCTGTGATCGCCCACCTGAGCTTCAACTTCCGCGGCCTGCTCAACCACATGAAGACGCGCTCCGTGGCCTGGGTGGGCGGTGTGCTGGTCGTGCTGATGGTCCTGCTCTACGGCGTGGTCATCAACAACCAGGTGCCGGACGATCTGGCCCGGCAGATGGACGCCGCGGCAGCCCAGGCTGAGGCGGGGAAGTGAGCTGGGGGCGGTGCCGGAAACCGCGCTTGATTCAGTAGCCCCCGGAAGGAGAAGTAGACGAAGCAGGTGCAGCGCTTGCGAAACGCTGCACCAACCCCGACGCCGCCTTCACCAGCAGCGTCGTGTCCACCCCCACTGCCACGAACAGCGCGCCCGCGTCGAGGTACTGCTGCGCCAGCGCCGGGTCGGTCGCGAGGATGCCGGCGGCCTTGCCGGCGGCGCGCACGGTGGCGATGCCGTCGAGGATGACTTTCTGCACCTCGGGGTGGCCGGGCTGGCCGCGATAACCCATGCTGGCCGACAGGTCGGCCGGGCCGAAGAACACGCCGTCCACGCCCTCGGTCTCGGCAATCGCTTTCAGGTTGTTCACCGCGGTCACGGTCTCGGCCTGCACCAGCAGGCACATCTGGTCGTTGGCCTGGTTGAGGTAGTCGTCGACCTGGTTCCAGCGCGAGGCGCGCGCGAGCGCCGCGCCCATGCCGCGGATGCCTTCGGGCGGGTAGCGCATGGCCTGCACCATCAGCGCGGCCTGTTCGGCGGTGTCGATCATCGGGATCAGCAAGGTCTGCGCGCCAATGTCGAGGTATTGCTTGACGAGAGCGACGTCGGCCTGCACCGCGCGCACGACTGCGTGGGTCTTGCTGTAAGGCGCAACCGCACGCAGCTGGTCGAGGGCGGTGCGCGGGTCGTTGGGCGCGTGTTCGCCGTCGATGAGCAGCCAGTCAAAGCCGCAGCCGGCCAGGGCCTCGGCCACGTCGGGCGAGGCGAAGCCGACCCAGCAGCCGATCTGGGCTTTGCCGGCCTTGAGGGCGTCGCGGAAGGTGTTCTGGGGGATCTTCATGGGGTGTCGGGGTACAGGTGTTTCATCTGGCCCATGAGGCGCGTGAGGCCCATGAGCGCGTCCATGTTCGGCGTGGCCACGCCGAGGTGCTGACCGATTTCGCGCACCGCGCCGACCAGGGCGTCGAGCTCGATGGGGCGGCCCGCTTCCACGTCCTGCAGCATCGAGGTCTTGAAGGAGCCGAGCTTGCGCGTGACGGCGTGGCGGTCTTCGGGTTGCTGGTCGATGGGAATGCCAATGCGCGCACCGATGGCCTGCGCCTCGCGCATCACGGCGCTGCAGAAGCCGCGCACCAGCTCGTCGTCGAGGATGCGGTCGCAGGGCGCGCCGGTGATGGCCGAGACAGGGTTCATGGTCATGTTGCCCCAGAGTTTGAACCAGATGTCGCGCTGGATGCGCTCGGACACGGTGACGCCGAAACCGGCCTGCGTGAGCAGCTCGCCCAGCGCCTGCACGCGCGCAGACGTGCCGCCCGCGGGCTCGCCGATGATGAGCTGGTTGTTCTTGATGCGTTCGATGCGCGCGGGCTGGGGCGCGGCGGCGCTGGCGTGCACCACGCAGCCGATGACCTGCGATGTGGGGATGTTCTGCGCCGTCAGGCCCAGCGGGTCCACCGCCTTGAGCTGCAGGCCCGCGGCCTCGCCCGGCAGGCCGTCGAAAAACCACCAGGGCACGCCGTTCATGGCGACCAGCACGACCGTGTGCGGGCCCATGAGCGCGCGCACGGCGGGCGCGACCTGCGGCATGGCCGGGCCTTTGACCGAGACGATCACCAGGTCCTGCACGCCCAGGCTGGCCGCGTCGTCACTGGCGTTGACCGGCACGCTGTGTTCAGCACCATCGGCGTCGACCCAGGTCAGGCCGCGCTCGCGCAGCGCACGCAGGGTGTCTCCGCGCGCCACGGCCGAGAGCTGCAGCTGGCCAGCCGGCAGGCGCGAACCGAGCCAGCCGGCGAACAGGCCGCCGATGGCGCCGACGCCGACAACGGCGATCTTCTTGAAGCTTGTCGAATCAGTCATGCACGGTACCCCGGGTCGATGCGGTCGATCAGGCGCTGCATAGCAGCAAACGAATCCTCACCGGCGCCGTATTTGGGGTTGAAGTTGAGCGAGTCACGCACGCAGCCTTCGAGCACCGGTGCCGGAATGTGCCGGAGCTGGCCGAGCGTGGACGAGGCGACCTGGATCTCGCAGGCGCGCTGCACCAGCCAGAGGATGTTGAAGGCCTGCGGAAGCGTGTGGCCGATGACCACCGGGCCGTGGTTGCGCAGCAGCAGCACGCGCTTGCCGCCCGCACTGGCGAGGATGCGCGCGCCCTCTTCGCGGTGCACGGTGATGCCCTCGAAGTCGTGGTACGCCACCTGGTTGTGCAGCTGGGCGGCGTAGAAGTTGGTGTAGCTCAGGCCTTCTTCGCTGCAGCAGACGGCCATGGTAGGCGTGGTGTGCACGTGCATCAAGCAGTGCGCGTCGGGCAGGGTGGCGTGGATGGCGCCATGGAAGGTGAAGCCGGCCGGGTTGATGGGCCAGTCGTCGTTGCCGATGATGTTGCCGTCGACATCGACCTTGACCAGGTTGGACGCGGTGACCTCGGTGTAGTGCAGGCCGAAGGGGTTGATGAGGAAGTGGTCGTCCGGCCCCGGCACGCGCAGCGAGATGTGGTTGTAGATCAGCTCGGTCCAGCCCATGTGGGCAAAGATGCGGTAGCAGGCGGCGAGCTGCACGCGCGCCTGCCATTCGGCGTCGCTGAAGCGGGCGGGTTTGAGGAAGGCGTAGGCCATGGAGTCTCCTTCGGTCGATCAGATGAACTTGAACTTCAGGCAACCCAGCGGGCCGTAGTCCGCCTCGAACAAATCGCCCACCTTAGCCGCCACAGGCCGCGTGAAGCTGCCGGCGAGCACGATCTCGCCGGCCTGCAGCGTCTCGCCCCAGGGCGCCAGTTTGTTGGCCAGCCAGGCGATGCCGATGGCCGGGTCACCCTGCACACCGGCAGCGAGACCTGTCTCTTCCACCGCGCCGTTCTGCCGCAGGATGGCGCCGCACCAGGGGCGGTTGGTGGTGTGCGGGTCGGCACGGAAGGCCGGGTCGCCCGCGCCGATGACGATGCCGGCATTGGCCGCGTTGTCGCTGATGGTGTCGTAGACCTTGCGCATCACCTTGGTGTGGCGGTCGAACTGCTCGATGCGCGCATCGATGATCTCGATGGCGGGCGTGATGTAGTCGGTGGCGGCCAGCACGTCTTCCACCGTGACGTTCGGGCCGGCCAGCGGCGCCTTGAGCACGAAGGCCAGCTCGACCTCGACGCGCGGGGCGATGAAGTTCTTCACCGGAATCTCCAGCACCTCGCCGGCGTGGGCGACATAGAGCATGTCGTCGAGCAGGGTGCCGTAGTCGGGCTCGTCGATCTGGCTGCTGATCTGCATGGCGCGGCTGGTCAGGCCGATCTTGTGGCCGATCACCTTCTTGCCGGCGGCCTTCTCCAGATCCACCCAAGCGCGGCCGATGCGGTAGCCGTCTTCGACCGTCATGCCGGGGTGGCGCTTTGAAAAGTGCTCGACCTGGGTGCGGGTCTGCTGGGAGCGCTGCAGCTCGGCGGCGAGCTGCTGAACGAGGGCGTCGTCGAACATGGTTTCTTTATGTCCTGTTGAAAAGCGGATGCAGGGAACTGTTCTTGGCGTCGAAGACTTCGTGGCCTTCGTCGACCTGCACGGTGATGCCGATGGGGCGCTTCGCCAGCTGTTCAGCGAAGCGTTCTTTCACCACCGCGTTGAGCACCTCGCCCACGCGCTGGTGCACGGCGGCGCTGCGGCCTTTGGCCATGCGCAGGTTCATGTAGATGAAGGCGTAGTCGCCGCCCAGGCCGGCGGCGACACCCGCCGCGCCGCCGTCGGAGATGGCGCTGTGCGCGGCCGGGTAGGCCAGCACGCGCGTGCCGCCGGTGGGAAAGACCTGCTTGTCCTGCTCGTCGCGCACGGCCAGCATCGCGTCGGCCAGCGCACGGCACAGGCCGGTCATGTCGACGCCGCCCTCGGAGGCCGGCTTGTCGAGGTTGGGGGTGTAGAGGATGACGAGGTGGGGCATGGGGTGCTTCCGGTTTACAGGCGCGTGGCGATGGTGGAGAAGCCGTCGGCGCGCGAAGCCACGGGCTGCGGGATGGCCGAGCCGCTGACCGGCAGCACCGGGAACAGCGCGTTGATCTGGCCGGTGCCGCTGGCGCCGAAGTACGGCGTGACGATCTCGGCCTGGCCGGTGTATTCGCTCCAGCCCAGCACGCCGAGCATCATGGCCGTGTCGTGCATGAAGCCTTCGCCGTGGCCCTTGGCGGCGTACTCGGGCAGCATCTCGCAGAAGTCCTTCCACGCGCCGGCCTGCCACATGCGCACGACCTCGTCGTCCAGGTGCTGCAGGAAAGGGCTCCAGACCTTGAACGCGAATTCGGGCGCCAGCCCGTTCTGCGCGAAGCGGTGGCTGAGCGAGCCGCTGGCGAGGAAGGCGACGGTGCCGTCGTAGTGGTCTTCCACGGCCTTGCGCATGGCCCAGCCCAGGCGCGCGCTGTCGTTGAGGTAGTGCGAGGTGCACAGCACCGAGACCGACACCGCCTTGAAGTGCTGGTCGGCGTTCATGTAGCGCATGGGCACGAGGGTGCCGTATTCGGGCTGCAGCGTGGTGGCGTGGTGGGCCAGGGTTTCGACACCGTGTTCGCTGGCGACTTTCGCCAGCAGTTGGCCCAGCTCCGGGTTGCCGGGGATGGCGTAGCCCATGTTGCTGATGAAGTGGGGCAGCTCGTTGCTGGTGTAGGTGCCCTGCCAATGCTCGGCGCAGTTGAGGTGGTAGGTGGCGTTGACGAGCCAGTGGGTGTCGAAGACGACGATGGTGTCTACCCCCAGTTCTTTGCAGCGGCGCGCGATTTCCTTGTGGCCGTCGATGGCGTCCTGGCGGGTACCTTTGCGCGGGCCGTCAAGCTCGCTGAGGTACATCGAGGGGACGTGGGTGATCTTGCCGACCAGTGCTACTTTGCCCATTTGGCTTGTCTCCGTTGGTGGTTCTTTTCTCGGCTGAGGTGTTTGGTGGAAGGCGAGGTGGGTGGTATACCTCCGCTCATGTCCCCCGGGCTTTTCTGCGCAAAGCCCTCCTCCTTTACTTCGCTGCGGCACACCACCCACCTCGCCTTCTCTCGCTGCGCATCGGTGCTCGAACAGTGGAGTGCCCACATCACTTCTGGCTTGGAGGATCGGGGTACCCGGTGCAGCGAAGTAAAGGAGGAGAAACGGGCAAAGCCCGTTTCGGGGGACATGAGCGGAACCGGGTACCCCGGTCCTCCAAGCCCGCCCAGGTAGCTGCGTGAAACCGCAGAGTGCACGTCACACACCCCAATGAGGAATGTGGTGCGACCCCATGGACACCGCCACATTCTTGGGCTCAAGGAACACCTCGTAGCTCCAGGTACCGCCCTCGCGCCCGGTCCCCGATGCCTTGGTGCCACCGAACGGTTGCCGCAGATCCCGCACGTTCTGCGAGTTCACGAAGCACATGCCCGCTTCCACCGTAGCGGCGACGCGGTGCGCCTTGCCGATGTTCTCGGTCCAGACATAGCTCGACAGCCCGTACTGGATGTCGTTGGCAATGCGGATCGCGTCCGCCTCGTCCTTGAACGGAATCAGGCAGGCGACGGGGCCGAAGATCTCGTCCTGCGCGATCTTCATTCGGTTGTCCACGTCGGCAAACACCGTCGGCCACACGTAGTTGCCAGCCGCCACATGCGACGGCAGCTCGGCCGCATAACTCGGCCGGTCCAGCCCGCCGCACAACATCGTCGCGCCTTCCTTCGGCCCCAGATCGATGTAGCTGCGCACCTTGGCCAGGTGGGCCTTGCTGATCATCGGGCCGATGGTGGTCTTCTCATCCAGCGGGTCGCCCACCACGATGCGCTTGGCGCGCTCGGCGAATTTGGCGGCGAAGTCGGCGTAGATGCTCTGCTGCACCAGGATGCGCGAGCCGGCGGTGCAGCGCTCGCCGTTGTTGCTGAAGATCATGAAGAGTGCGGCATCGAGCGCGCGGTCCAGATCGGCGTCGTCGAAGATCACGAACGGGCTCTTGCCGCCCAGCTCCATGCTGAACTTCTTCAGGCCCGCGGTCTTGACGATGCGGTTGCCGGTGGCGGTGGAGCCGGTGAAGCTGATGGCGCGCACGTCGGGGTGGGCGCACAGCGGCTCGCCCGCTTCCTTGCCGAAGCCGTGCACCACGTTGAGCACACCGGCCGGGATGCCGGCTTCCAGCGCCAGCTCACCCAGGCGCGCGGCGGTCAGCGGGCTGAGTTCGCTCATCTTCAACACCGCGGTGTTGCCGAAGGCCAGACACGGCGCGACCTTCCAGGTGGCGGTCATGAAGGGCACGTTCCACGGACTGATGAGCGCACACACACCGACCGGGTGGAACAGTGTGTAGTTCAGGTGCGTGGGCGTGGGGTAGGTGTGGCCGTCGGTGCGGGTGCACATCTCGGCGAAGTAATAGAAGTTGTCCGCCGCGCGCGGGATCAGCTGTTTGCCGGTCTGCGCGATCACCTGGCCCGTGTCTTCGGTCTCTGTCTTCGCGATCTCGGGCACGTGTTTCGCGATCAGGTCGCCCAGGGCGCGCACCTTCTTCGCGCGCTCGGTCGCCGGCAGGCCGGCCCAGGCGGGAAAGGCATCCTTCGCGGCCTGGACCGCGGCGTTGACCTCGGCCTCGGTGCCCGAGGCCACCTCGGCCAGCACGCCCTGCGTGGCCGGGTTGATCGTTTCAAAGTAGTCGGAGCCGGCAACGGTCTTGCCGTTGATGAGGTGGTCGATGCGTTGCGTCATGCCTTGCTTTCCGTGGAAATTGTGTTGATGAGCGAGCCGATGCCGTCGATCTCGGTGACGACCACGTCGCCGGGCTGGCAGTCGACGACACCGTCGGGCGTGCCGGTGAGGATGAGGTCGCCCGGCATCAGGGTCATGAAGCCGCTGAAGTAGGCGATGAGCGTGGCGACGTCGAAGATCATGTCTTTCGTGCTGCCCTGCTGCGTGACCTTGCCGTTGACCATCGTGCGCAGCGCCAGCGCCTGCGGATCGGGCACATCGGCCGCGTCCACCAGCCAGGGGCCCAGCGGCGTGCAGGTGTCGCGGTTCTTGACCTTGAGGTTGGGGCGGTACCAGTTCTCCAAGTAGTCGCGGATCGCGTAGTCGTTGGCCACCGTGTAACCGGCCACGTAGCGCAGCGCGTCGGCCTTCTTCACGCGCTTGGCGGGCTGGCCGATGACCACCGCCAGCTCGCACTCGTAGTGCATGAAGTTCACGCCATCGGGCCGCACGGTGAAGGCCTTGTGCCCCGTCAGCGAGGCCTCGCCCTTGACGAAGGCCAGCGGTTCTTCGGGCGCCTTGAAGGCGAGTTCCTTGGCGTGGTCGGCGTAGTTCAGGCCCAGGGCCAGCACGGTGCGTGGGCGGTCCAGCGGCGCGAGCGGGGGCAGCCAGACCACCTCGTCGAAGGACGCGCGGTGGCCTTTGAAGGCGGGCGTGAGCAGTTCGAGCTGGCCGTCTTTTTCAACGGCGTCGTGGACCGCGCCGGCCCAGGCGATGCGGGCGTGCTTCATGCGGCCTCCTGCACGAAATGGTTGACCAGCGGAGCAAAGCCGGTGGCGGTGATCTCGACCGAATCGCCGGCCTTGGCGCGCGGCCGCGTGCCGTCGTCCAGGCAGTCGGTGCCGACCATCAGCACATCGCCCGGCCGCATCGACTGGAAGGCGTTGACGTCGGCCCACAGCGTGGCGGCGTCGCGCACCAGGTCGGCCAGGGCGGTGCGCTGGCGCATCACGCCGTCCACGCGCAGTTCCAGCACCAGCGAGGCGAGTTCGGCTAACGAGTTCACCGGCCGCACCGCATCGCCCACGCCGAGGAAGCCGTCCACGCAGCGGAACTTCACCGGCGGGCGGTAGTAGCTCTCGTGCGGAATCGCCACGTCGTTGAGCAGCACGGCGCCGGCCACGCGGCCGCCCTCGCCCGCCACCAGCCCCAGGCTGGCGGCCACCTCGATCTCGGCCACGCCCTTGGGCAGGGTGATGGCCTGGCCGCTGCGGGTGAAGGTGTTGGCGGTCTTGATGTAGAGCACCGGCGCATTCGGCGGCGCCTTGTAGGGCGCTTCGTGCATGCGCGGCGCCCACAGCGCGTGTTCGCGCTGGTAGTTCAGCAGCGTGCCGTAGACGGTGCCGCCGGGAAGGTAGGGGTTCGTTTTCATGGGGGTGTCATTCCTCGATGTCGTCGACCTCGACGCCGCCGGGCGCTTCGAGCGCGATCACGTTGTCCAGCAGGTCGTAGAGCTGCGCGAGCCGGTCGGAGCCCAGCTGCGCTTCCATCCACTGGTAATGCGACTCGATGGTCTGCGACAGCTTGCGCACCAGCTTCAGGCCGGCGGGCGTGGCGCGCACCACGGTGCGCCGCGCGTCCTGCGGGCAGCGGTTGCGGGTGATCAGGCCGTCGCGCTCCATGCGGTTGAGCACGCCGGTCAGGCTGGGGCCGAGCAGCAACGCATCGCGCGCCACGCGGCCGGTCTCCACACCCGCCGGGTCGCGGGCGTGTTCGCCCAGCACGCGCAGCACGCGCCACTGCTGGTCCGACAGGCCGTGCTCGCGCAGGCTGGGCCGGGTGTGCTGCATCACCGCCTCACGCGCCTCCAGCAGCAGGCGCGGCAGGTTGCGGTGAACAAAAGAAGGGGAGCTGTCGTCGATGGCCATGGTTCTGTGCAATTTATTTAATATGTTAAATGTTTTCCCAACTATCACCAAACAGGGGTTAACCCTTGTCCCCAGGGACCGGCCGACAATTGCGGCATGAACACGCTCGCCCAACGCCTGAACGTCGATCGCCTGCTGCTGCAGGCGCCCATGGCCGGCTCGCAGGGCTCGGCCCTGGCGCTGGCGGTCTGCGGGGCCGGCGGCATCGGCGCCCTGCCCGCCGCCATGCTCACGCCCGAGGCCCTGGCCCAGGAACTCACCACGCTCACGCAAGGCACCGGCGGACCGTGGAACCTCAACTTCTTCTGCCAAACGGCACCCGTGCCCGACGCCGCGCGCGAAGCCCGCTGGCGCGAGGCGCTGGCGCCGTACTACGCCGAGCTGGGCCTGGACATCGCGGCCGTGCCGGCCGGCGCGGGGCGTGTGCCCTTCAGCCACGCGGTGGCCGACCTGGTGGAGCCGTTCCGCCCGCCCATCGTGAGCTTCCACTTCGGCCTGCCCGCGCCCGACCTGCTGGCGCGTGTGAAGGGCTGGGGCAGCATGGTGCTGTCGTCGGCAACGACGGTGGACGAGGCGCTGTGGCTCGAAGCCCAGGGCGTGGACGCCGTGATCGCGCAGGGTGTCGAGGCCGGCGGCCACCGCGGCATGTTCCTCACCGAGGACCTCACGACGCAGGTCGGCACCTTCGCCCTGCTGCCGCAGATCGTGGCCGCGGTGAAGGTCCCGGTGATCGCGGCCGGCGGCATCGCCGACGTGGCGGGCGTGCGGGCCGCATTGACGCTCGGCGCCTCGGGCGTGCAGGTGGGCACGGCCTACCTGTGCAGCAACGAGGCCACCACCTCGGCCCTGCACCGCGCCGCGCTGCAGAGCGAGGCGGCGCGCCACACGCAGCTCACCACCCTGTTCACCGGCCGGCCGGCGCGCGGCATCCCCAACCGCGTGATGCGCGAGCTCGGCCCGCTGAACCCGGCCGCGCCCGCCTTCCCCACCGCCACCGCAGCCATCGCGCCGCTGCGCGCGCACTGGGAGAAGCAGGGCAGCGGCGACTTCTCGCCGCTATGGAGCGGGCAGAACGCCAGCGGCTGCCGCAGCGCACCGGCCGCGGACATCACGGCCGCGCTGCTCCAGGGGTTTGCCTAGACCCAGCCGGGGTCCCCGTCGCCAGGGCGCGGCGTTTCGCGCAGGCGGTTGAGCCAGCGCTTGAGACCGGCCGGCTCCTGCACCTGGGCCAGGTCCTGCGCCAGCCGGGCCACCGCCGCCTCCAGCACGCCCACCTGGTTCAGCAGCTGCTGCCTGAGCGTGTTCGGGTTGGCCACCTGGCCCGGCGGCAGCTCGAACTCGGCGGCCAGCTGCCCTTGACGGGCGGCGCGCTCGCGTTCCAGCCCGGCCACCTGCTGCTTGAGCAACAGCGTCAGCGCGGCCAGCCGGTCGTCCGCCAGGCGCGAGACCGCGGCCGGGTCGGCCAGCTCGGCGCGCAGCTGGATCTGCATCAGCGTCACCAGGTCCTTGCGGGCGTAGGCGGTGTTGGCCTCGCTCATCAGCGCGGTCTTGCGCTGGCGCTCGGTTTCGTCGGGCTCGCGGTCGGGGTGCAGGGCGCTGGCCAGCTGGCGGAACAGGGTGCGCAGCTGGGTCTCGGCGTCGGCCGCCTGCGCTTCGGCCTGCTGCGTGCCCGGCTGTTTGCGCGCCTTGCGGGCTTGTGCCCTGGCCTGGCGGCGCGCCTGCTCTTCGTCGCGCGCCTCGCGCAGCCGCGCCATGCCGGCGCGCACCAGCTCGTCCATGGACAGGTCCTCATCGTCACCGGCCAGCGGCTCGCCCAGCGCGGCCTCCAGACGGGCGCGCATCGCGTCGGCCGCGGCCTGCTTCTTCTGCGCCAGGCTCTGGCGGCTGTGCCGGTCGTGCAGGGCCACCATGTCGGCCTCGCCTTCGTCCGCCAGGGTTTGCGCCAGCGCGCACAGCGCCTCGGTGGCCGTCTCCTGCTGCAGGCGGCTCAGCGCCTTGCCCTGCAGGTGCCCCTCCAGCGCCAGGGCCAGGGCGCGCATTCGCTCGCGCCGCTGCCGCTGAAGGGGTGAGAGCCAGCGGTGCCGCTCGGCCCGGTGTTCCTGACCCAGCGCGTCGAGTTCGTCCAGTTGCGCACGCAGCTTGTCGACGCGGCTCAGCTGCAGGTTGAAGGCGCGGGCCGCGGCCGACAGCGGCTGCTCATCCGGCGCCAGCGCCTGCAGGGCGGTGGCGGGGACGATGCGGTGCGAGGAAGAAGGGGAACGGGTGGCGGACACGGCGGCGGGCGAAGGACCGGGCATGGACCGGCCCGTCGGGGTGTCGACTATATTGCCGGCCACATGGCCAAAGAAAAGACCCAATACACCTGCAACGAATGTGGCGGCACCAGCCCGCGCTGGCTGGGCAAGTGCCCGAGCTGCGGCGCCTGGAACACGCTGGTGGAATCGGTCGCCGAGAGCGCCGGCGCCGGCAAGAACCGCTTCGCCTCGCTGGCGCCGGCCAGCGCGGTCGCCACCCTGGCCGACATCGAAGCCACCGACGTGGCGCGCTCGCCCACCGGCATCGGCGAACTCGACCGCGTGCTGGGCGGCGGCGTGGTCGAAGGCGGTGTGGTGCTGATCGGCGGTGACCCCGGCATCGGCAAGTCCACCCTGCTGCTGCAGGCGCTGGATGCGCTGCAGCGCGCGAATCAGAAAACGCTCTACGTCACGGGCGAAGAGTCGGGTGCCCAGGTCGCGCTGCGCTCACGCCGGCTCGGGCTCGACGGTTCGCAGGTCCAGGTGCTGGCCGAGATCCAGCTGGAGAAGATCCTGGCCACGCTGTCGGCGCACAAGCCGGCCATCGCGGTGATCGACTCGATCCAGACCGTGTATTCCGAGCAGCTGACCAGCGCGCCGGGTTCGGTGGCGCAGGTGCGCGAATGCGCGGCCCACCTCACACGCGCGGCCAAGGCCAGCGGCACGGCCATCGTGCTGGTGGGCCACGTGACCAAGGAAGGCGCCCTGGCCGGCCCGCGCGTGCTGGAGCACATGGTGGACACCGTGCTGTATTTCGAGGGCGACACACACAGCAGCTTCCGCCTGATCCGCGCCATCAAGAACCGCTTTGGCGCGGTCAACGAGATCGGCGTCTTCGCCATGACTGAAAAGGGCCTCAAGGGCGTGAGCAACCCCAGCGCCATCTTCCTCAGCCAGCACAGCGAGCCGGTGCCCGGCAGCTGCGTGATGGTGACGCTGGAGGGCACACGGCCCATGTTGGTGGAGATCCAGGCCCTGGTGGACAGCGGCGGCCCCTCGCCACGGCGCCTGTCCGTCGGCCTGGACCGCGACCGCCTCGCCATGCTGCTGGCCGTGCTGCACCGCCACGCGGGCGTGGCCTGCATGGACCAGGACGTGTTCGTCAACGCGGTCGGCGGCGTGCGCATCAGCGAGCCCGCGGCCGACCTGGCCGTGATGCTGGCAATCACCAGCAGCCTGCGCGGCCGCGCCCTGCCCAAGGGCTTCATCGCCTTCGGCGAGGTGGGTCTGGCGGGTGAGGTGCGCCCGGCCCCGCGCGGCCAGGAGCGCCTGAAGGAAGCGGCCAAGCTGGGCTTCTCCGTCGCGGTGGTGCCCAAGGCTAATGCGCCCAAGAAGAACGACAAGGCCTTCGAGGGTCTGACCATCCACGGCGTGGACCGCATAGAAGAGGCCATGGAACTGGCGCGGAGTTTGGCTTGACCCCCCGCGCCGCCTTCGGCGTCACCCCCCTGCCAGGGGGGCGATGCCAGGGGCCCGGCAGAGCCGGTTCCACGGCATCTCTGGACGAAGCCCTCGCGCCACAACCATACGTACAAACCGCCACCGAAACTGACTGCCCACTGCGGACAATTCCTGCATGAACTTCCAGCGCATCGCCGTCCCCCTGCTTGTCATCGGTCTGCTCGTCTTTGCCGGGCGCCAGTACGGCTGGGCGGGTGTGGCCGCCGTGGGCGGGGGCCTGGTGATGTGGCTGCTGCTGCACTGGACGCGGATGATGACGGTGATGAAGCGAGCCGCCCACCGGCCCATCGGCTGGGTCGCCAGTGCGGTCATGCTCAACGCCAAGCTCAAGCCGGGTGTGAACCTGATGCACGTGATCGCCATGACCCGTTCGCTGGGCGAGCGCCTCAGTGCCGAGGGCGAACAGCCCGAGCGCTACCGCTGGACCGACAACGGCGGATCCACCGTCACCGTCACCCTGCAGGGTGGCCGCGTGACCGTCTGGGAACTGCAGCGCCCGCCGGCCGAAGGCTGAAAGCACCCGCCTCGGGGCCTGGGGCGGGCACCTAAAATGCGTGTTTCTGCGGCGCAAGACCGCGCTTGAGACACCCATTTTCAAAGGACCCCGCATGAGCCCCGTGATTCCCTCGATGTCCGACCGCGACGGCAAGATCTGGATGGACGGCCAGATGGTGGACTGGCGCGACGCCAAGATCCACGTGCTGACCCACACACTGCACTACGGCTGCGGCGCCTTCGAGGGCGTGCGCGCCTACAAGACGGCCGACGGCAGCACCGCCATCTTCCGCCTGGAAGAACACACCGACCGCCTGTTCAACAGCGCCAAGATCCTGCGCATGGCCATCCCCTTCACCAAGGAACAGGTGAACGAGGCCCAGAAGGCCGTGGTGCGCGAGAACAAGCTGGAGAGCTGCTACCTGCGCCCGCTGACCTGGATCGGTGACAAGAAGCTGGGCGTGTCCCCCAAGGGCAACACCATCCACCTGATGGTCGCGGCCTGGGCATGGGGCGCCTACCTGGGTGAAGAGGGTCTGAAACGCGGCATCCGCGTCAAGACCAGCAGCTACACCCGCCACCACGTCAACATCACCATGACGCAGGCCAAGGCGGTGAGCAACTACACCAACTCCATCCTGGCCAACATGGAAGTGACCGACGAGGGTTACGACGAGGCCCTGCTGCTGGACAGCTCGGGCTTCGTGTCCGAAGGCGCGGGCGAGAACATCTTCGTGGTCAAGAACGGCGTCATCTACACGCCCGACCTGTCGGCCGGCGCCCTGAACGGCATCACCCGCAACACCGTGTTCCACATCGCCAAGGACCTGGGCCTGGAGATCGTGCAGAAGCGCATCACCCGCGACGAGGTCTACATCGCCGACGAGGCCTTCTTCACCGGCACCGCCGCCGAAGTGACCCCGATCCGCGAGCTCGACCGCATCACCCTGGGTGAAGGCAGCCGCGGTCCGATCACCGAGAAAATCCAGAGCGCCTTCTTCGACATCGTCGGCGGCCGCAATCCCAAGTACGCGCACTGGCTGACAAAGGTCTGAGGAACATTCCATGAGCACTTCTTCCAAGATCGAACTGGCCGCCAAGGACCTGAACCCGCAGGGCGGGGTGTTCTGCCCCAACCCCAAGGCCGACATGAAGCTCTGGAACAGCCACCCCAAGGTGTTCCTGGACGTGGCCCGTACGGGCCAGGCCCGCTGCCCCTACTGCGGCACGGTGTACGCCCTCAAGGCCGGCGAAGTGGTGGCGCACGGTCACTGAACATGAGGACGGTGGGCGGCGTCGAGGTGGTGGTCTCGACCTACAACCACCCCAGCGCGTTGGACCTGGTGCTGCATGCGCTGCTGCGGCAGAGCCAGCCGGACTTCCGGATCTGTGTCGCCGACGACGGCTCGGGGCCGCAGACGGCCGAACTGATCGCCGCGTGGCAGCAACGCCTGGGGCTCCGGCTGCGCCACATCTGGCAGGCAGACCGCGGTTTCCGCAAGAACCGCATCCTCAACAAGGCGATTGCCAGCTCGACCGCAGACTACTTGGTCTTCCTGGACGGCGACTGCCTGCCGTCCGAGCACTTCGTGGCACGCCACCTGGCGCTGGCGCGGCCCCGGCGCTTCTGCACCGGCGGGGTGATCCGGCTCACCCTGGCCGCCAGCGAGGCGGTGCTGGCGCCGGGGGTCGACTCGGGCGAGGTCTTCACGCCGTCCTGGCTCGCATCACACGACGCCCTGCGCAGCACCAGCGCCCGGCTCAAGGCCGGCCTTTACCCGCCCTGGGCCTCGCTCCTGGCCGAGCGCCTGACCACCGTGCGCCGCACCTGGAACGGCGGCAACAGTTCCACGGCGCGCATCAACCTGATCCGGGTGAACGGATTCGACGAGAACTTCGGCTACGGCGCCGAGGACATTGAGCTGGGCTTCCGCCTCAACAACGCGGGCATCCGGGGGGTCCACCTGCGGTACTCGGCCCCAGTGCTGCATCTGGAACACCGGCGCGACTATGCCCACCCGGACGAACGCGTGCGCAACAAACAGGCGGCGCGCCAGGCCCTGCGGCAGGGCAAGACCACCACGGCCCACGGCATCGTCGAACTCTGAGTTACCGTGCACCGGCCAAAAAAAAGCCACCTTGCGGTGGCTTTGAAGTCCTTGGAAGGACGTCGTTGGGAGACCAGTGCGAGCGACGTTTTGGTTTTGGATGTAAGCCGTCACTCGCTTTGTTGTGACAGCAACCCGCAAATTGTGCGTTGCGACACGGTTTCCGACCATCCCCTGTTTGGGGGAGAACTGTGGACCTTTGTTGCAATTCGCTCAAAAACGAGGCAGCAAATCAGCACGAAATGCTGCCAGGGTCACAGTGCTGTGACAAATTGCACACCCCAGCAGCCAACAAAATTTACAGCCCGTTACAGTGGCAATTCGACCACAAAGCGGGCGCCACCCCCAGCGCGGTCTTCGCAGCGCACGCTGCCCTGGTGCCGCAGGGCGATCGACCGCACCAGGGACAAGCCCAGGCCCACCCCGCCCACGCTCTCGCTGGCACCTGGCAAACGGTAGAACGGCTCGAAGATGCGTTCCCGCAGTTCGGGCGGCACGCCCGGCCCATGGTCCTCGACGCTCACCCGGACCAGCGCCTGCCCGCCCGGCGACGTGACGCGGTCGATGCCCAGACGGGCCGGTTCGGCGACTCCTCCTGCCTCCGGCCGGTGGCCGTAGCGCCGCGCGTTCTCCAGCAGGTTGCGCAGCAGGCGGCGCAGCAGCTTGGGGTAGCCCTGCACCAGCACCGGCGAGATGCCTTCGGCCACATCCAGGTCGGCGCCGGTGCGCGCGCACTCCTCGGCCGCCAGCCCCACCAAGTCGACCTCCTCGGTCGGGCCCAGCGCCGAGGCCTCGCAGGCATCGCGCAGGTCCAGCCGGCTGGCCATCAGGATCTCGTCGATCAGTTGATCCAGTTCGTCGATGTTGCGCGCGATCTCGGCCCGCTGCGGCGCCCGCGCCGGGTCGTTGCCCAGCAGCTCCAGTCCGATGCGGATACGGGCCAGCGGCGAGCGCAGCTCGTGCGAGGCATTGGCCAGCAGGGTCTTGTGCGAGAGCATCAGGGTCTGCACGCGTTCGGCCGCCGCGTTGAAGCGCTCGGCCAGAAACGCCACCTCGTCCTGCCCGCTGACCGGCAGGCGGGCGCTGAGGTCGCCTTGCCCCCAGCGCTCGACGCCGCGCTGCAGCCGTTCCAGCCGCTGGGTCAGGCGCCGCACGATGGGGTAGGCGCCCAGCGCCACCGCCAGCCCGACCAGGCCCAGCAGCCAGGCAAAGCCAATCGGCGACTGCAGGCCGAACAGGCTGCGCCGCCCCGGCGCGGGGCTGCCGGGCTGGCGGTTCGGGCGCGGCAGCTGGATGTACAGCGTCTGGCCATCCTTCATCTGCACCTGGAACTCCAGCCCCTGGCCGGGCACACGCACGGCCTGCGCCGGCGCCTCACCCAGGATCTCCCCGGCGCCATTGCGCAGCACGATCTCGCGCGCGATCCGCGCGTCGCGCTCCTCGCGGTCGCGATCCAGCGCCATCTGCCAGAGCCAGCCGACGACCAGGGTCAGCACCGCCACGGCGGCCACGATGGCCAGCCAGATGCGCAGGTACAGCTTCTGACCCAGCAGGCTTTTCATCAGTCTTGCTGTTTCGCGAAAACGTAGCCCACGCCGCGCACCGTCAGGATGCGCTTGGGCTCCTTGCTGTCGGCCTCGATGGCGTTGCGGATGCGGCCGATATGCACGTCGATGCTGCGGTCGAAGGCTTCGAGCTCGCGCCCGCGCACCGCCTCCATGATCTGGTCGCGCGTGAGCACGCGACCGGCGCGTTCGGCCAGCGCCACCAGCAGATCGAACTGGTAGGAGGTCAGCTCACAGGCCTTGCCCGCCACCTGCACCGTGCGCGCGTCGCGGTCGATCTCCAGCGAGCCGAAGCGCAGCACCGGCGTGGCGCGCGTCGTGGCCGCAGCGGAAGTCACCTCTCCGCGGCGGCGCAGCACGGCGCGAATGCGCGCCAGCAGTTCGCGCGGCTCGAAGGGCTTGGGCAGGTAGTCGTCGGCGCCCAGTTCGAGGCCAATGATGCGGTCCATCGGGTCGCCCTTGGCCGTCAGCATCAGCACCGGCACGCGGGCGTTGCCATTGGGCAGGGCCCGGATGCGGCGGCAGACCTCCAGGCCGTCGATGCCCGGCATCATCAGGTCCAGGATCACCAGCTCGGGCTGCAGCAGCGGCAGCTGCTCCAGACCTTTCTCGCCGTCGGGCGCATGGGTGACCTCGTAACCAGACTGGGCCAGGTACTCGGTGACCATCTGCGCCAGACGCGCATCGTCTTCGATCATCAGGAGGCGGGTGGAGGTCGGGGCGTTCATGCAGTCAGTTTATAGACCTGAACCATGCATGGTCTCCCATGCGCGTGAACCGTTTGTCTCGCTCACGTAAAGTTACCGCCATGTTCAAGCCCGACGTCCCCGCCCTGCCCGCCCGCTCGTTGCCCGGTCTGCTGCACGGCCTGGCGCAGACCCGGCCCGACACCCCGGCCGTTCGCTGGCTCGATACCACGACGGGCGAGCGCAGCGACTGGAACTTCGCCCGGCTGAACGCCGAGGCCGATGCGCTGGCCAGGTGCTTCATGGTGCTGGGTGTGCGCCGGGGCGACCGGGTCGCCTGGCTGGGGCTGAACCACCCGGCGCTGATCGCCGCGCTGTTCGCGCTCGGGCGCCTGGAGGCGGTGCTGGTGCCGCTGAACACCCGGCTGGCGACGACGGAGTGGGCCGCGGTGCTGGGCGACTGCACGCCCAAGCTGCTGGTGCACGACACCTCGTTCAGCGAGGCGGCGGGCGTGCTCTGCGATGGCCCCGGTCGCCCGGTCGACCTCATGCTCGACCACCTGCTCGCGTGCGCGCCGTCCACCCTGCTGCCGGAAGCCCCGGCCGAGGCTCTGGACCGCCCGGTGCTGCTGGTCTACACCTCGGGCACCACCGGCGCGCCCAAGGCCGCCGTGCACACCCAGGGCAACCTGCTGGCGAACATGGCCATCGCCGCGCAGGTGCAGGGCCTGACGGCGGAGGACACGGTGCTGACCGTGCTCCCACTTTTCCACGTGGGCGGCCTGTGCATCCAGACCCTGCCGGCACTCTCGGTCGGTGCCACCGTGCTGCTGCACAGCCGCTTCGATCCCGCGGCCACGCTGCGGGCCATTGCCGTCGAACGGCCCAGCCTGACGCTGCAGGTACCCGCCACCCTGCAGGCGCTGACCGCCCACCCCGGCTGGACCGCCACCGACCTTTCGTGCCTGCGCACGGTCTGGGCCGGGTCTTCGGTGCTGTCACCCGAGCCGCTCAAGGCCTTCATGGCGCGTGGCGTGCCGGTGAGCAACGTCTACGGCAGCACCGAGACTGGCCCGTTTTCCATCGCCCTGCCGCCGGAGCACGCCGCTACCCACATCGGCTCCTGCGGCTGGCCGGCGCCGGGTGTGGAGATCCGGCTGCTGGACGGCCTTGGCCAGCCTGTGGCCACTGGACAGGTCGGCGAGATCGCAGTGCGGGCGCCCAATGTGGTCGCCACCTACTGGCCCGACAAGCCCGCCCTCGACGCAGACGGGTTCTTCCACAGCGGCGACCTGGCGCAGCAGGCGGCGGACGGCAGCTTCACCGTGGTCGGCCGCGCCAAGGACATGATCATTTCGGGCGGCGAGAACATCTACCCGGCCGAGATCGAAAACCTGATCGCCACCCACCCGGCGGTGGCCGAATGCAGCGTGGTCGGGCAGGCCGACGCGCGCTGGGGCGAGGTGGCGGTGGCGGTGGTGGTGCTGCGCGATGCGTCGGCAGACGACGACTGGGACGCGTCGCTGCGCGCCTTCCTAGACGGCCGGCTGGCGCGCTACAAGTGGCCGCGCCGCTGGGTGCTGCTGGAGGCCCTGCCGCGCACTGCGCTGGGCAAGGTCCAGAAGGCAGCACTCAAGGCGCTGCTGGAGACGCCGCCGGCGAACTGACGCGGGTGGCCAGCCAGATCAGCACCAGCACCGGCAGCCCGAGCAGCGCGGTGGCGGTGAAGAAGGTCGGGTAGTCGTAGGCGTCGACGAAGGCACCGGAGTAGCCCGCCAGCCACTTGGGCGCCAGCAACATCATGGAACTGAAGAGCGCGTACTGCGTGGCCGAGTAGCTGACGTTGGTCAGGCTCGACAGGTAGGCGATGAAGGCCGCCGACGCCACGCCAGCGCTCAGGTTGTCGGCCGAGACCACGGCGATCAGCGCCGTCACGTCGTGGCCGTGGCCGGCCAGCCAGGCGAACAGCAGGTTGCTCGCGGCCGATAGGATGGCGCCCAGCATCAGCACCCGCATCACGCCCAGCCGCAGCGAGAGCGCGCCGCCGACGAAGGCGCCCACCAGGGTCATGATCACGCCGTAGACCTTGGTGACCGCGGCCACCTCGTCTTTGGTGTAGCCCATGTCCACATAAAACGGGTTGGCCATGATGCCCATCACCACGTCGCTGATGCGGTAGACGCCGATCAGCGCCAGGATCAGCAGCGCGTGCATGCCGTAGCGCTTGAGGAAATCGGCAAACGGCTCGACGAAGGCGCCGCGGAACCACTCGGCCGCGTTGCGGCTGGGCGGCAGCGCCACCTGGGCCGGCTCACGCGAGAACAGCACCGTCACCACGCCGACCAGCATGCTCGCCGCCATCACCAGGTAGGCCGTGGCCCAGGCGGCGTTCTGGTAGAGCGCGCCGGGCGCCGGTTTGGTGGCCTCGACAGCCCCGGCCACCGCAGCCGCCGCCTGGGCTGCCACAGGCGCCACCTCGGCCCGCGCCGCCAGCCAGAGCACGCCGGCGCCAGCCCAGATCATGGCCAGCCGGTAGCCGGTCTGGTACGTCGCGGCCAGCGCGCCCTGATGCGCGGCGTCGGCCGACTCGATGCGGTAGGCGTCCAGCGCGATGTCCTGCGTGGCCGAGGCGAAGGCCACCGCCAGCGCACACCAGACCACCAGGTTCAGCTGGCTGCGCGGATCGGCGAACGCCATGCCCGCCAGCGCCACCATGATCGCGAGTTGCGACAGCAACAGCCAGCTGCGGCGGCGCCCCATGGCGTGGGTCAGCAGCGGGATCGGCAGCCGGTCGACCAGCGGCGACCAGACCCACTTGAAACCGTATGCAAGACCCACCCAGCTCAGGTAACCGATGGTGGTGCGGTCCAGCCCCGCCTCGCGCAGGCGGAAGCTCAGCGTGCCCAGCACCAGCAGCAGCGGCAGGCCAGCCGAAAACCCGAGCGCGAACATGCGCAGGCTGGCCGGCTCCAGGTAGGCCTTGAGGGTATCGCCCCAGCTGGGCCGGGGGGGCGTGGCGTGGGTGTCGGGCGACGCTGGCGTGACGGATGGCTGGTTCATGAACAGGGTGGGCGCGAGGCCAAGCGGCGGACCCGTGGCAGGCGACGGGGGCTTTGCCTATTATTGGCCCATGTGCTTTCTCTGCGACCTCAAACAGCGCTCCCCCGATGCCCCGGCCGCCGGTCCCTGGCAGGCCCGGCGCGCCTTCCTGCTCGCCGCGTCCGCGGCGGCAGCCGCGCCGGCCATGGCCCAGGTCGATGTTGGCAAGGCGTCGAGCATGCGCAAGCTGGTGCCCGCCGAAACCATTGAAAAAGCTGGTGCCCAGCAGTTCGTGGCCACGGTGCAGGAGGCGAAGAAGCAGAACGCGCTGATGCCCGCCGACCACCCGCAGACCAAGCGCCTGCACGCCATCGCGAAGAAGATCATTCCGTTCACCGCCGCCTGGAACCCGCGGGCGAAGGACTGGCAGTGGCAGGTGGCGCTGATCAACAGCGACCAGATCAACGCCTTCTGCCTGCCCGGCGGCAAGATCGCCTTCTACACCGGCATCCTGAACAAGCTGCAGCTCAGCGACGACGAGACCGCGATGATCATGGGCCACGAAATGGCCCACGCACTGCGCGAACACGCGCGCGAGCGCCTGGCCAAGAGCAGCGCCACCAACCTCGGCCTGCGCCTGGGCGCCGAACTGCTGGGCCTGGGCAACCTGGGCGCGGTTGCCGCCGACATGGGCTCACAGCTGCTGACGCTCAAGTTCAGCCGCGAAGACGAGAGCGAGGCCGATCTGGTAGGCCTGGAGCTGGCGGCGCGCGGCGCCTACCAGCCCAATGCCAGCGTCAGCCTCTGGCAGAAGATGGCCAAGGCCGGTGGCGGCAACGGCATCGCCTTCCTCTCGACCCACCCCAGCGGTCCGGATCGGATCAAGCAGCTGCAGGCGAATGTGCCGAAGGTGCAAGGGCTGTACGAGCAGGCCCGGCGGGGCTAGCATCCGCCCGTCGGCGACCGCCGACGCCCACCCTAAGGAGACACGCCATGAAAGCCCTGGTGACCGCGTCCGCCCTGCTGTTCTGCTCGGCGGCCTTTGCCCACAACTGCCCCAACGAAATGAAGGCGATCGATGCCAAGCTCGGCGCCAGCCCGAGCCTGTCCGCGGCCGACATGGACAAGGTGAAGTCCTTGCGCGCGCAAGGAGAAAAGATGCACAAGGAAGGTAAGCACGACGAGTCCATGAAGGCGCTCGGCGAAGCCAAGAAGATGCTCGGCCTCTAAGCGGGCCGTGTCCGGGCGGGCCGCTCAGGCCGCCTTGACGTAGGGGTTGAAACGCCGCTCCTCGCCCAGCGTGCTCTCCGGCCCATGCCCCGGGATGAAGACTGTGTCGTCCCCCATGGGCCAGAGCCGCTCCCTGATGCTGGCGATCAGCTGCGCGTGGTTGCCCTGAGGGAAATCGGTGCGGCCAATGCTGCCGGCGAACAGCACATCGCCCACGAAAACCCGCTGCGCCTCAGGCGAGTGGAACACCACGTGGCCCGGCGTGTGGCCCGGGCAGTGCCGCACGTGGAGCGTGCAGCGCCCGATCTGCACCGTGTCGCCGTCGGCCAGCCAGCGGGTCGGCGTGAAGTGGCCCGCCGGCGGAAAGCCGAACATCCGGCTCTGCTGCGGCAGGCCGTCGATCCAGAACTGGTCGCCGGGGTGCGGGCCGATGATGGGCAGGCCCAGCCGCTCGGCCAGTTCGGCCGTGCCACCCGCGTGGTCGATGTGGGCATGGGTCAGCCAGATGGCCTTGAGCGCAACGCCCAGCTGCTTCGCCGCGTCGACCAGCCGGTCGAGGTCGCCGCCCGGGTCGATCACGGCGGCGTCGCGGGTTTCATCGCACCAGACGATGGAGCAGTTCTGGGCAAAGGCGGTGACGGGGATGGTCTGGTAACGGAACATGGTGGGTCGGCAGCGCGATAGTCGGTGAGGCGGCTGCCCCGCACCAGATTTTCCCTCACCCCGGTCAGCCAACCAGGGACCGCGCGCCCACCCAGTGCCCGTGGCGACAGAGCTGCTGCATCGTCTCCACCGCCAGTGCGGCCACCGCCTGGCAGGCCGTGGAGCGCGGAATGTGGGCCGAGCTGCACACCGCCAGCACCCGCTCCAGGGGCGGAGGGCCCACCGGCGTGGCGCGCAGCAGGCCCGTGTCGATGTCGGCCTGCAGGGGCATGACCGGCAGCAGCGTGCGGCCCAGGCCGGCCAGCAGCGTGGTGCGCAGGATGCTGATCGAACTGATATCCGCCTCGACCCTCGGTGGTGGCAGGCCCGCTGCGGCGGCAGCCGCCTCGATGATCGGGCGCACACCATGCGGGCTGGCCGGCAGGATCAGCGGCTGCGCCAGTGCCTGCTGCAGAGTCAGCGCGCGACCGCGGCGCCCCGTCCTGGGCGCGCTGGCCGGCTCGATCAGGCAGAGCTGCTCGCTCAGCACAGGGGTCACCGAAAAGCCCCCGAGCTGGCCATCGTCAAACAGCACCGCCAGCTGGATCTGGCCGGTGCGCAGCTGGCGCGACAGGTTCCCGGTGAGTTCCTCGGTCAGCTCCAGCGTCACCCGGGGAAAGCGTTGCCTCACCTCGCGCAGCAGCGGCAGCGCCAGGGCGCTGGAGGCGCTGTGCGGCAGGCCGAACACCACCGTGCCCTCGGGCTCCTGGCGGGTGCTGCGGGCACTGGCCACGGCTTCCTCGGCCTGGCGAAGGATCGACACGGCGTGCGGAAAGAACCGCTGCCCGGCCTCGGTCAGCCCCACGCCCCGGCGGGAACGCTCAAACAGGCTCACACCCAGTTCCGCCTCCAGTTGCGCGAGCTGGTGGCTCAGCGCCGACTGCGCCACGAACACGCGTTCGGCCGCCTTGGTGACGCTGCCACTGTCGGCGATCGCAACGAAATAGCGCAACTGTCTGAGTTCCATCTCGAGCACCGATCCATCTGATTTCGAGATGGCAGTGTGAATGCTCTGTATTGGACAGATGACCCTGCCCCGCGTTCAATACACCCACCCCAGCGGATACCCGTCCTGCCCGCCAAAAGCGGTCAGTCAGCGCCCCACCAGGCCAGCACGGTCGTCCGCAACACCGCTCACCCGCGGTGTGGCCCCGGGTTCTGAGCAGCGGCTCAGAGCTTGAAGTCGTATTCGATGGTGATCGGGGCGTGGTCGCTGAACTTCTCGCCCTTGTAGATCGCCTCGCTGCGCGCGGTCTCGGCGAAGGCCGGGGTCGCGAGGTGGTAGTCCAGCCGCCACCCCACGTTGTTGGCATACGCCTGACCCCGGTTGCTCCACCATGTGTAGCAGGTGTCCGTGGTGTCGGGCTGCAGCCGGCGGTAGACGTCGATCAACCCACCCTCGTTCAGCAGCTTCGTCATCCAGGCGCGCTCTTCGGGCAGGAAGCCGCTGTTCTTTTGGTTGCTGCGCCAGTTCTTCAGGTCTTTTTCCTGGTGGGCGATGTTGACATCGCTGCAGATCACGAAGTCGCGCGTCTGCTTCAGCGCCATCAGGTGCGGGTACATCAGGTCCAGGAAGCGGTACTTGGCTTCCTGCCGTTCGGGGCCGGACGAGCCGCTGGGAAAGTAGACGCTGATGACCGAGAACTTGCGCTTGGGCGTGTCGAAGCGCAACTCGGCCCAGCGGCCCTCGGCGTCGAATTCGCCGCCGTCAAAGCCGATGACCACGTCGCTGGGCTCGTGCCGGGTGTAGACCGCCACGCCCGAGTAGCCCTTCTTTTCCGCGAAATGGAAATGGCCCTTGAGGCCAACCATCTCCTCGAACCGACCGGCCACGTCTGCGGCCTGGGCCTTGACTTCCTGCACACAAATACAATCCGGCGAATGCCCGGCGAGCCAGTTTTCCAGCCCTTTGTTGCTGGCCGAACGGATGCCGTTGAGATTGAGGCTGGTCAGTTTGAACAAGGATTTCCCCATGTCGTTGGATGCGGGCGCCGCGGGCGCCGATGCAAAAGAAGATTCACTGGCGCAGGACTTCGTGCAGTTCTGCGTGGACTCGGGCGTGTTGCGCTTTGGCGAGTTCAAGACCAAAGCCGGGCGCCTCTCGCCCTACTTTTTCAACGCCGGGCTGTTCGACGACGGCGCCAAGCTCGGCCGGCTTGCGCAATTCTATGCACAGGCCCTGATCGCCAGTGGCATTGAGTTCGACATGATCTTCGGCCCCGCCTACAAGGGCATTCCGCTGGGCGCCGCCGTGGCCATCGAGCTGGCCCGCCTGGGCCGCAACGTGCCGTTTGCCTACAACCGCAAGGAAACCAAGGACCACGGCGAGGGCGGCACGCTGGTCGGTGCGCCGCTCAAGGGCCGGGTGCTCATCGTCGACGATGTGATGAGCGCCGGCACCGCCGCGCGCGAGTCGATCGCCCTGATCCAGGCCGCTGGCGCCACCGCACACGCCGTGGCCATCGCACTGGACCGGCAGGAGAAGGCCACCGAGAAGGCCGCCGACGGCACGGTGCGGGATGTGGACCACAGCGCCGTGCAGTATGTGCAGAACGCCCTGAGGCTCAAGGTCTGCGCCATTGCGAGGTTGGAGGATTTGCTGCAGTATCTGACGGGCCATACGGGAGCCGAACTGAACCAGCACCGGGACCGCGTGCTGGCTTACCGCGAACGCTACGGCGTTGCCTGAGGAAACGCCTTGATCCGATCTGTGTCCACCGCCGCCACTGCCTGTTGCCACTGCCTGGCCGGTGTAGGCCTGCTGTTGCTGGCCCTGACGGCCCCGATGGCCGTGGCCCAGGAGAAGAACAGCGGCGGCATCTACAGCTGCGTGGACAGCAAGGGCCGGCGCCTCACCTCGGACCGCCCCATCGTCGACTGCCTGGACCGCGAACAGAAGGAACTGGGCTCCTCAGGCACGGTCCGGCGGGTCGTGCCGCCCAGCTACACAGCGGAAGAGAGAGCCCGCCTCGAAGAACAGCGCCGTGCGGAGGAGCTGGAGCGCTCGCGGATCGCCGAAGAGCGGCGGCGCGAGCGGGCCCTGCTGATCCGCTACCCCAACCAGGCCATGCACGACAAAGAGCGCGCAGAAGCGCTCAAGCAGATCGACGAGGTCATCGACGCGGTGAAAAAGCGCGTGACCGAGCTGGGCAAGCAACGCCAGGAGATTGACCAGGAGCTGGAGTTCTATCAGGGCGACCCCAAGAAGGCGCCGGCCTGGCTGCAGCGCAAGCTGGAGGACAACACCCAGCAGGTTCAGGTGCAGAACCGCTTCCTGAGCGACCAGAACCTGGAGAAGCAGCGAATCAACGCCCGGTTCGACGAAGAGCTGGCCAAGCTGCGCACGCTCTGGACGAAACGGTGACTCCGCTGCGCCGCTGACACGGCGCAGCCTTCTCAGCCGAGCTTTTGCTTGAGCAGCTCGTTGGCCTGCTGCGGGTTGGCCTTGCCCTTGCTGGCCTTCATGACCAGACCCACCAGCGCGTTGAAGGCCTTGTCCTTGCCGGCGCGGAACTGCTCGACCATGGGCGCGTTGGCAGCCATCACCTCGTCGATGATCTTTTCCAGCGCGCCGCTGTCGTTCATCTGCTTGAGGCCCTTGGCTTCGATGACGGCGTCCACGTCGCTGCCCTCGCCCGCCCACAGCGCATCCATCACCTGCTTGGCAGCGTTGTTGGACACCGTGCCGTCGGCGATGCGTTTGAGCAGAGCGGCCAGCGTCTCTGCGCTCACCGGCACCTGGGCGATGTCTTTCTCTTCGTTGTTCAGGCGGCGCGAGACCTCGCCCGTGATCCAGTTGCTGGCCATCTTGGCCTGGCCGCTGGCCTTGGCGGCGGTCTCGAAGTAGGCCGCCATTGCCGGGCTCTGCGTCAGCGTGGTCGCGTCGTACTCAGGCAGGCCGTAGGCCTGCACCAGGCGCTCGGCCATCTGGCGCGGCAGCTCGGGCATGCTGGCCTTCACCTCATCGACCCACGAACGCGCGATCACCAGCGGCGGCAGGTCGGGGTCGGGGAAGTAGCGGTAATCGGCCGCGTCTTCCTTGGTGCGCATGGCGCGCGTCTCGCCGGTGTCGGGGTCGAACAGCACCGTGGCCTGCTGGATCTCGAAGCCGTCTTCGATCTGCTCGATCTGCCAGCGGATCTCGTAGTCGATCGCCTGCTGCATGAACTTGAACGAGTTCAGGTTCTTGATCTCCCGGCGCGTGCCCAGCGGCGCGCCAGGCTTGCGCACCGAAACGTTGGCGTCGCAGCGGAACGAGCCTTCCTGCATGTTGCCGTCGCAGACGCCGATCCAGGTCACGATCTTGTGCAGCTCTTTCGCGTAGGCCACGGCTTCGGCGCTGGAGCGGATGTCGGGCTCGGTCACGATCTCCAGCAGCGGCGTGCCGGCGCGGTTGAGGTCGATGCCGCTCTGGCCAATGAAGTCCTCGTGCAGGCTCTTGCCCGCGTCTTCTTCCAGGTGGGCGCGCACCAGGCGCACCGTCTTCTTCTCGTCGCCGAGGAAGAAGCTCACCTCGCCGCCCTGCACCACCGGGATCTCGAACTGGCTGATCTGGTAGCCCTTGGGCAGGTCGGGGTAGAAGTAGTTCTTGCGCGCGAACACGCTCTGCTCGGCAATGTGCGAGCCCAGCGCCAGCCCCAGGCGGATGGCATGGGCCACCGCCTCGCGGTTCATCACCGGCAGCGTGCCCGGCAGCGCCAGGTCCACCGCGCAGGCCTGGGTGTTGGGCTCGGCACCGAAGGCCGTGGGCGCGCGGCTGAAGATCTTGCTGTTCGTGGCCAGCTGCGCGTGGGTCTCGAAGCCGATCACGACCTCATAGCCTTGCACCAGCAGGGAAGCTTGTTTTTTCTCGCTCATGTTCAGAAGCCCTCCGGCGTCTTCGTGTGCCAGTCGGTGGCCTGCTGGAAAGCGTGTGCGGTCTGCAGCAGTTCGCCTTCCTTGAAATAGTTGCCGATCAGCTGCAGGCCGACGGGCAAGCCGCCCGTACCAAAGCCCGCTGGCACGCTCATGCCCGGAAGTCCCGCCAGCGAGGCCGGCAGCGTGAAGATGTCCGCCAGGTAGTTGGCCACCGGGTCGTCGCTCATCTCGCCGATCTTCCATGCGGTGGTCGGCGCGGCGGGGCCGGCGATCACGTCACACTGGGAGAAGGCCTGCTGGAAGTCCTGCGCGATCAGGCGGCGGATCTGCTGCGCCTTGAGGTAATAGGCGTCGTAGTAGCCGTGGCTCAGCACATAGGTGCCGATCATGATGCGGCGCTGCACCTCGGGGCCGAAACCTTCGCTGCGCGACTTTTTGTACATGTCGACCAGGTCGCTGTATTGCGCGGCACGGTGGCCGAACTTCACGCCGTCGAAGCGGCTCAGGTTGGACGAGGCTTCGGCCGGCGCAATGATGTAGTAGACCGGGATGGACAGTTGGGTGCGCGGCAGCGAGATGTCGATCAGCGTGGCGCCCAGCTTCTCGTACTCGCTCAATGCGGCGCGCACGGCGGCCACCACGTCGGGGGCGCAGCCTTCGCCGAAAAACTCCTGGGGCAGGCCGATGCGCAGACCCTTGAGCGGCTGCGCGGCGGTTGCGCCTTCGCGCGGGGTGCCGAGCAGGCGCGTGTAGTCCTCGGCCGGGTGGTCCAGGCTGGTGGAGTCGCGGTCGATATCGGGGCCAGCCATCGCGCTCAGCAGTGTGGCGCAGTCGGCGGCGCTGCGCGCCATCGGGCCGGCCTGGTCCAGGCTGGAGGCGAAGGCGATCATGCCGTAGCGCGAGCAGCGGCCGTAGGTGGGCTTAATGCCGGTGACGTTGCAGAAGCTGGCCGGCTGGCGGATGGAGCCGCCGGTGTCGGTTCCGGTGACGGCCGGCGCCAGGCGCGCCGCGACCGCCACGGCCGAGCCGCCCGAGGAACCGCCAGGCACACGGTCTGTGTCCCAGGGGTTGCGGGCGACACCGTAGGCCGAGTTCTCGTTGCTGCCGCCCATGGCGAATTCGTCGCAGTTGAGCTTGCCCAGGGTCACGGCGCCAGCTTGTGCGAGCTTGGCGACCACGGTGGCGTCGAAGGGGCTCTGGTAGCCCTCCAGCATCTTGCTGCCCGCGGTGCTGGGGAAGCCCTGCGTCACGAAGATGTCCTTGTGCGCCAGCGGCACGCCCAGCAGCGGGCCGCGCTCGCCGGCGGCGATGCGCGCGTCGGCAGCCTTCGCCTGCGACAGGGTCAGGTCTTCGTTGAAGGCCAGGTAGGCACCCAGGTTCTCATGCTGCTTCGCGCGGCCCAGCAGGGTCTGCGCGGCTTCCACGGCGGAGGTCTTCTTGTCGGCAATGGCCGCAGCCAGTTCGGCCACCCCCATCTGATGCAGGTCTTGAACGCTCATTCGATCACCTTGGGCACGAGGAACAGGCCGCGCTCGACGGCGGGGGCGCTTTTCTGGTTGGCCTCGCGGTTGTTGGGTTCGCTGGCCACGTCCGGGCGCAGGCGCAGGCTGACGTGATCGATGACGGCGGTCGGGTGGGCCAGCGGCTCCACGCCGGTGGTGTCCACCGCGTTCATCTGTTCGACGATGTCGAAAAAGCCGTTGAGCTGGGTGAGCATGCGCTCGGCCTGGGCAGGGGGCATTTCCAGCCGGGCCAGGTTGGCGATGCGGCCGATGTCGGTCAGGGTCAGGGACATGACGGGGAATTCCGGGACGGTCAGTCGAAAGAAATCAGGCCCGGGCGCACCGCGAGGCGGCTGAAACGGCCTGTAAAGGAGATGATTTCGCCCCCGTTGCGCGCAGTTATGCACAGGGGATACGGTATTATCCAAGGTTTGGCGACCCCGACCGCCCATCGGGCCGTTTTTGTCGCTGAATCAAGGACTTAACCGGATTTCCTCCGACCCGCACCCGGCGGCGGCCACACGAAGCGGCGGTCGCGCCCCACAGGATTTTTCGCACCATGTTTGAAGCGTTCCGTCGGAGTTTCTCGACCGACCTGGCCATTGACCTCGGCACCGCCAACACCCTGATCTACGTCCGCGGCAAGGGCATCGTGCTCGACGAGCCTTCGGTGGTCTCGATCCGCCACGAGGGCGGTCCCCAGGGCAAGAAGACCATCCAGGCCGTGGGCCACGAGGCCAAGGCCATGCTGGGCAAGGTGCCGGGCAACATCGAGGCGATCCGCCCGATGAAGGACGGCGTGATCGCCGACTTCACCGTCACCGAGCAGATGCTCAAGCAGTTCATCAAGATGGTGCACCCGCGCTCGATGTTCAAGCCGAGCCCGCGCATCATCATCTGCGTGCCCTGCGGCTCGACCCAGGTCGAGCGCCGTGCCATCCGCGAATCCGCCCTGGGCGCCGGTGCCTCCGAGGTCTACCTGATCGAAGAACCCATGGCCGCGGCCATCGGCGCCGGCCTGCCGGTGTCCGACGCCTCTGGCTCGATGGTGGTCGACATCGGCGGCGGCACCACCGAAGTGGGCGTGATCTCGCTGGGCGGCATGGTCTACAAGGGCAGCGTGCGCGTCGGCGGCGACCGCTTTGACGACGCCATCATTGCCTACATCCGCCGCAACTACGGCATGCTGATCGGCGAGCCCACCGCCGAAGCGATCAAGAAGAACATCGGCTCGGCCTTCCCCGGCAGCGAAGTCAAGGAAATGGAAGTCAAGGGCCGCAACCTCTCCGAGGGCGTGCCGCGCAGCTTCACCATCTCCAGCAACGAGATCCTCGAAGCCCTGACCGACCCGCTCAACAGCATCGTCTCGGCCGTCAAGAGCGCGCTGGAGCAGACGCCGCCCGAGCTGGGGGCCGACATCGCCGAGCGCGGCATGATGCTGACCGGCGGTGGCGCCCTGCTGCGCGACCTGGACCGCCTGCTGGCCGAAGAAACCGGACTGCCGGTGCTGGTGGCCGAAGAGCCGCTGACCTGCGTGGTGCGTGGCTGCGGCATGGCCCTGGAGCGCATGGAACGCCTGGGCACCATCTTCACCAGCGAATAAGCGCGCGCCGGATCACCGGCCCCGTCGAGAGCCCATCCCGCCATGCCACTGGGCACCCTGGACCGCACACCGCCCCCGTTTTTCAAACAGGGGCCGTCGGCCCTGTCCAAGCTCATGGTGTTCAGCGCGATCGCGCTGTTCCTGATGGTCGCAGACACCCGCTTTCGCATCACCACGCCGCTGCGAGCCGCGCTCGCCACGGCCCTGTACCCGGTGCAGTGGCTGGTGATGCAGCCGGTGGACGCCGCCCGCCAGGCCGGCGGCTACTTCACCAGCCTGCACACCGCCCAGCAGGACGAAGCAGACGCCCGCCAGCGGCTGGCCCAGCAGGCCGAGCGCGCGTTGCAGGTTGAACAGCTGATGCTGGAAAACCTGCGCCTGCGCGAACTGCTGGTGATGCGCGAGCGCATCACCACGCCCGCCACGGGTGCACAGGTGCTCTACGACGCGGCCGACCCCTATTCGCGCAAGGTGGTGATCGATCGCGGCCAGACCCACGGCATCGTGCCGGGCTCGCCCGTGATCGACGACAGCGGCGTGCTGGGCCAGGTCACGCGCGTCTACCCCCTGGTGTCCGAAGTCACGATGCTGATCGACCGCGACCAGGCCATCCCGGTGCTCAACACCCGCACCGGCGTGCGCAGCGTGGTCTACGGCCAGCCCGGCGAAGACGGTGACGGGCTGGAGCTGCGCTACACCCTGGCCAACGCCGACATCAACGAGGGCGACCTGCTGACCACCAGTGGCGTCGACGGGGTCTACCCGGCCGGTCTGCCCGTGGGGCGCATCACCAAGGTCGAGCGACGCGCCGAGTCTTCGTTCACCCGTGTCAACTGCGCGCCGGTGGCCCGCATGCAGGGCGCCCTGCACGTGCTGGTGCTCACGCCCGTGGGACAGTCGCTGCCCGCACCGCCAGCAGGCCAGGCCGCTGCCGGCAAGGGTGCGCCCCCTGCCGCCGCCCCGTCCGACCGAGGGAGGGCGCCATGATCATGCGACCCGGGCAGCAGTTGCTGCTGCCGGCCAACCCGGTGTTCATCTGGAGCAGCCTGTTCGGCGCGCTCCTGATCAACATCCTCATGAACATGGGCCTGTGGGGCCGCGCCGCATGGACGCCCGACCTGCTGATCGTGGCCCTGGTGTTCTGGAGCGTGCACCAGCCGCTGCGTATCGGCGTGGGCACGGCCTTCTTCTTCGGCCTGGTGATCGACGTGCACCAGGGTGCGCTGCTGGGCCAGCACGCCCTGGCCTACACCGTGCTCGGCTACTTCGCGGTGTTCATGCACCGGCGCCTGCTGTGGTTCGACGTGCCGACGCAGGCGGTGCAGGTGCTGCCGCTGTTCTTCGCGGTGCACGCGCTGGAGTGGCTGGTGCGGCTGATCGCCGGCGACGGCCTCCCGGACTGGAGCCACCTGCTGGCCCCGGTGATCGAGGCCGCACTGTGGCCGGTGGCCTCGGTGCTGCTGCTGGCACCCCAGCGCCGCGCACCGGACCCGGACGACAACCGCCCGCTCTGACATGACCGAACTTCGCAATGTCGAAGCCGACCTGGCGCAGTTCCGCACCCGGGTGGTGGTGGCGGGACTGGCGGTGCTGTTCGCATTCGGCCTGCTGGCCGCGCGCATGGTCTACCTGCAGGTGCTGCGCCACGAGGACTTCGACGCCCAGGCCGAGAGCAACCGCACCGCGGTGCTGCCGGTGGTGCCCAACCGTGGCCAGATCCTGGACCGGCACGGCCGCGTGCTGGCCACCAACTTCTCGGCCTACACGCTGGAGATCACCCCCTCCAAGGTCGAGGACCTGGACAGCACCATCGAGGCACTGGGCGAGCTGGTGGACATCCAGCCGCGCGACAAGCGGCGCTTTCGCAAGCTGCTCGAAGAATCGCGGCGCTTCGATTCGCTGCCCATCCGCACCCGCCTGACCGACGACGAGGTCGCGCGCTTCACCGCACAGCGCTACCGCTTCCCCGGGGTGGACGTGCGCGCCCGCCTGATCCGCCACTACCCCCACGGCGAGGTGGCCAGCCATGTGATCGGCTACATCGGCCGCATCAACCAGCGGGAGAAGGAAAGCATCGAGGAGTGGCCGGAAGAGGACCAGGCCAACTACCGCGGCACCGACTACATCGGCAAGCTGGGCACCGAGCAGCACTACGAGCGCGAGCTGCACGGCGTCACCGGCTTCGACCGCGTCGAGACCTCGGCCGGTGGCCGCGCGGTGCGCTCGCTGGCCAATACGCCGGCCACCCCGGGCAACACCGTGGTGCTGGCGATCGACATCAAGCTGCAGAAGCTGGTGGAGGACATGTTCGGCGAGCGCCGCGGCGCGCTGGTGGCCATCGACCCGCGCAACGGCGAGGTGCTGGCCTTCGTGTCCAAGCCCACTTTCGACCCCAACCTGTTCGTCGAGGGCATCGACTCGGAGAACTGGAAGACCCTCAACGAGTCGCTGGACAAGCCCCTGCTCAACCGCGCCCTGCGCGGCACCTACCCGCCCGGCTCCACCTACAAACCCTTCATGGCCCTGGGTGCGCTGGAGACCGGTACCCGCAGCGCGAGCACCGTCATCAACGACCCGGGCTACTGGATGTTCGGCAACCACCGCTTCCGAAGCCACGGCGACGGCGGCCTGGGCGCGGTCGACATGCACCGCAGCATCGTCAAGTCGAGCAACGTCTACTACTACTCGCTGGCCAACGAGATGGGTGTGGATGCCATGCACGACTTCATGGCACCACTGGGCTTCGGTCAGATCACCGGCATCGACCTCAAGGGCGAGGTGCGTGGCGTGCTGCCCAACCAGGAGTGGAAGCGCAAGACCTACAAGCGGCCCGAGCAGCAGAAGTGGTACGCGGGCGAAACCATCTCGCTGGGCATCGGCCAGGGCTACAACAACTTCACCATGCTGCAGCTGGCCCACGCCATGGCCACGCTGGCGGGCGGCGGCGTCAAGCGCACGCCCCACCTGACGCTGGCCACCGAGAACGTGGTGACGCGCGAGCGCACGCCGCTGCCCACGCCCACCGAAGTCAACCTGGGGTTCAAGCGCCAGAACATCGACACCGTGCTGCGCGCCATGCACGGCGTCACTGTCGAAGGCACCTCGACGCGGGTGTTCGCCGGCGCCGGCTACCTCAGCGGCGGCAAGACCGGCACGGCCCAGGCGGTGACCATCGGCCAGAAGGACCGCTACGACGCGCGCAAGCTCGAAGAACACCAGCGCGACCACTCGCTCTACCTGGCCTTCGCACCGCTTGAGAACCCCTCCGTGGCGCTGGCCGTGGTGGTCGAGAACGCGGGCTTCGGCGCGGCCGCCGCGGCGCCGATCGCGCGGCGCGTGTTCGGCTACCTGCTGATGGACCAGTACCCCAACCCGCAGGACCTGGCCGCGGTGCAGAAGGGCGAAGCCGGCGCCCCCATCGGCACGCCGCTCAAGGCCAGCGAGGTCCCCTGGGACAGCCCCTGAGGTCTCAGCGGAGCCAGGCGTCGTAGGACGTCTTCAGGATCAGCGCCGACACCACCACGATGAAGGCCAGGCGCACGAAGCCGCTGCCGTGCTTGAGCGCCAGCCGCGTGCCCAGCAGGCTGCCGATGACGTTGGCCGCTGCCAGAGGCAGCACGTAGTGCCACCAGATGTGGCCCTTGAGCGAGAACAGGATCAGCGCCGCTAGGTTGGACGCGGTGTTGAGCAGCTTGGCGCTGGCGCTGGCGTGCAGGAAGTCGTAGCCCAGCCAGCGCACGAACAGGAAGACGAAGAAGCTGCCGGTGCCGGGGCCGAAGAATCCATCGTAGAAACCGATCAGCAGGCCGAGCGTGCAGGCCGCCAGCATCTCGCCACGGGCGGAGAAGCGCGGCGTGTGGTGGCGGCCGAGGTCCTTGCGCATCAGGGTGTAGCCCAGCACCAGCAGCAGGATCAGCGGCAGCGCCTTGCGCAGGAAATCGGGCGAGATCACCGTCACGGTCCAGGCGCCCGCCATGGCCCCTGCAAAACACACCGCCACCGCGGGCAGCAGCGCATGCCAGGGCATCTGCACGCGCTGCGCGTACTGCGCGGCGGCGGCGGCCGTGCCCCAGATCGACGCGCTCTTGTTGACGCCGAACAGGGTGGCCGGGTGGGTGGTGGGAAAGATCGCGAACAGGGTGGGCGTGAGGATCAGGCCACCACCACCCACGATCGAATCGACGAAGCCGGCAAACAACGAGGCCAGCGAAACAAGAAAGATCTCCATTCGGCGATTGTCGCCGCCGGCCCGATCAAGCCCGCGGCAGCTCCAGCACGAACTCCGCGCCGCCGCTCTCAGCGTTGCGCGCACTCAGGTGGCCGCCGTGCTGCTCCACGATGCCGTAGCTGATCGACAGGCCCAGGCCCGTGCCCTTGCCCACCGGCTTGGTGGTGAAGAAGGGGTCGAAGATGCGCAGCAGGTGTTCGGGCGGAATGCCCGGGCCGTTGTCGCGCAACGTGACGCGAACCGTGGGCCTGTCGGACTCGCCGGTGCAGCCCATCTCGACCCAGACCATGGGCTCGGGCACAGACGACAGCGCGTCGAAGGCGTTCTGCAGCAGGTTCATCATCACCTGCTGCAACTGGCCGGCACTGCCCAGCACGGTGCAGGCCTGCAGCGGAGCCCAGCGCACCGGCACCGGCACCGCCCTGCCCTTCTGCACCCAGTGGATGGCGCGCTCGATCACCTCGACCAGGTTCACCGGCTTGCGCTCCTCCGGGTCCATGGCCGAGAAGCGCTTGAGGCCGTGCACGATGTCGGCGGTGCGCTGCGCGCCTTCGAGCGTGCCGTCGATCAGCGAGGGCAGATCGGCCAGCAGGTGGTCGATGCGCAGCTTCTCGCGCTGCTGCTGCAGCACGGCTTCGGGCTCGTGGGCGTGAAAGGCGGCGATGTAGCTGCGCAGGCGCTGGCTGTACTTGTTGAGCGCATGCACGTTGCCCAGCACGAAGCTGATCGGGTTGTTCAGCTCGTGCGCCACGCCGGCCACCAGCTGGCCGAGCGAGGCCATCTTTTCCGAATGCAGCAGCTGTTGCTGGGTGCGCTTCAAGGCTTCGTGGGCGGTGCGCATCTCCTGGTAGGCGCGCTTGAGCTCGGCCGTCGGCCGCCCGACCCAGACCGTGCCCAGGCGCTTGCCGTTGGCACCGATGCGCGGTGTGCAGTTGGCGTCCACCGGCACCGGCTGTCCCTGTCGGTCCAGCAGGTTCAGCTCGATGCCCTGGCCGCCGTGCGGCGCCTCGCCGCGGTCCATGGCGGCGCGCGCCGCCTGCACGCTGGCGGCGTCGGCCAGCAGGTCGGCCAGGCTGGTGCCGCGCAGCTGTTCGTCGCGCCGTCCCACCAGCTCGCACAGGGCGGCGTTGGTCTGCTCGATCAGGCCGCGCTCATCGCAGACGATGAGCACGTCCGACATGGCGCTGAGCACGCTGAAGATGAACTGCTGCGACTGCTCCAGTTCGCTGTTCTTCTTCTCCAGCTCCACCTCGTCGTCGATGAGCCGGGTGTAGACCTCGTCCATCTTCTGGATCACGTCCAGCCAGGTCGATTCGTCCACGCCCTCCATGGGCGCGGTGGGCAGCGGGCTGGGTGCGCGGTCTTTGCTCATCTCAGTGCACCGTGCAGACCATGCAAGGGTCGAAGGATCGGACGATGTGCTGGACAGAGACGGGGGTCTTCTCCCCGTCCATGACAGGCGCATCCACCAGCGCCTGCTCCAGCGCGCCGGGCGTGCCCTGCGCGTCGCGGGGCGAGAAGTTCCAGCTCGTGGGCGCGACGATCTGGTAGTTCGCGAGGCGCCCGCCGCGCACCACCAGCCAGTGGCCCAGCGCGCCGCGCGCGGCCTCGGACAGGCCCACGCCGTGTCCTTCGTCGGGCAGGTCGGTGGGCACACAGAAGGCCTCGGTCGGACGGATGGCCTGCAGCCAGCCCTCCATCATCGGCAGCACGCGCGCGAGCTCGAGCACGCGGCCGAGCACGCGCGTGAACACAGTGCCGCCGTGGCGCGCCACCACGTCGCGCAGCAGCGGGTGGCCGCTGGCGAGCTGGCGCGCGATGGCACCCGTCTCGACCACCTCTCCGCCCAGGCGCGGCGCCTTGTTCCAGGTGTAGGCGCCGGCCTTGTCGGGCTCGGGCCGGGTGAAGCCGTGCAGCGGGTGCAGCGGCTCGCGCGCCTGCGCCAGCCAGGCGTGGGTGGCGTCTTCGGTGATGGCGTGCGCGTCGACCTCGTCCAGCCGCTGTGCATCGCTGCGCCACAGGCCCTGGGCGAGCGCATGGGAGCCATCCGGTTGCGCGTAGGCGCCGAAGCTCAGGTAGCGCCCCGGCCCCGGACCCAAAGCCTGCAGCGACAGGTCCTGCACCAGGGTGAGGAAGAAGCGCAGGTCGCTGCCCAGCGGATCGCGCGCGTGCCAGGCCCAGAGCGCGTCTTCGCCGTCCAGCGCGGTGAAGGCTTCGAGCGCGTCGCCGATCAGCTGCCGCTCCAGGAAGCCGCGGAACTCGCGCAGCTTGGCCAGCAGCCGCACGCGCTCGGCGGCGTCGATGGGCCGCGTCGACCCGCCGGGTTCGACCGACTGCGTGTGCGGCCACTTGCCGCCCAGCGTGCCCAGCAGCGTGAACCAGCGCTGGCGCGCCGCCGTGGCCGCGCGCACCTGCTCACCGCTGTCGGGCGCGAAGCGCCGTACCGCCTCGGCGTGCCACGGCCGGTCGGCGTAGACCGGGCGCACGAAGTCGGGCATGAAGAACAGGTAGAAGTGCGTCAGGTGGTCGGCCAGGTTCTCGGTCGCCAGGATCAGGTTGGTCGCATGCTGCCCGTTGGGCGGCATGGCGATGCCGCCGAGGTCGGCCAGCGCGCGCGCCGCCGCCACCGACTGCGAGACCGAGCAGATGCCGCAGATGCGCGGCACATAGACCAGCGCGTCGTGCGGCGCCTTGCCTTGCAGGATCTGCTCGAAGCCGCGGTACATGGTGGCGTTGACCTGGGCCTCGCGCACACGGTCGCCCTCGATGGTCAGCGCGACTTCGAGATCACCTTCGACGCGGTTGAACGGGCCGACGAGCAGACGTGTTGTCATTTGAGGCGGGTCCGGCGGATCGCCGGTTTCTCCACAAGGTGATCGGCGGTGGCGTTGTGCTTCACCCGTTTCGGCGTCGCGCTCTTGGACAGCGAGGCCAGCGCCACGAACCAGGCCTTGGGCATGTCGGTGGGCAGGCCGACCGGGATGCCGGCGATCTTGGGCGTCTGGTGGAAGGGGTGGCCGGGCTCCTGGAAGCCCGGCTCGGTGCACGCGATGCAGGCGTAGCCACCGCGGGTGCAGCTGCCCTCGCCGTTCCAGGGCCGGATGTTGCAGTCGGCGTGCACCTGCGTGCCCTTGCAGCCCATGTGTTCCATCATGCAGCCCAGGTCGGAGGGCTTCTCGGCGCTGGCCTTGAACTCGTAGTACTCGTTGCGGGTGCATCCGTGGTGCACCAGCTGGTCGGCGTAGAAGCGCGGGCGCGCCAGCGGGTCGAGGTCCTCGGCGCCGAAGGCGTCGGACGCCAGCGCCATCAGCGTGTCGATGACCCAGCTCGGGTGCGTGGGGCAGCCGGCCACGTTGATCACCGGCAGGCCGCTGCCACTGCGGAAGTCCGCCCCCAGCAGACCACCGGGGCGGTCGTCCTCGTACTGCAGGCCGCAGGCGTCGGTGGGGTTGTCGCCACCGGCGGTGATGCCGCCCCAGGCCGCGCAGCTGCCGATGGCCAGCACGTGGCGCGCTTTCACAGCGAGCTCACGAACCCAGTGGATCATGGGCAGGCCGGTGCCCGCGAGCATGTGAAAGCGGCCGGTGCCGTTGGGGCCGCGCAGCAGCGAGCCTTCGACGCACAGCGCGTCCAGACGCGTCCCGCCGTCGATGACCGATTGCAGCAGTGCCAGCACGTCCTCGCCACTGGCGAGCGACAGCGAGGGGTGCCAGAGCATGTGAATGCCCGCGTCGCGCAGATGGCCCTGGAAGTCGGTGGTGTCGGCGCACAGCAGCGACATGCTGCAGCCGCCGCAGCCCCCCGATTGCAGCCACAGGACGTTCATGCGGACACCTCCTCGGCGATGGGTTCACCGGATAGCCAGCGGCAGGCCCAGGCGATGGCCAGATCCAGATCGGCCAGCGCTTCAGCACTCGGAGCGGTGCCCAGCTCGAACGCGGACGCTCGGATGGCGAGCAGGGTCGAGGCTGGTGGCGCGTGGCCATGCAGGTCCTCGTACACCTGCAGCACCGCCTCGGGCGCCAGCGCGTGGCTGCCGATGCCGCCGCCGCGCGCGGCCTGCAGCGGGCGCACGGTGAACGGCTCTGCGAGGTCGAGCGCGGCGTCGACGAACAGCACGCGCTCCCGACCCACCAGGTCCAGCGCGTGTTCGACCTGCAACTGGAAATCGGTCAGCACCTCGACGCGGCCGGCCATAGAAGCCGCCTCCGCATGGACCTGCAGGCGCTCGGCCAGCAGCGGCCCGAGCGCGTCGTCGCCGCGGCTGGGGTTGCCCCAGGCGAGCACCAGCAGCGGCGCCACCGGGTCGTTCATTGCGCGCGCTCCATGGGGTGTGGCATGGCGCCGCGCTGCGTCTCGCCGGTGGACGAGCGCAGCACGTGGTCGAGCACCTCGCCATCCGGTCCGCGCAGCGTCACCGACAGCGGCATCTGGCCCAGCGCGTGCGTGGCGCAGGACAGGCAGGGGTCGTAGGCGCGGATGGCGACTTCGAGGTGGTTGAGCAGCGGCTCGGTGATGGTCTGGCCGTCCAGGTACTGCAGCGCGACCGATCGCACCGCCTCGTTCATGGCCTGGTTGTTGTGGGTGGTCGAGACGATCAGGTTGCAGCGCGTCACCAGATCGTCGTCGCCCACTTCGTACTCGTGGATCAGCGTGCCGCGCGGCGCCTCGATGATGCCGACGCCGCCGCGCTGGCGCTCGCCCGTGGCCTGCAGCGGGCCGCCGAGGATGACCGGGTCGTCCAGCAGCTGCGCGATCACCTCCACGCCGTGCAGCAGCTCGATCATGCGCGCCCAGTGCGTGGCCAGCACGGCGTGCACCGGGTGGCTGCCGTGCGCGGCCACGAAGGCCTGGCGGCGCGCCTCGGCGCGCGGTGTGGGGATGTGGTCGCAGTTCTGCAGCCGGGCCAGCGGGCCGACGCGGTACCAGCCGGCCTCGGGCCCGAGCGCACGGCGGTAGGGGAACTTCATGTAGGTCCAGGGCTTGACCGCCTCGTCGATCAGCTCGCGGTAGCGCTGGTCCTCGAAGCCGTCCACCGCGATGCGGCCGTCGGCCTCGCGCAGGCGCAGCGCGCCGTCGTACAGCTCCATCGCGCCGCCGGGGCCGATGAGCGACATCATGGCCGCAGGCGTTTCGCCGAAGTGCTCGTAGGAGGGCGGCAGACCGGTGTGCAGGCGCTGCGCCAGGTCCACCGCCGCCTCGGCCCAGGCCAGCACCTCGGGCAATTGCGCGCGCAGCGTGTCGCGGTCTTCGCGCGTGACGGCGCGGTTCATGCCGCCGGGCACCGAGCCGGTGCCGTGCACCCGCTTGCCCGACGTGATGCGGATCACCTCCTGACCGAACTTGCGCAGCATCACGCCCTGGCGCGCGGCCTCGGGGTGGGCCAGGGCCACGCCCACGATGTTGCGCTGCGCGACCTCGGCATCGAAGCCGAACAGCAGGTCGGGCGAGGACAGGTGGAAGAAATGCAGCGCATGGCTCTGCACGATCTGGCCGTAATGCATCAGGCGGCGGATGCGATCCGCGGCTTCGGGCACCGGCCAGCCGCCGACCACGCGGTCCAGCGCCTTGGACGCGGCCAGGTGGTGCGAGACCGGGCAGATGCCACACAGGCGCTGCACCATCACCGGCGCCTCCCAGTAGGGCCGGCCGACGATGAACTGCTCGAAGCCGCGGAACTCGACGATGTGCAGCCGCACCTGCTGCAGGCGTTGCTGCTCGTCCAGCAGCAGCGTGACCTTGCCGTGGCCTTCGACGCGCGAGACCGGGTCGATGACGATGCGGCGCAGGCCCTGCGGGTCGGCCGCGGTTTCGAGCGGGCGGGCGGCGTCAGTCATAGCGGATCAAGCCCTTGTTGAGTTGAGGCTCGCGCCCGGCCATCAGGTCCTGCAGCAGCTGCCAGAAGGCATCGGCCGGCGGCGGGCAGCCGGGCAGCGCATGGTCGATGGGCACCACCTCGTGGATGGGCCGCACGCGGTTGAGCGGCAGCGGCAGCTCGGGGTCGTTCGGCACCTCGCCGTAGACGGCCTTCATCATCTCGCCCACGTCCAGGTGGTTGCGCAGCGCCGGCAGGCCACCGGTGATGGCGCAGGCGCCCACGGCCACCAGGACCCGGCACTGGTCGCGGAAGGCGCGCAGCACCTCCACGTTCTCGGCGTTGCACAGGCCGCCCTCGATCAGACCGATGTCGCAGGGGCCGACCGTCTTGATGTCGGTCAGCGGCGAGCGGTCGAAGGTGATGTGTTCGATGAGGCCGAACAGGCGCTCGTCGATGTCGAGAAAAGACATGTGGCAACCGAAGCAGCCGGCCAGCGAAACCGTGGCGACGCGCCATTTGCGGGGGGTGGCTTCGGTGTTCATCCGCGCGTCTCCGCGTCGTCGAAGGTCCGCTGTCCGTAGGGCTGGGCAAAACCCACGCGCTTGGGCAGCAGCGCACCCACCGGGCAGATGTGGGCCGCGCGGTCGTCCACCGACAACGCGCTGTCGCCGAGCCGGCCACTTTCGCTATCGATCAGCAGCTTCGCGCCGATGCCGTGACCGCCGATGGCGAACACGCGTTTGCCGTCGAGCTCGTCGCTGGCGCGCACGCAAAGCTGGCAGAGGATGCAGCGGTTGGGCTCGAACCAGACGTCGGGGTGGCTGGCGTCCACCGGGCGCTCGGGGTGCAGCGGCTCGTAGTGCAGGTCGGTCATGCCGGCGCGCTCGGCCTGGTGCTGCAGCTGGCAGTTGCCGCTCTTTTCGCAGCCGGGGCAGAAGTGGTTGCCCTCGACGAACAGCATCTGCAGCAGGTGCAGGCGCCGCGTCTTCAAGGCCTCGGTTTGGCATTCCACGCGCTGCCCCGCGACCGCGGGCGTGACGCAGGCCGCCACCGGTCGGCCGTCGGCCACCACGGTGCACAGCCGGCAGGACGCGCTGGCCGAGACGCCTTCGTGCCAGCACAGGTGCGGCAACTCGTGGCCGGCGCGTTCGGCGGCCTGCAGGATGGTGTCGCCGGGCTGCAGCGGCACGGGCTGGCCGTCGAAGTCGAAGGTCGTCATGCGCCGTGCTCCGTGCTGAGATGCGCACCGGTGTCGGTCCGCCCGGTCACCCGACGCGCCGATGACAGCTCGGCGTCGAGGTCGATCCCGGGCTGGAACTGCGCCGCCGTGCTGCGCTGTGCGTAGGCCTGGCCGAAGTGGGCCAGGGTGTCGCGCAGCGGGTTGCAGGCCGACACGCCCAGGCCGCAGTGCGTGCCGCTGTGCAGCAGCGCGTCCAGCTCGTGCAGGCGCGCGATGTCGAAGGCCGAGCCGCGGCCTGCCCCGCGTTCGTGGGCGAGCTTGTCCAGCCGGCGCACCACCAGTTCGGTGCCGACGCGGCAGGGCGTGCACAGGCCGCAGCTTTCGTGCGCGAAGAAGCGCGCGAAGTGGCGCGCGACCTCGAACAGGTCGCGCGTCTGATCGAACACCATCAGGGCGCCGGCGCTGGGCAGGTCCTCGAAGGCGATGGCACGATCGAAGCCGCTGACCGGCACGCAACTGCCCGAAGGACCACCCACCTGCACCGCCTGCGGGTTCCGCGCGCCGCAGTCGGCCAGGATCTGCGCCAGCGGCGTGCCCAGCGGGTATTCGTAGAGACCGGGGCGCTCGCAGTCGCCAGAGACCGAGTGGATCTTGGTGCCGGTGGACCCGGGCGTGCCGAGGCCGGCCCACCAGGCGCCGCCGCGGCGCGCGATGTGGGCCACCGCCACCAGGGTCTCGACGTTGTTGACCACGGTCGGTCGGCCGAGGTAGCCGCGCTGCACCGGGAAGGGCGGGCGGATGCGCGGCGTGCCGCGTTTGCCTTCCAGCGACTCGATCAGCGCCGACTCCTCGCCACAGACGTAGGCGCCCGCGCCGAGGTGGATGGCGATGTCGAAATCAAACCCGGCCACACCGCCCGCGTTGCGCCCCAGCAGGCCGTCCGCGCGGCGGCGCTGCAGCGCGGCGTCGAGCTGCGGCAGCAGGAAGCGGTATTCGCCGCGCAGGTAGACGAGTCCGGTCTGCGCGCCGATGGCGCGTGCGGCCACGGTCATGCCGTCGAACAGCTCGTCGGCGTGGCGGCTGAGCAGCACGCGGTCCTTGAAGGTGCCGGGCTCGCCTTCGTCGGCGTTGCAGACCACACAGCGCTGGCCGTCGGGCGCGTCGGCCTCGGCGCAGGCGCGCCACTTGCGCGCGGTCGGGAACCCCGCGCCACCGCGGCCGCGCAGGCCCGAACGTTCGACCTCGGCCAGCAGCTCGGCGGGTGCGCGGGCGAGCACGGTCGGCGGTGATGGTGCATCGGCAGGCAGGCCCTGCAGCAGCACGTCGGCGCGCCGGATGTGGTCCTGCACCGCGAACAATTCGGCCGGCCAGTCTTTGGGCGGCACACCGGCCAGCAGCAGCTCGGCCAGCTGGTCGATGCGTCCCGCGTCCAGCCGCGTCACCACCTGGTGGTGGTTGACCAGCAGGGCCGGCCCCTGGTCGCACAGGCCGGTGCAGGAGCAGCGGTCCACGCTGAAGCGGCCCTGCGCATCGACCTGGCCGGGGGCCACACCCAGGCGCTCGCACAGCCGCGCCATCAGCGCGTCGCTGCCCGCCATGCGGTCGGTGATGTTGTCGGAGAACAGCACACGCACCCGGCCCACGGGCCGCAGGTGGAAGAAGCGGTAGAAGCTGGCCACGCCTTCGACATGGGCTAGGGTCAGGCCCAGCGCACGGCCGATGTGGCCCAGCAGTTCGCGCGGCAGCCAGTGCGTCTGCGCCTGCGTTTCGCGCAGCACCTGCACCAGAGCGTGCGGATCGTGCTGCCAGCGCGCCAGCACCGCGTCGGCTGCGACGAAGTGTGAGTACAACGCGCGATCCGGCGCCGGGCCGCCCCAAGCCGGATCAGCCCCCTCGGGGGGCAGCGACCCGCGCAGCGGTGGAGCGTGGGGGTTCATGGCTTGTCCAGGCCGAAGCGTTGCATCTTGGCGCGCAACCCGACACGGGACAAACCCAGTTCCGCCGCCGCCTTCGTCTTGTTCCAGCGGTGGCGCAGCAGGGTTTCGCGCAGCACCATGGCCTCGATCACGTCCAGGCGGTCGGTCAGGCTGCCGCTGGCCGGCAGGGCCGCCGTGAGGTCACCGCCGCCACCGGCCGCGCGGCCCTGCAGCACGCGCGGCGAAAACGCCTCGGGTGGCAGCTCGGTGCCTTCGTGCAGCGCCAGCGCGCGGCCGATCTCGTTGCGCAGCTCGCGGATGTTGCCTGGCCAGGGATAGGCCAGCAGGCAGGCCAGGGTCTCGTCGGTGAGCGCAGCGCCCGGGTGGCCGAGTTCGCCCGCCACGTCCTGCACGATCTGGCGCGCGATCGGCGGGATGTCGGCCACACGCTCGCGCAGCGGCGGCACCGTGAGCGTCACGGCCGAGAGACGGTAGTACAGGTCTTCTCGGAACAGGCCTTCGCGCACCCGCTGTTCGAGGTTGCGGTGTGTGGCGGCGATGATGCGCACGTCCACCGGCACCGGCCGCGCCGCGCCCACGGGCCGCACCTCGCCCTCCTGCAGCACGCGCAGCAGCTTGACCTGGAAAGCGGGTGAGGTCTCGCCGATTTCGTCGAGGAAGACGGTGCCGCCGTCGGCGCGCTGGAACAGGCCGGCGTGGTCTTCGAAGGCGCCGGTGAAAGCGCCGCGCTTGTGGCCGAACAGCTCGGATTCGAGCAGGGTGTCGGGGATGGCCGCGCAGTTCTCCACCACGAAGGGGCCGGTCAGGCGCGGGCTCGCGTAGTGGATGGCGCGCGCCAGCAGCTCCTTGCCGGTGCCCGACTCGCCCAGCACCAGCACCGGGATGTCGTAGCGCGCGGCACGCTCGGCCATGCGGCAGAGCAGGTCCAGCGGACTGCCGGGCGCGCGCACGATGCGCTCGAACCCGAAGTGGCTCTTCGCCTGCGCCATCTGCGTGGCGGTGCGCTGGCGCAGCACGCGGGTGCTGGTGCGCAGCTCCAGGTCGAGCCGGCTGGTCTGCTGCTGCAGCACCTGGGCCTCCACCGCGTTGCGCACCGCGTCGAGCAGGTGGTCGGGCGACCAGGGCTTGAGGATGTACTGGTAGATGCCGGCCTCGTTGATGCCGGCGATGATGTCTTCGCTGTCGGTGTAGCCCGAGAGGACGATGCGCACGATGTCGGGCCACTGCTCGCGCACTTCCTTGAGGAAGTTCACGCCGGTCATGCCGGGCATGCGCTGGTCACACAGGATCACGCTGACCGGCTGGCGCTGCAGCAGGCCGCGCGCCTCGTCGGCGCTGCTGGCGGTGAACACGGTGAAGTCCTCGTCCAGCGTGCGGCGCAGCGCGTCCTGGGAGCGCACTTCGTCGTCGACCACCAGCACGGTGGGCAAGAGGTCGTGGAACGGGGGTGGGGTCATCGGTGGGTGGCGAGGTGGCGCGGCGTCCAGGCGTGCGGCAGCTTGTGCACGAAGTGGTGCCGGGCCACGTGGTAGCTGGGATCGAAGCCGTAGAAGTTGCGGTGCATGCGCGCCAGTTCCTGTTCGCGGTAGCGGGCCAGCGGGCAGTGCGCCTCGTCGGCGGCCCGCCGGGCCTGTTTGGCCGCCACCTGTTCGGAATGATTGTAGGAGCCGGCCAGCGCCAGCGCACGTTGAATGACGCGGTTTTCGTAGCCCTCGCGCAGCCCGTCGTCGCAGGCGTCGATCAAGCCCAAACGCTGCGCGTCGGCGGCCCGCAGCGGCAGGCGGCCGGCCATCAGCTCGCGCGCGCCGGCCTCGCCCAGGCGGCGCGGCAGCAGGTAGGTCCAGTACTCCGAACCATAGAGGTTGCCCATGTTCTTGTAGTGCGGGTTGAGCACCACGCCCTCGTGCGCCCAGACCTGGTCGGCCGCGAGCGCCAGAAACACGCCGCCCGCGCCGGCGTTGCCGCGCATCACGCTGACCGTGAGGCGGTCGGTGGTCTGCAGCACGGCCAGCGCCACGTCGTCCATGGCCTGGATGTTGCGCCAGGATTCGTCGGCCGCGCTGTCGCCCGCGCGGTGCGCGGCGGCCTCGATGCGGTTGAGGTCGATGCCGTTGCTGAAGAAGCCCTCGCCGCCCATCAGCAGCAGCACCTGCGTGGGGCGCTCGCGTACGGCCAGCAGGGCGGCGCGCAGGCGTTCGCAGCGCTCGGTGCCCATCGCGCCGTTGCAGAAGTCGAAGCTCAGGCAGCCCACGCGCGCGCCCTCGGGACCGTGTTCGGTGTAGCGCAGCTCGGCCCATTCGTCGTCGGGCCGCACCAGCGGCGCGGGGCGCTGCGGCAGCGCCGACGCATCGGTGGCGAACAGCTCGGCCGCCGCCTGTTTGAAATGGCCCTGGCCCGGCGCGGTGCCGGGCGGGTCGGCGAGCCTGGCCTGGCCAATCCACACGCCGCCATCGACCGTGCGGCGCAGCAGCGCGCCGTCGCGCACCGCCAGCAGTTCGCCCGGTGTGCGGTCGGCGAATTCGGCCAGGGTTGCGGCGCTGGCCTCGTGCGCATCACCGAGGTAACAGGCCTGGCCCCAGAGCGCGTCCAGCACGCCGGGCTGGCCGTCGGCGCAGCGCAGTTTGGCCATCACGGTGGCGGTGTCGTCGTGCGACCAATCCACCGCTCGGTCGGATTGCTTCATGGGCGGATTCCATGTCGGCGTGGGCAGGTCCGACGGCGGCGCCGTGCGCTCGCCGCCCGCGAAGCGCTCCACCGCTTCCAGCGTGGCCTGCAGCGCGGCGCGTGTCACCTCCCGCCGGTACAGGCTGCCCTTGGTGGCCGGGCGCATGTCGAACGCGGCGTGGGCCCAGACCGGGCCGGCGTCGAACTCGCCGTCGGCCTGAAGCACGGTCACGCCCCAGTGCGGCTGGCGGTCGCGCACCGCCCAGTCCAGCGCGCTCGGCCCCTGGTCGCCAGGCGGGCCGGGGTGCACCACGAAACAGGGCACGCGCGGCCAGACCGAGGCCGGGATGCGGCGCTTGAGAAACGGCGCCAGCACCAGGTAGGGCCGGAACAGGGCCACCGCCTCCTCGGTCACGCTGTCGGCGATGTCCAGCTCGACGCTGAGCAAGTGGCCGCGCGCGCGCAGCTCGGCGTACAGCCGCTGGCTGAGGCTGTTGAAGCTGTGACAGAGCAGCAGGATGCGCAGGGACATGGCGTGGGGTTCGGGGTGTTCAGCGGCGCAGGGCGTCCACCTCGCGCTCGGCCTGCTTGCGCCCCATGTAGATGGCCAGCTTGGCCTGGATGGCGTCCAGCGATGCGAGGTACTGCGCGATGCTGCGCGCGGCCAGCAGGTCCTGCGCCACGGTGGGCGTGTCGGGGCCGAAGTGCGGCTGCAGGGTCTGCCAGGCGCGGCGCTGCAGGGCCAGCAGGCGCTGCGGGTCGTCCGCTTCGACCACAGGGGCGGGCGACGGATCGGTTGATGGGACGGGTGCCGCCGCGGCAGGTGGTGGTGATGGAGCGGCCCTGGGCGCCGCAGGCACCGGCTCGATCAGGCGCAGCGACAGCAGCGTGTCCAGATGCCCGCGCACATCGCCCAACCCCTTGGTCAGCAGGGCCTGCACACTGTCCACGCCGTTCACCAGGATCAGCAGCTGCCGTGTGGCCGGTGCCAGCCCGGCCTGCCGCTGCGCGATCTCGGCCTTGCCGCTTTCGGTCTTGCGAAACACCAGACTCGACATCCCACGTCTCCTCGTCTCTTGTTTTCATCCGACCCCGCCCAGAGCGAGGTGCCCCTTCGAGGGGCACCGAGGAACCGGCTCCGCCGGGCCTCAGGTGCCGTCCCCCTGCCCAGCGCCGAAGGCGCGCCAGAGCGGGGGGAAGCCGCACAGCGGCGCAGGGGGGTCAACAAATTCTGGGCAGTTGCTCCCCACTCAGCCAGTCCACCACCCGCCGCCCGCCGAAGCGCGTGGCCATCTGCACGAAGTGGTGTGGGTCGGTAGTGACCTCGCCGATGCACGCGGCGTCCTGCCCCAGCGGGTGCGCGCGCATGGCGGCCAGCACGGCCTCGGCCGACTCGGGCGCAACCACCGCGATCAGCTTGCCTTCGTTGGCCACGTAGAGCGGGTCCAGGCCCAGCAGCTCGCAGGCGGCGTCCACCTGCGGCTTGACCGGAATCGCCGCCTCCTGCAGCAGCATGCCCACGCCGGACTGGCGCGCGACTTCGTTGAGCGTGGTCGCCAGGCCGCCGCGCGTGGGGTCGCGCAGCACGCGCACCGCGCCGGGTGCCGCCGCGAGCATGGCGGCGACCAGGGTGTGCAGGGCAGCGGTGTCGCTCTCGATGGTGGTCTCGAAGGCCAGCGACTCGCGCTGCGAGAGCACGGCCACGCCATGGTCGCCGATGCTGCCCGAGACCAGCACCACGTCGCCCGGCCGCGCGTTGCGACCGCTGATGGACACGCCTGGCGGCAGCACGCCGACGCCGGTGGTGCTGATGAACACGCCGTCGCCCTTGCCCTGCTCCACCACCTTGGTGTCGCCGGTGACCACCGGTACGCCGGCCTCGCGCGACGCCGCGGCCATGCTCTGCACGATGCGCTGCAGGTCGACCAGCGGGAAGCCTTCTTCGATGATGAAGCTCGCGCTCAGGTACAGCGGCTTCGCACCACTCATGGCCACGTCGTTGACCGTGCCGTGCACCGAGAGGCAGCCGATGTCGCCGCCGGGGAAGAACAGCGGCGAGATCACGTGGCCATCGGTCGCCATCACCAGCCGCCCCTCGGCCGGGTCGAAGGCCGGCAGCGCCAGCACCGCGCCGTCGTCGCCCTGGCGCAGGAATGGGTTGTCGAAGGCCGCCAGGAACAGCTCCTCGATCAGCTGCGCCGCGGCCTTGCCGCCCGCGCCGTGGCCCATGTCGATGCGGCCGTGTTTGATGTCCAACGGGCGAATGTAGTTCTTCTTCACGGGTTTGGGGGCGGGCGCCTCACCGGCACCGGCCTGGTCGTGTTCGGTTCTCATGGGGTGACCTCCTCGGTGGCGGTGGCGGCGACGATGGGAATGTCGCGAAAGCGCCCGTAGGTGTAGTGCGCGGCGCAGGCGCCTTCGCTGGACACCATGCAGGAGCCGACCGGGTTCTCGGGTGTGCAGACGGTGCCGAAAATCTTGCAGTCGGTCGGCCGTTTCACGCCGCGCAGGATGGCGCCGCACTCGCAGGCCTTGTTGTCGGGCACCGACTGGTAGGCCAGGTCGAAGCGGCGCTCGGCGTCGAAGGCCGCGAAGGCCTCGCGGATCTTGAGCGCGCTGTAGGGCACCTCGCCCAGGCCGCGCCACTCGAAGCTGGGCCGCAGCTCGAACACCTCGGACACCAGGGCCTGCGCGCGCAGGTTGCCCTCGGGCGTGACGGCGCGGGTGAACTCGTTTTCCACATGGGCGGCGCCGCGGTTGACCTGGCGCACCAGCATCAGGATGGCCTGCATCACGTCCAGCGGCTCGAAGCCGGCGATGACCACCGGCTTGCGGTATTCCTCGGCGAAGTAGTCGTAGGGCGCGGAGCCGATCACGATGCTCACGTGGGCGGGGCCGACGAAGCCGTCGATGGGCACGGTGCCGAACTGGCGCACCTCGGGCGATTCGAGGATGTGGGTGATGGCCGAGGGCGTGAGCACGTGGCAGCACAGCACGCTGAAGTTGGCCAGGCCTTCGCGCTGCGCGTCGCGGATGGCGAGCGCCGTGGGCGGTGTGGTGGTCTCGAAGCCGATGGCGAAGAACACCACCTCGCGCTGCGGATTCGCGCGGGCGATGGCCAGCGCGTCGGCCGCCGAATAGACCATGCGGATGTCACCGCCGCGCGCCTTGGCCTTGATGAGCGAGAGGCTGTCGCTGGCCGGCACGCGCATGGTGTCGCCGTAGGTGCAGACGATGGCGTCGCGCTCCAGCGCGAGGCGGATCGCCAGGTCGATGCGGCCGATGGGCAGCACACACACCGGGCAGCCGGGGCCGTGGACCATGCGCACGTTGGACGGCAGCAGTTCGAGCACGCCGTAGCGGCTGATGGCGTGCGTGTGGCCGCCGCAGAACTCCATGAAGCTGTAGGAACGCTGCGGGTCGGCCTCGGCGCAGATGCGCTCGCCGATCTGTTTGGCCAGCTCGCCATCGCGGAATTCGTCGATGTATTTCATGGCTGTACCTCCGCACCGGTCATGGCCTGCATCTCGGCGAACAAGGCGAGGGTCTTCTCGGCCTCCTCCCGGTCGATCATGCCGATGGCGTGGCCCACGTGCACGATCACGTAGTCGCCGACCTCGGCCTCGGGCACCAGGGCGATGGAGATGGGCTTGCGGATGCCGCCCAGATCGACCACCGCCTGGTCGTTGTCGCGCTTCTCGACAAGGCGCGCGGGAATGGCTAGGCACATGGGGTGGTCTCCTCAACGGGGGATGTTGTCTGTGATGTCTGAAGCTGCTGCGCCGCCACCCAGGCCTGGCCGATGGCCAGCCCGGCGTCGCCGCAGCCGGGCGGACCGGGCAGGTACACGGTCAGTCCCGCATCCACCAGGCGTCGCACGGTGCGATCGCGCAGGATGCGGTTGAAAAAGCAGCCACCGCCCAGCACGGTGGTGTGGACGCCGCGCCCGCGCGCGACGGCGATCAATGCCCCGGCCAGCGCGTCGGCCAGCGCCAGGTGGAAGCCAGCGGCGGTCACGTCGGCATCGGGCGCGTCGAACAGTTGCGCCAGCACCGGGCGCAGGTCGATGCGGCCGTCGTCGTGTTGCAGCGCCCCGGCCAGCGGCGGCAGATCGGGCCGGACCGAGAGAGCGCGAGCCGCGGCCTGTTCCAGCGCGATCGCGGCCTGCGCCTCGTCCTGCTGGTGGTGGCACTGGCCCAGCGCACCCGCCGCGGCGTCGAACCATCGGCCGGCGCTGCTGGTCAGCGGGCAGTTCAGGCCCTTGTCCAGCATCTGACGCACGCCCGCCGCCACGGCCTCGCCCACCACGGGCGCGAAGCGCGGCACGATCTCGTCTGCGCGGTCCAGCGCATGCAGCGCGCTCGCCGCCATGCGCCAGGGTTCGCGCGCGGCGCGGTCGCCGCCCGGCAGGGCCAGCGGCTGCAGGTGGCCCAGGCGCGTCCAGCGCGGGCCGTCGAGCCAGAGCAGTTCGCCGCCCCAGGGGTTGCCGTCCGTTCCGAGGCCGACACCGTCGAGCGCAAGCCCGACCACCGGGCCGTCGATGCCGTGTTCGGCGACCACCGCCGCGAGGTGTGCGTGGTGGTGCTGCACGCCGATGGCGGGCACGCCCAGCGCGTCGGCGGTGGCGATCGCCAGCCGGGTGCTGAAGAAGTCAGGGTGCAGGTCGTGTGCAATGGCCTGCACCGGCGCAGCAGCAGCCTCGGCCTGCCGCGCCAGCGCCTGCACCGAGCGCTCCAGCGCGTCGCAGGCCGCCGGGTCGCTGAGGTCGCCGTGCACCGGCGACCAGTGCACGCGACCGTCCAGCACAAGGCAGGCCGCGTTTTTCAGCCAGGCGCCGACGGCGAGCACGGAGGTGGACATGGTTCAGTGGGTGTGTACGGCGCCATCCAACCAATTGAGCCAGGCGTCCATGCCCTCACCCGTGGTGGCGGACAACTGGATGACTTCAATCGCCGGGTTCACGCGCCGCGCCAGATCGATGCAGCGGGCCACGTCGAACTTCACGTGCGGCAGCAGGTCGATCTTGTTCAGGATCATCAGCTGCGAGGCCGCGAACATGTCGGGGTACTTCAGCGGCTTGTCCTCGCCCTCGGTCACCGAGAGGATGGCCACCTTGGCGGCCTCGCCCAGGCCCCACACGGCGGGGCAGACCAGGTTGCCCACGTTCTCGATGAATAGCAGGCTGTGGTCGTCGCCGTGGTGGTGATGGTGGTCATGCGAGTGGCCGTGATCATGTGCATGGTCGTGGTGGTCATGCCCATGGTCGTGCGAGTGCTCGTGGCTGTGCAGCTGCGCAAACGCCTCGGCCACCATGGGCGCGTCGAGGTGGCAGCCCTTGCCGGTGTTGACCTGGATCGCGGGTGCGCCGGTGGCGCGGATGCGGTCGGCGTCGAAGCTGGTCTGCTGGTCGCCCTCGATCACGGCCACGTGCAGGCCGGGCTGGCGCGCCTTGAGCGCCTCGATGGTGGCGCACAGCAGCGTGGTCTTGCCCGAACCGGGGCTGGAGACGAAGTTCAGCGCGGTCACACCGTGCGACTCGAAGTGCGCGCGGTTCTGCTGCGCCACGCGGTTGTTGGCGCCCAGGATGTCGGTCTCCAGCTTGATGGCGCGCTCCTGGCTCATGCCGGGCACCGACACGCGGGCCGCGCCGGCGCCGAAGTGCAGGTCGCCGTTGGCCGGGTTGACCGTGATCACGCCGGGCTCGCTGCCCGCGCTCTGTTGCACATGCCGGGCATGGGCCGGGCTGTTGTCACTGCATCCGCACACGACACACATGGTCGGTCTCCTTCAACGCTGCTTCAATCATCACTCACGCGCATGTCCACCACGCGCAATTCCATGCCGCCCGTGGGCTGCAGCTGGTAACCGCCGCAGGCCGGGCAGGCGTCGCCGCGCTGCGCGATGGCCACGGTCTGCGCGCAGGCCATGCACCAGGCCTGCCCCGGCGGCTCGTCGATCTCGATGCGCGCGCCGTCCAGCAGGGTGCCGGGCGCCAGGCTCTCCAGCGCGAAGCGCAGCGCGCGGATGTCCACACCGGCCAGCTGACCGGCTTCGAGCCGCAGTTCCAGCAGGCGTGCAAAACCTTCGCGACGTGCGGTGTCTTCCACCAGCTGCAGCACGCCGCCGGCCAGACTCGCTTCATGCATGGGCCACCTCCCCTTCCACCGCAGGCGCTGCGTCCACCTCGAACGGCACGCAGGGGTCGAACGCCGCCATCAGCAGGTGCAGCTGGCGCGTGCGCAGCGCGGCGGGCAGCGTGTTGTCCAGCGCCGAGATGCGGCGGGCCACCTCGCCGGCCGGGTGGAAGTTCCACTCGGTCGGCGCCAGCACGCGGCAGGCGTGCACCACCGGCACATCGGGCTCCAGCTCCACCTGGTGCACCAGCAGGCCGCGCGCCATCTCGACCCAGGCCAGGCCCTGGCCGTCGGCCGTGTGCAGCGCGCCATGGCGCAGCCAGCCGTCGCCCTGCCCAGGGCCGTCCGGCAGGCACAGCCGCACCAGTTCGGCCAGGCGGCTGCCCAGCAGGGTCCAGGGCGTGAGCGGCAGGCCATCGTCGGCGCTGTGCAGGCGCGCCCAGGGGCCGGTGTGGGCGCAGGCGCCGTGCCACAGCGGCTGCAGGGCAAAACCCGGCTTGAGCGCGAGCGCAGCGGCCAGCGTGCGCAGCTGGTCGTCCTGGCCGTGCGCGCGCAGGGCCCGCGCCATGTCAAGCGCCCGCCCGCTGTCGGCCTCGCGCGCGCTGCGCACCAGGGCCGGCAGCCAGCCGTCGTGGCGCGTGCTCCAGTCCAGCAGCCAGTCGGCGCCGCAGGCCTGCCATGCGCGCAGCCAGGTGGCCGCCGGCATGTGCAGGCACTCGCGCTGCAGCCACTCCTGCGCCTGCGGCCAGGGCTCGTCGCCGTTGGCCGCCGGCCGCAGCAACGGGCAGGTTTGAAGCGCTTGCAGCGCGGCACCCTGGGTGGTGCCGTCGGCGGGGCCGAGCAGGCGCGGCCAGTCCAGGCCGATGCGGCGCACATGTTCCTGCGCGGTCTCGTGGCGCAGGCGCTGCGCCACGTCCGCGGGTGCGGGCCCGGCGCCGGGGCGGGCCGCGTGGATCGCCAGCTGGGCGCAGAGCCGGTGCGCGTGGCTGCACAGGTTGAACAGGCTGGCCAGCAGGCCCGGCAGCGCGGTGGCCGGCTGGCCCTGGCCGAGCCGCCCGGCCCAGTCGCGCCGGCTGCTGTGCAGCGCCTGCGCCAGCGGTGCGCCGGGGCGCACGCACAGGCGGCCGGCCAGATCCAGCGCGGCGCTCATGCCGCGGCTCCGGGCGCGGCGCGGCGGCCGGTGAAGAAGGCGCGGCGCGCGGGCACGGGTTCTGCGGCGGGCGCGGGTGTGGGCGCCGGCCGCAGCAGGGCCAGCGAGGCCTCGGCGGTTTCGACGGCCTGCGCCTGCGTGGTGAAGCCGCCCATGGGCGAGAACAGTGCGCAGGTCTCGTGGTAGCCCACGGCCGGGTCGTGCGCACCAATGAACTCGAAGCGCTCGCTGCCGAAGCCGTGCACCGCCTTGCGCGCGACGCGGCCGCCATGGCCTTCCACCGCCCGCGGCAGGCGCACCAGGCTCATGAACCAGGGCGTGATCAGCACGCCCTCGGCGACGGTCTGCTCGTCGTCGCCCCACTGGAAGCCGACCGCCTCGACGGACAGCGCCGGGTTGAGGATGGGCACGCCCTGCATGCGCTCGGTCTGCACGAGGCGGTAGAACTGCACCAGGGCGGACACGCGGTGTTCCATGGTCTCAGTCCGGCAACAGAAGAAACTGCTCGGCATCGCAGTCGCAGTTGGGGCAGCGCCAGTGCGGCGGCAGTTCGGCAAACGGCGTGCCCTGCGGGATCTGCCACTGCGGGTCGCCGACCGCCGGGTCGTAGACCCACCAGCAGATCTTGCACTCCAGGCGCGAGCCGGGCCGCAGCACCTCGCGGTTGCCGAGGTACGAGCCTTCGAAGCCCTGGCCGTCGAAGCCGCTCATGCCTGCTCCAGATAGCCCAGCACGTCCTGCAGCCGATCGTGCGAATCGCGCAGGTCTTCCGGCGCGGCCATCGCGACCTCGGGCATGTCCACCACCTCGACCGTGTTGAGGATCACCTTGTCCATGGAGTTGTAGTACACCACGCGCCAGCAGTGCGGCAGGCGCGTGTTGGAGATGCGGCAGTTGCCGTAGCCGCGCGAGAGCAGCAGCACGCGGCCGGTGCCCAGCTGGTGATCGAGGAAGCCGATGTCTTCGGGCGTCACCGGCAGCAGCGTCAGGTTGACCACGTGCGAGGTATGGCCCGGCTGCCAGCGCGCCACCTGGTCGCGCACCTCGTCCACCAGCAGCGGGGCGTTCTGCACATTGGGCGGCAGCGGTCCGAGCCAGGGCCGGTACTCGCGCTCGGCGTCTTCTTCCGCCACCACCCGCAGCAGGGCCGGCACCGGACCGACCTCGACCACGTCGTCGACCAGCGCGCCGTCGCTGAAGGTCATCAGGCGCCAGACGCCGGCGAACACCGATTCCTGGATGCGCACCTCCAGCGTCGAGGATTCCTCGCGCACGATGGCGCTGGCCTCGCCCTCGCCCATCACCTGGTTGATCAGTTGCCGGTCTTCGGACGGCAGGGCCTGCAGGCCCACCTGCCCGCCCGCCCCGCCGTCGGCGGCCTGGTCGAGCAGCGCCAGCACCCGGGTCAGGACCTCGCGCGCGGCCGCGCGGCCGGCGATCTCCTCCGGCTCGGGCAGCATGGGCGCGCGGTAGGTGTCCATGTCCTTGGGCATGGGCAGGTAGTCGAGGTGCTCGTCCTCGGTCTGGGTGCCGGGGCCGAGGGCGACCACGGGAATGGGAAAGGCTTTCATCAGAGGCTCCTGGTGCGGCGGTGGGGCGTGGTCGGTGGGGTCAGTGGCAGCTGCTGCCGCCGGTCTGGCTGACGACAGGAATGCCGATGGTGGGCGGGCGCGAAGGCGGCATGGCCAGCGCGGCGGCGACACCGCTGAGGTAGACGTCCCAGTCCTGCATGCCGGCGATGGCCGTCACGTACTGGCCGTCGCGGAAGAACAGCAGCGTGGGCCAGCGCTGCGAGCCGTAGCGGCGCGCCACCGCGTCCTCGCTGTCGCGCGGCACCACGGCGATCCGGAAGCGGTTCGGGAACGACTTCATGAGTTCGGGCAGCACCGCCGCCACGTCCACACCTTCGGGAAAACGCACCGGGTCGCCGGCCAGCAGCACGACGCGGTCGCCGCCACCGGCGCTCCATTCCGCCACGCTGGTCTCGTCGACCCAGGTGGCGCCGAATTCGCGCGCGAGGCGCTGGACCAGGGGGGCGTGGGCTTCTGTGGTTTCAATCATGGTGTCTCCTTGTGTTCAGGCGCCCGTGAGGGCTTTCATTTGTTCGGGGCTCATCTGCGATGGCAGCGCGAAGCCCGCGTCTTCCTGCGCCTCCAGACCCTGCATGGCGCCGAGCACCAAGTCCAGCGCGGCGTTCACCTCGATCGCGCGGTCGGCGTCGATGGCTTCGCGCGCGTCGTCGAGGAAGACCAGCAGCCAGTCGCCGCTGGAGACCTCGCCGACCAGGGCGGTGTTGATGCGGCGCCGCTCGCCGCGGCCTTCGCACAGTGCGAAGCGGCCGTCGGCCTCGATCACCTGCATGGGGATGCCGATGCACATGTCAGAGGTCCTTCACCAGGAACCGGTCGTCGCCGATGCGGCAGGCTTCCTCTGCGGCGGGTCGCTGCGCTTCGTAGGCCGTCAGCGCCAGCTCGTCCAGCGTCACGGCTTCGCGCGCGGCCAGCGGGGTCTGTCGTTCAACGGGGCGCGCACCCCAGCGTTCGAGTTCGGCCACACCCAGCGCCAGCGCGTCTTCCATCGCGGCCTTGACGACCGGCCGCAGGCTGCCGCCGTAGTCCTCCAGCTCCTGCGGCTGGCAGCCGATCAGCAACACCTGCTGCGGGTACTTGCCAGTCAGCGTGGCCAGCGACAGCACTTCCTGGAAACCGGTCTGGTGCAGGCTCATCTTCTTGGCGCCCATGAAACGCGGCACCTCGTCGTCGCGCACTTGTTTCAGCGTGCCGGGTTCCAGGCCGTAGTCGATGGCGTCGAAGATCAGCAGTGCGTCGGCCTCCTGCACGTGCTGGATCAGGTACAGACCCTGGGTGCCGCCGTCGATCAGCTGCACGTGGTCGGCAAACTCCCAGCGGCGCTGCAGGGCTTCGATGCAGCGCACGCCAAAGCCTTCGTCGGCCCAGAGCAGGTTGCCGATGCCCAGCACGACGATGCGGGCCGGCGGGGTGTCACCACTGGGGTGACAGGTGGATTCGGTCGGAGTGGTGCGCATGGCAGGCAAACCTGTGTGAATTCAGCGGGGGGAAGGGGACGTGGCCGAGCCCGAGGACAGGCGCTTCCAGGCGTGGAAGCTGTCCCAGGCGGCCTGCTGCGCGAGCCAGAAGCCGGCGTCGATGCCGAACTGACGGGCGCAGCGGATGGCGGTGTCGGGCGACATCGCGCGCTGGCCATGCACCAGCTCGTGCAGGCGGCGGCGCGAGAGGCCCAGCAGCCGGGCCGCCTCGCTCTGGTTGAGCGAGAGCGGCGCCAGGCAGGTGCGCGCCAGCAGGCGACCCGGGTGCAGCGGCGCACGCACCGGCACACCGCGCGGGGGGATCGACCAGCTGACGGCCACTTTCTTCACGGCATCAGTCCTTGAAGGTCCGGCGGCCCGAAATCATCGTGGAAACGATGGACTGGCGGCCCATGATGTCTTCGCGGATCGCGGCGTAGACGTGCAGGGTGATGAACATGATCATGGCCCACATGCCCAGGCGGTGCCAGGTGTGCACGTCCTGGCTCTGGCCGAACAGCGGAATGACCCAGCCGAACATCGTGTCCTGCCACGAGCCGGCCTGCGAGCCCTCGCTGTAGAGCGCGAAGCCGGTCAGGATCATGAAGATCATCAGCACCAGGAAGCCCGAGAACATCGCCAGCCGCGCCAGCGGGTTGTGGCCCACATAACGGCCGGGCCGCGGGATCAGAAAGGCGTACCACTTGAGCATGGTGAAGATCTCGCCCCAGTAGGCCTTCTGGAACAGCGGCACCCAGAACAGCTCGCGCGCGTGGTGGTTGCCCACGATGGCCCAGTAGGCGCGGCCCAGCAGGCCGATGGCCAGGATGTAGCCGGCCGTGAAGTGCGCGAAGCGGATGTAGCCCATCAGGTAGTTCGCGCTGGCCTCGCCGGGCATGGTCGGCAGCGGTTTGCCGATGAAGTAGCCGGTGAGGCACAGCACGGTGATGGCGGCGACGTTGACCCAGTGCCAGATGCGCACGGGCGCTTCGTACACATAGACCGACTTGGTGGTCTGGCCGTGCGAGACGGCGCTCTCGTCGATGCCCGTGACATCGGCCAGGCGCTGCTGCGCCAGTTCTTGTGCAGACAGGGAGGACATGGTGATCTCCTGTGCGAGGGGGTGGCGGTCAGGCGGCCAGCTGGCCGAACAGGTAGAGCCCGGCGGCGCCGACGGCGGCACCCAGACCTCCCAGCACAGCGCCACAGCGCTCGGCCAGCCAGCGCCGGATGGCCAGGCCGACCCCGACGCCGCTGATGTGCAGCACCGCGGTGGTCAGCATGAAACCGGCGGCGTAGCCCGCGAAGCCGGTCTCGGGCGTTTCGGCGCCGTGGGCCAGGCCGTGGAGCGACGAGGCTGCGGCGATCAGCCCCAGACCCAGCACCACCGGCATCGCCCGCTGGGCGACGATCAGCATCAGGCCGAACAGCACCACGCTCAGCGAGATGGCGTGCTCCAGGTACGGCACGGTGACACCGGCCGCGCCCAGCGCCGCACTGATGACCAGCGCCAGCAGGAAGGTGGCCGGCCCTTGCCAGGCCTTGCCCTGCGGCAGGGCGGACACCGACCAGACGCCCACGGCCACCATGGCCAGCAGGTGGTCCAGGCCGAAGGGGTGGACCAGGCCTTCCATCAGACTGTGGGTGCCGTGGCCGGTGTGGGCCTGGGCAGCGCCGGCCAGACCGGCCAGCAGCGCGGCCGCTGCCACGCGACGGATGTGTTTCGCTTGCATGTGTTTCTCCTCGTTGTTCCGTGGGTTCAGCGCACCGTGACCTTGGCCATCTCCTGGCCGTCTTCGCTCATCACGTGGGTGGAGCAGGCCAGGCAGGGGTCGAAGCTGTGCAGGGTGCGCAGGATCTCCAGCGGCTGCTCGGGGTTGACCATGGGCGTGTTCATCAGCGAGGCCTCGAAGGCGCCGATCTGCCCCTTGGCGTCGCGCGGCGAGCCGTTCCAGGTGGTGGGCACCACGCACTGGTAGTTCTCGATCTTTCCGTCCTTGATCCTGATCCAGTGACCCAGCATGCCGCGCGGCGCGGCCACCGTGCCCACGCCCTTGGCTTCCTTGGGCCAGGTGGCGGGGTCCCATTTCTCGACGTTGGCGGTGGACGTGTCGCCGGCCTTGATGTTCTGCACCAGCTGGCGGAAGTCGTCCATCATCATCTCGGCGGCGTACTGGCTTTCCAGCGCGCGCGCCAGGGTGCGGCCGATGGTGGTGGGCAGCAGCTGCTTGGCGCTGTACTGGGTCTCCGGCAGACCCAGGGCCTTGGGGATGGCGCTGTTGATGGCGACCGCCGAGGCGTCCACCTGTTCCTTGACGCGCTGGCACCACTTGTTGCCCTGCATCGCGTGGGCGTAGCCCAGGATGTAGCGCGAGAGCGGGCCGACCTCGACCGCGTGGCCGCGCCAGCGCGGCGACTTGATCCACGAGTACTTGGCGGATTCGTCGAGCTGCTCGATCTTGGTGCGCGTGCCCTTGAAATTCGGGCCCTCGGGCTGGTAGTTGGCCTCGGTCACGCCGTCCCAGGGGTGCAGACCCTGGTTGTTGTCGCCGTACTTGTACCAGCTGTGGGTCACGAACTCCTGCACCTGCTCGGGGTCGCGCGGGTCGATCTCGTGGATCTTGTCCCAGTTGCCGTCCAGGATCACACCGCCGGGCAGCTGGTGCGTGCTGTGGTCGTAGGGCACCTTCTCGTAGGTGCCGTAGTCGGCCACGTTGGTGGCGCTGAGGCCGCCGCCGTAGAGCCAGCCGGCGTTCTTGTAGATGGTGCCGATGGCCAGCACGTCCGGGATGTAGACGTTGTTGTTGAACTCGATCATCTCCTTGATGCGGGCTTCAACGAAGTTCAGGCGCTCCATGTTGATGGGCGCGCCGGCGGCGCCGTCGCCGTCGAGGTTGATCGCGCAGGGCACGCCGCCGACCATGTAGTTCGGGTGCGGGTTCTTGCCGCCGAAGATGGTGTGCACCTTCACCCATTCCTTCTGCAGGTCCAGGGCTTCGAGGTAGTGGGTCACGGCCATCAGGTTGGCCTCGGCCGGCAGCACATAGGCCTTGCTGCCCCAGTAGCCGTTGCTGAACGGGCCCAGCTGGCCGGATTCGACGAACTTCTTCAGACGGTTCTGCACGTCGCGGAAATAGCCGGGCGAGCTCATCGGGTGCGAGGGCGAGACCAGGTGCTGCAGGTCGCTGGTCTTCTTGGGGTCGGCGTTCAGTGCCGAGACCACGTCCACCCAGTCCAGCGCGTGCAGGTGGTAGAAGTGCACCGCGTGGTCGTGCACCTGCAGGGTCTTGGCCATCATCTCGCGGATGAGGTGGGCGTTCAGCGGGATCTTGATGCCCAGCGCGTCTTCCACCGCGCGCACCGAGGTGAGCGCGTGGCAGCCGGTGCAGACGCCGCAGATGCGCTCCACGAAGGCCCAGGCGTCGCGCGGGTCGCGGCCCTTGAGGATCACCTCCAGACCGCGCCACATGGTGCCGGTGGAGACGGCGTTGCGGATCACGTTGTTGCTGTCGAGGTTGACCTCGCAGCGCATGTGGCCCTCGATGCGGGTCACCGGGTCGACCACCACGCGGCGGCCAGTGTTGTCGAGCTTGAAGCCCTGTGTTTCGTAAGCACCCATGTCGTGTTCTCCTGGCCTCAGGCGTGGTTCTTCGATTTCTCTTTGGACGTGTCGCGCGCCCGCTTGGCCACCGAGATGGCGGCGTGCGCGGCGACCGCAGCGCCCACCACCGCCGCGGCCTTGCCGCCGATCTCGTCGGCGTTGGCCTCGATGCCGAACTGGTGGATGTCGGTCAGGCGGTCGTAGAACGAGCCTTTGTCCCAGAAGCCGTCTTCCGAACAGCCGATGCAGCCGTGGCCGGCCTTGATCGGGAAGCTCGTGCCCTCGCTCCACATCACGGTGGAGCAGGCGTTGTAGGTGGTCGGGCCCTTGCAGCCAACCTTGTAGAGGCAGTAACCCTTGCGCGCGGACTCGTCGTCCCAGGCTTCGACGAACTGGCCGGCGTCGAAGTGCGGGCGGCGGTAGCACTTGTCGTGGATGCGCTGGCTGTAGAACATCTTCGGGCGGCCCTGGCGGTCCAGCTCGGGGATGCGGTCAAAGGTCAGCATGTAGGTGATCACGCCCGTCATCACCTCGGGAATCGGCGGGCAGCCCGGCACCTTGATGATGGGTTTGTCGGTGATGACCTTGTGGATCGGGGTGGCCTGCGTCGGGTTGGGCTTGGCGGCCTGCACGCAGCCCCAGCTGGCGCAGGAGCCCCAGGCGATGATGGCCTTGGCGTCCTTGGCGACGTGCTTGAGCTTGTCGATGAACGGCTTGCCCGACTGGATGCAGAACATGCCGTCTTCGTTCAGCGGCGGGTTGCCTTCCACCGCCAGGATGTACTGACCCTTGTACTTGGTCATGATCTCTTCGAGGATGGCCTCGGCCTGGTGGCCGGCGGCGGCCATCAGGGTGTCGTCGTAGTCCAGGCTGATCATGGAGAGCACCACGTCCTTGGCCAGGGGGTGGGCCGAACGGATGAAGGCTTCGGTGCAGCAGGTGCATTCCAGACCGTGCAGCCAGAGCACCGGGGTGCGCGGCTTGTTTTCCATGGCGTGCGCGATCTGGGGCACGAAGCTCGGAGCCAGCCCCAGCGAGGTGGCGGTGAGCGAGCAGTACTTCATGAAACTGCGGCGCGAAATGCCTTTGCGGCGCATGACCTCGTAAAAGGTTTCCATCTTGTGGTGTCTCCGTGGGCTGTGTGGGGCGGATCCGGGTCCCGCCCGCATCCTCAGGGGAATGGGCAGGTGTGTGACCGTTCGCAATCCGCGGGCCACGATCCGGCCACCAAGGGAAAACACCAACAGCGGCTCGTAAGACCTTGTCAGGAAACAAATTTTTTCAAAGACACGCAGGACACCGCCGCCTTCCACCGCTCAGGGTATTCAGTAACCTTCCGGTTTCAGAAACAAATTGGAAGATAGTCTTCCACCCCAAAAATTACACCCTGCCCGCCGAGCGGACAAAAAAAAGCCGACCCGCAGGGGTCGGCTGATGATTCGGTGCATCTCTTGGGACGCTGAAGGATTTGTTCTGATAGGACTGGGTTGTCTCCTCGGTCCCCCGCGGTCGCGGCGTCTGGCGCCGTTTGCGAGTGGCGGTACTGTAGCCGCCCGCACCAGACCCGTGCATACGGGCTTTCCCTTGGTGCCCACAGCCGATGGCACAGGAAATGCAGCGCAGGGTGTGTCGTTGGAAGAGGAAAACACCATGTCGCAAAACGATGCATTCGCCGCCGCCGCCCACCTGCACGTGTTGTTGCGCCGCAAGACCGGCCGCGTGACCGACACCGAGTGGATGGTGAACAACGTGGAATATGCGCAGGCCGTCGTGAGCTTCGCCCGCCAGCGGGCGCACGAGGACGGCTTCGAGGAGCTGCTGCCCCTGGCCGAGCGGCTGGAGTCGCTGGTGATCCCGGTGCGCCGGCACAGCGCGCCGGTGTCGGCACCCGCGCCCCTGACGCCCGGCGACCCCAGCGCGCGCTACATCGGCCGCCTCAGATAAGGGCCACCTGCAGCGTCGCCACGAATCCGTCGCCGACGCTGCCCTCGACGGTGGCGAGCTGGCGCACCGCGCGGTCGCTGCCGAACACGTTGTCGCTGGCGAGTGAGACGCCGGCGAAGTGGTTCACGCTGGCCGCATAACCCGCGGCCTCGCCGTACACCTGCTCGCAGGCCCCGGCCGGCAGCGCCAGCTGGGACACCAGGCCGTGGTCGCCGGTGGTGGTGTCGTCCAGTGCGTCGTCCAGGCTGTCGTAGACCTGGAAGTGGATGTGCGGCCAGCGGCCGCTGTAGCAGCCCGGGAAGATGGTGGAAAAGCGCACCACGCCGTTCTCGTCGCTGACCTGCACCCCGCGCAGGTAGTTCTCCTGCGTGTGCCCGCCCGAATACAGGGAATAGCTGCCGTCGCGCGTGCAGTGCCAGAGGTAGACCGCCCGGCCGGCCAGCGGCGCACACGACGCCGACACATCGACCAGGGTGAGCTGCACGGTCAGGGGCACCCCGAGGGCCAGGCCGTCGGCGCCCCCCACGCTGCGGCGGATGTCGCTGCGCACGATGCCGCTGAGCGTCAGTGCGTTCAGGCGCTGGCCGGAGGCGCTGGTGCCGTCGGCGGGGTACGGTCCGGCGGTCTCGCCGGGCGTGGTGCTGCAGCTGCCGGCGATGCCCGAGTCGAGGAGGTCGTCCTCGGTGTCGCCACCGCCGCAGCCTGGCAAGGCCAGCAGCGGGGCGGCCCCCAGCACCGTGCCCGAGAGCCAGCGCAGGCTGCGCCGCCGGTCGATGCGCTGCCGCGCCAGGGTGTCCAGGTCGTGTCTCAATCCATGGGGGGTCATCGAATTCATCTCAGGTTCCGGTCGCATCAGTGGTGGCGCGGGGCGGGTGCATGGTCCAGGGCGAGGCCCAGGGTCAGCTCGGCGCGCAGTCCGCCGCCGCCGCCATCGGCCACCAAACGGTCCGGCCGCAGCGTGCGGGTGTGCTGCATGTCCAGACACGGCGGCTTGCGCAGCGTGGGCAGGGCCAGCGGCGCGATCTGCAGCGCCTCGTCCTCCTCCGGCGGCAGCGAGGGCAGCAGCAGGCAGCCGTCGGCGCGCGCGACCACGTGCCGCCCGTCGTTGAAATAGACGCGCAGATACACCGGCACGCTGTTGTCGAGGTAGCGGCCGGGGTAGACGGTGTGGAAGCGCAGCTCACCCTGTTCGTCGCTCAGCTGCACACCCCGCATCAGCGCCACCGTGCGCAGGTCGTCGGCCGCCGTGTCCAGGGTCCAGCAGCAGGGGTCGTAGTGCCAGATGTAGACCGCTGCGCGCTGGACCGCCTGGCCGCTGCTGTCCTGCAGGCGCAGCGCCAGCGTCAGCGGCACGCCGGGGCTCTGGTGGGCCAGGTCGCTGCCACGCGCCGGTGACGCATCGACGAACTCGCGCACCGGGTAGGGGCGGTGCGTGGGCTGCACCGCCAGCAACGCCCTGGGCGGGCGAATTGCGACGGCGGGGGCCTCACGGAAGGTGATGGGAGGGAAGGCATGGGGCACGGTGTTCATGCCCCGCATGCTGGTCCGCGCCTGTGAAGCGGATATCGGCACTTTGTGTCCGGCCGGACACAGGCCGCCCACCGCCGAGACGCGTCAGGCCGCCGGCAGGACCAGGGTGGCGCGCAGACCGCCTTCGGCCCGGTTCTCCAGCAGCAGACGACCGCCCTCGCGCTGCGCCAGGTCGTGGGCAATGGCCAGGCCCAGACCGCTGCCCGCAGGACCGGCAGCGCCCTCGCCCCCCGGCAGCCGCACCCAGGGACGCAACACCTGCGGGACCAGCTCGGGTGCGATGCCCGGGCCGTCGTCGTCCACCGTCACCCGCACCTCGCCGCCCGCCCCGGTGGCGTCCAGCCGCGCGACACGCCCGTAGCGCAACGCGTTGTCGACCAGGTTGTCCACGATGCGGCGCAGCGAAGCCGGGTGCGCACGCACCCGCAGCGGCGGCGCATCGCCGGCAGGTTCGGCCAGCGTGACCGCCTGCCCCTGCTCGGCGCGGTCGTCGACCAGCGACTGCAGCAGCGCACCCAGGTCCATCAGGGCGGGTGGCGCGCCGGTGGACTGCTCGCGCACCACGGCCAGCGAGGCATCGATCAGCTCGTCCATGGCGCGGATGTCCTGCGCCGCCGCCTGTGCCGCCGCCGGTGGCAGCTGCTCCAGCCGCAGGCGCAGCCGGGTGAGCGGCGTGCGCAGGTCGTGCGAGGCGGCGGCCATGTGCAGGCTGCGCTGCTCGAACTGCTGCTTGAGCGCCTGCGCCATGCGGTTGAAGGCCTGCGCCGACGCCCGCACCTCGGCGGTGCCGCGCCGCTCGTCCAGCGCGGGCGGATCGCGCCCTTCGGACAAACCCTGGGACAGCGTGGCCGAAGCCTGGGCCAGGCGCCGCATGGGCGCCGACAGCCAGCGCGCGCCGAGGGCCGCGCCCACGCCGATGAGCAGCGCGCGCAGCGCGAAATCAAGCCAGAGGCTGCGCGCGGGCATGCCCTGCCCGGGTGCGCCTTCGCGCGGCGCGGGCCTCTGCGCGGCCCCGGGCGGGGGCGGCGCGCCCTCGCCCGGCCCGCCGGCATCCAGCGGCCCGAACGGCGGGAGCGAGGGCAGCGGCGGCAGGGCCGACACGCCCTCGGACGGCAGCCGGGCCACCCAGCCCATGCCAGCCGGCGACACCACCGAAAACGCGAACAGGTGGCTGATCACCAGGGTCACCCACATCAGCAGGAACAGGCGCAGGAACAGGGTGTCGATGCGGCGCAGGCGCTCGCGCCAGGCAGAAAGGTTCACGGCGCGGCCCTCCGGGGTGCAAACAGGTAGCCCGTGCCGCGCAGGGTCCGGATGAGGCCGTGCTGCGCGTCGTTGTCGCCCAGCTTGTGGCGCAGGCGCGAGACCGCCAGGTCGATGCTGCGCTCGTTGGCCTCGACACCCGGCGCGCGGGTCAGTTCCAGCAGCCGGTCGCGCGAGAGCGCCTGGTCGGGGTGGTCAACAAAGGCCACCAGCAGCCGGTACTCGGCCGCCGAGAGCGTGTGCATCACGCCCTCGGGGTCGTAAAGCCGGCGCTGCACGCGGTCGAAACGCCAGCCTCCGATGAGCACGGACGCCGACGCCGTGGCCTGGGGTTGCGCCCAGGTGCCGCGCCGCACCGCGCGGATGCGCGCCACCAGCTCGCGCGGTTCAAACGGTTTGGGCAGGTAGTCGTCGGCGCCCAGCTCCAGGCCCAGCACGCGCGAGAGCGTGTCGCCCTGCGCGGTGAGCATGATCACCGGCAGACCGGGCTGCACCCGCTTGACCCACTGGCACAGGTCCAGCCCGCTCTCGCCGGGCAGCATCAGGTCCAGCAGCAGCACGTCGACATCGGCCGAGGGCAGGCGCTGGCGCAGGCCCGCTCCGTCGGCGACGGCATCCAGCCGCATGCCGAAGGGCTGGAGAAAACCGGTGAGCAGTTCGCGGATGCTGGGGTCGTCGTCGACGAGCAGGCAGCGGATCGGGGAAGCGGAGGGAGCGGAGGAGTCGGACATGGGCGCAACCGGGCGGACAGCCACATCGCGCCCGCGAGGGCGCCAGTGTAGGCAGCACGCCCGGCACCCGCGGGCCTGTGTCCGGATCTTTACCTTCCGGCGACGATCCAGCGTGCGGCCTTCTCCGCAACCATCAGCGTCGGGCTGTTGGTGTTGCCGCTGGTGATGGTCGGCATCACGCCCGCGTCCACCACGCGCAGCCCGGCCACGCCGCGCACGCGCAGATGGCTGTCCACCACCGCCAGCGGGTCGTCCTCACGCCCCATCTTGGTCGTGCCCACGGGGTGGAAGATGGTGCTGGCGATGTCGCCGGCCAGGCGGGCCAGCTCCTCGTCGCTCTGGTACTGCACGCCGGGCTTGAACTCCTCGGGCTGGTACTTCGCCATCGCCGGCTGGGCCACGATGCGGCGCGTCACGCGCAGGCTGTCGGCCGCCACCTTGCGGTCGTCCTCTGTGGCCAGGTAGTTGGGCGCGATGGCCGGCGCGTCCTCGAAACGCGGGCTCTTGATGCGCACGTGGCCGCGGCTGCTGGGGTTGAGGTTGCAGACGCTGGCGGTGAACGCCGGGAAGGCGTGCAGCGGCTCGCCGAAGGCGTCCAGGCTCAGCGGCTGCACGTGGTATTCGAGGTTGGCGTACGGCAACGACGGGTCGCTCCTGGTGAAGGCGCCGAGCTGGCTGGGCGACATGCTCATCGGCCCGCTGCGCTTGAGCGCGTATTCGAGCCCGATCATGGCCTTGCCCCAGAGCGAGTTGGCCAGGGTGTTGAGGGTCTTCGCGCCCTGCACTTTGTAGACCGAGCGGATCTGCAGGTGGTCCTGCAGGTTTTCGCCCACGCCGGGCAGCTGGTGCACCGGCGCCACGCCCGCGGCCTGCAGCACCGGCGCCGGGCCGATGCCCGAGAGCTGCAGGATCTGCACCGAGCCGATGCTGCCGGCGCTGAGCACCACCTCGCGCGCAGCGGCCACGCGCACGCGCTGGCCGTGCGTCACCAGATCGGCGCCGGTGCAGCGCAGCGCGCCCGCCGCGTCCCGCTCCAGCCGCAGGCGCTCCACCTGGGTCTGCGTCCACACCGTGAGGTTGGGCCGGTGCTGCACCGGGCGCAGAAAAGCCTTGCTCGCGTTCCAGCGCCAGCCGGCTTTCTGGTTCACCTCGAAATAGCCCACACCCTCGTTGTCGCCGCGGTTGAAGTCGTCCGTGGCCGGGATGCCGGCCTGCTGCGCCGCCTGCGCGAAAGCGTCCAGCACGTCCCAGCGCAGGCGCTGTTTCTCGATGCGCCACTCGCCGGTGCTGGCCACGCTTCGGTGCCCGTGCAGGGCGGCGAAGGCCGCGTCGCCCTGGCCTTCGGTGTAGCGGTCGAGCCGGTGGTGGTCTTCGTGCGCCTTGAAGTCCGGCAGGCAGCGGTTCCAGCTCCAGTCGCTGTCGCCGGTCAGCTGCGCCCACTGGTCGTAGTCGCGCGCCTGGCCGCGCATGTAGATCATCCCGTTGATGCTCGAACACCCGCCCAGCGTCTTGCCGCGCGGGTAACGCAGCTTGCGCCCGTTCAGACCCGGGTCGGCCTCGGTCTGGTAGAGCCAGTCGGTGCGCGGGTTGCCGATGCAATAGAGGTAGCCGACGGGGATGTGGATCCAGTGGTAATCGTCCTTGCGCCCGGCTTCGATCAGCAGCACGCGTTTCGATGGGTCCGCACTGAGCCGGTTGGCCAGCAGGCAACCGGCCGTGCCCGCGCCGACGATCACATAGTCAAAGGTGGTGGCGTCGCTCATGCGCAAGGTCTCCTCGTTGTTCATTGGCCGGGCTCATGATGCGACCCGCTGAATGCCGAGCACTTTGCCCGATTGGCACATGGATTTCCAATGAAAAGTGGCAAGCCCAGGTATAAGCTCGCCAAATAATGAATAGCCCCCGCCCCGCCCGCCTGCCCGCCACCGACCCGCAGACCCTGCGCGCCTTCGTCGCCGTGGCGCGCGAAGGGAATGTCTCGCGCGCCGCGCTGCGCCTGCACCTGAGCCAGCCGGCGGTCAGCCTGCAGCTCAAGACCCTGGCCGAAGCCACCGGCCTGCAGCTCTTCACCCGCACGCCGCAGGGCATGGCGCTCACGCGCGACGGCGCCGCCCTGCTGCCGCTGGCCGACCGCGCGCTGGCGGCCCTGTCCGACTTCGGCCAGGCCGCCGCCGCGCTGCACCAGACGGTGCGCGGCACGCTGCGCATCGGCACCATCCTCGACCCCGAGTTCACCCGCCTGGGCGCCTTCCTCAAGCAGCTGGTGGAAAGCGCGCCGCAGGTCCACACCGAACTGGGCCAGAGCATGAGCGGCGACGTGCTGGCGCGCATCGCGCGCGGCGAACTCGACGTCGGCTTCTTCCTCGACCTGCCGGCCGACCCGCTCGGCCCGCCCTACCGGCTGCGCGCCCTTACCCGCTTCACCTACCGCGTACTCGCGCCCGCCGGCTGGGGGCCGCAGGTCAAAGGCAAAGACTGGAAGGCCCTCGCCGCCCTGCCCTGGCTCGCCACGCCCCCGGCCAGCGCGCACCACCGGCTGCAACGCCGCGTGTTCGGCCCCGGCTCCCTGACCGGACTGGAGCCCAGGCGCGTGGCGCTGGTGGATCAGGAGGCGTCGATGCTCGACCTGGTCAAGAGCGGTGTCGGCCTGTCACTGGTGCGCGATGCGATAGCCATGCGCGAGGCGCAGGCGCACGGGCTGGTGGTGGCGGATCAGGTGGCGCTGGAATGCGACCTGAGCTTCATCTGCCTGGCCGAGCGGGCGGGCGAGCCGGTGATTGCGGCGGCGCTGGGGGCGCTGGATGCGGTGTGGGGGTGACAATCAGTTCAGCACAACACCCCATCTGAGCATGCTATTCGGAGACCGAAGCACCTTTGCAATAGAAGCCATGGTGGAGCCACACCTGCAAGCACCATCGGCGATGTGGGGCCGCTTGTGCATCTGGTGTGAGGATGTCCGCATCGGCGACTTTGCCGAAGAGCATTGCGGCTTGTACGACAGCTATGACAGCTTCCGGTCACTTCTGGCGAATCTCCATTCGCTGTGGCGCGCAGAGTTTGCCGACTTGCCCGACCGAGACCTTTGGAATCTGCTGGACGAAAAGCTCTACGGCTATCAAGGAGATGTCGCCATCGAAGACAACCGCACGATGGAGCAGCTCATCCAGGATGCGCAGACCTATGGCCGATTCAACTTCCTTACCAACTGGGGCGAACAGTTCGATCGGGACGGCAAATCTTTCATCGTGTGTACCCCCGAGCAGCAGGTCCGCATCCTGAATCTGTCCCTTCCTCCGCCCAAGGGCATCGTTCTGCGCGCCTCGATGTTTCCGGTGTCCGCCTCCATTCGCGCCTTTCTCCAGTGGTTCGAAGGCGAGGCCGCTCGCCTCGGCCATCCAGTGGCCTGAAGCCCCCACTCCAGTGTCTCCAACAACCTACCGACGGATACGCCACGCTGCCCGCTGACGGTCGAGGGTGAACGAATGACGATAGAGCCCGTGTACTTCTACACAAAGAACGACCCCTTCTACGAACTGTCCAACTTCGCTCCGTTCGGATTCGAATGCGCCGGCGTCTACTGGCCAACGATGGAGCACTTCTTTCAAGCGCAGAAGTTCCTCGCCCCTGAGCACCGGGAACGGATCCGGCGCGCGTCCAGCCCAAGAAACGCGCGAGCACTGGGGCAGAGCCGTGCCATTCCGATTCGCGCCGACTGGGAGGCGGTTCGCGAAGACGTGATGTACCAGGCGCTGCGCCTCAAATTCCAGCGGCCGGAGCTGCAAGCACTCTTGCTGGGCACGATGGGTCGGCCCTTGGTTGAGGCCTCGCCATTCGATCACTTCTGGGGCGCCGGTCAGGATGGCTCCGGGCAGAATCGGCTCGGTCACTTGCTGGAGCGACTGCGCCAGGAACTGGCCGTTCAAAACCCCAACTGAGCCCCCCATGAAGCAGCAAGTCGTGTTCATCGATGTCGACGAAACTCTGGTCAGATCCGTCGGAACCAAACGGATTCCCATGCCATCGGTTGTCGCCCAGGTGCGCCGGCTGCATGCAGAGGGCGCTACCTTGTTTCTGTGGAGCTCGGGCGGAAGCGACTATTGCCGGGAGACTGCACAGGAACTGGGTCTCTCGGACTGCTTCACCGGATTCCTCCCGAAGCCAACCGCGTACATCGATGATCAGCCTGTTCAGGAGTGGCGCGGCTGCCGCCACTTCTATCCAATGCAGGCAAGCGAGGCCTGAACCAGGCTTTCACCCGCGCATCCTCTCTTGTTCACGCCCATGCTCACCCGCATCCACCACGCCGCCATCATCTGCTCCGACTATCAGCGCTCCAGGCGCTTCTACACCGAGGTCCTGGGCCTGACGGTGATCGCCGAGCACTTCCGCGAAGCGCGCAATTCGTGGAAGCTGGACCTGGGTCTGCCCGACGGGTCGCAGGTGGAGCTGTTTTCTTTCCCCGGCGCGCCGCCGCGCCCGTCCTACCCCGAAGCGCAGGGCCTGCGGCATCTGGCGTTTGTGGTCGACGATGTGCCGGCCTGCAAGGCGCGGCTGGAGTCGCTGGGCGTGACGGTGGAGCCCGTGCGGGTGGACGAATACACCGGCCGACGCTTCACGTTCTTCAGCGATCCGGACGGCTTGCCGCTGGAGCTGTACGAGGCGTGAGGCCCAAGAATCCAGCGCCGGGCCGCCCCAAGCTGGATTCGCGCCCCCTCGGGGGGCAGCGACCCGCGCAGCGGCGGAGCGTGGGGGCCTAGTTCAGCTCCATGACTCTGGCCGGAAAGTCGTAGTTCTCGTCCAGCGCGCGCGCCGCCATCACCGGCAGCATGTGGGTGAGGAACACCTCGCCGACCCAGCGGCGCACCGCTGGGTCGGCCGGGTTGGTCTTGGCGTGCAGGGTGAAGGCGCAGAAGCGGGTGATGCCGATGTCCTCGGTCAGGCCCAGCGGCACGTGGGGTGCGCGCAGCTGGCCTTCGGGCAGGGCGTGGGTGGTTTCCAGGCGCCAGGCGCCGAGCATGCGGTCGAAGTGACCCACCGTCCCCTTGCGCCAGATCTCGGCCACGTAGATGTTCCAGGCGCCGGGCTCCTCGGCGATGAAACCCCAGTCGAACTCATGGATGGCGTCCGGCTCGGTGTCGAACACGCCCACCTCGCGCGCGTCGTCGCGCATCGAGAACTCGGTGAACATGGCGCCCGGCCCGGTCGGGCGGTTGTCGATGAAGCGGTTGACCGCCACCGGGTCGGCCACGCACAGCGGCTCGGGTTCGCTCCAGGCGCGCTTGGCGCGGTTGAGCAGGCGCGCGGTGGCGTCTACACTTTTCTGCGCGTTGATGATCCAGTCCATGAAGGTCTTGCGGCCTTCGGGTTTGGACAGCTGCTCGACCGCCTGGTCGAAGGCGGCGTCGTCCTTGAGGTAACCGTCCTCGCGCAGGCGCAGCACGATGTCCAGCAGCGAGTTGCGGGTGATGTGTTCCAGCGTGTAGGCCAGGTCGCCGCCGGGGTAGTCGGTCATGGTGCGACGGATCCAGTCCATCGTCGCCTCGTGCGACAGGCCTTGCGGCGCGCGCGGCAGGTCGTTGAAGAGGGCGCGCAGCACGCGCACCGTGTCCAGATCGCTGGCCATGTCGGTCCCGGTGTCAGAAAGAAAAGAGAAAGCCCAAGCCGGCACACCGCAGCGGCGAGCCAAGCCCAGTGGACAGCATAGCCCCGAGCCCCGGGGGTTGAATACCCGGAAAAGTCACGCGTTTGCGGTTCAAATGCAGGCCATGACCGCTTTGACCCCTTCCCTCTACCGCATCCTGTTCGTCTGCATGGGCAATATCTGCCGCAGCCCCACCGCCCACGGCGTGTTCGAGGCCAAGGTGCGCGAAGCCGGCCTGACCGAGCGTGTCGAGGTCGATTCGGCCGGCACGCACAACTACCACGTGGGCGCCCCGCCCGACCAACGCAGCCAGGCACACGCCCAGCGGCGCGGCTACGACCTCTCGAACCAGCGCGCGCGCCAGCTCACGGCGGACGATTTCGAGGCTTTCGACCTGGTGCTGGTGATGGACTGGGAGAACCAGGTGGCGGCCGAGCGGCTGTGCCCGCCGAAGCACGCCCGCAAGCTGCGCCGCTTCGCCGAGTTCTGCGAACGGCACGACAGCCCCATCGTGCCCGACCCCTACCAGGGGGGGCCGGACGGCTTCGAGCACGTGCTCGACCTGGTGGAGGACGGCAGCGAGGGGCTGCTGGCGCATGTGCGCCGCCAGCTGGGCCTGGCGCCCTGACCCGCCGGCCGTATTCCGCCTATTCCTTGAACGTCAGCCGGGCCTCGGTGGCGATCCGCCGGTAGAGCACCATGTCCTGCCGGACCGCGGCGGCCAGGGCCGAGGGCGCACCGCTGGCGGGCGTGATGCCCAGGTCCGCCATCTGCCGGACCAGCGCGGGGTCGGCCAGCGCCGCCAGCACCGCCTAGTTGAGCCGGTCCATCACCGGGGCCGGCGTGCCGACCGGGGCGAACAGGCCCAGCCACGAACCCAGAACGAAGTCCTGGAGGCCGCCTTCCGCCGCCGTGGGGACGTTGGGCAGGCGCGGGTCGCGGTGGCTGCCCGTGACCGCAACGATCTTCACCTTGCCCGCGTCGGCGTAGGCCTTGGCGGTGGCGTCGAAGGTCAGGTCCATCACCCCGCCGGCCACATCGATGAGCGCGGCAGAGGTGGACTTGTACGGCACATGGACCATCTCCGTGCCCGTCAGCCGCTGGAAGAACTCGCCGGCAAAGTGGGCGCCGCTGCCCCTGCCCGCGCTGCCGTAGCTCAGCTGCCCGGGGTTCTTCCGGGCGTGGGCGATGAACTCGCCCAGGGTGTTGACGGGCAGGCGGGCGCTCACCACCACGGGCAGGCCGTACGTGCCCGCCAGGGCCACCGGCGCCAGCGCCTTCGCCGGGTCGTACTTCACCGCCGGGTCCGTGACCGGGAGGATGGAATAGCTGGGGTTGGTGAACAGCAGGGTCGTGCCGTCGGGGTCGGCGCGCATGACGGCTTCCGAGCCGATGCGCGAGCCAGCACCCGGCCGGTTCTCGATGACCATGGTCTGCGCCAGCGATTTCGACACGCGGTCCAGAATGCCGCGTGCCACCTGGTCGGTGATGCCACCGGCCACGAAGGGCACGACCACCTTGATGATGGCGGGGCCGGTGCCGGATTGCGCAGAGGCCGAAGCCGTTGCAACCAGCGCGGCCGCGCTGGCGAGTGTTTTCAGCAGGTCGCGCCGGGACGTGTGGGTCATGGAAGTCTCCTTGTTGGATTGGTGGATGCGCGTGCCGGTCAAACGGGGCCGATGCCGTCCCAGCAGAGGTACTTGATTTCAAGAAACTCGTCGATGCCGTACTGGGAGCCTTCGCGGCCCAGCCCGCTCTGCTTGACGCCGCCGAAGGGCGCGACTTCGGTGGAGATCAGGCCGGTGTTGATGCCCACCATGCCGGACTCGATGGCCTCGGCCGTGCGCCAGATGCGCGCGGCGTCCCGGCTGAAGAGGTAGGACGCCAGGCCGAACTCGGTGTCGTTGGCCATGGCGATCGCCTCGTCGTCGGTGCCGAAGCGGATCAGCGGCATCACGGGGCCAAAGGTCTCCTCGATGGCCACGGCCATGTGGGGCCTCACGTCGGCCAGCACCGTGGGTTCGTAGAAGCCGCCGCCCAGGACGTGGCGCCGCCCGCCGGTGAGCACGCGCGCACCCGCGGCGACGGCGTCGGCCACGTGCGCCTCGACCTTGCGCACGGCGGCCGCGTCGATCATCGGACCGATCTGCACCCCCTCCTCCAGCCCGTGGCCGACCTTCAGGCCCGCCACCCGCGCGGCCAGGCGCCGGGCCAGTGCGTCGTGCACGCCGTCCTGCACCATCACGCGGTTGGCCGCGATGCAGGACTGGCCGGTGTTGCGGAACTTGGCCACCAGGATGCCCTCGACGGCCAGGTCCAGGTCGGCGTCGTCGAACACGATGCAGGGTGCGTTGCCGCCCAGTTCCATCGAACATTTCTTGATGGTGGCGGCCGACTGCTGCAGCAACACACGCCCCACTTCCGTGGACCCCGTGAAAGTGATCTTGCGCACCAGGGGATGCGAGGTCAGCACACCGCCGATGGCGCGCGTGTCGCTGCCGGTGAGCACGTTGAACACGCCGCCGGGCACGCCCGCGCGCAGGGCGAGTTCGCCCAGGGCCAGCGCGGTCAGCGGCGTCTGGCTGGCGGGCTTGACCACCATGGTGCAGCCCGCGGCGAGCGCCGGACCGGCCTTGCGGGCGATCATCGCCGCCGGGAAGTTCCAGGGCGTGATGGCCGCGCACACGCCCACGGGCTGCTTGAGCGTGACGATGCGCTGGGTCTCCTTGGGGGCGGGGACCACATCGCCGCGCACGCGCTTGGCTTCTTCGGCGAACCACTGCACGAAACCGGCGGCGTAGTCGATCTCGCCGCCGGCTTCGGCCAGGGGCTTGCCCTCCTCCAGCGTGATCAGCGTGGCCAGGTCGTCCTTGTGTTCGACGATCAGCTGCCACCAGCGGTACAGGATTTGGGAACGGTGTTTGGCCGTGGTCTTGCGCCAGCTGCGCCAGGCCCGGTCCGCGGCTTCCACGGCGCGCGTGGTTTCGGCTTCCTTGCAGCGCGGAAGCCGAGCGAGCAGCGCGCCATCCGCCGGATTGAAGAGATCCGAGGCCCCGTGCGGCGTGTCGGTGATCCATTGGCCGTCGATCAGCGCGGCTTCGCGCCACAGGCCGGCGTCTTTGAGCAATGTCTTCATGTTCTGCCCCCGGTTCAGCAGGGAAAGCGGCCGACCATGAACTGGCTGTCGGGGTCGTCGGTCACGGGCAGGCCGGACGCCACCAGGCCCTGCCGCAGCGGCTTCATGAAGCGGTCGGGGATGCGCATGGCCGGCGCGCGAAGGGGACCGCCGTTGAAGCCGGTCAGCCAGTCCTGGTACTTCCACATGGTCCGGTTCAACACCCCGGTGCCGCCGGCGTACGAGGCCGCGGCCGCGCCGTTGGCACTGCGCGCGGGGTTGACCTTCCAGTACAGCGCCATGGCCGCTTCCCACTCGCCCTGGCGGGCCAGCTCGAAGGCCCGGGGGTAGTAGTCGCTCATCCACTGCGTGTTGCTGGTGCCCGAGAACTGCAGCTTCATCAGGCTCATCAGCGGAATCGCGTCGCCCTCGATGGGGCAGCTGATCACCACCTCGTCGCGGAAGTGGTGGTACATCTCACAGATGCCGGCCGGCAGCGGGAAGCCCTGCTCCGACTTGATGGCCACGATGTTGGGACAGTCCTTGAGCAGGCGGCGCACCAGCGACACGGAGATGCCCGCCGGGTCCACGCGCTCGAAGCCCCACAGCGGAATCGGAAACAGCATCACGGCCAGGTCGGTCGCGTCGCAGAACTGCTTGGTGTAGTCGTGGATCTCCTGTTCGGTGGTGGGCCAGAACTGGGGCGGGTAGGACAGCAGCACGATGTCGGCGCCGGCCTGTTCGGCCAGCTTCACCGCGCGGATGTTCTCGGCCAGCGTGCCGAAGGCCGCGTGGAAGAACAGGCCGAAGTCCGGGCCACCGGTCTCCCGGGCCCAGGCCGTGAACTGCGCGTTCTCTTCCGGCGTGATCGCCACTTCCGAACACAGCAGGGTGTAGGTGTAGCCCAGCTTCTTGGCCAGCCCGATGTCGTGGCGGATGCCGCGTTCGTTGAGCCGGCTGAGGTCGGCCGAGTAGGACGGGATGGTGACGGCGGAGCAGCCCACCAGATGTTCACGGGCCCAGGCGCGGGCGTCTTTGCGTTGGTACGAAGCCATGGTGTTCCTTGTGGAGGCGAAGGGGGTTACTTGGAGACCGGGACGATGCTGTGGGCGAGCGGTGTGCCGACACCCTGTGCGCGGGCGCGGGCCAGCAGCATCTCGGCGGTGACCACGTCCTGCAGGGCCGAGCCGACCGACTTGTAGACCACGATGTCGGCGGCGCTCTGGCGAGCGGCCTTTCCCGAGACGAAGTCGCCGAGCGAGACCAGCCGCGAAGACACATCGATGCCGGCCCGGCTGGCGGCCAGCAGGTCGCCGGTGTCGTGCGCGACCTCATCGACCATGTCGGCGACGATGAGGCTGGCGCGTGCCAGCACCTGTTCGTCCACCTCCCGCTGCTCGGGCAGGGTGGAGCCGACGGACACCACGGTCATGCCGGGCTCCAGCCACTCGCCCCGCAGCACGGGCGATTCGTCGCGGCTGCGCGCGGCGCACAGCACCACGTCGGCGCCGTGCACCGCGTCTTGCGCGCAAGCGACGGGTACCACATCCAGAGACGCCTGGCTGCGCAGGTCGGCGGTAAAGCGCTCGCGGCTGGCGGGCGTGGGACTGAAGACCCTGGCGCCCGCCAGAGCACGGATGGAGGCCAGCGCCAGCAGCAGACCGCGGGCCTCAAAGCCCGAGCCGATGACGGCCACGCGCAGCGGCCGCCGGGGCGCGGCCTGGTCGACGGTGACTGCGGCCGTGGCGGCGGTGCGGATGCCCGTGATCCGGTTGCCGTCGATCAGGGCGCTCAGGCCCATCGTGGTCTGGTCGAAGAGCGAAATGAGGTAACTGGCCCGGCGGTGCGTCGTCGACGCCGAGATCAGCTTGCAGCCCAGGTGCCCGCCCGAGGGCGACACGGCGGTCAGCGCGCGCAGCCACAGGCCGTCGCCGCGGGCCATGGAGCGCGGCGGCACCATGGCCGGGTGCACGCTGGCGGCGTAGGCCTGGCGCAGCGCATGGATGGCCGAGGGCCAGTCGGTCAGGCCGGCCACGTCGGCGTCGGAAAGGAAGAGGGTCGGCGGCACCGCGAGGGCCGCGTCGGGGTGGGTGGTTCCCAAGGCATGTCTCCTGTGAATGGAGACGCATGCTAGGGATGGAGGCTCCTCTGAGCGAGCCTGCGGACGCGAAAGCAGCTATCCGGAATCCGGACGGCTGCAGGCCCGGGCCTTACGGCGTCAGCACAGCCGGCGCCATCTCCTGCACCAACCGCGACACCTCGCGCAGGGCCTGGGTGGAGGGCCGGTGCAGCGTGGTGCCCAGCACCACCGCGCGCGGCAGCACAGGGTCGACGATGAGCAGGGTGGCCAGCCGCTGGCGCTCGTTCGCGCTGAGCCGGCCGGCGGTGATGGCCAGGCCGCCGCCGTGCGCCACGATCTCGTGCTGGAGGTGGATGGAATCGGCTTCCGCGGCGACGGTCAGCGCAGCGCCGTGCTGGCGCGCCAGGGTCTCCAGCCGCGCGCGCAGTGGGTGGGGGTGAGAGGGCAGCACCAGCGGCAGCGCCAGCACGTCCCTGAAAGCGATGGACTGGCGCCCCGCGAGCCCGTGGCCCTGAGGCACGATCAGCAGCAGCGGCAGCGTGGTCAGCACCGGCTCGTCCGCTCGCGCGGTGTTGTCCTCCCGCAGCAGCAGCGCGAGGTCCAGGCGGCCTTCGTTGAGCCACTCCTCCAGCTGCGCGCTGGACCCTTCGGTGATGTGCAGCTGCACCTCGGGAAAGCGCTGGCGGGCCTCGGCAAACAGCGGGCCGGCCAGAAGCGCCACGGTCGAGGGCAACAGGCCGAGGCGGACCTCGCCCATGGGGACGCCCCGGCTGGTGCGGATGTCGTCGGCGAGCTGCTCAGCCTCGCGGATCAGCGCCTTGACGCGGGGGTAGATGCGCTCGCCCAGCTCGGTGAGCACCACGCCGCGCCCGGTCCTGCGGAACAGCCGGCTGCCGGACTCGGTCTCCAGCTGCGCGATGTGCCGGCTGACCACCGACTGCGGCAGGTCCAGCGCCGCCGAGGCGCGCGAGAGGCGGCCCAGTTCCGCGACCTTCGCGAACAGGTGCCACTTGGCGTCCAGGATGGTCTGCAACCGCCCTCCTTCAGTCCAGCGGCAACGCCTGCCGCACCAGGGTCTCCAGGTCCGCGTCCGCCCGGAAACCCGCGGCCTCGGCATGGGGTGTGACCAGCGGTGGGAAGCGCCCGAACAGGGTCTCGATGCGCTCGTCGGGTGCCCAGCGCACCAGGTCGGCGGCGGGCGTGCCGTACACCCGCCCGACCGCGCGCGCCAGATCGTCCATGGCAAAGCGCAGGGTGGGCAGCGTCAGCACGCGATGTCCTCCGCTGGCGGCCACGTCGAAGGTGGCCGCGTGCAGCAGCTGGCGGACCACGCAGGGCAGCGAGGACGCCCAGGTGGTGGCGCCGGGCGCGGTGGGGCAGGTGAAGGCGCGGCCCGCCGCCAGTTCGCGGATGAGGTCGCTGAGGAAGGCCGAGAGCTGGCCGGTGCGCGCGGGCGGGCGGGCCAGCACGCCCGGGATGCGCACCGCCCGGCCATCGATCCAGCCGCGCCGGCTGAAGTCTTCGACCCACAGCTCGCCGACGCGCTTCTGGGTGCCATAGGTCATCTGCGGGTGGGTGGGCGTGTCGTCGTCCACCAGCGCCGGCATGTGGCCGAACACCGCGATGGAGCTGGCGAACACGAACACCGGCGCGGCGTGGCCCGCGGTCACCTGCTGCCGGCCGTGCTCCAGCAGGGTCTGCGTGGCGTCGAGGTTCACGCGGCGGGACAGCGGGTAGTCCTGTTCGGCGGTGCCGCCAGGAATGCTGGCGAGGTGGAACAGCGCATCGATGGGCGGCTCCTTCTCCAGCGCGCCGCGCAGCCAGTCCGCGTCGCCCATGTCGCCTTCGCAGTGCCGCACGCCCGCCGGCGCAGTGCCGTCGAGCGCCAGGTCCAGCAGCGTGAGCCGAGCGACGGTCCGGCCGCCCAGCAGGCTGCCGGGCACCAGGCGCTGCGCCAGCGCCCGCCCCAGAAAACCCGCCGCACCGGTGATCAGCACATGCATGAGAAGACCTCTGTCACACCGACACCACGCGCTGGTCGATGACGCCGAAGGGGCCGGGCCGGCCGTCCTCGAACAGCGCCTGCATGCGCACGCGGTCGCCGAACTTCATGAAGCCGGTGCGGATCTCGCCCTGGTCGATCTTCTCGATCACGCGGCGTTCGGCGATGCAGGCCGAGCCCGCGGCGCGCGCCACGTTGCTCACCGTGCCCGAACCGACGATGCAGCCCGCGGTCAGCCGACGCGTGCGGGCGGCGTGTGCCACCAGCTGGCCGAAGTGGAAGTTCATCTCGCCGCCGTGTGGCTCGCCAAAGCGCTCGCCGTTCCACTGCACCTGCAGCCGCATCTGCACCCGCCCGTCGCGCCAGGCATCGCCCAGCTCGTCGGGCGTGACCGCCACGGGCGCGAAGGCGGTGGAGGGCTTGGCCTGCAGGAAGCCGAAGCCGGTCTTCATCTCGTGCGGACCCAGCGCGCGCAGGCTCCAGTCGTTGATCTGCACCACCAGGCGCACGCAGGCCAGCGCCGCCTCCGGCGACACGCCCATCGGCACCGGCCCGGTGACCACACCGAACTCGCCCTCGAAGTCGATGCCGTCGGCCTCGCTGGGCAGCGGGACGTCGTCGTGCGGGCCCAGGAAGTCGTCGCTCGCGCCCTGGTACATCACCGGCACGCTGTCGAACAGCGGGATGGGCGGCGAGTTGAAGGCCTGCTCCATCAGGCGGCCGTGGTTCAGGAAGGCCGAGCCGTCGAGCCACTGCGGGCTGCGGGGCAAGGGCGCCGTGCAGGCGCCTGGGTCGAAATCAAACGCGCCAGCGGCGGTACCGGCGTTGAGCGATTCGTACAGACCGGTCAGCGGCAGCACCACGGCGTCCCAGCGCTGCAGGGCGTCGAGCAGGCTGCTGGCCACGGGGGCGGCGTGCACCGCGCGGGTCTGGTCACGGGAGACGAGCAGCAGGCGGCCGTCGCGCAGGGAAGCGAATTTCATGGGAGGTCCTTCAATGCCATCAGGCCAGGGACTGGGCGATGGCCGGGTCGTAGACGCCGTCGATCAGCACGAACAGCATGCGGCAGGGTTGGCCCGAGCGGTTGGCCCAGGCGTGGTTGGTGCCGCGCTGCACGACCACGCTGCCGGGCTTGAGCTGCACCTCGCCCTCGTCGAGCACCAGGGTCATCTCGCCTTCGATGACGACGCCGTAGTCCACGCTCTCGGTGCGGTGCATCAGCGGGTGCGGCGAATCGGCCTTGACGGTCGAGGCCTTCTCGTCGCCGATCTGGGCAAAGGCGCCCTTCATCTTCCCGGCGCCCTGCGACAGGAACTCGGCCGTGTCGGGCGGGATGTCGACGAAGCGCATGCGCGTGCCGTTCTTGGGCGGCGGCAGCATCAGCGGGCCGAGCGTCGGGTCGGCGCCGTTGTCCACCGGGGCCGGGGTGGCGGCGGTGCTCCAGACCTCGTGGAACAGCGTGCCCGGGATGGCGGCGATCTCAACCACGGTGGGCAGCGGGCCGTTGCTGGCGACGACGGCCTTGCCGTCGGCGCTGTGACCGGTGACGACGCGGTGGATGGGGGGAAAAGACATGAGGAACTCCTTTGGAATAGGGTCGTGGGCGGACAAATTCGACAGACGCATCACTCCGGCGCGGCGGTCAGCGCCGGAAGCGTCCGGCAGCATCTAGAGAGGCAATCCGGATGAAGGGTAGGGGCTTGCGATGCGCGTCAGACCGAACAACACCCTCTCACGACCGGAATCACCCAGTGCGTCGGGCTGTGCAAGGGTGCCGTAGCGGGCCACGCCCAGCGGGTTGAGGTGCAGCAGCACCCGAAGTGCATGAACACCGTTCATGCCGCCAGCCCGGTTCGGCCGGGGAGAGGCCCAGGCGTTTCTTCCGCCTCGTCGACGATCAGGGCTTCCTGCTCCTGCGCTCCGATCTGAAAACCGGCGATCACGCCCTGCAGCTCAGCGGCCCGCTGTTGCAACGAAGTAGCGGCCGCCGTCAGCTGCTCGGCCAGTGCCGCGTTCTCCTGTGTACTGCCGTCCAACTGCTGTATGGCGCCGTCAACGCGGGCCAGCACCTCGCTCTGCTGGGCCGTTTTGGTGGCGACGCTCTCCACCGTTTGTGCCACGCCGCGGGAGATCTCGACCAGGCGGTCCACGCTGTCATTCACATCAACCACGCTGGCCGCGCCCTGGCCCACACGCTCGGACGCCTCGGCACTCAAACCCCTGATCTGACCTGCGGCCCCCGCCGCGCGCTTGGCCAGTTCGCGAACCTCGTCCGCCACGACAGCGAAGCGGCGGCCATGCTCGCCCGCACGCGCAGCCTCGACCGAGGCATTGAGCGCCAGCAAGTTGGTCTGAAAGGCAATGCCATCGATGACTTCGACAATCTGCGTGATGCGTCGCGCAGCAACCTCGATGGACTGCATCTGCGTCTTCAGACGTGCCACCGCAGCGTGGCCCAGTTGGGCATCGCTTTGCGCGCCACCCGCAAGGGCGGCGGCCTCACGCGCGGCGTCCACTCCCGCAGCCAAGGTCGAGCGCAGACCGCGCGCGGCTGAAGCTGTCTCGGCCAGATGCGCAGCGGCCTGTTCGGTTCGGTCAGACAAATGCTGGCTGCCAGCCCCGATCTCGGCGCTGGCAGCCAGCACTCCATCGGCCGAGCCCGCCATGGCACGCACGGTCATGCGCAGGCGGTCCTGCATCGTCGCCATTGCGCTGGCCAGACGGCCGAACTCGTCGAGGCGCCCGGTGTCGACCGGTGTATCGAGCCGGCCTTCGGCGATGGACTCAGCCACGCCGACGGCCGATGCAATCGGCCGCGTGATGCCACGCACCAGTCCTATGGCCATCAACAGCGCCGCTGCGATGGCCAATGCGCCGACGCCAGCAAGCCCGAGTGTCGCCAGGCGCTGGCGCTGCATGGCCCGTTCAAACTCGGCACGGGTGGCCTGGCTGGCGCTGTCCACCAGTGTGTCGATCAGCCCACGCCACCGGGCCTCGGACGTTTCAGCCGGCAGCATCAGCGCCAGCGCCCCCTCCCCCCCTGCGCCACCCTGCATACTGTTCATCGCAGACCGGTATACCGGTGTGATCGATTCGCGCAGCTGACGCACTTCCGCCAGCGCGTCACTCATACCTGCCGCCTCATCGGCGTCGACCAAAGCGGCAGCAAGCGCGGACTCGGCGGCAAGATACTGGTCCTCAGCCTCTTTCAACTCAGCCACAAGAATTCTCAGGTCTTCGGCATCGCTGAGCACCAGCATGGCCCGCAGCCGCTCCATCCATTTCAACTGCGCGGAATGCAGCCGATGTGCGAGATCGCTGCGCTGGCCGTGGCCTTGCACGATGGTGTTCAGCTGATCGCCCATTTCTCGCAGTTGCCACACGCCTCCGCAAGCCAGCACCAGCAGCAGCGCGACCAACGAACCGACACCCAGCCACAAGCGCTGGCGCACACCCATCGGACGTTTGTGCCAAGGCACTTTCGAGCCACCCAGCTTCATGATTCGAAAATGGCGACCGCACGCGTCCAGCCGGCCGACGCACCTCGGATCTTGTGCGGGAAGCAGCTGATGGTGAAGCCCGTGGCCGGGATGGCTTCGAGGTTGTGCAGTTTTTCCAGGTGGCAGTAGCCGATGTCGCGGCCGGCCTTGTGGCCTTCCCAGATCAGGGCCTTGTTGCCGGTCTCGGCGACCTTCTTCGCGGTGTACGAAAACGGTGCGTCCCAGCTCCAGGCGTCGGTGCCGGTCAGGCGCACGCCGCGTTCGAGCAGGTACATCGTGGCCTCGTAGCCCATGCCGCAGCCGGCCCCCAGAAAGTCCGGGTGGCCGTAACGCGAACCGGCGCGGGTGTTGACCACCACGATGTCCAGCGGCTCCAGCGTGTGGCCAATGCGCGCGAGCTCGGCCTCGACATCGGCGGCGGTGGCCACGTAGCCATCAGGGAAGTGGCGGAAGTCCAGCTTCACACCGGGCTGGAAGCACCACTCCAGCGGCACCTGGTCGATGGTGATGCTGGGCCGGCTGCCGCCGTTCTTGGCGTCTTGCGTGGAGTGGAAGTGCCAGGGCGCGTCCAGGTGGGTGCCGTTGTGCGTGGTCAGCGTCACCCATTCGGCGGCCGCGGCCTCACCGTCGGGGTAGTCCTCGGGCTGGGTGCCCGGGATCATCGCCATGAACTCGTGCAGCGTGTCCTGGTGCTTCTGGTAGGTGATCTTGGGCGCCAGGGGCGGCGGGTCGGAGAGCACGTCGTTCTCCAGGTAGATGGAGAGGTCGACGAAGCGGCGCTGCGGTTTCATGCCGGCTCCTGTGCGAGAGAAGAAGGTGCATGCCCCGGCAGGCGGGACATGCACAAGACGGCCAGGCTGCCGATGAGCAGCGCCGCCAGACCCAGACTGCCGTAGCCGGCGGTCTTGACAAGGGTGCCCCCCAGCACCGGGCCGATGGCCGCACCCACCATCAGCATGGCGGGTGTGGCGGCCATGGCGCGGCCACTGGGTTCCAGCCGGGCCATGAGGCCGAAGGCGAAGGTGTGGGTGAAGATCATCACCGCGGCGAACACCGAGGCCGCGGCGGCGTACGCGTAGAAGCCGGGCGCCATCATGATGGTGGCCGCCAGCAGGGCCTGGACCACCGGGCCGGCCAGCAGCACGCGGCGCGCGCTCCAGCGCTTCTCGAAGAAGGCCGCGAGCGCCGCCGGCAGCAGGTTGACAAAACCCAGCACCACCAGCACGCCTGTGATGGCGTTCAGGCTGAAGCCGCGGTCGTTGCCGACGCGCTCCAGGAAGCTGAAGGTCATGGACTGCACCAGGGCCATGGCGCTGATGCCCAGGATGCCGAACCACACGGCACGCGGAATGGCGGCCACCGGCACTCCCTGGCGATCTTCCGCGGCGCGCTCGGGCTCGGGGAAGCCGATGGCGCAGACCAGGGCCGCCAGCAGCATCACCGCACCGAAGATGGCAAACAGCAGGTAGCCGCCTGCCGCGGCGATGGCCTTGGGCGAGGTGCCCAGGAACAGCACTGCGAACACGCCCAGGCCCACGCCCACCATGGCGAACTTCAGGTGCGGGTTGGCGCTGCGGGCGGTGGTGCCGTGCGTGGCGCTCAGCGCCGCACCCGCGGCCAGACCCCCAGCCGCGTGCAGCACCGCCATGGTGGTGTAGTCCAGCGGCTGCGACAGCACGCCGAAGCAGGTGGCGGCGATGGCGTAGCCGCCCGCGGCCACCCAGCGCCCCTTGACGCGCTGGAAGCGCGAGGCCAGGAAGACGCTGGAGAGCACGGCGCCGACCAGGAACAGCGTGACCAGGCCGCCGGCCTGCTGCGGGTCGAGCTGGTAGTGCTGGATCAGCGTGCCAACCCAGACCGGCAGCGCGACGAGGTCGACCATGCCGGCGCAGTGCGCGACGATGAGGGCCACATGGCCGAAGGTGCTGGTGGAGCGTGTGTTCATGGCATCTCCGGGTCAGATGGGTTGGGCCAGGGCCATGAGCGTGTCGCGCATGATGCGACCGTGCTCTTCCTTGTCGCCGCCGGCGACCTCGATCTCGCCCAGGCGGGCCGAGTTCTGCACCACCATGCGGCAGCGCTCCCAGCGCCGGCTTTCGAACGCCGCCAGGGCCTGGTCCACCGCGGTCGCTCGTGCCAGCTCCTCGGCCAGCACCAGCGCGTCCTCGATGCCGATGCAGGCGCCCGAGGCCAGGTGCGGCGTGGTGGCGTGCACCGTGTCGCCAATCAGCACCACGCGCCCGTTGAACCAGGGGCGCGGCATCAGCAGGCCTTCGAGCGGGCGGTAGATGATTCGCGAATCAGGACCGATCTGGTCGCGGATGGCCTGCAGCGCGGGCGCCGTGAAGTCGGCCAGCAGGCCGCGCAGGTGGTCTGCGAAGGTGGCGGGGTCGACATGCTCGTTGTCGGGGCGCGGCTCGGTGACGAACAGGTACATCTCGGTCTTCGAGACCGGGTTCACGCCGGGCTTGATGCGCGGCCCCATCCACATGACACAGGTTTCGATTTCGGGTGGACGCGGCAACACCGCGCGCCAGACGGCCTGGCCGCTGTACTGGGGCTTGGGCGCCTGCGGGAACACCGCCTCGCGCACCTGGGAATACAGGCCGTCGGCGCCGATGACCAGGTCGTAGCGCTGGCGGCTGCCATCGGTGAACGCCACCTCCACACCCTCGGCGTCCTGCTCGATGGCGGTGAAGGTGCAGCCCAGGCGCACATTCGTGCCGCTGGCCCGGGTGGCCTCGGCCAGGATGCGGGCCAGCACCGGTCGCATGATGGCGCCGCCGCCCGGAATGTCGGGCCCCGCGATGCGCGGCGTGGGCAGCTCGGCCACCTTGGGGCCATGGGGCAGGCAGATGTCCACGCCGTCGGCGGCGCTGCCGTGCTCCAGGAAGGCGTCCAGCACGCCCAGGCTGCGAAGGGCGCGCAGGGTGGCGCCGCCCAGGCTGATGCCGGCGCCGTAGCTGCGCCAGCCGGGATCGATCTCGACCAGGTCGACTTTGGCGCCCTGTTTGCGCAGTTCGATGGCGGCCGACATGCCGGAGAAGCCTCCGCCGATGATGAGGATGCGGGATGCGGAGCGGGTCATGTGGGTGTCTCCAAGGTGTTGTTGGTAGCGAGGTGGACCTCGCCGTTGTTGTGGATCTGCAAAGTGACGGGCGTGAGCGATTCGCCCAGGCACGGCCCGAGCGTGCACAGGCCGGTGGCGATGTCGAACTGTGCGCCATGGGCCGCACAGACGATGTGCCGGCCCGTGCCGTCGAGGTAGGCGTCCTTGCGCCAGGCCATGGGCGTGTCGTGGTGCGGGCAGGCGTCGCGGTAGGCGAACAGCCTCTCCCCCTGGCGCACCACGAGCACCGTGTCCTGCCCCACCTGGTGCGGGTCAAAGCCCCGGGACGCGCCGTCGGGCAGCTGGTCGATGTGGCACAGCCTCATGGTCGGTGGCCTTGGGTGCTTCAGTGTGCGGCGGCGCCGGGCGGCGGGCCGGAGGGCGCCCACTTCTCGCGGTTCTGGAACAGGAACAGCTGCGAGGCGTCGGCGCTGATCGGCACCTCGCGGGGCGACCAGTGCTCGTCGTGCTGGTCCATGTCGGCGTCGTACTCGACGTGGCAGCCCAGCGGCGAGTTGAAGTACCAGAACCAGTTGCTGCCGAACTTGTGGCGCCCCGGGCCCCAGAAGCTCTGGTAGCCCTTCTCCACAAAGCGCGTGCCCGCCAGCATCAGCTCGGTGGGGCCGCCCATGTGGAAGGTGAAGTGCTCGCAGCCTTTCATGAAGGGCGGCGTCTCGATCATGAAGAGGCTGTGGTGCTCCTGCGTGCCTCCGGGCCGCAGGAAGGGGCCGACGCCGGTGAAGCGGTCGGTGCAGACAAAACCCAGCCGCCGGTAGAAGGCCTCGGCCTTTTCGGTGTCGGGCACGAAGTACACGACGTGCGAGAGCGAGCGCGGCAGGGCCGGCGCGTTCTGGTCCACGGCGACCGTGTTCGCCGGCCGCTGGACCGGCGCGCCCGGCGCGTTCACGGCTTCGGCGGGCAGGTCCAGCGGGCGGCGCACGCTGACCTGGAAGGCCAGCGCAAAACCCAGGTCGTCCTGCGCGCGCACCACGCCGCCATCGTGCGTCACCGTGCGGTCCTTGGACAGCTCCGCGGCAATCGCTTCCAGCGTGGCGGCGTCGGCCACGCCGTAGACGGTTTCGCGCAGCATGCTGGCGGTGCCCAGGCCGGGCGGCAGCGTGGCGTCGTCCTTCGCGCGCAGCACGACGGCGGTGCCGTCGAGCGCTTCGAAGCGGTCGCCGCCCACGTCACGCAGGCCGTAGTCGATCAGGTACTGGCGGCAGGCGGCGAGGTCGTCCACGCCAAAGACCAGGGCGTCGAGTCCGATGATGTTCATATGTGTCCCTTGTGTGTGATGGTTCAGGCGGCCGTGCGGCCACCCAGGGTTTCGGCGATCCAGTCGGCGATGTAGTGGCCGGCGTTGATGCTGTTGTCAAAACTGGCGTGCTGCACACCGCCTTCGCGGTCGGTGAAGATCTTGAGTTCGCGCTTGGGGCTGTTGACCAGCTGCTCGTAGGTGCGGTGCGCCCACTTGAGCGGGATCTGCGAATCCTTTTCGCCGTGCGTCACCAGGAACGGCACCTTGATCTTCTCGACCACGCCGTCCAGATGCACGTTTTCGGCGATGCGCATGAAGTCGTCGATGTCCTTGGCGCCCCAGACCCAGCACACGTGGGCCCAGTAGTGCGGCACCGGGAAGTCGCCTTCCTTTTCCAGCCGGCGCTTCTGCACGTCGCGCCAGTCGTGGTTGGCGCCCCAGGCCACCCCGCAGGCAAAGCGCGGCTCCATGGCCACGCTGCGCGGACAGTAGTAGCCGCCCAGCGACACGCCTTCGCAGCCGATGCGCTTGGGGTCCACCTCGGGGTGCTGCTCCAGCCAGTCGACCACGCGGCTGGCCCAGTGTTCGGTGTCGTAGCGCGCGGTCAGGCCCTGCAGGCGCAGCGCCTCGCCGGTGCCGGGCTGGTCGAGCACCAGCGAGGACACGCCGCGCTTCGCGAGCCAGGCCGGCAGGCCCACGAGCATCTTCATCTCCTTGATCGAGTCCAGGCCATTGAGCTGCACGCACAGCGGTGCGCGCTCGCCGGGCTTGAGGCCATCGGCGGGGTAGTACAGGCCTGCGAGGTGCTTGCCCTCGTAGGGAATCTCCACGCGCTGCACGCGGTCGCCCACGAGGCGCGAGCCCTGGAGGAACAGCGCCAGCGAGCGCTGGTAGATCGCCAGGCGGCCCGGCGCGTCGTGCGCCTGCAGGCGCTCGGCGGTGATCAGGTAGCCCGACGCGCGGCGGTACTTTTCGCCGGCCGACAGCAGGCGGCCTTTGGCCTCGTCTTCGGCCGCCAGTTCGCACAGCCGGTCGGCCATGCTCACCCAGGTCTCGCGGAAGGCGACAGTGCCGGCGGCGTCGGGCGCCTTGGCGGCCTCCAGCAAAGGGGCGCACATCTGCTCGATCTCGCCCATGCGCGCGCCCATCTCGATGGCGAGATTGACCGAGAGGTTCCAGACGTAGTTGGTGGGGAAGTATTTGTACATGGGATCAGTGGGCTGGGAGGGGGTTGGAAAGGGGAGCGGACGCGGCGGCGCGCAGCGGCGCAGGCCGCAGCAGGAAGTGCGCGAGCGCGGGCAGCAGCACGAGGGCGCCGAGCATGTTCCAGAGGAACATGAAGGCCAGCAGCAGGCCCATGTCGGCCTGGAACTTGATGGGCGATGCGACCCAGGTGATGACGCCCACGGCCAGCGTGACGCCGGTCAGCATCACCACCTTGCCGGTGAACAGCAGGGCGCGGTAATAGGCCTCGGACAGGCTCTTGCCTTCGCGCAGCTGGGCCAGGGTGATGGACAGGATGTAGAGCGCGTAGTCGACGCCGATGCCCACGCCCAGCGCGATCACCGGCAGCGTGGCCACCTTCACGCCCATGCCCAGCGCCACCATCAGCGCCTCGGCCAGGAACGAGGTCACCACCAGCGGCAGCACCGCCACCACCACCGCGCGCCAGGAGCGGAAGGTGATGAAGCACAGCAGCACCACGGCGCCGTAGACCATGAGCAGCATGGTGCGCCAGGCGTCCTTGACGACGATGTTGGTGGCGGCCTCGATGCCGGCCGAACCGGCGGCCAGCAGGAACTGCGTGTCGGCGGTGTTGTTGACCTGGGCAAAGGCCTCGACGTGTTCCACCACGCGGCTGAGCGTGTCGGCCTTGTGGTCGCGCAGGTAGACGTAGACCGTCAGCAGGCCGCAGGCATCGTTGTACAGACCGCGCGGCGCGCTGGCCGTGACGGTGTTGAGCATGTCCTGGTTGGGCAGGAACTCGTACCAGCGCGGGTTGCCTTCGTTCAAGCCCGAGAGCACGCGGCGGTTGAGCAGCGCCAGGGTGTTGGTGCTTTCCACGCCATCGATCTGGCGCAGCTCCCACTCCAGCGCGTCCACCTTGTTGAGCGTGTCGTAGGCCGAGCACTGGCCCTCGGGTGTCTTGACCATCACGGCCAGCACGTCGCTGCCGGCGCCGTAGGCGGCGTTCATGAAGGCGACGTCGCGGTTGTAGCGGCTGTCGGCCCGCAGCTCGGGCGCGCCGGGGTCGAGGTCGCCGATCTTGAGCTGCGTGCTCGCGGCAAAACCGCCCACGCCCATCAGCAAGCCGGCCACCACCGCCACCGTCGCCCAGGGGCGCTGGGTGAAGCGGTCGAGGAAGGCCCACATCGGGTGCTTGGCCGCGCCGGTGGCATCGGCCTGCTCGGCGCGCAGGCTGCGCGTGGCCGCCTGGGCGCTCACGCCGGTGTAGCTCAGCAGGATGGGCAGCAGGATCAGGTTGGTGAAGATCAGCACCGCCACGCCGATGGAGGCCGCAACCGCCAGTTCGCGGATCACCTGGATGTCGATCACCAGCAGCACCGCGAAACCCACCGCGTCGGCCAGCAGGGCCGTGAGCCCGGCCAGGAACAGGCGGCGGAAGGTGAAGCGCGCGGCCACCAGCTTGGGCAGCCCGCGGCCCACGTCCTGCATGATGCCGTTCATCTTCTGTGCGCCGTGGCTCATGCCGATGGCGAACACCAGGAAGGGCACGAGGATGGAGTACGGGTCCAGCGCGTAGCCCAGCAGCGGCAGCAGGCCCAGCTGCCACACCACCGCGATCAGCGAGGCGACCACCACCAGCAGCGTGGAGCGCACGCAGCGCGTGTACCAGAACACCATGGCGGTGGCGATGGCCACGGCGATGGCGAAGAACACCAGCACCGCCTTCACGCCGTCGATCAGGTCGCCCACGATCTTGGCAAAGCCGGTGATGTGCACGCGCACGCCTTCGGCCTCGTACTTCGTGCGCAGCGCGTCGAGCTGGCCCGAGAGCCGCGCGTAGTCGATGGCCTGGCCCTCGGCGTCTTTGGCCAGCAGCGGCACGAAGATCACCGACGACTGCGCGTCGCGCGCCACGGTCTGCCCGATCTCGCCCGAGCGCGCCACGTTGGCGGCCAGCTGCTGCAGCTTGGCCGGCGAGCCGTCGAAGCCGGCGGGGATGACCGGCCCGCCTTCCAGGCCGTCTTCCGTCACGCCGACCCAGCGCGTGGTCGGCGTCCAGAGCGATTTCATGCGCGCACGGTCCACGCCGGGCAGCAGGAACACCTCGTCGGAGAGGCGGCGCAGGGTGTCGAGGTACTTCGCGTCGTAGATGCTGCCTTCGGGGCGGGCCACCGCGATGCGCACTGCGTTGCCCAGACCGCTCAGCTCGTTCTGGTGCGTCAGATAGTTCTGGATGTAGGGGTGGCTGGTGGGGATGGTCTTCTCGAAGCTGGCGTTGAGCTGCAGCCGCGTGGCCTGCCAGCCCAGCAGCAGCGTGACCAGCGCGCACAGCAGCAGCACGACGCCGCGGTGGTTGAACAGCGCGCGCTCGATCAGCGAGCCCGAGCGGGGGTCGAATGCGTGGGCGTTCATTGAAGTGCTCCTGCATCGACAGGCACCACGCCGGCCACGCCCAGCGTGAGCAGCGGTCCGCCCTGCAGCGGCAGCAAGGCCGAGGGCATGGGCACCGGGGGCGCCTTCAGCGGCACCAGCGCGTCGCCCTGCAGGCGCAGCACCGCGCCAGCCTGGCTGGCCAGCAGCAGGCCGCCGCTGGCGTCCACCGCCATGGCGGTGATGGTGGCCGGCACCGGCGAGGCCAGCTGGGTCCACTGGGTGCCGCCATCGGTGGAACGCCACACGTTGCCGCGCAGGCCCGCCAGCACGGTCTGGCCGTCGGCTCGAAGCTCGCCGGCGAACCAGCTGCCCGCGTAGGGTGAATGCATGGGTTGAAAGCTGCGGCCGCCGTCCAGCGAGCGGGCCAGCAGGCCCTGCTCGCCGGCCAGCAGCAAGGTGTCGCCCGCGCGCCGGGCCACGTACCAGTGCAGGGCCTTGGGGTTGGGCAGGCGGTCCATCCAGGGCGTCCAGCGCTCGCCGCCGTCGTCGCTGTAGAAGGCGAGCCCGTAGGCACCCACGGCGAGCAGGCGCTTCGCGTCCCACTGCAGCACGTCCAGGAAGGGCTTGTCGGGTCCGTCGGCCAGCAGGCGCTCGGCGTCCCGCTGCGCTTCGGGGGTGGTGGCCGCCGCCTTGGCGATCTCGGCCAGGCGCCGGCCGTCCAGACGCAGGCGCCAGCTGGCGCCCGCGTCGTCAGAGGTCAGCACCGTGCCGCCGTGGCCCACCGCCACGCCGTGTTGCTCGTCGGCAAAGCGCACCATGGTCAGCGTCACGCTCACCGGGCTGGGCGCCTGGCGCCAGGTGGCGCCGCGGTCGTCGCTCAGGGCCACGATGCCGCGCTCACCCACCGCCACGGTGCGGGCACCGGCTTGGGCCGCCGCCAGCAGCACGGCCCGCTGCGGCGCCTTGACCACCAGGGCCGGGCGCTGCAGCGCGTCGCCCACCGGCGAGCGGGCCAGCGCGGGGCCCGCACCGGTCGCCGCGCACACCGCGGCCAGGAGAAGTGACAGACGCATGGTGCTTCCCGCTCAGCGCACGCCGTCGCCGGCCATGGCGTCGGGGGTGAAGAAGCTGTCCGGACGGCGCGGCACGATCTTGTAGTGCTGGTTGCGCTCGTTGACCACGCCGCTGGCGTACCAGGCGCCCGAGATCAGGTCGTTGAAGCCCCATTGCTGCTGCGGCGTGGTGGCCGGCAAATCGGGCATTACCACCGGGTGCGACCAGAGGGTCTTCCACAGCTGGCCCTTGGCGTCCCAGCGGTCACCCAGCACGGCCACCCAGGTGTCCTCGTCCACGTAGTAGCGGCTCTTGGGCGCCTGGTGGCGCTGGCCGGCCTTGAGCGTGGCCTCCACCACATAGACGCGGTGCAGCTCCCAGCGCACGTGGTCCGGGTTCAGGTGGTTGGCCAGCAGCACGTCGCTGTCCTTGGTCGGGGTGTGCAGGCGGTTGCTGTTGTAGGGGATCAGCATCTCCTGCTTGCCGACGATCTTCCAGTCGAAGCCGTCGCTGCGGCCGGCGAACACGTCGATCTCGTCGAAGCTGGCCACGCCCGCGCTGGCCGGGGTGGGCGTGTCGCAGCAGGCGTTGGGCAACTTGCGCACGCGGCGCTGGCCGGTCAGGTAGACCCAGGAAGCGCTCTTGCCCTGGTCCAGGTTCTGGCGGCCGGTGATGGCCTCGCCTGCCCGCACCGGCGGGCCGCTGTTGAGCAGTCGGACCATCCAGTAGTCGCCGCCGAACTTGTCGGCCTCGCCGTTGGCGTAGTACGGCATCTGGAAGTCGCCGCGCCCTTCAACGGAGAGCACCCGCTGGCCGCTGGCCGTGCCCAGGTAGCCGCGGAAGTCGGCCTGCCAGGCCTCGCCGCGCCAGTGCAGCTCGTGGTTGGCCATGACCTCTTCGCCGGTCTTGGGCACCGGGAAGGGAATGCCGCCGAAGGCGCCGGTGACGACCCCGCCTTCGATCTTGGCGCTGGTGGCGTTCTTGAAGGTGTTGTCGTAGACCCATTGCGGCGCCGCCGCGGTGCGGTGGGTCTTGTAGACGTCGACGCGGAAGGTCTGCGGGTACTTCTTGAGCAGGGCCTGGGTGCCCTCGGTCAGCTTGGCCGCGTGCTCGGCCATGTTGGCGGCCGTGATGCTGTAGAGCGGCTTCTCGTTCGCAAACGGGTCGCCCCGGCGGCCGCCGTTCTTGAAGCCGGGGATGGGGGTGGTGTAGCCCCCGGTCCAGGCCGGGATGCTGCCGTCCTTGTTGCCGGCGCGTTCGGCGCCCAGGGGGGTCAGGTCGGTCTTGAGGCGCGCGGCCTCCTGGGCGGTCACGCCGGCCTGGGCCATGCCCAGGGCGAGCAGCAGCGCAGCCGCTGTCCACAGTTGCGGTTGTTTCATGGTGGTCTCCTCAGTCAGAAGGTGGTGCGCAGCGACACGGTCAGGTAGTTCCGGTCTTTCAGCGCCTGCCGGTACACGGCGTTGTTGGCGGCGTCCAGCGTGGGGGCGGCCTTGCCCAGGAAGTGCACGTAGTTGATGGCCAGGTTCCAGGCCCCGAGGTAGACGGCGTTGAGCCCCAGGCTCAGATCGCCACCGCCGTCCACGCCGAAGCCCGGCCCCACGGCCGAGGACTTGCCCTTGGCGTAGCCCAGGCCGATCGTGGGCGAGAGGTCCAGGCCCGGCAGCACCTGGCGGTAGCTGGGCGAGAACACCAGGCGCGTGGCCACGGCCGACTTGTCGGCATTGGGGTTGAGCATCTGCTCGTTGCGCGTGACCTTCAGCCGCGTGTTCCAGGCCACCTCGCCCACGAACGAGGCTTCACGCGACAGGAACGACGGGCCCAGGGACGCGATCCACGAGACCTGGGCGTGCGCCGTCTCGCCCACGGCGTAGCCCGGGTTGCTGTTGTTGTTCAGGCCGGTGTTGACGCGGATGGTCGCGAGCGAGGCCTGGCCCGCGCTGGCCAGCGGCGTGTTCTGACGCACCGAGACCTCGCCCGCCAGCCCCCACTCGCCGACCGACTTGGCGAAGCTGGCGCCGAAGGCGCGCACGCCCTCGTGGTACATCCAGCGGTAGCTGCTGGGCACCAGCGCGGGCGGCACGCCGTTGAGCACGGTGTTGATGTTGCTGGGCGTGGTGGCGTGGTAGCGGATGGCGTAGAGGCCGAAGTCGGTGTCGAGCGAGGGCGCACGGAAGCGCAGCTGCACACCGCCCTGCCCGCTGTCCTTGGCGTCCAGGTCGGGCTGGCGCTCGAAGCTGGCGGTGGGGCCGGCCAGGATGCGCTCGGCGCCGGGGCCCAGGGAATCGCTGCTGGAGAGGTAGGCGCCCGCCGGCATCAGGCGGGTCTTCTCCCACTCGTAGGCCAGGTAGGCACCCAGCGACACGTCGGGCGTCAGCTGCACCTGGCCGGAGAGCTTGCCGGTGGGCATGGCGACCTCCTTGAAGGTGGCGTTGGGCACCGACAGCAGCTTGATCAGGTCCAGCGGCGCCTGGCCGCCGGCGATGCCGTTGGCACCGAAGAACAGGCTCTCGCCCCAGAGCAGGGTGTGGCGGCCCAGGCGGGCCGAGGCGGGGCGGTCACCCAGGTCGAACTTGCCGTAGACGAAAGCGTCAAGCAGCTCGCCCTTGCGGCCCATGAGGTCGCGGGTCTCGGGGGCGAACGCGGTGCCGGGCCGGTGGTTGGCGGTGAAGCCGGTGTTGTCGGTCTTGCCGTTGTAGACGCTGTCGTACCAGGCCGCGCCGCTGACGCGGGCGCCGTAGCCCGGGCCGGCCAGGTCCAGCTCGGTCAGCAGGTCCAGCCGGTTGGAGACCAGGCCCTTCTTGAAGTTGTTGTCGCCGTCGTCCTGGTTGACGGTCAGCGGCACCTGCGCGGACAGCGTGGGCGAGGCGTCCTTCAGGCGCTGCATCAGGCTGTACTTGACGGTGTTGTCCCAGCGCAGGGTCCAGTCGGGGTTCCCCGTGTCGATCTCGATCGCCTGGGCCGCGGGGGCGGCCAGCAGGGCGAGCAGCAGGGGCGTGAGGGTGCGGCATCCGTGCGCCCGGCGCGGGGCGGCGGGCCGGGCATTCGCTCGATTCGGCATGGCTTGTCTCCTTGTTGTCGTGGGCTGTCGCCGACCTGGACCACTTGATCCAGATCAAACGAGCCGCGACTTTATGGAGCCGGCAATACCCTGTGAAATGGATTGTTCCGATCCTTTCCATCCACTTTTGAAATATCAGGGCAAACCCTTGGAGCCCCTGTTGGGGCCCACCGGAGCCCCCCTGGCCTGAGGCACACTGCGCCACCGGCCGACCATGCGATTCAAGAAACTCGACCTCAACCTGCTCGTCGCACTCGACGCCCTGCTGACCGAAAGAAACGTCACACGGGCGGGCGAACGCGTGTTCCTGAGCCAGTCCACGATGAGCAACGCGCTCTCGCGGCTGCGCCAGTATTTCGACGACGATCTGCTGGTGCAGGTCGGTGGCCGCATGGAGCTGACGCCGCGCGCCGAACTGCTGCACGAGGCGGTGCGCGACGTGCTGGTGCGCATCGACACCACCGTCGCGGCGCGGCCCGCCTTCGACCCGACCGAGTCGGAGCGCGAGTTCACGCTGTTCGTGTCCGACTACTCGATGGAGGTGCTGATGCCCGGGATGTTGGCGCTGGCCCACCAGCGCGGCAGCCGGGTGCGCTTCAACTTCAAGCAGCAGGTGGGCCAGCCCCACCGCAGCCTGGAGCGCGGCGAGGCCGACCTGCTGATCATTCCGTCGAACTTCTGCTCACCGGACCACCCGCTGGACCCGCTGTTCGACGACCGTTTCGTCTGCGTGGTCTGGCAGGACAGCCCGCTGGCGCAGGAAGAGCTGACGATGCAGCGCTACCTGCAGGCGCGCCACGTCGCGATGGTCCCGGCCGACGGCGGCCTGCCGGTGTTCGACACCTGGCTGGCAAACGACCACGGCCTGAGCCGCGAAATCGGCCTCACCACCTACAACTTCAGCGCGATGCTGCACCTCGTGGTCGGCACCGACCTGATCGCCACCTCGCACGCACGGCTGGCGCAGCTGCTGCAGGGCACGCTGCCCATTGCACTGCGGCCGGTGCCGTTGTCGATGAAGAAGCTGCAGCAGTCCATGCAGTGGCACAAGTACCGCCGCCGCGACCCGGGTCTGATCTGGCTGCGCGACCTGCTGCGCGAGGCCGCGGCCGGCATGGGGCCCTGCCCTGGCGAGCCGGCCACGCTGCCTACGCCGCCCCGCTAGCGTGTTCCTGCGAGCGGATCGCGGCGAAGCGCTGCTCCATCTCTCGCCGCATCGCCTTGCGCAGCTCCGCCCCTTCGTGTCGGCGGCGCTCGTCGGGTGTGAAGGGCCGCAGCGGCGGCACGGCCGTGGGCTTGCGGTCCTCGTCCACCGCGACCATGGTGAAGAAACAGCTGTTGACGTGGCGCTTGACCTGGGTGCGGATGTCCTCGGCGATCACCTTGATGCCGATCTCCATCGACGAGGTGCCGGTGTGGTTGACCGAGGCCAGGAAGGTCACCAGTTCGCCGACATGGATCGGCTGGCGGAACATCACCTGGTCGACGCTGAGCGTGACCACATAGGTGGCCGCGTAGCGGCTGGCGCAGGCGTAGGCCACCTGGTCGAGCAGCTTGAGGATGGTGCCGCCGTGCACGTTGCCGGAGAAGTTGGCGGTGTCGGGCGTCATGAGCACGGTCATGCTCAGCTGGTGGGCGGGGAGTTCCATGGAAGTCTCTCGGGTGGCGGTGGCAATGGGGCGAAGCCGTGATCGTGCCAGTTCTGGCTGCCAGTTGGCTGGCAGGTCGACGGGTGTTCGATAGAGTCGCGGCATGAAAACAGTCTACGAAGCCGCCAACGCCCTGGAAGCCCACATGCTGGCCGACGTGCTCCGGCAGGAAGGCGTCGCGGCGCAGGTGATGGGGAGCTACCTTCCAGGCGCCATGGGTGAGCTGCCAGCGGCGGGGCTGGTGCGGCTCGATGTCGATGAGGCGGATTTCGAGCGTGCCCGGGCCGCGATAGAGCGCTGGGAGGCCAACCAGGTGAGCGATCCGCTGCCGCGGGCGAACGCTGCGGCGACCCGCGCGTCCTGGCGCTGGGGACTCGGCGGCCTGGTGGTGGGTGCCGGTCTCTGCTGGGCCTGGCTGCATGTGCCGGTCGGCCAGAACGAGTTCGACCACAACCGCGACGGGCGGGTCGACGAGCGCTGGACGTATTCGGCGGCCAACTTCGCGGTGGGCGGTGAGTTCGACCGCAATTTCGACGGTCGCATGGACCTGGTCTACCGGTACGACGCGCAGGGCGAGCTGACGTCGGCCGAGGGCGACGGCGACTTCGACGGCGTGTTTGAAACCCTCACCCGTTTCCGGGCCAACCAGGCGCAGACCGAAGAAGTCGACACCGACGGCGACAGCCTGATCGATTCGGTCAGCACCTTTGCCTTTGGTGTGCTCGCCACCACGCAGTACCTCGAACCGCGCTCGGGCCGCCCCACCCGCATCGACGTCTACCGGCTGGGCCGGCTGGACCATGTCGACCGCGATGCCGATCTGGACGGTGTGCTCGACATCCGGGAACACTACAACCCCCTGGGGCAGCTCACCCGCACCGAGCGGCTGGCGCCACCCTCCTGAGGCTGGGTGCGCCGCTGCCTCAGGCGGCCACCAGCCCTTGCCCGAGCATCCACAGCGCGCCGCCGAACAGCACGAACCCCACCGTCCGCCCGGCCAGGACCTGCGCGCGGCCGCTGCCGCGCAGGACCTCCCGGGCACGGGCCGCACCGAACACCACCGCGCCGTACACCGCCGCCTGCGTGGCCGGGATGATCGTGCCCATGGCCACCGCCTGCGCCAGCATCGGCCCGTGCTCGGGGCCTGCGAACTGGGGAAAGACCGCCACCATGAACAGGTAGGCCTTGGGGTTGAGCAGACAGGTCAGCAGCCCCTGACGGAAGGTGGTCGCGGCCGGGCGCGACCGGTCGGCCTGGACCTCGCCCAGCGCCGACGCGCCGCGCACCAGCGACCAGCCGATCCAGCCCAGGTACAGCGCGCCGCCCACCAGCATCAACCTGAACAGGGCGGGCACCGCCTGCAGCATCAGGCCCACGCCCAGGGCCGCCATGGCCGTGTGCGCCACCCCGCCCGCGACGATCCCCGCCAGCGCAGCCGCGCCGCCACGCCGGCCGTCGACCAGCGTGGAGCCCAGAACGAACGCCATGTCCATGCCCGGCAAGGCGATGATGCCCAGCACCAGCACAAAGAACAGCCAGAGGTGCGAGGGATCGGAGAGAAGCAGGGTGTCCATGGAACAGCGTGGTGGTGGTGGATGACAGACGCATGCTGCGCCGCATACCATGCCAACTAATGTCATGTTTTAGACCGCACGATCCCTCTCCACCATGCAAGCGAGCCGACTGCTCTCGATCCTGATGCTGCTGCAGTCGCACGGCCGGCTGACGGCGCCCGCGCTGGCGCGCATGCTGGAGGTGTCGCCCCGCACCATCCTGCGCGACATCGACCAGCTGTCGGCGGCCGGCGTGCCGGTCTGGGGCGAACCAGGGCGGACCGGCGGTTTCCAGTTGAGCGAAGGCTGGAGCACGAAGCTCACGGGCCTGACCGAGTCCGAGTCCCAGGCCCTGCTGCTGGCGGGTCTGCCGGCAGCGGCCACCGACCTGGGCCTGGGTCGCGCGGCCGCGTCGGCCCGGCTGAAGATGGTCGCGTCCCTGCCGGCGGAATGGCGGCAGCAGGCCGACCGCGTGGGCGCGCGGCTGCACATCGATCCGGTGGACTGGTACCGCCGCAGCGAAGCGCCCGAACACCTGCGCACGCTGGCCAACGCGGTGTGGAACGCGCAGCGCGTCGCGGTGTGCTACGAAAGCTGGCGCGGCACGGACGAGCGCGAGCTGGAACCGCTGGGCCTGGTGATGAAGGCCGGCACCTGGTACCTGGCGGCGCGCACCAGCGGACAGGACACGGTCCGCACCTACCGGATCTCGGCGGTGAAGTCCCTGCGCCCGCTGCCCTCCCGGTTCCGGCGTCCGCGCCAATTCGACCTGGCCGCGTACTGGGAGGCCTCGATCCGGCGCTTCGAGTCCGATCTGCGGCCGCTGCAGGCGGTGGTCAGTGTCTCGCCGCGGGCGCTGGAATGGCTGCGCAACGAACGCCACCCCTTTGTGCCGGACGCGGCGGCGGGTGCGACGTCACGACCGGACTGGACCACGGTGCAACTGCCCGTCGAATCGCTGGACCATGGTGCGCGCCGCCTGCTGTCCTACGGGAGCGAGGTGGAGGTGCTGGCGCCACCGGCCCTGCGGCAGCGGGTGCAGGAGGAACTGGCGGCGGTGCGGGAGCGCTACGCACACGCCCCGTGATGGCGGGGATGCGGCCGCCCCTACAGTTTCCGGCTCGCACGCCGATAGCTTGCTTGGGCCATTGCGCCCGGCCACACCCCCACCCCGCCATGACCACGACCATCGGTTCCTCTGCCTCCGCCATCGGCCTGAGCGGCATGCGCGCCGCGCAGCTGCGGCTGGACGTGGGCGCTCACAAGATCGCCAACGCGCAGACGCCCGACTTCCTGCGCCAGCAGGTCGTGCAGACGGCCCACCCCGATTCGGGCGGCGTGAGCGCGCGCGTCGAGCGGGAGGACCGCGCCGCGGGCGAAGGCGGTGACCTGGGCCACCTGGCCGACGACCTGGTCGGGGGCAAGATGGCGCTCTACAGCTTCGCCGCCAATCTCAAGGTCGTGAAGACCGAGCAGGAGATGCTCGGCACGCTGTTCGACGAGCGCGCCTGACGCGCCCCGGCCTCCAGGCCAGGTGGTCGCGCACGCGGGCCTCCAGCGTGACCGTGGTCCATCCCCGCCACAACCGGCGGGCGGATGTCACGGTCGGCCGCCCACCGTCTTCCCAGCGCCGCGTGCCCGGCCTACGATGGGCCCGCTTCGGCACATCCCCTTCTCTCTCTCACTTCAAGGAGCTGACATGGCAGGCTGGTACGAACTCTCTTCGAACGACAAAGGCACGTTCTCCTTCGTCCTGAAGGCCGGCAACGGCGAGGTGATCCTGCGCAGCGAGCAGTACGACACCCAGGCGTCGGCCGAGAACGGCATCAAGTCCGTCCAGACCAACAGCCCGCAGGAGGCCCGCTACGAGCGCAAGGACGCGTCCGACGGCCGCTGCTACTTCAACCTCAAGGCCGGCAACCACCAGGTCATCGGCACCAGCCAGATGTACAAGGACGCCGCGGGCCGCGACAACGGCATCCAATCGGTCCAGACCAACGGTCCGAGCACGACGGTCAAGAAGGCCTGAGTTCGGCGCAGAGCCGCTCGCGCACCGCGGCCATGCCGCGGTAGGCCACCACGGCCTCGCTCATCGAGGCCAGCGCCTCGGCCAGTTCGGCCGCCCGCCCGGGCGCCACGGCCAGCACCTCCACCAGCGGCGCGACCATCACGCGGATGAAGAACACGCCCCGCTGCAGCGCGGGCAGCGGCAGCGTGGTCTGGCGTTCGACGCGGAAGAACACCTGATCGATCAGGCGGCCTGTGGCGCCCGGTGCGTCGGCCGCGGCGAGCGCGTCCTCCCAGCGGGCGCGGCGCGTCTCGGGGTGCTGGGCCAGGTCGCCGTTGGGCGTGAGCAGCCAGACGTGGCGCAGCATCGGCGCCTGGCGAAAGGCCATGTCGACGATGCCGCGCGCGCCCGCCTGCAGCAGCGCGTTGTCGGCCACCGGGGCGTGGATGGCTGTGAAGTCCAGGCCCAGCTTCTCGGCCGGATTCCAGTTCGAGGGGAAACACACCGAGAGGAAACGCGCCCGGAAGCCGTCGCCCGGCTCGTCGTGCAGGACCACGAAGTCTTCCTGCAGGTCTTCTGCCAGGGCGCGCGCATCCGCTGCAATGCCGACACCGGTCTGCACAGCGTAGGCCTGGGCGATGGCCTGCAGCACCGCCGGGTCGGCCTGGCCGATGTGTGACAAGCTGTGTTGGGTCTGCAGCACCGCCCGCTTGTGGGCGGCGTAGACAGACGCCAGCCCGTCCCGCACGAACAGCGGCGATGGCGGCGCCTCGGTCGCGGGGCTCAGGCGCGCGAGACCCGGCCGCATGCGAAACGGGCTGGCCACGGGCCAGGGCATCCCGGCGGTGGGAGTGGTCACTGCGGTGTCGTGCACAACGGCGCTCCTTTCATCAAGACATGCGGAAATAGGCTTGAAACACCTGTTACTCAAATCCACGTCCTCTATAAGGTTATTTAAGCGCCCCGGGCCTAGCCTCACCTAGCGCAAGTCGCGCAAGACGAACAACAGGAGAAGCGATGAAAACCCAAGTTGAGCACGGGAGAGGCGCCCTGTGGGTGGCTGTGGCCGCCTGCGCCGTCCTGGCCGCCTGCGGCGGCGGCAGCGGGGACGACCCCGCGGCCACGACCAAATCCAGCCCGTCCCTGTCCACCACCAAAGCCCTTTCCAGCACAGCGGCACCCGCCGCCACCACCGCGGCCAGCACCGAGGGGCGCTTGCTGGCCTCCAACTGCTTCCAGTGTCACGGCACCAACGGCACCGGCGGGTTCGACAGCATCCGGGGCGGCGAGGCCGAGGAGATCACCGAGTTCCTCACCAAGACCGCGAGCAAAGACATCATGGCCGCGCACGCCCAGGGCTACACGCCCGCGCAGCTGCAAAAGATCATCGCCTACCTCCAGCAATGAACCGGGAGACCTCCATGAACACCTTCAAGATCACGAGCGATCTCTCGCGCCGCCAATGGATGGCGGTGGCCGCGGGCGGCCTGGCCGCCGGTCTGGTCCCGCTGGCGGGTCGGGCCGATGACCAGCGCAAACCATCCAGACGACCCAACACCTCCACGGCCCCGCTGGCCACCACCTCCATCACCGGCAAAAAGGTGGTGGTGGTGGGCGGCGGCATGGCCGGGATGACCGCGGCCAAGTACCTGCGGCTGTGGGGCGGCAAGGGCCTGGAGGTCACCCTGGTCGAGCCCGACGCGCTCTACACCTCCAGCATCATGAGCAACCTCGTGCTCAACGGCAGCCGCACAATCGCCGGCCTGCAGTACAGCCGGGAAGCCCTGGTCCGTCGCTACGGCGTCGTCTCAAAAGCCGGCAGCCTGGCGGCGATCAACCGGCAAGCCCGTTCGCTCACGCTGTCCGACGGCAGCAGCCTGGGCTACGACCGGCTCGTGCTGGCGCCGGGCATCAGCTTCGACGACGCCTACGGCCTCACGCAGGCGGACTACGACACACGCACGCCCCACGCCTGGCGCGGCGGCGCCCAGACCACGCTGCTGCGCCAGCAGATCACGGCCATGCAGGACCAGGACATCTTCGTGATGACCATTCCCAAGGCGCCCTACCGCTGCCCGCCGGGGCCGTACGAACGCGCCTGCGTGGTCGCCGACCACCTCAAGACCTCCGGTCGCGGCAACTGCCAGGTGATCGTGCTCGACGAGAACGCCAACGTCCAGGCCGAGCGCCACACCTTCGAGGCCGCGTTCGCCGGGCTGCACGCCAGCGTGATCCGCTACATCCCGAACGTCACTGGTATCCAGATCGATCCGGCCACCAAGGTGGTGACCTACGTCGATGCCGTCGGTGGCACCCAGGTGATCAACGCCAAGGTGGTCAATCCAATCGTGCCGCACCGCGCGGCGGGCAGCGAGACCGGCGGCTGGCTGGCGCAGGCCGGCCTGAACAACAGCGCCGACGGCCGCTGGGCGATGGTCAATGTGCTGAGCTACGAGTCCACGCTGGTGGGCGCCGAAGGCATCCACGTCATTGGCGACGCCTCGTCGTGCGGCCTGCCCAAGGCCGGCCACGTGGCCAACCAGGAAGCCAAGATCTGCGCCGACGCGATCGTGCGGCTGATGACGGGCGCACAGCCCGATCCGCAGCCGGTGGCCAACTCGGCCTGCTATTCGCCCATCACCGCCAGCAGCGCCTCGTGGCTCACAGCGGTCTACCAGTACGACCCGGTCGACCGGCGCATGAAGATCTCCAGCAGCGGTGGTCAGACGGTGGTCAATGGCGTGGCGGCCACCGCCACCGAGGCCGCGTCGGTCAGCCAGGACAACTTCAAGGACATGGGCACCTGGTTCACCACCTTGATGAAAGACACCACCGCCTGACGACCCAGGCACCCGCCCTGCGCGCCTCAAGCCCTCGTCAGCGCGACTTGGGGCTGGTGACCATGCCCTGGGTGGCGGCCCAGGCGTGGATGTCGTCGCGGCGAATGGCGGCGGCCATCAGGCCGGGGAAGGCATCGGGCGTGCAGGCGAAGCTGGGCACGCCCAGCGCCGCGAGCTTGGCGGCCAGCGCGTGGTCGTAGCTGGGTGCGCCTTCGTCGCTGAGAGCCAGCAGGGTGATGAACTGCACCCCGCTCTCGATCAGCTCGTTGGCCCGCCGCAGCAACTGGGCCTCCACCCCGCCTTCGTACAGGTCGGAGATCAGCACCAGAATCGCGTTGCGCGGCTCCCGGATGATGCTCTGGCAGTAGGAGACGGCGCCGTTGATGTCCGTGCCGCCGCCCAGCTGCACACCGAACAGCAGGTCGACGGGGTCGTCCAGCTGTTCGCTGAGGTCGACCACCGCGGTGTCGAACACCACCAGCCGGGTGGACACCGCCGGCAGCGAAGCCATCACGGCGCCAAAGATGCTGGAGTAAACCACCGAGGCCGCCATGGAGCCGCTCTGGTCGATGCAGAGCACCACCTCGCGCTGCGGCTTGCGCGCCTTGCGACCGTACCCATGCAGGGTCTGTGGCACGATGGTCCGGAAGTCGGGCTGCCAATGCCGCAGGTTGGCGCGGATGGTGCGGTTCCAGTCGATCTCGTTGTGCCGTGGCCGCCGGTTGCGCTGGCTGCGATCGAGTGCGCCGCTGACGGCCGAGCGCATGGGCTCTTCGAGCCTGGCGAGCAAGGCGTCCACCACGTTGCGCACCACCATGCGTGCGGTGTCCCGTGTCTTGGCCGGGATCACCTTCGACAGCGCAATCAGGTTGGCCACCAGATGCACATCGGGCTGCATGCTCTTGAGCATCTCGGGCTCCAGCAGCATGTCGCGCATGTTCAACCGCTCCAGCGCGTCACGCTGCATGACCTGCACGACCGAGCCGGGAAAGTACTGGCGTATGTCGCCCAGCCAGCGCGCCACGCTGGGGGACGAACCTTCTCGCCCTCCCGCACGGGACCGGGTGCCCAGTCCACCCGGCCCCGTGGGGTCGTACAGGGCCGACAGGGCGCGGTCCATCTCCCTGAGTTCGCCCGACAGCGGGCCACACGCCTGATCGGCCTCCTGCCCGAGCACCAGGCGCCAGCGGCGCAGGCGATCGGCTTCGGAGACGGGGGCCACACCGGACGGTTGGTGTTCGTTCATGCGCCGAGTCCCATCAGTTGACGCAACAGCGGCAGGGGCAGCAGCGCCCGTGCAGCATCCCATTCGCCCAGCTCGGTGGTCACCGGCCTGGCGGTCGTGCCGTGGCTGGCACGCTGCGCAAGCTCGTGCCGTTCGCTGGATTCGAACGCGCTGAAGCTGCGCCGCAGCAGAGGCAGCACACCCAGGAAGTGGTCCTCGCTGAGCGACGACAGCCATGTGTCCAGCAGCCCCCACGCCGAAGCATCGTGCAGCAGGACCGTGGCGTTGCGGTTGAGAAAGCCATCGAGCCAGGCAGCGGCCTTCGCCGGATCGGCGCCACGGGAGAGGTGCAGGGACATGGCGCTCGCGACGTCGTCGGTGCTGCTGACGCCGGCGTCGAGCAGCAGGCGCCGACAGAGGCCCTGCAGCAGCGGATGCACACCCACCATCTCGGCCAGCTGCAGCAACGCGCGCTGCCATACACGGGTCTGCTCCGCGCTGTCGCGCAGGCCTATGGCCTGGTGCGCCGCGAGCATGCTCTCCCGCAAGGCGTTCGCAGCGTCTTCGTCCAGGGCGCTCGCCGCCAGCGGCAGGCCGATCGCCGCGCGCACGATGAGGCCATCGAGCACCTGCGCCACCAGCGCCGCATCGGTGCCACGCACGTTGCCGTAACGGAACACGTTGGCCAGCGGCGGCAAGGCCGACAGCAGCTGCCCCGTGTCACCGCTCACCGCCGCCCGGTCCTGCAGCGCGCGCGTCGCGGCGTCCACCGCCGGCGCCAGATCGGCCAGCAAGGCATCGTCCACCATCCGCGCCAGCTCATCCAGCCGCTGCAAACCCGCGCAGCGGTCCACCGCCCGCGCCGACGCCGCCTGCGCAATGGTCTGTCCCCAGCGGCTGGCCTCGATGACGCGCAAGGCAAACTCCGGCTGCCACTGCAAGCGCCAGACCTCATGAAAACTTCCGCGCGCCGAGCGGCCCACGGTGGCCACGGCACCCCAGGGGATGTCCAGCAGGTTCAGGCGGTGCAGCAACTGGCTGCGGGCGAGATCGGTGGGCTGGCGCAGATCGAGGTCGAGCGTCTTCTGCAAGGCCTCGGGCTTCAGCCGCAAGGATTTCTGGGCCCGCTCCAGATCGCGCTGCAGCGGCACCGTGGGCACGCTGGCGGGCACCTGGCCCAGGCGGTCGCCAACCAGCAACTCGTCGCGGATGAAGCTCAGCACCGCGTCGTCGCCCATGGAGAACACGGCGCGGGTGGCTTCCTGCAACTCTTCGAGGCTGGGCGCCGGGCGACCTCTCATGGCGGCCAGCGCTTCGGCCAGCCGGGTGGCCTCGATGAGGTGGGCCGAGGAGCAATCCAGATCCCGCTCGCGCATGAGCCGGGCGATTCGCGCCAGCCAGGCCGAGGCCCGCGCCAAGGGCAGACCCGGATGGCGCCAGAGATGTTCGTACCAGCCAGGCGAGTGGATGCCCGCGCCGTAGCCACTGGCGCGGGTGAGGTGGCGATGGCTCCACGGCACCCAGGTGGCCTGGACCTTGAGCTTGGGAAGGGCCTTGAGCAGCGCGGCATCGTCGCGCGCCTTGATGTCAGCCTGCAACCCGGCCAGGTGCCAGGCGCCACAGACCACGGCGATGCGCTCGAAGCCTTCTTTCTGTGCCGCGCGGATGCACTGGCGCATGTGCGCCTCACGCAACCGCTCGCGTTGCGCCCGATCGGCGCCGCGCGCGGGATCGCCCAGTTCCTGCCGCAACGCGACCATGGCCTCGTTGATCGCCGGAAACAGCGACCCGGCCTCGCTCCGTTCCTCGATGAGGTGGTTCCACCACGCCTCACCGTCTTCAAAGCCCGCCGCCCGGGCCAGCCAGGACAGCGGGTCGTCGTCGGCAGCCACCGGGTCTTCTTCGGAAGGCTCTACCTCACCAGCTGCGGCCGGAGCTTCGGCGTCCGCCTCCCTGCGCGCCTTGTCCAAGCCGAACTCAATGGCGCGTGGCAGATCGATGAACCGCAGCGGAACGCCCGCCCGTGCAGCCCATTGCATGGCCTGCCACTCGGGAGAGAACTCGGCAAAGGGGTGGTAGACCGCGAACCCGGGTTCGTCGGGGCAGTAGCTCAGCAGCGCCACCGGTGGCTGCATGTCTTCGGCGATGGACAGCGACACCAGGGCATCGGCCTCGGGCGGCCCCTCGATCAGCACACAGTCCGGCTGCAAGGCATGCAGCGCCTCGCGCAGGCTGCGCGCGCAGCCGGGGCCGTGGTGGCGCACGCCGAAGTAGTGCAAGGAACTCATCGTGGACAAGGTCTCCAGGGCCAGGCCGATGTCAACCCAGATCGCGGAAGGCCCGGTACAGGTCCTTCCAGTCGCTGCGCTCCTTGACGACGGCCTCCAGGTATTCGTTCCAGACCACGGCGTCCTGCACCGGGTCCTTGACGATGGCCCCGATGACCCCCGAGGCCATGTCGTGCGGCCGCAGCACGCCGTCGCCGAAGTGGCCCGCCAGCGCCATCCCGTTGTTGATGACCGAAATCACCTCGGCGGTGGACAGGGTGGCGCTGGGCGACTTGACCTGGGTCTTCCCGTCCTCGGTCTTGCCGTTGCGCAGCTCGCGGAAGATCTGCACGATGCGCCGCACCTCCTTGAGCGCAGGCGGCTCCGCGGGCAACTGCAGCGCACGCCCCATGTCGGCCACACGCCGCATCACGATGCCCACCTCTTCCTCCTCGCTCGAGGGCACGGGCAGCACCACGGTGTTGAAGCGGCGCTTGAGAGCGGACGACAGCTCGTTGACGCCTTTGTCGCGGTTGTTGGCCGTGGCGATGACCGAGAAGCCACGAACCGCCTGCACCTCGGTACCCAGCTCGGGGATCGGCAGGGTCTTTTCCGACAGCACGGTGATCAGGGTGTCCTGCACATCGGCGGGAATGCGGGTGAGCTCTTCGACCCGCGCGATCTTGCCCAGGCGCATGGCGTTCATCAGAGGGCTGGGCACCAAGGCCTTTTCAGACGGGCCATGGGCCAGCAGCTGGGCGTAGTTCCAGCCATAGCGCAACTGTTCTTCGCTGGTGCCCGCCGTGCCCTGGATCAGCAGTGTGGAGTCACCGCTGATGGCCGCAGCCAGGTGCTCTGAAACCCAGGATTTCGCCGTGCCCGGCACACCATAGAGCAGCAGCCCGCGGTCGGTGGCCAGCGTGGCCACCGCCACTTCCATCAGACGCTCGTTGCCCACGTACTTGGGGCTGACTTCAAAACCATTGTCCAGTCGCCCACCCATGAGGTAGCGCACCACGCCCCAGGGCGAAAGCGCCCAGTTGGCGGGGCGGGCACGCTGGTCCTGGCGCGCCAGCTCGGCGAGTTCTTCGGCGTATTGCTGTTCGGCGTGGCGCCGCATCACGGCTTCGGACGGGGCGGAGGATGTGAGGGTGTTCATCGTATGGTTTCCAGTGCTTCTCGTGTGTCGATGATCTGCGCCAGGGCATGCATGAGTTCGGCCATGGCTGCGGTTTCGTCGGCGCTGCGCGGCAGCGCCCTGAGGGCCGGCAATGCCGAGGCATCGACGATGCTGCAAAGATCGGGGAGGTGGTTGCGCACCACCCACTGCTGGTGGGCGTCCTGTGCCGCCAGGCGGTCCTGGACCCAGGCCATCAGGCGGTTCGAAACCCCCGGGCTCAGGCGTGCCATGGCATTGCCGGGTTGCAACTGGCAGGCCGCCACCAGCTCAGGCAACACGGCCGCGGCCCCAGCGCCCCCCTGTTGAAGCACATGTTCCCAGCGCGCATCGCGCGCAGCGCGGGACAACATGGGCACCAGCCGGTGGGTGTCCAGACCCTTGACCGCGTCCGGTGGCGCATGGACGAAGGCATCGGCCCAGTCGGGCTCGGGTGTGGCCAGCAGGACCTCGAACCAGGCCCGGGTGAGCGCCTTGTTCCAGTCGCCCTTGACGCTCCAGGCCAGCAGATCCTTGGGCGCCATGCCGGTGTGTTCGGTCCACCAGCCCAGCGGAACCTGGCGGGCCAGCTGGTACAGCCACCAGGCGCGTTCACCCAGACTCTCGTGTGCGGGCTTCTTGGCCTCCACCTGATCGGCCGCCCAGTCGGCCGCAGCGGCGGCGGGGGCTTCGACAACCCAGCGCTTCTGAATCAGTCCCCTGTGCTGGGTGACCAGCGGTGCCAGCCGGGCCATGGCGCGCCGGGGGTGGGCGGCCAGGGGCAGGCGGAGCAGCAGGCTCAGCGCGGCCTGGCGCACCTCACCCCCGCGATCGGTGGTTCGAAGGCGTTCGAGCAGCGGCTCGTCCCGCAGGGAAAGCCCCACGCCCAGCGTCTGAACCAGTTCAAGGCGCTCGCGCGCCGCCAGCTCGGGCAGAACGGCGATCAGCCGCTCGCGGGCCTGGTCCGGCGCCGTGCTGCGCTCCTGCCGCAGGAAGGCACTGCGCTGCTCCAGGTTGCCTTCGAGCCACACCACCTCATCGCTCTGGCTGGTGGTCTGCACGCCAACGGCATGCTTCCAGTCCTCGCGCTGCGCTGCCAGCCAGCACCCCGTGGTGCCCAGCACCGGTGCCAGCCATGACCTCAAGGCCATGACCCGCCGACTGGCGTCGAGTGCCGTTGGCAGCAACGCTGCGGGCAGTCGCAACCCGCGCTGCGAGAGCGTGGCCAGGCACTCGCCGGCCAGCCGCACAGGCCCCTGTTGCAACACCCACTCCATCAGCGCCACAAGACGCATGTCCTCCAGCGGGGAAAGAACGTCCGGATCGGCCCCTGGTCGGGCCTGCTCGGTCACCGGCCGTCCCATGGACCCGGCCAGATGACAGAGTGCCAACACACCAGCGACGCGCAGCAAGCCGGTCGCAGGCGGGGTGTCTCCACCGATCGCCTCAGCGATCAAGGCGCCATGATCCCCCGGCCAGACGGGCCAGCCCCCTGCGTGGCGATCGGTGCCCACCAGCGCCATGGGCAGCAACGGAGCGAACACACGGTCACTCATGTGAGCGTCCGGACCCAGAGTGGTGCCGCCAGATCGTCACGCCAGGCGCTCATGGGCGAAAAGACCTCGCCATCCCATTCGCCTGCGAGGTGGACAGGATGCCCACCGCTGCGTGCGAGCAGTTGCCAGCCCAGCGCCTCGTCTGTGCGGACGTTCAGATCACGACCTTGCGCCACGCAGCGCCATCCCGTCGCCGTGCGCTCAAGCGTTGCGTCCCGCAACACCAGAGGGTGCGTGGAGGACCAGGGCGAGGCGGCCACGCGCCGGGCGATGCGGTCCCATTCCTGTTCCAAGGTCTCGTTGGGCCAGTGCGCCGCTCCAAGCAGCTCAGACTCGCTGCACAGCGCGCGCAAGCCCGCGGCACCGGGGAAAAAATGCAACGTCGCCTGGGCCTGGCGCCCAGCCATCCAGGCCTGCTCGAATCCACGCCCTCCGTAGGCGTGTTCCAGCAGCAGCGCGCGCCGCTGGCTGTGCTGGCCTTGCAACCACACGCGCCGCTCGACCAGCTTGGCTTCGCGCTGTTCCTGCACCACCCCCAGCACCGACCAGGCGTCTTCGACGGCGTCCCCACGCGCCAGCACACCATCCCTGTCCATGGGCCAACCCACCACCTCGCGCAAATCGGCCTGCACCTCCTCTGGCAAGCTGGTGCGGCGTTGCACGCCGTCACAGGCCAGTTGCAGCAGGCCCAGTCGGTGCATCACCTGTTCGGGCCAGTCAGCATCCTGGCGAACCCGCTCGGCCGCCTGAAGCAGCCGCTGCCCCAGACCCGGCGCCTGGCCGTCCACCATTCGGGCGGCCATGCTTCGCCACCCCTCCAATGAATCGGCCATCACCAAGCCCAGACCATGGGCCAACTGATCGGCCATCCAACGCTGCAGCTCCTGGACCGCCCCTTCGATCCGCTCCCAGCGCTGGGTCTCGCGCAGGGCCGCGCTCTTCGGATCGGCCAGCGGCACATGGGCTTTGCGCTCTTCCCGTTCCTCTTTCTTCTTTTCCTTCTGTTCCCGGGAAGCCAGCCATTCATCCACCCAGGCGGGCCGGGCAGCCTGAAAGCGCCCCGGGTCGCTCACCCGAAGCAGCAGCAGTGCCAGCCCGTGCTTGCAGGGGAACTTCCGGCTGGGGCAGGAGCAACGGAACGCGGGGCCCGACAAATCCACTTGCGTCTGATACGGCTTGGACCCACTGCCTTGGCACTCCCCCCAAACCGCCGCGGCATCGGCACCCAGCATGGGCCATTTGGCGGGCGCCACGAGACCACGTGCGGCCTTGACGGAGGCCTCATCGGGCGCCAGCGCGAGCACAGAAGCCGCGTCCTGCATCACACCCCCTTCGCCAGCCATCGGGCACAAGCCCCACATCGGCACGGATCAATCAACCGGACCCCAGAACCCAACAGCTGCTCCCCAAAAACGTGGTGTTGCTTTGCAAAACATTCTACGGACGAGAACGGCACGGCCCTCAGGGCACCACCGCCGCCAGCAGCTTCTGCACCAGCGGGTGCTGCACCTTGCGCGCCGTGCCGATGGCGTAGAAGTGCTCCTGCACGCCTTCGCAGGGCGCGAACCATTCGAGGCCGTAGCCGCTGGAGAGCTTCTCGCGCATGCGCTCGGACGCGGGGAACACCCCCATGCCCGAGGAACCGAAGGTGACCAGCAGCGCGCTGTCCTCGAACTCGCCGACCACGTTGGGCAGCACCCCCTGCTGCTCGAACCACTGATCGATGCGCATGCGCACCGAGGCGTGAGCGCTGGGCAGCAGCACCGGCACCTCGGCCAGGCAGCGCGGGAAGTCCTTGCGCGCCTGCGCCAGCCACTCCTTCGGCGCGTACCAGCCGAGCGGCGACGAACCCATGGCGTGGCTGTAGAGCTTGAGGTTGGGGTTCGCCGGCGCGGGCCGGTCGGACAGCACCACGTCCAGGCGGTGCAGCGCCAGGTCGGCCAGCAGGTCGTCGAAGTCGTCTTCATGGCAGACCAGGCGCAGCCGCGGCTCCTCCAGCGCCGGCGCCAGCAGCTCACGCACCGCCAGCTTGGCCAGCCCGTCCGAGATGCCGACCACCAACCGCACCGAGGTCTGGCTGGTGGCGTCGCGCACCGCCGCGCGCAGATGCTCGCCAAGGTGGAAGATCTGCTCGGCCACCTGCAGCGCTGCCTGCCCCGCGTCGGTCAGCGCCAGCCCGCGCCCGGCCGGCTTGAACAGCGCGTGGCCCAGCGACTGCTCGAGCAGACGCACCTGCGCACTGATGGTCTGCACAGCCATGCCCAGCCGGGCCGCCGCATGCGACATGCCGCCTTCCTTGGCCGTGACCCAGAAGTAATAGAGGTGCTTGTAATTGAGTTCCTGATTCATTCTTCGCCTTTTTGGGAAAAACTCTTCGCCATTGTCTGCTTTTTATGTGAGCGTGGGAACCCTATCTTTCAGCCTCCCTTTGTTCCCTTTCAGGAGAACCCTCATGGCACAAGTCCGTCGCATCCCTTCCCTGTCCACCGGCAGCTCCCTGTCGCTGGACCGTCCGCAGGCCGCGAAGGTCCTGCGCAACACCTACGCCCTGCTGTCGCTGACCATCCTGTTCGCCGCCGGCGTCGCGGCCCTCGCGGTCGCCAACAGCTGGCCCGCACCCGGGCTGATCATCACGCCGGTGGGCTACTTCGGCCTGCTGTTCGCGGTGCACAAGCTGCAGAACAGCGGCTGGGCGCTGCCCGCCGTGTTCGCCCTGACCGGTTTCATGGGCTACACGCTCGGCCCGCTGCTCTCGCGCACGCTGGAACTGCCCGGCGGCGCCGGCACCATCGTGGCCGCGCTGGCCGCCACGGGCGCGACCTTCGTCGCCCTTTCGGCCTACGTGCTGACCACGCGGCGCGACTTCAGCTTCATGGGCGGCTTCCTGTTCGCCGGCATGGTGATCGCCATCGTGCTGGCCGTGGTGGCCTACTTCTTCACCATGCCCGCGCTGGCGCTGGCCGTCTCGGCCATGGTGGCCCTTCTGTCGGTCGGCCTGATCCTGTTCGAGACCAGCCGCATCGTCAACGGCGGCGAGACCAACTACGTGCTGGCCACGGTCGGCCTGTTCGTCTCTGCCTTCAACCTGTTCACCAGCCTGCTGAGCCTGTTTGGCATCGGCGGCAACGACTGAGCGTTTCTGCAACCCAACCCACCAGGAGTCCCGCATGAAAGCCTATCCCGTCAACAGCCCCGAAGCCGCCGCCCGCGTGCTGGCCATGGCCATGCTGGCCGACGGCCAGTACTCGATGACCGAGATCCGCGCCCTCGACCGGCAACAGGCGCCCGAGCGCCTGGGCCTGAGCCCCGAAGCCTTCAAGGGGGTGGTGGACGACTTCTGCCAGGACCTGCTGCTGGCCGGCGGCGGGCAGTGGACCGGCGCGGTCGACCCCGCCATCCGCGACCAGCTGATGAGCGAGGTCACGGACCGGGGCCTGCAGGACCTGATCCTGCTGCAGTGCGAGACGCTGATGCTGTCCGACGGTCATCTGGCCGATGGCGAGGTGGAGCTGCTGGATGCACTGAGCGCGGCGTGGCGCCGACCGGTGCTGGTGTGACGCCATGAAAACCCTCATCTGGAGTCTCACCGCCCTGCTGGCGGCCTTGTGGACCGGCTTCATCGCCGTCGTGCACCAGCTCACCGGCTGGCTGCTGTCGGCCATCGAAGCCGGGTCGCTGCAGGGCGCGGCAGGCACGGTCGGAAGCCTGGCGCTGCCGCCCGTGCCCGCCTGGCTGGAGCCCTGGATCGACACCGCATCAATCGCCGCGCTGCAATCGTTCGTGGTGTCGCTGGTGGAATGGCTGGGCGCGGTGATGCCCTCGGGCGACGCGCTGATGGCCTGGGTCGGCCCGCTGCTGTGGTTCGGCTGGGGCCTGGTGCTGGTGCCGATGCTGGCCATCGCCGGCCTGCTGCACTGGCTGGTCGGACGCGCCACGGCGCAGCAGACCGGCGTGAGGCCCGTGGGCGCATGAACGCCACACGGGGGAGTGTCCGGTGAACGAGGGCATCGCGCAGCGCCTGCGCGGCGCGGCCACCGGGGCGCCGCAGGCCCTGCGCCTGTCGCTGCGGGAGCTGCTGCAGCTGCACGGCGAGGGCTCGGGCGCGGTGCTGCTGATGCTGATGGCGCTGCTGAGCACGGTGCCCATCGCCGGGGCGGGCACGGTGCTCAGCCTCGGCATCTTCGCCCTGGCCGGCGCCTGGCTGCGCGGGCGGGACACCCTGCCCCTGCCCGATCGGCTGGCGCGGCTGACTCTCAACGAAACCTGGACCCGCCGCTGCCTGCATGGCCTCGCCTGGACCTACGAGCGCGCCGAGCGCTGGATGTGCCCGCGCTGGCAGGCGCTGTGCCACAGCCGTGCCCGGTTCTGGTGGGCGCTGTGGATCGCGCTGATGGCGGCGCTGATCTTCCTGCCGCTGCCGCTGGGCAATGTGCTGCCCGGCACCAGCCTGATGCTGCTGAGCCTGGGCTGGCTGTTCCGCGACGGCATTGCGCTGCTGCTGTCCGCGGCCACCGGCGCGGTGGGCGTGGGCTACGCCATATCGGTGGGCCACCTGGCGTTCGCGGCCTGGCAGCACATGGGCACCTGGTTCGGACTCTAGAGCCTTGAGAAGAACACCGCGCTCATCACCAGCCCGGTGACGATCACCCCGCGCCGCACCCAGACCACCGGCAGCGACTTGGACCAGCGCGCGCCAAAGTAGCCGCCTGCCGTGGCCGCGACCATCATCAGCAGGCCTTCTTTCCAGGCGATGGCGCCCGCGAGCACGAAGGCGGCCACGGACAGCCAGGACAGCACCAGCGAGTTGAGGTTCTTGAGCGCATTGACGGTGTTCAGCCGCGTCTCGCCGGCCACCGTGTACAGCGCCATCAGCAGGATGCCCAGCCCGCCGTTGAAGTAGCCGCCGTAGATGGCCACCGCCATCAGGCCGGGTTCGCGCCAGCGCACCAGGCCATGGCCGCCGGCCGAGGCGGCCTGCGCACGGCGGGCGATGGCCGGGCCGGCCGCAAACAGCACGGTGGCGAACAGCAGCAGCCAGGGCACGATGCCAGTGAACAGCTTGGCGGGCGTGACCAGCAGCAGCAGCGCACCCGCGACGCCGCCGATGGCCGCGATCAGCATTTCACGCCGCAGCCGCTGCGCCGGCAGTTCGCGCAATTCGGCCTTGAAGCCCAGCGTGCTGCCGAGATACCCGGGGCTCACCGCCAGCGCGCTGGTGGCGTTGGCGACGATGGGCGGCACGCCGGTGAACACCAGCGCAGGAAAGGTGAGGAAACTGCCGCCGCCGGCGATGGCATTGAGGGCCCCCGCGCCGAACGCGGCGGCCGCCAGCAGCGGCGCGGAGCTCAGGAGGTCCAGGCCGGGCTCACTTGGCAGCGGGGATGGCCACGTAGCGGAAGCCCTTGCCGCGCATGCAGTGGGCCACCATCTGCTCGCGCTCGTCCTCGGGCACCTTGGCCAGGCCGACCTGGTACTGGCAATCGGAGAGCTGGGTGTAGGCGTCGTCCTTGCTGGCCTTGGGCTTGACCCACTCGGCCTTGGGGGTGGACGAACAGGCAACCAGGGACAGCAGCAGGGCGGCGGCGAGGACGGTCTTCATGGATGGAACAGGTCGGTTTTCAGAGGGAGGCCAGCATACCAAAGCCCCCCGTTCCCGAGCTGCAACCAGATGCATCGCCCCGCGGGCGCGCGGCCTATCGCGAGCGGCCGAGCTTGTCCTGCAGGCGTCCCAGCACCTCGCTGACCGTCTGCGGGTCGGCGGTGGCGCCACCGCAGGCGGTCAGCTCCTGCTCGGCCAGCGAGAGGTTCAGCCGCACGTAGGTGCTGTCCAGCGCGTGGCGCGTGGCCAGCAGCTGCTGGGCGATCTTGGCGCAGTCGGCGCCCTCTTCCAGCAGCTTCTGCAGACCGCGCACCTGCCCTTCGGCGCGGCGCAGCCGGTGCATGAGCTCGGCCTTGCGTTCGGTGGCCAGGGTGCGGGGCGCGGTCATGGGGGGTTTCGGTGGGGATCAGGCAGACACCGGCGTGATGGCGGCCACCGGCTCGGGCGCGAGCAGCGAGCCGTCGCGCAGGCCGCGCACGGTGGCAAAGCCCAGCCACAGCACCACCATGGACGTGGCGGCCAGCAGCAGCACGGCAGCCGTCTGCAGCAGACCGCCGGACTGCTCCTGCAGCGCCAGCAGGCGCAGGGTGAGTGTGGTGAAGGCCGCGAGCGGGAACGACAGGGCCCAGAACGGAATGCCAAAGGGCTGTGCCACCGCGCGCTTGAGCACCGGCGCCACCCACAGCAGGAAGAACAGCGCGATGCCCCACAGACCCTGCACCGCCCAGAGCGGCGCCTGCCCACGCTCGACCAGCTGCGCCAGCACCAGGCCGATCACGGCCGGCGGCGCGACGGTGATCATCCACGCCGGCAGCAGGCGGTCGGGCAGCGGGCTGTGCGCGATGCGCCGCGCCAGCATCAGCGCCAGCACCACCGGCCAGAAGAAGGCCCCGATGCCGAACTGCGCCATCGCCCAGCCACCGTGGCCCAGCGGCACACCGGCCAGCGGCGCGAGCACATTGCCCACCACCGGGATCAGCAGCACCGGCGTGACCGAGGGCCACAGCCCGGTGTTGCCTGGCGTGGCACCCACCGCGGGCGCGAGCCAGCGGCCCAGCACCCACAGCGTGGCCCAGAGCTGCATCAGGCTGCCAGCCCACCAGAGCGCGCGCCACACCGGCGCCAGTTCGCCCGAGGCACCACCCAGCGCCACCCCGACCGTCGCCAGCAGCAGCAGCGACACCGGGAACGCGGCCACGAAGGCGTGGCGCACCGGATGCTTCAGGTCCTCGGCCAGCGCCGCCGGGTAGCGCTGCCAGCGCAGCAGCGAGGCCACGAGCAGCACGGCAAACACGAGCAGCGCCAACAGCCCCGCCACCAGCGCCAGCCCCTCGGCCATCTCGCCGAGCAAGGGTCCTGCGCGGTGCCAGGCCAGCGCGAGGCCGCACAGGCCCATGACCAGCGAGAACCAGCCGGGCATGAGGAACTTCAGGGGCGTGGGTGAGGACATGGTGTTCGGTGCTCGCACGGGTTCAGGTCAGCCGCATTTTCCGGTGCCGCAGGCCGAGCCACCCTCGGGCACGCCCATCTTCCTGAACAGGATGGCGGGCGGACAGAAGCCGGTGATGCCCGACTGCGCCAGGTTGAAGCCGGCGAAGGCGGTCAGCGCGAGGAACCACTCGCTGACGAAGATGGGGCTGCCGTGGTAACCCAGCGCAAGCGAGACCAGCACGACGGTGCCGGCCATGATGCGGATGAGGCGTTCGATGGTCATTTCAGACTCCTTGAAAAAGATGGAAGCACACAGGGTCACGCCGCTTCGTACTTCTTGCGGTACATGGCGTAGTAGAGAACAGGGATGACGACCAGGGTCAGCATGGTCGACACGGCGATGCCGAAGATCAGCGCAATGGCCAGACCGTTGAAGATCGGGTCGTCGAGGATGAAGAAGGCGCCCATCATGGCGGCCAGGCCGGTCAGCGCGATGGGTTGCGCGCGCACCGCGGCCGACTGCACCACCGCCTGCGCAAAGGGCACACCGCGTTTCATTTCCAGCTCTATGAAGTCCACCAGCAGGATGGAGTTGCGCACGATGATCCCGGCCAGCGCGATCATGCCGATCATGGAGGTGGCGGTGAACTGCGCTTGCAGCAGCGCGTGGCCGGGCATGACGCCGATCATGGTCAGCGGGATGGGCGCCATGATGATCAGCGGCGTGAGGTAGCTCTTGAACTGCGCCACCACCAGCAGGTAGATCAGGATCAGCCCGACGCCGTAGGCCGCGCCCATGTCGCGGAAGGTCTCATACGTGATCTGCCACTCGCCGTCCCACTTCACCGCGTACTGGCGGTACGGGTCCTTGGGCTGGCTGATCCAGTACTCGCCAATCTCGCCGGTGTTGGGCAGCGCGGCGTCCTTCATGGCCGGGCGGATACCGAACAGGCCGTACAGCGGCGAGTCGAGTTTGCCGGCCATGTCGCCGAACACGTAGGTGACGGGCAGCAGGTCTTTGGTGAAGCGCGGCTGGTCGATCACGCCGCGCTCGACGGTGACCAGTTCGGACAGCGGCACCATGGCGCCGTTGGCGGCCTTCAGCGGCAGGGCCAGCACGGCGTTCAGGCCCACCTGGGCTTCGCGCGGCAGCTGGATGCGCACCGGCACCGCGAACTTGGCGTGGCCGTCGTGCAGGTAGGCGGCGTCGGAACCCGAGAGCGCGGCATACACCGTCTGCGCGATGACCTGCACCGGAATGCCCAGCGACTCGGCGCGCTGGCGCTGGATGCGCAGGAAGGCGCGCGGCGCGTTCTCCTTGAGCGAGGTGTCCACGCCCACGATGTCGGGCGTGCCGGCAAAGGCCTTGGCCACGCGCTGCGCCAGCTCGGCACGGCCGGCCTGGTCGGGGCCATAGACCTCGGCCACGATGGGCGACATCACCGGCGGGCCAGGCGGCACTTCGACCACTTTCACGCGCGCGCCGTGGGCGGCGGCGATCTTTTCTAGTTCGGGGCGGTGGCGCTGGGCGATGGCGTGGCTCTTTTCGCTGCGGTCGTGCGCGCCGACCAGGTTGACCTGCAGATCGCCACCTTCGGCCTCGGCGCGCAGGTAGTACTGGCGCACCAGGCCGTTGAAGGTGATGGGGCTGGCCGTGCCAGCGTAGCCCTGCACGTTGGCCACCTCGGGCTGCGTGGCCAGCCAGGCCGTCACGTCCTGCAGCGCCGCGGTCGTCCCTTCCAGCGGCGTGCCCGCGGGCATGTCGACCACCACCTGGTACTCGCTCTTGTTGTCGAAGGGCAGCATCTTCAGCACCACCCACTGCACCACGGCCAGGCCCACGGACAGCAGCAGCGCCGCGAGGATGCCGGCCAGCAGCAGCCAACGCTTGCGGGCGCTCTCCAGGAAGGGCGTCAGAATTTTCGTGAAGGTGTTCTGCAGCGCGCTGGTGAGCTTGCCCGGGCCGTGGTCGGCATGGCCGTCGGCCTTCGTCAGCTTGAGCGCGAGCCAGGGCGTGACGGTGAAGGCGATGGCCAGCGAAATCGCCATGCCCATGCTGGCGTTGATCGGGATCGGGCTCATGTACGGGCCCATCAGCCCGGACACAAAGGCCATGGGCAGCAGGGCCGCGATCACGGTGAAGGTGGCCAGGATGGTGGGGCCGCCCACTTCGTCGACCGCGCGCGGGATGATGACCGACAGCGGATCGTGCGGCGTGAGCATGCGGTGGCGGTGGATGTTCTCCACCACCACGATGGCGTCGTCCACAAGGATGCCGATGGAGAAGATCAGCGCGAACAGCGACACGCGGTTGAGCGTGAAGCCCCAGGCCCAGCTGGCAAACAGCGTGGCCGTGAGCGTGAGGATCACCGCCGCGCCGACGATGACCGCCTCGCGCCGGCCCAGCGCCAGGCCGACCAGCACGATCACGCTGGCGGTGGCGAAGATCAGCTTCTGGATCAGCTTGTTGGCCTTGTCGGCCGCGGTCTGGCCGTAGTCGCGCGTGATGCTGACCTGCACGTCGTCGGGGATCACCGTGTTCTTCAGGTTGTCCAGCCGCTCGGCCGCGCCGCGCGCCACGTCCACCGCGTTCTCGCCGGGCTTCTTGGTGACGGTGATGGTCACGGCCGGGTGGTTCTGGCCCTGCTGGGCAGCGTGCGCCGCATCGGCCACGCCGGGCGTGAACCACACATAGCGCTGCGGCAGCTGGGCGCCGGCTTCGACGCGCGCGACCTCGCGCAGGTAGACCGGGCGACCCGCGTTCACGCCAACCACGATGTCGCCCACGTCCTGCTCGTTCTGCAGGAACTCGCCGGTTTCCACCGACAGCATGCCGGGCTCGCCGGGGGCCGGGTTGGTGTTGACCACCGAACCCGAGGGCAGCGCCTGATTGGCCGCCGCGATGGCGCCGTGCAGCTGCTGCACGCTCACGCCGCGCTCGCGCAGCTGGTTGGGGTTGAGCCACACATGCACCGCGCGGCCGGGACCGCCGATGGTGACCACCTCGCGCGTGCCGGGCACGCGCTTGAGTTCGGTCTCGACCGCGTGCGCCACGCGCTCCAGGTCGTGTGCGCTCTGCGCGTCGGCGGTCCACAGCGTGGCCGCGAGCACGGGCACGTCGTCGATGCCCTTGGGTTTCACGATGGGGGTAAGCACGCCCAGGCCCTGCGGCAGCCAGTCCTGGTTGGCGTTCAGCACGTCGTACAGGCGCACCAGCGCTTCGGTGCGCGGCACGCCGACCTTGAACTGCACCGTCAGCACCGCGACGCCAGGGCGCGCGACCGAATAGGTGTGTTCGATGCCCTGGATCTGCGAGAGCACGTGTTCGGCCGGGGCGGCGACCATCTTCTCCACGTCGGCGCTGGAGGCGCCGGGGAACGGGATGATCACGTTGGCCATGGTCACGTTGATCTGCGGCTCCTCTTCGCGCGGGGTGACCAGCACGGCGAACAGGCCCAGCAGCAGCGCGACCAGCGCCAGCAGCGGCGTGATGGCGTTGGCCTGGAAGGCCCGCGCCACGGAACCGGAGAAGCCCAGCTTCTCCAGCGTGGAAGGTTCGTTGGGGTGGCTCATGGTGGTGGCCTCTTACTTCGCCACGGGCGTGGCGCCGGCCAGACCGGCGCGCACGGGATCGAGCGCCACCTGGTCGCCTGCCTTCAGGCCCGCCAGCACCTCGACGCCGTCGCCGTGGGTGGCGCCGGTGCGCACCGCGCGCAGCGCAAAGCCTTTCGCGGCGTCACCCTTGGCGGTCACGACGTAGACGCCGGTCAGCTCGCCCCGGCGCAGCAAGGCCGTGGCCGGCACCACCAGGCGCTGCGGCGCAGCCTGGGCGGCGCTGCCGACGAAGCGCACCTTCACCTGGCGCCCCGGCACCTGGCCGGCGCCGTCGGCCTCGCTCAGGTTCAGGCGCCACTCCACCGTCTGCGACACCGGGTCGGCGGCGGGCACGGTGGTCTTGGCGGCGGGGCTGACCCATTTGTCGGTGCCGGGCAGTTGCACCTCGACCTGCGAGACCGACAGCGCCAGCGGCTGCTGCGAGGCCGGCACGTGCACCACGGCGCGAATCGGCTGCGGCGCGTAGACGGTGAGGATGGGCGCACCGGGCATGGCCAGAGCGCCGGCCTCGGCGTGCGTCGCCAGCACCCAGCCGTCCCAGGGCGCGGTCAGGCGGGTGAAGCCCTGGGCCACGCTGGCCTGGGTCTGTCCGGCGCGGGCGGCGGCGGCACCGGCTTCGGCGGCGCGGTACTGCGCCAGCGCCGAATCGAGCGCAGCCTGGGCGATGAAGCCCTGCGCGCGCAGTTCCTTGGTGCGTTCGTAGGCCGCCTTGGCATTGGCCAGGCTGGCCTGGGCCTGCGCAACGCCGGCCTGCGCCTGCGCCACACCGACCTGGGTGGCACGGTCGTCGATCACGGCCAGCACCTGGCCGGCCTGGACACGGTCACCGGCCTTGACCGACAGCGTGGCGATGCGGCCGCTGGCCTGGGCCGACAGCACGCTCTGGCGCACCGCCTGCAGGCTGCCGTCGAACTCGGCGCTGCCCGCCACCGCCTGCGCACCCACAGCGACCACGGGCACCTGGGGGCCCGCCGATGCGGGGGCCGGATCGGCGGCCTGGGCGGCGCCCATGGCGAGCAGGCCGGAGGCCAGCAGCAGGCGCGCGGAGCGGACAGGGTTCAGGGACGAAAACAACGGGGCGTGTGCATGGACGGGCATGGCAATCTCCTATACCTGCCGCAGTATACATACATACCCCCAGGGGTACAAGACCCCCGCCGCCTTTCGGCGGCCGCCCCGTCTCAGCGGCGCTGCCGCGCCAGCACCCAGGCCGCCCCGAAGAAGCTCAGCGCCGCCACCACCAGCACCGCGTAGGCGGCGCGCAGGCCGAAGTGTTCGGCGAGTTCGCCCATCAGCAGGGCCGCGATCTGGGCCCCGACGGTGAAAGAGATCATCAGCAGGGCCGACAGGCGCGGCGCCTCCTGCGGGAAGCCGCGCAGCGCGATGCCCAGCAGGATGGGGAAGCCCACCGAAACGCCCAGGCCGGTGAGGTAGTTGCACAGCGCCAGCCAGACGAAGGGCGCATCGGCCGGGCTCAGCCAGACGCCCGTGACCGCCAGCGCCGCCAGCGCGCCCAGGCCCTGGATCTTCTGTTCCATGCTCCAGCGGCTGTGCACGAAGGCCTGCCAGACCCGGCCGGTGACCATGCCGGCCATCAGGAAGCCCAGGGCCATGCGGGCCACCTGGTCGCTCTCGCCCAGCGCCTCGGTGGCGAAGCTCACGAACCAGAAGTACTGGCCCCACTCGCACAGGCCGCTGCACACGCCGGCGAACAGCACCCAGCGCACCAATGGCTGGCGCAGCAGGCCGCCGTAATCCAGCGGCTGGTGCACTTGTCCGGTGGCCTCGGCGTGCGCGTGGTCGCTGCGAAAAGCCACGCTGCGCAGGTAGCGGCGCTGCAGCGTCATCAGCAGCATCACCAGCGCCATGAAGCCGAACACCACATAGGGGCCGCGCCAGTTCGGGTTGGCCGCCAGCACCGCGGCCGCCATCAGCGGCGAGAACATGGTGCCCAGGCTGTAGCCGACGTCGACCAGGCTGATGATGCGGGCGCGCTGCTCGGGCTCGTCGCTCAGTTCGGCCAGCAGGCCGTGGCCCACGGTGAACAGCGCGGTCTCGAAGGTGGCGATGGTCACCATGAAGAAGGCCAGCCAGCCGAAGCTGGGCGCCAGCAGCACGCCCGCCAGCGCCACCACCACGGCCGCGGTGTAGGCGCGCAGCAGGCGGCGCGGCGGAAAGCGTTTGGCGATGGCGCCGCCCAGCAGCGAGCCGACCGCACCGCCGGCGCTCCAGATCGCCATCAGCCAGCCCATCTGCTGGAAGGACACGCCCATCTGGGCACGCAGGTTGGGGGTCACCGCCCCCAGCAGCGCCCCGAAGATGCCCCAGGTGAGGGCGCAGTACAGGATGATCCAGGCGACGTAGGGGAGGCCGCGCAGGGTTTTCAGCGGGGCGGCCAGGAAGGCGGAAACGGGGTTCACATCAGGCTTTCAATCGGGAATGCAATCGATTGTCTTCCGGGAACCGCCCCGGTGTCCGGCGGGGCCTGCAAATGAACCTGTGTGGTAACCGGGCTCTAAGCCGACTCGGCGAACGGTACGCGTGGTGCGACCGCGCACAGCAGCTCGTAGCTGATGGTGCCTGCGGAACGGGCCACCTCGTCCACCGGCAATTCCGCCCCCGTGGACGGCGAGACACCCCAGAGCACGACTTCGCTGCCGATGCCTGCCGGCACGCCGGCGGCGTCCAGCGGCGCCAGGTCGACGGTGATCATGTCCATGCTGACGCGGCCGACGGTGCGGGTGCGCACACCGTTCACCAGCACCAGTGTGCCGGTGGGCGCGTGGCGCGGGTAGCCGTCGGCGTAACCACAGGCGATGACGCCGACGCGCATGGGCTGCTCGGCGGTGAAGGCCGAGCCGTAGCCCACGGTGTCGCCGGGCTGCAGGCTCTGCACACCGATGACCTTGGTGGTCAGGCTCATGGTGGGTTTGAGACCCCAGCCAGCGGCCGTGTTCTCAGGATGGTCGGGCGCGCCGCCGTAGAGTGCGATGCCTTCGCGCACCCAGTCGGCCGCCAGCATGCTGACACCGGCGCCGCGCAGCGGAGTGTTCGCGTGGCGCAGGATGGCCGCGCTGTTGCACAGGCTGCGCTCACCGGGCAGGTCGGCGGTGGCGGCCTCGAAGGCGGCCACCTGGTGGGCGATGCCGCGCGGGCCGTCGGCATCGGAGAAATGCGTCATCAGCGAGATCTCTTCCACCTGCGGCAGTGCGTTCAGCCGCGCCCAGGCGGCGCGGAATGCCTCGGGCCGGAAGCCCAGGCGGTTCATGCCGCTGTTGAGCTTGAGGAAGACGCGGTGCGGCGTGTGTGTCTTGTGCGCGGCCAGCCAGTCGATCTGCTCGGTGCAGTGCACCGCGTGCCAGATGTTCAGGCGCGAGCAGAGTTCGAGGTCGCGCGGCTCGAACACACCTTCGAGCAGCAGCAGGGGACCGCGCCAGTCGAGCGCGCGCAGGCGCTCGGCCTCGGCCAGGTCGATCATGGCAAAGCCATCGGTGCTGCGCAGGGCCGGGAACACGCGCTCGATGCCGTGCCCGTAGGCGTTGGCCTTGACCACCGCCCAGACGCGGGCGTCGGGCGCGCGCACGCGGGCCTGGTTCAGGTTGTGTTCAAGCGCTTCGGGGTGGACGGTGGCGAGGATCGGGCGGGGCATGGCGGAACCGGGCAGATGGGCTTGCGCGAGGGAAGTCGCAAAGCGACGACTGTCGCACAAACCCGCTCCGGCGCCACGGCCCCGCAGGGCGATTCATGTGGAAGCAGCGCGGCTTCTACAGCCTCTCCAGGTTCACGTAGACCATGGTCTGGTTGAGCAGCTGGTAGGCGATCTCGCCGAAGGTCATGGGACCGGTGATCGGCCCGGTGCGCTGGCCTTCGAGCCCGCCGTACAGGTAGTTGAGGATGCAGTTGCAGCTCCAGCGCGCGCCCAGCGCATCACCCGGCAGCGACTGCGCAAACGCCTGCGCGTAGTCGGGCACCGGCTCGGCGATGCGGTACTCCACGTCGTCGAACACCGGGGCATAGAAATCCACGCGCCCGGCCGCCGCGTCCACCGCCTTGAACGAGACGTTGATCATCGCGCCCGAATAGTCGGCCACCAGCGGCAGGCGGGTGTCGATGTGGTGCTGCGTCAGGTACTGCGCCAGGTTCACCAGCTGGCCATTGACGAAGCACTCCTGCGCCGAGAAGCCGGTGGACGGAAAACGGATCGCATCGCCGCCGCCTGGCCGGAACAGGTTGAGGATGTCGATGCGCGGATAGATCGACTCGGGCAGCGGAATGTGCACCGCCAGCGCGCGGTCCTGGCTGAACACCAGGGTCTGGCCGTTGGCCACCACCGGCGCGGCCTGGCCCAGGTCGTCCAGGTGCACGCCCGCGATCCAGCCCACCAGCGGCTTCATGTACATGTCCTCGAAGGCCGGGGCCTCGCGGGCGAAGCGCGAATGCACGTCGGAGAAGGCGGGCACGATCAGCACCGTCAGCCCGTGGGCCGGCGCGTCCAGCGCCACCTTGGGCAGGCTGGCGGCGTCGTACCAGCGCAGCTGCGGCGTGCCGGCGTGGGTGGGCAACTCGGTGACGAAGAGCTTCTGGCGCGAGGTCTCGCCACCGTCCTGGGCCATGAAGTACGGGATGCTGCCGGCCAGCCAGTTGCCCGGCGGCAGGCGGCGCAGCAGGGCCTCGTCGGCCGCGATCGTGAGGTAGGCGCCGCTACGGATCGCCACCAGGGCGTCCTGCAGGTCCATCAGCGTGCCGCTGACGGGGCGTGCCGGTGGGGTTCGGGAAGCGTTCATGTCGGGTCACCCCAGCCGCAGCTGGTCCAGTTCGTGGGCGAGCACGCGCTCGTTCTTGACGAAGTAGCGGTGCAGCTCCTTGAGCTTGAGCAGGCGCACCTCCTCGTCGTGGATCAGGTCCAGCTGCGAGCGCAGCTTGGTCAGCATCAGCTTGAGGCTGAGCACCTTGATGTCCAGACTCAGGTCGCCGTCGAGCAGGCGCAGCCAGACCGGGTCGGTCACATCGGGCACGGCGGCGCTGGCCGGGGCCGGCTCGGCGAGCGTGGCCACCGGGGCTGGCGCCGGGTCCGTCGTACGCGCCACGGGTTCGGCGCCCCCGGCGCGGCCGGTGTCCAGCGCATAGCGGTAGCGCCAGACATCCTGCAGGCTCAGGTCCAGCAGGGTGCACACCGACTGCAGCGGCACGCCCTCGCCAAACAGCGCGAACACCCGCGCCGCCAGCGCCCGGGTGAACGGCATGCCGGGTTCGCCCATCCAGCCAATGCCCCTGGATTCGACCCCGGGCGGCAGGTTCACGTGCAGATGAAAGCGGACCGGCCCGATCGCCAGGTGCTGCCAGACCGCCACCTCCCCCGCCGGCGCCGCCTTGGGCCGGCCGAACCAGCCGCGCTCGGGCTCCTGTCCGATCCAGACATCGCAGCGCCGCTTGCGCACGTCCAGGCGGTAGTCGCGAACTTCCCAGGGGCGCTCTATCAACAGCAGCTGCCGCAGCAGCGCCTTGTCGATGCTGATCATGTGGGGTGTCTCCTCATTGGTGTGGGGAAACTGGCCGCAAGACCCGTTCCAGCCCGGTCTTGCGCCAAACTGACACACCCGGCGCCACTCCTGGCGGCGCCGCTGCCACCAGGCGCAACACCGTCCCGAACCGGGGCGGAACGGCCCGGGTGGCGTGCTATAACCGCCGCATCGTTGGAGACAGCCCGAGGCCCCCGCAGCCGCCACCCCCCGGACCCCGAACGCCGGCCACAACAAGACCCTCGATGAAGCGCGGCTTCTACACCATCATGACGGCGCAGTTCTTCAGCTCCCTGGCTGACAACGCGCTGTTCGTAGCCGCCATCGAGCTGCTGCGCAGCCGCCACGCCCCCGAGTGGCAGAGCGCGGCCCTCGTCCCCCTGTTCGCCCTGTTCTACGTCGCCCTGGCCCCGTTCGTGGGCGCCTTCGCCGACGCACGGCCCAAGGGCCAGGTGATGTTCATCAGCAACGCGATCAAGGTCGCGGGCTGCCTGCTGATGCTGATGGGTGTGCACCCACTGCTGGCCTACACCCTGGTGGGCCTGGGCGCCGCCGCCTACTCACCCGCCAAGTACGGCATCCTCACCGAACTGCTGCCACCGTCCCAGCTGGTCAAGGCCAACGGCTGGATCGAGGGCCTGACCATCGCCTCCATCATCCTGGGCGTGCTGCTGGGCGGCCAGCTCGTCGGCCCCTACCTTTCATCGCTGCTGCTGTCGGTCGACGCCCCCGGGCTGACCACCGGCATCGACCACCCGGCCGAGGCCGCCATCGCGGTGCTGGTGAGCGTGTACGCGCTGGCCGCGGCCTTCAACCTGCGCATCCCGCTCACCGGGGTGACACCGCGGCCGATGCCGAAGAACCCGCTGGAGCTGCTGCCCGATTTCTGGCGCTGCAACGGCCGGCTCTGGAAAGACCACCTGGGCCAGATCTCGCTGTCCACCACCACGCTGTTCTGGGGCGTCAGCGGCAACCTGCGATACATCGTGCTGGCCTGGGCCGGCGCCGCGCTGGGCTACACCACCACCCAGGCGTCGTCCCTGGTGGGCGTGGTGGCGCTGGGCACGGCCGTGGGCGCGGTGGTGGCCTCGATGCGCATGCGGCTGGACCAGGCGACCCGCGTCATGCCACTGGGCATCGGCATGGGCCTGCTGGTGATCGGGATGAACTTCATCGACAACGTCTGGGTGGCCGCGCCCTTCCTGGTGCTGCTGGGCGGCCTGGGCGGTTTCCTGGTGGTGCCGATGAACGCGCTGCTGCAGCACCGGGGCCACAACCTCATGGGCGCGGGCCGATCCATCGCGGTGCAGAACTTCAACGAACAGGCCTGCATCCTGGTGTTGGGCGCGCTCTACAGCTTCTCCACCGGCATGGGCCTTTCGGCCTTCGCCGCCATCACCATCTTCGGCCTGATCGTGGCCGGCTTCATGTGGCTGATCATGAAGTGGCACCAGCACAACCAGCGGCACCACGGTGTGGAGCTGGAGCGGCTGCTGGAGATCGCCCGCCGGGACGATCTGCACGGCTAGAAGTTGATGTTGGTGCGCTCGAAGCCGTCCAGATTGACCAGCCGGTGCTGCGCCAGCACCTTGTAGAACTCGGCCTCGCCCACTGAGCGGGAGAGGTAGGCGTCGCAACCCGCCAGCCCCGCCTTGATGCGGTCCATGCTGCCGGCGGTGGGCGCGAACATCATGACCACCGGTGCGCTGCCATTGGGCAGCTTGCGCTGCTTGGCGCTGCGGCACACCGAGTAGGCATCGGCTTCGCCCTTGATGCGGTCGATCGCCACCAGCCGGTAGGGATGCTCCTTGAGCAGGGCCAGCGCCTGGGGCGCCTCGCGCGACCAGTCGATGTTCAGCCCGTAGCGTTTGAAACGCTTGTGCAGGATGCGACCTTCCACCAGGCTTTCGGCCACCAGCAGCACATCACCGCGCTGGACCTCCGGCACCGGCGCCGCCGTCCGGCTGTTACGGGAACGCATCGAGCGGGACGCCGGTGCGCGGGAAGGCGGCGGGGGTGCCGGCACCGGGTCCAGCGCCCCGAAGTCGGTGACCCGCACCACCCCGACCGGCTGGGACGGGGTGGGCGGCATGCGCGTCATCTCGCGGCGCAGCACCGGCGGCGCGGCGCTTGGCAGGCGCTCACGAACCATGGGCCGCGTCGCCGGGAACTCGGTGTCGGGCGAGCGGCGGCGCGTGCGCGCCACAGGCGGCGCCACCACGGCACCGGTCAGTGGTTCGGTGGCGGCAAAGCCGCGATCAGCCCCTTGGCGCGGCGCCACCGCAGCGGCGGGTGCCGCGGCCTGCCGCGGCCGCACGCCGACCAGCTCGTCCAGCGCGGCCAGCACGCCCACCAGCTTGACCGGCTTGCGCTGCAGCGGCCAGCCGGTGCCGGCATCGGTGTGGCCGATCAGCAGCACCCGGCCCTGCAGCTCGGCGTGGCGCACCAGGTGCACGGCCTGGGCGTTGTCGGCATTGACCACCAGGACCTGGGCGTCCAGCACCTCGTCCTGCACCACGTAGGCCGGCGGTCGACGCGCCGCCAGCCGGAAGAACGATTCGAACGTGGCCGATTCGCTCTCGGGAAAACCGACCAGGGCCAACGAAAATGAGCCTGCCATTCACCTCTCCACCGAATACAAAGGGACTACCCAACTGCCAAGAGTATGCCCGCTCGACCGTCCCGGGCTCTGTTCCGGTTTGCATGCAGAACGGCGCAACGTGACACAGTTCCAGCCTGTGCGGTCCGCGTGAAACGGCCCACACATCCCCACCACCCCATGAGGAGCGCTTCCGGTGTCCAGCATCTATGAATTCCAGGCCCAGTCGATCGACGGCAAGCCGGTACCGCTTTCGCAGTACCGCGGCCAGCCCATGCTCATCGTCAACACCGCCAGTGCCTGCGGCTTCACGCCGCAGTTCGCTGGTCTGGAGCAGCTGCACAAGACCTACGGCGACCGCGGGCTGGTGGTGCTGGGTTTTCCGTGCAACCAGTTTGGCAGCCAGGACCCGGGCAGCGACAGCGAGATTGCCACGTTCTGCCAGCGCAACTACGGTGTGAGCTTTCCAATGATGAGCAAGATCGATGTCAACGGCGCCGAGGCCCACCCGCTGTACCGCTGGCTCACCGCCGAGGCGCCCGGGCTGCTCGGCAGCAAGGCCATCAAATGGAACTTCACCAAGTTCCTGGTGGGCCGGGGCGGCCGCGTGATCAAACGTTACGCACCGCAGGACGCACCCGAGAAGCTGGCCGGTGACATCGAGGCCGCGCTGGCCTGAACGCGGGGCAGTGCAATGTCGCACGGTGTCTGATCTTTCACGCCATACGCAACACCAGGGGCTTTTCACGCGACCGAATTTCTGTGAACCTGAGGGCTGCGTTGTGATCCAACGTTGCAACCCCACAGGAGGTCGCCATGGACGTCATCAGCAGCTTCAGTGCCCGCTTCGAACGCACCCGCGAAGAGGAGATGTCGCTGGAGGAATATCTGGCCGAATGCAAGCGCAACCCGCTGGCCTACGCCACCCCGGCCGAGCGCATGCTCAAGGCCATCGGCGAACCGCAGATGGTCGACACGCGCAACGACCCGCGGCTCTCGCGCCTGTTTGCCAACAAGGTCATCAAGGTCTACCCGGCCTTTGCCGAGTTCTATGGCATGGAGGACTCGATCGAGCAGGTCGTGTCCTACTTCCGCCACGCCGCGCAGGGTCTGGAAGAGAAGAAGCAGATCCTCTATCTGCTCGGGCCGGTGGGCGGCGGCAAGAGTTCGATCGCCGAGCGGCTCAAGCAGCTCATGGAGCTGGTGCCTTTCTACGCCATCAAGGGCTCGCCGGTCAACGAGTCTCCACTGGGGCTGTTTGATCCGGTGGAAGACGCGCCGCTGCTGGAAGAACAGTTCGGCATCCCGCGGCGCTACCTCAACCGCATCATGAGCCCCTGGGCCGTCAAGCGGCTGGAGGAATACGGCGGCGACATCCGGCGCTTCCGCGTGGTCAAGCGCCACCCCTCGGTGCTGCGCCAGATCGCGGTCAGCAAGACCGAGCCGGGCGACGAGAACAACCAGGACATCAGCTCTCTGGTGGGCAAGGTGGACATCCGCAAGCTGGAGACCTATGCGCAGGACGACCCCGACGCCTACAGCTACTCGGGCGGTCTGTGCCTGTCCAACCAGGGCTTGATGGAATTCGTCGAGATGTTCAAGGCACCCATCAAGGTGCTGCATCCGCTGCTGACCGCCACGCAGGAGGGCAACTTCAAGGGCACCGAAGGTTTCGGCGCCATCCCGTTCGACGGCATCGTGCTGGCGCACAGCAACGAGAGCGAGTGGAAGGCCTTCCGCAACAACAAGAACAACGAGGCCTTCCTCGACCGCATCTACATCGTCAAGGTGCCGTACTGCCTGCGCGTGTCCGAGGAGGTGAAGATCTACGAGAAGCTGATCCGCCACTCCTCGCTCTCGCAGGCCACCTGCGCACCGGGCACGCTCAAGATGATGGCGCAGTTCTCGGTGCTCACACGCCTGAAGGAGCCGGAGAACTCGTCCCTGTACTCCAAGATGCAGGTCTACGACGGCGAGAACCTCAAGGACACCGACCCGCGCGCCAAGAGCTACCAGGAGTACCGCGACTTCGCTGGTGTCGACGAGGGCATGAACGGCATCTCCACGCGCTTCGCGTTCAAGATCATCTCCAAGGTCTTCAACTTCGATTCCACCGAGGTGGCCGCCAACCCGGTGCACCTGATGTATGTGCTGGAGCAGCAGATCGAGCGCGAGCAGTTCCCGCAGGAAATGGAGCAGAAGTACGTCGGCTTCATCAAGGAGCAGCTGGCGCCGCGCTACGCCGAGTTCATCGGCAAGGAGATCCAGACCGCCTACCTGGAGAGCTATTCGGAGTACGGCCAGAACATCTTCGACCGCTACGTCACCTACGCCGACTACTGGATACAGGACCACGAGTACCGCGACACCGACACCGGCGAGGTGTTCGACCGCCAGTCGCTCAACGCCGAGCTGGAGAAGATCGAGAAGCCCGCGGGCATCAGCAACCCCAAGGACTTCCGCAACGAAATCGTCAACTTCGTGCTGCGTGCGCGCGCCAACAACGCCGGCCACAACCCGCTGTGGACCAGCTATGAGAAGCTGCGCACGGTGATAGAGAAGAAGATGTTCAGCAACACCGAGGAGCTGCTGCCGGTGATCAGCTTCAACGCCAAGGCCAGCGCCGACGAGGCCAAGAAGCACGAGGACTTCGTCACCCGCATGGTGGCCAAGGGCTACACGCCCAAGCAGGTGCGCCTGCTGTGCGAGTGGTACCTGCGCGTGCGCAAGTCCAGCTGATCACGGGGGCCGACTTCCACCAGGAACATGCATGCTGCAGTCCATCATTGATCGGCGGCTGGCGGGCAAGAACAAATCCATCGGCAACCGGGAGCGCTTTCTGCGCCGCTACCGCGAGCAGATCGGCGAAGCGGTGCGGCGCGCCATCAGCGGGCGCGGCATCCGCGATGTCGAGCGCGGCGAGGAGGTCCACATCCCGCAGCGCGACCTGTCCGAGCCCGAGTTCCGCCACGGCACCGGCGGCAAGCGCGAGGTGGTGCACACTGGCAACCGCGAGTACCTGAGGGGCGACCGCATCCAGCGGCCCCAGGGCGGCACCGGACAGGGCAGCGGAAGCGGCCAGGCCAGCGACAGCGGCGAGGGCGAAGACGACTTCACCTTCGCGCTCAGCCGCGAGGAGTTCATGCAGGTCTTCTTCGACGACCTGGCCCTGCCCAACCTGGTCCGCACGCAGCTGGCGCAGGTGCCCGAGTTCAAGACCCGGCGCGCCGGCTTCACCAGCAGCGGCACGCCCAACAACCTGCACATCGTGCGCTCGATGCGCGGCGCCTACGGCCGCCGCATCGCCCTGGGCGGCGCCGTGCGGCGCGAGTGCGCCGAACTGGAGGAGCGCATCGCCGAGCTGCGCCGCCAAGGCGACGACCCGGTGGCCCGCAGCCAGGTGGCCGAGCTGGAGGCGCGGCTCAAGCAGCTGCGCTGGCGCATCGAGCGCCTGCCCTACATCGACCCGATCGACCTCAAGTTCCGCAGCCATGTGCGGGTGCCGGTGCCCAGCGCCCGCGCCGTGATGTTCTGCCTGATGGACGTCTCCGGCTCGATGGACGAACAGCGCAAGGACCTGGCCAAGCGCTTCTTCGTGCTGCTCTACCTGTTCCTGACCCGGCACTACGACCAGATCGACCTGGTGTTCATCCGCCACCACACCCAGGCCCAGGAGGTCACCGAGGACGAGTTCTTCCATGCCCGCGAAACCGGCGGCACCGTGGTCTCCAGCGCGCTGGAGCTGATGGACCGCATCGTGCGCGAGCGCTACAACCCGCACGAGTGGAACATCTACGGCGCCCAGGCCAGCGACGGCGACAACTGGATGAACGATTCGCCCAAGTGCGCCGAGCTGCTGAGCGCCCGCCTGCTGCCGGCCTGCCGCTACTACGCCTACATCCAGGTGACCGAAGAGGAGCAGAACCTGTGGCAGGCCTACGAGGCACTGAGCCAGGCGCACCCGAATTTCGCGCTGCGCAAGGTCTCGGGCGCGTCCGAGATCTACCCGGTGTTCCGCGACCTGTTCCGCAAGGAAGGAGCGCCGGCATGAGCGCCGCCGGGCCGTTCCCAAGGCGCTCAGCCCCGCAGTGCGCAGCACGGAGGGTAGTCCAGTGAGCAATCTCCAGCAACCCCTGCCGATGCTGCCCCGGCCGGCCGAGCCCCTGCCCGGCCCCAGCGACTGGACCTTCGAGCTGATCGAGCGCTACCACGAGGTGATCGAACGCACCGCGCGCCGCTTCGGCCTGGACACCTACGCCAACCAGCTGGAAGTGATCACCGCCGAGCAGATGATGGACGCCTACGCCAGCGTCGGCATGCCGGTCAACTACCGCCACTGGCGCTTCGGCAAGGAATTCATCGTCACAGAGAAGAACTACAAGCGCGGCCACATGGGGCTGGCCTACGAGATCGTCATCAACAGCGACCCCTGCATCGCCTACCTGATGGAGGAGAACACGATGGCGATGCAGGCGCTGGTGATCGCCCACGCCGCTTACGGCCACAACAGCTTCTTCAAGGGCAACTACCTGTTCCGCATGTGGACCGATGCGAGCGCGATCGTCGACTACCTGGTCTACGCACGCAACTACATCGCCGAGTGCGAGGAACGGCACGGCATCGACGCCGTGGAAGACCTGCTGGACTCCTGCCACGCGCTGCAGAACCACGGCGTGGACCGCTACCGCCGGCCCAGCCGCAAGTCGCTGGCGCAGGAACTGGCCGAGCGCAAGGACCGCGAGGCCTACGCCCAGCAGCAGGTCAACGAGCTGTGGCGCACACTGCCAAAGCGCGCCGAGGCCGAGGGCGACGCCCAGGCGGCCAAGCGCTTTCCGTCCGAGCCGGAAGAGAACATCCTGTACTTCATCGAAAAGAACGCGCCGCTGCTGGAGCCCTGGCAGCGCGAGGTGATCCGCATCGTGCGCAAGATCGCCCAGTACTTCTACCCGCAGCGCCAGACGCAGGTGATGAACGAGGGCTGGGCAACCTTCTGGCACCACCGCCTGCTCAGCGAGATGTACGACAACGGCTTCCTCACCGACGGCGTGATGATGGAGTGGATCAAGTCGCACACCAACGTGATCTTCCAGCCCGGCGTCGGCGACCGCCGCTACAGCGGCCTCAACCCCTATGCGCTGGGCTTCGCGATGTACACCGACATCAAGCGCATCTGCGAGAACCCCACCGACGAGGACCGGCAGTGGTTCCCCGACCTGGCGGGCACGCCCTGGCTGCCGGCGCTGGACCACGCCATGCGCAATTTCAAGGATGAGAGCTTCATCGGCCAGTACCTCAGCCCCCGGCTGATGCGCGAGTTCCGCCTATTCGCCCTGGTCGACGACGACCAGCAGGACACGCTGGAGGTCAGCGCCATCCATGACGAGACGGGCTACCGGCGTGTGCGCGAGTCGCTCGCCCGCCAGTACGACCTGGGCTCGCGCGAGCCCAACATCCAGGTCTGGGACGTCAACCTGCGCGGCGACCGCTCGCTCACGCTGCGCCACACGCAGCACAACGACCGGCCGCTGCACGAGAGTGCGGGCGAGGTGCTCAAGCACGTGGCCCGGCTCTGGGGCTTTGGCGTGCAGCTGGAGAGCATCAACAGCAAGGGCGAGGTCACCCGGCGCCGCGAGGTGCCGGTGCGGGCCTGATCAGGGCCAGAAGCTCTGCCCGGTCTCGCGGCGCAGCAGGTCGGCCAGCGTCCGGCCCGGCTCGACCGGGAACACCGACGCCTCCACCTGCACCGCCTCCATGCGGTCGAGCCGGAAGTTGCGAAAGTCCTGTCGCTGCTCGCACCAGGCCGCCAGCGTCCACACCCGGCCCCAGTAGAAACAGCCCAGCGGCCGCACCAGCCGCTCGGTGCGCCGCTCGCCCTGGTCGACATAGCGCAGCGTCACCCGGTGGCGTGCCTGCGCCGCCTCGCGCAGCGCCTGCAGGCGCTGGCCCAGCGCGGGCTCCAGCCCCACCGGCGCGATCAGCAAGGGCTGGCGTTCCACCTCGGCCCGCACGCCAGCGGGCAGGACCGACAGCACGCGCGACATCGCATCCGCCGCGGCCAGCGCCATCGCCGGGTCCAGCCACTGTTGCGCCATCCGGGTGGCCAGCGCCAGGGCCCTCGCTTCGTCAACGGTGAACATCAGCGGCGGCAGCTCGAAGCCTTTGCCGAGCCGGTAGCCCACGCCCGCCTCGCCCTCGATGGGCACGCCCTGCAGCTGCAGGTCGGCCACGTCGCGGTAGACCGTGCGCACCGAGACCTCCAGACGCTCGGCCAGCCAGGCGGCGGTGGACAAGCGACGGCCACGGATCAGCTGGACCAGGGCAAAAAGGCGATCGGCGCGGCGCATGGCTGGGCGTCAGACCGTGGTCGGCACCGTGTCCAGTCGGGCACGCTCCTGCGCAGTCAGCACGGTGGGTTCGACCACCGGGAGGCCTGCTGCGTCGAAGAACGGGTTGGCCTTGTATGCCCCCGACAGCCGACTGCCGGCGACGATCCGCAAGATCCGCAGCACGGCTCCGGGCAGGCCGAATGCCCGTGGCTTGGGGTTGTCCAGCGCGCTCTGTGTGTTGGCGCTCGCCAGCACGGGCCCGAAGGCAGCCTCCAGCGGCGCGCTGTCCAGACACTGCACGAGCAGACCAGTGAACGGCATGTTGCGGCTGGTCATGGTGTTGCCCACCGGGGTGCGGCAGCACGCGGCGTACCAGCGCAGCATGCCCTTGGGCGACAGGCGCATCACCGCGAGGTGTTCAATGCCTTGGGTGAACCGGATGCGGTGCGGCGCCAGCTGCACCACATCCGAACCGCCCTGCGCATCCAGCACGTGCCCGGCCGGACCGAGGTAGCGGGCGAACGCCTGACAGTCCTTGCAGTAGCACACCATGCGACTGGTCGGCCCGCTCCGTTCGATCTGGCCTTGCAGTGCACCGCAGCGGCAGCGCAATGGGTGGGTGGCGGTGGTCATCGGGTCTCCCTGTGCCGACGTGGCGAGCTCATTGTGCGTGAACCGCGGGACCTTCCGGCCCCGGTGCCGGAGCCGGCCTTCACGCCAGCGCGTGCAGGCCCACGCGGTTGCCTTCGCTGTCGATGATGTGCGCGAAACAGCCCATGCCTTCGGGCAGGGTCACCTTGGGCTGGGCCACCCGGCCGCCCGCGGCTTCGGCGCGCGCGATCCAGGGGTCCAGCGCGTCGCCGGCGTTGAGGTAGACCAGGGTGCCCTGGTCGGCGGGCCGCATCACCGGGTTCCTGAACAGCGCACCGCGCACGTCGGTCTCGCGCTCGCCGGGGAACACGGCCAGCTCCTGGTCGGGGCCGCCAAAGGCTTCGCGCTTGAGGGACTGGCGGGTCAGCGCCTCGTAGAAGCGCACAGCGCGGTCCATGTCGGCGACCGGGATTTCGAACCAGTTGAGGGTGTGTGCCATGAAAGACTCCAGGGTGTGGTTGAACAGAACCCGGAGTCTGCGGACCCCCTGCTGACAGCGCTGTGGCAGCAGGCTGTCAGCGGTTGCATCAACGCATCAGAGCAGTTCTTGCGGGATGTTGCCGCCGTTGGCCGCGATGTGGCCCAGCACGTTCTTGTGCAGCCACATGTTCATCTTGGCCGAGTCGGCCATCAGCTCGTCGGGGCAGTACAGCTCCTTGGCCAGTTCCTTGCGCGCGGCCAGGCTGCTGTCCAGGCCCAGCAGCTTGAGCAGGTCGACGATGGAGGTCTTCCAGTTGAGCTTTTCGGGGTGCTTGGCGGCCTTGTCGGTCAGCAGCGCCATCACGTCCACCATGGCGATGGGATTGACCACAGGCGCGGCTGGTGCCGCAGGGGCCGCGGCGGGTGCGGCGGCCGGGGCGGGTGCGGGGGCTGCGGCGGCGGGCGGAATGATGACCGGCGCGGCGGCCGCGTCCTTCATGCCGAGTTTTTCGAGGATGTTGCTGAAGAAACCCATGCTGCTGCTCCTGTGGCGTCGATTGAAGGGAGGTGTCGGGCCGGACGCGCTCGGCCTCGGAGGGACAGCATAACGGCCGATGTGCCACCAAAGCATGACAAATCGTCGCAAAGGGTCGGTCCGGGGCCGCCGTGTGCGGCAGTGCCCGCGGCTGTGCCACTGGCGCCACGGGTGCGGACCACGCGGCTCAGAGCCAGCGCAGCAGCCCACCCGCCACCAGCGGCAGCGCGACCGCGCTGAACAGGGCCGAGAGGCCCATGGCCAGGCCGGCGAAGGCCCCCATTTCTTCACTCACCAGAAAGGCGCGCGCGGTGCCGATGCCGTGCGCCGCCGTGCCCAGGGCGAAGCCGCGCACGGTCGGGTCGGTGATGCGCAGCAGGTCGAACAGGCTGCGCGCGCTGGCCGCCCCCAGGATGCCGGTACAGACCACCAGCACCGCCGTCAGCGTGGGCAGGCCGCCGATCTTTTCGGCGATGCCCATGGCCACCGGCGCGGTGACCGACTTGGGCGCCAGCGAGGCGATGGTGGCCGGGCCCGCCCCCAACGCCCAGCCGATGCCGATGGCGCTCACCGTGGCCGCCAGCGTGCCCACCACCAGGCCGCCCAGCATGGGCAGCCACAGGCGTTTGAGGCGCGGCAGCTGCTCGTACAGCGGCACGGCCAGCGCCACCGTGGCGGGACCGAGCAGGAAATGCACGAACTGCGCGCCCTCGAAGTAGGTGGCATAGGGCGTGCCCGTGGCCCAGAGCAGCGAGCCCAGGGCAATCACCGCCAGCGCCACCGGGTTGGCCAGCGGGTGAAAGCCGCTGCGGCGGTACAGCATGAAGGCGCCCTGGTAGACCAGCAGCGTGAGCGCCAGGCCCAGCAGCGGCGTGGTCGAGAGGTAGACCCAGACGTCCACCAGCCGGCCGCCGATGGCGCTGCCGGCGACCACCTGGATCAGTGGCGCTTCAGCGCTCATGGCGTTGCTCCGGCGGCGCCACGCGCTTCATCAGCCAGGCCATGGTCAGGGCCGCGCTGGCCAGGCCGATCCAGGTGCTCAGCACCAGCGCCACGCCGATGGCCAGCGCCTCATCGCCCAGGCGCTGCAGGTGCAGCATCACACCCACACCCGCGGGCACGAACAGCAGCGAGAGGTGCTGCAGCAGGGTCGCGGCGGTGGGCTTGAGCGCGGCCAGCCAGGCGGGTTTGCACACCAACGCCAGCAGCAGCCCGGCCATGCCGACCACCGGGCCGGGCACGGGGACCGCGAGGGTGCGCACCAGCGCCTCGCCAATGAGTTGGCAAACCAGCAAGGTGGCGAGCGAGGGGATCATGCGCTGGACTGTACCCCCGCGCCCCGCAGAGGTTCAGGCGCGCAAGTCAGACGTGCAAGGCGTCGTCGAGCAGCTCGATCCAGTGCCGCACCGGCGTGGCGGTGCCGCTCTGCAGGTGGGTGATGCAGCCGATGTTGGCGCTGGCGATCACCGCCGGTTGCAGCTCATTCAGATGGCCCAGCTTGCGGTCGCGCAGCTGGTAGGCCAGTTCGGGGTTGAGCACCGAGTAGGTGCCGGCCGAGCCACAGCACAGGTGCGCTTCGTTGCGCGCCACCTGCACGGTGAAGCCGAGCGCAGTCAGATGGGTTTCGACACCGCCCTTGAGCTGCTGCCCGTGCTGCAGGGTGCAGGGTGGGTGAAAGCCGATCACTTTCTTCGCATCGGGCTGCTGCGCGAGCTTGGGTTTCAAGATCGGCACCAGGGCCGGCAGCAGCTCGCTCAGGTCTTTGGTGAGTTCGCTGATGCGCGCGGCCTTGGCGGCATAGGCCGGGTCGTGCTGCAGGATGTGGCCGTACTCCTTGACCGTGACACCACAGCCCGACGCGTTCATCACGATGGCCTCGGCGCCCGCTTCGATGTGCGGCCACCAGGCGTCGATGTTGGCGCGCATCTGCGCGGTGCCGCCGTCCTGGTCGTTGAGGTGGAACTTCACCGCACCGCAGCAACCCGCCTCCGGCGCGACCACGGTCTGGATACCCGCGGCGTCCAGCACGCGCGCGGTGGCGGTGTTGATGTTGGGCATCATGGCCGGCTGCACACAGCCCGCCAGCATCAGCACCTTGCGCGCATGGGTCGCGGTCGGCCAGCGGCCCGCGTCCTGCTTGGCGGGCACCTTGTTCTTCAGCGTCTCGGGCAGCAGACCACGCACCAGCTGGCCCAGCTTCATCGCGGGGCCGAAGGCGGGCGAGGTCAGGCCTTCCTTCAGCAGCCAGCGCACAGCTTTTTCGCCCGCCGGGCGCGGCACCTTGGCGTCCACCACCTTGCGGCCGATGTCGACCAGGTGACCGTAGTCCACACCGCTGGGGCAGGTGCTCTCGCAGTTGCGGCAGGTCAGGCACCGGTCCAGGTGCAGCTGGGTGGCGCGCGTGGGCTGCGCCCCTTCAAACACCTGCTTCATCAGGTAGATGCGGCCGCGCGGGCCGTCCAGCTCGTCACCGAGCAGCTGGTAGGTGGGGCAGGTGGCGGTGCAGAAGCCGCAGTGCACGCACTTGCGCAGGATGGCTTCGGCGGCCAGGCCGTCGGGCGTGCCTTGGAATTCAGGGGCGAGGTTGGTTTGCATCGTGGGTTCAGCCCATCTTGTTCTGGTTGAAGAGGCCGAGCGGGTCGAAGGCCTCGCGCAGGCGTTTCGTGATCGTCTGCAGCGCCGGGCTCTCGGCATCGAAGCGGCACACGCCGGGTGCGCCATCGGAATCGGCACGGAACAGGGTCGCGTGGCCCTGCATCCTGGCCGCGGCCGCACGGATCGGCGTGGCCGCTGAGGCCGGCGCCCAGAGCCAGCGCTGCGCGCCCTGCCACTCGATCAGTTGCGCAAACGGCAGCTCCAGCACCGGCGCGGTCTGCGGCAGCGACAGGCGCCACAGGCAGAGGTCCGGCGATGGCGCGGTGAAAAACGGCAGGGTCTGGTCGCGGCAGGCGGCCCAGTCGGGGCCGGCCTGGGCGTTGTCCATGCGCTGGCCACCGGCCTCGCGCGCCAGCCGTTCGCTGGCCGCTTCGACGGCTGCCACGGCGCCGCGCAGGCGCACGAACAGCAGCTCGGGCGCATCGGGTGCGGTGTCGTCCTTCACCCAGCAGCTCGCGTTGAGCGGCAGCGGCTGGCCGCCCCAGCGGTGCAGCTGCTCCAGCGCGTCGTGCTGGCCCATGTTGAACACCAGCGTGGCCTCGGCTGGCGCCACCGGCAGCACCTTGAGCGAGAGGTGGGTGATCACGCCCAGCGTGCCCATCGACCCGGCAAGCGCGCGGCTGATGTCGTAGCCAGCCACGTTCTTCATCACCTGACCGCCAAAGGTGAGCCATTCGGCCTGGCCATTGATGAACTGGGCACCCAGCACGTAGTCGCGCACGCCGCCTGCGGTGGCGCGTGCCGGGCCGGCGAGACCGGCGGCCACGGCGCCGCCGATGGTCGAACCTGCACCGAAATGCGGCGGATCGAACGGCAGGTGCTGGCCTTTCTCGCCCAGCGCCGCCTCGACCTCGGCCAGTGGCGTGCCGGCGCGCACGGTGATCACCAGTTCGCTGGGTTCGTGCGCCACGATGCCGCTGAAGCCGCGCGTGTCCAGCAGCTGGCCGCTCACCGGTTCGCCGTGAAAGGCCTTGGTGTCGCCGCCACGGATGCGCAGCGGCGTGCGCGCCGAGACGGCGGCGCGGACCTGGTCGATCAGCTCGTGCGGGGTGTCGTTCGTGGGGCTGTTCTGCATGGCCGCCATGGTAGCGGCGGGGCCCCGGACGGCCTTTGAATTTTTTGCACGGCCGGCTGCAATCCCGGCGCCGTCACCATCAGCGCGTATGCCCCAAGCAGGCGCCCGCGTTGGGGCGGCCACGGCATTCGCGCTTCAGGCGCTTCTCGCGCGCGGCGGGCGTTTCGCTGGACGGCGCGTCGATGAAGCTGACGCGGGCCGGCGGGCGGCGCTCGGTCTTGGGCGTCTGGCTGGCGCCGCCAGCCTGAAGCGGCAGCGCCACGGCCAGGTTGAGCGCCAGCAGGGCCAGGCGCGGCAGCGGGTGTGCAGACATGGGTTCCATCCCGGTGTGTGTGACAGCCCGCCATGTTCGCGGCTGTTCCGGGCCCCGTCTGTGATGCATTCACCAGACGAAAAAAGACCCGCGGCCTTGCGGCGCGCGGGTCGAACATCCAAAGGAGGCAATCGTTCGCTGTATCAGCGGTTGTAGGCGGTTTCGCCGTGCGAGCTGATGTCCAGACCTTCGCGTTCCTGCTCTTCGGTCACGCGCAGGCCCAGGGTCAGATCGACGATCTTGTAGGCGATGAAGGCGACGATGGAGGACCACACGATGGTGATGACCACGCCTTCGGCCTGCACCAGCAGCTGGCTGGCGATGGAGAAGTCATCGCCCTTGACGCCGCCCAGCGAACCGGCGGAGAACACGCCGGTCAGCATGGCACCGACGATGCCGCCGACACCGTGCACGCCGAACACGTCCAGCGAGTCGTCGGCACCGAGCATTTTCTTCAGACCGGTCACGCCCCACAGGCACAGGAAGCCGGCGACCAGACCGATGATGATGGCGCCCATGACGCCCACCGTGCCGCAGGCCGGGGTGATGGCGACCAGGCCGGCGACGGCACCGGAGGCAGCGCCCAGCATCGAGGCCTTGCCCTTGGCCAGGGCTTCACCCACGCACCAGGCCAGCACGGCGGCGGCGGTGGCCATCAGGGTGTTGATGAAGGCCAGGGTGGTGCCACCGTTGGCTTCCAGGTTGGAGCCGGCGTTGAAACCGAACCAGCCCACCCACAGCAGCGAGGCGCCGACCATGGTCAGGGTCAGGCTGTGCGGGGCCATGGCTTCCTTGCCGTAGCCGATGCGCTTGCCCAGGACGTAGGCGCCCACCAGACCGGCCATGGCGGCATTGATGTGCACCACGGTGCCGCCGGCGAAGTCCAGCGCGCCCTTGTCGAACAGGTAACCGCCCGCGCCCCAGACCATGTGGGCGATCGGCAGGTAGCTGAAGGTGAACCAGATGGCGCAAAACAGCAGCACGGAGCCGAACTTGATGCGCTCGGCGAAGGAGCCGACGATCAGCGCGCAGGTGATGCCCGCGAAGGTGCACTGGAAGGCGATGAATATGAACTCGGGGATCATCACGCCGGCCGTGAAGGTGGCCGCCAGCGAATCGGTGGTGACGCCCTTGAGGAACAGCTTGTCGAAGTTGCCGTAGATCAGGCCCTCGCCGCCGAAGGCGACGCTGTAGCCGTAGACGGCCCACAGCACGGAGATCAGCGAGAACACCACCATCACCTGCATCAGCACGGACAGCATGTTCTTGCTGCGCACCAGGCCGCCGTAGAACAGGGCCAGGCCGGGCACGACCATCAGCAGCACGAGGATGGTGGAGATCATCATCCAGGTGACGTCGCCCTTGTCCACCGTTTCCTTCACGGCTTCGGCGGGCGCGGCTTCTGCCGCAGCCGGTGCAGCCTCGGCAGCGGCGGGTGCCGCAGCTGCGTCGGCGGCCGGGGCCGCTGCAGGAGCGGCCTCGGCAGCAGGGGCGGTGGCGGCCGGTGCATCGGCGGGCTTGGCGGCGTCCTGGGCCATGGCGGAGAACCCGCCGAACATAAGGCCTGCCCCCAGGAGCAGGGAAGCGATCAGTTTTTTCATTTGGGTGCTCTTTCTGATGCGGGTGCGGGAATCAGAGGGCTTCCTTGCCGGTCTCGCCGGTGCGGATGCGAACCACCTGTTCGAGGGGGGTGACGAAGATCTTGCCGTCGCCGATCTTGCCGGTGCGGGCGGCGCCTTCGATGGCTTCGATCACGCGGTCGACCAGGGCGTCGTCGACAGCGGCTTCGATCTTGACCTTGGGCAGGAAGTCGACGACGTACTCGGCGCCGCGGTAGAGCTCGGTGTGCCCCTTCTGGCGGCCAAAGCCCTTGACTTCGGTCACGGTGATGCCCTGCACGCCCATGCCGGAAAGCGCTTCGCGCACTTCGTCCAGCTTGAACGGCTTGATGATGGCGGAAACCATTTTCATGCTGTGTTACCTCTTCTAGGGTGGGACGGTGTCGGGTCGGGGCCGGGTGACACCACGGGTTGATGCAATCGCTTACAGCCTGAAGCAGGGACCGTGCCAGCAGGCCACCCACCCCGCCGCCAAGGCGCCGCCCCAGAGGGAAAACGTCCTCCCGACGGGGGCTGCGGTCCCACCCGCGCTCATGACATGATCCCCGCGCCGCGGCCGCAGAGCCGCACCAAACACGTGCATCCCGGTGTCCAGCGGGCCATGCACCGAAACAGGGATGGAGGACCGGATGAGTTTGTCATTGGTGCACAGCCGCGCGCTGATCGGGCTGGAGGCGCGGCCGGTGCAGGTGGAGGTGCACCTGGCCAACGGCCTGCCCAGCTTCACGCTGGTGGGTCTGGTGGACACCGAGGTGAAGGAGGCGCGCGAGCGCGTGCGCTCGGCGATTGCCAACGCCGGGCTCGAATTCCCCAGCAACAAGCGCATCACCGTGAACCTGGCGCCGGCCGACCTGCCCAAGGACTCGGGCCGCTTCGACCTGCCGATCGCGCTGGGCATCCTGGCCGCGGCGGGCCAGATCGACAGCGCGAAGCTGGTCGGCTGGGAGTTCGCGGGCGAGCTCTCGCTGGGCGGCGAGCTGCGCCCCGTGCGCGGCGCGCTGGCCATGAGCCTGGCCCTGCACCGGGATGGTTCCACTGGCGCGGCGACGCGGCTGGTGCTGCCGCCGGGCAGCGCCGAGGAAGCGGCGCTGGTGCCGCAGGCCCAGGTGTGCCGCGCCCGCCACCTGCTGGACGTGGTGGCCCAGTTCCTGCCCGAAGGGGCCGCGGGCGCGGGCGATGCACCGCCCGACGACAAGGGCTGGGCGCGCCTGTCGCCGACACCGCTGGCCGCGCGCGAGCACTACCCCGACCTGGCGGATGTCAAGGGCCAGGCGGGCGCGCGGCGGGCGCTGGAGATTGCGGCGGCCGGCGGGCACTCGCTCTTGATGATGGGCCCGCCGGGCTCGGGCAAGAGCATGCTGGCGCAGCGTTTTGCCGGCCTGCTGCCGCCCATGGACAGCACCGAGGCGCTGGAATCGGCGGCCGTGGCCTCGCTGGCCGGGCGCTTCCGGCTGGAGGCCTGGGGCCTGCGCCCCACCTGCGCGCCGCACCACAGCGCCAGCGCCGTGGCCCTCGTCGGTGGCGGCTCACCGCCCCGGCCCGGCGAAATCTCGCTGGCGCACCACGGCGTGCTGTTCCTCGACGAATTGCCCGAGTTCCCGCGCGCCGCCCTCGAAGCGCTGCGCGAGCCGCTGGAGAGCGGCCACATCCGCATCTCGCGCGCGGCCATGCAAAGCGAGTTCCCGGCGCGCTTCCAGCTGGTGGCCGCGATGAACCCCTGCCCCTGCGGCTTCCTCGGCCACCCCACCCAGCCCTGCCGCGACACGCCCGACCAGGTCGCGCGCTACCAGGGCCGCCTGTCCGGCCCGCTGCTGGACCGCATCGACCTGCACATCGAGGTGCCGGCTCTGCCGCCGGCAGACCTGCTGCACAGCCCGGCCGGCGAGCCCAGCGCCACCGTGCGCGGGCGCGTGGCCGCCGCGCGGCAGCGGGCGCAGGCGCGCCAGGGCCAGAGCAACCAGGCGCTGTCGGGCCAGGCCCTGGACCGGCACGTGATGGCCGAACCCACCGCGCTCAAGTTCCTGCACACCGCAGCGGCCCGTCTGGGCTGGAGCGCCCGCAGCACCCACCGCGCCCTGCGCGTGGCGCGCACCATCGCCGACCTGGCGGGCAGCGAGTCCGTGGGGGTTTCGCACATCGCCGAGGCGGTGCAGTACCGGCGGGCGTTGCGGTCAGGGGGCTGAGGCGCCGATGGCATCCGGTTGAACCGGGGGTTCGCGCTGAAGACCTGGCGCGACCCCATAGCGCCGCGCAAACGTGGCTTTCGCGCGTACGGAACGCTGGATGTAAACGCAACCGATCAAACCGAGGGTCGCTTCCACCAGTTCCCACGCCAGTTCCGAGCCGCTCATCGAACGGTCCCCGAAGGCGAACGCGGCGGCCACAAGAATCAACCCCAAGATACTGAGCACACCCTGCAACCAAAAAGTCACCCGCGGAACGCTGGTTCTGCGCGCAAAGTACAAGGGCAGCTGCACCACGTAGGGCGTCAGAACGATCACCACAACACCTATTGAAAAAAGATCGGTCCAGGTGGTCTTGGGCGCCTCTCCAGGCGCACCTGCTGAGCGAACGACGGCCCAGACGTCGCTCAGAAACACCGAGACAAATGGCCACGAGTACTTCAGCGCGCTGGCGACACCGAACGCCAGCAGGCCGCCGTAAACGATCAACCAGCCCCCCAGCGGCTGGCCAGGAGCCGAAGACTCGGGCAGCGCTGGCTGCGGGTTGTAGCGGTACATCTTGCGGGCGATCCAGTAGCTCGCAGCGGCCAACAACAGGAAGTAGACCGCCACCGGCCAGCCAAACGACTCCAGTCGCGCAAATGCCTCAGTGTCGACCGCAGGGGTCGCTGCCGCACCAGGGGTGTAGGTGAGCTTCAGCCACATGACCGAACGCGCCTCCTCCAGTTTCTTCACGTAGTCGGCCATGTCCTCGGTCTTGACGTGATCACTCAGCGACACATAGCGACCGACCTGCGTGAGCAGGCGCGGCGTTGTGGTCAGCGTGTAGGTGAATTCGAACGCCGGATGACGGACCTCCGAATGGTCGGATTCCACCTGCCAGTCTTCCGGCAGGTGCACGTCCGTGATGCTGTCGACCTCGGTGATGTGTCCAATGGCCAAGGGCGCGTTGCGCACCTGTTCGTCCGGCTCTTGCAGCTGGCTGAGCATGTCGGGGGTCCTGACCCTGGCCTCCAATGCACCCGGCGTGTGGCCCTTGGTCCAGAAGTCCGCGATGCGGTAGCGCTCGACCACCTTGATGGCATTGGCCGACTGATCGTCTTCAATAGTCATCGGGCCTTCGGCCACGACGCCAGGGTAGTAGCCCGCATAAAAGTTCAGGTACTGGCGCTGCAGCTCGTCCCGGTTGCTGCGCGAGAGCCTGTCGCGCATCCATTCGGCGCTCAGCCCCTGATAGTCCGTGGTGATGGTGGCGGTGACGGGCTGTCCCAGTCCCTGGGTTGCGTCAAACACGGTGCTGACGCTCCGCGCGTCCCGTGTCGCGTCGCTGCGTGGCATGGGTTCCAGGTCTTGCGTGGATGGATCGATGATCAGCGCAACGCCGAAGTACGGCTGGCCCATGTCATCCAGCCGCCCCATCTGCGGATAACGTGTCGGATCGATCCAGTAGATCTGGCCATTGACCTGCACCCGCACCAGCACGTGGTCAAAGGCGCCCGGTGACGGGACACGCTGTGCCACCCCTTCCCGAATGCGGGTGTTGACCAGTGCGGCCCGCGCCTCAATGCCCAGCGCCTTGAGCATCGTCAGCGTCAGCAGCGTCTTGTCCTTGCAGTCCCCGAAGCGGCGCGCCATCACCGTCGCGGGCGGACTGGGCGTGTAGGAGCCTACACCGACGTCCACGCTCAGGTAGCGGATGTTCTTCTGCACGTACTGCAGCACGGCCGCCACCTGGTCGCGTGGATCGGACAGCGTCTGCCGGATGCGCTCGACCTCGTGGCTCAGCTCGCCGCCAGGCACCGCAGGCGGCGCGTACAGCGGCACCGCCCACCGGCTCACCTCGGACCAGTCCCGGAACGAGCTCCACTGCACAGAGGGATAGGGATCGAACCACACCGGCGCGTTGTTGCTCACGCGCAGCCCCGGCACCTGCCTGGCTGTCCATTCATACTGCCGAACACCTCCCTGTTCGCTTTCGACAGCGAGGTTGTCCAGGTTAATGTTCCTGAACGTGATCGGGCGTCCGGCCGGCCACAGCAAGCGCTGGTACACAGCGTGCACAGGGTCGCGCCACTGCATGTCGAAGCCGCCGAAGTGGCCACCTTTCATGCTCGGATGCACGCCACGAACGGAATAGGCGTACTCCACGACATCGCCCACGCGCACGTCCTGCACCAGAAGGCTGGAGGTCAGTCGACCGTCCAGGACGAGCGCCTCCAGTTCCTTCTCGCGCTGCAGGGTCCGGATCGGCACAGTCGCCAGCTGCGAGAGGGCCCGACCATTCCGATGCACGGCGAGGGTGTGCAGCTGCAGCCGCTGGAAGCTGGGATCAAAGTCGATGTCGATGCTCGCCGCATGCTCCATCCCCTTCTCGTTCACCACCTTGATCGCGACCCGGTTGAACTGATGCCGCTCGCTTCCCGAGGCCCGGGTCTGGCGATCCACCAGCAGGTAGTACACGCCACTGCGGATCTGCTCCACCGGGGCGGAAGCGTCCACCTCCAGCGCGACGGGTTTCACCCAGGCAGGCGTCGGTGCCTTCGTTGGCCTCACTTGGGCTGCGTGGGACGCACCCATTCCCAAGCACGCAAGCACCACCAGCACACCCTGCAGGCGCAACAGCCACCGGCACAGACCCAAGGCCTGCGCGGCCAAACCCCAACCACCCATCCCTATTCCCCCTGAAGACGGCGCTCCGACGCAGGCGCCCGATATGTAATGAATTGTATGAAGGGGGAGGTGCTCAGACGGTTTGCACAGCTGTCAATCGGCGCACCCCGCGCACGAAGCGCTCAGCGGCGCGCCGGCTTGCCCCCTGCCCGCGCCTTGGCGGACGACAGTGCCTTCTTCTTCTCGGGCGGCGGCGGGCGCTGCACCCAGGCCTTGACCCACCAGCCCACGACCATCCCAGCCACCAGCACGGCCCAGAACAGCCAGGCGTCCATGGCCTCCCCGCCGCTGCGCAGGTTCATGCCGAACACGGCCCCCACCGCCATCAGCGGCGCCGTCCAGGCCGCCAGGGTGTTCAGCTTTTCCTGGGCGCGGTGGTTGGCCAGTGCGGCGCGGGTCTGCGCCTCGGCCTGCTGGGCCAGCCGGAAGTTCAGCGCCAGCTGGGCGTCGGCCAACAGCAGCTCCAGGCCGCGCTGGAGGTCCACGGCGCGGTCGCGCGCGGTGATCAGCTCCGCGTCCCCTTTGATCGCTTCGCGCGCCGCCTGCAATGCGGCGTACAGGTTGCCTGCCGCACGCGCCACCGGCCGCACGCGCTCCATCAACGCGAAAAGGTCGGCCGCATCGTCGGCCTGGTCGTAGGCGGCGAGACCCTTCGCCAGCTGTTCCTGGTAGCGGTCCAGCAGCCGGCGCAGAACCTGCTCGCCGCCCGGTTGCCCATGGAACGCCCAGGCGCCATCGGGCGTGCGCAGGAACACCGCGTGCTCGCGATCACCCCCGGCGTTCTGCGGCGGCTCGTGCAGCACCAGCAGCAGGTGCCCGTCCTCGTGGATGGCGCGCTGCGCGCCGTAGCTCTCGCGCCCGAGGCGGCGCTCGATGGCCTCGGGCAGTGGCCAGCCGTAGTCGGGGCGGGTCATGGAGCGTCTCCTGTCATCGTGTGGCCAGCTGCTGCCAGAGGCTGTCGAAGGCCTCTCCGAACTGGCGCAGCAGCGCCGGGTCGTTGCAGAGCACCAGGTTTTCCTCGTTCTCGGCGGCGGCGCTGCGGGTCCAGTTGTAGCTGCCGTTGAGCAGCCAGCGCTGGTCGAACAGCGCGAACTTGTGGTGCATGTGGGCGGCGCTCTGGTCCACGCGCACCGCCACGCCCGCCTCGCGCAGCGCGATCACGTCGCTGCCGCGGTCAAACGCCTTTTCGTTGTCGGTGATGAGACGCACCGCCACGCCGCGCCGGTGCGCGGCCAGCACCTCGGCGCTGATGCGGTCGTCGGAGAGGGTGAACACGCAGAGGTCGGCGCGCTGGCGGCAGGCGCGCAGCTGGCCGGTGATGGCCTGCAGGCAGTCGTCGCCGGGGCTGAACCAGGCCTGGGACCGGTGCGAGCCCCCGGCAGTGCGCGAGACGTCCAGCGCCCGCACAACGCCTTCGAGCCAGCGCACCAGGGCCAGCGGGTCGGCCGCGTCCACCTCGTCGAGATGCTGGCGCACCAGGTCGAAGGCCTGGTTGCGCAACTGGCGCAGGCCCTCCTCGGGCAGGCGGGCCGAGCGCAGCGATTCGGTCAGCAGGCGCTTCTCGTCGTCGGAGAGGCGCACATCGGCCAGGCTGCGCTGCAGCTGGTCGAGCAGCTGTGGCACCGTGGTGGCGGGCGCCGTCATGGCTGGGACGCGGGTGGCCGACCCGGCTTCTGCGCCTGCGCCTCGGCGTGCCGGGCCTTGACCTCTTCGAGCTGGTGGGCCACGCGCTCGACCTCGCTGCGGATGGAGTGGTCCATCTTCAGCCGGCGCTCGGTGGCCGAGATCAGCGGCAGCAGGATGGTGCGGTAGGTCACCGCAATCTCCAGCACCGCCTCGGCCAGGCGCAGCGCTTCCGAGGTCTTGCCGTCGCCGGCGTCCTCGGGCTTTTTGAGGCTGTCGACGGCGCGCGCCACGTCCAGCAGACCCGCGGTGATGCGCGTGCCCGCGTCGGTGTCGCTGCCGCCGAGCTTGCGCTGGCGCACGAACTCGTCGCAGATCGCTTGCCAGCGCTGCGATTCGTCGGCCGTGGGGCTGCCCAGCAGCTGCGCCAGCTTGAGCAGGTTCTCCTCGGCGCCGGTGGTCAGCGTCTGGGCCTCGCCGCGGTAGTGATCGCGCAGCAGGGCGTCGAGTTCGTCGTCGCGCATCTGCGGCGTGATCTGTGCCGCCAGCTTGGTCATGTTGCGGTAGCTGCCCTGCAGCTTGAAGGGCGGCTCGGTGCGGTAGTCGTCCTGCTGCGCCGCCGATTCGATGTAGCTCAGGTTGACCTTCAGCAGCAGGTCGCGCGCGCGGAACAGGCGTTTGAACAACTCGGTCAACTCCTCCAGCTCGGCCGCGCCGTAGGGGTGCGAGAAGGCGGTGGACGGCACGTCCTGCCCCTCGGCGCGCTGCACCAGCCGGTGCACGTCCTTGGGGTCGCGCGAGGACAGCGGCAGCAGCACCGGGTTGGCGGTGAGCGCGTTCTCCAGGTAGGACAGCGCGAACAGCGCCTCGCGGCCCGAGAGCACATCGCCCAGGTTGTAGATGTCGGCGCTGTTGGCCAGCATGTCGGGGATCTTGAACACGTCGCCCGACTCGGTGTAGGGGTTGCCCGCCATCACCACGGCAAAGCGCTTGCCGCGCAGGTCGTAGCTGCGGGCCTCGCCGTTCCACACGCCCTCGATGCGGCGCGTGCCATCGGCCAGGGCGATGAACTTCTGCAGGAACTCGGGGTTGGTGTGCTGGATGTCGTCCAGGTACAGCATCACGTTGTTGCCCATGGCCAGGCCGAGGTTGAGCTTCTCCAGCTCCTGGCGCGCCGCGCTGTGTTCGGCGCTGGCCGGGTCGATGGAGACCACGTCGTGACCCAGCGCCGGGCAGTTGATGCGCACGAACACCATGCCCAGCCGGTCGGCCACGTACTCCATCAGTGTGGTCTTGCCGTAGCCCGGCGGCGAGATCAGCAGCAGCATGCCCATGCGGTCACTGCGCGCGGCGTCGCCGGCGGCGCCGATCTGCTTGGCCAGGTTGTTGCCGATCAGCGGCAGATACAGCTCGTCGATCAGGCGGTTGCGCACAAAGGTGGACAGTGGCTTGGCCTGGAACTGGTGCAGGCGCAGGCGCTTCTTCTCTTCGCTCACCAGCTCGTGGCGCACGCGGTGCCAGGCCTCGAAGGCGGGCACGATGCGCTGCTGGTGGTGCAGGAAGCGCCGCCAGAAGTCGTTCAGGTTGAGGTCCAGAGCGCCCTGCGCCACGCGCGGGTGTTCGCCCAGCAGGCCGTCCACGCGCTGCTGCAGCACCGCGTTCAGGCGCTCGCGCGGCAACGGCAGGCACAGCGCGCCCGCAGCTTCATCCACCCAGCCCTGGTCTTGCGGCGCGTGGGCGCTGGCAAAGGCGCCCATCCATTCGCGGGCGCGGTGCCAGCGCTCGGCGGGCAAGCAGGCGTCCAGGTCGCGCTGCCAGTCGGCCCAGCGGCCGCTGCGTTCCAGCTCGCGCTTGAACGCGTCGGCCAAATCCTGCGCCGGGCCGGACACCACCCAGGCGGGGGTGCTGCCGTCGTGGGCGGCGAGCTGGCGCACCAGGTAGGCGGCGGCCTGCGCGCAGCGCGTGGCGGCCTGTTCGGCGTCGATGGTCTCGCCACCGAGCGCGGGTTCAAACTCGTCGGCAAAACGCTGCAGCGCGGCGGCGCAGTCGGCCTCCACCGCCTGCAGCGCGTCCTGTGTGCCGAAGAGCTGCTGCATCTGCAGGGCGGCGCGGGCGCGCCGCTGCAGCGCATCGCGTTCGTTCACGAAGCGGCCGTGCTGCCAGTAGAGCAAGGCCAGGGTGCGCTCGGTCGGTCCCCAGGCCAGCAGCCCGGCGGCATCCTGCATGCGCACCAGCGCGGCAACCAGGCGCGCGGCGTCCTGGTCGTGCACACCCTTCTGGTAACCCTCCTGGTAGCGCGTGGCGGCCAGGCGCTGCACCAGCGCCAGCAGCGGCGCGGCGACCTCGTTGCCAGGTGCGGCCTCGCCCGGCTCGGCGGCTGCGGCGACCAGGCCGGACCAGTCCAGACCGCCCTGCCCCTGCAGCGCGGCCTGCACCACGCAACCGGCGAGGTACTCGGCGCGCGCGAGATCGGATGTCTCGGACACCAGGGCCTGGTCCCAGCGCGCCTTCAAGGCATCGAGCCGCGGGTCCTGCACCGGCGCGAGGTAGTCGGTGCCGGTGATCTGGAAACTCAGACCCCCCTGGGGTGGCACCAGCGAGAGGTCCAGCGGCTGGCGCTGGATGGTGAAGGCGTGGCGGCCGAAGCGCAGCGTGTTGCCGTCGGCGGCCACCAGCTCGCCCTTGTCGCGCACCGAGCGCATCGCCTGGTCGCGCGCGGTCTTCAGGCGGGTGGCGATGTCGTCGGCCTGCACCTGGGCGCCCAGGCCGCGCAGGTCGGCCATCAGCTGCTGCAGCTTGGCCAGCAGCGGGTCGCCCGCGAAGTAGGCGTGGATCTGCGCGAGGTCGGTGAAGCCGGCCACGCGGCGCGGGATGCCGTCGAGGATGCGGCCGGCCGCCTCGCTCACCGCCTGGGCGCGGCGCTGGCGCGCTTCGACCAGGGTCTGGCGCCGCGCGGCCAGCGCGTCCACCACCGCCTCGCGCTTGGTCGCCACATCGGTGATGAAGACCTCGTGATCGGCGAAGCGCCCTTCGAGCTCTTCGAGCTGCGCCAGCAGGCGGGTCAGCGCCTCGTCGCATTTCTCGGGCGTGTCGGCGAACTCCAGCGCGTTTTCCACCGCCTGGCCGAACAGCTTGAACTGGGCGCCGAACTCGGCCGCAGCCTCGGTTGCGCCAAGGCTCTTGCGGCGGCTGCGGGCCTCGGCGCGCAGCCGGTTGATGTCGGCGTAGAGGCCGGAGATGCGGTCCAGGATCGCGGTGCGCACCACCGCGTCGCCACCGGGCAGGCTGCCCAGTTGTTCGGTCAGCAGGTCCAGCCCGGCGGCCTGTTCGTCCAGCGTGGCCAGCAGCTGGCCGAGTGCGGGCGAGGTGCTGGCCTGGGCCAGCGCGGCGGTGGCCTGCACCAGCGCCTGCTGGTGGCCGTCGAACGCTGTTTTGTCGGCGAGGAAGGCCATGGCCTTCTGACCCACCAGCTGCTGCTGCTCCTGCAGTGCCTGGTCCATGGCCTCGATGGCGGCGGTGTCGGCGTAGCGCAGCTCGCGCAGCGGCTGCAGGCGGCCGCGCCGCTCGCGCAGTCGGGCCAGCGCCTGCACGAAGTCATCGGGTTTGCGCCACAGCGTGCTGGCGATGTCGGTCAGCAGCGCGTGCTGCTCGCCCTCGGCCTGCTGCAGGGCGCGCGCAGTCTCGCGGCGGATGCTGTCGACCTTCTCGAACTCGGCCAGGGTCTGGCGCGCACCGTCGACGATGGCCTGCAGCTCGGTGCCGATCTGCTGCGCGTCGGCCTCGGCCAGCCAGAAGTAGGCGTCGCCCACCCGGGTGCACTGGCGGATCAGGTCTTCGTAGGCGGTGCGCGTGGGCACCTGTTCGCGCACCGCGCGGGCGATGCCCATCAGGTCGGACACGCCGCGCACCAGCTCGGCATTGCCCACCTTGACGAAGAAGCCGGTGCCACGCGGCAGCGAGGCGGCGTGCTCCTCGCTGGCGAACGGCGTCTGCCACAGCTGCATCGGGTGCACGCGAGTGGGCTCTTCGCTGTCGGCCAGGAAGACCAGCATGCGCCCGTCGGGGAAGCGCGCGTAGCCGTGCGCCACGATGGGCGCGGCCAGGGTCTTGTTGATCAGGTGGTAGCTGAACAGCACATAGTGCCCGCCGCCCGGCTGGTAGAACACATAGAGCACTTCTTCGCCGTGCGGCGAGCGCAGCACGCGCTTGATGCGCAGGCTGCTGCTGAGCGCCGGCGGCAGGTCAAAGCGCTTGTACTCACCCGACTGCAGGTACATGCCGCCCGGGAAGATGATGCCGTGGTCCTCGGGCAGCTGCACACACGAGACGCCGATGGCGTCGATGCGTTCGACCTTCTGCGTGCGGGTGTTGAACACCAGGTAGCGCGTCTGGGACTCGCGGTAGGGCTTGATCCGCAGCAGGATCAGCAGACCCAGGCGCGCCCAGGCCACCTCGGCGTCCACCAGCGCCTGGTGCTTGTCCTCCACCGGCTCGCTGTAAATGCCCAGACCGGTCTCGGTGTTGTTCTCGATCTTGACCGTGAGGTCGCCGCCCAGAGTCTCGACGAAGATGGTGTCGAGCACGTTGATGTGCGGGTGCTTGCCGCCCACATGGTCCTCGCGCGTGGCGACGGTCCACTCGAAGTCGTGCGTGGGCGGCAGCGCCATGTCGCGCTCGCCCCGGTTGTCCACGTAGCGCACCGCGCCGCCAGGCTCGATGCTCCAGCGGAACACGCGCAGGTCGTGCAGCTGCTGGCCGATCTGGAAGGCCGCGAGCAGCTTGTCCTGCGTCACGCGCAGCTGCAGCAGCGTGGCGTGTTTGTAGTAGGCGTGCAGCTCGCGGAAGTCGGCCAGAAAGCGCGGGTCGTCCAGGAAGCTGCCGGCCAGCGGCACCGCCTCCAGCTCGTCGGCGCCGTCGTGCTCGGCCAGGCGGTAGAGCGCGAACACGTCGCCCACCGCAGTCTCCTTCTTCAGGCCGATGAAGACGTTGTAGCCGAACAGCAGCACGTCGCCGATGCGCACCAGGTCGCGCGCGACGCAGTTGTTCTCGGTGCGCGCGCGGGTGCGCAGCAGCAGCTTCTGTTCCGAGCGGCCGAAGGCGGCCAGGCGCGCCTCGTTGAGGGCCTGGGCCTTGCCCAGCAGCGCATCGCCCTGGGTCTGCAGGCGCTTCTTCAGCAGCTCGTAGCTGCCGCCTTCGGCGACCAGGCGTTCGACGTCGTCCTGGGTTGCAGCGGGCGCGCCGCTGGCGGTGTGTTCGTCGGACATGGGTTCTCTTGCGATGGGGTTCACCAGCCGCTGCGCAGCAGGGCCAGCAGCGTTTCGCGCTGCGGCTGCGTGGCCAGCCAGGCGCGCATGCGCGCCAGTTCGTCGATGCAGGCGTCGCCGTGGCGCGCGCGCAGTTCCGCCTCACGCCGCGCCTGCGCGTCGGCGTCGCGCAACTGGCGCTGCCAGCCGTCGGACAGGATCTCGCCCAGGCGCGTGGCCAGCCCGGCCGCGGCCAGCGCGGCCCATTCGCCATCGTCCAGCCAGACGCGCTGGCAAGCGCTGCATCGGTCGAGGCGGAAGTCGGGCGAGCGGCCGACGCGCAGGCGCTCCATCCAGCGCTGGCAGGACGGGCAAGCCCGCGCCTTGTCCTCAGCGGCAGGCGCGGGACGCAGCGCAGGCAGGTCGACGTCGTCGGCCGCCGCCGGCTCGGGCTGGTTCGCCACCCAGCGGCGGAAGTCGTCCATGGCGAGCCAGTGGCCGTGGCAGTCGCCGCAGGTGTCGGCGCTCAGACCCGGCGCCAGCGCCTCGGGGCGCAGGATGGAAGCGGCTGCACAGACGCAGCGGTAGGTGGTGGCCATGCTTGCTTCCTCCTGGGCGCTCAAGACTTGCCCATGCCCTGCAGCAGCGTCTGCAGCGCGGCCTTCTGGCTGTCGTTGCCCTCGCGCATGACCTTGGTCAGCAGGCCGGCCACGGTGAGGTTCTGCAGCTCGCCGGACGAACTGCCCAGCGCGCCCAGCAGGTTCTGCAGGTCGGGCACCACATCGCGCTCGCCCGCCAGCTGGTCCTTGAACGCCACCTGCAGCGTCTTGCTCTTGTTCACCACGCCGTCGATGCCCTTGCCCACGGCCAGTGCACCCACGAAGCGGTCGAAGTAGTCGCCCTGGCCGCCCACGATGTCGATCTTGGCGTTGGACAGGGCCGTGCCCAGCACCTCGGCCTGCTCGCGTGCGATCGAGGTCTGCGCGTCGATGCCCTTGACGGTTTCCACGTGCGCCTTCTCCAGCTGCATGCGGAACTCTTCGTGGGCGCGGGTTTCGCCGCTCATCGCGCTCATGGCCTCGAACTTCTCGCGCAGGCCCTTGGCCTCGGCCTGGAAGCGTGCCTCGATGGTCGCGGCCTCGGCCTGACCCGCCTTGACCACGGCATCGGCGTCGGCCAGTCGCACCTGCACGTCGGCCAGGCCCAGCTTTTCCTTGCCGGTGGCTTCGGCCTCCATCTTGGCGCGCACGCCCACGGCCTCGGCCTGCGAGCGCAGCTCGATCACCTGGGCTTCGGCCTGGCCTTCCTTGAGCGTGGCCTCGGCACCGGCGGCGCGCACGTGCACGTCGGCCATGCCCTGCTTCTCCACCGCATCGGCGGTGACCATGGTGACCTTGGCCTGCGCCAGGCCCGGCGCGGCGGTGATGGCCTCCAGGCCTTCGGCCTCGCGCTTCTTCGCTTCAGCCTCCTTCTCGGCGACCTTCAGGCGCGCCTCGGCCAGTGTGGTCTCTTCGCTCGCCTTGTGGCGCGCCTTGCGCTCCTGCGCTTCGGCCGCCTTGACCTCGAGGATCAGCTTCTCTTCGGCCTGGCCCTCGGCCATGATGACGGTCGACTGCTTGGTGCGGTCGGCTTCGGCCACCACGCGCAGTTCCTTGATGGCCTCTTCCTGCTCGGCCACGGTGCGCTCGACCACGATGCGCTCGCGGATCACGTCCGCAATCGCCTTCTTCTGCACCTCGACCGCCTTGTCCTTCTCGATCTTCTGCAGCGTCACCTCCTTCTCGCGGTCCACCACCTCCAGCTCGCGGGCCCGGATCACCTTTTCTTCCTCGATGGCCACCGCGCGCTTGCGGTTGTTCTCGGCTACTTCCTTCTCGCGCAGCACGTTCTCCTGCTGCACCGAGACCGACTGTTCGGCCTGCAGGCGGGCCAGCTCGGACTTGGTTTTTTCCTCGGCCTGGATCTTCAGCGTCTCGGCCTCCTCGCGCGCCTTGACGGTGGCCACTTCGCGAGACTGGCGAGCCTGGGCATCGGCGGCCTGGCGCTCCAGCTCCAGCAGCGATTCCTGGGTCTCGACGTTCTTCTTCTTGATCTGCAGCTCTTCGTTGCGGCGCAGCTCGTTGGTGCGCACGTGTTCGGTGGCCGTCAGCTCGGTGATCTTCTTGATGCCCTGCGCATCCAGGATGTTGTTGGCATCCAGCTTGGACAGCGGCGTCTGCTCCAGGTAGTCGATGGCGGCGTCGTCCAGCACGTAGCCCGAGAGGTCGTTGCCGATCTGGGCAATGATCTCGTCGCGGAAGCGGTCGCGCGCCTGGTAGAGGTCGACGAAGTCCATGGCCTTGCCCACGGTCTTGAGCGCCTCGGAGAACTTGGCCGAGAACAGCTCTTCCAGCGTCTCCTGGCTGGAGGCGCGTTCACAGCCGATGGACTGCGCCACCTTGAGCACGTCGTCGGCGGTCTTGTTGACGCGCACGAAAAACTTCACCTTGATGTCGGCGCGGATGTTGTCGCGGCAGATCAGGCCCTCGTTGCCCGAGCGGTCGATCTCGATGGTCTTGACCGAGATCTCCATCAGCTCCGCCTTGTGGATGATGGGGTAGACCATGCGCCCGGTGAAGGTCACCTCGGGCTCGGCGCGCAGCGTGTTGATGATCAGTGCGTGGCCCTGTTCGATCTTGCGATAGAACTTGGCGAACATCGCGATGAAGCACAGCAGCAGGAAGGCTGCGATGCCGGCGGAAACGAGGATGGGCTCCATGGGATTCCTTCTGACTGGGAAATGAAACGGGAACAAAAAAAGAAAGCGGGCGCGGCGCGTCAGGGCTGCGCGTCGACCAGGTAGCGACCGGAGGCTTCGTCGTAGTCGAGGATGCGCGTCACATCGCCCTTGGTCAGGCGGTTGGCGTCGGGCGTCCAGACGCTGATCTGGATGTTCGCGCCGCGCTGCGCCACCTGGGCATAGCCCGAGCGCTGATCCACCTTCAGGCTGAGGATGGTGCAGGGCTGGCCGATGAAGCTGGCGTTGCCCACCGCCTGGTGGGTGACGAAGAGGCCACGCAGCGGGCGGATCAGGCGCGCGGTGACGAAGATGGCCAGCGCCACGCTGACCAGCAGCACACCCGTGCCCACCAGCAGCTGCAGCACCAGCGTCGGCACCCAGGGCATCAGCCACTCGCCCGCCAGGCAGCTGATGGTCCAGGCCACCAGCACCAGCAGGCTCACCACCACCGAGAACGGCACGCCGTTGAGACCCAGCGCCATCACGTATCCGGCGAGCGCGGACAGCTCACCCGGGTCGCCGTCGGCCTGCAGCTCGACATCGATGCCGGACGACTCGAAGTCCACCCAGCCCACCAGCGCGAGCAGCCAGTACACCAGCACCACCAGCAGCAGCGCGGAAAGCACGGCTGTCGGGTACCCGGTGGCGGCTTCGATCAATCGCTCCATCCGCTCCTCCCTCTTGTCAAAACGTTGTGCGGCTTATTGTGTTGTGTGCCGCTTGGGTGGTGTTCTAGCGCTTCCTGGCCGAGCCGGCGAACCGAATCAGGTCCTGGGTCACGCGTTCCTTGATCGCCAGGCGGTCTCCTTCTTCAAGCCCGTAGCGCTGTGCCAGCAGGGTGTAGTCGTGGGCCGTCAGCGACACCGTCAGCCGGGGGCGCTTGGGGCGTGTCGACACCGAGAGGTCGAGCACCTGACGGATCTGGTCGGAGGTGGACAGATTGTTGTGGAAGGCGGCGGTGCGGATCGCGTCCATCACCGCCAGCTCCACGTCGAACGCCACCTGGACGGCGCGCAGCGCCTCGTCCGATCCGCTCCAGCGCGCCGGCTTGCGGGTGACCATCACTGGGCGCCGGGTTCGGCCGGCTGGTCGCCGCCCTGGGCCGCCCGGCGGGCGCGGATGCGCGCCATCACGTCGCTCTGGCGCTTGGCCTCGTCGCCCACGCCCGCGGCCGCCAGCTTCTTCTCCAGCGCGCCCTGGCCGAACTCGTTGTTCAGCTGCTCGGCCGCAGTCATGCGGTCGGCCAGGTCCTCGTGGCGCTGCTTGATGCGGTCCAGCGACTCGCGTGCGCTCATTAGCTTGGAGCCGCCCTGGCCGATGTTCTCGGAGATCGACCGCGTGGCGCGGTACACGCTCTCAGTGGTCTTGGCCACGCCGATCTCGCGCTCGTGCTCGCGGATGCGCGCCTCGGCCTGCTTGATCAGGTCCTTGAGCCGCGTCACCTGCACCGCGTAGGCGGCGTGCGCGCGGGTCTGCTCCTGCAGCTCCTGCTCCAGGCCACCGACCTTGCCGGCCACCTCTTCGGCCAGCGCCTCCTGGGACTTGTCCAGCGCCTCGACGGCCAGGCCTTCGTAGCGCTCGATCTCGGCCTGCAGCTTCTCGATCTGGCGCGCGCTCTGCATCTCCTTGGCCATCACGCCGGCCAGGTCGTCCTTGGCCTGGGCGATGCTCTGCTTGGCGTCCAGGATTTCCTGCTCATAGATGCGGGTGGCGTTGGCGTCGACCACGGTCTCGCCGATTTCCCGCACGCTGCCACGCAGCAAGGTCATCACTTTTTTCATCACGGACATGGCGTACTCCTGGGGTGGGGGAATTACTTGAGGAATTCGGACAGCGCATCCAGCGCGTCGAGGGCGTTGTCGCTGAGCACGACGATTTCCTCGGCGATGTCCTGCGTGCGAGCCTGGCGGCTGAGGGCGCCAAAGAGCACGAAGCGATCGCCCACACGGCCGAAGGACGACAGCGGCACGGCGGGGTTGAGCTCCAGCAGGGTCTGCAGCAGCTCGGCCCGGCGCTCCGGGCGCACCTCGTCGTCGGCCCAGAGGTAGCACATGCACAGCAGCTGCGAGTCCGACGTGGTCACGAAGATGGGCAGCTCCTGCCGCCCTTCGATGCTGACCTGCACCACTGGCACATCGCCCGCAATGGGTTGCAGGTTCACCACCATGCCGCCGGTGGCCTGCGCGATCATGTCGTCGAGTCCCTGGAGTTTTTCAAGCAGCTGCTTCATGGTGCCGGTGTCCTTGGCGTTGATGGGTGAGCGCAAGAATAGGAGGCTCGACATAACATGTCAAGCCACATCGAAGGCTTGGTTTTTTCGCCACACACCGGCCTTGGCGGGCGGGCCGTTCGGGATCAGCGGTACTCGGCCTCGCGGCGCCGCGCCTCGTCCATCTGGCGGAAGCGCACACAGATGGGGTCGTTGGCAAACGCAGCCTTGCCGCATTCGCGGATGCGGCAGAAGTCGCGCGCGAATACGTTGTCGCTGCCCGCGCACAGCTGGTCGACGCTCGCGACCGGTCGCGCGGCGGGGGGCGGTGGCGGCGCTGCAGCAGCCACCGGCGCGGGCTCCGCGGGCGCGGCCGTCGCCACGGGCGCGGGCTCGGGCGCACCCGAATGGGTGCTGGCCGCCGCCGCAGGCGTTGCGCCAGCCCGCCGCCGCGCGTCGTCCAGTCGTTTCTGTTCCAGCATCAGCTTCTGGCGGTACTGTTCCTGGGCGGCCGCGCGCTCCCGGTCCTGCTGCTCCAGCAGCTCGACCGAATGGCGCAGCCGGTCGACCGCGGCAGCGGCTTCAGGGGTGGAAGGCGGTGTCACGGCCTCTGCGCCCGCCGCAGGTTGCGCAACCGCCGATGGGGCACCGGTAACCGAAGACGCAGGGTTGGCCGTTTGCGCGGCCGCTGGCAGGGCGGCGGGAACCGCCGCCAGGGGCGCCGCCTGGGCCGGCGCCGGCGCGGACTGGTGGGCGCCGAGCCACCAGCCGATGGCCAGCACCAGCATGCCCGCGGTCATGGCGCCGGCCCAGCGCCACCAGGCGGGCTGTTGTTCGGCGCGCTGGCCCGAGCGTTTGCGCCGACGGGCACGGCGCAGCGCGCGGTTGGCGCGCTCGCGGGCCACCTCGTCCGAACCCGCATCGCCGCCCGGCCGGTCCAGCGGACTGGCGCAACCCCGGCAGAACCGGGCCTGGTCCCGGTTTTCCTTGCCGCAGGACGGACACACGATGGCCATGACGATCAGTGGGTGGAGCTGTGAGGGCTTGGCGTTGTAGCACAAGCCCCGGCCCCGCCGCCCGGCGCGCCGACGGGCTGTCGGGCGGCCGTGGCGAACGGGCGACGCCGGGTCAGAGGTTGGGACCGAGCCAGCGCTTGAGCTCGCTGGCCGCCACGCCGCTGCGCGCGGCCAGGTCGGCCACCTGGTCTTCGCCGATGCGGCCAACGTTGAAGTAGGTGCTCTCGGGGTGCGCCAGGTAGAAGCCGCTGACGCTGGCGGCCGGGCTCATGGCCAGGCTCTCGGTGAGCTGCATGCCGATCTCGCCGGCCTGCAGCAGCTCGAACATCTGGCGCTTGACCGAGTGGTCCGGGCAGGCCGGGTAGCCCGGCGCCGGGCGGATGCCCTGGTACTTCTCTTTGATCAGCTCGTCGTTGGTGAGCTGCTCACCGGCCGCATAGCCCCAGAGATCGGTGCGCACGCGCGCGTGCATGCACTCGGCCAGCGCCTCGGCCAGGCGGTCGGCCAGGGCTTTGAACAGGATGGCGTTGTAGTCGTCGTGCGCGGCCAGGAACTGCTGCTCCTTCTTCTCCACGCCCACGCCAGCCGTCACAGCGAACAGGCCCACGTAGTCGGCCGTGCCGGCGGGCGCCACGAAGTCGGCGAGGCACCGGCTCGGGCGTGTCACGCCGTCCACGGTCTCCTTCTCGGTCTGCTGGCGCAGGCCGTGCCAGGTCAGCACCGGCTGCTGGCGCGCTTCGTCTGCGTAGAGCGCGATGTCATCGTGGGTCACGCGGTTGGCCGGGTAGAGGCCGATCACCGCGTTGGCCGTCAGCCAGCGGCCTTCGATCATCTTCTTCAGCATGGCCTGCGCGTCGGCAAACACCTTGCGCGCCTGCTCGCCCACCACCTCGTCGTTCAGGATCGCCGGGTACGGGCCAGCCAGGTCCCAGGTTTGGAAGAACGGGCCCCAGTCGATGTACTTCTCCAGCTCGGCCAGGTCAAAGTTCTTAAAGACCCGGCGACCGATGAACTTGGGCGCCACCGGCGGGTGCTTCGCGAAGTCCACCGGCGTGGCGTTGGCGCGCGCCTGGTCCAGCGGCCACAGCGGCACCTGTTTCTTGTTGGCGTGCTGCTGGCGCACGCGCTCGTAATCGGCGTTCAGCTCGGCAATGGTCTGCTGGCGCGCGTCGCCGATCAGGCTCTGCGCCACGCTCACGCTGCGCGAGGCATCGGGCACGTAGACCACCGGGCCGTCGTAGTGCGGCGCGATCTTCACCGCCGTGTGCACGCGGCTGGTGGTGGCACCGCCAATCAGCAGCGGAATGCCCTGCTCGCGGAAGTGCGCGTCCTTCTGCATCTCGCCGGCCACGTACTGCATCTCTTCCAGGCTGGGCGTGATCAGGCCCGACAGGCCCACGATGTCGGCGCCGACCTCCTTGGCCTTGGCCAGCACCTCGTGACACGGGACCATCACGCCCATGTTCACCACCTCGAAGTTGTTGCACTGGAGCACGACGGTGACGATGTTCTTGCCGATGTCGTGCACGTCGCCCTTGACGGTGGCGATCACGATCTTGCCCTTGGACTTCACGTCGCCGCCGGCCGCTTCGAGCTGGCGCTTCTCTTCCTCGATGTAGGGCAGCAGGTGGGCCACGGCCTGCTTCATCACGCGGGCCGACTTCACCACCTGGGGCAGGAACATCTTGCCCTGGCCGAACAGGTCGCCGACCACGTTCATGCCGTCCATCAGCGGCCCTTCGATCACGTGCAGCGGGCGGCCGCCATCGGCCTTGATCAGCTGCCACATCTCTTCGGTGTCTTCGGTGATGTGCTCGTTGATGCCGCGCACCAGCGCGTGCGTCAGGCGCTCGCGGATCGGGAGCGCGCGCCACTCGTTCTTCTTGCTCTCGTCCTTGGCCCCGCTCTTGGCGGTCTCGGCCACTTCCACCAGGCGCTCGCCGGCGTCGGGCCGGCGGTTGAGCACCACGTCTTCCACGCGCTCGCGCAGCTCGGGTTCCAGCTCGTCGTACACGCCCACCATGCCGGCGTTGACGATGCCCATGTCCATGCCCGCCTGGATGGCGTGGTACAGGAACACGGTGTGGATGGCCTCGCGCACGGGGTCGTTGCCACGGAAGCTGAAGGACACGTTGGACACACCGCCCGAGACCTTGGCACCCGGCAGGTGCTGCTTGATCCAGCGCGTGGCCTCGATGAAGTCGACCGCGTAGTTGTTGTGCTCCTCGATGCCGGTGGCAATGGCGAAGATGTTGGGGTCGAAGATGATGTCCTCGGGCGGGAAACCCACCTCGTCCACCAGGATGCGGTAGGCGCGCTCGCAAATCTCGATCTTGCGTTCGTAGGTGTCGGCCTGGCCTTTTTCGTCGAAGGCCATCACCACCGTGGCCGCGCCGTAGCGCTTGATCAGCTTGGCCTGGCGCTTGAACTCGTCGACACCCTCCTTCATGGAGATCGAGTTGACGACGCCCTTGCCCTGGATGCACTGCAGGCCGGCCTCGATCACGCTCCACTTGGACGAGTCGATCATGATCGGCACGCGCGCGATGTCGGGCTCGCCCGCGATCAGGTTCAGGAAGCGCACCATCGCGGCCTGGCTGTCCAGCATGGCCTCGTCCATGTTCACGTCAACGATCTGCGCGCCGTTCTCCACCTGCTGGCGGGCCACGGCCAGCGCGTCCTCGTAGCGGCCTTCGAGGATCATGCGCGCGAAGGCCTTGGAGCCGGTGACGTTGGTGCGCTCACCGACGTTGACGAACAGGCTGCCCTCGCCGATGCGCAGCGGCTCCAGGCCGGACAGCAGCATGGGGGGAACAGTGGCAGGGGCGGACACGGGGGACGGAACAACGGCAGACATGGAGCTCACCAGAAAGGGTTCAAACACTGGTGAGCGCCGTTGGAGCCGGCGGGGCCGGCGGGGCGTTGGACGCCCGTTGTCTCAAGCCTGACGCCAGCCCGCAGGGGGTGGCACTGCAGCGCTCCTTGAGAGCTTGCGATTTTAGCCGGGCGATGTCTTCAAGCTGTCGACACCCGGGCAGACCCGGGCAGATCGGTGCCGCGCCCAGGCGCGGCACTTTGCATCATTGCCCTGACCACAGCGCCGCGAAACCGACCGCATACAGCAGACCGATCACCAGGCAGATGCCCGAGGACACCCGCCAGAAGGAGGTGGAGTTCTCGGGAAAGCTGGGCCGCAACCAGGGGAATGCGATGGCCCGGGCGAGGAACACGGCGCTGATGAGACACAGCGCGGGTTCGGTGAACGGCAGCCGGGGCACCAGGCCCGCTCCCGAGAAGGCATACACCGCCCAGACCAGCAGCACACTGGCGATGCCGAGGGTGATCAGCGTTGGCTTGGACTTGCCTGCCTCAACCGCCCGAGCCATCCGTTCGCCAGCGCCCATGAACCGATAGGCCCTGGCGCCGATCGCGATGCAGGCCAGGTGCGCCAGCGACGCGACAACGACCAGCAGGCCCGCCAGCGTGAGCGAAGTGGAGCCGATGGTAAGCATGGATGCGAGGCCTCTCGTTCGGAGCGCTGCTCATTGATGACGGTCCCCCACTGCGTGCCGGGGCTCTGGTGGGCCAACTGGAAGCCACATGACTCGTACAAGGGCCCCAATCGGTCAGGCTCTTGCTGTTGTGGGGAGTCCATATATGAAATGCTAGGCCTCAATGTCAGGCCCAATTTCCGACTCGTAGACCATGGCCTCGTAGCCAAATTGGCCATTCTCTCGCACAAGGTACACAAGACAGCTTGGTTCGCCGTCAGGGAATGTGAACCCCTGATCGAGTTGCACAATGTCGCCGATCTTTGGGTTGGTCCCGTCCGACGAAGTGAATCGCGATTGTGGGATCTCCGCAATCAATGGCGCTAGTGGCGGCTTCTTCATTAGGAACATGTCCGTTGTGGAAGTCTTAATTGAGGCCTAACGTCGAAGTTCACCGGCGACTGGCGGGAAGTAACGGAGCGAAGCGAAGGCCCGCCGTCGGGCGTCCGTGTCGAACACCCCGTTAGGGCGCGCCGGACACGACTTGCTCATTCCTTGGCCTTCACCTGAGTTACCTTGTAGACAGCCCCCGTGCTGTCATAGGTCGTCCACTCACCCACCTGCTTCCCATCTTCAAAGTACCCCGAGCGCATCTTTGTTCCGTCCTTACGGAACCACTCCCAATACCCCGCCAACGCACCGTCAACAGTTTGGCCGCGTGCCCGGACAGTGCCAGCCTTGTGATACTCGACGTGCTCTTTGGGAGAACTCATGAATGGTGGGTCCGATGATCAGAGAGAGCTGTGAGTGCGCGGTCTACGTGCAAGCTCAGCGGACGGCGAAGCCGCCCGCTGCAGCGAAGGGTTGAGCATCAATCCGCCCATCGCGCAGTACAGGCTCGGCGAATTGCCTGCAGCGCCCGGTGCGAATAAATAGATCGCGGGCAATATGAATCCGGAGCGTTGCATAGCGAGTTGACCTCCTCGAACGTGAAGGTCGTAGTCTCCTGAGGAAAGAACCCCTCGGCAAGCCACAGAGGCCCTGGCATGAAAGTGCAGCTGCTGCCGTCTCGCGCCAGGTGCACGGTTGCCAGTTCCGTTGCTGAGCCAGGTTCGGCGCTCCACTCGCCGGACATCACGCGAAAGTCACTTGCGAGAACATGTGATTCGGGCGGTTCTAGGTGGATCGGTACTCGGCCCATGATGCTCAACGTTCGAGCTAAGCTGCCCGCGGAGGCAGGCTGTGTAAGCCCCGCCTGTGATGATGCACCATGTGCCACAGGCCGGGCTTACACAGCCTGCCGCAGCGGGTCAGCTTGAGCGAGGGGTTAGGCATCACCGCGACTCATTTCTCCTGCTCGCTCCATGGCGAACACACATCGATGAGGCAACCTGCTGGGTCTAGTACTAAGAAACGACGTTGACCATAGAACTCGTTTCGTGGCTCCTGGACGACCTTTGCGCTCATTGCCTGCGCCGTCTTGTAGACCTCGTCGACATTCGGCACGACAAAGGTCACATACATCCCGGATGGGGCTGTCTGAAAGGCAGACGGAACAAGCTCATGCGTCCGCTTGATGATGCCGAACTCTAGTTCCAAGGGCTTTGGGGAGCTCAACTGTACGTACCAATCACTGTCGTATTTCACTTCGAAGCCCAGCAGCCGAACGTAGAAGTCACGGGAAGCGGCGAGATCGTCGGCGCAGATGTTCGTGAGAATTCGGCTGAAGGACATGGCGACCAGGAAGATATGTGAATGTGATGCCTAACTTTGATTTAAACCGGCAAAACGGCGGATAACACCGCGGGCAGTCGTCAAACAAAGTCGCATGGCATCCCCAGAACTTGTTTGAAATCAATCCTGTAGAGCACGTGGCTGTACGCATAAACAGGCACAACAGATCCGACAAACCTGACTGGTCGCCTTTCCCGTCTGCGCGCCAGTCTAGCGGCGGGTCGCCTGCCTGTGCGACAGATCCTGCCGCCAGCCCACCGCCCGGCATCCGCCCGAACTCAACCCCAACAAAATCAACAGCTTCCCCGCGTTGCCCCGCGTGCCGCCCTGGCACAGCAGTCGCGGTGACGGGCTCAGGCCATCTTGCCTTTGCACTACCCCCGGTGGTGGCACTGGCCACACATAATCACTCACTGATGTTTAGCAGCCACCGGTGAACCCATGACCCGTCTCCTGTTGCGCCTCCTGTGGTGTGCCGTCTGGGCCAGCGCCACCACCATCGCCCACGCCGTCGAGGTGAAGTTCCAGCCGGTGGCGCCGGGCGTCTATGCGTTCATTGGCGAAAAGTCCGGCCGCACCTACGGCAACGAAGGGCTGAACGCCAACATCGGCCTGGTGGTGACGCCGGCCGGCGCGCTGCTGATCGACAGCGGCGCGAGCTTCAAAGGCGCGCGGCAGATCCATGCGGCGGTGAAGCAGGTCACCGGACAGCCGGTGAAGTGGGTCATCAACACCGGCGGGCAGGACCACCGCTGGCTGGGCAATGGCTACTTCGCCGCGCAGGGCACCGAGGTGATCGCCCACGCCAGCGCCAGGGCGGACATGCAAGCGCGCGGCGGCGACCACCTCGCCGCCCTCAAACCCGAGCTGAAAGAAAAACTCGACGGCACGGTGCCCACCCTGCCCACGCGCTGGCTGACCGGCAACGACGAGGCGCTGAACCTGGGCGGCACGACCGTGGAGGTGAAGCACCGCGGGGGCGCACACACGCCCGGCGACCTGATGGTCTGGCTGCCGCAGCAGAAGATCGTTTTCAGCGGCGACATCGTCTACGTGGACCGCATGCTGGGCGTGATCCCGGTCAGCCACACGGGCCGCTGGCTGCAGAGCTTTGCCACGCTGGAAGCGCTTCAGCCCGCGCGCATCGTGCCCGGCCATGGCGAGGTGTGCGAGCTGCCGATGGCGCAGGCGCAGACGCGCGACTACCTGCAGGCGCTGCGCACGCACATGAGGAAAGCGGTGGGCACCGGCGAGGACATCGGCGCGGCGATCAAAGCGTTCGATGCAACGGCCTGGCTGGGCCTGCTCAACGCGGCCGAGCTGCACCCCGGCAACGCGAGCCGGACGTACCTGGAACTGGAGCGGGAGTGAGGCGGGCTCAGCCCCGCGCGTCGAACGCCATGACCGCCTGCGCCACCTGGCCCAGCGGCATCACCTCGTCCACCGCGCCCAGGGCCACCGCTTCCTTGGGCATGCCGTAGACCACGCAGCTGGCCTCGTCCTGCGCCACCGTGCGCGCGCCCTTGTCGTGCAGTGCCTTCATGCCGCGCGCGCCGTCATCACCCATGCCGGTGAGGATGATGGCCAGCGTGTCGCGGCCGGCGCACTCGGCGGCCGAGCGGAACAGCACGTCCACCGAGGGCTTGTGCCGGTTCACGGGCGGGCCGTCGACCACGTTCACGTAGTACTGGCCGCCGCTCTTGCGCAGCTGCATGTGGCGCCCGCCCGGGGCGATCAGCGCCACGCCGCGCTCCAGCCGGTCGCCGTCGCGCGCCTCGCGCACTTCCATCGCGCACAGGCCGTCGAGCCGCTGTGCGTACATCGCGGTGAACTTCTCGGGCATGTGCAGCACGATGGCCATGCCCGGGCTGTCGGCCGGCAGTGTGGTGAGCACCGATTCGATGGCCTGGGTGCCGCCGGTGGAGGCCCCCAGCACGATGGGCTTGTTGACCGAGAGTGCGTGCAGGCCCGCCAGCGGCGCACGGGGCGCGGCCAGCGGTGCGGCGCGCGCCACCGGGGCGGCACCGCTGCGCAGCGGGCGCGAGCGCGCGGCCGTGCGCAGTGTCTGCAGCAGCTCGCGGCGCGACTCTTCGAGAAACTGCTTGAGCCCCAGCCGGGGCTTGGCCACCACCGCCACCGCACCGGCGGCCAGCGCCTCCATCGCCATGCGGCTGCCGTCGGAGGTCAGGGTCGAGCAGATCACCGTGGGAATCGGCGATTCCTCCATGATCTGGCGCAGAAAGGTCAGGCCGTCCATGCCGGGCATCTCGATGTCCAGCAGCAGCACGTCGGGCCGGTTCTTGCGGATCGCCGGGCCGGCGATCAGCGGGTTGGGCGCGCTGCCCAGCAGCTGGATCTCGGGGTCGCCCTGCAGCAGGTGCAGCAGCGTCTGCCGCACCACCGCCGAGTCGTCCACCACATACACCTGGATCGCCATCTTGTCTCCCTACAGCGGCACGCAGCGCACCTGCGGCTCGTCTTCGCCCACGGTCCAGCGCACCTGCCGGTAGAAGCGTCCGCCCAGGTCGTCGCGCAGCACGCGCACGCCCCGCTCGGCCAGTGCGCGCAACACCCAGTCGGCGTTGGCGGCGCCGATGTGGATGCCGCGGTAGAGGTCGGGGAACATGTTGCCGCCGCCGAACACATAGGCCTCGCACAGCCCCGGCTGTATGCCGCGCGCGATCAGCAGCCGCTCCATCGACCCCAGCGCGGACGGACCGTGCGCGTTGCTCGGACGGGTACGGTGCGACGGGTCGTGGGCGTGCACGATGTGGCACATCGCGCCGACGGTGCGGCGCGGGTCGGTCAGGATCACCGCGACACAGGAACCCAGCAGGGTCTCCAGCTGCTCGCCGCGTTCGGCGCAGGCCACATCGCCGGGATGCAGCGTGTGCACGGGCACCGGCGGCATCACGATGGGCCGGGCCACCGGGGCCGGACAGCGCCTGGACAGTGTGGGCGTCATGACACCGCGCCCTTGCGGAAGGCGCCCGGGCCCAGCACCTGCAGCGGCGTCTCGCAGGGCACCCGGCCTTCGGCTGTGCCAATGAAGAACAGGCCGCCGGGGCGCAGCAGCTTCAGCACGCGGTCCACCACGGCGGTCTTGGTCGGCGGGTCGAAATAGATCAGCACGTTGCGCAGGAACACCACGTCGAACGGGCCAATGCCCTCGATCGGGTGGAACAGGTTGACCTGGCCGAAATGCACGCGGCGGCGCAGGCTCTCCTTGATCTGCACCAGGCCCTCGGACTCGCCCTCGCCGCGCAGGCAGTGGCGGCGCAGCCGCTCGTCGGAGACCTGGCGCAGCCGCTCCTGCGGAAAGATGGCCTGGGCGGCGCTGCGCAGCACGCGGTCGCTGATGTCGGTGCCCAGCACGCTCCACTGCGCGGGCCCCTGGGTCCTCAGCTGCAGGTCGGCCAGCAGCATGGCCACGCTGTAGGCCTCGTCGCCGAACGAGGATGCGGCGCTCCAGACCGAAAGCGACGTGGGCCGGGTGGCCAGCAGCTCCTGCTGCAGCAGATCGAAGTGCGCCGGTTCGCGGAAGAAGTAGGTCTCGTTGGTGGTCAGCAGGTCGATCGCCACCTGCAGCTCGCCCTGGTCCTGGCCGCTGGTGATCAGGGCGAGGTAGTCCTCGAAGCCGCCCATGCCCAGGCGCTGGATGCGGGGCGACAGGCGCGAGGACACCAGCGGCTTCTTGCTGTCGGCAAAGGACAGGCCGCAGACCTCGTGCATCAGGCCGGTGATCTGGCGGTAGGTGTCGTCGCGGAGCGGGTTCATGGCAGCGGTCGGGTCGGTGAAGGGGTCAGGCGGCGGCCGATTCCTGCGTCGCCTCGCACAGGCGCGCCATGTCGTCGACGTCGAAGGCCTTGTCGGGCGCCAGGATGATCACGAAGCGCTCGCCGAGCTTGCCCATGCCCTGGATGAAGTCGCGCCGCACCGCGGTGCCGAAACTCGGCGGCGGCTCGATCTGCCCGGACGGAATGTCGACCACCTCGCTGACCGCGTCGACCAGCAGGCCCAGTTCGGTGCGCTCGCCTTCGCGCACCGCGTCGAAGATCACGATGCAGGTCTTCTTGCCGATCTCGGCCACCGGGCGGCCAAAGCGCGCGTGCAGGTCGATCACCGGCACCACCGCGCCGCGCAGGTTGATCACGCCGCGCACGAAGTCGGGCATCAGCGGCACCGAGGTGAGGGGCCCGTACTGGATGATTTCCCGCACGGTGCGGATGTCCATGGCGAACACCTCCTTGCCCAGCAGGAAGGTGAGGAATTGCTGGCCGCCAGCGGTTTCACCGGCGTTCGTGGACGTGGGGTTTGTCATGCCGACCTCCGCTCAATAGGGACGGAAATTGCCGGCACCCGCGGCGCGCGGCACCGGGGCACCGGCGACCGCGGCCATGCGCAGGCCGCGGCGTGGCGCCGCCTCGCCGTGGGCGCTCCGGCGCACCGCCACATCCTGTTCGCCCGAGCCGAAGAACGAGATCGCCTGCTGCAGGTGCTCGGCC
>NZ_BCTF01000006.1 GCF_001571145.1 Hydrogenophaga flava NBRC 102514
GAGCCGTATTCGTAGATGCCTTCCATGCTGATGTGGCGGGCCTCGAAGGCGGCGGGGTTGAACATTTCCGACAGGAACTGCTCGCTGGCCTTGTCGCCGTGCAGCACGCTGTTCTCGCCGCCCTCTTCGTAGTTGAGGACGAACTGCACGGCGACGCGGGCGCCGCCCGGCCAGCGGGCGTGGGGCACGTCGCGGCCGTAGCCGATCAGGTCGCGCGGGTAGGGGGCGGTGCTGTCGTAGATCATGCGGGTGCTCAGGAGGAAAGGGCCAGGGACAGGTCGTTGGTGGGCAGCTTGCGGTCGAAGGTCAGGCCTTCCTCCACGTGCAGCAGGTGTTCGTTCATCAGGCGCACGGCCAGTTCTTCGTCCCTGGCGGCGAGCGCCTTGACGATGTCGGCGTGCTCTTCGTTCGAGTGCTCGGCGGCGGCGGTGCTCTGGTACATCAGCGTGATCAGGGCGCAGCGCGAGATCAGGTCGCGCAGCAGCTCGGCCAGCACCTCGTTGCCCATCAGCTCGGCCATGCGCACGTGGAAGTCGCCCAGCAGCTCGGTGCGACCGGGCACGTCCTGGTTGTTCACGGCCTGTTTCTCCTGGGCCACGTGCTCGCGCAGCGCCTTGAGCTTGGCGGGGCTGACCTGACGCGCGAACGCGCGTGTCATCTCGACTTCCAGCATGCGCCGCACCGCGAACACCTGCTTGGCCTCTTCCACCGACGGCGCGGCCACGAAGGCACCGCGCGCGGGTTCGAGCCGGATCAGGCGGTTCTGGGACAGCTGGAACAGGGCCTGGCGGACCAGGGTGCGCGACACCCCGAAGTGGTCGGCCAGCTTCTGCTCGGCGAGCTTGGTGCCCGGATGAAGCCGGTGCTCGACGATGGCCCGGGTCAGCGATTCGACGATCTGGCTGGTGCTGGACGTTTCCATGAAGTCATCATATCCAGAAAAACAAAAAGTGTATACACTTTTGGTCGACCGAACTTCATGAGGACTTCACCATGGGCCTGAGCACCCACGTTCTGGACACGATGAATGGCTGCCCCGCGGCGGGCATGGCTGTCGAGCTCTACACCACCGACGGCGAGCAGGCCACGCTGGTCAAGCGCTTCACGCTGAACCACGACGGCCGCAACCCGGACGGGCCGCTGTACGACAACGCCAGCCTGAAGGTCGGCACCTACCGGCTGGTGTTCGATGTGAAGGGGTATTTCGCGGCGAAAGGAGCAGCGCTGCCCGAGCCCAACTTCCTGAACCGCGTGGCGCTGGACTTCGGCGTGGCCCACACCGACCAGCACTACCACGTGCCGCTGCTGGTCAGCCCCTGGAGCTACAGCACGTACAGAGGCAGCTGACGCTGCCGGGGGTCACCGGTTCCTCTGGCCTTCCGTGAGGGTGTCGAGCTGGAACTGCCCGCTCTTGTCCCAGAGCCAGGTGTCGACGTAGTACACACGGCCCATGAGCACTGGCGCAGGGTAGGGTGCGGCTTCCTGGATGGCGCGCTCGATCTCGGCCTTGGCGCCCGGATGGCTGGGCGGTCGCATCCAGTGCATGGTGACGATCCGGCCACGGTGGTCCAGCTCCAGCTGCATGGTGCCCACACCCTGCAGCAGCGGCGGCATCTTGCCCTTGAAGATGCGGTGGGCGTTTTTGCCGTAGATGTGTTGTGCGCCATCGCGGCGGTAGTCGCGCGGGGTGGCCGCGTGCGACACGTAGGTGGGTGGCGGTTCGACGGCCACCGGCGCCTCCGGTGTCGGGACCATGGTTTCCAGCGCGGGCTCGGCCGGCGGCGGTGTGGGCACCGGCGAGGCGCAGGCGGCGAGCAGGGCGACCACGGCCAGGGAGGCCAGTCGGTCGGCGGCAATGAAACGGGCAGTTGGAGCGTGCATGGATGTCTCTCGGAGTCTTCGTGATCGGCGAAGTCGCCGCCAGGCAGGGCGCCATAGGGCAGGGAGGATGCAGTTTATGGGTCTTTGCCCACTTGCCCAAGCAAGACCCCGGTGGATACTGCCAGGCGGTCGCCGCATCGGCGTATATGGACGGATTTTTTGGCATGCACGCCACACAGCACCCTGATCTGAACCCCCTGTTTGAACGCCTGGCGCGGGCACCGGCGGTGCTGGTATCCGTTTCGCGCACCCAGGGCTCGGTGCCGCGGGAGGCCGGCACCTGGATGGCCGTGTGGCCCGACGGGCAGGTGGGCACCATCGGTGGCGGCCACCTGGAATGGGATGCGCTGAAGCAGGCCCGGGACGCGCTGGCGACCGGCGCGTCGGCGCCCTGGATGCTCCGGGTCGCGCTCGGCCCCAGTCTCGGCCAGTGCTGCGGCGGCGTGGTGGAACTGCGCTTCGAGCCGGTCTCGCAGGCCGAGGCTGGCGCCCTGCGGCAGCGGCTGGCGCAGGAGCTCGCGCCGGTCGCCCTGTTTGGCGGCGGGCACGTTGGTCAGGCCATCGTGCGGGCGCTGGCGCCGCTGCCGTTCGCGGTGCTCTGGGTCGACAGCCGCGACGGCGTGTTTCCCGACCACCTGCCAACCACGGTGCGTGCCGAACATTCCGAGCCGGTGCAGGACGCGGTGCGCGACCTGCCGCCGGGTGCGCTGGTGCTCATCATGAGCTTCTCGCATACGGAAGACCTGGACATCGTCGCGGCCTGCCTGCAGCGGCGCCGGGTCGTGGGCGACCTGCCGTTTGTGGGCCTGATCGGCAGCAAGACCAAATGGGCCACCTTCCGGCGCCGGCTTCTGGAGCGGGGCTTCACGGACGCTGAGCTCGGGGGCATCACCTGCCCGATCGGACTGCCTGGCATCGGCGGCAAGGAGCCGGCGGTGATCGCGGCCTCAGTGGTTGCCCAGCTGCTGATCCAGCGCAGCGCCTGAAGCAGCGCCACCGGTCGCCGCGCGGCCGGTTCTTCCCATCCATTGCGGGTAAACCCCAGTCATTTTGGTTGTGCGGCCTCTTGTTGTGTTCGATTTTTGTATACAAACTATGTGTTCGAAATATGAATTCAACCAGGAGATGCCATGAAGCTGCGCGTGATCAACCCGAACACCACGCAGGCGATGACGGACACCATCGGCCAGGCCGCGCGCCGCGTGGCGGGGCCGGGCACGCTGATCGTGGCCAGCCAGCCGGCCAGCGGTCCGGTGTCGATCGAGAGCCATTTCGACGAGGCGGTGGCCGCCATCGGGGTTGCCGAGGAGGTGCTGGCCGGCGAGCGTGAGGGCACCGACGCCTACGTGATCGCCTGTTTCGGCGACCCGGGGCTGTGGTCGGCCCGCGAGCTGACCCGGGCACCCGTGATCGGCATCGCCGAAGCGGCCTTCCACATGGCCGCCCTGATCGCCACCCGCTTTTCCGTGGTCACCACACTGGGCCGCACCTGCGTGATTGCCGAACACCTGCTGGCCCAGTACGGTTTCGAGCACCAGTGCCGCCGGGTGCGCGCCGCCGAGATTCCGGTGCTGGATCTGGAACACGACCCCGATGCGTCCCTGCGCAAGATCATCGAAGAGAGCCTGCGGGCCAAGGAAGAGGATGGGGTCGGCGCCATCGTCCTGGGTTGCGGCGGCATGGCCGACCTCACCGAAGAGATCTCGCGGGCTGTGGGCCTGCCCGTGGTCGAAGGCGTGACCGCGGCGGTCAAGCTGGCCGAATCACTGGTGCACCTGGGCCTGCACACCAGCAAGCACGGCGACCTGGACTTCCCCCGTCCCAAGGCCTTTGCGGGCCGTTTCAGTCACTTCAGCGCCTGAACGGCGCATCCTGCTTCCCACCCACAAGGAGACAACACCATGAGCGAAGCGCAAGAGAAAGCGGCCGGCGAAGAATCGCTGGCACCACAGGAAACCCGGATCATGGACCGCTGGTCCTACCTGCTGGCCTGGCTGGGTGGCTGTGTGTCCATCGGCACCTTTGCCATGGGCTCCAGCCTGGTCGGCCAGCTGAACATGCTGCAGGCGGTGGGGGCCATTGCCATCGGCTGCTTCGTCATCGGTGTGGCGCTGGCCATCAACGGCGCCGCGGGTCACAAGTACGGCATCCCCTTCATGGTGCAGGCGCGCACGGCCTTCGGCTTCTCGGGCACCCGCCTGCCCGGCCTGGTGCGCGCGGTGCCGGCGGTGGTGTGGTTCGGCTTCCAGAGCTGGATCGGTGCCGGCGCGCTGAACGCGGTGTCGGCCACGCTGCTGGGCTGGGACAACCTGGTGGCCTGGTTCGTCATCTTCCAGCTGCTGCAGATCGCGCTCTCGGTCTATGGCTTCAAGGGCATCAAGTGGCTGGAGAACGTGGGCAGCGTGTTCATCATTGCCTCGCTGGTCTACATGTTCTACGCCGTGATCACCAAGTTCGGCGGCGCCATCAACGAGCGCATCACCAGCATCGAGGGCACCTGGGGCATGCCGTTCTGGGGCGCGACGATGCTGTTCCTGGGCATCTACAGCACCATGATGCTCAACGTCAGCGACTACTCGCGCGAACTGCACAAGAATGTGCGGCCCGGTCCGCTGACCACCATCTACGCCATGAGCATCCTGCCCGCCACCCTGTTCATGGGCCTGATCGGTCTGATGGTCTCCGGGGCCACCGGCACGGCCGATCCGATCAAGGTGTTCTCCAGCGCGGTCGACAACACGCCCCTGCTGGTCACCACGCTGTTGTTCATCGCCTTCGCCCAGGTCACCACCAACGTGCTGAACAACGTGGTGCCCCCGGCCTATGTGCTGATGGACCTGTTCCGCCTCTCGTTCCGCAAGTCGGCGGTGGTGGTCGGTCTGCTGGCCTTCTGCACCTTCCCGTGGGTGCTCGTGAAGGACGAATCCGCCTCGGGCCTGCAGATGTTCGTGCAGACCTATTCCGCCTTCCTGGGACCGATCTTCGCGGTGCTGGTGGTGGACTACTACGTGCTGCGCGGCCGCCGCCTCGATCTGGCCAAGCTCTATGACGAGAACGGTCCGTACCGTGGCGTGAACTGGGCCGGCATGCTGGCCACGCTGGCCGGTGCGGCCGTGGCGCTGTCCTTCCCGTCCATCAGCTGGTACGCGAGCCTGTTGCCGGCCGGCGTGGTGTATTACCTGCTGATGAACCACTGGGCGCCGTGCCGCCGCTTCCTCGACGGCGAGCCGACCGTGGCGGCCCCGATGACCGCCAGCCGCCGGAGGGCCTGAGCCTAGAATCCGGGCATGCCCAGAAAACGCAGCAGCCCGGTGAACGCCCGCGCACCACAGGTGGGGCCGGAGGACGCGCTGGACACGACCGAGCGCGGCCCCACGGTAGAGAGCATCGCGCAGGATGTCGCCGCCGCCATCGTGGAAAAGCGCATCCCGCCGGGCACCTGGCTGCGCGAAGAGGCCCTCGGCCGGGTTTACGGGGTGAGCCGGACCAAGGTGCGCGCCGCACTGCTCATGCTGGCCAAGGACAAGCTGGTCGAGACCATTCCCGACAAAGGCACCTACGTGTGCCAGCCGAGTGTGGAAGAGGCGCGAGAGGTGTTCTCGGCGCGCCGCCTCATCGAGGCGGAGATCGTGCGGCTGTTCGTGGCACGCGCCCGGCCAGCGGACTTCGAGCAGCTGCGCCAGCACATCCGCATGGAGCGTTCCGCGCTCAAGGGGCCCTCGCTCGGCGCCGTCCGGGAAGAGCTGCTCGGGGATTTCCACGTGGCACTGGCCGAGGCCGCCGGGCACCGCATCCTCACCGAGATCCTCACCGAGCTGGTGGCGCGCAGTTCCCTGATTGCCATGCTCTACCAGAGCAGCAACGACGCGCACTGCTCGACCGACGAACACGAGCAGTTTCTGCGCATCTGCGAGACCGGCCACGCGGACTCGGCGGTGGCCAACATGATGGACCACCTGCAGCGCCTGGAGGCCAGCCTTGACCTGGGACAGGTGCGGGCCAGCCGGCAGCTGGATCTGGTCAACGCGCTGATGATGTGACCCGGTCACGGGTGGCACGGCCCGTGCTTGCTGGCACGGCACCACCTCGGGTAAACCCCGGATCATCTGTCTCCAAAAAGTGTATACACTTTCTCCATCCGGTCGCAGCGGAGCGGGTGCCTGGGCCACACAGCCCGGGGCACTCAATTACGCGGCCCTCAGTCGACTCAGAGCGCCCGCGGTGGTGAGTCGCAAACCCTGACGGATTCACCGTCCTTGTGTTGAGGTGCCATGGAAACCTATTTGCTCGACTGGGCCAATCTGCTGCTGCGCTGGCTGCACGTCATCGTCGCCATCGCCTGGATCGGCTCCTCCTTCTACTTCGTCTTCCTCGACAGCAGCCTCACGCCGCCCGAAGACGAGCAGCTGAAAAAAGACGGCGTGTCCGGTGAGTTGTGGGCGCTGCACGGCGGCGGCTTCTACCACCCGGTCAAGTTCAAGGCTGCGCCGCCCAAGCTCCCCGAGCACCTGCACTGGTTCTACTGGGAGAGCTATTCCACCTGGCTCTCGGGCTTTGCGCTGTTCCTGATCTCCTACCTCTGGAGCCCCAGCGTCTATCTGATCGACCCGCGGGTCATGGAATGGTCGCCCGCCGGCGCCATCGCCGCGGCGCTGGCCTTCCTGGTGGTGTTCTGGTTCGCCTATGACGCCATCTGCCGCACGCTGGGGCAGACGAAAAACGGCGATGCCAAGGTGGGCGCGCTGGTGCTGGTGCTGGTGTGCGTGGCGGCCTACGCGGCCACGCAGATGTTCGCCGGCCGCGCTGCTTTCCTGCTGATGGGTGCCATGCTCGCGACCTCGATGAGCGCCAACGTGTTCTTCTGGATCATCCCCGGCCAGCGCACCATGGTGGCCGACATGAAGGCCGGCCGCCCGGTGGACCCGATCCACGGCATCCGCGGCAAGCAGCGCAGCGTGCACAACACCTACTTCACGCTGCCGGTGCTGTTCGCCATGCTCAGCAACCACTACAGCTTCACCTACGCACACCCGCAGAACTGGCTGATCCTCATCGGCATGATGTTCGCGGGCGCCGCCATCCGCCAGTTCTTCGTAATGCGCCACGGCTACAAGCTCGGCCGCAATCCGCACCCCTGGAAGTACGCGGCCGTGGGCGTGGTGGTGCTGCTGGGTCTCATCGTCTGGCTGCGGCCCGCGCCCGCTGTGCCCGCCACGGCAGTGCCCGCTACGGTGGGCTATGCCCAGCTGCAGCCCGTGGTCGCACAACGCTGCGTGATGTGCCACGGCGAGGCCCTGCAGAGCAAGGGTGTGCGCCTGGACTCGGCGGACGAGCTGAAGAAGAACGCGCAGATGGTCTACCAGCAGGTGGTGGTGCAGAAGCTCATGCCGATGAACAACGCCACCGGCATCACCGAGGACGAGAGAGCCCTGTTTGCCCGCTGGTTTGAAGCGGGTGCGCCCACGAACTGAAACCGTCCTGCGCTACGCTCAGGGGTTTCCAACCAACGGGAGACCCCATGAAAACGCGCGCAGCCGTCGCCTGGAAGGCCGGCGAACCCCTGACCATTGAAACGGTGGACCTGGCCGGTCCGAGGCTGGGAGAGGTGCTGGTCGAGATCAAGGCCACCGGCATCTGCCACACCGACTACTACACGCTCTCGGGCGCCGACCCCGAGGGCCTGTTCCCCGCGATCCTGGGCCACGAAGGCGCGGGCATCGTGGTGGACGTCGGCCCCGGCGTGACCTCGCTCAAGAAGGGCGACCACGTCATCCCCCTCTACACGCCCGAATGCCGCCAGTGCAAGTTCTGCCTGAGCCGCAAGACCAACCTCTGCCAGCTCATCCGCGGCACGCAGGGCAAGGGCCTGATGCCCGACGCCACCAGCCGCTTCTCCATCGACGGCAAGCCCATCCTGCACTACATGGGCACCTCGACCTTCAGCAACTATACCGTGGTGCCCGAGATCGCGCTGGCCAAGATCCGCGAAGACGCGCCGTTTGACAAGGTCTGCTACATCGGCTGTGGCGTCACCACCGGCATTGGCGCCGTGCTGTTCACCGCCAAGGTGGAAGCGGGCGCCAACGTGGTGGTGTTCGGTCTGGGAGGCATCGGCCTGAACGTGATCCAGGGCGCCAAGATGGTGGGAGCCGACAAGATCATCGGCGTCGACCTCAACCCCGAGCGCGAGGCCATGGCCCGCCAGTTCGGCATGACGCACTTCATCAATCCCAAGGACCACGAGAACGTGGTCGACGCCATCGTGCAGCTCACCGATGGCGGTGCCGATTACTCCTTCGAGTGCATCGGCAACACCAAGGTGATGCGCCAGGCGCTGGAGTGCACGCACAAGGGCTGGGGCCGCAGCATCATCATCGGTGTGGCCGAAGCCGGCGCCGAGATCAGCACCCGCCCGTTCCAGCTGGTCACCGGCCGCAAGTGGGAAGGCTCGGCCTTCGGCGGCGCACGCGGCCGCACCGACGTGCCCAAGATCGTGGACTGGTACATGGACGGCAAGATCGACATCGACAGCCTGATCACCCACAAGCTCAAGCTCGAAGACATCAACGAAGGCTTCGCGCTGATGAAGCGCGGCGAGTCCATCCGTTCCGTCGTCGAGTTCTGAGCCCGCCATGGCGCTGCCGCTGCTGAACGCCGACACCCGCGTGCGCGCGGGCGTGCTGGAGGTGGCCTGCCACATGGCCGGGCCGTCCGACGGCCCGACCGTGCTGCTGATGCACGGCTTCCCCTACGACATCCATTCGTACGTGGACGTGGCGCCGATGCTGGCCGCCGCCGGTTGCCGCGTGGTCGTGCCCTACCTGCGCGGCTACGGCGGCACACGCTTCCTCGACGCGGCCACGCCGCGCTCGGGCGAGCAGGCGGTGCTGGGCGATGACCTGCGGGCCCTGCTCGATGCGCTCTCCATTGAGCGCGCCGTGCTGGCCGGCTACGACTGGGGCGGCCGCGCCGCTTGCGTGGTCGCGGCGCTGTGGCCCGAACGCTGCGCCGGCCTGGTCACGGTCAACAGCTACAACCTGCAGAACATTGCCCGCGCGATGGTGCCGGACATGCCCGAGAACGAGCAGCGCCTCTGGTACCAGTACCTGTTCCACAGCGAACGCGGCCGCGCGGCGCTGACGCAGGACCGGCGCGCGCTGTGCCGCCGGCTTTGGGAACTCTGGTCGCCGACCTGGGCCTTCGACGACGCCACCTTCGAGCGCAGCGCCGCCGCCTTCGACCACCCCGACTTCGTGGACGTGGTCATCCACTCCTACCGCCACCGCTTCGGCCTGGTGCCGGGCGACCCGGCGGTGGCCGATGTCGAGTGCCGCATCGCCGCCCAGCCGGCCATCACCGTGCCCACCATCAGCCTGGACGGCACGGCCGACGGCGTGCGCCCCTGGGAGCCTGCCGCCGCCCAGGCCCACCGCTTCAGCGGTCCGCGCCAGCACCGCGTGCTGCCCGGCATCGGCCACAACCTGCCGCAGGAAGCGCCGCGCGCCTTTGCCGACGCGGTGCTCGAACTGGTCCGCCGCTGACCCCTTTCACCCACACGACACCATGGCCCTCGAACGACTTGAACTGCTCAGCGAACACGGCTGCTTCGGCGGCGTGCAGCGCTTCTACAAACACTTCTCGGTCAACCAGATCGGCCTGCCGATGCGCTTCGCGCTGTTCCTGCCGCCGCAGGCGCAGGCTGGGCAGAAAGTGCCGCTGCTGACCTACCTGGCCGGCCTGACCTGCACCGAAGAAACCGCGACCATGAAGGCCGGCGCGCAGCGCCTGGCCGCGCAGCTGGGCCTGGCCCTGCTGTTCCCCGACACCAGCCCGCGCAACAGCGGCATCGACGGCGAGGACCACCACTGGGACTTCGGCGTCGGCGCCGGTTTCTACCTCGATGCCACCGAACACCCCTGGGCCGGCCACTGGCAGATGGAGAGCTACCTGCTGCAGGACCTCATCCCGGGCGTCGTGGCCGAGTTCGGTCTGGACGGCGACCGTCTGGGCATCACCGGCCACTCCATGGGCGGGCACGGTGCGCTCACGCTGGCGCTGCGGCACCCCGGCGTGTTCCGCAGTCTCTCGGCCTTCGCGCCCATCTGCGCGCCGACGAAGTGCCCCTGGGGCTACAAGGCGTTTCTGGGTTACCTGGGGCAGGACGAAGCGACTTGGCAAGCGCACGACGCCAGCCTGCTGATGGCCGCGCAGAAGGCGGCGCCGTATCCTGGCGGCATCCTCATCGACCAGGGCCTGACCGACAAATTCCTGTCCGAACAGCTCCACCCCGAAGCCTTCGAGACTGCCTGTGCCCAGGCGGGCCAGCCGCTCACGCTGCGCCGCCACGCCGGCTACGACCACGGCTACTACTTCATCAGCAGCTTCATCGACGACCACCTGCGCCACCACGCGCAGGCGCTGGCCGCCGCTGGCTGAGCGCCAGCGGCGGCGCCACGCCGCTCAGGCCTGCCAGAGCACGCTCTTGCCGGAGTTCTCCCAGGCCTCGTAGTGCCTGGCGTACAGGTCTTCGATGCGGTTGCGCTTGACCTTGAAGGTCGGGGTGATCACGTCGTTGTCCACCGTCCAGGCCGTGGTGGTCACCACCAGGCACTGCAGCCGCTCGTGCGGGTCCAGCGTGGCGTTGATGGCCTTGATGTGAGCGGCCAGCGATGTCTCCAGGGCGGCGCGGCCGTCGGCGCTGGCCGACTGGGCCACGGCGTCGGCGTTGAGCATCGCGATGCCCAGCGGCTGGCCCAGGTTGGCGCCGGTGACCACGCAGGCCTCGATGGCCGGGTGCATCACCAGCTTGTCCTCGATCGGTGCCGGCGCCACGTACTTGCCCTTGCCGGTCTTGAACAGGTCTTTCACCCGGCCGGTGATGCGCAGCAGGCCCTGCGCGTCGATGCTGCCCTTGTCACCGGTCTTGAGCCAGCCGTCGGGGGTGAACACCTCGGCCGTCTTCTCGGGCTCCTTGTAGTAGCCCTGCATCAGCGCCAGGCTCTTCATCTGGATCTCGCCGGTCTCGGGGTCGATGCGCTGTTGCACGTCGGGGTAGGTCGGGCCCACCGTGCCGCGCTGGTTTTTGCCGGATTCGGTGATGTGCGAGAGCGCGAGGTTCTCGGTCATGCCGTAGCCCTCGTTGATCGCCAGGCCCAGCTTGCCGTACCACTCCAGCAGCGCCAGCGGCATGGGCGCGGCGCCGCCCGCGGCGAAGCGGCACAGGTCCAGGCCCAGCGCCTTGCGGATCTTCTTGCGCACCAGGCCGCCGATGAGGGGGATGCCCAGCAGGCGGTCGAGCTTGGCCGGCGGCATCTTGTGGTGGATGCCCTGCTGGAACTTGACCCACAGCCGCGGCACCGAGAAGAACACCGTGGGGCGCGCACGCTGCAGGTCGGCCGCGAAGGTGTCCAGCGATTCGGCGAAGTACACGTGCATGGAGGTGCGCAGCCAGCCATGCTCCACCAGCATGCGCTCGACCACGTGCGCCAGCGGCAGGTAGGACAGCATGCGGTCCTCCTGGCCCAGCGGGATGCGGCCCAGGCCGCGGTCCAGCGCCCAGGCGAAGTTGCCGAAGCTGTGCATCACCCCCTTGGGCATGCCGGTGGTGCCCGAGGTGTAGATCAGCGTGGCCAGCTCGTCCTCGCCGCGGGTGGGCGACTCCTTCATGGGTGCGGTGCGCGCCACGATGGCATCCCAGCCCTCGTAGGCGCGTTTCGCGTCGTCGGGCGACAGCGGGTAGCTCATGCAGGGCAGGCCGGCGGGCACGCCGGGTTTCATCTGTTCCCAGCCGTCGAGCTTGCCGACGAACAGGGCCTTGGACTCGCTGTGGGTCAGGATCTGGGTGATGGTCTCGGGTGCCAGCGTCGGGTAGAGCGGCACCGAGACGTAGCCGGCCATCCAGATGGCCAGGTCGCTCATCATCCACCAGGCGCAGTTCTTCGAGAGGATGGCCACCTTGCTGCCGGGTGCCCAGCCCTGGGCCTTCAGGTGCGCGGCCATGCGCCGGCTGTGGTCGGCCACCTGGGCCCAGGTGAAGTCCTGCACCGCGCCGCCGCCCATGGGCTGCGTCAGGGCCACCCGCGATGGCGCGGTCTTCTCCCAGTGGTAGAGGCGTTGCAGGGCAAGGTAGTCGGGTGAAATTTTGGTCATGCGCATCTCCAGGTGAACCCCGGAATCTACCGGGCCTGGCCGAAAGCCGGGCAGCGGGCTTTCCCGCGTGTTTTCTAGAGCTTGCGCTCCAGTTTTGCACGCAGCCCTGACCTGGATCAAGCCGCCGGCAGGCGCGGGAGACAACGCTGGCAGACCTCGCGGGCCGTGGTCACGTAGCGCTGGCTGCGTTCCAGTCCACCGTCTTCGCCCAGTCGCGGCACGACCCAGCCGACATAGGTGGTGGCCCGCAGGGCCAGGAAGAGGTCGAGCGTATCCAGGTCCAGGGGGTGCACCGCCTGGTAACCCCGCAGCAGGGCGTCCCGCAGCGTCGGGTAGGTGGGCGACCCGATGAACTTGAGCAGGGTGGTGGCCATGTCGAAGACTCGGTAGCCCCAGCCGCCGTCGTCGAAGTCCAGCAGGCCGATGCGGTCGCCGTGCAGCAGCACGTTCTCGCGCACCAGGTCGGCGTGGACCAGGCCGAAATCGAGCCGGTCCTGCAGGCGCTGCAGCTCGCGCCGTGCCGCGGACCGGAAGTGCTCGAACAGCTGCCGGTCGTCGGCGGACAGGGCCGGGTGTTCCCAGAAACGGCCCCAGACCGGCGCCTCGCCCAGCAGGCCCTCGGCGTCCCAGCGCACGCGGGAGAAGCCCGCCGGCGGAACCCAGGCGTCCGATGCCTCGTGCAGTCGTGCCATCTGCTGCCCCAGCGCATGGAACAGGTGGTCGATGTCGGGCGCGGGATCTTCCTGCAGCGCAGCGCCCAGGGTCTGTCCGGGCAGCCAGGTCAGCAGATCCACCTGGTGGCCGTCCACTTCTTCGAGCAAGTGGCCGCGCAGCGAGGGCACGGGCTTGGGCACCAGCAGGCCGGCCTGGGCCAGCGCCGCCATCCACTGCAGTTCGGATTCGAGTTCGATGCTGCGGCGGTAGCCGGGCCGCTTGATGCGCAGGGCGTAGTGCCCGGCTGAGGCGACGGTGACGCGGTAGACCTGGTTCTCGCGGCCCGCCACGAACCGCAGGCGCGCGTGACCGAGGCCCCAGGCGGCGGCCGCCTGCTGGGCAAGGTCTGTCATGGCGCCAGCCCGGCCAGCACCTCGTCCAGCGCCTGCATGAGCAGGCCCAGGTGCTTTTCCGAAAAGGTCATCGGCGGGCGGATCTTGAGGGTGTTCTTGTGTCGGCCCAGCCTGGACAGCAGGATGCCGCGCTCGCGCAGGGCGTTGACCACCTGGTCGGCCAGTTCCGCTGCGGGTGCGAGGGTGGTCCGGTCCTTCACGAACTCGACGCCGAACACCATGCCGCTCTGGCGCACGTCGCCGATCACCGGGTACTTCGCGGACAGGCCGGTCAGCGCCTTCGCAGCGAGGGCACCGATCTTCGCGGCGTTGGCCTGCAGCTGGCGCTGATCGATCTCTTCCAGCACCGCCATCGCCGCGGCACAGGCCACGGGGTTGCCGCCGAAGGTGTTGAAGTAGCGGTAGGAACCACGGAAGCGCGCCATCACCTCGGGCCGCGTGACCAGACCCGCCACCGGGTAGCCGTTGCCCATGGGTTTGCCCATGGTCACCACATCGGGCGTCACGCCCTGCTTCTGGTGGGCCCAGAAGTGGCTACCGCTGCGCGCGAAGCCGGACTGCACCTCGTCGCAGATCAGGAAGCCGCCGGCCGCGCGCACCACCTGCTCGGTCGGCCGCAGCCAGCCGGGCGCCTGGGTCGGGAAGCCTTCGTTGAGGAACAGCGGGCACACGATCAGCGCCGCGAAGCCGATGCCCGAGCGCTCCAGTGCGTCGATCTGCTCCTGCACCTTGGCAGCAAACCTCAGCCCCTGGGGGTCATCGATGCGCAGGCTGTCGGGTGCCTCGACATGGCGCACGTACTGGCCCAGCCCGAAGCCGTGGGCCGGCGGGTTGCTGGTGGACAGCTGGCTGACCAGGCTGGTGTTGCCATGGTAGGTGGCGTCGGTGGCGATGACGCCCCGCTTGCCGGTCATGGCCTCGGCCATGCGCAGCGCGATGTCGTTGGCCTCGGAGCCGGTGCAGGTGAGCAGGGCGTTGGAGAGTTCGCCGCCGAAGGTGGCGGTCAGCTTCTCTGCATAGGTCACCAGGTTCTCGTGCAGGTAGCGGCTGTGCACGTTGAGCTGGCGGCTCTGCGAAGCGATGGCCTCCACCACCCGCGGGTTGCAGTGACCGACGTGCGGCACGTTGTTGTAGCAGTCGAGGTAGCGGCGGCCGTCCGCGTCCCAGAGCCACACGTCCTCGCCCTTCACGATGTGGACTGGCCGCTGGTAGAAGGTGGAGACGTTGGGCCCCAGCAGGGCCCGCCGCTTCTCGATGAGTTCGGTGTCGTTCATGCCGGGTGTGTGTTCAAGCATCCCGGGCCTGTCAGGAGATCACGTCCTGGATCAGTTCCTTGTTCTCCTTGTGGCGGGCCATGGCGAAGAAGTAGCCCACCACCAGCACGCCAAAGGGCAGCAGTGCCATGAACCAGCCCAGGCCGTTCATGGCCCAGGAGGTCGTGGTCGGGTCCAGGCCTTCGGCCACGGCACCGGTCAGCAGGCCGAAGCGCGCCAGCAGCAGGTAGAGCCCGACCGACAGCCCGACGGTGGCCAGCACCGGCGCGATCAGCGACTGGAAGAGGTTCGCGTCGCCCGGCACCCGGCGGAACCAGGCGATGACCGCCAGGCAGACCAGGATCTCGATCAGCAGGATGGAGACCACCGCCAGGCCGGAGAACCAGAAGAACATGTTGAGGATGGGGTCCAGATGGGCCAGGGCGAAGAGGGCGATCACGGCCAGCGTGATCACCGACACGGTGACCGAACCGGCCGACGGCGCGCCGCGGCTGTTCACGTTGGCCAGCGCGGCCGGCAGCGTGCCGCCGCGGCCCAGGGCGAACAGGTAGCGGGCGGCGGAGTTCTGGAATGCCAGCATGGCGGCGAACAGGCTGGAGAGCACCAGGCTCTTCATCATGGCCGACAGCCAGTCGCCCACGTACTGGCTCGCCAGTGTGAACAGCACGTTGGCGGGGTTGACCAGGGGCGCGCCGTCCACCGACGACAGCTCGACCACCCGGTCCATCACCTTGCCCGAACCCAGGCCGGTCACGACCGCGAAGGTGGTGCTGGCGAACAGCACGGTGATGAAGAGCACGGCCACGTAGGTGGCCAGTGGCACCGTGCGCTTGGGGTTGATCGACTCCTCGCCGTAGATGGCGGTGGCCTCGAAGCCGACGAAGGACGCGAACGCGAACGCCAGTGCGATGCCCGCCGACCCGGCCAGCCCGCCGGCCAGGATGCTCGAGGGGCTGAAGGACGCCGCGAAGTTCCAGCCTTCGGGGCCGCCCTGGACGAGGATGGCCACCGTGGTGATCACCAGCACCAGCAGTTCCAGCCCCAGCAGCAGGCCCAGCACGTGTGCGCCCACGTCGACGCTGCGCAGCGACAGCCAGGTCACGGCGGCCCACGCCAGCAGCGACCACCCCCACCAGGGCAGGGCGCCGACCTGCTCGGCCATCAGCCCGCCGAAGAAGCCGAATATCGACAGGTGGATGGCCAGGTATGCCAGCAGGGAAACGAAGGCCGAACCCACGCCCAGGTGCAGGCCCATGCCGCGACCGATGTAGGCGAAGAACGCTCCGGAGTTGGTCACCTGGTGGCTCATGGCGGCGTAGCCCACGCTGAACAGGAGCAGGGTCAGGCCGGCCAGCAGGTAGGCGCCGGGCGCGGCGGCGCCGTTGCCCAGCAGGATGGCGGCGGGCAGCGCGCCGGTCATGCCCACCAGCGGCGAGGCGGCGGCGACCACGAAGAAGACGATGCCGATCACGCCCAGGCGGCCGGATCGCAGGGACTGGTCGGCGCCCGGGGCGGGCCCGGACGATGAGAGTGAAGTGGAAGCGGTGTTCATGGCTGTTCCTCGTCGTTGTGTCGGTGTATCCGTGCCGCCGGCCTTGGGTGCCAGGGTGGACGGGATGCTAGGGACGGGCCGCCGAACGGGTTATCAAAACTGCGCACGATGTGGTCCGGGTTTCTCCCAATCGGTCCCGCGGCTGCTACGCTGCGCGCCATGAGCGACCCCACCGACGAGCCCCCCGAAGACGCGGAAGCGCCCGGCTGGGCCCAGTCCCTGCTGACCTTCGACATGGACGCCCATGCCGCGGCGCAGGGCGACTGGTCGCTGCATTACGAGCAGCTCTCCAGCGGTCGTTTTCGCGGCGAGCTGTCTCTGGTGGAGCTGGTCGGCGTGCGCCTCACCGAAGAGAAAACCAGCCTGGCGCTGCGCCAGCGCGGGCGGCTGGGCGAGCAGGTCTATGGGTTCGCGATGTCGGTGGCACCGACCGGGGATGTGTACTTCGACGGCCGCAAGGTCCACCCCGACGCCATCCTCTGTGGCAGCGGGCGCGAGATCGATTTCGTCACGCCGGCGCAGCACCACCTGGTCGCGCTGACCGTGGAGCGCAGCCTGCTCAACCCGCTGTGGGAACACATGTACCAGAAGCCGCTGGCCAGCTGGCTGGAGCGGCAGATGGAGCTGCTGCCCACGCCCGAGAGCGCCGCCGCGCTGCGCAGCAAGCACCAGCAGGCGCTGAAGGAGGCGCTGGCCCTGGCGCAGCATTTCACCGAGCCGTCGGCGCTGAACCAGCTGCGCGACGACATCCTGATCGAGTGGATCGAGGCGCTGCCGCCGAGCGTGGACACCTCGGACCTGGATTCGCTGGCGCGGCGCAAGCGCATGGTGGACAAGGCCTGCGAGCTGATGATGGCCAACCCGGACGAGCCACCGTCGATCCTGGACGTGTGCAGCCGGGTGGGGGCGAGCCGGCGCAAGCTGAACTACTGTTTCCAGGACGTGCTGGGCACCTCACCGACGCAGTACCTGCGGGCGCTGCGGCTCAACGGGGTGCGGCGCGGGCTGCGCGAGGCAGGGGCGGGCGCGACGGTGCAGGACGTGGCGGCGCGCTGGGGCTTCTGGCACCTGGGGCAGTTTTCGCTGGACTACAAGAAGCACTTTTTCGAGCTGCCTTCGGAGACATTGGCTCGGGCTCGGAAGGGGCGCTAGGGTAAACCCGCAAGGCGGTTTTGCGCATTTCCGATCACGCATGAAGAGGGGCGGCCGGCACAGTGCTCGGCATGAGTTCTTGCTATCCCACCCTCTCTTTGTACGTGGCCGGCCAGTGGTTGTCAGCGGCCTCGGGCGGTGAACGCCCCGTCGTCAATCCCGCCGATGAAAGTGTGCTCGCCACGCTGCCCCTGGCCGGCCCGGCCGAGCTGGCCGCCGCCGCCGAATCGGCCCAGCGCGGCTTCGAACAATGGCGCCGAGTGCGCCCGCACGACCGCTACGTGGTTCTGCGCCGCGCGGCCGAGCTGCTGCGCGAGCGCGCCGGCGAGATCGCCACCGTGCTCACGCTCGAACAGGGCAAGCCGCTGGCCGAGGCCAAGCGCGAGGTCACGCTGTCGGCCGACATCATCGATTTCCAGGCCGAGGAGGGCAAACGCCTGTACGGCCGCACCGTGGCGCCGCGCGTCGACGGCATCCTCTCGCACACCGTGCAGCGTGTGCCGGTCGGCCCGGTGGCCGCGTTCACGCCCTGGAACTTCCCGGTCAACCTGCCCAGCCGCAAGCTCGGCAGCGCGCTAGCGGCGGGCTGCAGCGTGGTGCTCAAGCCGGCCGAAGAAACGCCGGGCAGCGCCATGCTGCTGGTGCGCTGCTTCCTGGACGCCGGCGTGCCGGCCGAGGCAATCCAGCTGGTCTGCGGCGACCCGGCGCAGGTCTCGTCCTTCCTGATCGAGCGGACCGAGATCGCCAAGGTCTCGGTCACCGGTTCGGTCGCCGTGGGCAAGCTGCTGGGCGAGCATGCCGCGCGCCACGTCAAGCGCTTCACCGGCGAGCTGGGCGGCCACGCGCCGGTCATCGTGGCCGAGGACATGGCCGACGGCGCAGGTCTGGACTTCGTGCTCAAGCAGTCGGTCACCGCCAAGTACCGCAACGCCGGCCAGGTCTGCGCCTCGCCGATCCGCTTCTACGTGCCGCGCGCGCAGCTGGCGACGTTCAGCGAACGCTTCGCCGCCGCCGCGCAGAAGCTGCAGCTTGGCGCCGGCCTGGACGCCGCCACGCAGATGGGGCCGCTGGCACATGCGCGCCGCATCGAGGACATGGAGCGTTTCGTCGACGACGCTGTGGGCCAGGGCGCGCGCCTGCTCACCGGCGGCCACCGCGTGGCGCGGCCCGGCTTCTTCTTTGAACCCACCGTGTTCGCCGAGGCGCCGCTGAGCAGCCGCGTGATGCAGCAGGAGCCCTTCGGCCCCATCGCGGTGATCCAGCCCTACGACACGCTGGACGCCGCCATCGAACAGGCCAACGCGCTGCCCTATGCGCTCGGCGCCTACGCCTTCACGCGCGACCTGCACTCCGCCCACCGCCTCGGCGAAGGCATCGCCGCCGGCATGGTCGGCATCAACCACTTCGGCGTCTCGCAGCCCGAGCTGCCGTTTGGCGGCCACAAGGAAAGCGGCCTCGGCCAGGAGCAGGGCGCCGAGGGCATCACCCATTACACCGAGGTCAAGACCGTGACCATCGGCCAACCGTTCTGAACCCGGGAGCAAGCACATGAGCACGATCGAACAACTCAAGCAGGACAACGCCGAATTCCAGTGGCACCCGATGGCCCACCCGGCGGCCATGAAGAAGAGTAAGCCCGACATCGTCGCGCGCGGCGAAGGCTGCTGGATCTGGGACGTCGACGGCCACAAGATGCTCGACGGCGTGGGCGGCCTCTGGGCCAGCAACCTGGGCCACAGCGCCACGGCGGTGCGCGACGCCATCGTGGCCCAGCTCGACGAGCTGCCCTTCTACAACATCTTCCGCGGCACTTCGCACCCGCGCGCCATCGAACTCTCGGCCCAGCTGGTGAGGATGATGGAGCCCGACGGCGTGGCCAGCGTGATGTTCTCCAGCGGCGGCTCGGACGCGGTCGAGACCGCGCTCAAGCTGGCGCGCCAGTACCACAAGCTGCGCGGCGAAAAGGACCGCTTCAAGTTCATCAGCCTGCGCCAGGGCTACCACGGCGTGCACTTCGGCGGCATGAGCGTCAACGGCAACACCAACTTCCGCCGCGCCTACGAGCCGTTGCTGCCCGGGTGCTTCCACATCGACACGCCCTGGCTCTACCGCAACCCCTACACCAGCGACCCGCTGGAGCTGGGCGAGATCTGCGCCGAGCTGCTGGAGCGCGAGATCGTGTTCCAGGGGCCGGACACGGTGGCCGCCTTCATCGCAGAGCCGGTGCAGGGCGCGGGCGGCGTGATCGTGCCGCCGGCCAACTACTGGCCGCTGGTGCGCAAGATCTGCGACAAATACGGCGTGCTGCTGATCGCCGACGAGGTGGTGACCGGCTTCGGCCGCACCGGCCACCTGTTCGGCACCCGCCTGTGGGGCGTGAACGCCGACCTGTGGTGCCTGGCCAAGGGCATCAGCTCGGGCTATGTGCCGCTGGGCGCGACGGCGATTTCCAGCAAGGTCGCACAGGTGTTCAACGACGACAAGAGCGGCCAGGCCGCCGTGGGCCACGGCTACACCTACAGCGCCCACCCGGTGGCCGCTGCCGCCGCGCTGGCCACGCTGGCGCAGATCCAGGCGCTGGACGTGCCGGGCAACGCCGGCCGCGTCGGCGCGGTGATGCAGGAGCGCCTGCGCCAGCTGGAGAAGACCTGCAGCTTCGTCGGCAACGTGCGCGGCGTCGGCCTGATGCTGGGCATCGAGATGGTGGACGACAAGGCCACGCGCACGCCCATGCCGCGCAGCAGCGACATCCCGGCCCGCGTCGCCAAGGAGGCCTACCTGCGCGGCCTGATGGTGCGCATCTCCGGCCCCAACCTGATCCTCTCGCCGCCGCTGGTGATCTCGCTCGACGAGGTGAACCACCTGTGCGACGTGCTCGAAGCGTCCTTCGCCGCCGTGGAGGCAACGCTGTGAGCCCGACCCAGGCGGGCCGAGCGCCGGTCATCCTGCTGATCGGCACCGTCGACACCAAAAGCGACGAAATGGCCTACCTGCGCCAGTCGGTCGAGCACCTTGGTGGCACCGCTTTGGTGATGGACGTGGGCGTGCTGGGCAAGGGCGGCTTCACACCCGACATTCTGAACACCGAGGTGGCGGCTGCGGCCGGCGTGACGCTGCAGCAGGTGATGGACACCGGCGACGAGAACACCTCGATGAAGCTCATGGCCACTGGCGCTTCGCTGATCGCGACCCAGTGGTACGTCGAAGGCCGTTTCGACGGCCTGCTGGCCCTGGGCGGCACCATGGGCACCGACCTGGCGCTGGACGTGGCCAACGCGCTGCCGCTGGGCTGCCCGAAGGTGGTGCTGTCCACCATCGCCTACTCGCCGCTGATACCGCCCGACCGCATCCCGCCGGACCTGATCATGCGGCTGTGGGCCGGCGGCCTGTATGGGCTGAACCGCCTGTGCAAGGCGGCGCTGGGGCAGGCCGCGGGCGCGGTGGTCGGCGCCTGCCAGGCGCGCGCGGCCGAGGCCGATCCGCGCCCGGTGATCGGCATGACCTCGCTGGGCAGCAGCGCGCTCTCGTACATGAAGAAGCTCAAGCCGGCGCTGGAAGCGCGCGGCTACGAACTCGCCGTGTTCCACACCACCGGCATGGGCGGGCGCGCCTTCGAAGACCTGGCGCGGCGCGGCTACTTCGCCGCGGTGATGGACTTCAGCTTGCAGGAACTGGTCAACGACCTGGCCGGCAGCTGCGTGAGCGCCGGCAGCGAACGCCTGCTGGGCGCGGGGCGGGCGGGCGTGCCGCAGATCGTGGCGCCGGGCGCGACCGACATGGTCGACTTCGCCGCCTGGACGCGCTGCCCCGAGCCCTTCATCGGCCGCTCGGTGCACGAGCACAACCGCCTGATCGCCTCGGTCTGCATCGACCCCGAGATGCGCCGCCACGTGGCGCGCGCCATCGCCGACCGGCTGGATCAGGCCACCGGCCCGACCTGCCTGCTGCTGCCCATGGGCGGTGTCGAGCAGTGGGACCGGCCCGGCGAGCCGCTGCACGACCCCGAGGGGCTGAAGGCCTTCACAGACGAGATGGTCCACGTGGTCTCGCCGCAGACCGTGTTCCAGCCGGTGGACGCGCACATCAACGACGAAGCCTTTGTACAGGCCGCGCTGCGCGTGTTCGACGGCTGGGTGGCCGCCGGGCTGGTGCCGCCGGGCGTGGTCGAGGTGTCAGATGAGAGGAAGGCGGCATGAGCGCGCAGGCACTGGTCCTGGACTTCGGCGGCGTCATCAGCCGCATGCTGTTCGAGACGCATGAGCTTTCCGAACAGGCCTTGGGCCTGCCGCCTGGCACCCTGACCTGGAAAGGTCCGTTCGACCCGGCCACCGACCCGCTCTGGCAGGCCATGCAGGCGGACCAGCTCAGCGAGCGCGACTACTGGATGACCCGCACCCGCGAGGTCGGCCGCCTGCTCGGTGAAGACTGGGACAGGATGGAAACCTTCGTGCAGCGCGCGCGGGGGGCCGACGTGGCGGCGGTGATCCGGCCCGAGGCGGTGTCGATCATCGCTGCAGCCAAAGCGGCCGGGAAAAAGCTGGCCATCCTCTCCAACGAGCTGGACCTGTTCTACGGCGCCGACTTCCGCAGCCGCCTGCCGCTGCTGCAGCTGTTCGACGTGACCGTGGACGCCACCTACACCGGCATCCTAAAACCCGATCCGCGCGCCTACGCGGCGGTGACCGAGGCGCTGGGCCTGCCGGCGCACGAGTGCGTGTTCGTGGACGACCAGAAGCGCAACGCCGACGGCGGCGTGAAGGCGGGGATGCAGGTGGTGCACTTCGACGTGCTGCAGCCCGGAGCGTCGTTTGCGAAAGCCCGGTCGCTGCTGGGGCTGGCCGGCTGAACGCCACCGGCCGGCGCTATGCTGACCGGATGACCTCTTCCATCGAACTCATCGAATTCACCACCGGCGGCGACCCGGCCGCCCAGCCGGTGGCCAGCATCGTGGTGCTGCACGGCCTCGGGGCCGACGGCCGCGACTTCGTGCCCGTGGCCCAAGCCATGGACCTTTCGGCCATCGGCCCGGTGCGTTTCGTGTTCCCCAGCGCGCCGGTGCGGCCGGTGACGATCAACGGCGGCTACGAGATGCGCGCCTGGTACGACATCTTTTCCTTCGGCACAGACCCGGCCGCGTCGCGCCAGGAGGACGAGGTGGGCCTGCGCGAGAGCCAGGCCATCGTGCAGCAGCTGGTTGAGCGGGAGGTGCAGCGCGGTGTGCCAGCGCACCGCGTGGTGCTGATGGGCTTCTCGCAGGGCTGCGCCATGACCCTGCTGGCCGGCCTGCGCGCACCGCAGCGGCTGGCGGGCCTGGTGGCGCTGTCGGGCTACCTGCCGCTGGCGGCGACCACGGCCGCGCAGGCCAGCGACGCGAACCGGGGCGTGCCGGTGTTCATGGCGCATGGCGATGCCGACGACATCGTAGTGCCGGCGCGCGGCGAGGCGGCGCGCGACGCGCTGGCGGCCCTGGGCTACCCGGTGGACTGGCGGTCCTATTCCATGGGGCACGAGGTCTGCATGGAAGAGATCGCCGACCTCAACGCCTGGCTGGTGCAACTGCTGGCGGTCTGATCTGGCTCAAACAGCGTGTTTTTGGCGCCGCTGATCGGCGCTTCAGTATTCGCCGGTCTGTCCGATAGTGGCGATAGCCCGTTTGTCACCTTTCGGAAAAACCGCCATGACCTCTGTTGCCCTGTCTTCCGTGTTTCGGCCAGGCGGCTGGTCCCTGACCGCCAAGCTGAGCCTGTCCGCTGTGCTGTTGTGTGTGCTTTGCGTTGGAACCACCAGCGCCGTCGTGGGTTTGCAGGCCAGCGACAGGGCCCGCCAGGCGGCCAGCGACCAGGCCCGTGTGGTGGCCGACCAGGTGGCGGCCCAGATCGGCGGCGAACTCGGTCGCAGCTTTTCCGCCGTGCTCGGCATGGCGGCCAGCATCGAAGGCATGAAGGCCGAGGGTCACCCGCCCAGCCGCGAGCAGCTCGATGACATGGCCCGCCAGGTGCTGACCCAGCGCAGCGAGTTCATTGGCACCTACTCGATCTGGGAGCCGAATGCGCTGGACGGCCGGGACTCGGATTTCGTGAAGAAGGGCCCGGGCTACGACGAGACAGGGCGCTACATCGCCTACTGGAACCGCGGCAGCGGGCAGATCGCCGTCGAGCCGCTGCTGGACTACGAGAAGGAAGGGTCCAACGACTGGTACGCGATTCCTCGCAAGACGCGCAAGCCCGCCCTGATCGAGCCCTACGTCTACCCGGTCGCCGGCAAGGACGTGCTCATGACCACCATGGTCACCCCGGTGCTGGTGGGGGGCCAGTTTGTCGCTGCGGTCGGTTCCGACGTGCCGCTGTCGGATCTGTCCGCGCGGTTGAGCGCGCTGGAACCTGTGCCCGGTGGGCGGGTGTCACTGATCTCCAACGGGGGGCTGTACGTGGCCGTGCACGACAAGGCACGCCTGGGTAAGCGGGCCGACGACCTGCCGCCCGAGGCGCTGGCGCGCATCGCCAAGGGCGAGTCCCATGTGTGGGACGACGGCCAGGGCTGGATGCACCTGTACGCCCCCGTCACCGTGCAGCAGGGCACGGCGCCCTGGAGCGTGGTGGTCTCCTACCCGCTGGCCGTGGCCGCTGCTGCCGCCCAGCAGCAGCTCTATGGCGCCGTGGCCGCCGCGGCCGTGGCCTGCGTGCTGGCCGCGGTGCTCATGACGCTGCTGGTGCGCTCGCTGATGAAGCCGCTGCGCGAACTCGGGCGCACCATGGACGGGCTGGCCTCGGGCAGCACCGACCTGCGCGTCGAGCTGCCGGTGCGGGGGACCGACGAGCTGTCGGTGATTGCCCAGGGCTTCAACGGATTTGCGCGCAAGCTGCGCAACGCCTTCAGCGAAGTCGGCGACGTCTCGGGTGGCGTGGCCAACGCTTCCAGGGAAATCGCCACCGGCAACGCCGACCTCTCGGTTCGCACCGAACAGCAGGCTTCACACCTGCAGCAGAGCGCCAGCGCCATGCGCGAACTCACCGACGCCGTGGCCCACAGCGCGGAGTCGTCCGACCACGCGGCCCAGCTGGCACGCGAGGCGGTGACCCAGGCGCACAACGGCCAGAACGTGATGCGCGAGACCCGCGACGCCATGGACAAGATCAACGAGTCCAGCCGCCGCATCGCCGACATCACCGGCCTGATCGACTCGATCGCGTTCCAGACCAACATTCTGGCCCTGAACGCCGCCGTCGAGGCGGCACGGGCGGGCGACCAGGGGCGCGGTTTTGCCGTGGTGGCGGGTGAGGTGCGCACGCTGGCACAGCGCAGCGCCACCGCGGCCAAGGACATCCGCCAGCTCACCGTCGATTCGGTGGACCGCGTGGCTTCCGGCGCGGCGCTGATCCGCCAGGCCGAGGCCTCGCTGAACCACCTGGGTGACGCCGTGCAGCAGGTCGACCAGCTGCTGTCCGAGGTCAGCCAGGTGACCCGGGAGCAATCGGGCCGCATCCGGTCGGTGACCGACGCCATCGGCGAGATCGACCAGAACACCCAGCAGAACGCCGCCATCGTGGAGCAGGCGGCGGCTGCAGCCGATTCCCTGCAGCAGCAGTCGGCACGGCTGGTGCAGACCGTGCAGCAGTTCGTGGGGCAATCGTGATGGCTATTTGTTACTGATCAATTCAACTGCAACCAACCGGCGCCAGCGCGCCAGCGACCTGTAACAAGGCCATGGCTGGCGCTATGCTGATGTCATGAGCACCCGACGGAAGATCCAGCTGCGCGAAACCGTGACCGGCGACGACCCGTCGGCGGTGCCGTCCGCCACTCTGATCGTCCTGCACGGTCTGGGGGCCGACGGGCAAGACTTTGCGCCGCTGGTGACCGAGCTGGACCTGTCGTCCGCCGGGCCGGTGCGCTTCGTGTTCCCCAACGCCCCTCTGCGCCCCGTGAGCATCGGCGACGGTGAACCCATGCGCGCCTGGTACGACCCGCGCCCGGTGGCCGCCGAGACCGGTGCCGTGTCGACGCAGGACGAAGAGGGGCTGCGCGCGTCCTGCGAGATCGTGCAGGCGCTGATCGACCGCGAGGCGGCGCGCGGCGTGCCACCCGGCCACGTGGTGCTGCTGGGCTTCTCGCAGGGTGCGGTGATGACGCTGATGGCGGGCCTGCGGGCCCCCCAGCGGCTGGCCGGTCTGGTGGTGCTCTCCGGCTACCTGCCGCTGTCGATTGCGACCGAGGCCGAGGCCAGCCCCGCCAACCGCGACGTGCCGATCTTCATGGCCCACGGCCGGCAGGACCCTGTGGTGCTGCCCCAGCGCGCCGAGTCTTCGCGCGACAAGCTGCTGCGCATGGGCTACGACATCGCCTGGCACGACTACCCGATGGGCCACGAGGTCTGCCCGCAGGAGATGCGCGACCTCAACGGCTGGCTGTCGGTGCTGCTCGCACCCTGGCAGTGAGCGCAGCGGCGCGCCGCGTTCGCCAGGTTGATGGTCAGGCGGCTGTACCGATCCAGGTTCTTCAGGTGTCACCGCTCTGCGACGTAGTGCGACATGTGCGCACTCTCCCCGGGTGCCAGAAACCCCCGCACTTCCGCTTCGAGCGTGTGGTCGGCCACGGTGGCGCGGGCGCGCTGGTGCAGGTAGTCGGCCCACGAGGCGACGATGAAACGCTCCACATAGCGCGAGGGTTCGCCCAGGTCCTTGTAGACGCGCCAGAAGGTGGCACCGTCGCGGCGGCGCGGCGCCTTCATGCGGCTGATGGTGTCCAGGAAGGCCTTGTCCTCGCCGGCCCGGATGCGGTAGCCCACTTCCACGGCCACCGGGCCGGCCTCCGGGTTGGGTTCGGCCTCGACAAACAGCTCGTCCCAAGGGGTGCCCTGTGTCACTTCGTGCGCTTCGCCCACGCGCAGCGGGAACGGGCGCGCCAGCAGCAGGCCCGCGGCCATCAGGCCCCCTGCGGCCACCAGGGCGGTCGTGAGGCCGGTGATGTCGGACAGCGCACCCCAGAACGCCGAGCCGATGGCGAACGCACCGAGCGAGGCCACGATGTGCAGCGCCACGGCGCGTGAACGAACCCAGGCCGGTGCACTGGCTTGCGTGGCGGTGTTGAAAGTGGACATGGCCGCCATCCAGGCCGCACCGCCCACGGCCATGGCGGCGTACACCAGCAGCGGTACCCGCACCCAGGCGGCCAGCAGCATGACGGTGGCGAACGCCACGCAGGCCACGGCGATGATGGCTTCGAGCCCGAAGCGGTTGCGCAGGCGACCGATCACCAGGCCCGAGGCCACCGCGCCGGTGCCCATGCAGCCCATCAGCAGGCCGAAACCCTGCGCGCCTGTGCCGAGCTGGCGCTGCGCGATCACCGGCAGCAGTGCCCACAGGGCCGAGCCGGCGGCGCTGTAGGCCATCACGCGCACCAGTTGCGCCAGGATGAGTCGCGAGTGCCAGGCGAAACGCAGACCGCTCAGCGTGCCGCCCCACAGGCGCTCGGCCGGCAGGCGCGAGGGTGGGTGGGCCTTGGGCGGCCAGCGGCGGATCGATTCCCACATCACCCCTGTGGTGAACACCGTCACCACGAACACCCAGCCGGCACCGAGCATCGCAAACAGCAGGCCGGCCAGCGTGGGACCGATGGCGCGCGCCGCGTTGTAGGCGATACCGATGGCCGTGATCGCCTGCGGCCATTCGTCGCGCGGCACCGGGTCGATCACCGACGAGTTCCAGGCCGGGGTCAGCACGGCCGTGCAGCAGCCGCACACGAACACCAGGAACAGCACCGAAGCCGGCCCGCCCCAGCCGCCAAGCACCAGCAGGGCCAGCAGCACGCAGGCCACCACCTGCGCGATCAGCGCGCCCGAGATCAGGCGGCGGCGGTCGGTGGTGTCGGCCAGTACCCCGGCTGGCAGCGCCAGCAGGAACATGGGCAGGAAGACGGCGGTCTGCACCAGTGCCGCCAGGAAGGACGAGCCGGTCAGCTCGACCATGAGCCAGGCCGCTGCCATGGTCTGCATGCCGCTGCCGATGAAGAAGACTGCGCCACACAGCCAGAGCCCGCGAAAAGCGGGTTGTCGCAGGGGGCTCCAGATGGAGTGGGAGGGGGTCATCGGGCCATTGTCCCCGCAGGGGCTCAGGTCCGTCGAGCGGCCTCGGCCAAGACCCTGGCCAGGCGGTTGTGCCGCTCCACCAGAGGCCCCAGGTCGACGGTCGCCAGCCGGCCTTCCCGCACCACCACATTGCCGTTGACCACCGTGTACGCCGCCTGCGGGCTGGCGCAGAGCAGCAGGCTGGCCACCGGGTCGTGCACGGCGCCGCCGGCAAAGCCCAGGGTGCGCAGGTCGAACAGCGCCAGGTCGGCGCACATGCCCGGCGCCAGGTGGCCGATGTCTTTGCGGCCCAGCACCTGCGCGCCGCCGCGGGTGGCAAGGTGCAGCGCGTCGCGTGCGGTCATCTCGGCCGGGCCCAGGTCGCAGCCGAAGAAGGTCTTGCCGTCGCGGCTCTCGGGGGCTGAGAGCGCGCGGCCCACCCGCGCCAGCAGCAGCGCCTGCCGCGCCTCGTTCACCATGTGCGCGCCGTCGTTGCTAGCGCTGCCGTCCACGCCCAGACCCACCGGCACGCCCGCGTTGAGTATGCGGCGGATGGGGGCGATGCCGCTGGCCAGGCGCATGTTGCTGCAGGGGCAGTGCGCCACGCCGGTGCGTGTGGCCGCGAACAGCGAGATGCCCTCGTCGTCGAGCTTGACGCAGTGCGCGTGCCAGACGTCGTCGCCCAGCCAGCCCAGCTCCTGCGCGTACTGCGCCGGGGTCTTGTTGAACTTCTCGCGGCTGTAGGCGATGTCGTGGTCGTTCTCGGCCAGGTGGGTGTGCAGGCGCACCCCCAGGCGCTTGAAGCTGCGCGCGAGCGCGGCGCTCTGTGTCATCAGCGCGGGGCTGACGGAGAACGGCGAACACGGCGCCAGCGCCACCTGCACCATCGCGCCGTGATCGGCGCTGTGCCAGGTCTCGATCAGGCGCTGGCTGTCTTTCAGGATGGCGTCCTCTTTTTCCACCACGCGGTCGGGCGGCAGGCCACCTTGCGACTGGCCCACGCTCATGCTGCCGCGGCTGGCGACGAAGCGCATGCCGATCTGCTGCGCCGCTTCGATGCTGTCTTCCAGCCGCACCCCATTGGGATAGATGTAGAGGTGGTCGCTGCTGGTGGTGCAGCCGCTCATCAGCAGCTCGGCCATGGCCACCTGGGTCGAGACCTGCACCATCTCGGGCGTGAGCCCGGCCCAGATTGGGTAGAGCCCGCGCAGCCACGAAAACAGCTCGGCGTCCTGCACGCCGGGGATGGCGCGCGTGAGCGACTGGTACATGTGGTGGTGGGTGTTCACCAGGCCGGGCGTGACCAGGTGACCGCACGCGTCGATGGTCTCGCCAGCCGATTCGCGCAGCGCGCGCGGCAGTTCGGCCGTGGGGCCGATCCACTCGATGACGTTGTCGCGCACAAACAGCGAAGCGTCCTTCAGCTCACGCCCTTTCGAAGGGGCGGCATGGTCGAAGGTGGCGATGCAGGCGGCGTTGTGGATCAGCAGGGAGTTCATGTCACTTCAACCAGTAGTTCGGTTTGGAGAAAGTCTTCTTCAGGTGCTCAATGAAAAAGCGCACCTTGGCCGGCAGGTGGCGCTGCTGCGGGTACACGGCCAGGATGTCGTAGGCGGGCAGGGCGAACTCGTCGAGCACGGTCACCAGCTCGCCGCGCTGCAGCTGGGCCTGGATCTCCCAGGTGCTGCGCCAGCCCAGGCCCAGGCCCTCGCTGACCCAGCGGTGCAGCAGCTCGCCGTCGTTGCAGTCCAGGTTCCCCTCGGCACGCACTGTCACGGTCTTGCCGTCCTGCTGGAAGTACCAGCCGCGCTGCTGGCCGCCCTGCAGGTTGAAGGCCAGGCAGTTGTGCTGCGCCAGGTCGTCCAGCGTTTGCGGCTTGCCGTGTTTGCGGAAGTAGGCCGGCGTGCCACACACCACGCGCTGGTTGGTGGCCAGCTTGATCGCGACGAAGTTCGGGTCGATGGCGCCGCCGATGCGGATGCCCATGTCGTAGCCCTCGCGCACCAGGTCCACCACGCGGTCGGTCAGATTGAACGAGAGCTTGACCGCAGGGTGGGCCTTGAGGAAAGCGCTGGCGTGCGGCGCCACGTGCAGCCGCCCGAAGGCCGCGGGCGCGGACACGATGAGGTGGCCGCTGGCCTGGTGCTTCTGCGCCGCCACGCTGGCCTCGGCCTGGGCCCACTGCGCCAGCAGCGGGCGGCATTCGTCCAGGAAGCGCGCGCCCGCGTCGGTCAGCACCAGTCGCCGGGTGGAACGGTGCATCAGCTGCGTGCCCAGGCGCCTCTCCAGCGCATCGATGCGCCGGCCCATCATCACCGGGGTGATGCCGGCGTGCAGCGCGGCCGAGGCAAGGCTGCCGTGCTCCATCACCTGCACGAAGGCTTCGATTTCCTTGTAGCGGTCCATGGGCTCATGTTAGCGGCGCGATTGCATACCGCAAGTATCGAATCACCTGACCGGCGGTGGCATTCACAAGAGCGTATGACCTCCATAGCATCGAACCCAGTTCACAACCCACTGGAGACAGGCATGGCCAAGATGAAAGCCGCGATGGCGGCGGTGCTGGTGATGGAGAAGGAAGGCATTGCGCAGGCCTTCGGCGTGCCAGGCGCGGCCATCAACCCGCTGTACGCGGCGCTGCGCGAGCGCGGCAGCATCGCCCACGTGCTGGCCCGCCACGTGGAGGCCGCCTCGCACATGGCCGAGGGCTATACCCGCGCCCGGGCCGGCAATATCGGTATCTGCATTGGTACCAGTGGCCCGGCCGGCACCGACATGATCACAGGCCTGTACTCCGCCAGCGCCGATTCGATACCGATTCTCTGCATCACCGGCCAGGCGCCGCGCGCCCGCCTGTACAAGGAAGACTTCCAGGCGGTGGACATCGAGAGCATCGCCAAGCCGGTGACGAAGTGGGCCGTGACGGTGCGCGAGCCGGCCCTGGTGCCGCGCGTGTTCCAGCAGGCCTTCCACCTCATGCGCTCGGGCCGACCCGGACCGGTGCTGATCGACCTGCCCTTCGACGTGCAGATGGCCGAGATCGAATTCGACATCGAGACCTACGAACCGCTGCCGGTCTACAAGCCTACGGCCACGCGCAAACAGATCGAGAAGGCGCTGGACATGCTCGCCGCTTCGAGCAAGCCGCTGATCGTGGCCGGCGGCGGCATCCTCAACGCCGACGCGGCCGACCTGCTGGTCCAGTTCGCCGAACTCACCGGCGTGCCGGTGATTCCCACGCTCATGTGCTGGGGAAGCATCCCCGACGACCACCCACTGATGGCCGGCATGGTAGGCCTGCAGACCAGCCACCGCTACGGCAACGCCACCATGCTGGCGAGCGACTTCGTACTGGGCATCGGCAACCGCTGGGCCAACCGCCACACCGGCAGCGTCGAGACCTACACCCGGGGCCGCAAGTTCGTGCACGTGGACATCGAGCCGACGCAGATCGGGCGCGTGTTCGAGCCCGACTTCGGCATCGTGAGCAATGCGAAGGCCGCACTGGAACTGTTCGTGCAGGTGGCGCGCGAGCGCGTGACGGCCAAGGCCTGGCCCAGCTATACCGACTGGGCCGAACGCTGTGCCGAACGCAAGCGCGTGATGCTGCGCAAGACGCACTTCGAGCAGATCCCCATGAAGCCGCACCGCGTGTACGAAGAGATGAACCAGGTCTTCGGCCGCGACACGGTGTACGTCAGCACCATCGGCCTCTCGCAGATCGCGGCGGCGCAGTTCCTGCACGTCTACGGCCCGCGCCAGTGGATCAACTGCGGCCAGGCCGGCCCGCTGGGCTGGACGCTGCCGGCCGCGCTGGGCGTGGTGGCGTCGGACCCCACGAAGCAGGTGGTGGCGCTCTCGGGCGACTACGACTTCCAGTTCCTGATCGAGGAGCTGGCCGTGGGCGCGCAGTTCCGCCTGCCCTATGTTCATGTGCTGGTCAACAACAGCTACCTGGGCCTGATCCGCCAGAGCCAGCGCGGTTTCGACATGGACTACTGCGTGCAGCTGGCCTTCGAGAACCAGAACGTGCCCGAGGACGCCGGCGAGCTGCGCGGCTACGGCGTGGACCACGTGGCCGTGGTCGAAGGCCTGGGCTGCAAGGCCCTGCGCGTGACCGACCCCGAGCAACTGCAGGGCGCCCTGCGGCAGGCGCAACAGATGGCCGCCGAGCACCGCGTGCCGGTCGTTGTGGAATGCATACTGGAGCGGGTCACCAACATCGCCATGGGCACCGAGATCGACAAGGTCGTGGAGTTCGAAGACATCGACTGCCGCGCAGCGCAGGGTCTCGAAACCGCGGGTCTTCTTGATTGAGCACAACAACAAAGGAACACCACATGCCGCAATTTGCTGCCAACCTCTCCATGCTCTGGAACGAGCTGCCCTTCCTCGACCGATTCGACGCCGCGGCGAAGGCCGGTTTCAGGGCCGTGGAGTTCCTGTTTCCCTACGACTTCCAGGCCGAGGACATCGCCGAGCGCCTGCAGCGCAACCGGCTGCAACTGGTGTTGCACAACCTGCCGCCGGGCGACTGGGCCGCGGGCGAACGCGGCATGGCCTGCATTCCCGGCCGCGAAGACGAGTTCCGCGCCGGCGTGGCCAAGGCCGCCGCCTACGCGCCGGTGATCGGTGTGCAGCGCTGGCACTGCATGGCCGGCCTGATGCCCGCGGGCGTGAGCGAGGCGCAGGCGCGCGCCACCTGGGTGGGCAACGTGCGCTACGCGGCTGCCGAAGCGAAGAAGCTGGGGCTGCCGCTGCTGGTCGAACCCATCAACAGCTTCGACATGCCGGGTTACTTCGTCAACCGCCCGCGCCAGGCCATCGCGCTGATGGACGAGGTCGGTGCGGACAACGTCTTCCTGCAGTACGACATCTACCACGCGCAGCGCATGGAAGGTGAGCTGAGCAACACCATCAAAGACCTGCTGCCGCGCATCGCCCACATGCAGCTGGCCGACACGCCCGGTCGCCACGAGCCTGGGACCGGTGAGATCCACCACCGCAACGTCTTCGACCACATCGACGCGCTGGGCTACAGCGGCTGGATCGGCTGTGAGTACAAGCCGAAAGACGGCACGCCGGGCGGCACGGACCGCGGCCTGGGCTGGATCGCGGCCCACCAGCAGACGCTCTGAACTGAGCCTTCAAGGAGACAAGACACATGACCAAGAGCGGAACCAAAGTCGGCTTCATCGGCCTGGGCATCATGGGCACGCCCATGGCGCTGAACCTGATCAAGGCGGGGCACATGCTGTTCGTGTCCAGCCGCAGCAAGATCCCGGCCGAGCTGGCCGAGGCGGGCGCCACGGTCTGCACCAACGCCACCGAGGTGGCCAAGCGCGCCGACGTGGTCATCACCATGGTGCCGGACACGCCGCATGTGCAGGACGTGCTGTTCGGCGAAACCGGCGTGGCCAAAGGACTGTCGGCCGGCAAGGTGGTGGTGGACATGAGCTCCATCAGCCCGATGGCGACCAAGCAGTTCGCGCAGCAGATCAACGCGCTGGGCTGCGACTACCTCGATGCGCCGGTCAGCGGTGGCGAGGTGGGTGCCAAAGCGGGCAGCCTGACCATCATGGTCGGCGGCCCTGAAGCGGCCTTCGAGCGCGTCAAGCCGCTGTTCGAGGCCATGGGCAAAAACATCACCCTGGTCGGAGGCAACGGCGACGGGCAGACCACCAAGGTGGCCAACCAGATCATCGTGGCGCTGAACATCGAAGCCGTGGCCGAGGCCCTGCTGTTCGCCAGCAAGGCCGGCGCCGACCCTGCCAAGGTGCGCCAGGCGCTGATGGGCGGCTTCGCGGCCAGCCGCATCCTGGAGGTGCACGGCGAGCGCATGGTCAAGCGCACCTTCAACCCGGGCTTTCGCATCGAGCTGCACCAGAAGGACCTCAACCTCGCGCTGCAGGGCGCGAAGGAGCTGGGCGTGAGCCTGCCGAACACCGCCAGCGCGGCGCAGCTGATGCAGAGCTGTGCGGCGCATGGCCTCGCTGGTCTCGACCACTCCGCTTTGTGCCGTTCGCTCGAACTCATGGCAAACCACGAGATCGCCCCAGCGCCGACCGCCTGATGCACCGCTAGACTGCGGCGACGATGACCAAGCCCAACGTGAACGATCCCCGCGCCCTGCTGCGCCACCTGTACGACGTGGCGGTGCAGCGCGCGCTGCCCTTGCACAACACGGCCGCGCACCTGCCGGCGCTGCCCAAGGGCCGCACGCTTGTGCTGGGGGCTGGCAAGGCGGGTGGGGCGATGGCGCAGGCGGTCGAGGCCCTGTGGCCAGCCGGCGCGCCGCTGTCGGGCCTGGTGGTCACGCGCTACGGCCACACGCCGCCGCGTCCTGCGGGTCTGGCGCAGCGCATCGAGGTGGTGGAGGCGGCGCACCCGGTGCCGGATGCGGCGGGTCTTGAGGCCGCGCAGCGCATCCTGGCCCTCACCCAGGGCCTGACCGCAGACGACTTGGTGCTGTGCCTGATCTCCGGCGGCGGCTCGTCGCTGCTGACCCTGCCCTGCGAAGGCCTGACGCTGCAAGACAAGCAGCGCATCAACCGGCAGCTGCTGGAGAGCGGCGCCCACATCGGCGAAATGAATGCTGTGCGCAAGCACCTCTCGCGCATCAAGGGCGGGCGCCTGGCCGCGGCCTGCGCACCGGCGCGGGTCGTTACGCTGACCATCAGCGATGTGCCCGGCGACGACGTGAGCGTGATCGCCAGCGGGCCGACCGTGGCCGACGCGACGACCTGCGCCGAGGCGCTGGACATCCTGCGCCGCTACGGCATCGACGTGCCGCCCGCGGTGCAAGCACAGCTGGAAAACGGCGCGCTTGAAACCCCCAAGCCCGGCGACCCGCGGCTGGCGCGTAGCGAGACCCACCTCATCGCCACGCCGCAGCAGAGCCTGGACGCCGCGGCCGAAGCCGCCCGCGCGCTGGGCCTGCGCGCTTATGTGCTGAGCGACGAGATTGAGGGTGAGTCGCGCGAGGTCGGCAAGGTGCACGGGGCGCTGGCGCGCTCCACCGCGCTGGGCCGCAGCAGCTTCGAAGCACCCTGCGTGATCCTTAGCGGCGGCGAGACCACGGTGACGGTGCGCCCGCGCGCCGAATGCCAGCCCAAAGGGCGGGGCGGCCGGGCCGGCGAGTTCTGCATGGGCCTGGCGCAGGCGCTGGGCGGGCAGGCGGATGTGTGGGCGCTGGCGGCGGACACCGACGGCATCGACGGCGTGGAGGACAACGCCGGCGCGCTGGTTGCGCCCGACACGCTGGCGCGCGCGGCGGCGCAGGGCCTGAAGCTGGCCGACCACCTGGCGCGCAACGACGCGGTTGGTTTCTTCGAACCCCTGGGCGATCTGGTGGTCACCGGCCCCACGCACACCAACGTCAACGACTTCCGCGCGCTGCTCGTGACCCGGCCGTAGTCCATGCATGCACGTTTGTGCATGTTGTTATTCTTGTTTGTGCACGATATGATGCGTGCATGAACACGGACATCCCCCTGGCGCGCCGCGACCAGATTGCTGCGCGACTGGCCCAGGGCCAGTCTGTGGTGGCCGCCACGCTGGCGGACGAATTCCAGGTCTCGGAAGACGCGATCCGCCGCGACCTGCGCGCGCTGGCCAGCGAGGGCCTGTGCCGCCGCGTCTATGGCGGCGCGCTGCCGCCGCTGCCCGGCGCCACCCCGATGGCGGTGCGCATGGACGAGCGGCGCGAGCGCAAGGCCGCGCTGGCGCGGGCGGCGGTGGCCATCATCGAACCCGGTGAGTTCCTGTTCCTGGACAGCAGCAGCACCAACCTCGCGCTGGCGCAGTGCCTGCCGTCCGAATACGCCCTCACCGTGGCCACCAATTCGGTGGACATCGCCGCTGCGCTGCTGCGCCGGCAGGACGTGCACCTGATCATGGTCGGCGGTGCGGTGGACCCGTTGGTGGGTGGCTGCATCGACGCCACCGCCGTGCTGGCAGTGGGGCAGATGAACATCCAGCGCTGCTTTCTGGGCACCTGCGGCGTGCTGGTGGACACGGGCATCTGCACGGTGGATGCGGCCGACGCCGCCTTCAAGCGCGCGCTGCGCGTCGCCAGCCAGCGCTGCGTGGCGATGGCCACCAACGACAAGCTCGGCCTGCTGCTGCCGCACCGCGTCACCCCCACCCGCGAGATCGACCACCTCGTGGTCGAACACGACGCCGACTTCGCCTTCCTGAAGGCGCTGGCGAAGCAGGGCACGCAGGTGCTCAAGGCAGACCGGCCGGAGTGATGCATTCATGACCACCGCTGTGTTGACGGAGCGTGCCGATCGGCCCGCCACCCGCCTGGCCACGCGCCTGGCGTTTCTCGTCGCCGGTTTCGGGCTGGCCTGCTGGGCGCCGCTGGTGCCGTTTGCCAAGCAGCGCCTGGGGGTGGGCGATGGCGTCCTGGGCGCCTTGCTGCTGTGCCTGGGCATCGGTTCGGTGGTGGCGATGCTCTGGGCCGGCTGGTTCAGTGCGCGCCATGGCAGCCGGCCGGTGGTGATCGCAGGCGGTCTGGGCGTGGCCCTGCTGCTGCCGCTGCTCGCGCTGGCGGACGCGCCGCTGACGCTCGGCCTGGCCCTGATGCTGTTCGGCGCCGCGCTCGGCTCGCTGGACGTGGCGATGAACGTGCACGCCCTGGCGGTCGAGCGCGACGCTGGCCGGCCGCTGATGTCCGGCTTTCATGCGCTGTTCAGCGTGGGCGGTCTGCTGGGCGCGGCCTTCATGACCGCGCTGCTGTCGGCGGGCTGGTCGCCCCTGGCGGGCACGCTGCTGGGCTCGGGGCTGATGCTGGCCGCGATGGCTCTGGTGGCGCCGCGCCTGCTGCGCGCCACGCCCGCCGCCGAAGCCCCGGCGCTGGTCTGGCCGCGCGGACCGGTGCTGCTGCTGGCGCTGCTGGCGGGCGTGTGCTTTCTCGTTGAAGGCGCGGTGCTCGACTGGAGCGCGCTGCTGCTGACCGAAGGCGGTCTGCTGGCCGCGGCGCAAGGGGGCCTGGGCTTCATGGTGTTTTCGGTGGCCATGACCGCGGGGCGCTTCGGCGGCGACGCGCTGTGCACCCGCCTGGGCGACCGGGTGGTGCTGACGGCCGGCGGTCTGCTGGCGGTGGGTGGCTTTGTCCTGGTGCTGCTGGCGGGGTCGGCGGGGCTGGCGATGGCGGGCTTCTTCTGCATCGGGCTGGGCGCCTCCAACCTGGTGCCGGTGCTATTCCGGCGCGCCGGGGACCAGACCGTGATGGCGCCGGGTCTGGCGATCGCGGCCATCTCGACCACCGGGTACGCCGGCGTGCTGCTGGGCCCGGCCGCCATCGGCTTCGTGTCCCATCTGGTGGGCCTGCCCATCGCCTTCGCCCTGTTGGCGGTCCTGCTCGCCCTGCTGCCCCTGTTGGCCCACCGCGTGGTGGCGCGCCCTGCCTGAAGGACTCTCCATGAAACTGGCCCACATCGCCCTCTGGACGCGCGACCTCGACGCCGCCGCCACGTTCTGGCAGACCTATTTCGGCGCCAACGTCGGCGAGCCCTACCGCAGCCAGCGCCGGCCCGGCTTTGTCTCCCGCTTTGCTGCGCTGCCCGGCGGCGTGCAGATCGAGCTGATGACCGGTCCCTGGATCGAGGCCTTCCCCGACGCCGAGCGCCCGGGCTGGGACCACGTGGCCCTTTCGCTGGGCAGCGCCGAGGCGGTCGATGCCCTAGCGGCGCGCTGCCGCCAAGACGGCTGTCTCGTCTCGGGGCCGCGCACCACGGGCGACGGCTTCTATGAAGCGGTGCTGGCCATGCCCGATGGCACGCGGATCGAAGTCACGGCCTGAACCCTCGTCGCCGCACGCACAGGGTCTCCCTGGCAGGACCTTGCCTCCGGACAAATGGGCGTTGTCCGCGGTGCTGTTTCAGGCTTACCGCCACCCGTGGGCCTTTGAGAATGCATCCGCAGCATCCGCTCAAGTGCGGGTGCCAGGCGCCGATGTACAGAGACCCGACGCCCTGCGAACGGGTGTGCCTACAACCCAGATGTCCCGGAGACGACCCCAATGAAAACTGCGCGGAAATGGTCGGTGATCAACAGGCTGTACGCCGTTTTTGCACTGACTGGCCTCTTGATCGCAGGACTGCTTGTCATGGGCTACAGCTTGCAGCTGCGCCATCAGAGCACCCTGGATTCGGTGATCGATGTGGAGTACAGCCGCATGCGGCAGGTCTCCGAGTGGCAGCTGGTGGCCACAGGAACGACCGTACGGATCGTGGCGATCAACCGGGGTTCCGACCCTGGTCTGGCGTCTTTGTTCGGTCCCGAGATCGGGCCCCGCATCGAGATCATCGACAAGCACCTGGCCGATATCAAGAAGTGGGCCACGGAGCCGGAACAACTTCAGGTTGTTGGCAAGATCGATGCGACCGGACCGCTGATCATGGCGGCGCTCGGAAAAATGGCCAAGAGCCGCGAAGCTGGCGATGCGGACGCAGCACTCAAGACCTTCGAGCAGGAGTTCATGCCCCAGGTCGAGGCCTATCACAAGAGCGTCGACGAGTTCGCGGCGCTGCAGGCCAAACGGCTGAATGCCTCCATTCGTGAGCAGCAGGCCCGCGAGCAGACGCTCTTCTGGACAGGCAATGTGGTCGTGCTGGTTCTTGTGGTCCTGGCTGGTGTGCTCATGGTGCGTCTGGCGCAGCACATCAAGGCGCGCCTGCGGGAGTCTGTCGAGCAGGCCCATGCGGTCGCCGCGGGCGACCTCACGGTGCGATCCCGCTACCGTGGTGGCGACGAGTTCGGCGTGCTGATGCAGTCCATGGACGCGATGGCGGAGGGACTGGGCTCGGTGGTTCGCAACGTGCGCCAGGGCAGCGACCAGATTACGGGCGCATCCAGCGAAATCGCCCAAGGCAACCAGGACCTTTCAGAACGCACCGAGCGCCAGGCCAGCCATCTGCAGCAGACCTCCGGAACCATGGAGCAGCTCACCGATGCCGTGCGCCACACCGCCGACAACGCGCGTGAGGCATCCAGGCTGGCGACCGATGCCAGCGAAATCGCCCACCGCGGCGGCGAGGTGGTGGGGCGCGTGGTGGAGACCATGACGCAGATCCAGCAGTCGTCCGGGCGCATTGGAGAAATCACCGGCGTGATCGACAGCATCTCGTTCCAGACCAACATCCTGGCGCTCAATGCCGCTGTGGAAGCGGCGCGTGCGGGCGAACAGGGCCGTGGTTTTGCCGTGGTGGCGGCGGAGGTCCGCACCCTGGCCCAACGCTCCGCTTCGGCGGCCAGGGAGATCAAGGAGCTGATTGCCGACTCTTCCGACAAGGTGCGCGCGGGCGGAGAGCAGGTGAACGCAGCAGGGCAGACCATGTTCGAGCTGGTCTCTTCCGTGAAGAAGGTCACGGGCCTGATCGAAGACATCAGCCGGTCGGCCGAGGAACAGCGCAACGGCATTTCGGAAGTCAGCCGGTCCGTGGCCGAAATCGACCAGTCCACGCAACAGAACGCCGCGTTGGTCGAGCAGGCGGCGGCCGCGGCGGGGGCGATGAGGGAACAGGCGCGCCATCTCGACCAGGTGGTCAAGACCTTCCGGATCTGAGCGGTGTTGTCGGTGCTGCCCGAAGCCGACAGCTGATCCACAGGCCGACCGTTTTGGCTCGGCGGGGCCGGTTACAAACCTGGTCGGCGAATCGTTTCTAATTACGCCCTGCCGCTGGCGACCCCGCCGGCGCAGCGCCGGCCCCTCGCGGGCCGGCAACACCCCCTTCAGAATCGATTCACCACCGGCGCCCTCCGGGGCGCTGCGGACCCGTTTTGCGCAGTTCCTTCCACCACGCTGCTCCTTCTGCCCTGGCGCGCCAGCTTGCGCGAGCGCTGCCCGCGGGCGCGTCGCCCGACGCGCCGCGGCAGGACGTGGCCGAGCGCCTGGGTGGGTGGCTCAACGTGGCCGAGACCATCCAGCTGCACGCCGCACAGGCGGCGATCGAGGCGGCCGGTGCGGCGGCCGCCCGCCGCCCGCCCCGCACCGGGCCGGCGGCACTGCACGCCACGCTGAGTGCCGAGCTCGACCGTGTGCGCGCCGTGCTGACCCGCTCCATCACCACCGCGCCGGCCCACAAGCCCGATCCGAACGACCTCGACACCGAGTTCGCGCTGTTCCACCAGCGGCTGGGCGACCAGCAGCGCCGCATGGAGATGAGCATCGACGCGCTGCGCGAGCACGTGCGCCAGCAGCTGGCCCAGTCCACGCCGGCCATGGCGCAGCTGGCCGCCACCGACGCCGTGATGGACGGCTTCTTCGGTGGGCGTGAGCAGCGCCTGCTGTCCACCCTGCCGGCCTTTCTGAAAGCGCGCTTTGCGGCGCTGCGCCGCGAAGCGGCCCAGGCCCGTGAATCCGACGCGCCCGACACACCCGACGACCTGCGCTGGCTGCAGACCTTCGCGGCCGAGTTCGAGCAGACCCTGCTCGCCGAACTCGACCTGCGCCTGCAGCCCGTGACCGGCCTGATCGAAGCCCTTGCCCATGAGCACTGAAACCTCCACTTCCCGTCCTTACCGCGCACTGTCGTTTTTGGCCTTCATCGTGGGCCTGGCCGCCGTCGCCTGGGTGGCCAGCGGCTTCGTCGGCAGCAGCGCCTTCGCGCTGGGCATGACGCTGCTGATCGGCGCCGTCTACCTGGGCGGCGCCTGGGAGCTGCGCCGCTTCGGCCAGACCACCGCCGCACTGCACACGGCCATGGCCGGCGTGCCGCAGCCCCTGGCCCAGCTGGCCGACTGGCTGCCCAGCGTGCCCGCGCCGCTGCGCCACGCGGTGCGCCAGCGCATCGAAGGCGAACGCAGCGCCTTTCCGGGCCTGGCGCTCACGCCCTACCTGATCGGCCTGCTGGTCATGCTGGGCATGCTCGGCACCTTCCTGGGCATGGTGGTCACCTTCAAGGGCGCCGTGTTCGCGCTCGAAGGCTCGGCCGATCTGAACGCCATCCGCGCTGCGCTGGCCGCGCCCATCAAGGGCCTGGGCCTGTCCTTCGGCACCTCGGTGGCGGGTGTCGCCACCTCGGCCATGCTCGGCCTCATGGCGACGCTGGCGCGGCGCGAGCGCGCCCAGGCCCAGCGCACGCTGGACGCACTGGCCGCCACCACGCTGCGCCCCTTCTCGGCCGCGCACCAGCGCCAGCAGAGTTTTGAGGCCCTGCAGCGCCAGGCCGAGGCCCTGCCCGCGGCCGCGCAGCACCTGCAGACGCTCATCGAGCAGGTCGAGCGCCGCAGCCAGCAGCTGGACGAGGCCCTGCTGGCCCGCCAGGCCGAGTTCCAGCGCGAAGCCGCTGCTGCCTACACCGGGCTGGCGAAGTCGGTGGAACAGTCGCTGCGCGAGAGTCTGGCCGCCAGCGCCCGCGCCGCCACCGACAGCCTGCAGCCCGTGGTGCAGCAGGCCATGGCCGGCATCGCCGCCGAGTCCAGCCGCCTGCACGAGGGCGTGAACGCCGCGGTACAGGCCCAGCTCGAAGGCCTGTCGGCCCGCTTCAGCGCCACCACCGCCACGGTGGCCGACACCTGGACCCGTGCGCTGGACCGGCACGAGCAGGGCAGCCAGCAGCTGCTGCAAGGCCTGGGCGAGTCGCTCACCGCCTTCAACAGCGGCTTCGACCAGCGCGCCGGCCAACTGCTGGCCAGCGTGCAGGCTGCACAGACTGAGGCCCAGACCCTGCGCGCCCAGGCCGAACAGCAGCAACAGGCTGCGCTCACCGGGGCGCTGGAGCGCATGGCGCAGGACCTGCGCCACCAGTGGCAGCAGGCCGGCGACCAGACACTCGCGCAGCAGCGCGCCTTGCTGCAGGCGCTGCAAGACACCGCCACCCGCCTCACGCAGCACAGCAGCGAGCAGACCGACCGCAGCCTGGACGGTGTGGCCCGCCTCATCGCGCAGACCGAGGCCCTGGTGCAAGCGCGCACCGCCAGCGAAGCCGCGTGGACCCAGCAGCACGCCCAGCGCATGGACGAGCTGGCCGCGCTGTGGCGCAGCGAACTGGCTGCCCTGCACGAGGCCGAGCTGCAGCGCCAGCAGGCCCGGTCCGAACAGCAGGGCCAGGCCTTCAGCGCCCTTTCGCGGCAGTTGCAGACCCTGCGCGACGAGGAGGCCGCGCGCGGCGATGCCGCCGTGCAGCGCCTGGCCGATCTGCAGGCCGCGCTGGCGACCCAGCTCGCCACCCTGGGCACGGCGCTGGAAGCACCCATGGCCCGCCTGATGCAGACCGCGTCCGAAGCGCCCAAGGCCGCGGCCGAGGTGATCGGCCAGCTGCGCGAGCAGATGAGCCGCCTGGCCGAACGCGACAACGCCACGCTGGGCGAGCGCGCCGAGCTGGTGGGCCAGATCGGCACCCTGCTGCAGCAGGTGCAGCAGACCACGGGCGAGCAGCGCGCCGCCATCGAACACCTGGTCGGATCGGCCACCGGCGTGCTCGACCGCGTGGGCCAGCAGTTCGCCGACACCGTGGGTGCGCAGGCCGGCCGCGCCGAGGCCATGGCCGAACAGGCCGCCACCAGTGCGGCCCAGCTGGTCAGCCTGGGCGAGGCCTTCCAGCAGGGCACGCAGCAGTTGGCCGCCAGCCACGAGCAGCTGGTGCAGAACCTGCAGAAGGTCGAGAGCGCCATCGGCCAGTCGCTGGCGCGCAGCGACGAGCAGCTCGCCTACTACGTGGCGCAGGCGCGCGAGGTCATCGACCTCTCCATCAGCGCGCAGCAGGGCATCGTGGAAGACCTGCGCAAGCTGCGCGGGCCGGTCGCCAAGGCCGCTGCAGGGGCCCTTGCATGAGTGCCTTCCACGACACCGCCGAGGAGCACCTGGCCGACGGCGACGACAGCGCCGAAATGACGGCGCCGGTCTGGGCCGTGTTCGGCGACCTCATGGCCGGTCTGGTTGGCGCTTTCGTGCTGGTCTTCATCGGCGTGCTGCTCACCCAGGTGGATCTGGTCAACAGCCTGCAGAGCGAGATCGCCAAGCGCCAGCAGGAAGAGGCCCGCCGCATGGCGCTGGAAAAGGCGCTGGCCGTGCCGCTGGCCAGCGGCCGCGTCACGCTCAACAACGGCCGCATCGGCATCAGCGGCAGCGTGCTGTTCGACTTCAACTCCGACCAGCTGCGCCCCGAAGGCGAACAGCTGCTCAAGGCCCTGGTGCCGCCGCTGCAGGTCTATCTTGGCGAGCGCGACGAGATGCTCATGGTCAGTGGCTTCACCGACAACAAGACCGTGGTCAAGGGGCCCAGCCAGCGCTACGAAGACAACCTCGAACTATCGGCCCAGCGTGCGCTCACCGTCACGCGGGCGCTGATCACCAGCGGCATGCCGCGCTCGCGCGTGTTTGCCGCCGCCTTCGGCGCCGAACAGCCCGTGGCCAGCAACGCCGACGAACAGGGCCGGGCGCTCAACCGCCGCGTGGAAATGGCGCCGGTGCCGCGCGCCAGCGCCGCCGCGGGAGACGCCGGAACACCGGCCGTCCGACCCTGACGATGAAGCCGTCTGCCCTGCGACCCGCGCCCCTGGCCGAGCTCAATGCCCACATCGAGCGCGCGTCGGCCGCCGCGCGCGACGGGGTGGTCGGCGGCGGTGGCCCCTGGCCCGAACTGCGCAGCGCGCAGCGCTTTCGCGAAACCTGGGAGCGCATCGGCGCCGAGGTGCAGGTGCAGCGTGCGCTGGACCGCGCCCCGCCCAACGCCGGCCCGCTCAACCCCCAGCGCCTGATGCTGGAGACCCTGGCCCGCATGGGCGATCTTTCACCGCACTACCTGCGCCGTTTCCTGACCCATACCGAGACCCTGCTCTGGCTGGAGCAGGCGCATGGCTTGCTCCGGTCGCCCACGGCGGGCAAGGGCGGGGCGGGCAAGCCGGCGAAAGCCGGCCGCAAGAAGGCCTGAGCACCGCGCCCCAAGGCTTCAGGTCGGGGCTGGCTGTGCCGTGGTGGCGGCTGCACCACCGAGACATCCGATGCCCGCCAGCGTGGCCTCAATAGCGGAGTCCAGAGGCGTGTGCGGTTCGTGGCCCAGAAAGGCCACCAGGCGGCTGTTGTCCATGCGCACTTCCTGCTGCCAGAGGTACCTCATTTCGAGCAGTTCCCTGAGCGTCGCCACGAACGGGGACAGCAGACGCACCATCCACCAGGAAAACGCCTTGAGCCGGGGTTCTTCAAGGCCGTGGCGGGTCATCACGCGCTGGATGGCCCGGCCGAACCCGAGGCCGTCGGCATCCCAGTGGCCTGCCATGTGGAAGCTGGCGAACGCCGGCAGCTCGTGGCGCCGCCGGGCCAGTTCGACCATCGTGCGGGCCACGTCCGGCAGGAACGCGAACTGATGCCCCACGCCGGCACGGCCGGGCAGTTGCACCGTCCGTGCCACCGAACCCGGCTTGACCATGCCTTGCGTGAACCAGCTGTTGCCGCAGCGCGGCCCGAAAAAGTCGCCGGCGCGCACGACGATCACCCGGATGTCGCCCGCCTCGGCGGCCGTGGCCAGGCGCCGCTCCAGCTCCACGCGGATCGCCCCTTTTCGGGTGACCGGGCGCTGCGGCGAGCGCTCGTCCAGAACAGGGAAGGCATCCGGCCCGTAGTTGTAGACCGTGCCCGGCAACACGACATTGGCGCGATGCGCACGGGCTGCCGCAATCGTGTTGTCGATCATCGGCAGCACCAGCTCGGACCAGCGGCGGTAGCCCGGCGGGTTGACGGCGTGCACGATCAGTGCACAACCACGCGCGGCGGCCGACACAGCGGCGGCATCGAGTGCGTCGCCGCTGATCCATTCGATGCCGCCCGGGTTCGCGGCGGTCGCTGCGGGACCTCGCCTGAGGCCACGGACGCGCCAGCCTGTGTCCAGCAGTTGGCGAGCCACCTCGCCGCCGATGCCTCCGGTGGCGCCCAGCACCAGTGCGGTGGGTTGTTCCTTCATCTTCACTCTCCAGTGGGTTGCGATGAAGGGCATTGTTGGATGCGCCATGTAAAAAGAAAATTGTCTAAAGGAGAACACCAGCTATACATTTGTGTATGACAACATCCATCGGCTGGGAGCTCTATCGCTCGTTTCTCGCGGTGCTGCAGGAGGGCTCCCTTTCTGGCGCGGCGCGTGCGCTGGGGCTCACACAACCCACCATCGGCCGCCACATCACCTCGCTCGAAGAGCACCTGGGTGTTGCGCTTTTCACGCGCTCCCAGGCCGGGCTCCTGCCCACCGAGGCCGCAGCTGCCCTGCGCGCCGACGCCGAGGCCATGCAGACCGCCGCGGCGGCGCTGGAGCGCACGGCGGGCGGACTGGGCACAGACGTGCAGGGGGCCGTCCGCATTTCGGCGAGCGAGGTGGTCGGTGCCGAGGTGTTGCCGCCCATCCTGGCCGAACTGCGGGCGCTTCACCCGAAGCTCCAGCTGGAACTTGTGCTCAGCAACCGGTTGCAGGACGTGGTGCGGCGCGAGGTCGACATCGCGGTGCGCATGACGCCACCCCAGCAGGAGGTGTTGCTGGCCACACGCGTCGGTGACGTGCCGCTCGGGCTGCACGCGCACCGCGTCTACCTCGACCGGCACGGGGTGCCGGGCAGCCTAGCCGATCTGAAACAGCACGCCCTGATCGGGTTCGATCAGGAGACGCCGTTCCTGCGGTCGGCGCGCGCCGGCCTGTCGCTCTGGTCGCGCGAGCACTTTGCGCTTCGCTGCGACAGCGACCTGGCCCAGCTGGCCCTGCTGCGCAGCGGTGCGGGCATCGGCATCTGTCAGCTGGCGCTGGCCCAGCGCCAGCCCGACCTGGTCAGGCTGCTGCCCGACGCGTTCTCGTTCTCACTGACCAGTTGGGTCGTGATGCACGAGGGCTTGAAGAGCAACCCGCGCTGCAGGGCCGTGTTCGACGGACTGGTCGCGGGGCTGCGGCGGTATGTGCACCACGGCGCGGCACCAGGCCATGAGCAGCCTTCGCCGTCCTGAAGCCGTTGGTGCGGGGTGCGCGTGGCCAGTACCATCGCCCCCCATGACCGAAGACACCCAGGACCCCATCCACGAAGACCGCGTGTGGAGCGACGAGCGCTGGACGGCGCGCGTGATCAAGAACGAAGACGACGACGGCTGGGCCGTGGCCATGTTCCTCGAAGGGCAGACCGAGCCCGCGCTGGTCGGCCCCTGGACCATGGGGCGCGACAAGAAGAACCCCAAGCCACTGGATGTGAATGCCTTCAACACGCTGGTGAAGACGGCCAGCGAGTTCATCCGCCGCTCCGAACAGCAGCGCCACGCCGAGCTGAACAAGAGCGTGAATGTGACGGTGGACGGGCGGCGCCTGCGCGTGGCGCTGGCCATCGTGCCCGACGAAGGAGGCGCGACCGCCACGCTGCGAGCGACCGACGAATATGGAGAGGAACTGGCCTGCGTTCCGGTGCCACCGACCTTCCGGCTGAACGTGGCCAGTGCCGAGGCCTGGGTGTTGTCCGGTTACGAAAAACCACGCCGATGAGCGCTGGCCGGGTCCGCTCTGCGCCAGAATGCGCGCCTCGTCCCATTTGCCGAGCCACTTGAACCCTCCCGATCCCACCTCCGTCTGGCCCGAACCGCCGTCCATCGTGGCCGCGCGCTCGGAGATTGCCTTGCGCCTGTCGTGGATGACGTCGGTGCTGGGCCTGGGGCTGTTCGCGGTGGACCGCTTCATCGGCACACCGGTCACGGCCGACAGCATGATGACGCTGGTGCTGGCGTTCATGGGGGCGCTGGCCTGGTTGCTGTTGAAGATCCGCCGCTACAACAGCGTGGCCTGGCTGCTGGTGGTCTTCCTGTTCGGGATGGCGACGGCGTCGACCTGGTTCTTCGGTTCGGTGCGCACGATCAACATCGTGCTGATCCTGATGGGGCAGGTCGCGGCGGGCATCTTCCTGAGCCGGCGCGGGCTGCTCTGGACCACCGCGGCCGCGGTGGCGCTGCTCGGTCTGCTGACCTGGGCCGACGCCGCCAGCCTGCTGGCCGGAGAACCGCGCTTTGCCGTGAGCTGGCGCAACTGGCTGTCGCAGAGCGCGAGCCTGGTGGGGGTGGCCGCGATGATGTCCCTCAACCGCACGCAGGTGCGCCTGGCGCAGGAGCTGCACCTTCGGGAAGCCACGCAGCGCCTGCAGACCCAGCTGGACCGCGACCTGGGGCAGAGCCGGTTCTCGCGCCTGTTCCGGGCCAGCCCCACGCCCATCTTCGTGCAGTCCATGCGCAATGGCGCCATCCTGGATGCGAACCTGGCGTTTGAAAGCGTGCTGGGCTACACCCGCAAAGAGGTGCTGAGCCGGCGCGACGGGTTCCTCTGGCTGCACGACGAAGCCTATGCGGCGTTCTCGCAGGATCGCCGGGCCCGCCAACGCACGGGGTGGCACACCATCACCGGCATCGGACGCAATGGTCAGCAGGTCCCTCTGCAGATCTGCAGCGAGCGCGACGACGATGCGGACGATGGCTTGCGCATCACGGTGTTGCGCGTGCCCGGTCACACGACCAGCGCGATGCCGACGGTGTACGCACCACTGGAAGGAGGCCAGGGTGCTTGACTCCCTGCCGCTCGAGGATCCTTCCGAGATCGAACGCAGCCAGCATCGGCACCACAACCGCAGCCTGCGCTGGGTGCAGTTGTGCGTGGCGCTGCTGCTGGCGGGCATGGCCCTGGCGGACCACCTGCTGGCGCCACCCGGCGAATCCCTGGCGCACATTTCCTGGTCGATGGCGGGTGTGGCGCTGCTGTCCTACCTGCTGCTGCGATCGCACCGGCGCCGCTGGGAGAGCCCGCTGGTGGTCACTGGCATTCTGATGGTGGCGGCCTGGTCGGTGTACAGCTTCGGCTCGGTGCGGGCGGCGTCCGGGTTCGCATTCCAGGCTGCAGTGGTCATGGCCGGCACCTACCTGAGCCTGCGCGCGCTGCTGGCCACCACGGTGGCCAGCGTGGCCATCCTGGGCGGGCTGACCTGGGCCGAGACGGGCGGGTACCTGCCACCGGCGAACATGGAGGCCGACCTGCGCTACTGGCTCACGGGCAGCGCCATCCTGCTGCTGATAGGCTTTCAGCTGCACCAGACACGGCGGTCGACCGACGAGGTCTACCGGCGGCGGCTGAGCCAGATGGAGGACCGCTTGCGGCTGGAACACGAGCGCGACCGTTCCCTGCGCCGCTTCCGGCGCATCTTCCAGCTCAACCCCACGGCCCTGGTGGTGCAGGCGGCCAACACGCAGGCCGTGGTGGAGGTCAACCCTGCGTTCGAGCGCTGCCTCGGATATCCGGGCGCCCAGGTGGAGGGGCTGCGCGCGGACACCTTTTGGGCTGATGCGCAGCAGTGGCAGGAGCACCGCCGGGTACTGTTTGAAAAAGGCCACACTGGGTGGCAGCAGGCCTGGTGGCGCCATGCCGACGGCCATTCGGTCGATGTGATGGTGTGCAGCGAGCTGAATGAAGACCCCGGCGGCCTGCTGATTCTGACCACGGTGGTGGACGAAAGCAGCGCACATGACATTCCGGGCGCATAATCTCCCCCGCGCGGGCATTTGGTCCGTGCAATTCAAGTGATCGGTCAGTTTCGCGTGCCACGGTGCACTTTCGGGTTTGTTGTGCTTTCGGGACCCCATCGCTTTTTGTGTATCCGCTTTCTTAGGAGTCCTCCATGGGCAACAAACTTTACGTCGGCAACCTGCCGTATTCCGTGCGCGACGAAGACCTGCAACAGGCCTTCAGCGAATTCGGCTCTGTCAGCAGCGCCAAGGTCATGATGGAGCGCGACACCGGCCGTTCCAAGGGTTTCGGCTTTGTCGAAATGGGCAGCGATGCCGAGGCGCAAGCCGCCATCAATGGCATGAACGGCCAGTCCCTGGGTGGCCGCAGCGTCACCGTGAACGAAGCCCGTCCGATGGAAGCCCGTCCCCCCCGCACCGGCGGCTTCGGCGGCGGTGACCGTTCGGGCGGCGGCGGCTACGGCGGTGGCAACCGCTCCGGTGGCGGCGGCTACGGCCGCGGCGGCTACTGAGCCCTGCAGATCTGCTGAACCGGCTTCGCGCCGGGTCCAGTGAAAAAGCCCCGGAGCTTCGGCCACGGGGCTTTTTTCATGGGCGGCTGCCGGGGCTGGCAGCCGTACTGGATTGGAGTTTCAGCGGCGGATGCGCCGGCCCGTCTTGAACACCCACCAGACCACGCTCAGGCAGGCGGCCATGAAGACCAGCGTCATGCCGGTGCTGATGGCGATGTGCACGTCGGCCTGGCCGTAGAAGGCCCAGCGCAGTCCGCTGATGAGGTAGACCACCGGATTGAATAGCGAGACGGTCTGCCAGGGTTCGGGCAGCATGTTGATGCTGTAGAACGCACCGCCGAGGAACGTGAGTGGCGTGATCACCAGCAGCGGGATCACCTGCAGCTTCTGGAAGCTGTCGGCCCACAGGCCGATGATGAAGCCGAACAGGCAGAACGAGACCACCGTCAGCAGCAGGAAACCGACCATCCACACCGGGTGGGCGATGTGGTAGGGCACGAAGAAGCGCGCGGTGAGCAGGATCAGCGTGCCCAGCAGCAGGCTCTTGCTGGCGGCCGCGCCCACGTAGCCCAGCAGCACCTCGACCCAGTTCACCGGCGCGCTCAGCAACTCGTAGATGGTGCCCGACCACTTGGGCATGTAGATGCCGAAAGAGGCGTTGGAGATGCTCTCGGACAGCAGCGAGAGCATGAGCAGGCCGGGGATGATGTAGGCGCCGTAGTCCACACCGCCGATGTCGCCCATGCGCGATCCGATGGCCGTGCCGAAGACGATGAAGTAGAGCGAGGTGGTGAGCACCGGCGCGATGATGCTCTGCGCCCAGGTGCGGAAGGCGCGGTTCATCTCGAACATGTAGATGGCGCGCACGGCGTGGATGTTCAGACCCGTCATGCTCAGGCCTCCGCTTTCTGTTCGTGGACGAGGCTGACGAAGATGTCTTCGAGCGAGCTTTCGCTGGTGCGCAGGTCCTTGTAGGCGATGCCCTGGGCGGCCAGCGCGGCCAGCAGCTCGGCGATGCCGGTGTCGTCCTTCTGGGTGTCGAAGCCGTAGGTCAGTGTCAGGCCGTCGGCCGAGAGCTGCAGCGGCCAGTGCGCCAGCGCCCCGGGCACGGCGGCCAGCGGCTGCGGCAGCGACAGCGCCAGTTCCTTGCGGCCGAGCTGGCGCATCAGTACGTCCTTGTCCTCCACCACGATCAGCTCGCCCTTGCGGATCACACCGATGCGGTCGGCCATGTCCTCGGCTTCCTCAATGTAGTGGGTGGTGAGGATGATGGTGGTGCCGGCTTCGCGCAGCTGGCGCACCAGGCGCCACATGTCGTGCCGCAGCTCCACGTCCACGCCCGCACTCGGTTCGTCCAGGAACAGGATCTTGGGTTCGTGCGACAGCGCCTTGGCGATCAGCACGCGCCGCTTCATGCCGCCCGAGAGCGTCATGATCTTGTTGTCCTTCTTGTCCCAGAGCGAGAGGTCTCTGAGGATCTGTTCGATCAGCGCCGGGTTGGGCGCCTTGCCGAACAGGCCGCGGCTGAAGCTGACCGTGGCCCAGACGGTTTCAAACGCGTCGGTGTGCAGCTCCTGCGGCACCAGGCCGATGGTGGCGCGGGCCTGGCGGTAGTCGCGCACGGTGTCGAAACCGTCGGCCGTGATGGTGCCCTCTGTGGCGTTGCTCATGCCGCAGATGGTGCTGATGAGGGTGGTCTTGCCGGCGCCATTGGGGCCGAGCAGAGCGAAGATCTCGCCGCGGCGGATGTCCAGGTGGATGTTCTTCAGCGCCTGGAAGCCGCCCGCATAGGTCTTGCTCACGCCGCGCACGCTCACGATGGCGTCGGGCAGCGGGGAAACGGGGTTGAGGGTCATCCCGCCATTGTGGCCGGGGTGGCGCCCGCCTGCTCAGCGGCGCGCGTTGTCCCCAATGCCCTGGGCGAATCGCTGCAGCAGTTCCTCTGGCAGGTCGTGGCCCATGCCAGGGATGAAGTCGGCTGTGGCGTTGGCGATGCGCTGTGCCAGGTCCTCGCCGCAGGCCACGGGCACCAGCGGGTCGTCCACACCATGGATCACCAGGGTCGGCGCCTGGATGTGGGGCAGCAGGGCCGAGCGGTCGCCGTCGGCCACCACGGCCAGCAGCTGCCGGGCCGAGCCCGACGGGTGCCAGGCGCGCTGCACCGACTCCAGCGCCCGCGCCCGCAGGGCCTGGTAGTCGCTCGGGAAGACGGGGCTGCCGATGAGATACATCACCTGGATGATCCAGTCCACGGCGGCGTCGGCGCCCGGCTTCATGGGCCGCGACATGAGCGCGCGCCGCACACGCCACGAGGGCTGGGGCAGGCGGCGCGAGCCGCTGGTGGTCATCATCAGCGTGAGGCTGGCGACGCGCTCGGGCGCCATGGCCGCCAGGTGCTGGGCGATCATGCCGCCCATCGACGCGCCGCACACGTGGGCCTGTTCGATGTCGAGGGCGTCGAGCACGCCCAGCGCGTCGCGCGCCATGTCGGCCAGCGAGTAGGGGCTGTGCACCGGCAGGTGCATCGCGTGGCGCAGCGCGGCCAGCGCCATGTTGGGCACACCGGCGGCGTCGAAGCCCTGGCTCAGGCCGATGTCGCGGTTGTCGAAGCGAACCACGCGAAAGCCCTGCTGCACCAGCATCTGCACCATGGCCTGCGGCCAGGCGATGAGCTGCATGCCCAGGCCCATGATGAGCAGCACCACCGGGCCATCGGCAGGCCCCTGGTCGTCGACCTCGATGCGGATGCCGTTGGCTTCGATCTTCATGCTCAGTACCAGCGGGTCAGCGCTTCGGGCTGGTGCGCCACCCCGAAGAACCAGCGCCGTGCACCTTGCACATCGAAGCGCTTCCAGTGGTCGGGGTCCTGGCGCAGGCGGTCGGCAATGGCGTACATCGCCATCGGGTTCATGCCCATGCCGATGTGGCTGGCGTGCACCTCGATGTTCTCGGTGTGGGCGTGGCGCACGGGGTTGATGCTGCACTGCCAGGCCACCACGCCGTCGGTCTTGCTGTAGATCGAGGTGGTGGGCACCGGTGGCGGCCTGCGCACCTGGGCCAGCAGTTCCTCGTCGTGCGGGTGCTGGCCGCTGACCAGCTGGTAGAAGCGCCAGGCGTTGGTGGCCTTCGGGTGACCGGTGAAGGGCGTGCCCAGGGTGATCACGCAGCGCACGAGCTCGGGCAGCTCCTTGGCCATCTCGCGCGCGTAGATGCCGCCCAGGCTCCAGCCGATCAGGCTGATCTTGCCCCGGTGTTTTTTGTGCAGCGCCTCGATGCGCGCGCGGCAGCCTACGAGCACGCCGTCGCGCGGACCGAGGTTGAAGCCCTGCTCCCAGCCGTAGGCGGTGTAGCCGTGCTGTTTCAGGAACCGGCGCAGCGCCAGCGTGCTCATGTCGTTGGCGCCCAGGCCCGGGAACACCAGCACGGCGTGGCCGTCGCCCGAAGGCATGCGGGAGAGCCAGGGCGAGACGGCCGCCAGGGCCATGGCCTCCCACGGCGCGCGCGCCTCCAGCATCATCAGCCAGAGGCCGGGCGGCACGGTGTGCAGCCTGGCCTCGGTGTCTTGATCCGGTGGTGGGGTGGTCTGGCGGCGGGGGCGGGGACTCATGCGTGCGCGGAATCTGGGGGGCAGCAGGCCATGTTAGCCAGCGCGTACCCTTTTCTTTGGTGCGGCAGCCCTAGAGGCGGGTCGCTTGCGGGACACAGGTGGGGGTTTCAGTGCGGCATCTGGCACGGTCACGCCTACCGGCAGCGCCCGCAGTTCCTGCATCGCCGCATCCACCGCCCGCGTCAGTTCCTTCACGTCTGGCAGCGCCGAGGCGTCGGCCATCAGCCCGAAGTCCATCGCGGCGTCGAAGCTCTGCACCGTGATATTGAGCGCCAGGCCATGCACCACGATGCTGGTCGGGTGGTTCGACCGCACGCGGGCGCCGGCCAGGTACAGCGGCACCTGCGGGCCGGGCACGTTGGAGATGACCACGTTCGCCACCTGCGGCAGGCGCTCGGCGGCTTTGGCCTTGCCGTAGAGCGAGGCCGCGGCCTCGATCAGCCAGGGCACGCCGATGGAGGGGAAATCGGTGGGCAGGATGCTCTTCATGCGGCCCATGGTCGACTTCATCGCCCCGGTGGCCGCGCGGATGTGCGCCAGCCGCTTCGCGGGGTCGGCCAGATGGGTGCCCAGGCTGACCAGGCTCATCGAGGCCTGGTTGTCGGGGCGCGTGTCGCCGGCCTCGCGCAGCGAGATCGGCACCGCGGCCACCAGGCTCTTGCGCGGCAGCGCGCCGCGCTGCTGCAGGTAGGCGCGCAGCGCGGACGAACAGAGCATGAGCACCCCGTCGTTGAGCGTGGCCCCATGCGCGCGCGCCAGGGCCTTGAGTTCGGCCAGCGGCACACTGGCCGCGGCGAAGGCGCGTGCAGGGGTGACGGTGGCGTTCATCGGGGTGGCTGGCGCCAGGGTGACATTGCCCGAGCCCTGGCCCAGCAGGTTCTTCACGCTGAGCACGCTGCGGGCCGTGCCGGCGACGGTGCCCAGCGTGGCCGGCAGCTCGCGCACGATGCGCGCCACCTGCAGCGCCTCGTGGCTCAGCGCGCCGCGCAGCATCTCGACCATGTCGAGCCGGAAGGTCCTGGTGCGCCGGGAAGGGCGGATCTCGATGTCGCGTGGCTCGGGGGTCAGGTCGAACAGCACATTGGCCAGCGCCACCGCGGCCTGGCCGTCGACCGCGGCGTGGTGCAGCTGGGTGACGAGGCCCACCTGCTTGCGCCCCGCGGCGCTGCGCGGCAGGCCCTCGATCACTTGCATCTTCCACAGCGGCCGGTGGCGGTCCAGCAGCACCGGGTGCAGCAACGAGACCTGCTCCTCCATCAGCGTGCGCGCGTCGGCGCGCGACGCGCTGCCACGCGGCAGCTTGATCTCGACGATTTGCTCGCTGAGGTCGGGCTCCGCGTCGACCCAGGCCGGGTTGGCCAGGTTCAGCGGCATCCACCACAGGCGCCGGCGCAGCACCGGTGCTGCGGGCAGGCGGGCCGCGATGTGCCGCCGCAGGTCGTTCACATACCGCCCGCGGTGGCCGGCCGGCAGTTCCAGCAGGTGCATGGCGCCGACGTGCATCGGCATCTCCGGCGTTTCCAAGTAGAGGAAGGTGGCGTCCAGGCCGGAGAGTTGTCGCATGCCCATGGCGTGTCCCGGTGAGTGTGGCTGTCGCTGGCCATTGTGGGCCGTTGTCTCGGCGCGGGAAACCGATGCCTGTCTCTTGCGCAATAACTGTATTTATGTACAGTATCGAACTCGATCCCACCCGCCATGAACGACGTCCACATTCCCCTGAGTGCCCTCAAGGGCCGCGGCGTGGCCCACCGCCAGCCGCACCGCTTCGAGCGCGACCAGCGCGCCGCCTTCGACGACGGCTGGAACACGCTGGACGAGCAACTGGCCGAAGGCGAAGAGGCCGCCGCACCCGCCACCGAGGTCACGTTTGAAGAGGCGCGCAGCGCGATCACCACCAACGACTCGCCCGACATCGGCTTCCGGCTCGGCCTCAACCCCTACCGCGGCTGCGAACACGGCTGCGTCTACTGCTACGCGCGGCCCACACACAGCTACCTCAACCTATCGCCAGGTCTCGACTTCGAAACGAAGATCGTCGCCAAGCGCAACATCGCCGAGCTGCTGCGGCGCGAGCTGCTGGCGCCGCGCTACCAGCCCGATCTGCTGGTGGTGGGCACGGTGACCGACGCCTACCAGCCGGTGGAGCGCGAGCTGCGGCTCACGCGCGCGGTGCTGGAGGTGCTGAGTGCGGCGCAGCACCCGGTGGGCATGGTGACCAAGGGCAGCGGGGTGGAGCGCGACCTGGACCTGCTGGCGCCCATGGGGCAGGCCGGTCTGGCGGCCGTGTACGTGACGGTCACGACGCTCGATGCGAAGCTTGCCCGCGTGCTGGAGCCGCGCGCCGCCGCGCCGCACCGGCGGCTGCGCACCATCCGCACCCTGGCCGAGGCGGGCGTGCCCACCGGCGTGAGCGTCTCGCCGCAGATCCCTTTCCTCAACGACGACATGGAGCGGGTGCTGGAGGCGGCGTACGAGGCTGGCGCTCGGCGCGCCTTCTACCAGGTGCTGCGCCTGCCCTGGGAGCTCTCGCCCATGTTCCGCCAGTGGCTGGACCTGCACTACCCCGACCGGGCCGAGCGTGTGATGGCGCGGGTGCAGGACCTGCGGGGCGGCAAGGACTACGACGCCGATTTCGCCACGCGCATGAAGGGCCAGGGCATCTGGGCCGACCTGATCCGCCAGCGCTTCGTCAAGACCTGCGACCGTCTGGGCTTCAACCGGGAGCGCGAGCGGCTCGACCTGAGCCGATTCCGGCCCGCCGCGCTGCGCGGGCAGGGGGATATGTTCTAGGCCCTGAGCAGTTCCATGGCGTCGACGCGCCAGTGGTGCAGCGCTTCGTAAAAACCTTCCCACACACAACCGTTGCAGCCGCGCCCACAGCAGCTGTCGGGCTCGGGCGGCGGCGGGCGCAGCACCGCGTCCAGGTCGATGCCGCGTTCCCGCTGCGCGCGGCCGCGCAGGTGGGCGATCAGGGCGCGGGCGGTGGCCAGGTTGCCCAGCGGCAGCAGGCCCGGGTCGTGCGGCGTGAAGCGCGGCTGTTCCTTGCCCTCGAACACACCGTGTTCGGCGAACATGGCCGCTGGCCGCACCCAGAGCCCGAAGCCGCCGTAGAGCGCACGGTACAGCGTCATGCCCTGCAAGGTTTCGCTGCAGCGCACGGTGTCGATCACGTCGTACCAGCCGCCCTTGTAGTGGCGGTACAGGCCGGGCGGGGTGGCGTTCAGCGGTGGCAGGTCGTGGTCGGTCGGTGCGGTCATGCAGAAACAGGAAACGGAAGACGCTCAGTCGTTGGCCATCAGCCGGCCCATGCGGTGGGCCAGTTCCACCGCCGAGGCCACGCCGAGTTTTTCGAAGATGTTGGCGCGGTGGAATTCCACCGTGCGCTGGGCGATGCCCAGGTGATCGGCGATGTTCTTGTTGTAGTGGCCAGCCAGCAGCTCGTCGAGCACCTCGCGCTCGCGCGCGCTCAGCGCGGCCAGGGCCTGCTGGAAGCGCAGCTTCTCCCGCGCCTCGGTTTGCAGGCGCACTGCGGCCTGGCAGGCGGCCTCTACCTTGTCCACCAGCTGGTTGTTCTGGAACGGTTTTTCCAGGAAGTCCCAGGCGCCGTTCTTGACCGCGGCCACCGCCATGCCCACGTCGCCGTGGCCGGTGAGGAAGAGCACCGGCCAGGGCCAGCGGGCGGCCTTGAGCTGTTCGAAGGTGGCCAGGCCCGAGAGCGGCTCCATGCGGATGTCCAGCAGCACCACGCTGCAGGCACGGGCCAGTTCACCCAGCTCGCCGCGCTGCAGCGCTTGCACGAAGGCGTCGCCGCCGGTCCACACGCGCGTGGGCAGGCCGCGCGAATCGAGCAGCCAGGCCAGGCCGTCGCGGAAGTCCGCGTCGTCGTCCACGATGTGGACCGGCGGGTTCGGAGGGGTCAGGGGTTCAGGGGCAGCCACAGCGTGAATTGTGCGCCGAGCAGGTCGGGGCAGTCGCTCAGGTCGATGTGGCCGTGGTGCGCTTCGGCGATGGAGCGGCAGATGGCCAGGCCCATGCCCATGCCGCCGGGCTTGTGGCTGGCGAAGGCGTCGAACACGGTGGCGCGCTGCTCGGGCGGCACGCCGGGGCCGCTGTCGCACACGCGCAGACCGACCTGACCGTCGCCGGTCACCAGGCCCACGCGCACGGTGGGCGGGGTGCGGCCGCTGCGCGCGGCCCACTCGCCGGCGTTGAGCACCAGGTTGTGCAGCGCGTTTTCCAGCAGCAGCGCGTCGGCCGGCACGGTGGGGCCGTCGCCCCCGGGCAGGGCCAGCTCCAGCCGAACGCCCTCGGGCAGCGGCACGGCCTGGGCCACGCGCGCGGTCCAGGGCGCCAGGGCCAGCGGCAGGCGCACGGTTTCCTGGCGCCGGGCCAGGGCGTTCACGCGCTGGATCACGCGGCCGGCCTTGTCGGCCATGCGCTCCATGCGCTCGACCACCGGCACGATCTCTTCGAGCGTGATGCGCTGCTCGCGCACCCGGTTGAGCAGGCCGATGGCGAAGCTGCTGAGCGCGCCCAGCGGCTGGTTGAGCTCGTGTGCCAGGGTGGACGCCACCTCGCCCATGGCCACCAGGCGGCCCGAGGCTTCCAGCTGTTCCTGCTGGCGCGCGGCCAGGCGCTCGATGCGGCGGCGCTCGGTCACGTCCAGCACCGAGCCGACCCAGCCCACCACCTCGCCACTGGCCAGGCGCAGCGGCGCGCTGTGCGCCAGCACGTCCAGCCGCTGGCCATCGCGGTGCTGCAGCTGCAGGGCCAGGGCCTCGGGGGCTTGCGCAGCACGCTGCACCTGTTCGAACTCGTCGCCCTGGTCGACGAGCCAGTAGGGGAGTGGTCCGGTGTGTGCCATCAGCTCGGCCGGCGTCCAGCCCACCAGGCGGGCGAAGGCCGGGTTCACGTGCAGCAGGCGGCCCTGGGTGTCCCAGGCGCGCAGGCCCAGCGTCACCGAGCGTTCCATGGCGGTGCGCAGCGCCAGCTGGGTCTGCAGCCGCGCCTCGGCGCGCTGGCGGCGCGCGCTGTCGCGCCACAGGGCCAGCAGCGCCAGCAGCATGCCCAGCAGACACAGCAGGGCCACGGCGAAGAAGGCGCGCGGCGCCAGCGGTGGTGTGCTGTCGGTCGGCGCGACCCGCAGGCGCAGCTGGGCGCCCGGCAGCTGGATGGGGGCGGTGAAGTGCAGGCCTTCGTCGGGCGCGGCCGTGCTGTTCTCGTCGGCCAGCGCGACGTTGTGGTCCTGCAGGAACCAGGCGGGCAGCACGTCGGCCAGCAGGCGCGTCAGCGGCACCGCGGCCACGGCGTCGCCGGTGAAGCGGCCCTGTTCAAAGTGCGGCACGGCCAGCCAGAGCCAGGCGCCGCCACCGTCGGCCGTGGCGAAGGGGCCGGCGTAGGCCGGGCGCTGCAGGCCGCGTGTGGTGTCCAGCATGGTGGTCAGTGCGGCGACCTGTCCGGGATCTTGCGCCGCGGCCTGCAGTTCGGCAGGCCAGGCGCTGCGCCCGCCCGGCGGCGCGGCCGGCACCCAGCCGTGGAAGGCGATGCGGCCGGGGCTTTGCCACCAGGGGCCGTGGCGCGCGGCCACCGCCTGGTCGTCGCCGCCATTCTGGTGGGCCTGGGCCAGCGCGGCCAGATCGGTTTCGAGGCGGCGGAAGTGGAAGCGCAGGGTCTGGTCCAGCCACTCGGCGTCTGCGGTGCGGCGGCGGTCGGCCTCGCGCGCTTCCTCGCTGCGCAGGAACAGCCACAGCGCCAGTGCCGACGCGGCCACCAGCAGCAGCAGCGCCACCAGCCAGCCCATGGCGCGGCGCGTCAGGGCGGCGGTCTGGCGCGTGTCCAGATCGAGCGAGTCGAGGTCGGCTGCGGGCCGGGTGGGTGGGTCGGAGGACATGGGCCCGCTAGCATAGCCAGCATGTCCGTCGAACGCCCGTCGCCGCCCATCCTTCCCGTGCCGCGTTTGCGCCGCCGGGCGCTGCTGGGCGCGGTCAGTGCCCTGGTGGGCGGCCCGGCGCTGGGGGGCGCGCCGCCGGTGCTGCTGCGCTTCTCGCACGTGGTGGCGCCCGACACGCCCAAGGGCCAGATGGCGCTGCGTTTCCAGGCCCTGGTGCACCAGCGCGGGGGAGGGCGCATCCGCGTCGAGCTGCACCCGGACTCCCAGCTCTGGGGCGATGACGACGAGATGGAGGCGCTGCGACTGGGCGCGGTGGAGATGCTGGCGCCCTCGCTGTCGAAGTTCGGCATGGCGGGCGTGCCCGAGTTCGAGGTGTTCGACCTGCCCTACCTCTTCGCCGACCTGGCCCAGGTGCGGCGTGTGACGCAGGGGGCTGTGGGGCGCGGGCTGCTGGAGCGGCTGGCGCGCCAGCAGATGCGGGGGCTGGGCTTCCTGGACAACGGCTTCAAGCAGATGAGCGCCCGGCGCGCGCTGCGCACCCCCGCCGACTACCGCGGCCTGCGCGTGCGGGTGCAGGCCTCGCAGGTGCTGGGCGAGCAGATGCGAGCCCTGGGCGCACAGCCGGTGGTGCTGCCGTTTGGCGAAACCCAGCGGGCGCTGGCCAGCGGCGTGGTGGATGCGGCGGAGAACCCGCCGAGCAACTTCCTGACCCAGGGCCTGGCCGCGCTGCAGCCGCACCTGACCCTGACGCAGCACGGTTACCTGGGTTACGCGGTGGTGACGCACCCGCGCTTCTGGGCCAGCCTGTCGCGGGCCGACCGGGCGCTGGTGGACGAGGCGCTGGCCGAGGCACTGGCCCACGGCAACCGGCTGGCCGAGGCGCTGGACCGCCAGGCCCTGGCGAGCCTGCGCCAGACCCCTGGCCTGCAGGTGCATGCGCTGGAACCCGCCGAGCGCGAGGCCCTGCGCCGCCACCTGCGGCCGGTGGCCGACGGTTTCGGGCGCAGCGTCGGCGCGGGGTTGCTGCGCGACGTGCAGCGCGCCATCCAGACGGGCTGATCCGCGCAGTACGTAGTTCTACGACTGTTGAACACCACAGTTGGCGCGCGGCGGGGGGCTGCGTATCGTCCCGCATCCCCCAAAACAGCCCTCAGGAGACACGCCATGGCTGCAACCGCCGAGCGCAAGCCGCTCTACAAATCCCTCTACGTCCAGGTCCTGGCCGCCGTCACCATCGGCGTGCTGCTGGGCCACTTCTACCCGGCGCTGGGTGAGCAGATGAAGCCGCTGGGCGATGCCTTCATCAAGCTCATCAAGATGATCATCGCGCCCATCATCTTCTGCACCGTGGTGGTGGGCATCGCCGGCATGGAGGACATGAAGAAGGTCGGCAAGACCGGGGGCCTGGCCCTGCTGTATTTCGAGGTGGTGTCCACGCTGGCGCTGGTCATCGGCCTGCTGGTGGTCAACTTCGTGCAGCCCGGCAGCGGCATGCACGTGGATGCCGCCACGCTGGACACCAAGGCGATCGCCGCCTACACCGAGCCCGGCAAGATGAAGGGCACGGTCGACTTCCTGATGGGCGTGATCCCGACCTCGGTGGTGGACGCCTTCGCCAAGGGCGACATCCTGCAGGTGCTGCTGTTCTCGGTGCTGTTCGGCTTCGCGCTGCACAAGTTCGGCGGCCGCGGCACCCTGGTGTTCGACTTCATCGAGAAGTCGTCCCACGTGCTGTTCGACATCGTCGGCATCATCATGAAGGTGGCCCCCATCGGTGCCTTCGGCGCCATGGCCTTCACCATCGGCAAGTACGGCATCGACTCGCTGTTCTCGCTGGGCAAGCTCATGGGCACCTTCTACCTGACCTGCCTGATCTTCGTGTTCGGCGTGCTGGGCCTGATCGCGCGCCTGCACGGCTTCTCCATCGTCCGGTTCATCAAGTACATCAAGGAAGAGCTGCTGATCGTGCTGGGCACATCGTCGAGCGAATCGGTGCTGCCGCGCATGATGGAGAAGATGGAGAACCTGGGCGCCCGCAAGTCGGTGGTCGGCCTGGTGATCCCCACCGGCTACTCGTTCAACCTCGACGGCACCTCGATCTACCTGACCATGGCCGCGGTGTTCATCGCCCAGGCCACCGACACACCCATGACGCTGGTGCAGCAGCTGACCCTGCTGGCCGTGCTGCTGTTGACCTCCAAGGGCGCGGCGGGCATCACCGGCAGCGGCTTCATCGTGCTGGCGGCCACGCTCTCGGCCGTGGGCGGCGTGCCCGTGGCCGGCCTGGCGCTGATCCTGGGCATCGACCGCTTCATGAGCGAAGCCCGCGCCCTGACCAACCTGGTCGGCAACGGTGTGGCCACGCTGGTGGTGGCCAAGTGGACCGGCGACCTGGACATGCAGCGCCTGAACGAAGGCCTGGCGCACCCGAGCGCGCAGGAAGCCGACGAGCCCGAGGCCATCCTCGACCAGCAGGTGGCGCACATGGCGGTGAGCGCTGACGCGCCGCGCTGAGCGGGGTCATGCCGGGCGACCACCCGGCCCCATGTGCTTTGCGTCACACTAGCGCGGCAGTCGGTGACTGTTCCGTTCCAATCTGACGAGGAGGCGTGCCATGCACATGGCGATGGTGGTGGTTGTGGCAACTCTGGCGGGCTGGACCCATGGCGGCTGAAGCCAGTTCGGGCAGCCTGATCCAGGTGGTGAGCCTGCTGGGCGCGGCGGTGGTGGCCGTGCCCCTGTTCAAGCGCCTGGGCCTGGGCTCGGTGCTGGGTTACCTGGCCGCGGGCCTGGCCATCGGTCCGTTCGGCGCCGGCCTGTTCAACGATCCGCAGAGCATCCTGCACACCGCCGAGCTCGGTGTGGTGATGTTCCTGTTCGTGATCGGACTGGAGATGCGGCCCTCGCACCTGTGGAACCTGCGCCGAGCGATCTTCGGCCTGGGCAGCCTGCAGGTGGTGGTGTGCGGCGCGCTGCTCACGCTGGTGGGGGTGGCGTTCGGCTTCTCGTGGCCGGTGTCCTTCGTCAGCGCCATGGGCTTCGTGCTGACCTCCACCGCCATCGTGATGCAGCTGCTGGGTGAACGCGGTGATCTGGCGGCACCGCGCGGTCAGAAGATCGTGGCCATCCTGCTGTTCGAAGACCTGCTGATCGTGCCGCTGCTGGCGCTGGTGGCCTTCATGGCACCCCCTGTTGCCGGTGAGGTGGTGGCCTCGTCAGGTGCGCGCTGGACGGCGGTGGGCATGGCCCTGGCCGCCATCGGCGCGCTGGTGGCGGCCGGCCTGTGGCTGCTCAACCCGATGTTCCGTGTGCTTGCCAACGCCAAGGCGCGCGAGGTCATGACCGCCGCCGCGCTGCTGGTGGTGCTGGGCGCGGCGCTGCTCATGCAGCTGGGGGGGGCTGTCCATGGCCATGGGCGCTTTCCTGGCCGGTGTGCTGCTGTCGGAGTCCACCTTCCGGCACCAGCTGGAAGCCGACATCGAACCCTTCCGCGGCCTGCTGTTGGGGCTGTTCTTCCTGGGCGTGGGCATGTCGCTCGATCTGGCGGCGGTGGCGAGCAACTGGCCGCTCATCGTCTCGGGCGTGCTGGCGCTGATGGTGGTCAAGGCGCTGTGCATCTACGGCGTGGCGCGTCTGGCCAGAAGCTCGCACATCGACGCACTGGACCGTGCCGTGCTGATGGCCCAGGGCGGCGAATTCGCCTTCGTGCTGTTCGCGGCGGCGCTGGCCTCGCGGGTGATCGATCCCGTGGTCAACGCCAACATGACCGCCATCGTGGTGCTGTCCATGGCGCTCACGCCGCTGACCGTGCTGATTCACAAGCGCTTCGCGCGCCAGGCCGAGGTGTCGATGGACGGCGTGGAAGCGGTGGGCGAGCGCACCGCCACCGTGCTCATCGTCGGTTTCGGCCGTGTCGGCCAGATCGCCAGCCAGGGCGTGCTGGCGCGCGGTGCCTCGCTGACCATCATCGACAACGACACCCAGGTGATCCGCGACGCGGAGTCCTATGGATTCAAGGTCTACTACGGTGACGGCAGCCGCCCGGACGTGCTGCATGCGGCCGGCGCGCACGCCGCCAGCGCGGTTCTGGTGTGCATCGACGACCGCGCCGCCGCCACCCACATTGCCGAGATCGCCAAGCACGCCTGCCCGCAGGCGCGTGTGCTGGTGCGCGCCTTCGACCGCGAGCATGCGGTCGAGCTGTCCAGGGCGGGTGCCGACTTCTTCGTGCGCGAGACGTTCGAGTCGGCCCTGCTGCTGGGCCGAGAGGCGGTGATCGCCACCGGTGCGAGTGCGGAAGAGGCCGACGAGGTCATGGCCGAGGTGCGCCGCCGCGACGCCAGCCGCTTCGACCTGGAGCTGGCCGGCGGCCTGTTCGCCGGCCGGGCCCTGGTGCTGGGCAACATGGCGAACAAGGACGCCGCCCATGGCGGCGTCACAGGCTGACGGCTGAGCCGTCAGCCTTGGTTCAGAGCTTCAGGCCTGCGATGTAGCTGTCGTAGCGCCACTCGGAGAACTTGCTCCACAGCACCTGGTCGCGCTGGAAGGCGCGCATGTCCTGGTGGATCTTCTTGAACTCGGGCGCCTTGGCCTCGTGCTCGGCGAACACCTCCATCGACGCCTTGTAGCCTGCGTCCATGATGGACTTGTCGAAGGCGCGCAGCTTGGTGCCGGCGGCCACCAGGCGGCGCAGGGCGGCCGGGTTCTGGGCGTCGTACTTGGCGGTCATGTCGCGCGCGGCCACGGCACCGGCTGCGCGCACGATGGCCTTGTTCTCGGCCGACAGCGCATCGAACGCCTTCTTGTTGATGAAGAACTCCAGCTCGGCGCCGCCTTCCCACCAGCCGGGGTAGTAGTAGTGCTTGGCGACCTTGTGGAAGCCGAGCTTTTCATCATCGAACGGACCGACGAACTCGGTGGCGTCCAGCGTGCCCTTCTCCAGCGCCTGGTAGACCTCGCCCGCGGGCATGTTCTGCGCCACCACGCCCAGCTTGGTCATGGCCTCGCCGAACAGGCCGCCGCCCATGCGCATCTTCAGGCCCTTGAGGTCGGCCGCCGACTTGATCTCCTTGCGGTACCAGCCGCCCATCTGGGTGCCGGTGTTGCCCGCGCTCATGGAGGCGATGTTGTACTGGGCGTAGAACTCGTCCATCAGCTTGCGGCCGTTGCCGTGTTCCATCCAGGCGTCCATGTGGCGGGCGGTCAGGCCGAAGGGCACCGCGCAGCCGAAGGCGAAGATGGGGTTCTTGCCGGTGAAGTAGTACGAGGCGGTCTGGGCCATCTCGATGGTGCTGTTCTGCAGCGCATCGACCACGCCGAACGGCGGCACCAGCTCGCCCGCGGCGTGCACCGACACCTCGAACTTGCCACCCGACAGGGCCTTGACGGTTTCCGAGAACTTCTCGGCCGAACCGTAGATGGTCGGCAGCGATTTGGGGAAGCTCGACGCGAGGCGCCAGCGCACGGCGGCCTGGGCGTGCACGGCGGGGGCTGCGCCAGCGGCGAGCACACCTGCGATGCCGGCGTTTTTGATCAGGGAACGACGATCCATGGTTTTCTCCGGGATGAAAAATGCCGGTGCCCCGGGGCGTCGGGCGCCCCGGTCGCCCGGCGGTTGGCAAACCGGTGAACCTTACCAGAGACGAGGGTTAACCCTTATCACCTACCGGACGCAGACATGGGTCGGGGCAGCGAGGGATGCGGCAGGGCCGGCACCGGGTGTCGTTGTGTGGCGGCACGTCCCTCGGCCCAGGCGCTGCGCCAGGCCGGCAGGGTCTGCGACGGGTCCTCGCCGAGGCCCCGCACCACGCAGCCGCCGGCCGCGCCCGCGGCGGCCACCGCCTGCAGCTGTGCCGGCTCCAAGACGCCACCGATGCCCACCACCGGCGCAGGCGCCATGTGGGCCCACCAGGCCAGGTTGTCCAGGCCCTGGGGCCGCCAGGGCATGTCCTTGGTGGTGGTGGGCCAGACCGGGCCGCAGGCGATCAGGTCGGGCTGCAGCGCGGCGGCGCGGCACAGCTCCCAGAGGCTGTGCGAGCTCAGGCCCAGTTGCACACCGGCCTCGCGTGCCGCCTGCAGCGCGGCGCGGTCGCTGGCCGTCAGGGCCAGCAGGTCTTCCTGCCCCAGGTGCAGGGCGCGGGCGCCGGCCTGCAGCGCGGTCTGCCAGTGGTCGTTGACCACCAGCGTGATGCCGGCCGCGTCCGCCGCGCGCTGGCTGCGGACGATGGCGGCGTGCAGCTGCGCGACCCAGGTGCCGTCGTCCAGGCCCGCCGGGCGTTTCATGCGCAACTGGATCGTGTCCACCGTGGGCGTGGCGCTCAGCACCGACTCCACGCGCTCGGCGCTGTCGACGATGGCGTAGACACCGGGGTCGCGGCTGCGCGCTTTCGAGGGCCAGGCGGTCGGTGCCTGCGTGCCAAGCGACAGGCGGGGCAGCAGGCAAGGGTCGGTGCAGAAGCCTTCGCGGGCCACCACCGGCCCTGCGCCGCGCCCCACGGCGCGCGCGTGGCGCAGCGCGTGGGTGGTCGCCATCTTGGCCAGCACGGCGGCGTCGGCCGCCACGAAACCGAGTGCCAGTGCGGCGGCCAGCGAAGTGGCGAAGCTGCAGCCGGTGCCGTGGTGGTGGGGCGTGTCCACGCGCGGCAGCGTCAGCCAGCCACGGGCGTGCGGCGTGTCGATCCAGTCGTGTGCGAGCCCGGGTGTGGCGGCGTCGCCGCCCGTGATCACAACCGCCTGCACACCTTGCGAACGCAGCGCAGAGGCCATGGCGGGCACGCCGTTGTCTCCGTCCGGGCCGAGCAGCAGCACCGCCTCGTGCTGGTTGGGCGTGATCGCGGTGGCCCGGGGCAGCAGCTCGTCGCGGTAGGCCTGCATCAGCGCCTCGTCCACGAAGCCGGCGCCGGTGCTCGCCCGCAGCACCGGGTCGATCACGAAGGCCAGCGGCGCGCGCGTGCGCAGCCGGTCGACCCTGCGCGCCAGCACCCGCGCGTTGGCGGCGCTGCCCAGCAGGCCGGTCTTGATGACAGCGGGCGGCATGTCGTCGGCCAGTGCGGCCAGCTGGGCGTCCAGCAGATCGGGCGGCACCGCGTCGATGCGGGTCACCGCGGTGGTGCTCTGTGCTGTGACGGCGGCGACCACCGGGCACAGGTGCACGCCGAAGGCGTCGGCCACGCGCTGGTCGGCCGCGAGGCCGGCGCCGCCGCCGCTGTCGGTGCCGGCGATGCTCCAGAGGATGGGGTGCGTGTTCATGCGATCAGGAACGGGTGTCCGCCGACGGGGGTTGAGGCCACGGCCATGTCCTGCGGCGCCATCACGCCGGCCTCGTAGGCGGTGCGGCCCGCCTCGATGGCCAGGCCGAAGGCGCGCGCCATGCGCACCGGGTCCACCGCCTGGCTCACGGCGGAGTTCAGCAGCACGGCGTCAAAGCCCAGCTCCATGGCCTGCGCCGCGTGGCTGGGTGCGCCGATGCCGGCGTCCACCACCAGCGGCACGCCGGGCAGGCGCGCGCGCAGGGTGCGCAGCGCGAACGGGTTGATCAGGCCCTGGCCGGAGCCGATGGGCGCGCCCCAGGGCATCAGCAGCTCGCAGCCCGCATGGAGGAGGCGCTGGCAGGTGACCAGGTCGTCGGTGCAGTAGGGGAAGACCGCGAAGCCGTCCTTGATGAGTTGCGCCGCCGCCTCCACCGTGCCCCAGGGGTCGGGCTGCAGGGTGTGCTCGTCGCCCACCACTTCGAGCTTGATCCAGCGCGTGCCGTAGAGCTCGCGCGCCATGTGGGCCAGGGTGATGGCCTCGCGCGCGGTGCGGCAGCCGGCGGTGTTGGGCAGCAGGTGCACGCCGCTGTCCACGATGCCCTGCACGAAGCCGTTGTCGCCGGCCGCGGCCAGGGTGCGCCGCAGGCCGACGGTGACGACCTGCGCGCCGGAGGCCGCGATGGCCTCGCGCAGCACCTGGGGCGAGGGGTAGCCCGCGCTGCCCAGCAGGAAGCGGCTGGACAGCTTGGTGCCGTAGACGGTGAGGGTGCTCATGTTCAGGCTCCTTGCAAGGACGCTGTGGGCATGGGTGCGGGCTTGGATGCCAATGCGGGGGCGAGCCGGTCCAGCGCCTGGACCAGCCGGTGGATGTGGTCTTCCGTGTGGGCGGCCGAGAGCGCGATGCGCAGCCGCGCCGTGCCCACGGGCACGGTGGGTGGTCGGATGGCCGGCACCCAGATGCCTTGTTCGCGCAGGCCTTCCATCACGGCCAGCGCCTCGGCGTTGCCGCCGATCAGCAGCGGCTGGATGGGCGTGTCCGAGTGGCCGAGCTGCCAGCCGCTGCGCGCCAGCACCGGTTGCAGGCCCTGGCGCAGTTGCGCGATCAGGCGCTGCAGCTGCGCCCGGCGCCCGTCGCCCTGTTCGATGAGCCGCAGGCTGCTGCGCAGCGCGCAGGCCAGCAGGGCGGGCGCGGCGGTGGCGAAGATGTAGCTGCGCGTCTTCTGCAGCAGCCACTCCACCAGGTCGTCCGGCCCGGCCACGAAGGCACCGGCCACGCCCGCGGCCTTGCCCAGCGTGGCCATGTAGAGCACGCGGCGCGAGGCGCTGTCGCCGGTCAGATCCACGGCAGCCAGGCTGCCGCGCCCCTGCGGGCCGCAGATGCCGAAGCCGTGCGCGTCGTCCAGCAGCAGCAACGCGTCGTGTTGTTCGCACAGCGCGAGCAGCGCAGGGATGTCGGCCACATCGCCGTCCATGCTGAACACTGCGTCGCTGATGACCAGCTTGCGCCGGGCTGTGCTGGCGGCGAGCTGGGTCGCGAGGTCCGCCAGGTCGGCGTGGGCGAAGCGGTGGATGCGCGCCCGCGAGAGCCTTGCGCCGTCGATCAGGCAGGCGTGGTTGAGCGCGTCGGAGAAGATGGCGTCCCCGTCGCCCACCAGCGCCGGCACGATGCCGATGTTGGTGGCGTAGCCGGCGTAGAAGTAGAGCGCACGCGGCAGGCCCACGAAGGCCGCCAGTTCGTGCTCCAGCGCCTCGTTGGCGGTGCTGTGGCCGCTGACCAGGGGCGAGGCGCCGGCCCCCGCACCGAAGCGGCGCGCGCCCGCGCAGGCCGCCTCAATCAGGTCCGGGTGGCCGGCCAGCGCCAGGTAGTCGTTGCTGCAGAAGGCCAGCATCTCGCGCCCGTCCACGCGCAGCACGGCGCCGCCGGGGGTGTCGCCCGCGGGTTCGACCGCGCGGCGGCGGCGGCGCAGGTGGGCGTCGTCCAGCGCGGCGAGGCGTTGTGGGATCTCGTCGAGCCAGGAGCTGGTGGATGGTGTGTGTGTCATGGCAGTTCGATGGACACCGTGCGGAAGTCGGGTGCGGCGCTGTGGGCGATGTCGGCCAGCAGGGGCGCGCCCAGGTGTTGGCGCAGGAAGGCGATGTTGTCGTCGGTCGCGGCCATGCCGGGGGCGATGCGGTTGGCGACCCAGCCGGCCAGCGTGAGGCCGCGCGCGCTGATGGCCTCGGCGCTCAGCAGCGCGTGGTTCAGGCAGCCCAGGCGCAGGCCCACCACCAGCAGCACCGGCAGGCCCAGGGCCTGGGCCAGATCGGCGCCGGTGTGTGTGGGCGAGAGCGGCACCAGGAAGCCACCCGCGCTTTCCACCACCATGGCGTCGGCGTGCTGCGCGAGTTCGCGCTGGCAGGCCACCAGGTGGGGGATGTCGATGCGGGTGCCGGCGCGTTCGGCGGCGAGGTGGGGCGAGAGCGGGTCGGGCAGGCGCACCGGGTTGTCCAGCGCGGGCGGCACCCGCACGGTGGACGCGGCGCGCAGGGCGATGGCGTCCTCGCTGTCCCAGCCGTCCGGCGTCTGCACCAGGCCCGCGGCCACCGGCTTCATGCCCACCACGCGCGGGTGGCGCCGCGCCAGCGCGTGCAGCAGCGCGCAGCTCACGAAGGTCTTGCCGACGCCGGTGTCGGTGCCGGTCACGAAGTACGCGGTCATCGGGGTTCCTCGCTGAGGGAGGCCTCCAGCGCGGCGAGCGCGCCGTGGGCCAGGTGCTGCATCGCCTCGTCGTCCAGCACATAAGGCGGCATGAAGTACAGCGTCTTGCCGATGGGCCGCAGCACCAGGCCGCGCGCCAGAGCATGGCCCTGGTAGCGGCGCGCGAAGTCGGGCAGTGGCGTCTCGATGTCCCAGGCCCAGATCATTCCCTGGCGCCGCGCGTGCTGCACCCGCGGGTGGGCCGTCAGCGGCGCCAGCAGCGCGTCCAACGCCTCTGCGGTGCTGCGGTTGCGGGCCAGCGCGTCTTCCTGCTTGAACAGGTCCAGCGTGGTCAGCGCGGCGCGGCAGGCCAGCGGGTTGCCTGTGTAGGAGTGCGAGTGCAGGAAGCCGCGCGCCACGTCGTCGTCGTAGAAGGCGGCGTACACCGCGTCGGTGGTCAGCACTGCCGACAGTGGCAGCGTGCCGCCGGTCAGGCCCTTGGACAGGCACAGGAAGTCGGGCCGGATGCCCGCCTGCTCGTGCGCGAACAGGGTGCCGGTGCGGCCGAAGCCAGTGGCGATCTCGTCCACCACCAGGTGCACGCCGTGGCGGTCGCACAGCGCACGCGCCTGGCGCAGGTAGGCCGCGTCGTGCATGGCCATGCCGGCGGCGCACTGCACCAGCGGCTCCACGATCAGTGCGGCCGTGGTCTCGTGGTGCTGCGCCAGCCAGTCGGCCAATGCATCTGCGGCGGCATCGGCCCCGATGCCGCGCCGGTCGGGGCTGGGCACGGTGGCGGCCAGCCGCACCAGCGGCGCATAGGCCTCGCGGAACAAAGCGATGTCGGTCACGGCCAGCGCGCCCACGGTTTCGCCGTGGTAGCCGCCAGCCAGACCGACGAAGCGGCTCTTGGCCGGGCGCCCGCTGTTGCGCCAGAAGTGCGCGCTCATCTTGAGCGCGATCTCGGTGGCCGAGGCGCCGTCGCTGGCGTAGAAGGCGTGGCCCAGGCCGGTCAGCGCTGAGAGCCGCTCCGAGAGTTCCACCACCGGCGCGTGGGTGAAGCCCGCGAGCATCACGTGGTCCAGCGTGGCCATCTGGTCGGCCAGCGCGGCGCGCATGGCCGGGTGGCTGTGGCCAAACAGGTTGACCCACCAGGAGCTGACCGCATCCAGGTAGCAGCGGCCGTCGGTGCCAACCAACCACGGTCCTTCGGCGCGCGCGATGGCCACCGGCGGCAGGGCCTCGTGGCGCTTCATCTGCGTGCAGGGGTGCCACACGCTGCGCAGGCTGCGCTGCGCCAGGTCGGCGGTGTTCACTTCGTCTGTTCCTGTGCTTGCACCGGCACGTGGTCGCGCGAGCCGTTGGCCCGGTTGTGCTCGTCGACGAACACCAGCTTGGGCTTGTGCGTGGCCACCTGGTCCTCGTGCACCTGCGCGAACGCCGCGATGATGAGCAGATCACCCGCCGAGGCGCGGCGCGCGGCCGAACCGTTGACCGAGATCATTCCGGAGCCACGTTCGCCCTTGATGGCATAGGTGATGAAGCGCTCGCCGTTGTTGATGTTCCAGATGTGGATCTGTTCGTTCTCGGCGATGTTCGAGGCGTTCAGCAGGTCTTCGTCGATGGCGCAGGAGCCTTCGTAGTGCAGCTCGCACTGGGTCACCGCGACGCGGTGGATCTTGGACTTGAGCAGGGTGCGGAACATGGGGGGAGTCTCCGGGTTCGGTGAATGGGGTCAGCCGCCGACGATGGCCTGGAAGGTCAGCACGGTGTCGCCGGGGTGCAGGACGGTGGTGGCGCGTTGATCGCGCGGGACGAAGGCGCCGTTCACGGCGGTCGCGATGGTATCGGGGTCCATGCTCCGTTCGTCCAGCAGCTGGGCCAGCGTCAGGCCCTCGGGGCAGGGCAGGTCGGTGCCGTTGAAGTTCAGCATGTTGTGACGGGGGAGAAGCATTGCCGCAGGGCCTCTTCGATCAGCGCCGGCGCGAGCAGCCAGCCGTGGCGGTACAGGCCGTTGATGCGCAGCAGGCCGTCCCGGTGGTCGATGCGCGGTTCGTTGTCGGGCAGGGCGGGGCGCAGGTTGGTCTCCAGGTGCACGATGCGCGCCTCGGCCAGCTCGGGCATGACGCTCTGGGCGGCGGCCATCAGTTCCACCGCGCTGCGCAGGCTCACGGGCGAGCGGTCCTCGCTCTCGATCTCGCTGGCGCCGATGACGATGTGGTCGCCTGGCCGCGGCACGATGTAGACGCGGTGGCGCGGGTGCAGCAGGCGCACCGGCCGGTGCAGCGGCACACCGGGCGCGTGCAGCCAGACCACCTCGCCGCGCACGCCGCGCACCGGCAGATCGGGCCGGGCGCCCGTGCCGCGCACGTCGATGGCAAGGTCGAAGTGCTCTGTGCGGCCGTCGTCCAGCGCGATGCGGCCCGCGCCCACCGACGCCACGGTGTGCCGCCAGCGCCAGTGCACGCCGCGCGCGGCGGCGCACAGCGCGGGCAGCACCTGCAGCGGCAGGATCTGGCCCTCGCCCGGCAGCAGCCAGGCGTGCAGGCGCGGGTCGATGGCGGGCTCCAGCGCCGTCAGGGCGTCGCGGTCCAGCCGCTGCGGGGTCTGCGCGTGGCCGGCCAGGTCGGGCGCCTGCGCCAGCCGCGCCAGCACCCGCTGGGCCGCGCCCAGGTCGCTGCCGTGCGCCACCAGCAGGCTGCCCAGGGTGCGCAGCTGCAGCGCCGGTTCCTCGCCGGTACCGGGGCTGGTCGCGCAGCCGGTGCAGCTGCCGCAGGCGGCGGGCAGGGCGCCGGTGTGTGCAGTGCCCGCTTGCGCCAGGGCATCGGTGATCTCGCGCCACAGCGCCATGGAGCGCCAGCCCAGCGCGGCGATGGCCGGGCCGCTGTTGTCCAGCTCGGCCACCGGGCTGAGCATGCCGGCCGCGGTGAAGGCTGCCGGCCCCTGGCCGTCGCTGCGGGCTTCTGGTCCGTCGGCCGGGTCGAACACCGTCACCTCGTGATCGGGCGACAGCTGCCAGGCGAGCAGCCGGCCCAGCAGGCCGGCGCCCGCGATACCGATGCGGGCCATGGCTCAGCCCTTGTGCTTCAACGTTTCGACGGGCACGTAGAACTCGCCACCCACGGCCTTGAACTCTTCGCTCTTGCGCGCCATGCCCTCATGCGTCATGTTCTCCAGGGCCTGTTCCTCGCTCAGGCCTTTGGCGGCCGCGTAGTCGCGCACGTCCTGCGTGATCTTCATGCTGCAGAACTTGGGTCCGCACATGGAGCAGAAATGCGCCTCCTTGGACGAGTCCTTGGGCAGGGTCTCGTCGTGGTAGGCCTCGGCGGTCTGCGGGTCCAGGCCGAGCGCGAACTGGTCGCGCCAGCGGAACTCGAAGCGGGCCTTGCTCATCGCGTCATCGCGCGCGCGCTGGCCCGGGTGGCCCTTGGCCACGTCCGCGGCGTGGGCCGCGATCTTGTAGGCAATGATCCCCTGCTTCACGTCGTCGCGGTCCGGCAGACCCAGGTGCTCCTTGGGCGTCACGTAGCACAGCATGGCCGTGCCCATCCAGCCGATCATGGCCGCGCCGATGGCCGAGGCGATGTGGTCGTAGCCCGGCGCGATGTCGATGGTCAGCGGGCCGAGCGTGTAGAACGGCGCTTCGTGGCAGTGCTTGAGCTGCTCGTTCATGTTGGCCTGGATCATGTGCATGGGCACGTGGCCGGGGCCTTCGATCATGGTCTGCACGTCGTGCTTCCAGGCGATCTGCGTCAGCTCGCCCAGGGTCTTGAGTTCGGCGAACTGCGCCTCGTCGTTGGCGTCCGCGCCCGAGCCGGGGCGCAGGCCGTCGCCCAGCGAGAAGGTCACGTCATACGCCTTCATGATTTCGCAGATCTCGTCGAAGTGCGTGTACAGGAAGTTTTCCTTGTGGTGCGTGATGCACCACTTGGCCAGGATGGAGCCGCCGCGCGAGACGATGCCGGTGCGGCGCTTCGTCGTGAGGTGGATGAAGGGCAGGCGCACGCCGGCGTGGATGGTGAAGTAGTCGATGCCCTGTTCGGCCTGCTCGATCAGCGTGTCGCGGAAGATTTCCCAGGTGAGGTCTTCGGCCACGCCGCCCACCTTCTCCAGCGCCTGGTAGATCGGCACCGTGCCGATGGGCACCGGCGAGTTGCGCACGATCCAGTCGCGCGTGGTGTGGATGTTCTTGCCGGTGGACAGGTCCATCACCGTGTCGCCGCCCCAGCGGATCGACCACACGAGTTTTTCCACCTCTTCCTCGATGGACGAGGTGACCGCCGAGTTGCCGATGTTGGCGTTGATCTTCACCAGGAAGTTGCGGCCGATGATCATCGGCTCCACCTCGGGGTGGTTAATGTTGGCCGGGATGACTGCGCGCCCGCGCGCCACCTCGTCGCGCACGAACTCGGGCGTGATCACGTCGGGAATGCGCGCCCCCATGCCGTTGCCCTTCAGGCGAGCCTCCCGCTCGGCGTCGCCGAGGTATTCCTTCATCCACTCGCGCTTGCCGTTTTCGCGGATGGCGATGTACTCCATCTCGGGCGTGACGATGCCTTTTCGTGCGTAGTGCATCTGCGAGACGTTCTGGCCCGCCTTGGCGCGCAGCGGCCGGCGCTGCAGGCCGGCGGCCTCGGCGCGCAGGGCCTCGATGCGGGCGTCGGCGGTTTCACCGTGCTTGCCGCCGTCGTCCAGCGCCACACGGGCGCGGCCTTCGTAGCTTTCCGTGTCGCCGCGCGCGGCCACCCATTCGCTGCGCACCGGCGCCAGGCCGCGGCGGATGTTGATGTCGGCGGCCGGGTCGGTGTAGGGGCCGGAGGTGTCGTAGACCGTGACGGTCTCGCCGTTGGTCAGTGCGATCTCGCGCATGGGCACCTGCACGCCGGGCGCGGCGCCGGGCACGTAGACCTTCTTCGACTGGGGGAAGGGCTCGCGTGTGAGCGTGAGCAGCTGCTGGAGCTTGTCGGGGGCGTTCATCGGGCGGTCTCCTGATTGAAAAAGCTGTTGCGAAAACGAACAGCTCCGGAGGACCGCCTGGAGGGACCATGGGCGTGGACGGATGCATCCCGTCCACGGGTCCTTCAAGGCAACGCTCTTCTTTCGCCGGTACTAGCCGGATCAAGTTCACGGGTTCGGTGTGTCACACCATCTCAGCGCCGGGCCTTGGCAGGCCCGTGCACCCCGGAGCAGGCGCGCAGTGTAGCGTGCTTCCTCGCGGGGCTCCAAATGCCCCTGCGCGGGTCAGCGTTGAGTCCGGCGCCCGCGCCGGACCCGCTTGATGGCCTCGAACCAGAACACGCTCAGCAGGCCGAGCCCACCGGCCGCGGCGAGTTCGTGCCAGGGCAGCGGCGCAAAGCGCAGCACCTCCACGGCCCAGGGCACATACAGGGCGGCCAGCAGCAGCGCCAGGGCCAGCCCCACCACCACCCAGAGGGCGCGGTTGGGCGTGCGCAGCGTGACCCAGAACGGCTCGGTGGCCGAGCGGTTGGACAGGATCAGCGCCAGGTTGCCGACCACCAGGGTGGCGAAGGCGAAGGCGCGGGCCTCTTCCTCGGGCAGGCGCGGTGCCGCCCAGGCGAAGGACCCCAGCACCGCCGCCAGCACGCCCAGGCCCTGCAGCAACGCCAGCCACAGGGTCACGCCGCCGAACAGCGGCGCGCCGGCATCGCGCGGCGGGCGCTGCATCAGGTCGCTCTCGGCCGGTTCGTTTTCAAACGCGACCGAGCAGGCCGGGTCGATGATGAGTTCAAGCAGCGCGATGTGCATGGGGAACAGCAGCGCCGGCCAGCCGAACAGCACGGGCAGCAGCGCCATGCCGGCGATCGGCACGTGCACCGCCAGGATGTAGGACATGGCCTTGCGCAGGTTGTCGAAGATGCACCGCCCCAGCCGCACCGCGCGCACGATGGCCGCGAAGTCGTCGTCCACCAGCACCAGCGACGCCGCCTCGCGCGCCACGTCGGTGCCGCGCAGGCCCATGGCCACGCCCACGTGCGCGGCGCGCAGGGCGGGCGCGTCGTTCACACCGTCGCCGGTCATGGCCACGATGTCGCCGCGCGCCTTGAGCGCCTGCACGATGCGCAGCTTCTGTTCGGGCGCGATGCGCGCGCACACGCTCACGTGCGCCATGCGCTCGCGCAGCGCGGCGTCGTCGAGCGTGGCCATCTCGTCGCCCGAGAGCACGTCGGCCGCGGTGAGCGACGCGGCCAGGCCTGCCTGCTGCGCGATGGTCAGCGCGGTGGTGGGGTAGTCGCCGGTGATCATGACCACGCGGATGCCCGCCGCACGGCACTCGGCGATGGCCGCCGGCACCTGCGGGCGCACCGGGTCGGCCAGACCCAGCAGGCCGATGAAGCCGAGGTCGAAGTCGTGTTCGTTCGCGGGCCAGTCATCGCCCTCGAACCGGCCGCTGGCCACCGCCAGCACGCGCAGGCCCTGCGCGGCCAGGCCGTCCACCACCGCCGCGATGTGCGCTCGCTGCGCCGCGTCGAGGTGGCACAGGTCCATCACCGCTTCGGGCGCGCCCTTGGCGGCCACCGTCTGCGCACCACCGTCCGACGCCGCCCAGACGTGCGACATGGCGCGCAGCGCCGGGCTCAGCGCATAGGTCTGCACCAGCCGCCAGTCGTGGTGCAGGTGCTCGGTGTCGGTGAGGAAGCGCGCGCCCAGCTGGTGGAAGGCCTTCTCCATCGGATCGAAGGGCTCCACCACGCTCGCCAGGATCGAGTACTCCACCAGCGTGTGGAAGGCCTCGGGCAGGGGCGCACCAGGCCGTGCGTCCAGCGCGTCCAGCGCCAGGCGGTCCGGCAGCGCGGCGCCGCCCGCGGCCAGGTGGGTGACCGTCATGCGGTTGGCGGTCAGCGTGCCGGTCTTGTCGCTGCACAGCACCGTGGTGGCGCCCAGGGTTTCGATGGCGTTGATGCGCCGCGTGAGCACGCCTTCCCGCGACAGGCGGCGCGCCCCCAGCGCGGGGAACACGGTCATCACCACCGGGTATTCCTCGGGCAGCATCGCCATGGCCAGCGCAATGCCGGCCAGCGCAGCCTGCAGCCAGTCGCCGCGCAGCAGGCCATGCACCAGCACCAGGGTCAGGCTCAGCAGCAGCGCCAGCACAGCCAGCTTGCGCACCAGCGCCGTGGTCTGGCGCTGCAGCGGGGATCGTTCGTTGTCCAGCGTGCCCAGCGCCAGGCCGATGCGCCCGATCTCGCTGCGCGCACCCGTGGCTGTGACCTGGGCCAGCGCCTGCCCGCGCACGATCAGCGTGCCGGCGTAGACCGTGGGCAGGTCGTCGCCGCCGGGGCGGTGGGTACTTCGGTCGTTCTCCGGTGTGGAGCGCTCATGCGGCAGGGCGGCCCGTTTGGCCACCGGCACCGGCTCGCCGGTCAGCAGCGATTCGTCGGCCTGCACGCCGTCGGCCGAGAGCAGCAAGGCATCGGCCGGCACGCGGTCACCCTCGCTCAGCTGCAGCAGGTCGCCGCGCACCACCTCGCTCCCGGCGATGCGCTGCACCACGCCGTCGCGCACCACCAGCGCGCGCGGGCTGGTCAGGTCGCGCAGGGCCTCGATGGCGCGCTCGGTCTTGCCCTCCTGGTACAGCGTCAGGCCCAGGGTGACCAGCACGAAGCCGAACAGGGTCAGCCCTTCCTGCAGGTCGCCAAAGCTCAGGTACAGCGTGCCTGCCGCGAGCAGCAGCAGGAACATGGGCTCCTTCGCCGTGTCCCGTACGATGGACAGCAGGCTGCGGCGCTGACCGCCGGGCAGGGCATTCGGGCCGTCCTCGGCCAGACGCCGGGCGGCTGTGGCCGACGAGAGGCCCTGGGCCGCACCGGCCAGCGTGTCCGGATCGGCGGGTGGGGTGCTCTGTGGGGCCATGCCCGAGCGTAGCGCAACGGGTCGGGGGCGCCCATCCACCGGCAGCACCTGCCTGCCAGGGCCGTCACCACCGCGACTGCCACGACAATCGATGGCCTTGCCCGACCGCGCCGAACGCCATGCCCACGCTTGCCCAAGTCCTCCCCTTCCTGCTCACCGCCGTGCTGCTGACCGCCACGCCGGGGCCGGACAACCTGATGGTGCTGGGCGTCGGCGCCTCCAAAGGGCGGCGTCTGGGCATGGCCTTCGGCCTGGGCTGCGCCACCGGCTGCCTGAGCCACACGGTGCTGGCCGCGCTCGGTGTGTCGGCGGTGCTGGCGGCGTCGCCGGTGGCCTTCACCGCGCTGCGCTGGCTGGGCGGGGCCTACCTGGTGTGGCTGGGCATCAACGCCCTGCGCAGCCGGGGCGGGCTGGGTCTGCCGGCCTCGAACGGCGCGCCCGCCGCCTCCGACTCTGCGGCGCGGCAGTTCTTCAAGGGCATGCTGGCCAACGCCATCAACCCCAAGGTGGTGCTGTTCTTCCTGTCCTTCCTGCCGCAGTTCGTGGTGCCGGCCAATGGCGACGTGCCGCTGCAGATGGCCGTGCTGGGCGTGGTGTTCACGCTGCAGGCGGCGGTGCTGTTCGGTGCGCTGGGCTGGTTCGCCGGCGGCATTGGCCAGTGGCTGCAGCGCCGCCCGCGCGCCGGCCTGTGGCTGGACCGCGTGAGCGGCGTGGTGTTCGTGGGCCTGGGCCTGCGGATGGCGCTGTCGCGCTGAGTGGTTGATCCGAGCAGAGGAGAAAGAATGAACAGGCTGTCATGTGTCCGTTGTGGCGACTCCATTCATCCCGACACCGCCGCTGCTCACAACGGGCTCTGCATGCCATGCGTTCGGGGCAACACCCGGTCGATTCAGGAGCGGCAGGCGGAACGTCAACGGCAGCTTGAGGCGGAGCGGGCTTATGAAGCCTCGCCGGAACGCCAGTACTGGCTGGCTCTGGTCCGTCAGGTGTACGACCCTGGTCGGGGGTTCGACACGCTGGGGCTGGGCGACCGGCAGTACTGGTTGATCAACGTGCTGTCGGGCGAGGTGCACAACGGCGGCTTCGATCAGTTCTTCTCGAACTCCAGTGGAGACTACTTCCAGGAAACGGTGGACGCCCTGACCGAGGTGGGTGACTCGGCTTCTCTCAAGCTGATGATGCAGGCCAAGGCCTTGCTGTTTGGTGATGCCGATGTGCCGACCGATCGCCAGGCACGGTATGCCGCCATGGCGACGGCAGACGACGAAAGCGAACAGGCGCAGGAGGTCTCTCGGCAACTCGAAGTGCTGGACCAGCGCTTCTGGGCGCAGGCTGACCATGTGTGCGAAACGCTCGAGGCACTCGCCCGCCAACACCGGCTCTACGATTTTTCCTGAGCGGCGCGCCCTCTGCGTCTCGACGCCGCCCAGCCGATCACTCGGTCATGGTTTCAATGTCGGTGGCTTGAACGTCTTGCGCGCCGCGGCCACCTTGGCCCTTGCATGGCAGCCCAGCTCATGGTCGTTGACCAGGCCCATGGCCTGCATGAAAGCGTAGGCGGTGGTGGGGCCGACGAAGACCCAGCCGCGCTTCTTGAGGTCTTTGGCCATGGCGACCGAGGCCGCGTGGGTGGACGCGGTCTGTGGTGCCGCGAGTGTGGCCGGGTCGGGCTCGAAGCGCCAGAAGTAGGCGCCGAGCGAACCGAACTCTTTCACCAGCGCCTGCGCGCCGGCCGCATTGCGAATGACGGCTTCGATCTTGCCGCGGTGGCGCACGATGCCTTCGTCCTGCAGGAGGCGTTCGACATCCGCCGGACCGAAGGCGGCGACCCGGTCGAAGTCGAAGCCGAGGAAGGCGCGGCGGAAGTGTTCGCGCTTGCTGAGGATGGTGCGCCACGACAGGCCCGACTGGAAGGCTTCGAGGCAGACCTTCTCGAACAGTCGCCGGTCGTCGGCTACGGGGAAGCCCCATTCGGCGTCGTGGTAAGCCGGGAACTCGGGGGCGCCGTTGCACCAGCGGCAGCGCGGCAGGTCGTCCGTGGCGTCGGTCTGCGGGGGGATGGTCATGGGTGGGCTCTGGCGACGGCGCCCGACGGGACGCCAGCGACCGCCAGTGTCTCACCGCGCACCGCCTGCGCCATCAGCGGCCACACGCTCTGGTGCGACTGCCGGAACCAGTCCAGGTGGCCGATGTGGCGCAAGCCGTGGTCGCGCGGCCGCAGGCAGTGGGCCTGGCGCGGCGCGGCGGGCAGGGTGCGCAGCAGGTCGGCCACGGTGGCGGCGTTGGCGATGTCGTCGTCCTCGGCGTGCAGCACGGTCACGGGCGTGCGCACCTGGGCGTGGAAGTCCTGCTCGGGCCGGTGGCGCACGGCGTTGGTGGCGTAGCCGCCGCGCGCGCACCAGCGCGACCACTGCAGCGCCACGCCGGCCGGCAGGTTCTCGCCCAGGCCCAGCATGGCGGTGGTGCCGTAGCCGGTGAGGCGGGTGCCCAGCGGCAGCACCAGCCGCATGCCGAAGTTGGCCTTCAGCCGGAAGCCGGGCCGCATGGCCTTGAACCAGCCGGTGGAGGCCGAGATGCCGACCAGCCGCGCGACGCGGTGGTGGTTGGGCAGCAGGCCGATCATCTGCCCGCCCGCGCTGTGGCCGACGATGACGGCCTGCGCAGCGCCGGTGCGCGCCAGCAGCCAGTCCAGCGCCGCGACCTGGTCCTGCTGGCCCCAGTCGGCCAGGGTGGCGCGGCAGTCTTTCAGGCGCCCGTGCAGCGAGAGGCCGATGCCCCGGTAGTCGAACACCAGCACGTCGTGGCCCTGCGTGGCCAGCCAGCGCGCGAAGCGCAGGTAGAAGTGCTGGCGCACGCCGGTGGCTGGCGAGATGAGCACCGGCAGGCCGCCGTCCGGGCCGCCGCTGCGGGCGATGAAGTGGCCGTGCAGGCGCTGGCCGTCGGCGCAGGTGATGTGCACGGTGTCGTCGGTGGTCGGGTGTGGCGTGTTCATGGGGCGTCGGTCTCCTGGGCGGTCTGCTGCACGTGTTGCAGCCAGCGGGCCACGGTGGCCAGCTCGTCGGGGCTGAAGCCGGCGGTCAGCCGGCGGTTGATGCGCTGGATGGCCGAGCGCAGCAGCGGCAGCTGGTCGCGTCCGGCGGGCAGCAGCCACACGCGCTGGGTGCGCGCGTCCTGCGGGCAGGCGGCGCGCTGCACCCAGCCCAGCGCCTCGGTGCGCTGCACCAGGCCGGTGGCGGCCGAGGGCGCGAGGTCCAGCGCCTGTGCGATCTCGCCCATGGTGCGGCCATCGCTGTCCTGCAGCACAAAGAGCAGACCGCCTTGCGCGGGCGACGGGGCGTTGTCGTGTTCATGGGCCAGCCTCAGCTGCTCGGCGGCCACGAGCTGTTGCAGGCGGCGCTGTGCGGCGTTGAGCAGGAAGATGAGGCGGGGTGGTCGGGCGGGTGGCATGTGGTGGCTTATTTATTTCGCATGCGAAATATATCGCCAAGCCGAAACCAGCGCCAGACCACGCTGCCGCCGGGGACTTGTTCAGTGCTTCGGGGGCGGCGCCAGCAGCGCCTGCTTTTCCTGCCAGACCTTGCGCACGAAGGGATCGGCGATGGTGTAGACGCCGTGGCTGGGCCGGATGATGAGCTGGGCGCCGACCATCTTGTCGACGACCTTCTGCACCTGCGAGGCGTCCACCGCGCTGCCGATGCGCTCGCTGTAGAAGGTCAGCGACTCGGCACCAAACAGGCCCGAGATGCCCTGTTCGCCACCTGCGGCGATGCGCTCGAACACCGCCTTGCCGAGTTCGCCCAGGTCGTCGAAGGCCTTGAGGTCGGCGTCGGCCGCGGCGCCGGCCAGGGTGGCGCAGATGATGTGCCAGGCGGTGTCGGGGTCGGTGCCGCCCACCTGCTGCAGCTGGCGCAGGGCCTTGAGCAGTTCCTCCGGCCGGTGGCCCAGGGTCTGGAAGCCTTCCCAGGCGGCGTCCAGGCTGGGCAGGGTGAGGCCGGGCGCCGACATGAGGCGATCCAGCTGCCATTGCACGAAGTCCTTGCCGAGCACCTGGTAGGACGCCGAGAGCGCGCCCGCGAAGGGCTGCGCACGCCGGCTCGTCATCTCGGCCAGCAGCGACTTGTGCGAGCCGGTGCCGATGAACAGGAAGCGACCGGGCGTGCCGGGTCTGGCGTTGACGGCGTCGCGCGCGGCCTTGAGCGCGTGCAGCAGGGCCTGGCCCTCGTCGGTGCCCAGGGTCTGCTGCACCTCGTCGATGATCAGCACCACGTTGGTCTTGGTCTTCGCGACCAGGGCCTCGAAGGCCTGGGCCAGTGTGCTGCCGCCGGGCTCGCCGATGCGATCCAGCTCGATGTCCAGGCTGAGCCCGGCCGCGCCCAGGCGCAGGCCCCGCAGCCGCTTGAGCATGGCCGAGCCTGGCGTCTGCAGCTGCAGCAGGGTCTGGCGCACCGCCTCGTTCACCAGGGCCGACGGGCTCTTGGCGGGGTCGGCCCAGAGGTCCACGTAAATCACAAGGGCGCCGCGGGACTCCAGCGCGGGAATCAGGTCCTGGCGCAGGAAGGTGGTCTTGCCCACCCGGCGGATGCCCGAGAGGAACACGCCCGAGCGCGTGCTCTCGTCCAGCGGGCCGGGGTTGAGCAGCTGCTCGGCCATCTGGCCGGCGTAGAGGTCGCGGTGGAAGAGGCTGTCGGTGCTCATTGCCGGATATTAGTGGATTCGGATAATTATCTGAAGCAGATAAAACAGGATGAAGGGCCCGGCCGGGGGTGTGCGTCCGGTGACAATGCCACGCCGCCCGCGGTGGGCGGCTTTCAAATGAGCCAAACAAGGGGGGAGTGATGATGAAGAAGCTGTTGTGGCTGGCGGGCTTGCTCGGCCTGTTCTACGGCCATGCGTGGTGGACCCTGTCCGAGCAGCGCGCGCAGCGCTGGATCGAGCAGCATGAGCTGGCGGTGCTGGAGCAGAAGGAAGGGGTCTGCAAGGACTTCACCTTCGACACGGAGGTGAGCGTGCGCGCCGTGCATGCGAAGGGCGAGTGGCAGCTCGATGGTGGGCGGGACCATGTGTGCAGCTACATCAAGAGCTCCAATGCGTTTGTGCGCGTGCTCAAGCCGCAGCTCAGCACGCAGACCGAGGTGCTCAGCTTCGAGCGGTCGGGCTTCCCGTGGATGTCGGCCACCGCCAAGGTGCAGCAGACCACCACCTTCACCCTGGTCAACGGCCTGAGCATGACGGAACAGGGCGAGGCCACCTACGTGCTGCGGCGCGGCCTCGGCGGCATGCAGATTGCCGGGCTCACGCTGCGCAGCGAGGGCAACTTTCCGCGCTGACGCGGGCCGCCGGTGGCGGGCGTCGGCCACAATGCATCGCCTTCCAGGGAGGAGGGTGGGGAAATCAAGATGAGAAAACTGATGTGGGCCGGTGTGCTGGCGGCTGCGTTCTACGGGCACGGCTGGTATGTGTTTTCCGAACCGGCGGTGATGGGCTGGCTGCAGACGCAGCAGCGCAAGGAGTTGAAGGCCGAAGACGGCTTCTGTGACAGCTACGCATCCGACCTGCGCGTGTCCATGAGGAGCGAGACGGCGCGCGGGGTGGAAGCGCTCGAAGGCGGCAAGGTGGAGATGTGCGAGTACGTCAAGGACGCGGTGGCCACCCTGCGCGCCACCCAGAGCTCGGTCAACATCGACACCGATCTGGTGAGCGTGGAGCGCTCGGGCTTCCCGTGGCTGGGCGCCACCGTCACCGTGCGGCAGACCTCGACGGTGCGCATGCCGCGCATGCCAGCGTTCACCGAGGTGGGGGAGTACACGTACGAGCTGACGCGAACGCTCAACGGGCGCCAGATCGTCTCCATCGACGGCTCCAGCACCATGGGCATGGTGCAGTGACCGCATGAAGATCGCGGTGGTCGGCGCGGGCGTCGGCGGGCTGGCACTGGCCTGCCTGGCGGCGCGCCAGGGACACGAGGTGTGTCTCTGGGAACGGTTTGAACAGCCGCGCCCCGTGGGCTCGGGGCTGGTGATCCAGCCCGTCGGTCTGGCGGTGCTGGACCACATCGGGGTGGGGGCGGAGGCGCGTGCGCTGGGCGCCGCCATCACCCGCATGCAGGGCCATCTGGCCTCAGGCCGCACGGTGCTGGACGTGTCGTACCGGTCGGGCTCGCCCGGTCTGGCGATGCACCGGGCCGCACTGTTCGGTGTGTTGTGGCAGGCGGCACAGGCCGCGGGCGTGCAGGTCCGCACCGGCTGCGAGGTGCACGGGGCGCCGCTGATGCCGTCGGGGCGGCGGCGCCTGTGTCTGGCCGGTGGCGAGGTGGTGGACGAGGCCGATCTGGTGGTGGACGCCAGCGGCGCGGGTTCGCGGCTGACGCCGCTGAAGGCCCGCGCGCTGGCCTACGGCGCCATCTGGGGCACCGTGGCCTGGCCGGACGGCTCGGCGCTGCCGACCCACGAGCTGCGCCAGCGCTACCAGGCGGCCAGCCGCATGGTGGGGGTGCTGCCGGTGGGGCACATGCACGCCGGTGATGTGCCGCGGGCGGCGGTGTTCTGGTCGATGCCCACGACCGATCTGGACGGCTGGGCCCGGACGCCCATCGAATCCTGGCGCGAACAGGCGCTGCGGCTGTGGCCCGAGATGGCGCCGTTCCTGGCGCAGATCACCACCACGGAGCAGATGACGCCCGCACGCTACGCCCACGGCACCCTGGGCCGGCCCCATGCGCCGGGGCTGGTCTTCATCGGCGACTCGGCCCACCGGGCCAGCCCGCAGCTGGGGCAGGGCGCGAACATGGCCCTGCTCGACGCCTGGGCCCTGGCCACGGCCCTGCAAGAGTGGCCCCTGGCGCAGGCGCTGCCGCGCTACGCGGCCCTGCGCCGCTGGCATGTGCGGCTGTACCAGGGCATGAGCGCGCTGTTCACGCCGATGTACCAGTCGGGCAGCCGCGTGCTGCCGGTGCTGCGCGACCACCTGCTGGCGCCCGCCAGCCGCTGGCCCGGTGTTCCGGCCCTGTTGGGCGCGTTGGTGTCCGGCGACCTGCTGCCGCCGCTGGCTCAGCGGGGCGCGTCGCTGAAGGGGCCGAGCCAGGCCCGCAGGTAGGGCAGCAGCCGGTCCTTCATGGGCTTGTGCTGGTGCAGGGCGCAGAAGTGCAGCGCCAGGGTCTGCACCACCAGGGCCTGCAGCCCCTCGACCAGCAGCTCGGCCGGCACGTCCCGGCGGAAATCGCCGGTCGCCAGCCAGGGGCCCCAGACCTCGCCCATGCGCTCGAAGGTCGTGGCGATGGGGCCGATCTCTTCCATCGCCGCGGCGCCCGAGCGGCGCAGGATCACGTCGAACACATAACGCTCAGACGCCATCAGCTCCAGCAGCGGCATCAGGCGCCGGGCCAGCTGTTCGGCGTTGCGCGGCGGCGCGGCGGCGGCCATGCGGTCGAGCTGGGCGTTGATGCGCTCGCCGATGAGCAGGTCCATCAGCTCGTCCTTGTCGTTGAAGTGGGCGAAGAAGGTGCCCTTGGCCACGCCGGCGCGCTGCACGACCTCGTCGATCCGCAAGGCCTCGAAACCTTTTTCGGTCACCAGGGCCTGGGCAACCTCGGTGAGGCGGGCCCGCGTTTCAAGGGTTCTCTGCTGGACGGCTTTGCGCATGGCGGCACTGTGCCGCAGGTGTTGACCGCAGTCAAATTTAAATTGACCGCGGTCAATAGTTGTGACTTAATTTGACCATGGTCATTTTTAAAGGAGATCGCCCATGACCCGCATCCTGGTTCTCGACGGCCACCCGGCGCCGGCTTCCCTCTGCCGCTCGCTCGCGCAGCGCTACGCCGACGCGGCGCGCGAGGCCGGGCACGAGCTGCGCGTCGTCCACCTGCACGACCTGGACTTCGACCCGGACTTCGGTCTGGCGGGCTACGAGACCACCAAGCCGCTGGAGCCGTCGCTGCAGAAGTTCCAGGACGATCTGGCGTGGTGCGGCCACTTCGTGCTGGTCACGCCGATGTGGTGGGGCGGCCTGCCGGCCCGGCTCAAAGGCCTGTTCGACCGCTCGCTGCTGCCGGGCCAGGCCTTCGACACCCGCAACCCGAGCTGGACCGGCATGCCCCGGCCGCTGCTGACGGGGCGCAGCGCGCGGGTGGTGGTGACGTCCGACACGCCGTCGCTGTTCCTGCGCCTGCTCTACCGCAACGCGCTGGTCTGGCAGCTGCGCGGGCAGATCCTGCACTTTGTCGGCTTCCGGCCCGCGCGTTTCACCCTGTTCGCGCCGGCCAGCCATCCCAAGCCGGGCCGGGTGCCGCGCTGGCTGGACGCGGTGGGGCAGCTCGGCGCGCGCGGGGGCTGAGGTTCGGGGGCTTCAGCCCGCTTCGCGCTGCAGCCGGTCGACCATGAAATCGGCGGCGTCCAGGATGTGCCGGCGCGCCAGGCGTTCGGCGGTGTCGCCGTCGCCCGCCGCCACCGCGGCCAGCAGGGCCTCGTGTTGGTCCCAGATGTCGCGCGGCTTGTCGTCGCGCATCAGCACCTCGCCCATCACGCGCTGGGTCTGGGTCCAGTGGGTCTGCATGGAGGGCGCCACCAGGGGGTTGCCCGAGAGCGAGTAGATGACATCGTGAAAGGCCATGTCGGCCTCGATCATCTCGGTGTAAGACCCGTTGGCCACCGCCTGGCGGCCGGCGCGGATGAGGGCCGGGCCTCGCTCGGCCGCCGCCCTGGCGTTGCGCTCGGCGGCGTTGCGGAAGGCCAGACCTTCGATGACCGCGCGCACCTCGTACATGTGCCGCACGTGGTCCAGGTCCAGCGGCGCCACCTGCAGGCCGCGACCGGGCGCGTCGATCAGCACACCCTCCTTGCGCAGCAGGGTCAGCGCCTGCTGCACCGGCTGGCGCGAAATGCCGAGCTGCTGCGCCAACTGCTCCTGGATGATGCGCTCACCGTGGCGCAACTGGCCCGAGGCGATGCTGGAGAGGATCGAACGGTGGACCTGTTCGACCAGGCTGGGCGCGGACTGCAACGGCTTCATGGGCCCCAATGGTAGTGGGCGCCGGACGCCTGTCGTTCAGACCCCTGCGCGCCAGCGGCGTTCGGCCCTGTCCCAGGCGGCCAGGGCCTGCAGGTCGGGCACCCAGGCCAGTCCCGACCTGGCGTCGGACGAGGCCGCTTCTGGCGTGACCACCACATCCAGCAGCGCCGGGCGGCCGGCGCGCAGCTCGGCCAGAGCGCGGACTATGGCGCCGTCCAGATCCTCGGCCTTTTCCACGCGCTCACCGTGCATGTGGAAGGCGCGCGCCATGGCCGCGTGGTCGGCGAACTGCAGGTGGGTACCGACCACCTTGCCGTGTGTCTCCTGCTGGTCGCGCACCTCGATGGCCCAGGACCCGTTGTTGGCCACGACGATGAGCACCGGCGCCTTCTGCCGCACGGCGGTGTCGATCTCCATGGCGTTGAAGCCGAAGGCGCCGTCGCCGGTGGCCACCACCACGGTGCGGCCCGGGCAGGCCAGGCTGGCCGCGACGCCGAAGGGCGTGCCGACGCCGATGCAGCCCAGCGAGCCGGGGTCCAGATAGGTGCTGGCCGGCAGGCCGACGCGCGCGAACGAGAGGAAGTCGCCGCCGTCGGCCACCACGATGGCGTCGGCCGGCAGGGCCTCGCGCAGCGCGGCCAGGACGCGGTTGGGGTGCAGGCGGCCGTCGCTGCCGCTGGGCGCTTCCTTCATGGACTGCTCCAGCTTGGCCGAGCGCTGGCGGTGCTGCTCGCGCAGGCCGGTCAGCCAGGCGCCGTCGCTGGCGGGCGCGCTGGCGGGCGCGGCGTCCACGATGGCCTGCAGCGCCAGCCCGCAATCGCCCAGCACCCCCACCGCGCCGCGGCGGTTGTCGCGCAGCTCTGCGGCGCAGTCGGCAATGCGCAGGAACTGGGCGTCGCCGAAGACCGCAGGGGACCCGAAGGCGAGCTGGAAGTCGAGCCGGCGGCCGACGGTGATCACCAGATCGGCCTGGCCCATGACCGAGCCGCGCATGGCCGCGACCACGCTGGGGTGGTCGTCGGGCACCAGGCCCTTGCTCTCGCCGGTGTCGAGGTAGGCCGCGCCCAGCCGATCGAGCAGGGTGCACAGGGCGGGGCCGGCGCCGCGCGCCCCGCGGCCGCTGATGAACAGCGGGCGCTTGGCCGACCACAGCAGGTCCACCGCCGCCTGCACCGCCTGCGGGTGGGGCGGCGCGGGCAGGGCAGCGGGCGGCGCGAACACCTCCGGCAACTGCATGGGCACGGCCACCTCGGCGCGCAGGGTGTCGATGGGAAAGTCGAGGTAGACCGGGCCGGGCTCGCCGGCTTCGCCCAGGGCGCGGGCCGCGGCTTCGGCCAGTTCCTGCGGCACCAGGTCGGGGTGGCGCACGGTGCGCGCGTAGCGGGTGAGGCTGCGCACCAGTTCGGTGTGCACGATGTCCTGCAGCGCGCCGCGGTTCTCCTGCGGCGCGGGCGGCAGGCCCGAGAGCACCAGCACGGGGGCCCTGGCGACGTGGGCGTTGGCGATGCCGGTCATGGCGTTGGTGACGCCCGGCCCGGCCGTGACCAGGGCCACGCCCAGGGTGCCGGTGAGCTGCGCCTCGGCGTGCGCCATGTAGACGGCGGCGCGCTCGTCGCGCACGTCCACGATGCGGATGCCCTCGGCGTCCAGCCGCATCCAGATCGGCATGACATGCCCGCCGCACAGGGCGTAAACGCGGCGCACACCACGCGCCTTGAGGAACCGTGCGATGACGGCGGCGGCGGTCTGTCTGCCGATGGGGGAAGGGGCCACAACTGTCTCCGGGGGGATTGACAAAATTGAATTCTGAATTCAGAGTTCAAAAAAATCAAGCCAAAAACCCTTCGGACCCCACCCCAGCCATCACCCAGGAGACAGCCCATGGGCCCTTTGCTCACCATCGCCGACGCCGTGGCCGCGCACGCCCGGCTCACCCCGCACAAGCTCGCGGTGCGCGACTCGCTGCGCCGCCTGACCTACGCCGAGTGGGACGTGCGCGCCTCGCGGCTGGCGGCCGGCCTGCTGGGGCTGGGCCTGGTGCCGGGCGACCGGGTGGGCGTGGTCGCGCACAACCGGCTGGAGTGGATGGAGATGTACGCCGGCATGGCGCGCGCCGGGCTGGTGGTGGTGCCGCTGAACTTTCGCCTGGCCGGCCCGGAGATGACCTACATCCTGGACCACGCGGAGGTGGGGGCGGTGATCGCGGGCCCGAACTTCTGCGCCACGCTGGACGGCATCCGGGCCGATCTGCCGGTGCCGGCCGACCGCTATGTGGTGCTGGGCGACGAGGCCGCGGCGGGCTGGACCGCCTACGAGGCGCTGCTGGCCGGCGCGTGCACCGACGTGGCATTCCCCGTGGTGGCGCCGGAGGACATGTGCGCACTCATGTACACCTCGGGCACCACCGGCCGGCCCAAGGGCGCGGTCCGGGCCCACGCCGGCAGCACACTGATCGCGCTGGCCACCGCGCTGGAGATGGGCTTCACGCGCGACGACACGGCCCTGCTGGTGATGCCGCTGTGCCACGCCAACTCGCTGTACTTCGGCACCACCTTCGTGCACCTGGGCGCCACCCTCGTGATCGACGACCGGCCCAGCTTCGACGCCGAAGCGGTGCTCAGGACACTGGCACAGGACCGCGTGACCTTCACCTCGCTGGTACCCACCCACTACATCATGATGATGGCACTGCCCGAAGCGGTGAAGAAGAGCTGCGACCTGAGCGCCGTGGGCAAGCTGATGATCTCGTCCGCCCCGGCACGGCCCGAGACCAAGCGCGGCATCATGGAGCTGTTCCCCAACGGCAAGCTCTACGAGCTGTACGGCTCGACCGAGGCCGGCTGGGTCACGCTGCTGCGGCCCGACGAGCAGCTCTCCAAGCTCGGTTCGGTGGGGCGCGAATGGGCGGGCAGCGGCCCGATCCGCCTGCTCGACCACGAGCGCAACGAGGTGCCCGACGGCGAGGTGGGCGAGCTGTTCTCGCGCACCGCCTACGTGTTCGACGGCTACTGGCGCAACCCCGAGAAGACCGACGAGGCCATGGACGGCCACTGGTGTTCGGTGGGCGACATGGCGCGGCGCGACGAGCAGGGCTACATCTGGCTGGTGGACCGCAAGAGCAACATGATCATCAGCGGCGGCGAGAACGTGTACCCGTCGGAGGTGGAGGCCGTGATCGGCCGGCACCCCGCGGTGCGCGACGTGGCAGTGGTCGGTGTGCCGCACGAGAAGTGGGGCGAGACGCCGCTGGCGGTGGTGGTGCTGCACCAGGGGGCGGAGGCGGCCGAGGCGGCCACTGAGGCCATGTTGCGCGACTGGTGCCGCGAGCGGCTGGCAGGCTTCAAGCGCCCGTCGCGCATCGTCTTCGTGGATGAAACCCAGATGCCGCGCACCGCCACCGGCAAGGTGCTGCACCGCATCCTGCGTCAGCGCTTCCTGCCGGCCTGAGGTTTCTCCGGGCTGACGGCCCACTGCGCCGCGCTGCCCAGCAGGTGCTCACGGAACACCTGCGCGATGGGCGAGAGCTGCTTGGCGCGCGGGTGCACCAGGTGCCATTGCGAGCGGATGGGAAAGCCGCTGACCGGTAGCAGCACCAGGTCGCGGCCGATCTCCTCGGCCTTGAGCGCGTGGCGCGAGACGATGCCCACACCCAGGTGGCCGGCCACGGCTTCCTTCAGCGCCTCGTTGCTGCCCAGCTCCAGCGTGAGCGCGGGTGAAAACCCGGCGGCGGCGAAGTGCCGCTCGGTCGCCAGCCGGGTGCCCGAGCCGCGCTCGCGCAGGATGAAGCGTTCACCCGCCAGCGCCTGCAGCGCCACGCGCTGGCGCTGGGCGAGCGGGTGGCTGGCGGGCGCGATCAGGTGCAGCGGGTTGTCCAGGAACACCTGGTCCTGCAGGTCGATGTCGGACGGCGGCTGCGACATGACGTAGAGGTCGTCGCGGTTCTCGCGCAGGCGCTGCACCACGCCGTCGCGGTTGAGCACTTCGAGTGCGATGTCGATGCTCGGGTGCTGTTCGCAGAAGCCGCCGAGCAGGCGCGGCACGAAGTACTTGGCGGTGCTGACCACGGCCACGCTCAGGCGCCCGCGGGTCAGGCCCTTCATGGCGCTGACCTGCTGGCCGAAGCGCTCCCATTCGCCGGCGATGGCACGCGCGGTCTGCGCCAGTTCGCGTCCCGCCTCGGTGAGAAAGACCTTGCGGCCGATCACCTCGTACAGCGGCAGGCCGACGGACTCGGTGATCTCGCGCAGCTGCATGGAGGCGGTGGGCTGCGTCACGTGCAGGGCGCGCGCAGCGGCGCTGACGCTGCCGGTGTCGGCCAGCGCCAGGAACAGGCGCATCTGGCGAAAGGTGATATTCATAGACTTTTATCTATGTTGTGGCGCACAAAAATCGATTTTACGGAATGCATGGCCATCGCCACAATCCGCGGCCAACGGAGGAACTCCCCATGAACCTGCACAACCTGGTCGATCCGGCCATCCTGTTTTTTGTGGTCGGCGTGCTGGCCGGCCTGGTCCGCTCGAACCTGGAAATCCCGCCGGCCATCTCCCGCTTTCTCTCGATGTACCTGCTCATGGCGCTCGGCCTCAAGGGCGGGTTCGCGCTCGCGGCCTCGGGCCTGAACGCGCAGGTGGTGGCGGGGCTGGGCATCGCGGTGGTGCTGGCGGTGGTGGTGCCGCTGATCGGCTACACGCTGCTGCGGCGCTGTGTCTCGGGCTTCGACGCCGCAGCGCTGGCCGCCACCTACGGCTCGGTCAGTGCGGTGACCTTCATTACCGCCACCGGCCACCTGGACAAGATCGGCCTGCCCTACGGCGGGCACATGGCCGCGGCCATGGCGCTGATGGAATCGCCCGCCATCGTGCTGGCGGTGCTGATGGCCAACCGCCTGCGCCAGCAGCAGACGGCACCAGCCGGTGTCGTGCTGGGTGGCGGTGCGGCCGCGCTGGCCGGGCCTCCGGGGGGCGGCGCGTCCACCGACTGGCGCAAGCTGCTGCACGAGTCCTTCACCGATGGCTCGCAGCTGCTGCTGATCGGCGCCATGGCGGTGGGTGTGATGACCGGCGAGGCCGGGCGCGAGGCCATGCAGCCCTTCTCGGGCGACCTGTTCAAGGGCATGCTGGCCTTCTTCCTGCTCGACATGGGCCTGATGGCGGCGCGCAACCTGCCGGGCCTGCGCGGGCGCTCGCCGGTGCTGCTGGCCTATGGCGTGCTCGCGCCGCTGCTGCACGCGGCGCTGGCCTGGGCGCTGGCGCGCACCGCGGGGCTGCCCGCAGGCGACACCGCGCTGCTGATGACGCTGGCGGCCAGCGCGTCCTACATCGCGGTGCCGGCGGTGGTGCGCTACGCGATACCGGAGGCCAGCCCCTCGCTGTACTTCGGCCTCTCGCTGGGGCTGACCTTCCCGCTCAACCTGCTGCTGGGCATTCCGCTGTACACGCACCTGGCCATGACGCTGCCCTGAGCGAAGGATGTGAACTTGCGGCGCCGTGGGGCGGCCATGGCGTGTTGTCCTACACGCGCATGCGGCGGATTCCGATGGGGGCGGCCGGGCCCAAAAACCAGAATGGCTTCACTCGGCAGGGAAGAGGACCGACCCGCCAGAGTCCTTCCAACCACGCTCCCCTGGAGCTTCGAGAAAAGGAACCACCCATGAACAAGCGCAACCTCCCCCGCATGCTGCTGCTGGCCGCCACGGTCAGCCTGGCGTCTGCCGCCGGTGCCCAGACGGTCGACAACTGGACCAATGGCGACGGCTCGCTCGCCTGGCGCAACGGAACGAACGAACTGTGCTGGCGCAACAGCAACTGGACGCCGGCCACCGCCCACCCGGACTGCGACGGCGCCATCAAGCCGCCGCCCCCGCCTGCCCCCGTGGCCCAGGCGCCCGCGCCGGCACCGGTCCCTGTGCCAGCACCCGCACCCGCGCCCGCTCCTGCGCCCGCCCCGGTGCAGGCGATGACCCTGCAAGCCGAAACCCTGTTCGATTTCGACAAGGCGGTGCTCAAGCCGGCCGGCAAGGCCGCGCTCGACGGCCTTGTGGCCGAGCTCTCGAAGGTGAACGTCGAAACCATCATTGCGGTGGGCCACACCGACGCCACCGGCACCGATGCCTACAACCAGTCGCTGTCGGTGCGCCGCGTCGGCGCGGTCAAGGCCTACCTGGTGAGCAAGGGCGTGCCCAGCGAGCAGATCAAGACCGAAGGCCGCGGCGAGTCGCAGCCGGTGGCGTCCAACCAGACCCGCGAGGGCCGCGCCCAGAACCGCCGCGTGGAGATCGAGGTGGTGGGCACGCAGAAGCCCTGAGGACGGCGCCTGAAGCCTGACCGTGAGGGGTCAGGCCTCGGCCCGCAGCGTGAAGCAGAAGCGCGCGCCCTGACCGGGCGCCGCCTGCACCGTGATGCGGCCGCCGTGCCGGTCCACGATGCGGCGCACCGTGGCCAGGCCCACCCCGGTGCCCTGGAAGTCGCTGGGGTGGTGCAGGCGCTGGAAGGGTTCGAACAGGTGGCCGGCCTTGGCCATGTCGAAACCGGCGCCGTTGTCGCACACACTGAAGCCGTTCAGACCATCGACCGTGTCCCTGCAGAAGCGGATGCGCGCCTGGGGTGTCCTGGCGCTGTACTTCCAGGCGTTGTCCAGCAGGTTGACCAGCAGGGCTTCGGCCAGGGCCGCATCGCAGTCGGCCTCCAGGCCGGGTTCCACCTCCACCACCACCTGGCGCGCCGGTTCGGCCGCGGCCAGCTCGGCCAGGCGCCGCGCGGCGATGACCGACAGGTCGACGCGGGTGCGGTCCAGCGGCTTGTTGGTGTAGCGCGAGAGCGCCAGCAGGCCTTCGATGAGCTCGCCCATGCGGCGCGTGCCGTCCTGGATGCGCTGCAGGTGCTGGCGCCCCTCGTCCCCCAGCAGACCGGCAAACTCGTCCATCAGGATCTGCACGAAGCCGTTGACCGTGCGCAGCGGCGCCCGCAGGTCGTGGGTGACGGCGGCGGTGAAGGCGTTGAGCTCCCGGTTGGCTGCGCTCAGCTCGGCCGTGCGTTCGACGACGCGCTGCTCCAGTTCTGTGTTGAGGCGGCGGATTTCCTGCGCTGCGCGTTCGCGCTCGGTCAGGTCCTGCACATAGGACACGCGGCGCACCGGCCGCCCGTCGGTGTCGCGCAGCACCGTGAGGTCGATCAGCACCGGGAAGATGCGGCCGTCGCGCGTGATGTGCTCGGTTTCGAAGACGATGTGGTCTTCAAGATAGGCTCGTTCCAGCGAGGCGTTCAGGCCGGGCAGGGCGCGCTCCGGGTACAGGCTGGCCACCGGCAGGCCGGTCAGCTCCCGGGCGGTGTAGCCGCGCTGCTGCGCGAAGGCGGGGTTGGCGGCGATCAGGGTTTCGGTCTGCACATCGGAGATCAGCAGCCCGACCTCGCTGTGTTCGAAGGCCTCGGCCCACAGGCGCAGGCCGGCCTCGGCCCGGCGGCGTTCCGTGAGGTCCTGGAACGACACCAGCATGCCGTCGGGCAGGGCGATGCCGCCGGATTCGGCGATGCAGGTGCTGCCGTCGAAGCAGCGCAACTCGTACTCGGCGGTCGGCAGCGCCATGGGCGTCTTGCCGATGTGTGGCAACGCATTTCGCCAGCGTTCGCGGGCCGCGTCCCGGGCGGGTCCCTCCGGGAAAGCCTGCACGAACCACTGGTCAACATGGGGCACGTGGCGGATGTCGTAGCCGAGCAGCTGTGTGAAACGGGTGTTGAGCAGCAGCACCTGGCCATCGCTGCCGACAAAGACCATGGCCACCGGCGCGTGGTCGAACAGCATCTGGAAGCGTTCGCGGCTCTCGCCCAGCGCATTCACCAGGCGGGCCATCGAGCGGGCGAACACGGCGACCTCACCGCTGCCCGCCACCTCCGGCAGGCTCACCAGCGGACGGTTCACGTCCAGGTCGGCCACCGCCTGGCTCAGGCGCTCCATGGGACGCAGCTTGCGGCCCATGGCCCACCAGATGACCCAGGAGAACAGCAGGGCCGACAGCAGGCCCACGGCCAGCGCGCGCAGGCCCAGGCGCCGTGCGTCGGCGAAGGCGGTTTCTTCGTCCAGCCGCACCAGCACCGTCCAGCCCAGGCCGGGGTAGGGGTGGGTGCCCAGGGCCGGCGCGGCGGCGGTGAGGTAGCGCCGCCCATCGGGCCAGGTCTCGATGGCGGTCCCCACCCGGCCGGCCTTCGAACCCTTGAACACCGACAGCGACGACAGGTTGGCCGCGGAGCGGGCGGGCAGGGTGGGGCTGCCCACGATGACTTCGCCGTCCCGGTTGACCAGCAGCATCTCCAGCCCCGGAACATCCAGCTGGTCCAGCAGCTGGTAGCGCAGCTGGTAGGCCCAGTCCAGGCTGAGGTGGGTGGCGAGCACGCCGATGAAATGGCCCTGCCGGTCGTGCAGAGGCAGGGAGATGTCCATCAGCCGCAGCGGCAGCTCGTCCAGCATGGGTGGGGGCAGCAGCTTGCCCAACAGCACGGCGTCGTGGATGTCTTCCTGATGCAGGCGCTGCTGGCCGCCGATGAACCACGAGCGCTGCGACACATCCGCGCCGTTGATGCGCGGTTCGGTGCTGGCCACGATGCGGCCCAGCGTGTCGGTGATGCCGATCCAGGCGTAGAACGGGTAGATGGCCTTCTTGGTCAGCAGCAGGGTCTGCTTGTCCTGTGCAGCCCGTTGCGGGTCGCGCAGGCGGTCAAGGCTGGCAATGAAACGCAGTTCGGTGGTGCGCGCGTTCATGTCCTGGTCGAGCTGCGAGGCCATGCGCGTGGCCAGGATGCGCTGCAGCCTGAACTGGTCGGCTTCGATCTGTTGCTGCACCAGGCGCGTGGTCAGCAGCACGTAGCCCGCCGCGCTGGCCACGGCCAGGCCACCGATGAGCAGCACCAGTTGCAGCCGAAGACTGTTGCGCAGACCAGAAGACACGTTGATGCGGTGAGGGCGGGGGGCCGCTGTGATCGGAGGAAGGCTTGTTGCCCGGGAAGGACCGTTGTACAAGATCCTGCCCGGGGCTCCCCGGATGCCCTTGTCAGAGTTGACGTTTTCTGACGAGCGTTGTCAGCGGGGCGTGGCCGCTTCAACCAGTTTCACCACCGCCCACAGCACGCGGTTGGCGGGTGTGGGCACGCCCAGGGCCTCGCCGCGGCGCACCACATGGCCGTTGAGGTGGTCGATCTCGCTGGGTTTGCCGCGCATCAGGTCCTGCGCGGTGGACGAGTACTGGCTGGGCATGGTCTCGGCGATGCGGCGCACGGCGGTGTCCACGTCGCCGGGCAGGGTCACACCGTCGGCCGCGGCCACCGCGCGGCACTCGGCCACCACGTCGCGCATGGTGTCCTTCACCCCGGGCTGCTGCACCAGTTCGCCGTAGGGGATGCGGCCCACAGCCGAGAGCGCGTTGTAGGCGCAGTTGAGGATGAGCTTGGCCCAGAGCGCGCCGCGCACGTTGTCGCTGATCTCGGTGGGCACGCCGGCGGCCATGAGCGCCTGGGCGACCCCTTCGCTGGCCGGAGACGGTTCGATGACCAGTTCGCCGCGCCCGTGGTGGCGCAGGTGGCCGGGGCCGGCCATCTCGGTGGCCACATAGACCACGGCAGCGGCCACATGGGCGCCGGGCAGCACGGCGCGCAGGCGCTCGGCGTTGTCCACGCCGTTCTGCAGGCACAGCACCAGGGCACCAGGCTTGAGGTGCTCGCGCATCTGTTCGCCCGCACTTTCCGTGTCGGGCGACTTGACCGCGAACAGCACCAGGTCGGCGCCGGCCACGGCCGAGGCCTCGGTGCTGGCGTGCAGCTTCACGGTCTCGTCGAAGGCCAGGGTCTGCATGCGCAGGCCCTGGGCCTGAAACACCTGCACGTGCTGCGGCCGGCCGATGAGCGTGACGCGGTGGCCGGCGCGCGCCAGCATGCCGCCGTAGTAGCAGCCGACGGCACCGGCACCGAGTACGGCGACCTGGAGAGGGGCGGCCGGCGTGCTCATGGTCAGATCGCCAGCAGTTTGCAGATGGCCGTGATGTGGGCCGGCGTCGGCTTCTCGGGCGGCATCTCGTCTTCGGCCGCGCTGGCGTCTTCGTGCGCCTGGATGGCTGCGACCAGCGCGTACTGGTTGTCCCAGGTCAGCGTCTTGCCCTCGGGGCACATGTCGCGCAGGGTGCCGAACCAGTAGTAGCCGTCCTTGCCGCCGAAGAGTTTGTCGATGCCCGCGGCGTCGCCGGACTTGAGGCCGGCGCCGCTGAGGATGAGCTTGAGCTTGTGGTGGGAGACCGCGTAGTGCATGGAAGTGGGCAGGAAAAGGGGGAGGGCCGGGATTGTACGGAGGGCCGCCGGGTGGACGGCTGGCATCGGCCTTGCTACAACGGAAACGGGCGTCGGCAGCGGCTTTGAGCCGTTGCCGCCGGTTCGCCCTCCAGGGGCTTTCACCACAGGACCTGTCCATGTCCGCAGACGCTTCCCAGCCTTCCGGCGAGGCCCCTGCCTCGGCCCAGACGCCGCACCCGCGCCACATCCGGCTCACCTCGCACTCGGGCGGCTTCGGTGCCCTGCCCATCGTCTGGGGCGCGGCCACGGCGCGCGAACGCGGGCCTGTGGTGGGCACCACCACCAACCGCGCGCACCGCAACGTCATCGGCACCCACAGCGGCAGCTACAGCGTCTACCGCGCGCTGGCGGTGGCGGCCGGCGCGCTCAAGCGCGAGCACAAGGCCGACCTGACCAACACCGCGCCCACCGACGTGATCGGCCCCTACCCGCAGTGGGCCGACCCGACCAAGATCGTCAGCCTGGACCCCTGGGGCGCCGAAGTGGCCGATGTGTACGCGCAGGAACTGGCGGCGGGTTACGACATCCGCCCGACGATTGCCGTGACCAAGGCCCATGTGCTGCTGCCCGAGGTGATCGACGCGCTGCAGAAAGGGCGCCTGCAGCCCGACGGCCAGCTGCTCACCGCGGGCGGCGCGGCGGTGGTGACCAAGGTGGCGGTGGAGCCGGTCTGGTACCTGCCGGGCGTGGCCAAGCGCTTTGGCTGCAGCGAGGCGGATTTGCGCCGCGTGCTGTTCGAAGAAACCGGGGGCATGTACCCGGAGCTGGTCACGCGATCCGACCTCGAAGTCTTCCTGCCGCCCATCGGCGGGCAGACGCTCTACATCTTCGGCAACCCGCGCGACCTGGCCAACCCCGCCGTCACGCTGACCGCGCGCGTGCACGACGAGTGCAACGGCTCCGACGTGTTCGGCTCCGACATCTGCACCTGCCGACCCTACCTGACGCACGCCATCGAGGAATGCATCCAGGGCGCACAGCGCGGCGGTGTGGGCCTGGTGGCCTACTCGCGCAAGGAGGGCCGGGCGCTGGGCGAGGTGACCAAGTTCCTCGTCTACAACGCGCGCAAGCGCCAGGTGGGCGGCGACACGGCCGACCAGTACTTCGCACGCACCGAATGCGTGGCTGGCGTGCAGGACATGCGCTTCCAGGAGCTCATGCCCGACGTGCTGCACTGGCTGGGCATCACCAAAATCCACCGGCTGGTCTCGATGAGCAACATGAAGTACGACGCCATCACCGGCTCGGGCATCGAGGTGGGCGAGCGCGTCAACATCCCGGACGAGCTGATCCCCGCCGACGCGAGGGTGGAGATGGACGCCAAGATGGCGGCCGGCTACTTCACGCCGGGCGTGGTGCCCGATGCCGAAGAACTGAAAAAGGCCAAGGGCCGCGCGCTGGGGGCATGAGCGTGCCAAAGACCCCGACCGATCCAACCACCCCGGCCGGCGCCGCCCGGCTGCTGCGGTCGACCACCGCCGTCCGCGCCCGCGCGCAGGCGCTGCTGGCGCGGGCGCGCGCGGGCGCTTCGGAGCACTTCACCGTGCAAGACGCCGCGCTGGCCGGCGCCGCGCGCACCGTGGCCCAGCTCACGCGTGAGCGCTACCCCGACGGCCGCATCCCGTACCACAGCCGCTGGCGCCACTTCGAGGCCGGTGGCGTGGACCGGCGCGCCCTGCTGGACCAGGCGCTGGGCGACGTGGACGCGGCCACACGGGCGCGCGCGCAGATCGATCTGGTGCTGGTGAGCGTGCTGCTGGACGCCGGGGCAGGGCCCGACTGGTCGTACCTGGAAGCCGCCAGCGGCCAACACTTCGCGCGCTCCGAAGGCCTGGGTGTGGCGAGCTTCCATGCCTTCCTGGCGGGGCTGTTCTCCAGCGATCCGCTGCAGCCGCTGCGGGTGGATGCGGTCGGCTTGCAGCGCGTCACGGCAGGCCCGCTGGGGGGCGCCTTCCAGGTGTCGCCCGACAACCCGCTGGTGGGCCTGAAGGGGCGTGCCGCCCTGCTGCGCCGGCTGGGCGAGGCGCTGGCCGCGCAGCCGGCGGTGTTCGGTGCCCAGGGCCGGCCCGGTGGTCTGTTCGATGTGCTGACCGCACAGGGCTCCGCAGCCGTGGCCGCACACGACATCCTCGCGCTGCTGCTGGACACGCTGTCCGGCATCTGGCCGGCGCAGAACACCATCGACGGCGCGCCGCTGGGCGACTGCTGGCGACACCCGGCCGTGGTGGGCGAGGGGCTGACCCAGGGCTGGATGCCCTTCCACAAGCTCTCGCAATGGCTGAGCTACTCGCTGCTCGAACCCTTTGAATGGGCCGGTGTTCGCGTCACCGGTCTGGACGCCCTGACGGGGCTGCCCGAATACCGCAACGGCGGCCTGCTGATCGACGCGGGCGTGCTGCGACCGCTGCCACCCGACTGGGCCACACGCGACTGGCAGGCGGGTGACGCCTTCATCGTCGAATGGCGCGCGCTCACCGTCGCGCTGCTGGACGAACTGGCGCCCCTGGTGCGCGCCGAGCTGGGCCTGGACGAAGCGCAGATGCCGCTGGCCTGCGTGCTCGAAGGCGGCACCTGGGCGGCAGGGCGCCTGCTGGCCCAGCGCGAGCGCGGCGGGCTGCCGCCGCTGAACATCGTCAGCGACGGCACGGTTTTCTGATCCTTTTCCTCACCACAACTCAAAGGCACATCATGAGCAATGTTCACGTCGTGAACCACCCGCTGGTGCAGCACAAGCTCACGCTCATGCGCAACAAGACAGCGAGCACCAACAGCTTCCGCCGCCTGCTCAACGAACTGTCCATGCTCATGACCTACGAGGTCACGCGCGACATGCCCATGCAGCCCATGACGGTGGAGACGCCGCTGGAGACCATGACCGGCCAGGTCATCGACGGCAAGAAGCTGGTCTTCGTGTCCATCCTGCGCGCGGGCAACGGCATCCTGGACGGCATGCTCAGCGTGGTGCCGGGCGCGCGCGTGGGCCACATCGGCCTCTACCGCGACCCCAAGACCCTGACCGCGGTGGAGTACTACTTCAAGATGCCGCCCGAGATGCACGAGCGCGACGCCATCGTGGTGGACCCGATGCTGGCCACCGGCCACTCCGCCATCGCCGCCATTGACCGCCTCAAGGAGTGCAACCCGAAGTCCATCAAGTTCGTCTGCCTGCTGACCTGCCCCGAAGGTCTGGCCGCGATGGAGAAGTCCCACCCCGACGTGCCCATCTACACCGCCGCCATCGACCGCCAGCTCAACGAACACGGCTACATCCTGCCGGGCCTGGGCGACGCCGGTGACCGCATCTTCGGTACGCAGTAGTTGCGCACACAATGAGCCCATGCTTGACCTGCTGATCACCAACGCCACCCTGCCCGACGGACGCACCGACATGGCCGTGGCCGTGCAGGGTGGCCGCATCGTTGAAGTGACCGAGGGCCTGCAGGCGCCCGCGCATGAAACGGTGGACGCCGCTGGCCAGTTGCTGAGCCCGCCGTTCTGCGACCCCCACTTCCACATGGACGCGACACTGAGTTACGGCCTGCCGCGCGTGAACCAGAGCGGCACCCTGCTCGAAGGCATCGCGCTCTGGGGCGAGCTCAAGCCGCTGCTGACCGAGGAAGCGCTGGTCGAACGCGCGCTGGCGTATTGCGACTGGGCGGTGGCCAAAGGCCTGCTGGCCATACGCAGCCACGTCGACACCAGCGACCCCAGCCTGCTGCCGGTGCGCGCGATGCTGGAAGTGAAAAAACGCGTCGCGCCCTACCTCGACCTGCAGCTGGTCGCCTTCCCGCAGGACGGTGTGCTGCGCACGAAAGGCGGGCTCGACAACCTCAAGCGCGCGCTCGACCTGGGTGTGGACGTGGTCGGCGGCATCCCGCACTTCGAACGCACCATGGCCGATGGCGCCGAGAGCGTGACGCTGCTCTGCGAACTGGCCGCCGAACGCGGCCTGCCGGTGGACATGCACTGCGACGAAAGCGACGACCCACTCTCGCGCCACATCGAGACACTGGCGTATGAAACCCAGCGCCTGGGCCTGCAGGGTCGCGTCAACGGTTCGCACCTGACGTCCATGCACAGCATGGACAACTACTACGTGAGCAAGCTGATCCCGCTGATCGCGGAGAGCGGGGTGAGCGCGGTGGCCAACCCACTCATCAACATCACGCTGCAGGGCCGGCACGACACGTATCCCAAGCGCCGCGGCATGACCCGCGTGCCCGAGCTGATGGCAGCCGGCGTGACGGTGGCCTTCGGCCACGACTGCGTGATGGACCCCTGGTATTCGCTGGGCAGCGGCGACATGCTGGAGGTGGCGCACATGGGCCTGCACGTGGCGCAAATGACCAGCCAGGCTGGTATGCGCCAGTGCTTCGACGCGGTGACGCTGAACGCGGCGCAGGTGATGGGGCTGACGGGTTACGGCATCGAAGCTGGGAAGGACGCGAGCTTCGTGCTGCTGCAGGCGCGCGACCCGGTCGAGGCGATCCGTCTGCGCGCGACGCGGCTGAAGGTGTGGCGCCAGGGCCAGCTGCTGGCGCAGACCGCGCCGACCGAGGCGCAGCTCTCGCTGCCCGGCCGGCCGAGCCGCACAGCCTTCATGCCGGTGCGAGCAGCCGGCGGCTGAGTTCGGCGTCGTTGATCCCGGCCACCTCGACCCGCTTGGTGCGGCCCGAGGCCCCCAACTCGATGCTGATGGCCGATTTGGGCACGCCGAACACGTCGGACAGAAAACCGATCAGCGCCTTGTTGGCCGCGCCGTCGACCGGCGGCGCCTTGAGCTGGATCTTGGGCTTGCCGTCGTGCAGGCCGACGCACTGCGTCTGCTTGGCGCCGGGCTGGCAGTAGACGACGATCTTGCCCACTGGACGACGCTCAGCTCTTCTTGACGAACTCGGACTTGAGCTGCATCGCGCCGAAGCCTTCGATCTTGCAGTCGATGTCGTGGTCGCCTTCGACCAGGCGGATGTTCTTGACCTTGGTGCCGACCTTGATGACGGCCGACGAGCCCTTGAGCTTGAGGTCCTTGACCAGGGTCACGCTGTCGCCATCGGCCAACAGGTTGCCAAAGGCGTCCTTCCACACCTTGGCGGCCTCGGCCGGTTCGTCGCCGCCGGCCTTGCCCCACTCATGGGCGCATTCTGGGCAGATGTAGAGCTCGCCGTCTTCGTAGGTGAACTCGGACTGGCATTTGGGGCAGCGGGGCAGGGTCATGATGCAGTGGTGGAGCGGTGAGCAAAGGCCGACACTGTACCCCTACTGGTGTCCGGGGCTTTCTGGCTCCATCGCTGTGTTCAGGAGGCCTCCTGGATGCGCCATTCGGTTTGCCGGTCCGCCGTGTCCTGCTCGCGGAACTGGCGTGGCGACTGGCCGGTGGTGCGCTTGAACACCTTGGAAAAGCCAAACGCATCCTGGTAGCCCACGGCCTGCGCCACCTGTTCCAGCGTCTGCCGCGTCTCGGCCAGCAACTGCATGGCCTTCTGCATGCGCAGCGTGCGCAGGTGGTTCAGCGGGGTGTCGCCCATGGCGCTGCGAAAGCGCTCGGCCAGCGCCGAACGCGACAGGCCCACCTGCTGGCCCAGTTCGTCCAGCGTCCAGCCATGGCCCAGGTTGCCATGCATGAGGGTGAGCACCTGGCGGATCGGCCGGTCGGCGATGGCGTGGTGCCAGCCGGGCACGCCAGGGTTCTCGCGGGCGGCGATCTCGCGCAGGGCGAAGGCGAACAGTGCGTCCAGCAGGCCGTGGGTCGCCGAGGTGGCGCCCAGCGCCTGGTCGCCCAGTTCGCGGTCCAGCAGGCCCAGCGTCAGCGGCACCGCTGACAGCTGGGGCAGGCTGTGGCCGTGCACCACGAACCACGGGGGCAGGCTGCGCAGGAAGGGGTGCAGCGGGTCGTGCCAGAGCTGGTAGGCGGCGCTGATGACCTGGGTGGGCGCGGCGGGGTCTCGGGTGGATGGGCTGTCGGGCAAGCGTTCTTGGTCGCTGTCGGCCAGGCCGTTGCCCGCGAAGCGCGCGATCGGCACCGTGGTGCTGCGCGCGGGCGGCGTGCGGTCCAGCGAGAGCAGGTGCACGCAGCCGCGCGCCATCAGCACCAGGTCGCCGGCCTGTAGTTCCAGCGGTTCGTCCAGGTTGGGTGCGTGCACGAAGGCGCGGCCGCGCGTGACCGCGTGCAGGCCGAAGCTGCGTTCGCAGGGAAAGCGCAGCGCGGCTTCGGGCGTGAGTCCGTGCAGGTCGAGCAGGCGGCGCCGCAACCCGGCGACATGGAGAATGTCTGAGAGTATGTCCATGAGGTGGCATTTTATGGACGATTAGACATGAATGGTGGAATTTCATGCATTCCGGTTCTGACTCATCGGAAACACACTGGGGGCCTTCGCAACACACACACAGGAGATTCCACATGACCACCACCCTCGTGACTGGCGCCAGCGGCCAGATCGGTTCCACTCTCGTTGACCTGCTGTCGGCCCAGGGCCAGACCGTGCGCCGCGCCACCAGCCGCGCGCCGTCCCACCCCGGTGAGGTGCAGGTCAACCTCGCCACCGGCGAAGGCCTGGCCGCCGCGCTGGCCGGCGTCGACCAGCTGTTCCTGATGGCGCCGCCCGGCTACGCCAACCAGCACGAGCTGCTGATCCCCGCCATCGATGCGGCCAAGGCCGCGGGCGTGCGCAAGGTGCTGCTGCTGTCCGCGATGGGCGCGAACGCCGACGAGAACATCCCGCTGCGCCGCGCCGAGCTGCACCTGGAGCGTTCGGGCCTGGCCTGGAACGTGATCCGTCCCAACTGGTTCATGCAGAACTTCCACACCTTCTGGCTGCACGGCATCCAGACCGAAGGCCAGATCTTCCTGCCGGTGGGCGACGCCAAGGGCAGCTTCATCGACACGCGCGACATCGCCGCCGTGGCCGCGAAGCTGCTGTCCTCGGACGACTTCGTGAACGAGTCGCACGACCTGACCGGCAGCGAGGCGCTGGACCACACGCAGGTGGCGGCCATCCTGTCCAAGGCCGCTGGCCGCACCATCGGCTACACCGACATCCCCGAAGACGCGATGCGCCAGGGCCTGCTGGGCGCGGGTCTGCCGGCCGACTACGCCGAGTTCCTGTTGGTCATCCTGGGCGCCTTCAAGGCGGGCTTTGCCGAGCGCATCACCGACGGCGTGCAGCGCATCACCGGGAAGGCGCCGATCCGCTTCGAGCAGTACGCGCAGGACTTCAAGGCGAACTGGGCCTGAAGGACCTGAGGCCTGAGGGTACAGGGTCGGAAATCCGTTTGCCGCCCGCCGGAGGCGGTCGGATTTCCGTTCGCGTCCACACCCTGAACGCCGGTTTCAGGGCGCCAAACCCGGTCTGGAGGGGCGGAACTACGGGTTAATACCGACTGGCACGTCCCTTGCGCCATGGGCGGCACACTGCCCCCCATGACACCCCTTCGCCACCTCCCCCTTCTGCTGCTCCTGCCCCTCGCCCTGTCCGCACGGGCCGAGTCCCCGGGCCTGCCGACGCTGGAGAAGATTTCGCGCACGGCCACCATCAATTTGGGCCACCGCGAGTCCTCGGTGCCGTTTTCCTACTACGACAGCAAGCGCCAGGTGGTCGGCTACTCGCAGGACCTGATGCTGGCGGTGGTCGAGCGCATCCGCCGCGAGCTCAAGCTGCCCGCGCTGACCGTCAAGCTCGTGCCGGTCACCTCGCAGAACCGCATCCCGCTGGTCCAGAACGGCTCGGTGGACCTGGAATGCGGTTCCACCACGCACAACCGCGAGCGCGCGCGCCAGGCCGCGTTTTCGGTGTCCATCTTCGTGACCAGCTCGCGCCTGCTCACGCGCCAGGGTTCGGGCATCGAGGAGCTGGCCGACCTCAAGGGCCGCCGCGTGGCGGTGACCGCGGGCACCACCAGCGAACGCTCCCTGCTGCTGCACGCCGAGGCCACCGGCACCCGCTTCGATGTGCTCAAGGTCAAGGACCACGGCGATGGTTTCAACAGCGTGCAGGAGGGTCGCGCCGCGGCCTTTCTGATGGACGAGGCCATGCTCTACGGCCTGCGCGCCAAGGCCGACCAGCCCGGTGACTGGCGCGTGGTCGGCCAGCCCATGGCCGCCGAGGTCTACGCCTGCATGCTGCGCCGGGACGACCCGCGCTTCAAGGCGCTGGTGGACCGCAGCCTGACCGAGCTGATGCAGTCGGGCGAGGCGCTGAAGATCTACCGCCGCTGGTTCCAGTCGCCGATCCCGCCCAAGGGGCTCAACCTCAACTGGCCCGCGCCCGAGGCGCTGCTGGAGCTGTACCGGTCGCCCAACGACCGGCCGCTGGGCTGAGCCGTCCATTTCTCCACCCTTCCACGGACACGCCATGCCACACCTCCGGTCCCTTGCCCGTTGTGCGCTCGCCCTGCTGACCGCTGCGCTGGTCCAGCCATCGATGGCCGGTCCGGTGCTGGACCGGATCAAGTCCAGTGGCACCGTGGTGATCGCCCACCGCGAGTCCTCGGTGCCGTTCTCCTTCGTCGACCCGGACGGCAAGCCGGTGGGGTACGCGGTCGACCTGTGCCTGAAGGTGGTGGACGCACTGCGCCGCCAGCTGGCCGCACCCGAACTCAAACCCAGCTTCGTCATGGTGACGCCGGCCAACCGCATCGCCATGATCGAAGAGGGCAAGGCCGACATGGAGTGTGGCTCGACCACCAACAACGCCGAGCGCCGGCAGAAGGTGGCCTTCACCGTGCCGCACTACATCGCCGGGGCGCGCTACCTCGTCCGGGCCGACAGCCCGGTCGATGTGATCCGCGACTTCAAGGGCCGCACCGTGGTCTCCACCAAGGGCACCACGCCGCTGAAGGCGGTGACGCAGGCCAACAACGAGTTCCAGCTCGGCATCCGCGTGGTCGAGGCACCGGACCACGCCCGCGCGGTCGACATGGTGGCCGCCGGCGAGGCCGACGGCTTCGTGATGGACGACGTGCTGCTCTATGGCCTGGTGGCCGGGCGGCCCGATCCCGCCAAGTTCAAGGTCGTGGGCAAGTTCCTGACCATCGAGCCGCTGGCCATCATGTTCTCGCGCAGCGACGCCGAGTTCAAGAAGCTGGTCGACGACGAGATGAAGCGCCTGATCCAGACGCGCGAGGCCCACACGGTCTACGAGCGCTGGTTCCTCAAGGCCATCCCGCCGGCCAACCGCAGCCTGAACCTGCCCATGAACTACCTGCTCAAGGACTTCTGGAAGTACCCCACCGACCAGGTGCCGGGCTGACGTCCAGCAGCGATTTCTGTTTTCCCCAACCCACTCGAAGGAGTCACCATGAAGAAAACCCTGTTGGCCGTGGCCGCCGTGCTCGCCGCCTCCACCGCGATGGCCCAGACCGCCGACACGCTCAAGAAAATCAAGGACAGCGGCAGCATCACCCTGGGTGTGCGCGAGTCCTCCGGCCTGTCCTACACCATCGGCAACGGCAAGTTCGTCGGCTTCCACACCGAGATGGCCGAGCGCGTGATCGCCGACCTGCAGAAGCAGCTGGGCCTGGCCAAGCTGGAAGTGAAGTACCAGCCGGTGACTTCGCAGAACCGCATCCCCCTGGTGCAGAACGGCACCGTGGACCTGGAGTGCGGCTCCACCACCAACAACGCGGCCCGCCAGAAGGACGTGTCCTTCGCCGTGACCACCTACGTGGAAGAAGTGCGCATCGCCGTCAAGGCCAACTCGGGCATCAACTCCATCGCCCAGCTCAGCGGCAAGAAGGTCGCCACCACCACCGGCACCACCTCGGTCCAGACCCTGCGCAAGCACGAGCGCGCGACCAGCGTGAACTTCGAAGAAGTGTTCGGCAAGGACCACGCCGACAGCTTCCTGCTGCTCGAATCCGGCCGCGCCGACGCCTTCGTGATGGACGGCTCCATCCTGGCCGCCAACATCGCCAAGTCCAAGAACCCGGCCGACTACAAGATCGTCGGCGAAGTGCTGTCGGTCGAGCCCATCGCCTGCATGCTGCGCAAGGACGACGCCGCCTTCAAGAAGGCCGTGGACGACTCCATCAAGAACCAGATCAAGGACGGCTCGCTGGCCAAGCTGTACGACAAGTGGTTCATGCAGCCGATCCCGCCGGCCAACGCCAAGATCGGCCTGCCGCTGTCGGAAGCCACCAAGGCCGCCTGGTCCGCGCCGAACGACAAGCCGATGGAAGACTACGCCAAGAAGTAAGGCCCCCACGCTCCGCCGCTTGAGCGGGTCGCTGCCCCCCGAGGGGGCTGACCCGGCTTGGGGCGGCCCGGCGCCGGGTCGGTCACGCTCCGGCGTCGGGTTTGTCTTCTTTTTTTGTTGAACTTGGGAATTCACCATGGCTACATGGGATTGGCAGGTGTTCTGCAAGGACACCATCGACGGTGAGGTCCGTCCGCGCTGCTTCGGCGAGGGCGGCGACATCACCTACCTGGACTGGCTGCTCTCGGCCTGGGGCTGGACGCTCTCCGTCGCCTTGCTGGCGCTGGTCGTCGCGCTCGTGGTCGGTTCGGTCATGGGCATCTTCCGCACCACGCCCAGCAAGGCGCTGGTGGCCATCGGGAACGTCTGGACCGAGCTGTTCCGCAACATCCCGCTGCTGGTGCAGGTCTTCCTCTGGTACCACGTGCTGCCGTCGCTGATTCCTGCGCTCAAGGACTTTCCCAGCTTCATCCTGGTGGTGTTCGCCCTGGGCTTCTTCACTTCGGCGCGCATCGCCGAGCAGGTGCGCGCGGGCATCCAGAGCCTGCCCAAGGGCCAGCGCTACGCCGGCCTGGCCATGGGCCTGACGCTGACCCAGACCTACCGCTACGTGCTGCTGCCGATGGCATTCCGCATCGTCATCCCGCCGCTGACCAGCGAGAGCATGAACATCATCAAGAACTCGTCGGTGGCCTTCGCGGTGTCGATTGCCGAGCTGACCATGTTCGCCATGCAGGCGCAGGAAGAGACCTCGCGCGGCATCGAGGTCTACCTCGCCGTCACCGGCCTGTACTTCATCTCCGCCTTCGTCATCAACCGCATCGCGCTGTTCATCGAACACCGGGTGCAGGTGCCCGGCATGATCGGAGGCCACTGACATGAACCTCGACTTTTCCTTCCTGAACTGGGACGTGCTCACGGGCTTCGTGCTCAAGGGCCTGGTCTTCTCGGTGCAGCTGACCCTGGTGGCCATGATCGGCGGCATCGCACTGGGCACGGTGCTCGCGCTCATGCGCCTGTCGGGCAAGAAGTGGCTGGTGATGCCGGCTGCGTTCTACGTCAACACCCTGCGCTCCATCCCGCTGGTGATGGTGATCCTGTGGTTCTTCCTGCTGATCCCGCTGATGATCGGCCAGCCCATGGGGGCCGAGCTCTCGGCCATCATCACCTTCACCGTGTTCGAGGCGGCCTACTACTCCGAGATCATGCGCGCGGGCATCCAGAGCGTGCCCAAGGGTCAGGTCAACGCCGGCTACGCGGTGGGCATGACCTATGGCCAGACCATGCAGCTGATCGTGCTGCCTCAGGCCTTCCGCAACATGCTGCCGGTGCTGATGACGCAGACCATCATCCTGTTCCAGGACACCTCGCTGGTCTACGCCATCGGCGCCTACGACCTGCTCAGGGGCTTCGAGGTGGCGGGCAAGAACTTCAACCGCCCGGTCGAGACCTACCTGGTCGCCGCCGTCGTCTATTTCGTCATTTGTTTCTCGCTGTCGATGCTGGTGCGTCGACTGCAGAAGAAGATCGCCATCATTCGCTGAGCGGCTGGAGAAGAACCATGATCGACATCAAGAACGTTTCCAAGTGGTACGGCAGCTTCCAGGTGCTGACCGACTGCACCACCTCCATCCAGAAGGGCGAGGTGGTGGTGGTCTGCGGGCCTTCGGGCTCGGGCAAGTCCACGCTGATCAAGACCGTCAACGCGCTGGAGCCTTTCCAGAAGGGCGACATCATCGTGGACGGCACCAGCATCGCCGACCCCAAGACCAACCTGCCCAAGCTGCGCAGCCGCGTGGGCATGGTGTTCCAGCACTTCGAGCTGTTCCCGCACCTGTCGGTGACCGAGAACCTGACGATTGCACAGATCAAGGTGCTGGGCCGCAACCAGGAGGAGGCCAAGGCGCGCGGGCTGAAAATGCTTGACCGCGTGGGTCTGATGGCGCACAAGGACAAGTTCCCCGGCCAGCTCTCGGGCGGCCAGCAGCAGCGCGTGGCGATTGCGCGCGCGCTGTCGATGGACCCCATCGTCATGCTGTTCGACGAGCCGACCTCGGCGCTGGACCCCGAGATGGTGGGTGAGGTGCTGGACGTGATGGTGCAGCTGGCCAACGAGGGCATGACCATGATGTGCGTGACGCACGAGATGGGCTTTGCCAAGAAGGTCAGCCACCGCGTGATCTTCATGGACGCGGGCAAAATCGTCGAAGACTGTCGCAGCGGCGAGTTCTTCGGCAACCCCGACGCCCGTTCGCCCCGCGCCAAGGACTTCCTCTCCAAGATCCTCCAGCATTGAACCCCGCCCAGGCTGCGCCACCTCCACCGCCCGCCAGCGCGCCCGCTGGCGCAGGCGCGGCTGTGCGCCCGGCCTCCGAGCGGGTGGGCTGGCTGGCGCGGCGGCTGCTGCTGTTGCTGGTCGGTGCGGCCCTGGTGGCGCTCACCGGTGCCGGGGTCTACCGGCACAGCTATTCGCAGGGTGAACACAACCTCAAGGCCGCCACCAACAGCCGGCTGGACCTGTTCGCCACCGTGGTCGAGGCGCGGGTGCGGCGCCTGGAGCCGGTGCCTGCCACCATCCAGCTCAACCCGGCGGTGCTGGCCTTGCTGCGCGCGCCCGATCCGACCCGCGAGCGCGCGGCCAACGACTACCTGGCCCGACTGAACGCCCACCTGGGCAGCGTCGCGGTCTATGTGCTCGATGTGCGCGGCGTCGTGCTGGCGTCGAGCAACGTGGCCGAGCGCGACGACAGCCTGCTGGGCGAGGACGTCTCCTACCGGCCCTACTACCTGGAGGCGCTGGCCGGCCGCTCGACCCGCCACTTCGCCATCGGCAGCGGCGGCCAGGCGGGCTACTTCGCCTCGCACCCCATCTACGACGGTCCGCGCGTGCTGGGCGTGGCCGCCATCAAGATCGGCCTGGACGCGCTGGAGCAGACCTGGCCTATGCTGGCGGCGCCCGCCCTGGTGGCCGATGCCAACCAGGTGGTGATCCTGTCGTCGCAGCCGGCCTGGCGCTACACCTCGATGGCGCCGCTGCCGGCCGAGCGGCGGGTCGACCTGCAGCTGACGCAGACCTACGGCTCGCTGCGGCTGCCTCAGTTCCCCATCGACGTGCGGCTCTCCGTCGACGACGACACGCAGGAGGTGCAGGGTGTCGTCTCGGGCGACGAGGCTCGCTACCGCGAGGCGCTGGGCGCCGGCAGCAACCGGGCCGGGCATTTGGTGCTGGGCCGTTCGCTCGACGGCATGGACTGGCGCGTGCTGATCTTCACCAGCCTCTCGGAGGTGCGCGACCAGGCCCTGGCCGACGGCGTGGGCGGCGCGATGACCGCGGCCTTCCTGATCCTGCTGGCGCTCTACTGGAGCCAGCGCCGCCGCATCGAACGCCAGAAGCTCGCGGCCAAGCGGCTGCTGGAGCAGGTCAACGCCGACCTGGAGCGCCAGGTCGGCCTGCGCACGCAGGAACTCACCGACACCAACGAGCAGCTGCGCCGCGAAGTGGCCGAGCGCCAGCAGACCGAACAGACCCTGCGGTCGGCGCAGGACGAGCTGGTGCACGCCGGCAAGATGGCCGTGCTGGGCCAGCTGGCCGCCAGCATCACGCACGAACTGACCCAGCCGCTGGGCGGCATCCGCACGCTGGCGGGCAACGCGGCCGAGTTCATGCGCCGCGGCAACCACGCCGCCGCGCAGGAGAACCTGTCCATCGTGGCGCGCCTGGTCGAGCAGATGGCGCGCATCATCGACCCGCTCAAGAGCTTCTCGCGCAAGTCCAGCGCCTCGCCCGGGACCACCGACGTGGGCCGGGTGGTCGAGCAGGCGCTGTTCCTCTATCAGCTGCGCGTGCGCCACGACCAGGTGCGGGTGGACAACCGCTGCGCGCCGGGCCAGTGGACCGCCTGGTGCGACGCCAACCGGCTGGAGCAGGTGCTGGTGAACCTGGTCGGCAACGCGCTGGACGCCATGCGCGAGTCGGACCCGCGCGTGCTGACCCTGAGCGCCGAACGCTGCGAGGTGGCCGGTGTGCCGATGGTGGCGCTGACGGTGCGCGACAGCGGCAAGGGTTTGAGCGAAACCGACCAGCAGCGCCTGTTCGAACCCTTCTACACCACCAAACCCAGCGGCGCGGGCCTGGGCCTGGGCCTGGAGATCTGCCGCGACCTTGCCGCAGAATTCGGGGGCGACCTGCAGGCCCACAACCACCCCGAGGGCGGCGCCTGCTTCGTGCTCACCGTTCCCGTGGGCCCTGCCCCCGACACCGCGAAAGACACCCCAAACCGATGAACCGCAACCTCACCGTGTTCCTGGTCGAGGACGACACGGACCTGCAGCTGGGCTGCGTGCAGGCCCTGCAGCTGGCCGACATCGCCGTGCGCGCCTTCGACTCGGTCGAGGCCGTGCTGCCGCACCTGAGCCCGGGCATGGCCGGCGTGGTCGTGACCGACATGCGCCTGCCCGGCGCCGACGGCCTCTCGCTCATCACCGAGGCGCACGACCTCGACCCCGACCTGCCGGTGATCATGATCACCGGCCACGGCGACGTGAACCTGGCGGTGCAGGCGATGCGCAGCGGCGCCTACGACTTCATCCCCAAGCCGCTTTCGCCCGAGCAGCTTGTGGAGGTGGTGCAGCGCGCGCTGGACAAGCGCCGCCTGACGCTGGAGGTGGCCAACCTGCGCCGCGCGCTCACGCTCAGCGAAGGCCTGGAGGGCAAGCTGGTCGGCCACGCGCCCGCCATCGCGCGCGTGCGCCAGCTCATCACCGAGATCGCCGATTCGCCGGTGGACGTGCTGATCCGCGGCGAGACCGGCACCGGCAAGGAGGTGGTGGCGCGCGCCCTGCACGACCACTCGCGCCGCCGCAACGCGCCCTATGTGGCGCTCAACTGCGGCGGGCTGCCCGACAGCCTGCTCGACAGCGAGCTGTTCGGCCACGAGCCCGGCGCCTTCACCGGCGCGCAGAAGCGCCGCATCGGCCGCATCGAACACGCCAACGGCGGCACCCTGTTCCTCGACGAGCTCGAAAGCATGCCCATGGGCGTGCAGGTCAAGCTGCTGCGCGTGCTGCAGGAGCGCTGCATCGAACGCCTGGGCTCGAACCAGAGCATCCCGGTGGACGTGCGCGTGGTCGCGGCCACCAAGGACGACCTGCTGGCGCGCGCGCAGCAGGGCAGCTTTCGCGCCGACCTGGTCTACCGCCTGAACGTGGTGAATATTGAGCTGCCGGCGCTGCGCGAGCGGCGCGAGGACATCCCCATGCTGCTGGAGCACTTCATGCTGCTGGCGGCCAGCCGCTACGGCCGGCCCGAACCGCGCCTGCCCGCGGCGCAACTGCGCCAGCTGATGGCGCGCGACTGGCCGGGCAATGTGCGCGAGCTGCGCAACGTGGCCGACGCGCTGGTGCTGGGCGTGGGGCCGCAGTGGGTGTCGCCGCACGCGGCGCCGTCGGGCGAGGCGGGGGCGGACGGGGAGCCCGGGCTGACCGAGACGGTCGACCAGTTCGAACGCAGCCTGATCGCCGACGCGCTGGAGCGCCACAGCGGCAACGTGGGCCAGACCGCCAAGGCCCTGCGCCTGCCCAAGACCACGCTGGTGGACAAGATCCGCAAGCATGGCCTGCGATAGGCCCTGCTCCAAAGGGTGCGGGTGATGCCGGGCGGGGCGCGGCCCGAACACATCACGGCCGCTTTCGACGGCTATTCGCTGGCGGGCCGGTTTCGCTGGTCTTCCAACCAGCACTGTCGTTTGCTGGCCATCCACGGCGCGCGCTCCGACCACCGGCGGCTGGATGCCTTGCTGCACCCCCTGCAGGCCGCGGGTGTCGGCAGCCTGGCCGGCGACCTGTCGGGGCGCACCGGGCAGTCGCCGCTGGCCAATGCCGACACCTCGCTGGCGAACAACCTGCGCGAGGCGCTGCGGTTCTCGGCGCTGCTGGGTCCGGCGCTGGACACTGTGTTCGGTCACAGCCTGGGCGGGGCTCTGGCCATGAAGCTGGCCGAGCAATGCCAGCGGACGGTGCGGACGCTGGTGCTCAGCGGCCCGGCGCTGTACCCGGAGGCGGCCTATGCAGTGGCGCGTTACGGTCCCGAGTTCACCCGCGCGATCTCGACCCCTTTCGGGTTCATGGACTCGTCGTCACTGCCCTTCCTCAGAAGCTTCGCAGGACACGTGGTGCTGGTGGTCGGTCAGTACGACGGCTTGCCCGCTGAGCATCACGGCGGCGTGCGCGGTCGGTCGGCCGGCCTGGTCGATGTGCGGGACGTTTCGGGCACCTCACGAACCGTCTACAGCCCCATTCCGGCGGAGGTGTTCGAGGCCATCCGCGATGCCGCGTCTGGTCATCTCAGCGAGATCGTGCTCGAAGCCTGCGACCACAAGGTGTTGTCGCACCTCGCTCGCCACCCCGCGGCGGCCCGTGCGCTGGCGCAGAAGCTCCAGCATCTGATGGCCCACGGTCCGCAGACGCTGCGCTGCCACATCGCCACCGACGGCAGCGTGTGCCACCGGTAGCGGTGCGGGTCAGCTCGCCAGGCTGTTGAGCACCTCTTCGGCCGTGGCCGGCGCATTCATCGCTTCGGGCCGTCCGCCCGCCTGCGCCACCGCGTCGCGCAGCGCCTCGAACACGCTGATCGCCAGCATGAAGGGCGGTTCGCCCACGGCCTTGCTGCCGTGCACGTTGTCCTCGCGGTTCGCTTCGGGCCAGAGCTCGACCTTGAAGTGTGCGGGGATGTCGCCCGTGGCGGGGATCTTGTAGGTGCTCGGCGCGTGGGTCTGCAGGTAACCCTTGCCGTTCCACACCAGCTGTTCGGTCGTCAGCCAGCCCATGCCCTGCACGAAGCCGCCCTCGATCTGGCCAATGTCGATGGCCGGGTTGATGCTGCGGCCCACGTCATGCAGGATGTCCACAGCCAGGACGCGGCTCTCGCCGGTCAGCGTGTCGATGGCCACTTCGGTCACCGCCGCGCCGTAGGCGAAGTAGTAGAACGGCCGGCCCAGCATGGTGACCTTGTCGTAGTGGATCTTGGGCGTGCGGTAGAAACCGTCGCTCCAGAGCTGGATGCGGTTGGCGTAGGCCGAGCCCACCACCGATTCCCAGCTTCGGGTCTGCTTCTCGGTGATGACCTGCCCGTTCTCGAAACGCACCGCACCCGCCCCCACGCCGTCCAGCCCGGCCACGAAGGCCGCGAGGTTCTGGCGCACCTGGCGCGCGGCGAACTGGGCCGCGCGGCCGTTCAGGTCGGTGCCGCTGCTGGCCGCGGTGGCGCTGGCGTTGGGCACCTTGCTGGTGTCGCTGGCGGTGCTGAGCACGCGCTCGAAGGGCACGCCCAGCTCGTCGGCCACGATGGCCGCGACCTTGGTGTTCAGGCCCTGGCCCATCTCGGTCCCGCCGTGGTTCACCTGCACGCTGCCGTCGGTGTAGACATGCACCAGCGCGCCGGCCTGGTTGAACAGCGTGGCGGTGAAGCTGATGCCGAACTTGACCGGCGTGAGCGCGATGCCGCGCTTGATGACCGGGCTGCTCGCGTTCCACTGCGCGATCTGTTCGGCGCGCTCGCGGTAGCCGCTGGTGAGCGCCAGCTGCGTCATGAGCGGTTCGAGGATGTTGTCCTCCACCGTCATCTGGTAGTGGGTGACGTTGCGTTCTTCGATGCCGTACAGGTTGGCCAGCCTAACGTCCAGCGCGTCCACACCCAGGTGGCGCGCGATGTCGCCCATGATGCGTTCGATGACGATCACGCCCTGCGGGCCGCCGAAGCCGCGGTAGGCGGTGTGGCTTTGGGTGTTGGTCTTGCAGCGGTAGGAGTGGATGGCAACGTCTTCGAGGAAGTAGGCGTTGTCGGCGTGGAAGATGGCGCGGTCGGCCACCGGGCCCGAAAGGTCGGCGCTGAAGCCGCAGTTGGCCAGCATGTCCAGTTCCAGCCCGCACAGGCGGCCACGGTCGTCGAAGCCGACTTTGTACTGGTAGGCGAACGGGTGGCGCTTGCCGGTGATCATGAAGTCGTCGTCGCGGTCCAGGCGCAGCTTGACCGGCCGGCGCAGCTTGTTCGCGGCGATGGCGGCCCAGACCGCCAGGTGCCCGGCCTGCGTCTCCTTGCCGCCGAAGCCGCCGCCCATGCGCCGGCATTCCACCGTCACCGAATGGTTGGACAGGCCCAGCGCGTGCGACACCCAGTGCTGCACCTCGCCAGGGTGCTGTGTGCTGCTGTAGACCCACCACTGCTGCTGCTCCAGCGGCAGCACGTAGGCGATCTGGCCTTCGAGGTAGAAGTGCTCCTGTCCGCCGACCTCGAACGCGCCTTCTAGCTGGTGCGGCGCGCGCTGCAGCGCCGCGGCGGCGTCGCCCCGGGTCACGTGCACCGGCGGCAGCACGTAGCTCTGCTTCGCGTGCGCCTGTTGCGGCGTGAGCACCGGTTCCAGCGCTTCGATGTCCCACTTCACCAGCCGGGCCGCGCGGCGCGCGGTCATCACGTCGTCGGCCACGATCAGGCCGCCGACCTGGCCGAGGAACTGCACCGTGCCCTGGGCGAAGACTTGCTCGTCGTGCGCGAAGGCCGCCAGCATTTTGTCGCCCGGGATGTCGCCCGCGCCGATGAAGGCGTGCACGCCCGGCAGGGCCAGCGCGGCGCTGGCATCGATGCCCTTGAGCACCCCGTGCGCCACCGGCGAGCACACCGGCGCCGCGTGCAGGGTGCCGCGCACCTCGGGGATGTCGTCGATGTAGGTGGCGGCGCCGGCCACCTGGGCCTTCGCACTCTCATGGAAGCGCGAGACGCCGGCCGCGGTGGTGGCGGGCGTGTTGTCCACCACAAGCTTGAGATCCGGTGCGTTCATGACAGGGCCTCCAGGGTCTTGAGGCTTTCGAGGTTGATGGCCTGCTGCCCCTGGCTCTCCAGCCAGAAGCGGCGCAGCAGATTGCCCAGCACCGTCTGGCGGTAGGCGGCGCTGGCGCGCATGTCGCTGATGGGCTGGAACTCGGCGCGCAGGGCGGCGGTGGCGGCCATCACCGTGTCCTCGTTCCAGGCCTGGCCGAGCAGGGCGGCTTCGGTCTGGCGCGCGCGGGCAGGCGTGGCGGCCACGCCGCCGGCGCCGATGGACACCTGCTGCACCACACCGGCCTTCACCGTCATCTGGATGGCGAGACACACGGCAGAGATGTCGTCGTCGAAGCGCTTGCTGATCTTGTAGACCTTTTCCAGCGCGTGCCCGGTCGGCCGCGGCACCTTGATCCAGCACAGCAGCTCATCGGGCCGCATCACGTTTGTCCGGTAGCCGGTGTAGAGGTCTTCCAGCCGCAGCTCGCGGTGGGTGATCTCGCCGCCGGTCTTCGTCTTCTTCCAGCGCATCAGCACCACGCTGGCCCCCAGCGCGATCAGCAGCGGCATGGAGTCGCCGATGGGAGAGCCGTTGGCCACGTTGCCGCCCAGGGTGCCCGAGTTGCGCACCGGCAGGCCGGCGAAGCGCTGGCTGAAGCTCAGCAGCTGGGGTCACTCCTTGACCAGCGCGGCGAAAGCGTCGGTCAGGGTCACGGCCGCGCCGATGGCGATGTGGTGCGAATAGGTTTCCACGCGCTGCAGCTCGCGCGCGGCGGTCATGTCCAGCACCTGCGGGAAGCGCTTGTGCATCTTGGTGACCCACAGCCCTACATCGGTGGTGCCGGCCACCACCTGGGCCTGCGGGTGCGCGGCGCGGGCCTGCAGCAGGTCGGTCAGCGTGGTGGGGCGCAGGTAGGGCGTGTCCGCCGCGGGCTTCTTTTTCTTCAGTTCACGCAGAGCGGCCACCGTCGCCGCTTCGTCCACCGTGCAGCCGGCGGGCAGGGGGAGCTGGCCCATCTGCTGCGCCGCGTCCAGGATGGGCCGGTAGCCGGTGCAGCGGCACAGGTTGCCCGAGAGGTCGGCCTGCGCCTGCTCGCGGGAAATCCCCACTCCACCCTTCGTGTTCTGGTACATGCCGAACAGGCTCATCACGAAGCCCGGCGTGCAGAAGCCGCACTGGCTGCCGTGGCAGCGCACCATGGCTTCCTGCGCGGGATGCAGCTCGCCCGACGGCGAAGTGATGTCTTCGGCCGTGTACACCGCCATGCCATCCACCGAGTGCGCCAGGCGGATGCAGCTGTTGATGGCCTTGTACTGAAGCTGGCCGCCCACTGCCTCGCCCAGCACCACGGTGCAGGCGCCGCAGTCGCCTTCGCCACAGCCCTCTTTGGTGGCGCTCAGATGCAGGTCTTCGCGCAGCAGGTCCAGCAGGGTGCGGTCGGGCGCCACATCGTGGACCGTCACGGCTTCGCCGCGGCGCAGGAATCTCAGGGTTTGCCCGGGTTTTTTTGCATTCATGCGGCTCAGCATAGCGCCGGGGGGCGTGGCACAACATATGCTCAGGCGTATGGCGAGAATGCCGGAACCTCCATCCGCGCGCATGAGCTCCGGGTATGAAATACGTCTCCATGTTCGACAAGATTGACCTGCACCTGATCCGCGTGCTGCACACCGTCCTGACGGAACGCAGCGTGTCGCGGGCAGCCTTGCGGCTGGGCATGTACCAGCCAGCGGTCAGCGCCTCGCTCAAGCGCCTGCGGGAACTGGCGGGGGATCCGCTTCTGGTGCGTTCGGGCGCCAGCATGGTGCCCACGGTGGCGGGGCTGCGCATGATCGAACCGGCGGCCGAGATCCTGCGCAGCGCTGAGATGCTGTTCTCCGACGCCCGCGCCTTCGACCCGGCCACCGCGCGCCAGACCTTCAGCCTGGCCGCCAGCGACTACCTGGACCCGCTGTTCCTGCCGCAACTGGTGACGCAGGTCAAGACCACGGCGCCGAACTGCGGCATCGACATCCACCCCCTCTCGGCCGACGCCGACTACCGCGCCCACCTGGCGCAGGGTCACTACGACGTGGTGATCGGCAACTGGCCCAAGCCGCCGCAGGAGCTGCACCTGGGCCGGCTGTTCGGCGACGAGGTGGTCTGCCTGGTGGCCAGCCACCACCCGGCCGTGCACCGCGGCTGGGACACCGAGGCCTGGCTGGCAGCGGAACACATCGCGCCGACGCCCACCCACCCCGGTGCCCGCGGTTTCATCGACGAACACCTGGCCAGCCAGGGCCTGGTGCGCAACATCACCGCGCGCTGCCCGCACTTCGGCCTGATCCCGGCCATGGTGGCGGGCACCTTGCTGGTGCTGACCACCGGCCGCCAGTACGCCGAGCGCTACGTCGGTGCATTGCCGGTCAAGGTGCTGCCGTGCCCGGTGGAGTTCCCGCGAATGATGTATTACCAGCTCTGGCACGAGCGCACCCACGCATCCAGCGCCGGCCGCTGGCTGCGCGAGCAGATCAAGACCGTGGCCGCCTCGCTGCGGCGCGCCGAACCCGAGGCCGCTGCGGCCTGACCCCACCCACAAACGAGAAGGAGATCGCCTTGACGACCCCCCCGACTGCAGCTGACCGGCATCACCAAGCGCTATCCCGGCGTGGTGGCCAACAGCAATGTGTCGCTCTCTGTCGCTCCCGGCGAGGTGCACGCCGTGCTGGGCGAGAACGGTGCCGGCAAATCCACGCTGATGAAGATCATCTACGGCTCGGTCAAACCCGACGAAGGCTCGGTGATGTTCAACGGCAAGCCGGTGCACATCCGCAACCCGCAGGAAGCGCGGGCGCTGGGCATCAGCATGGTGTTCCAGCACTTCAGCCTGTTCGACACCATCACCGTGGCCGAGAACGTCTGGCTCGGCCTGGACAAGTCGCTCACGCTCAACGAGGTGACCGCCAGCATCGACGCCACGGCGGCGGAATACGGCCTGGACATCGACCCCAAGCGCCCGGTGCACACCCTGAGCGTGGGCGAGATGCAGCGGGTCGAGATCATCCGCGCGCTGCTGACCAGCCCGCAGCTGCTGATCCTGGACGAGCCCACCTCGGTGCTGACGCCGCAGGCGGTGGAAAAGCTGTTCGTGGTGCTCAAGAAGCTGGCGTCCGAGGGCTGCTCCATCCTCTACATCAGCCACAAGCTGCACGAGATCCGCGAGCTCTGCACCGCCTGCACGGTTTTGCGCGGCGGCCAGGTCACGGGCGTGTGCAACCCGCAGAACGAAAGCAATGCGTCCCTGTCGCGCCTGATGATCGGTGCCGAGCCGCCGGCGCTGCAAGCGCGCGCGCTCAACGCCGGTGCCGATGTGCTGCAGGTGCGCGACCTGACGCTGGCCAGCGACGACCCCTTCGGCACCCATCTGCACCAGATCGCGCTGACGGTGCGGGCCGGTGAGGTGGTGGGCATCGCGGGCGTGTCGGGCAACGGCCAGGGCGAGCTGCTCTACGCGCTCTCGGGCGAGGACCGGCGCGCGCCGGCCGGCAGCATCCGCGTGCTGGGGCAGGATGCTTCGCGCATGGCGCCCGGCCGGCGGCGGGCGCTGGGCCTGCACTTCGTGCCCGAAGAGCGCCTGGGTCGCGGCGCGGTGCCCACGCTGTCGCTGGCGCAGAACCTGCTGCTCTCGCGCCGTGACGCCGTGGGCGCGGGTGGCTGGCTCAAGCTGGGCGCGCTCAAGGCGCAGGCCGAGGACATCATCGCCCGCTACAAGGTCAAGGCCAACGGGCCGGGCGCGGCGGCCAAGTCGCTCTCGGGCGGCAATTTGCAGAAGTTCATCGTCGGCCGCGAGATCGAAGCCAAACCCAAGCTGCTCATCGTCAGCCAGCCCACCTGGGGTGTGGACGTGGGCGCGTCGGCGCAGATCCGCGGCGAGATCCTCAGGCTGCGCGACGCCGGTTGCGCGGTGCTGGTGGTCAGCGAGGAGCTGGACGAGCTGTTCGAGATCAGCGACCGCCTGCACGTGATCGCCAAGGGGCGCCTGTCGCCCAGCATTCACCGCGCCGACGCGACGGTCGAGCGCATCGGCGAATGGATGTCGGGCCTGTGGGACGACGCCGCGCACCACCCCAACAAGAACGAGGAGTCCGTCCATGCTGCGGCTTGAAGTGCGTCCCCAGCCCTCGGCGCGCTGGGGCTATGCCTCGCCGCTGCTGGCGCTGGCCATCACCGTGGTCATCGGTGTGATCCTGTTTGCGGTGCTGGGCAAGGACCCGGTGCGCGGCTTGCAGGTGTTCTTCTGGGAGCCGGTCAAGAGCACCTACGCGCTGTCCGAACTCATGGTCAAGGCCACGCCGCTCATGATCATCGCGCTGGGGCTGGCGGTGTGCTTCCGCTCCAACGTCTGGAACATCGGGGCCGAGGGCCAGTACCTGATCGGGGCCATCTTCGCGGCTGGCGTGGCGCTTACGGCGGACAAGACCACCGGCGGCTGGATCATCCCGGCCATCATCGTGGCGGGCATCGTGGGCGGCATGCTCTGGGCCGGCGTCACGGCCCTGCTGCGCGACCGCTTCAACGCCAACGAGATCCTGGTCAGCCTGATGTTGGTCTATGTGGCCATCCAGGTGCTCAACTACCTGGTCTACGGCCCCTGGAAAGACCCCATGGGCTACAACTTCCCGCAGACCAAGACCTTCGAGTCGGTCACGCAGATCCCCAAGCTCATGCAGGGCTCGCGGGTGAACGTGGGCTTGCTGCTGGCGCTGGCCGGCGTGGCGGCGGTCTGGGTGTTCCTGTTCCGCACCTACTCGGGCTTTGCCCAGCAGGTGGGCGGTCTGGCGCCGGCGGCGGCGCGCTACGCGGGCTTCTCCTCGCGCAAGGCGCTGTGGATTGCGCTGCTGACCTCCGGCGGCGCCGCTGGCCTGGCGGGCGCGCTGGAGGTGGCCGGCCCCATCGGCCAGCTCACGCCCTATGTGCCGGCGGGCTACGGTTTCGCGGCCATCATCGTGGCCTTCGTCGGCCGCCTGCACCCGGTGGGCATCGTGTTCTCGGCCATCCTGATGAGCATGTTCTACATCGGCGGTGAACTCGCGCAGTCGCGCCTGGGCCTGCCCAAGTCCATCACCGGCGTGTTCCAGGGCCTGCTGCTGTTTGCGCTGCTGGCCTGCGACACGCTCATCGCCTACCGCGTCGTGTGGAAGAAATAAGGAGTCGCTGACATGGAATCCACCGCACTCCTCATCGCCGCCTCGCTCAACGCCGGCACCGTGCTGGCCATCGCTTCGCTGGGCCTGCTGATCAACGAAAAAGCGGGCATCGTCAACCTGGGGGCCGAGGGCATGATGCTCTGCGCCGCCCTGGCCGGCTTTGCCACCGTGGTGCATACCGGCAGCACCGTGGCCGGCTTCGCCGCCGGCATGGCCGCCGGGGCGCTGCTGGCGGCCATCTTCGGCGGGCTGGTGATCTGGCTCAACACCAACCAGTACGCCACCGGGCTCGCGCTGTCGCTGTTCGGCGGGGGCTTCTCCGCGTTTGCCGGCACATCCTATGTGCAGGCCAAGCTGCCTGAGCAGGGCCAGTTCGCCATTCCGCTGCTGGCCGACATTCCCTTCATCGGCAATGCGCTGTTCCGCCACCACCCCATGGTCTACGTCTGCGTGGGCCTGGTGTTCGGGCTGATCTGGTTCCTGTTCCGCACGCGCGCCGGCCTTGTGCTGCGCAGCGTGGGCGAGAGCCCCGAGTCGGCGCACGCGCTGGGCTACCCGGTGCGCCGCATCCGCCTGCTGGCCGTGATGGCCGGCGGCGCGCTGTGCGGTCTGGCCGGCGCCTATGTGTCCACGGTCTACACCCCGCTGTGGGTGGAGGGCATGACCGCCGGCAAGGGCTGGATCGCGCTGGCCCTGACGACCTTCGCCACCTGGCGCCCGGCACGCGTATTGCTCGGGGCCTACCTGTTCGGTGGCGTGACCATGCTGCAGTTCCACCTGCAGGGCATGGGCGTCAACGTGCCGAGCCAGTTCCTGACCATGATGCCGTACCTTGCCACCATCGTCGTGCTGGTGCTGATCTCGCGCAACCCGACCTGGATCCGCGTGAACATGCCGGCGTCGATCGGAAAACCCTTTTACCCGGGTTCATAATCTTTTTTTGTTTCGCTTTCTCCACTCCCAACCCTCCAAGAGGTTTCCATGACCGACCTGAACAAGCGTTCCCTGATCAAGCTGGCGGCCCTGACGGCTGTGGCCAGCGCGGCCCTGATCGGCTGCGGCAAGAAGGAAGAGGCGGCCGCGCCGGCGGCTGCGCCCGCACCGGCCCCGGCCGCTGCCGAAGCGCCCAAGGCCGAGCCGCTGAAGGTCGCCTTCGCCTACGTCGGCCCCGTCGGTGACGGCGGCTGGACCTTCGCCCACGACAACGGCCGCAAGGCGGTCGAGGCCGAGTTCGGTGACAAGGTCGTGACCAGCTTCGTCGAGAACGTGCCCGAGAGCGCCGACGCCGAGCGCGTGCTGCGCGACCTGGCCAGCCAGGGCAACAAGCTGATCTTCGGCACCACCTTCGGCTACATGGAGCCCATGCTCAAGGTCGCGCCCGACTTCAAGGACGTGAAGTTCGAGCACGCCACCGGCTACAAGACGGCCGAGAACATGCGCACCTACGACAGCCGCACTTACGAAGGCGCCTACATGGCCGGCGTGATCGCCGGCTCCATGACCAAGTCCAACACCCTGGGTGTGGTGGCCTCGATCCCAATTCCCGAAGTGATCCGCAACATCAACAGCTTCACCCTGGGCGCCCAGTCGGTGAACCCCAAGGTCAAGACCAAGGTGGTCTGGGTGAATGGCTGGTTCGATCCGCCGAAGGAAACCGAAGCCGCCACCTCGCTGATCAACGGCGGCGCCGACGTGCTGATGCAGAACACCGACTCGTCGGCCGTGCTGCAGACCGCCGAGAAGATGGGCAAGCGTGCCTTCGGCTGGGACTCCGACATGACCGCCTACGGCCCCAAGGCCCACCTGGGCTCGGCCGTCATCAACTGGGGTCCGTACTACATCAAGTCCGTCAAGGACGCGCTGGAAGGCACCTGGACCACCGGTGGCGTGTGGTGGGGCCACAAGGAAGGCGCGATCGACATGGTCTCCATTGCCGAAGACGTGCCGGCCGAGACCAAGGCCAAGATCGACACCATCAAGGCCGGTCTGAAGGACGGTTCCTTCTCCATCTGGAAGGGCCCGATCATGGGTCAGGACGGCAAGGAAGTGCTGGCCAAGGACGCTGTGGCCGACGACAAGTTCCTCGGCGGCATCAAGTTCTACGTCAAGGGCGTTGAGGGGAAACTCCCGAACTGATCCCACCCCTGCCGCGCCGAAGGCGCGACCCCCTCAAGGGGGCGGCACCTGCAGGCCGGCAAAGCCGGACCTGCGGTGCCCTGGCCCAAAGCCGCTGCACCCACAGCGGCTTTTTTCTTTGGAGGTCATGTGATCGAACGACAACTCTGGCACCCGGTCATCGCGGGCATCCATCTGCGCGATGCGCCGCAGGCGGTGTCGCTGCTGGGGCATGACGTGGTCCTGTGGCGCGAGCACAGCCACGAGGGACAGCCCGGCGTGGTGCACGCCTGGGCCGACCGCTGCCCGCACCGCGGTGCGAAGCTGTCGCTGGGGCGTGTGCTCACGCACCTGCACGGCGCGCGGCTGGAGTGCCCCTACCACGGCTGGCAGTTCGCGGGCGACGGCGCCGCGGTGCAAGGTCACCACGGTGCGCCGGCGTCCGTGGGGCGCTGCGTGCACGTGCCGGCGGCCCCCGCCTTCGAGCCCCCTGCCGCGCATTGCGCCCAGGTGTTCGAGGCGCAGGAACGCCATGGTCTGGTGTGGGTGCGGCTGGAGCGGCCCGACCTGTCTCAACTCCCCGCCGCCCTGTCGTCGCCGCCGGTGTTTGAGCCCTGGGACGATCCGCTGTGGCGCCAGGTGGTCTGCGGACCCTACGCGGTGGACACCAGCGCGCCGCGGCTGGTGGAGAACTTCCTGGATCTGAGCCACTTCGGCTTTGTGCACGAAGGCTGGCTGGGTGCGCGCAGCCACGCGCAGGTGGACACCGGCCGGGTGGAAGAGGGGGCCGATGGTGTGCACGCGCGCGAATGCAAGGCCTGGCAGCCCAAGGGCTACGCGGGCGCGGAAGAGGGCGGCTGGGTGGCCTACCGCTACGAAGTGCCGCACCCCTTCGCGGCCATCCTGCGCAAGGACGCGACCGAGGGCGACCCGGTCAGCAACGCCATCGCACTGTTCATCCGCCCCGATGGCCCGGAAGCCTGCACCGCCTGGTTCGCCATGGCCACGCTGGGCGACCTGAGCGACGACGAAGAGCTGCGCGCCTTCCAGGACGCGGTGTTCTCCCAGGACAAACCCATCGTCGAATCGCAGCAGCCCCGGCGCCTGCCCATCGGCAAGGATGGTGCCATTGCCGAAGTGCACGGCCCCGCCGACCGCATGTCCAGTGCCTACCGCCGTTACCTGGCCTGCACCGGCGTCTCGCTGGGTGTGTGCTGAACCGAAAGGACCCCATGAACGCCATCGAACTCGCCCGTGCCATCCCCAAGGCCGAACTGCACATCCACATCGAAGGTTCGCTCGAACCCGAACTGATCTTTGCCCTCGCGCAGCGCAACGGCGTGCCGCTGGCCTACCCCAGCGTGGAGGCGCTGCGCGCGGCCTATGCCTTCACCGACCTGCAGAGCTTCCTGGACATCTACTACGCGGGTGCCAGCGTGCTGCTGAAGCCGCAGGACTTCCACGACATGGCCTGGGCCTACTTCCTACGCGCCAAGGCCGACAACGTCGTCCACACCGAACTGTTCTTCGACCCCCAGACCCACACCGCGCGCGGCGTACCCATGGCGTCGGTGATCGAGGGTCTGTCTGGTGCCTGCAAACGTGCGGAATCCGAGCTGGGCATCAGCTCGGCGCTGATCCTGTGCTTCCTGCGCCACCTCAGCGAGCAAGACGCCTTCGCCACGCTGGAGGCTGCGCTGCCGTACCGCGAGCACTTCATCGGCGTCGGGCTGGATTCGAGCGAAGTCGGGCACCCGCCCGAGAAGTTTCAGCGTGTGTTCGCGCGCTGCCGCGAGCTGGGGCTGAAGCTGGTCGCCCACGCGGGCGAGGAGGGCCCGCCCGAATACATGTGGCAGGCGATCGATCTGCTCAAGGTGCAGCGCATCGACCACGGCGTGGCCGCGCTGCAGGACCCGCTGCTGATGGCCGAACTGGCCCACACCCGGATGCCGCTGACGGTGTGTCCTCTGTCCAACCTCATGCTCTGCGTGGTGAACGACCTGCGCGACCACCCGCTGAAGAAGATGCTGGATGCCGGTCTGTGCGCGACGGTCAACTCGGACGATCCGGCCTACTTCGGTGGCTACATGAACGCCAACTTCGAACAGACGGTGCAGGCCCTGAACCTCAGCCGCGAGGACGTGGTCCAGCTGGCGCGCAACAGCGTGGAGGCCAGCTTTGTGTCCGAGCCGCGCCGGCGCGAGATGTTCGACCGCATCGCCGCGTGCACTGAGGGCTGAGGCCGCTTCTCGCCTGGGCTCCCCTGTGTGGCGGTGACCGGGTCTTAAGCGTTTAAAAAGTGTCGGAACCCACAATTTCGCCCATTCGTTGGGCGAAGGAGTGGGGCGGTGACGATTCGCAAGACGGGGCTGCCGTGGCAATGGCTGCCCGTGTTGGCTGTGCTGGTCTGGGCGCTGTTCCTCAGGCTGGATTACTTCGCGCCCGGGCGCTCCCTCTGGCTCGACGAGGCGATGCTGGCGGTGAACATCCAGCGCCAGAGCCTGCTCGGTCTGGTGCAGCCGCTGTTGTACGACCAGGCCGCGCCGCTCGGGTTCCTCCTGCTTCAGTGGCTGATCCACCACCTGCTAGGCGGCTCTGACGACCTGTTGCGGGTGGGGCCTCTCGTGGCCGGTCTGGGCTTGCTGCCGATGGTCTTCCTGTTGGCGCGCCAGGACGGCAGCAGGCCCTTGGCCTGGTTGGCCCTGGCGCTGGTGGCACTGGCGCCCGAGCAGGTGCGATACAGCAGCGAACTCAAGCAGTACTCACTGGATGCACTGGTGGCCGCGTACCTGATGTGGTGTTTCGGCGAGACCGTGAAGCAGCCAGACGACCCGCGGTCGCGCTTGCGGCTGGTCCTGTCCGGCGCGCTGGCGGTGTGGTTTTCACATCCTTCTGTGTTTGTGCTGGCGGGGTTGGGCGGTTCGGTCCTGGTGCTGCGCTGGCGCGAGCTGCGCGACCCGGCATTTCTTCGGTTCTGGGCGGGCGTCGCCGCCGCCTGGGCGATCAGCTTTGCCGCGCTGTACCTGGTGCAACTCCGGCACGTGGCGGACGATCCCGCCTTGGTCGACTTCTGGCGCCGCAACTTTGCCCCACTGCCGCCCTGGTCCCACTGGCACTGGTACCGCGTCAGCCTGCCGGGGGTGCTGAACTTTCTCTTTTCGTTTCATGCTGGTGTCCTGCCGTCGGCGTTGCTGCTGCTGGGCATCGCATCCCTCTGGCAGCGCCGACGGCCGCTCGCCGTGGCCATGGTGCTCATGCTCCTGGTCACGCTTGTTGCTTCCGCACTGTCGCGCTATCCGTTCTACGGCCGGTTTCTGCTGTTTCTGACACCGGCGGCTGCCCTCGCCCTGGCGGAAGGGGTCGAGCGATGCCGGCAGTGGCTGCGTCCCCGCAACCCGTGGCTGGCCGGTGGCGTGTACCTCGGGCTGGCCGGTCTGTTGCTGTTTCATTCTGTTGACATTGACCGACAGCATCTGCTGGACCACCCGGTGATGGAGGAGATCAAGCCGGTGATGAAGGGCGTGGCCGACCACCGGCGTGCAGGTGACCAGACCTATGTGTACTACGGCGCGGTGCCTGCGTTCTCCTTCTACGCAGCGCAGTATGGGTTCGGCCCCGGCGAGTTTGTGGAAGGGGGATTTCACCGCTTGCAGCCGGACCTCTACCTGACCGAGATCGATCGCACGCTGGGCGTGGGCCGTACGTGGTTTGTTTTCAGCCACATCTGCAACCGCTGCCGCCCACAGGTCAAGGTCGACGAGCAGCGCTTCATCCTCGACCACGCTGACCGGCGGGGAACACTGATCGAACAACTGGATGGCCCCGGCACCACGGCCTACCTGTACGACCTGGGACCGCCGCGGCCCGATGCCGTATCGGCCGCAGACCGTTAAAATCGTGCACCTGCGAGCCGGTGCTTCCCCGGCTCGCTTTTTTTCTGTTCCGGAAGCCATGTAGAGGACCACCATGTACAAAAACCTCGCTGCCGCATTCGCGGCCGCCTGTTTTTTCTCCCCCGTTCTTGCCCAGTCGACGCCGCCGGTCAAGGCAGCCTTCGTCTATGTTGCGCCGCTGACCGATGCCGGCTGGGTGCGCCAGCACGACCAGGGCCGCCTGGCGGTCGAAGCCGCGCTGCCCGGCCAGGTCACGACCAGCTACGTCGAGAACGTGGCCGAAGGTCCCGACGCCGAGCGCGTGATTCGCGACCTGGCCATGCAGGGCCACCAGATCATCTTCACCCCCAGCTTCGGCTACATGGAGCCCACGCTGAAGGTCGCACGCGAGTTCCCGAACGTGAAATTCGAGTCGGTCACCGGCTACAAGACAGCGCCCAACGTGGCGGCGTCCAATGCACGCTATTACGAAGGCCGCTACCTCGCCGGCATCGCCGCCGGTCGCATGGCCACGCAGGCCGGCTACGTCGCGGGTTTCCCGATTCCCGAGGTGCTGCAGGGCATCAACGCCTTCACCCTGGGCATGCGTTCGGTGAATCCCCAGGCCACGGTGCGCGTCGTGTTCCTCGGTGAGTGGTTCAACCCGCCGCGCGAGCGCGATGCGGCCATGACGCTGATGAACCAGGGCGCCGAGGTGCTGGCCTTCCACACCGGGTCGAACGCGGTGATGGTGGCTGCGCAGGAGCGCGGCAAGCTCGCCGTGGCGTATCACTCCGACATGCGCAAGGTGGCGCCCGACGCGCAGGTGGCCGCGGTCACCCACCAGTGGGGCGACTACTACACCCGCCGCGTCAAGGCCGTGCTGGATGGCAGCTGGAAGAGTGAACAGGTCTGGGGCGGCGTGCGCGAAGGCATGATCCGTGTGGACAGTTTTGGCAGCAAGGTGCCGACCGCCGTGCAGGCCGAGGTGATGGCGCGTCAGAAGGACATGGCCGCCGGCCGGCTGACCGTGTTCGCTGGCGGCAAAACCGGTGTGAAGGACAACGAGGGCAAGACCACGATCGCCCCCGGCCAGTCGCTGGACGACAGAGCCATCCTGGGCATGAACTGGCTGGTCGAGGGCGTAGCCACGAAACTGCCACGGTGACCCGCCGCTGATCGGCGACACCCTGGTCTGGGCACATGGCGTGCATTCGTTTCGCGGTATGCCGCCGGGCGCGCTTGCGGCTAAGCTGTCTGCTTCATGAAAGCCTACCGCGCCGCCCTCCTGAGATTCGATGACCATGGCCAGCCGCTCTACGACAGCGACGGTCTGCTGGTCGTCGGCCCCGATGCCTCTGGTCGCAAGGTGGTGCGCGCCGCTGGCAGCCACGACGCGCTGATTGACCGCTTCGCTGGCGTCGTCGTCGAAGACCTGCGCGGTCACCTGATCGCGCCCGGCTTCGTCGATCTGCACGTGCACTACCCGCAGACCGATGTGATCGGTGCGCCGGCCGCCGGCCTGCTGCCCTGGCTCGAAAACTACACCTTCCCGCACGAAAGCCGCTTCGCGGACAAGGCCTATGCCCGTGGTGTGGCCGATTTCTTCTTCGACGAGCTGGCGCGCCATGGTGTGACCACGGCGCTGACCTTCGCCACCTCGCACCCCGGGTCGGTGGACGCCGCCTTCGAGGCCGCGCAGGCGCGTGGCTTGCGCTTCATCACGGGCAAGGTGCTGCAGGACCGCCACAGCCCCGACGGCGTGCGCGACCAGACCGAGCAGAGCCTGATCGACACCGAAGACCTCATCCGCCGCTGGCACGGCGTGGACCGGCTGGGCTACGCCATCACCCCGCGTTTCGCCCCCACCAGCACCGACGCGCAGCTGCGCGGCGCCGGCGAGCTGGCCGCGAAGTACAGCGACGTGTGGATCCAGTCGCACGTGGCCGAGAACCGCGACGAGGTGAAGTGGGTGGCCGAGCTCTACCCGCAGGCGCGCAGCTACCTGGGCGTGTACGGCGACTTCGGCCTGCTGCGCGACCGTGCGGTTTATGCCCACTGCATCCACCTGGATGCGCACGACCGCATCCTGATGCGCGAGACCGGTGCCGCCGCGGCCGTCAGCCCGACCAGCAACCTCTTCCTCGGCAGTGGTTTTTTCGACTACGCCGCGGCCGACCAGGCCGGCATGCGCTACGGCCTGGCCAGCGATGTGGGCGGGGGCACCAGCTTCTCGCCTTTCCACACCATGCTGGCGGCCTACTGCGTGGGGCGCGAGGGCCACACCAAGCCAGGTCTGAGCCTCACGCCTGGCCAGCTCTGGTGGCAGCACACGGCCGGTGCCGCGCGCGCGCTGGGCCTGGAGGGCGTGGTGGGCAACCTCACGCCGGGGCACGAAGCCGATTTCGTGGTGCTGGATCCGAAGGCCACACCGCTTCTGGCGCGCAAGACCGCGCAAGCCGATTCGCTGGACGAACTGCTGTTTGCCCTGATCGTGCTAGGCGATGACCGGTTGGTCTCCAGGACCGTGACCGCCTGACCTGCTTCGAAGGGCGGCGCCGGGGCCCTGCCTACAATCGCGGGCAACCGGAGCACACACATGAGCATCAAGAGCGACAAATGGATCCGCCGCATGGCCGAGCAGCACGGCATGATCGAGCCCTTCGAGCCGGGCCAGATCCGGCAGAACGCCGCGGGTCAGAAGATCGTCAGCTACGGGACCAGCAGCTATGGCTACGACATCCGCTGCGCACCCGAATTCAAGGTCTTCACCAACATCCACAGCACGGTGGTGGACCCGAAGAACTTCGACGAGAAGAGCTTCGTCGACATCAACTCCGATGTCTGCATCATCCCGCCCAACAGCTTCGCGCTGGCGCGCACGGTCGAGTACTTCCGAATCCCGCGCAGTGTGCTGACCATCTGTCTGGGCAAGAGCACCTACGCCCGCTGCGGCATCATCGTCAACGTCACGCCCTTCGAGCCTGAATGGGAAGGATATGTGACGCTGGAGTTTTCCAACACCACGCCGCTGCCAGCCAAGATCTACGCCGGTGAAGGTTGTGCCCAGGTGCTGTTTTTTGAGAGCGACGAGGTCTGCGAAACCAGCTACAAGGACCGGGGTGGCAAGTACCAGGGGCAGGTGGGCGTCACGCTGCCCAAGACCTGAGCCGGCGTTTCGTAGACGGAAAAACCCATATTTTCGGCTTGACTTTTGTCAGGCAGGTTTCATCGCTGCCCGATAAAATCGCGGGGTTTGTCCGATTCCAGCCCCAAACCGGGGCGAAATTGCCCTCCAAATGGTGCCCGCCTGCCGGGTGTTCGCTTTTTCTGACCAGCATGTCCGACTCCACCGCCGCCGCTTCTTCGCCCGAACCGATTCCCCTCGGGCAACCTCTGCCGCACCGCAAGGTGATCCGGGGCTGGCTGACGCCGATCGCCGAGCAGCGGACGGCCGTAGGCATCGTGCTGCTGGCCATCGACTGGGCGGTCTTCCTGGCGCTCATCGTCGGCACGGTGCTGCTGGACGCCTGGTGGGCCAAGTTGCTGTGCGGCCTGGCCGCCGGCTTCGTGATCGGTCGCCTGTTCATCATCGGCCACGACGCCTGCCACCAGAGCTACACGCCGCACCGGGGCCTGAACCGCATCCTGGGCCGCATTGCCATGGTGCCCTCGCTGACGCCCTACAGCCTGTGGGAAGTCGGCCACAACGTGGTGCACCACGGCTACACCAACCTCAAGGGCGTGGACTTTGTCTGGGCTCCGTTGACCAAGGAAGAATTCGAGGGGCTGACCCCGGGCCGCCGCCTCATGGAGCGCATCTACCGCAGCGGCTGGGGCCCCGCGCTGTACTACCTGGTCGAGATGTGGTGGAACCGCATGTATTTCCCGCGCAAGACCTACATGGGCACCAGCCGCCCCGAATTCACGCGCGACGGCGTGTTCGTGACCGTCTACGCCGCGCTGTGGATCGCTGCGCTGATCGGTGCTGCCTATGCCACCGAACAGTCCGCCTGGGCTCTGGTGGGCTACGGTTTTGTCATCCCGTTCCTGTTCTGGAACGCGATGATCGGCTTCGTGGTTTACGTGCACCACACCCACACGGCGGTGCAGTGGCACGACGACAAGCACGCATGGGCCAAGGCCGCGCCCTTCGTGTCGACCACCGTGCACCTGACCTTCCCGATGAAGATCGGTGCCCTGATGCACCACATCATGGAACACACCGCGCACCATGTGGACATGAGCGTGCCGCTGTACAAACTCAAGAACGCCCAGAAACTGCTGGAGGACACCCTGCCTGGCCGCATCATCATCCAGCGCTTCTCCTGGCGCTGGTACTTCGAGACCGCGCGCAAGTGCAAGCTCTACGACTTCACCCGCCGTTGCTGGACCGATTTCCAGGGTCGTCCGACCAGCGATTTCAAGCCGGCTGTGGCCTGAAATCCTCAACTCCGGTACTTTCTCAAGCGCTGCCTCGGCAGCGCTTTTTGTTGCTGCTTTCGTTTGCATAATGTGGCGATGGCCCCGCCGCAGGCGGCCCGAGGAGCAGTGCATGAAATGGGAAAACAACCGCCAGTCGGACAACATCGAGGACCGGCGCAACCAGCCGGGCGGCGGCATGTTCGGCAGCGGTGCTCCGCGGCGTGCGGGTGGGCGCGGCATCGGGTTCGGCACCATCGTGATCGCGCTGATCGCAGGCTGGATCTTCGGCATCAACCCGATGACCATCCTGGGGGCGCTGGGCGGAGGAGGCGAGCTGGTGCCCGGTACCACCCAGACCGAGCCGGCATCGCCGGGCAGCACCGACAGGCCTGAAGACGAAATGGGACGCTTCGTGTCTTCCGTGCTGGCCGGCACCGAAGACGTCTGGGCGGCGGTGTTCCAGCAGGGGGGCGCCCAGTACCAGGAACCCCGGCTGGTGCTGTTCCGGGGTGCGACACCCACGGCCTGCGGGACGGGGCAGTCCGCCATGGGACCGTTCTACTGCCCGGGCGACCAGAAGGTCTACATCGACCTGAGCTTCTACGATACGCTGCGGCGCCAGCTGGGTGCGCCGGGCGACTTTGCCCAGGCCTATGTGATCGCACACGAGGTGGGGCACCATGTGCAGAACCAGATGGGCCTGACTGAAAAGATGGAGCAGGCCCGGCGCCGCGTCAGCGAGCGCGAATACAACGCGCTGTCGGTGCGCCTGGAACTGCAGGCCGACTGCTTTGCGGGCATCTGGGCCCACCACAACCACAAGAGCAAGGCAATCCTCGAACCCGGCGACGTCGAAGAGGCGCTGAACGCAGCAGCCGCCATCGGCGACGATGCCCTGCAGCGCAAGAGCCAGGGCATGGTGGTGCCTGACAGCTTCACCCACGGCACCAGCGAGCAGCGCCAGCGCTGGTTCCACAAGGGGCTCGAAACCGGCAGCGTGCAAGCCTGCGACACCTTCAACACCCGGGCCCTCTGAGCGCCGTTGCCCAACTTTTGGGCAGCCAGGGGGTCAAAGTGAGACAATAGCGGGCTAACCCGAAAGTCCATGACCCAATCCTTTTCCGAACTCCAGCTCTCGCCTAACCTCGCCCGTGCCATCGCGGAAATGGGCTATGAGAGCATGACGCCCATCCAGGCGCAGGCCATCCCGGTCGTGCTGCAAGGGCGTGACGTGATGGGCGCTGCCCAGACCGGCACTGGCAAGACGGCCGCCTTCTCGCTGCCACTGCTGCAGCGAATGCTCAAGCACGAGAACGCCTCCACCTCGCCGGCACGCCACCCGGTGCGTGCCCTGGTGCTGCTGCCAACGCGCGAGCTGGCCGACCAGGTGGCCGACCAGGTCAAGCAGTACGCCAAGTACACCCAGCTGCGCAGCACGGTGGTGTTCGGCGGCATGGACATGAAGCCGCAGACGCTGGAACTGAAAAAGGGCGTCGAGGTGCTGGTGGCCACGCCGGGCCGTCTGCTGGACCACATCGAGGCCAAGAACTGCGTGCTCAACCAGGTCGAGTACGTGGTGCTGGACGAGGCCGACCGCATGCTGGACATCGGCTTCCTGCCCGACCTGCAGCGCATCCTGAGCTACCTGCCCAAGACGCGCACCACGCTGCTGTTCTCGGCCACCTTCTCGCCCGAGATCAAGCGCCTGGCCAGCAGCTACCTGCAGGACCCGATCACCATCGAGGTGGCCCGCTCCAACGCCACCGCGTCCACGGTGGAGCAGCATTTCTACCGCGTGGACGACGACGACAAGCGCCAGACGCTCAAGCAGATCGTCAAGGAGCGTGGTGTGACGCAGGCCTTCGTCTTCGTCAACAGCAAGCTCGGCTGCGCGCGCCTGGCCCGTTCGCTGGAGCGCGAGGGCTTGAAGACCACGGCCCTTCACGGCGACAAGAGCCAGGACGAGCGTCTGAAGGCGCTGGACGCTTTCAAAAAGGGCGAAGTCGACCTGCTGGTCTGCACCGATGTGGCTGCGCGCGGTCTGGACATCAAGGATGTGCCGGCGGTGTTCAACTTCGACATCCCGTTCAACGCCGAGGACTATGTGCACCGCATCGGCCGCACGGGCCGCGCTGGCGCCTCGGGCCTGGCCGTGTCCTTCGTCAGTGGCAAGGACACGCGCCTGTTGGCGGACATCGAGAAGCTGATCGGCAAGAAGCTCGAGCTCGAAGCGCTGGAACTGGAGGCCGATCGCAAGCCGGCGGGCCGGTTCAACGACGGCCAGCGCGCCTGGCGCGAGGGCGACGACGAAGGCCGCCGCGAGATTCGCCAGGCCCGCGAAGCGCGCGAGCCCCGTGAACCGCGCGAAGACCGCCGTGCCTCCCGCCCGGCGCGTGCGCCCGCGGACCCGCTGTTCGACAAGCCCTACGAGCCCACCCTGGCGGCAGACGCACAACCGTCCTGGGAGGCCTCGGCCAAACCGGCGGCCACCAGCCGCCTGTCGCCCAATATCAAGTCCCGCAAGAAGGTTCCGGCGCTGTTCAAGGCCTCGGCTCCGGCGGAAAACGCCTGAGCCGGGCGGTTCAGGCGCCCGGCTTCTGGGCCTGTGCGCAGCGCACGCTGATGAGCTCGGCTTCGTCGCCGGGCCCGATGCGGGCCGCGGTCAGGCAGCCTCCCCACACGCACCCGGTGTCCAGTGCCAGCAGATCGTGGCGCTGCACGTTGCCGAGCGTGGACCAGTGGCCGAACGCGATGCGGGTGCCCTCGCTGCGCCGCTGCGGCACCTCGAACCACGGCATGAAGCCCGCAGGCGCTGATGCCGCGCTGTCCTTGGTCTCGAACTCCATCACACCGTCGACGCTGCAGAAGCGCAGCCGCGTGAGCGCATTCACGATCACCCGCAGCCGGTCGAGCCCGTGGAGCTGCTCGCTCCACCGGTCGGGTCGATTGCCATACAAGTTGTGCAGGAACACGCCCCAGTCCGGGCCACGCAGCTCGCTTTCGAGTTCGGCGGCCAGGGCCAGCGTCTGCGCCGCGTCCCACTGGGGCAGCACGCCCGCGTGCACCATCAACCAGCCCTGCATCTGCAGCGCCAGGGGGCGTGTGCGCAACCAGTCGAGCAGGGTGGCCCGGTCGGGGGCCTGCAGGATGTCGTCCAGCGTGTCGCTGCGGTGCGGCTTGCGCACGCCGTGCGCGACCGCCAGCAGGTGCAGGTCGTGGTTGCCCAGCAGGCAGTGCGCGCTGCCCTCCAGCACCACCATGCGCCGCAGCACCGCCAGCGACTGCGGTCCGCGGTTGACCAGGTCGCCCAGCAGCACCAGGGTGTCGCGGCTGGGAGAAAACGCGATTTCGTCGAGCAGGCGGGCCAGGGCGTCGTCGCAGCCCTGCAAATCGCCGATCAGGTAAAGTGCCATCGCCCAATTATGGATACCCTGCTGATCCTCTTTCTCACGCTGCTCAACGGCGCGTTCGCGATGTCCGAGATGTCCCTGGCGGCCAGCCGCAAGGCGCGCCTGGCGGCGATGGCAGAAGTGGGCGACAAGGGCGCGCAGACAGCGCTGCACCTGCTGGAGCACCCGACGCAGTTCCTGTCGTCGGTGCAGGTGGGCATCACCTCCATCGGCATGCTCAACGGCATCGTCGGCGAGGCGGCATTCAGCGACGATCTGTCGACATGGATCCGCACTTTCGGTGTGGCCGACGGCACCGCCCAGGGTGTGGCCACTGCAATCGTGGTGGCGGTCATCACCTTCGTGACCATCGTGTTCGGCGAACTGGTGCCCAAACGCATCGGCCAGCTCTATCCCGAGACTGTGGCCCGCTGGGTCTCGCGCCCGATGGCCTATGTGGCCAAGGCCGCCAAACCCTTTGTGTGGCTGCTCACGCACACCACGCAGTGGGTGCTCAAACTGCTGCGCATCGACACCAGCGCGCAGCAGTTCGTGACCGAGGAGGAGATCAACGCCAGCCTGGAAGAGGGGGTGGACGCCGGCATCATCGAGGCGCATGAGCACCAGATGGTGCGCAACGTGTTCCTGCTGGACGACCGGCAGCTGATCTCCATCATGGTGCCGCGCGCCGACATCCACTGGCTGGATGCCGCCGACAGCATTGAGGGCGCCGCGGCGCAGGCCTGGTCGGTGGGGCACTCGTGGTATCCGGTGTGCCGCGGCGGGCTGGACGATGTGGTGGGCGTGATCCACCTGCCCCGTCTGCTGGCCTTGCGGGAGGCAGGCACGGCCGGGACCATCGGCGAGCATGCCCAGCCCGCCACCTTCGTGCCCGAGACCCTGACCGGCATGGAGCTGCTGGAGCAGTTCCGCGAGCGCGCGACACGCATGGCCTTCGTGGTGGACGAGTACGGGGTGGTGCAGGGGCTGATGACACCCCTGGACCTGCTGGAGGCGATCACGGGCGAGCTGTCGCCCGAGCGGCCGGTAGACGCCTGGGCCACGCCCCAGGTCGATGGCTCCTGGCGGGTGGACGGGGCCATGCCCGTGGCCGAGCTCAAAGCCCGCCTGGGCATCGATGAACTGCCGGACGAGGACAAGGGCCGCTACAACACCGTGGCGGGCCTGATGCAGGCCGAGGCGGGCCAGTTGCTCGCGCAGGGCGAGGGCGTCGACTGCGCGGGGTGGCACTTCGAGGTGATCAAGCTCGAAGGCCGGCGCATCGACCAGGTGCGCATCAGCCCCTTGGCCCAGTCCCTCACCGATGGGTGAACAGCCAGTCCTTGAAAGCCTGCGCCGCGGCTGACAGGCGCTTGCCGCGCGGCACCACCACGTGCCAGCGGCGGATGAGCGGGAATCCCTTCACGTCCAGCTGAACCAGCTCGCCCAGCGCGAGCTCCGCCGTCACCGTGTGTGCCGACAGCACGGCCAGCCCCAGGCCTCCGGCCACGGTCTGCTTGATCGCCTCGTTGCTGCCCACCTCCAGCCGGTTCTTCAGCGCGATGCCGTGGTCGGCAAAGAACTTCTCCGATGTCAGGCGCGTGCCCGAACCCGGCTCGCGCAGGATGAACGGCTCGCTTCTCAGCCGTTCGGGGGCGATGCGCTTCTTGCCCACGAGAGGGTGGTCGGGCGGCGCCACCAGCACCAGCGGATTGTCGGCAAAGGCCTCGCTGACCACGTCCATCTGTTCTGGCGGCTGGCCCATGATGTAGAGGTCGTCCTCGTTGCCCGCCAGGCGCTGCAGCAGCTTCTCGCGGTTGCCCACCACCATCGCCACGTCGATGCCCGGGTGCGCCGCGCAGAAGCCGCCGAGCAGCTTGGGCACGGTGTACTTCACCGTGGTCAGGATGGCCAGCTTGACGCTGCCGCGCTCGACCCCCTGCAGCGCCGCCAGGTCCTCGCCCAGCTGTTCCATGCGCGCCTCGATGTCCTCGCAGGCCGCGGCCAGCGTGCGGCCGGCGGCGGTCAGGTAGATCTTCTTGCCCAGCTGCTCGAACAGCGGCTGCCCCACCGATTCCGACAGCTGCTTGACCTGCAGCGACAGCGTGGGCGGCGAGAGGTGCAGCGCCTCGGCGGCGCGAGCGAAGCTGCCGTTCTGTGCGACGGCGTGAAAGATGCGCAACTGGTGCAGGGTGGCGTGCCGCAGGCTCACGGGGTGTCCAGTATGTTTTAAAAATCAGAACGTAATCGTCAGAACATTTTACTTTTATTTATTGTTCTGGAGGCCAAGAATCCGCTCCATCAACACCCAACCAGGAGCACAGCAGATGGCGACGAAGACCTACAACGCGGGCGTCAAGGAGTACCGCAGCACGTACTGGGAGCCCCACTACACGCCTAAGGACACCGATATCCTGGCGTGCTTCAAGATCACGCCGCAGGCCGGCGTGGACCGCGAAGAAGTGGCCGCCGCCGTGGCCGCCGAGTCGTCCACCGGCACCTGGACGACGGTCTGGACCGACCTGCTGACCGACCTGGACTACTACAAGGGCCGCGCCTACCGCATCGAAGACGTGCCCGGCGACGACACCTGCTTTTACGCCTTCGTGGCCTACCCGATCGACCTGTTCGAAGAGGGCTCGGTGGTCAACGTGCTGACCTCGCTGGTGGGCAACGTGTTCGGCTTCAAGGCCCTGCGCGCCCTGCGCCTGGAAGACGTGCGCTTCCCGATTGCCTATGTGAAGACCTGCGGCGGACCGCCCCATGGCATCCAGGTCGAGCGCGACATCATGAACAAGTACGGCCGTCCGCTGCTGGGCTGCACCATCAAGCCCAAGCTGGGCCTGTCGGGCAAGAACTACGGCCGCGCGGTCTATGAGTGCCTGCGCGGTGGCCTGGACTTCACCAAGGACGACGAGAACGTCAACAGCCAGCCCTTCATGCGCTGGCGCCAGCGGTTCGACTTCGTGATGGAAGCCATCGAGAAGGCGCAGCGCGAAACCGGTGAGCGCAAGGGCCACTACCTGAACGTGACCGCGCCGACGCCCGAAGAGATGTACAAGCGCGCCGAGTACGCCAAGGAACTGGGCGCGCCGATCATCATGCACGACTACCTGACCGGTGGCCTGTGTGCCAACACGGGTCTGGCCAACTGGTGCCGCGACAACGGCATGCTGCTGCACATCCACCGCGCCATGCACGCCGTGCTCGACCGCAACCCGCACCACGGCATCCACTTCCGCGTGCTGACCAAGGTGCTGCGCCTCTCCGGCGGTGACCACCTGCACTCGGGCACCGTGGTGGGCAAGCTCGAAGGCGACCGCGCCTCGACCCTGGGCTGGATCGACATCATGCGCGACAGCTTCATCAAGGAAGACCGCAGCCGCGGCATCTTCTTCGACCAGGACTTCGGCTCCATGCCCGGCGTGATGCCGGTGGCCTCGGGCGGCATCCACGTCTGGCACATGCCGGCGCTGGTCAACATCTTCGGCGACGACTCGGTGCTGCAGTTCGGCGGCGGCACCCTTGGCCACCCCTGGGGCAACGCGGCCGGCGCTGCCGCCAACCGCGTGGCGCTAGAAGCTTGCGTGAAGGCGCGCAACGAAGGCGTGGCGGTAGAGAAGGAGGGCAAGGCCGTGCTGCTGGAGGCCGCCGAGCACTCGCCCGAACTGCGCATCGCCATGGAGACCTGGAAAGAAATCAAGTTCGAGTTCGACACGGTGGACAAGCTCGACATCGCCCACAAGTGAACCCGCACCCCATCAACGCAAAGGACAGCACCATGAGCATGCAGGACTACCACAGCCGCCTCTCCGACCCCGCCAGCCGCAAGTTCGAGACCTTCTCGTACCTGCCCGCCATGAGCAACGACGAGATCCGCAAGCAGGTGGCGTACATCGTCGGCAAGGGCTGGAACCCGGCCATCGAACACACCGAGCCGCAGTACCTGATGGACTCGTACTGGTACATGTGGAAGCTGCCGATGTTCGGCGAGACCGACATCGACCGCATCCTGGCCGAGGCCGAGGCCTGCCACAAGGCGAACCCGGACAACCACGTGCGCCTGATCGGCTACGACAACTTCTCGCAGTCGCAGGGCGCATCGATGGTGATCTATCGGGGAAAAACTGTCTAACCCCCCGCGCCGCCTGCGGCGTCACCCCCCAGGGGGCGATGCCTGTGGCCTGGCGAAGCCAGTTCCACGGCATCTCTGGACACTGCACGCGCTCCGGATGCTCTGCGCGGACTTTTCGTCGAGCATTCGTGAGCGTGGTGCGGGGTGGCCGGCGCAGTGAGGTAAAGGAGGAGCCGGCCGCAGGCCGGCGGGGGACACGAACGTAGTCGGCCGCGCCGCACCACGCGGTGCAGGCCAACGAAGCAACGGAGACGAGCATGAGCGAACAACTCGACGCCTACCGCGTCGCCGCACAACCCTACTACCGACCCGTCGCCGACGAGATCGAGCTGTTCGAAGCCGCGTACTCGGTGCGCATGCCCATGATGCTCAAGGGCCCCACTGGCTGCGGCAAGACCCGCTTCGTCGAGCACATGGCCTGGAAGCTGGACAAGCCGCTCATCACCGTGGCCTGCAACGAGGACATGACGGCCAGCGACTTAGTTGGCCGCTTCCTGCTCGACGCCAACGGCACCCGATGGCAGGACGGCCCGCTGGCCACCGCCGCGCGCCACGGCGCCATCTGCTACCTCGACGAAGTGGTCGAAGCGCGGCAGGACACTACAGTCGTCATACACCCGCTGACCGACAACCGCCGCGTGCTGCCGCTGGAGAAGAAGGGCGAGCTGGTCAAGGCGCACCCGGACTTCCAGATCGTCATCTCCTACAACCCGGGCTACCAGAGCCTGATGAAGGACCTCAAGCAGTCGACCAAACAGCGCTTCGGCGCGCTGGATTTCAACTACCCCGAACACGCTGTCGAGGCCGAGATCGTGGCGCACGAAACCGGTGTGAGCGCCGACGTGGCACACAAGCTGGTCGGCATTGCCGAGCGCGCCCGCAACCTCAAGGGCCATGGCCTGGACGAAGGTATCTCCACCCGGATGCTGATCTATGCGGGCAGCCTGATCGCCAAGGGCGTGGCTGCGCAGGCCGCCTGCCGGGTGGCACTGGTGCGCCCGATCACGGACGACCCCGACATGCGCGATGCGCTCGACGCCGCGGTCTCGACATTCTTCTGACCAGCCATGAGCGTCCACCTGCACGACCACGCCGAGTGGACCGACCAGCTCGCGCCGACCTCGCGCGAGCTGCTGGAGCGCAGCTGGTCTGACGCGACCAAGGTGTTCTCCGCGCGCGGGCTGGACAACTACGTCAAAGGCGCGGCCGCGCTGCGTGGGCTGGGCCGGGGCGATGAACTCGTGAACGCCTGGATCGATGGTGCACCGCAGGTGGCCCAAGAGATCGGCGAGGACGTGGTGGGCGAACTCGCCACCACCGCGCTCATGCTGGCCTCCAAGACCTCGGGCGCGGTGATCGAACTGGTGCTGGCCACCGCGCCCACCGCCGCGTGCCGCCTGGCCGGCGGCGCGCTGTTCCTGCAGTACCTGCAGTTCCTCAATACCCTGGTGGCGCAGGCGCCGCGCGGCCTGCGGCCCATGCTGGGCCAGCTCGATGCGCTGTTCGGCCAGCTCACGCTGGGCGGTCTGCGCCGCTGGGCCACCTGGGGCGCGCAGGCTCACCGCACCAACTACGAGGAACAGATCGCCTACTTCGGTCTGCAGTCCAAAGAGTCGCTGGCCATGCTGCAGAAAGAGCGCAAGGGCACGCTGCTGGTGGACGTGCAGCGGCGCATCAACATGTACCTGCGCGCGCTCTGGGGTCGCGACTTTTTCATGCGGCCCACGGCGGGTGACTATGAGAGCCGCGAGGGCTACCGGCCCTTCGTCGAGGACTATTTCATCCACCTGCCCGACGCCTACGACGCGGTCGAGGGCAACGCCGGCATGGTCGACGCGACCGAGCTGTACCGCGCCGCCGCCGCGCACGCCGCGGCGCACGTGGTGTTCACGCGCCAGCCCATCTCGGCCGAGTCGCTGAACCCTTGGCAGATGGCAGTGATCGGGCTGGTGGAAGACGCGCGCATTGAGGCGCTGACGCTGGCGAGGTTCCCTGGCATGCGGGCGCTCTGGGCGCAGTTGCACACCGCGCAGGCTTCACAGGGCAGGACGGCGGGCGACTGGCTGGGCCGCCTCGCGCGTGCGCTGCTGGACCCGGCGTACGAGGACACACACCCCTGGATCGCCCAGGGTCGTGCGCTGCTGGCCGATGCCCTGCCGCGCATCCAGGCCTACCCGCACGACAACACCGTGTCGTGGGACATCGGCGTGCAGCTGGCGCACAGCTACCGAGAAGTCACGCATGGCCCGGCGTACCAGTCGCGCTCCGACGAGCAGACCGCGGCCTACCGCGACGACAACCGCTACTTCTGGGCCTTCGACGGCTTCGACTTCGAGCGCTCCATCGCCGCCGGCTACGCGCCGCCGCAGCAGGTGCGCAAGCAGGTCAACCTGATGGAGTTCGTCAACGAACTCGAAGTGGAAGGCGCGGGCGACGACGCACAGGAGGTCTGGGTGCTGGGCACCGAGCTGTTTCCCTACGAAGACCTCGGCGTGTCCTTCAATCAGAGCGAAGGCCGCGAGCCGGTGCTGCCGCCGGTGCACTACGGTGAGTGGGACCACCTGATCCAGCTCGAACGCCCGGCCTGGGCCACGGTGCAGGAGCGCCGCCCCAAGGCCGGCGATGCGGCAGTGATCGACAGCATCCTGGTCGAGCACCGGCGACTGATCGGCCGCATGAAATACATCCTGGACGCGATGCAGCCGCAGGGTGTGCAGCGCATCCGCAAGCTGGAAGACGGCGACGAGATCGACCTGAATGCTGCGCTGGCCGCGGTGATCGACCAACGCATGGGCCGCCAGCCCGACCCGCGCATCATGATGCGCAGCGTGCGCAAGACGCGCGACATCTCGGTGCTGGTGCTGCTCGATCTTTCTCAGTCAACAAATGACAAGGTGGCCGGACAGGACCACACCGTGCTCGACCTCACGCGCTCGGCCTGCGCGCTGCTGGCAGATGCGATCCAGAAGGTGGGCGACCCCTTCGCCATCCACGGCTTCTGTTCCGACGGCCGGCACGACGTGAACTACTGGCGCTTCAAGGACTTCGACCAGCCTTACGACGACGTGGCGAAAGTGCGTCTGGCCGGCATGGAAGGCCAGCTGTCCACCCGCATGGGTGCAGCCATCCGCCACGCCACCGCTGCGCTGAAGGCGCAGCGCAGCAGCAAGAAGCTGCTGCTGGTCATCACCGACGGCGAGCCGGCCGACGTGGACGTGCGCGACCCGCAGTACCTGCGGCACGACACCAAAAAGGCGGTGGAAGAGGCGGGCCGCTACGGCGTGACGACCTACTGCATGAGCCTGGACCCGCGCGCCGACCAGTACGTGCGCCGCATCTTCGGCGAGCGCCACTACCTGGTGGTGGACAAGGTGGAGCGCTTGCCCGAGAAGCTGCCGGTGCTGTACGCCGGCCTGACGCGCTGAGCGGCAGGGCTCAGGCCGGCACAGCAGCCGTGGCCCGCAGCGAACCGAACAGGTTCTTGGGGTCGGCCAGCGGCGGCACCAGGGCGATGCGCTCGCCCAGGCCCAGACGCTCGGCGGTCTGCTGCATGAAGCGCAGGGCCGAGAAGTCTTCCAGCGCAAATCCGACCGAGTCGAACACGGTGACCTGATCAGCGCTGTCGCGGCCGCTGCGTTCGCCGCGCAGCACCTGCCAGAACTCGGTGACGGCAAAGTCCGCCGGCTGGTGCTGGATCTCGCCCTCGATGCGCGACTGCGGCTCGTACTCCACGAACACCTTGGACGCATGAAGGATGTCGCCGTGCAGTTCGGTCTTGCCCGGGCAGTCGCCGCCCACGGCGTTCAGGTGCATGCCGGGTTGAATCATCTCGGGCGTGAGGATGAGCGCGTTGCGCTTGTCGGCGGTGACGGTGGTGACGATGTCGGCACCCTTCACGGCCTCGGCCGTGCTGGCGCAGACGGTGACGCGCAGGCCGCTGCCCTGCAGGTTGGCTACCAGCTTGGCGCTGGCGGCCGGGTCCACGTCGTACACGCGCAGCTCGGTGATGCCCAGCAGGTGCTGGAAGGCCAGGGCCTGGAACTCGCTCTGCGCGCCGTTGCCGATCAGCGCCATCACGCGGCTGTCCGGCCGCGCCAGCACCTTCGCGGCCAGGGCCGACATGGCGGCGGTGCGCAGCGCGGTGGTCAGCGTGAGTTCGCTCAGGAACAGCGGTGCGCCGGTGGCCACGTCGGCCAGCACGCCGAACGCCATCACGGTGGAGAGGCCCAGGCGGGTGTTGCCCGGGTGTCCGTTGACGTACTTGAAGCTGTAGCGGTGCGCGTCGGCCACGGGCATCAGCTCGATCACGCCGACGTCGGAATGCGCGGCCACACGGGCGGTCTTGTCGAAGTCACCCCAGCACAGGAAATCGGTGCGGATGTTCGCGGCGATGGCTTCGACGCAGGTAGCTAGGCCGTGGCGGCGCACCAGTTCGGCGGCTTCGGGGGCGCCCAGGTAGAGCGTGCCGGCTTCCACGAAGCGGGCGAGATCGGGGTTCTGGACGGTGGTTTTCATGGCGTGTCTCCGGGCAGCACAGGGGGAGCAGGCAGTGTGGCGGAGGGCAATGGCAATGAAAATCGCCAAAAATGTATTGAAACGGCAGAAAATCGGTCATATCGACAGACTTTGCTGACGTTTTGATCATGGATGACCTCGACCAACGCCTCATCGCCCTGCTGCGGCAGGACGCGCGCCTCTCGGTGGCCGACCTGGCCCACAAGCTGCAGGTCTCGCGCGGCACGGTCACCAACCGGCTGCGCAAGCTGGAAGACACGCAGGTGATCGTGGGCTACACCGTGCGCCTCAAACCCGAGGCACAGCCCGAGCGCATCCGCGCCTGGATGGGGGTGCAGGTCGAAGGCAACCGCACGCGCGAGGTGATCGCCAGCCTGCTGGGCGAGCCGTCGGTGGCGGCCCTGCACGACACCAACGGCCGCTGGGACCTGCTGGCCGAGCTGGCGGTGGGCTCGATGGCCGAGCTGTCGCAGGCGCTGGAGCGCATCCGCCTGCTGTCCGGCATCCGCGGCACCGAAACCAGCATCCTGCTGAGCACCTACCGCTGAACATGAAAAAGCCCGGCCGGTGCCGGGCTGTGGAGACCTGTGCAGCGGGTCAGGAACCCACCTGGGCGGCCAGGTCGTCAAGGCCGGAATGACGGATGTGGCCCGGGGCGTCATCCTGGCCGCGTCCGCGCGGCTTGGGCTTGTTCTGGCCGGGGGCGTTGACGGTGCCGATGGTGTTCAGTCCCGGCGCCGTGAGGGTGCCGCGGCCGCGCACGCGACCGTCGCTGTCGTCCGGCGCATCCACGCCGTTGTCTTCCACGCCGCGGGGGCGGTCACGACCGCTGACATGGCCGTCGGCGTGGTGGTTCGGGCCGTCGTCGGCACCGCGGCCGCGGCGGCCGCCGTCCGAGCTGCTGCTCGACGAAGACGACGAACTGCTGCTGGACGACGAGGACGAGCCCCCGTCGTCACCACCCCGTCCGCGACCACGTCCCCGGCCGCTGTCGCCGGAGCTGCCGCCACCGTTCGAAGCGGAGGAGCCACCTGTCGAACCACTGGACGAGGACGAACTGCGGCCGCCATCGTCGCTCCCGCGGCCACGACCACCGTCGTCACTGCCGCGCCCGCGGCCCCGGCCGCCGTCGGAGCTGGAACCGCCGCCAGACGAGCCGGACGAGGCCGATGAGCCCTTGGAGTCGCCGCCGCGGCCGCGACCGGAGTCGCCGTCTTTGGCCAGTGCGGCGCTGGAAGCCAGGCCGAGCGCGATGGCTGCGACCAGGGTGGCGATCTGGGATTTGCTGAAGGTGAACATGGCTTTCTCCTGAAGTGTGTGAACGGGTGGGGAACCGGGTCATGCGCCGAGGGCAGGCCTCTCACGCAGGACTTCAGTATGTGTGGGAAATTTTCACACGTCAATGGTTTGTGTGAAGTTTTCCCACGTGAAGTGTTAAACTTCGTGTCAGACCCGTGAAACCTTCCCACGCCTCTTCCATGCCCGAATCCAAGCGCGAACCGTCGCCGGCCCTGCGGGGTGCCGCCCCAGGCGGGCCGTCGCCCGCCTTGGTGCGCGCGCTGCGCAAGCTGCTGCGGCCGCTGGTCCGGCTCATGCTGGCGCACGGCATCACCTACACCTACCTCGCCGACCTGCTCAAGGGGCTGTTCGTCGAGGTGGCGGAGCAGGACTTCCGCCTCGATGGCAAAACCCCGACCGACAGCCGGGTCAGCCTGGTCAGCGGCGTGCACCGCAAGGACGTGGCGCGCCTGCGCGGCCTGCTGGCCAGCGCCGAGGTGATCGAGCCGTCGGTGGTGCCGCGCGGCGCCCAGCTGGTGGCGCACTGGATGGGCCATCCCAAGTACCTGCTGGAAGATGGCAGCCCCCGGCCGCTGGCGCGCCTGGTGAGCGAGGGTGGTGACCTGTCGTTCGAGGCGCTGGTCGCCAGCGTCAACAGCGACATCCGTTCGCGGGTGGTGCTCGACGAATGGCTCAGCCTGGGTGTGGTGCACCTGGACGAGGCCGGGCAGGTCTGTCTGAACACGGCGGCCTTCGTGCCCTCGCGCGGCGCCGACGAGAAGGCCTTCTACCTCGGACACAACCTGCACGACCATGCCGCGGCTGCGGTGCACAACCTGCTGGCTGGCCAGCCTCCGTTCATGGAGCGCAGCGTGCACTACAGCGGGCTCACACCGGCCTCGGTGGAGCGGCTGAACAAGATGTCCGAGCAGTCGGGCATGAAGGTCCTGCTGGCGCTCAACAAGGCGGCCATGGACGCGGAGGCCCAGGACCAGGCGGCGGCCGCCCGGGACGGGCTGCCGCCGCCCGACCAGCGCTTCACCTTCGGCATGTACTTTTTCAGCGAGCGCAGTGCCCAGCCGCCGGCCGCCAGCTCGCCAGAGAGCAGGGGCCCCGAATGAAGCGGCGCTCCAGCCCGATGCACCGGTGGGTGCTGCCGCTGCTGCTGGTGCTGTCCGGCTGTGGCGGCATGGTGGCGCAGCAACAGACGCCGGGGGCCGCGGCCTGCAGTGTGGCCTTGCTGCACAACCCGGTCGCCGACCCATCGGGTCTCGGGGGCACCGGCGCGCCCGCGGTGCGCGGGCCGGACCCGGGCGGCATTGGCGGCACGGGCCAGGTCGCCACGGGCAATGGTCTGGGCGGCACCGGCATCGTCGGCGTGGTCACCGGCTTTGCGAGCATCTGCGTCAACGGGATCGAGGTCGAGTACGAACCGTCGACCCCGGTGGAGCGTGGTGGGCGGTCCAGCACGCTCAGCGATCTGGCGGTGGGACAGCTGGTGGCCCTGCAGGCTGGCGGCACCGGTGACCAGCTGCGGGCCACCCGGATCGCGGTGATCGACGCCGCCATCGGTCCGCTGACGGCGCTGGACGCAGCGGCCGGCCGCTTCGAGGTGATGGGCCAGGTGGCCACCGCGCTGGAGCGCAGCGACCTGCAGGGGCTGGCCGTGGGCGACTGGGTCCGGGTCAGCGGCCAGCGGATCGCCAGTGGCGAGATCCGCGCGACCCGGGTGCAGCGGGCGGTCGCCGGACAGGCGGAGGTCACCGGCCCGTATGCGTCCTCGGGCGAGCGCGGTGCGCGCGTTGGCGACACGCCGCTGACCTGGTCGTCTGCGCCGGATGGTCTGTCGCAGGGGCAGGAGATCGGAGTGCGTGGCCAGTGGACCGGCGGGCGGCTGCAGGTGCAGGCCGTGCAGTTGCAGCCCACCCGGGCCGCCGTGGCCGGCAGCCGGGAGGTTCTGCTGCAGGGCTACGTGCATGGCCTCAGTGGTCGCGAGCTGAAGCTGGGATACGAGACCCTGCTGCTGGACGAAGGGGTCCGCATCGACGGCGGTGACCTGGGGGCGCTGCGCGTCGACCAGCCGGTGCAGGTGCGGGGGCGCGTGGACGAGCGCCAGCGCCTGCGGGTCGAGCGCCTGGAGTTCCGCAGCGAGGGCCGGCGCGGGGAGAGCGAACGCAAGGCGTCTCCCGTCGGTGCCACCACTCCCGCCGCCACGCCAGCCACCTCTGGCAGCAACCGCGCCACCAGCAGCGGCTCGGACGACGGCGGCCGAGGACGCGGGCGCGGCCGGGGGGGCCGAGACGGTGGTGGCGGCGATTCGGGCAGCGGTGACTCATCCGGCAGCCGTTCTGATGGAGACTCCGGTGGGGACAGCGGGCGGGGCCGGGGGCGCGGGCGGGGCGGCGATGGCGGCTCGTCCGGCAGCGGTTCGTCAGGGAGTGGTTCCTCGGGCAGCGGTTCTTCCGGCAGTGGGTCTTCCGGGAGCGGTTCCTCCGGCAGCAGCTCGTCGGGCAGCGGCGACTCCGGTGGGGACTCCGGCCGTGGCCGCGGCCGGGGCCGTGGCGGGCGCGACTGAGACGCTGTCAAGGCCGGGGCGCCACCTCGATCCGCCACCAGGACGGCAGCAGGCGCCGCACCTCGGTGCGGGCGAAGCGGTCGTCCAGCAGCCAGACGCAGCCCCGGTCCTGTTCGGAACGGATCACCCGGCCGGCGGCCTGCACCACCCGCATCAGGCCCGGGAACAGGTAGGCGTGGTCGTAGCCGTGGCCGGTGCGCTGCTGCAAGCGCTCGCGCATGCGCTCGTTCTCGGGGTTGACCTGGGGCAGGCCCAGGGTGGCGATGAAGGCGCCGACCAGCCGCTCGCCCGGCAGGTCGATGCCCTCGCCGAAGGCGCCGCCCAGCACCGCAAAACCCACGCCCTGGCCGCCTTCGACGAAGCGCGCGACAAAGGCGTCGCGTGCGGGTTCCTCCATGCCGCGCGTCTGCGCCCAGTGCGGCAGGTCCGGGTGGCGCTGCGCCAGCCGCTGGCGGGCCAGGTCCAGGTACTCGAAGCTGCTGAAGAAAGCCAGGTAGTTGCCGGGGCGCTCGTGGAACTGGGCGCCGATCACGTCCACCAGCGCGTCCAGCGAGCGCAGCCGGTCGGCGTAGCGGGTCGAGATCCAGGGTGCGATCCGCACCCGCAGTTGCTCGGCAGCGAACGGCGAAGGCAGGTCGACATGGGCGGCATCAGCCGGCAGACCCAGCATCTCCGTCACATGCTCCACCGGGGCCAGCGTGGCGGAGAACAGGGTCGCGCTGTGCGCCGCCGCCCAGCGCGCTTCGAGCCAGGGAGCGGGCACCACGTTGCGGAGGCGCAGCGTCGGCAGCCGCCGGCCACGCCCGCCCGGCGGTGACGCCCATGGCCCCGCCTCGCACAGCGAGTGTTCGCCAAACCCCTCGGCGATGCGCACGAAATGCAGCGCCTCGAACACCCAGTTCTGCAGCGCAGGGTCGGGTGTGGGGCCGGGCTGCGGGGCCAGCAGATCGAGCAGGGTGTTGCAGGTGTTCTGCAGGGTGGTGGCCCAGTCGTCCGGCAGGCCGTCGGCCAGCGCCTGCGTGCCCTCGGCCGGCGGCAGGTCGCGGGCGAAGGCGCTCCAGCGCCGGTGCAGGGTGTCCATGGCTTTGCGGACGTCCGGGTTCGCCTCGTGCCGCAGGCACAGGAACTCGTGCGCATTCAGCGTGGCGCTATACATGCTGCGCGCGCGGTCGATCAGGTTGTGTGCCTCGTCCACCAGCAGCGCGGCGCGCCAGCCCTGGTCCTCGGCCAGTGCGAACCAGTGCGCGCCCACGTCGAACCAGTGGTTGTAGTCGCCCACCAGCACGTCGCACCAGCGCTGCATCTCCTGGCCGAGGAAGTAGGGGCAGACGCCGTGTGCCAGCGCCAGCGTGCGCAGGCGTTCACGGTCCAGCCAGGCGGCCTGTGCCGCTGCCTCGCGCGCAGCGGGCAGGCGGTCGTAGAAGCCGCGCGCCAGCGGGCAGGACTCGCCGTGGCAGGCCTTGTCGGGGTGCTCGCAGGCCTTGTCGCGCGCCAGGCGTTCGAGCACCCGCAGCGGCAGGCGCGTGGGAACGCCCAGTCGAGCCAGCGCGTCCAGCGCCAGCTGCCGGCCGGTGGTGCGCGCGGTGAGGAACAGCAGGCGGTCGGTGCCCTGGTCGGGCATCGCACGCAGGCTGGCGAACACCGTGGCCATGGTCTTGCCGATGCCGGTGGGGGCCTGGGCCAGCAGGTGGCGTGCGCGGGAGTTGGCGCGGTACACGTCGGCCGCCAGTTCGCGTTGCCCGGTGCGGAACGAGGGGAAGGGAAAGGTCAGCGCCGACAGGGCGTGGTCCCGCGTCTGCCGATGCGCCTGTTCGGCCAGCGCCCAGGCCAGGTAGCGTTCGCACAGGTCCTCGAAGAAGCCTCGCAGCGCGTCCGAGGTGCAGGTCTCGGTCAGAACCGTTTCCTGTCCGCTGTCGATGTCGAAATAGACCAGGGCCACCTCGATCTGCGCCAGCGACAGCTGCTCGCACAGCATCCAGCCGTAGACGCGGGCCTGCGCCCAGTGCAGGGCCTGGTGGTTGGCTGGCACGTGGCCCGCGTCGCCGCGGCGGGTCTTGATCTCTTCGACCCGCCGGGCGGCGGGGTCGAAACCGTCGGCCCGGCCCTGCACCACCAGCGGTCCGAAGCGGGCGCTCAGCGCCAGCTCGCGCTGGTAGCCGGCGCCGCGCCGCGCGGTCACGGTCTGGTGGCCCGCGATGCCTTCGACGCCGGTCGGCGATGGCGTGAACCGCAGGTCGAGGTCGCCACTGCGCGCGGTGAAGTGGCACAGCGTGCGCACCGACACCGCGATGTCGACGGCCGGAAACATGGGCGGATGAACCAAGGGAAACACCAGAGGGAGCTGGCCATCGTACTGGATATATAGCCCCATGTTTTACTTGACGTACCCACTCAAAAGGAAGATACTTTGCGTACCCAATCAGGAGCCAGCATGTCCTACCTCTCTCAACCCCACTTCCACAACGAAGAAGCCGCATACGCTTTTGTTGAGTCCCGTGTGTGGCCGAATGGCCCGGTGTGTCCTCACTGTGGCGGCACTGAGCGGAACAAGCTGATGGGCGGCGCTTCTACCCGCATCGGCACCTACAAGTGCTATGACTGCCGCAAGCCTTTCACCGTCAAGGTTGGAACCATCTTTGAGTCCAGCCATATCCCTCTGCGCCTGTGGCTTCAAGGCATCTACCTGATTGCTGCCAGCAAGAAGGGCATCAGCGCAAACCAGTTGCACCGCACCCTTGGTATCACTCTGAAAAGTGCGTGGTTCATGGGCCATCGCATCCGTGAAGCCATGCGCGACAACAGAACTGATCTGCTGGGCGGTGGCGGCTCCATCGTTGAGGCCGACGAAACCTACATGGCGTCAAAGCGCGGGGAGAAAGCTATTCAAGGTGGCGGACACCGTAGTAAGGTGCTTTCCCTCGTTTCCCGCGAAGGCCGGACCCGCTCTTTTCACGTCGCCAACGTGGACAAAGACAACCTCAAGCCGATCCTGCTTGCCCATATCGCAAAGGACACCCACCTTATGACTGATGGCGCTGGCCACTACAAGAAGATCGGCCAAGAGTTCGACCTTCATGAGTCCACCAACCACACTCAGAAGGAATACGCGAAGGATTCCAAGGTTAAGGGCGTTCGCACCCATAGCAACACCGTTGAGTCCTACTTCGGCATCCTCAAGCGCGGCATTTCTGGCATCTATCACCACGTCAGCGAAGAACACCTCCAACGCTATGTTGATGAGTTCGACTTCCGCTTTACCAACCGCAAGTCAATGGGCGTTGATGACGTGCAACGTGCCGACCTCCTGCTTAAGGGCGTGGTGGGCAAGCGGCTTACCTATGAAACGATTGCGCAATGAAAAAGAAACCGACGCATGGCACTGGCGAACCAAGTCGCCAAAACCTCCCCGATGACCCAGAACAGTCGAAGCGATTCGAGGAAACGGCACGCGAACTAGAAGCAGAAGAGCGGCAGGATAAGTTTGAGAAAGTCGTTCAAACCATCATGCCGAAGAAGGACAGTTCTGGAACTCGGAAGCCGTAGTCAAGATAGCGGCAAGAAATTCTTTTCCGGTCGCCCAACTAGGTACGATGGCGGCATCACGCACCGCAACAGAAAAGGGACGAACCCATGGAAGACGAGAACGCAAAGCTTGACCAACTGAGAAATTTTTCGATTGGTATTCAAGCTGCGATGTTTGCTGCGTTTGGCGCACTCATACGGACGCATCCTAATCCGGCTGCTCTTTCTCAGATGATGGAGACATATCGTCAACGGGAGCAGACGCACTTAGAAAACAAGGCTCTCCCTGAACACGTTCTTGACTGCTTCCATCAGGCATGGGCTCGCTTTGACATCGAAATCCAGCAAGCGCTAAAAGACGATCAGCAACAGCCTCAATTTCAGGGGTGAATTTGGTCATGCCCGCATGATCAGTCTCTGCGCCCATGTGAGCAAACCCTGCATGGGTCATGGAAGCTACTGCGCAGCTCTTTTCCCCAGCTTGTGCAGACTGTCTTTGTCGTAGAAGTTGAAAGTCATCTTGACCTCGTGCTTCTCTAGGTTCTTCCATAGCCTGCGAGGTTCAGCATCTGGTTTTAATGCACGCTCATGCATCCATCTATAGCTCTCGTATGCGATGAAGTCGGCGACCTGGAGAGGTATCACTAGTCTTGGCTCCGAAAAACTCACAGAACCAACGCCACTGAAATCTCTGCAATATTCCGAATGGATGTGCTCTGTGGCTTTGTTGTACTGATGTTGTTTCGCAAACACCAGCGCCACCGGCTCTCCATCAACCTCGCGTTTTGCCCAGTCTGATATCTGCTCGATGCACAGTGCAACAGACAGATGGAGTGGGTCACCTCCAAGCGCATCTTTCATATCTCCCGGCAATCCATCCCAGTCTTTGCGAACCACTCCAGCGGCAAAGCAATGGGGCTTTATCTTCCCGATCTCATCGGACAGCCGCCACGCCATAGCGTCCCGCAAAGGTCTTGGCACAGATGCGAACTCCCTCTCTCCATGGTCGCAATCGACCGCGTGAAAGCAGGAGACTCCGTTGTCGGAAATCTCCCCAGGTTCTAGGCATTTCTTCCAAGGGCGCTCTATGCGCGACCAAGTAGAACTGTCAGCGACAGCACCGCCGACAAGAACCATGTGGTCCCGGCTGGATATGCCACTCTCGTCAAAGTAAGCAACAAGCACAGCAACCACCTTGTGTTTGCTAGCCCCACCAAGAACTGAACCTGCAAATTCTTCGATGGGCCAATATTTTTCAGCCTTCATCCTACTATCCTTCCGCCACTTTGGGTACGGCATGTAAAACACTTGGATATATAGTCAGTCCATCATGGATGACGCATCCGATTCCCCGCCCGGTCCGGGCCCCGTGCTCACCCGCTTGCACCACCGGCGCCTGCGCGAGATCCACCGCTCGGCCGGCTGGCCCTGCCAGGACATGGTCGAGGTGGAGCTGCTGGCTGCGGGGCTGCTGGAGCGGCGGCTGGACCAGGGGCGGGAGACGCTGCGCGTGACCGAGGCGGGCATCCAGGTGCTGGCGCGGGTGTTCGCCAGCAACAAGGCGGCGCGCTCGGCCCACGAGGCCCTAGTCGAGCAGGTGGCCACCGCGATGGCCCGGTCCGGGCGCCTGGCCTGGCGGGGGCTGGCGCTGCGGGTCGCGCTGCCGATGGAGCTGCTGACCGGTGAGTCTTCCGAGCTGGTGGCCGCCGAGCCTGCGCCGCAGGGGCTCTGGACCGAACTGGCCGCACCCGAGCCGCCGCCCGCGCACGGCTGGTGCATGGCCTGCCCCGACGTGTTCTCAATCCGCCACTCCTCGGTGGAGGCCTACCTGGAGCCGGTGGTGCACGAGATCAAGGTGCACCGCTCGGACCTGCTGGGCGACCTCAAGAAGCCGGCCAAGCGCGCGGCCTACCTGGGCATGGCCGGCGCCTGCTGGTACGTGCTGGGGGAGGACGCCAGGGGTCGGCCGATCGGCGCGCCTGAGGATGTCCCGGCCGAGTGCGGCGTGATGCTGGTCGAGCGCGGTGCGCTGCGGGTGGCGCGCGAGGCGCCCCGGCGTGCGGTGGAGCGGCTGCCCTTCCACGTGTGGATGGCGCTGGCCAAGGCCGGGCCGGCCTGGCGCGAGGACGACCCGTCGCAGCAGGCGCTCTGAGCGGGGCTCCCAGCGGCGCCGGCTACAATCGCGTGGTCATTGGGGAGTAGCCGCTCTTCACCTTGAAGAGGCCCGCGTCAACACACTTGTCCGTTCCCGGACATGGCGCAGGCAGTCCCGCACCTGGCAAGACCTTTGACCACGATGCTCCGCTGTGAGGCCGGGGTGCGTCGTGGTCAAACGCGTTCTGTGCCGGCCCGCGAAAGTTTCCCCACATGGAATCCCTGCTCGTCTCCACCGGTGTTGTTGCGCTCGCTGAAATCGGCGACAAGACGCAACTCCTGGCCTTCATCCTCGCCGCGCGTTTCAAGAAGCCGCTGCCCATCATCGCCGGCATCCTGCTGGCGACCATCGTCAACCACGGCCTGGCCGGTGCGCTGGGCGCCTGGATCACGGCGCAGGTGAGTCCTGAAATCCTGCGCTGGGTGCTGGGTGCCTCGTTCATTGGCATGGCGATCTGGACCCTGATCCCCGACAAGATCGAGGAAGAGGAAACCCAGGTGGCGCAGAAGCTGGGCGTGTTCGGCGCCACGCTGATCACCTTCTTCCTGGCCGAGATGGGCGACAAGACGCAGATCGCCACGGTGGCCATGGCCGCGCACTACGCGACGCCGCTGCTGGTGGTGATCGGCACCACCCTGGGCATGCTGATCGCCGACGTGCCGGCGGTGTTTGTCGGCGACCGCCTGGCCAACAGGATCCCGATGAAGCTGGTGCACTCGATCGCCGCGGGCATCTTCGCCGTGCTGGGGGTGGCGACCCTGCTGGGCGCAGGTTCCAGTCTCGGCTTCTGACCGGCGCCGGGCGGTTCTGGGGCGCCCATGGTAGCCTCGCGCCCGGCATCTCAAGGAAGAGCGCGGGTATACCGCGCAGGAATCAGGACACCATGGGTTCAGTCGGAGGCTGGCGCCAGGCGCCAGCGGTGCGGGACATTGCCGCCGGGCTCAAAAGCTGGCCCATCGTCAGCTTCATGGCGTTGAGCGACGTGCGCGCCCGCTACAAGCGCAGCGTGCTCGGGCCACTGTGGCTCACGCTGGGAACGGCCATCGGCTCCATGGGGCTGGGCCTGCTCTGGAGCGAGCTGATGAAGGTGCCCGCGGCGCAGTTCGTGCCGACGCTCACCGCGGGCCTCATCCTGTGGCAGTTCATCGCCGGCGTGCTGAGTGAATCGAGCACGGTCTACGCGCGCCAGGCCTCGGTGATCCGCAACCTCAGCCTGCCGCTGTCGATCTACCCGCCGCAGCTGGTGCTGCGCCACCTGGTGAACCTGGTGCACAACCTGCCCATCTTCCTGATCGTGGCGCTGGTGTACGGCGTGCCCGTGAGCTGGCAGACGCTGCTGGTGCTGCCGGCGATGCTGCTGCTGACGCTCAACCTCTACTGGGTCTGCGTGGTGGTCAGCATCCTGGGTGCCCGCTTCCGCGATCTGGAATACATCATCGGAGCGGTGCTCCCCCTGCTGATGTTCATCAGCCCGGTGTTCTACCGGCCCAACTACCTGCCGTTCAGCGAGACGATCCTCTGGTTCAACCCGCTGTCGCATGCCATTGAGCTGGTGCGCTCGCCGCTGCTGGGTCACGCGCCGCCGGACTTCGTGATCTGGTCCAACCTGGGGGGCTTGGCCGTCGGACTGTGCGTGGCGCTCTGGCTGTTCAACAACAAGCGCGACCGCATCGCGTTCTGGATCTGAACCATGGCACGGCTGACCCTGAAGAACGTGACGGTCCAGTACCCGATCTACAACAGCCGCAGCTTCTCGCTGCGCAACCAGATCATGCGGGTGAGCACCGGTGGGCGCATCGAGAGCGAGGCCGGGCAGGTGAGTGTGGTGACTGCGCTCAAGGACGTGTCCTTCGACCTGCGCGACGGCGACGCGGTGGCGCTGATGGGGCACAACGGCGCCGGCAAGAGCACCATGCTGCGCACCCTGGCGGGGGTCTACACCCCGATCTCGGGCCAGATCGTGCGCGAAGGCCGCGTCTCGACCATGCTGGAGCTCGGCGCCGGCATCGACGGCGAACTCTCGGGCTACGAGAACATTACCCGCATGGGCGTTTTGCTGGGCATGAGCCTCAGGGAGATCGAGACCCATGTGCCGGACATCGAGCAGTTCTGCCAGCTCGGTGACTTCCTGCGCCTACCGGTGCGCACCTACTCGTCGGGCATGTCGACCCGGCTGATGTTTGCGGTGGCGACCACAGTGCAGCCTGACATCCTGCTGGTCGACGAGATTTTCGGCATGGGCGATGCCGAGTTTCAGGTCAACGCCAAACGGCGCATGGAGAGCCTGATCGAGAAGGTCGGCATCTTCGTCTTCGCCACCCACAACGATGAGCTGATCGAGCGCTACTGCAACCGCTTCTTCCGCCTGGAGCACGGCAACGTGCGCGAGATGACGCGCGACGAAGCCCTGGCCGCCCACTACGCGGCCACCGGGCGCGCAGCCCCGCCTCAGTAATGCGGCGGCAGCTCGTCGCGCAGGCTGCGGAAGCCCGCCGGCTGCGACTCGTCGTTGCGCTGCCGCAGCTGCGCCACCTCGTGGATCAGCATCGCGATCTGGTCGTGCTGCCGCGCCACCATGGTGTTGAGCGTCTCCACCAGATCGTCCAGGTAGCTGATCTTGATTTCCAGCTGCGTCAGCCGCTCGCTGTCGGCCGTGTTCATGCCGGCAGGAAACCGTCGACCGAGAGGTAGCGCTCGCCGGTGTCGTAGTTGAAGCCGAGCACGCGGGCGTTGGCCGGCAGTTCGGGCAGCTTCTGTGCGATCGCCTGGAGCGTGGCGCCCGAGGAGATGCCGACCAGCATGCCTTCCTCGCGCGCGCAGCGGCGCGCCATCTCGCGCGCCGGTTCGGCGTCGACCTGGATCACGCCGTCGAGCAGTTCGGTCTTGAGGTTGCCGGGGATGAAGCCGGCGCCGATGCCCTGGATGGGGTGGGGCGCCGGGCTGCCGCCGGAGATCACCGGCGAAGCCACGGGCTCCACCGCGAACACCTTGAGCTGGGGCCACGCCGCCTTGAGCACCTGGGCACAGCCGCTGAGGTGGCCGCCGGTGCCGACGCCGGTGATCAGCACGTCCAGCCCGTCGGGGAAGTCGGCCAGGATTTCCTGTGCCGTGGTCTTCACATGCACCGCGATGTTGGCCGGGTTGTTGAACTGCTGCGGCATCCAGGCGCCGGGCGTGCTGGCGACGATTTCTTCGGCGCGGGCGATGGCGCCCTTCATGCCCTTTTCGCGCGGCGTCAGGTCGAAGCTGGCGCCGTAGGCCAGCATCAGGCGGCGGCGCTCGATGCTCATGCTGTCGGGCATGACGAGGATGAGCTTGTAGCCCTTGACAGCGGCCACCATGGCCAGGCCGATGCCGGTGTTGCCCGAAGTCGGTTCGACGATGGTGCCGCCCGGCTTGAGTGCGCCCGAGGCCTCGGCGTCTTCCACCATGGACAGGGCGATGCGGTCCTTGATCGAACCCCCCGGGTTGCTGCGCTCGGACTTGATCCACACGCTCTGGCTGGCACCGGCGAACAGGCGGTTGATGCGGATGTGCGGTGTGCCGCCGATGGTCTGGAGGATGTTCTGGGCTTTCATTCGGGGTCCTTGGTTTGCAGGTCGATGGAGGCGGAGTTCATGCAGTAGCGCAGGCCGGTGGGCGCGGGACCGTCCTCGAACACGTGACCGAGGTGGGCGCCGCACTGGCTGCACACGGTTTCGGTGCGCACCATGCCGTGGCTGCGGTCGGTGATCTCGGTGATGGCGCCGGGGATGGCCTTCCAGAAGCTGGGCCAGCCGCAGCCGGCGTCGAACTTGGTGCCCGAGTCGAACAGGTGGTTGCCGCAGCAGACGCAGTGGTAACTGCCGTCGGCCCAGATCTGCTCGTACTTGCCCGTGAACGGGCGCTCGGTGTAGGCGTGCCGCGTGACCTGGAAGGCCGCAGGCTCGGCGCCTTTCTCGGCGAGCAGCTCGCGCCACTCGGCCTCGGTTTTCTGGATAGGGAAATTGCTCATGGCGGTGCTCCGGAACACCCGGGTCGGGGTGGAGCGGGCATTGTGCCTGCAGGGCGGCGAACGTGCTGCGCGTCAGCCCTGGTCCACCGTGGTTTCCATCAGGCAGCGGCGCACCAGCGGCGGTGCCTCGCCGATGTGGAAGGCCAGCTTGCGCAGCCGCAGCGCTTCGTCGGCGGCGGTGACGCGTTCGAAGCGCCGCAGGTGGTCGGTCCAGGATTCGTCCACGATCATTTCGACGAAACGCCCGGGTTCGTTGAGGTCGTGCAGCAGCTCCCAGGAGAGCGCGCCGTGGCGCAGCCGGCCGCTGCGGCCCTCGGTGAGCATCAGCTCCCGGAATTCGGCGATCCGGGCCGGGTCGATCTGGTACTCGATGGTGATCAGCACCCGCCCGTCCGAGGGCGGCGCATCGTTGGTCGGCAGCGTAAAGACCCTTCGGGGCGTGAGGTCCGACGGCTGGCTGGTGTCCGGCCGGAACCGGTTGACGCCCCACATGACCAGAAGGCCGGACACCGCGGCGATACCCAGGCAGGTGCGCACGTCGGTGGCCGTGGCGATCTGGCCCCACAGCGCAGCGCCCCCGGCGCTGGCGCCCATGATGGCCATCTGGTAGATGGACATGCCCCGCGCCCGGACCCAGTCCGGCAGGTTCATCTGCATGGACACGCTCAGGGTGTTGGCGGTGGTGATCCAGGCCGCGCCGCCCAGGAACATGGCCGGTACCGCGAGCCAGGGCGAGGCGACCACCGCCATCACCGCCATCGAGGCGGCCTGCAGCGCGGCGCCTCGGACGACAAGGCCGTCGCGGGTGTAGCGCTTGCGCAGCCGCGGCAGAAACGCTGTGGAGGCGATGGCGCCGGCGCCCATCGAGGCCAGCAGCAGGGTGAACATGCCGGCGCCACCGCCGTCCATGCCCCTGGCCAGCAGGGGCAGCAGGGCCATCAGCGCGGTGGAATGGAAGAAAAAGATGGCGATGCGCAGCAGCGCGCCCTTGAGCGTCTCCGACTGCAGCACGTGTTGCAGCCCCACCCGCATGGCAGACAGCAGGCGCTCGCGGCCCAGCGGGTTGGGCACGTGCTCACGCTGCCAGCGGCTGATGATCACCGCTGCCCCGAGGGACAGCACGGCGTTCAGCAGGAAGACCCAGGCGCTGCCCGCACTGGCGATCAGGGCGCCGGCCAGCAGCGGTCCGAGGATGCGGGACGCGTTCATCGACACCCCGTTCAGGGCCAGGGCCGCCGGCAGCTGCTGGCGCGGCACGAGCTCTGGAACGATGGCGGCGAACATCGGCCAGCGCATGGCCAGACCGACGCCGTTGGCGAAGGTCAGGGCCAGCAGCACCACGGGGGTGACCATGTCGAGGAACACGAGCACGCTCAGCACCGAGGCGATGGCCGCAACCCAGAGCTGCGTGACGAGGAAGTAGCGCTTGCGGTCCAGCCCGTCGGCCAGCGCGCCGCTGGGCAGGCCCAGCAGGAAGACCGGCAGGGTCGACGCGGTCTGGACCAGGGCCACCCAGATGGGCTTGCTGGTCAGGGAGGTCATCATCCAGGCGGCCGCCACATCGTTCATCCACATGCAGACGTTGGCAAACAGCCAGGCGATCCACAGCATGCGGAAGTCCAGGTGCTTCAGCGGTGCCACCGGCGAGGTGTCGGGAGGAGAGTCGGGCATGCGCGGCGGGAGAAAGTGACAGCCTTCGACTCTGGCACAGGACGCGGCGCGGGGCCTACGTGGAAGTACGCAGAAGCGCCCCCGCGGAGTCCCGCGGAAGACGCACAGACCGCCCGCCCATGCTGGGAAGCCCGCCCGGTTTCGGGCATGATGTGGGGTTTCAAAACGAACGACCGTTCTTTTTTGAGCGGCACACACAGGAGATACCCCATGCTGGGCCAGATGCAAAGCCAACCGCTGCTGATTTCCAACCTCATCGTTCACGCGGACCGCCACCACCACAGCACCGAGATCGTCTCGCGCCGGGTCGAGGGCGACATCCACCGCACCACCTGGGGTCAGATCGCCGCCCGCGCACGCCGCGTGGCCAACGCGCTGGACAGCCTGCACCTGTCGTTCGGTGACCGCGTGGGCACCCTGGCCTGGAACGGCTACCGGCACCTGGAGCTGTACTTCGGCGTCAGCGGCTCGGGTCGCGTGCTGCACACGCTCAACCCGCGCCTGCACCCCGAACAGCTGGTCTGGATCGTCAACCACGCCGACGACCGCGCGCTGTGCTTCGACATGAGCTTCCTGCCCCTGGTGCAGGCCGTGCACGCCAAGTGCCCGGGCGTCAAGCACTGGATCGCGCTTTGCGACGCCGACAAGCTGCCGGCCGACACCGGCATCCCCGGTCTGCTGAGCTACGAGGCCTGGATCGGCGGTGCCGCCGACACCTACACCTGGCCCGAGTTCGACGAGAACTGCGCCTCCAGCATGTGCTACACCAGCGGCACCACCGGCAACCCCAAGGGCGCCGTGTACTCGCACCGTTCCACGCTGCTGCACGCCTACGGCGCCGCGCTGCCCGATGCGCTGGGCTGCTCGGCGCGCGATGCCATCCTGCCCGTGGTGCCGATGTTCCACGTCAACGCCTGGGGCCTGCCGTATTCGGCCGCGGCCGTGGGTTGCAAGCTGGTCTTCCCCGGCCCCGCGCTCGACGGCAAGTCGGTCTACGAACTGATCGAGGGCGAGCAGGTCACCATGGCCGCGGGCGTGCCCACGGTGTGGCAGATGCTGTTGGGCCACATGCAGGCCGGTGGCCTGAAGTTCAGCACGCTCAAGCGCACCGTCATCGGTGGCTCGGCCTGCCCGCCGGCCATGATCGCGGCCTTCAACGACCAGTACGGCGTCGAGGTGCTGCACGCCTGGGGCATGACCGAGATGAGCCCGCTGGGCACGGTCTGCACGCTCAAGAACGCGCAGGTCGCGCTGCCGGAAGACGAGAAGATGAAGGTGCGCCTCAAGCAGGGCCGCCGCGTCTTCGGCGTCGACTTGAAGATCGTCAACGAGCTGGGCGAAGAGCAGCCCTGGGACGGCAAGGCCTACGGCGACCTGCTGGTGCGCGGCCCCTGGATCATCGCCAGCTACTTCAAGGGCGAGGGCGGTGACCCGCTGCAGTACGACGCGGCCGGCCGGGGCTGGTTCCCCACTGGCGACGTGGCCACCATCGACGCCGACGGTTTCATGCAGATCACCGACCGCAGCAAGGACGTGATCAAGTCCGGCGGTGAATGGATCAGCTCGATCGATGTGGAGAACATTGCGATGGCGCACCCGGCCGTGGCCATGGCGGCCTGCATCGGCATGAAGCACCCGAAGTGGGACGAGCGCCCCATCGTGGTGGTGGTGAAGAAGCCTGGCACCGAGGTCACGCGCGAGCAGCTGCTGGCCTTCTACGAGGGCAAGATCGCCAAGTGGCAGGTGCCCGACGATGTGGTGTTCGTCGATGCGATCCCGCTGGGCGCGACCGGCAAGATGCAGAAGATGACGCTGCGCCAGCAGCTCGCCGGTTACAAGTTGCCGGGGCTCTGAACCCGTCGCGCAGGCGACCTGCGGCGCTACGGAAGTGCAAGCAGAGTCGCCTGTGCGATAGCGTTTAGGGCATTCCCTGAGCGCCGTGCGGAGGTCCGACGCTACGCTGGGGGCTTCACTTTCTCCAGGAGATGCCACGTGAAGTTCGCACACCAGTCTGTCGCCGCCGCAGCCCTTGTCCTGGCCTTCGGCGCCGCCCACGCCCAGAAGGGCGAGACCGTCAAGATCGCCTGGATCGACCCGCTCTCGGGCCTGATGGCGCCGGTCGGTTCGAACCAGCTCAAGAGCTTCCAGTTCTTCGCCGAGAAGTTCAGTGCCAACAACCCGGCGGGCGTGAAGTTCGAGGTCATCGGCATCGACAACAAGCTCAGCCCGGCCGAGAGCCTGAACGCCTTCAAGGCCGCGCTCGACCAGGGCGTGCGCTACATCACCCAGGGCAACGGCTCGTCGGTGGCCGGCGCGCTGATCGACGCGGTGAACAAGCACAACGAGCGCAACCCGGGCAAGGAGGTCATCTTCCTGAACCACTCGGCCGTGGACCCCGACTTCACCAACAGCAAGTGCAGCTACTGGCACTTCCGCTTCGACGCCGACACCTCGATGAAGATGGAGGCGCTGACCACCTTCATGAAGGACAAGCCCGACGTCAAGAAGGTGTACCTGCTCAACCAGAACTACTCGCACGGCCACCAGGTGGCGAAGTTCGCCAAGGAAACGCTGGCCCGCAAGCGCCCCGACGTGCAGATCGTCGGCGAGGACCTGCACCCGCTGGCGCAGGTGCGCGATTTCGCTCCCTACATCGCCAAGATCAAGGCCTCGGGCGCCGACACCGTGATCACCGGCAACTGGGGTTCCGACCTGGCGCTGCTGGTCAAGGCGGCCAACGAGGGCGGCTACACCGGCAAGTTCTACACCTACTACACCGGCGTCACCGGCACGCCGACCGCGCTGGGCACCGGCGCCGAAGGTCGCGTGTTCCAGATCGCCTACAACCACTACAACATGGGCGGACAGGTGGGCAAGTGGTCCGACGAATTCAAGGCCAAGTTCAAGGACGACTTCTACACCGGCTCGGTGATCCACATCTACAACGCGCTGAGCACGGCCATGGCCAAGGCCAAGTCGACCGACCCGGTGAAGGTGGCGGCCGCCATGGAAGGCCTGAAGTTCAACAGCTTCAGTGGCGAGGTCGAGATCCGCAAGCTGGACCACCAGTTGCAGCAGCCGCTGTTCCTGACGGTCTGGCAGAAGGCCGACGCCAAGTATCCGTACAGCCCGGAGAACACCGGCATGACGCTGGCACCGGTGAAGGAGTTCCCGGCCTATGTGTCGAGCACGCCGACGAGCTGCGAGATGAAGCGGCCAGGCTGAGGAAGCACCCCCCGCGCAAGCTTTGAACCACCCCCGCGCCGCTTCGCGTCACCCCCTCCAGGGGGCAGCGCGAGCGGCCCGGCAAAGCCGGTTCCGCCGCGCTCTCGATGCAGACACCTCGCGCCGGCTGCTTGTTTGTTGACGCGATCATGTGTGCCTGAGCGAGCCATACTTGGCTCGCTTCATTTCTCTTCTCCCAACTCCTTCGCCCTCGAAAGGCCTGCTTCATGGAGTTCTTCATCATCTCCATGCTCAACGGCGTGAGCTACGGCTTGCTGCTGTTCATGTTGAGCTCGGGGCTGACGCTCATCTTCAGCATGATGGGCGTGCTCAATTTCGCGCACGCCAGCTTCTACATGGTCGGCGCCTATGTGGGCTACACGCTGTCGGGGCTGATCGGTTTCTGGCCGGCGCTGGTGGTGGCGCCGCTGGTGGTGGGCGCCCTGGGGGCGCTGTTCGAGCGTCTGTCGCTGCGCAAGGTGCACAAGTTCGGCCACGTGCCCGAGCTGCTCGTCACCTTCGGTCTGTCCTACATCGTGCTGGAGCTGGTGCAACTGGTCTGGGGACGCACGGCGGTCGAGTTCTCGCCGCCCGATCTGCTGCGAGGTCCAGCCTTCACCCTGGTGCACCACGCCAACGACAGCCTGGGCCTGGTGCTCGGCGCCGCCGGTCAGGCGGTCTGCAGCGCCGAGGGCGTGATCTGCACACCATTCCCCGCCACGCGCGCCTTCATGATGGGCATCGCGGTGCTGATGCTGGTGTCGCTGTGGCTGCTGCTCACGCGCACGCGCATCGGTCTGGTGATCCAGGCGGCGCTGACACACCCCGAAATGGTCGAGTCCCTCGGCCACAACGTGCCGCGTGTGTTCATGCTGGTCTTTGGCGCGGGCACCGGGCTGGCCGGGCTGGCGGGCGTGATCGGCGGCAGCACCTTCGTGACCGAGCCGGCCATGGCCGCTACGGTGGGCTCGGTGATCTTCGTGGTGGTGGTGGTCGGCGGCATGGGCTCGCTCTCGGGTGCCTTCCTGGCCTCGCTGCTGATCGGTGTGATCCAGACCTTCGCGGTCGGCATGGACCATTCCTTCGTCAGCGTCGCGCAGCAGCTGGGCATGCAGCTGTCCGATGCGGCGCTGAACAACTCGGTGCTCAAGCTCACGCTGTCGCAGGTGGCGCCGATCCTGCCCTACCTGTTCCTGGTGCTGATCCTGATCTTCCGGCCCAAGGGTCTTCTGGGTACGCGAGAAGGCTGATCCGACATGAGCAAGACGCACTACGAATTCAAACCCTGGAACGTTGGCCGCTGGATTGTCTGGTCGCTGTTCGCCATCGTGCTGGCCGTGGCACCGATGCTGTTCACCAGCAACCTCTCGGTCACCATGTTGACGCAGATGGGCATCGCCATCATCGCCTGCCTGTCCTACAACATCCTGCTGGGGCAGGGTGGCATGCTCAGCTTCGGCCATGCGGTCTACACCGGCCTGGGCAGCTACGTGGCGATTCACGCGCTCAACGCGGTGTCGGACGGGCAGTGGCCGATCCCGGTCAGCCTGATCCCGGTGGTCGGGGGCTTCGCGGGCCTGTTCTTTGCCATCCTGTTTGGCTACGTGACGACCAAGAAGGCCGGCACGCCGTTCGCCATGATCACGCTGGGCATGGCCGAGCTGGTGTTCGCGATGTCGCTGATGTTCTCGGACTTCTTCGGCGGCGAGGCCGGCGTCTCGGGCAACCGCGTGGTGGGCCAGCCCTTCATGGGCATCAGCTTCGGCCCGCCGGTGCAGGTGTACTACCTGATCGCGGTCTACACCTTTGTCTGCGTGGCGCTCATGTTCGCCTTCACCCGCACGCCGCTGGGTCGCATCCTGAACGCGGTGCGCGACAACCCCGAGCGTGTCGAGTTCATCGGCTACAACACGCAGAAGGTGCGCTACCTGGCCTTCATGATCGCCGGCTTCTTCGCCGGCATCGCGGGTGGCCTGGGCGCGATCAACTTCGAGATTGTGACGGCCGAGGTGGTGGGCGCGGCGCGCTCCGGCGGCTACCTGCTGTTCACCTTCCTGGGCGGCGCAACGTTCTTCTTCGGCCCCATCATCGGCGGCGTGCTGATGGTGCTGGCCGCGGTGCTGCTGTCGGAGCTGACCAAGGCCTGGCTGCTCTACCTGGGCCTGATCTTCCTGTTCATGGTGATGTACGCGCCGGGCGGCATCGCCAGCCTGATCATGATGAACCTGCGCGTGGCCGCGTTCGGCCGGCTGCGCGAGATCTGGGTGTCCTACCTGGTGCTGGGCGTGACGGCGGTGCTGGTGCTGCTGGGTGCCGGCTCGATGGTCGAGATGATCTACCACCTGCAGCTGAACGCAGCCATGGGCGACACGGTGAAGTACCTCGGCGTGGAACTCAACACGCGCGCCGGCACCACCTGGTTCGGCGCGGTGTTCGTCACGCTGACCTGCCTGGGCGTGTTCGAGATCGCGCGGCGCCAGTTCGCCGCCCAGTGGTCGGCGATCCAGACCGACATCGAGAAAGAAATCAAGCGCCGGGAGACGGAATGAACACCGCGAGCAACACCCCCGTGCGGCCGCACGAGCAGGCCATGAGCCATGTGCATTCGGGTGGCTACGCGTTGGAGCTGAAAGGCCTGCGCAAGAGCTTCGGCAAGACCGACATCATCCGCGGCGTCGATCTGGCGGTGCGCGCGGGTGAGCGTGTGGCCATCATCGGCCCCAACGGCGCGGGCAAGTCCACGCTGTTCAACCTGATCTCCGGCCGCTTTGCCCCCAGCAGCGGCGAGGTGGTCCTCAACGGCACCCGCATCGACGGCAAGAAGCCTTTCGAGATCAACCGGCTCGGTCTCTCGCGCAGCTTCCAGATCACCAACATCTTCCCCAAGCTCAGCGTGTTCGAGAACCTGCGCTGCAGCGTGCTTTGGAGCCTGGGCTACCGCTACACGCTGTTCCGCTTCCTGGCCGACCTCACCGATGCGAACGACCGGGCCGAGGAGCTGATGAAGATGATCCGGCTCGACAGGAAGCGCGACACGCTGGCCATGAACCTGACCTATGCCGAGCAGCGCGCGCTGGAGATCGGCATCACCATCGCCGGTGGCGCCAACGTGATCCTGCTGGACGAACCCACGGCCGGCATGAGCAAGAGCGAGACCAGCCGCTTCATCGAGCTGATCCGCGAGGTGACGGTGGGCAAGACCCTGCTGACCGTGGAGCACGACATGGGCGTGGTCTTCGGCCTGGCCGACAAGATCGCGGTGGTGGTCTATGGCGAGGTGATCGCCTTCGACACGCCCGAGGCGGTGCGCGCGAACCCGAAGGTGCAGGAGGCCTACCTGGGATCGGTGCTGGCCGACGAACAGGCCGCCTCGGTCGGTCACTGAAGGAGGCAACACCATGCTGAAGATCCAGAACCTGCACGCCTACTACGGCAAGAGCCACGTGCTGCACGGCGTGGGCTTCGAGGTGGGGAAGGGCGAGATCGTCGCATTGCTGGGCCGCAACGGCTCGGGCCGATCCACCACCGCCAAGGCCATCATGGGCCTGGTCGACTGCGAGGGCACCATCGACTGGAAGGGCCAGGCCATCCGCGGCCACAAGCCCTTCGAGATCGCCCACCGCGGCATCGGCTACGTGCCCGAGAACCGCGACATCTTCCCCAAGCTCACGGTGCACCAGAACCTGCTGCTGGGCCAGAAGGGCAGCGGCAAGGGCTCGCGCTGGGGCTTCGACGACATGTACGCCATGTTCCCGCGCCTGAAGGAACGCCAGCACACCGAAGCCGGCGTGCTCTCGGGCGGCGAGCAGCAGATGCTGACCCTGTGCCGCACGCTGATGGGCGCCCCCGACCTGATCATCATCGACGAGCCGACCGAGGGTCTGGCGCCCAAAATCGTCGAGCTGGTGGGCGAGTACCTGCAGAAGCTCAAGGCGCGCGGCATCTCGGTGCTGCTGATCGAGCAGAAGCTGACCATCGCGATGGCGATCTCGGACCGGGCGCTGGTGATGGGCCATGGCAGCATCGTGTTCGAGGGCACGCCCGACAGTCTGCGCGCCGATCCGTACACCCGAAAAGAGTGGCTTGAGGTCTGACTCTCTTGCGACAGCCGGTGCTTGCCGCGCTGCACAAATTTCCTAGAATCGCACGACCGTTCGTTTTTGAACTGTTTCCCCGCTTCACCCCAGAGGAGACTCCATGACCGCTGAATACCAGGTCCACGGCGACGTCGCCGTCATTTCGCTCAACAACCCGCCGGTCAACGGTCTGGGTCTGTCCACCCGCCAGGCCATCGTCGACGGTCTGGAGAAGGCCGAAAACGACGCGGCCGTCAAGGCCATCGTGCTGACCGGTGCGGGCAAGGCCTTCTCGGGCGGTGCCGACATCCGCGAGTTCGGCTCGCCCAAGGCGATCCAGGAACCCAACCTGCTGTCCGTGATCATCCGCGTCGAGAACACCACCAAGCCGGTGATCGCGGCCGTGCACAGCGTGTGCATGGGAGGTGGCCTCGAACTCGCACTCGGCGCCCACTACCGCATCGCCGCCCCCGGCTGCAACGTGGCCCTGCCGGAAGTGAAGCTGGGCCTGATCCCCGGCGCCGGCGGCACGCAGCGCCTGCCGCGCGTGCTGGGCGTGGAAGCCGCGCTGAACATGATCGTCAGCGGCGAACCGGTCAAGAGCGAGATGCTGGCGCAACTGCCTGGGCAGAAGCTGTTCGACAAGCTGGCCGCGTCGCCCGAATCGCTGGCCGAAGAAGCGCTGGCCTTCGCCCGCGAGATGGCTGCCAAACACGCCGATGGTTCGGCCTTCCCGCTGGTGCGCAACCTGCCCTGCAAGCACAAGGACGGCGACGCCTACTTCCAGTTCGCGCGCAACATGGTCAAGGGCATGGCCAAGAACTTCCCGGCGCCCGCCAAGTGCGTGGACGCCGTCGAAGCCGCGACCAAGAAGAAGTTCAACGACGGCATGGTGTTCGAGCGCGAGATCTTCATCAATCTGATGTGGACGCCCGAGTGCAAGTCGCTGCGCCACCTGTTCACCGCCGAGCGCGCCGCCAGCAAGATCCCCGACGTGCCGGAAGACACGCCCAAGCGCGAGATCGCCTCGGTGGCCGTCATCGGCGCCGGCACCATGGGCGGCGGCATCTCCATGAACTTCCTCAACGCCGGCATCCCGGTGAAGATCCTGGAAATGAAGCAGGAGGCGCTGGACCGCGGCATCGCCACCATCCGCAAGAACTACGAAGCCCAGGTCAAGAAGGGCAAGCTCAAGCAAGACAAGTACGAGCAGCGCATGGCCCTGCTGAGCACTACGCTGAGCTACGACGAGATCGGCTCGGCCGACTTGGTGATCGAGGCCGTGTTCGAGGAAATCGGCGTCAAGGAAGCAGTGTTCAAGGAACTCGACCGCGTGATGAAGCCGGGCGCCATCCTGGCCTCCAACACCTCCACGCTGGACGTCAACAAGATCGCCAATTTCACGAAGCGCCCGCAGGACGTGGTGGGCATGCACTTCTTCAGCCCGGCCAACGTGATGAAGCTGCTGGAAGTGGTGCGTGGTGACGCGACCGCCAAGGACGTGCTGGCCACCGTGATGGCGATCTCCAAGAAGATCAAAAAGACGGCGGTGGTCTCCGGCGTCTGCGATGGCTTCATCGGCAACCGCATGATCGAGCAGTACGGCCGCCAGGGCGGCTTCCTGCTGGACGAAGGCTGCACGCCCGAACAGGTCGACAAGGCGATGGAAAAGTTCGGCATGGCCATGGGCCCGTTCCGCATGGGCGACCTGGCCGGCAACGACATCGGCTGGGCGATCCGCAAGCGCCGCTACCAGGAAAAGCCGGACATGAAGTACAGCAAGACGGCCGACCTGCTGTGCGAGAAGGGCCGCTTCGGCCAGAAGACCGGCGCCGGCTGGTACGACTACGTGCCCGGCAAGCGCGACGCCATCCCGAACGCCGAGGTGGTGGCCATGATTGAAGAGCACCGCAAGGCGCTGGGCATCACGCCGCGCAATATCTCCGACGAAGAGATCGTGCAGCGCCTGGTGTTCAGCCTGGTCAACGAAGCTGCGCACATCCTGGAAGAAGGCATCGCCAACAAGGCCAGCGACATCGACGTGGTCTACATCTTCGGCTACGGCTTCCCAGTGCACCGCGGCGGCCCGCTGAACTACGCCAACGAAGTCGGCCTGTTCAACGTGGTCCAGGCCATGAAGCGCTTTGCGAAGAACCCGCTGGACGACGCGAAGTTCTGGGAGCCGGCTCCCTTGCTCGCGAAGCTCGCCGCCGAAGGCAAGACCTTCTGATGACCGCACGAATCAAGATTTGAGGAACCCATCATGACCAACGCCGTCATCGTTTCCACCGCCCGCACGCCCCTGACCAAGAGCTGGAAGGGCGCCTTCAACATGACCCACGGCGCCACGCTCGGTGGCCACGCCGTACAGCACGCCGTGCAGCGCGCCGGCATCGACGCCGCTGAAGTCGAAGACGTGATCATGGGCTGCGCCAACCCCGAAGGTGCCACCGGCGCCAACATCGCGCGCCAGATCGCGCTCAAGGCCGGCCTGCCCATCACGGTATCGGGCATGACCGTGAACCGCTTCTGCTCCTCGGGCCTGCAGACCATCGCCCTGGCCGCGCAGCGCATCATCGCGGGCGAAGGCTCGGTCTACGTCGCCGGTGGTGTGGAAAGCATTTCCTGCGTGCAGCAGGAAATGAACCAGCACATGCTTAAGGACCTGGCGCTGGAGAAGCAGAAACCCGAGATCTACTGGAACATGCTGCAGACCGCCGAACAGGTGGCCAAGCGCTACGGCATCGGCCGCGACGCCATGGACGAGTACGGCGCCGCCAGCCAGCAAAAGGCCGCCGCTGCGCTGGAAGCCGGCCTGTTCAAGGCCGAGATTGCCCCCATCACCGTGACCGCCGGTGTGGCCGACAAGGTCATGGGCCTGATGACCAAGCAGGTCACGGTCGAGAACGACGAGGGCATCCGCCCCGGCACCACCTTTGACAGCATCCACGGCCTGCGCTCGGCGCTGCCGGGTGGCCTCGTTTCGGCGGGCAACGCCAGCCAGTTCAGCGACGGTGCGGGGGCCTGCGTGCTCATGGACGAGACGCTGGCCGAGAAGCGCGGCCTGCAGCCGCTGGGCCGCTTCCTGGGCTTTGCCGTCGCCGGTTGTGAACCCGACGAAATGGGCATCGGCCCGGTGTTCGCCATCCCCAAGGTGCTCGCGCGCCTGGGCCTGAAGATCAGCGACATCGACCTGTGGGAACTCAACGAAGCCTTCGCCGTGCAGGTGCTGTACTGCCGCGACAAGCTGGGCATCCCGGCCGACCGCCTGAACGTCAACGGCGGCGCCATTGCCGTCGGCCACCCCTATGGCGTGTCGGGCCAGCGCCTGACCGGCCACGCGCTGATCGAAGGCAAGCGCCGCGGCGCCAAGCGCGTCTGCGTGACCATGTGCATCGGCGGCGGCATGGGCGCGGCCGGCATCTTCGAAGTCCTGTAAAACCCGCGCCGCCGGTCCGAGCAGGAGACTCAGCACATGAGGCCCTACCGGATCGGCGCAGGCGCAGGCTACGCCGGGGACCGCATCGACCCGGCTGTTGATCTGGCCCGGCGCGGGCAGCTTGACGCGCTGGTGTTCGAATGCCTGGCCGAGCGCACGATTGCCCTGGCGCAGCTGCGCCGCCGTGCCGACCCGGCGCAGGGCTACGACCCGCTGCTGGCGGCGCGCCTGCGGGCCGTGCTGGCCGCCTGCCTGCAGCAGGGCACCACCATCATCACAAACATGGGCGCGGCCAACCCGCTGGCTGCCGGACACGCCGCGCTGGCTGTGGCGCGCGAACTGCAGCTGCCGCGGTTGCGCGTGGCCGTGGTGCTGGGCGACGACGTGCTCACCTGGGTCCAGCAGAACGACGCGCCGCTGCTCGACAGCGCCGACACGGTGCGCTCGCTGGACGGGCGGCTGATCTCGGCCAACGCCTACCTGGGCGCCGACGCGCTGCTGCCTGCGTTGCAGTCGAAGGCCGACCTCGTCATCACTGGCCGCGTGGCCGATCCCTCGCTGTTTCTCGCGCCGCTCATGCAGCACTTCGGCTGGGCGACCGACGACTGGGCACTGCTGGGCAAGGGCCTTGCCGTGGGCCACCTGCTCGAATGCGCGGCCCAGGTCAGCGGCGGTTACCTGGCCGACCCGGGGAGGGTGGACGTGCCCGAGCTGCACCGCGTGGGCTTTCCGCTGGCCGAGGTGGCCGCCGACGGCGGCACGGTCATCACCAAGCTGCCGGACACCGGCGGGCGCGTGGACCGGCTCAGCTGCACCGCCCAGCTGCTCTACGAAGCGGAAGACCCGGCGGCCTACCTGCAGGCCGATGTGACGGGCGATTTTTCAAAGGTGCAATTGACAGACCTGGGCGGCGACCGCGTGCGGGTCGACGGCGCCAGCGGTCACGCGAGGCCCGACCAGCTCAAGGCCAGCCTGGGCTACAGCGACGGTTTCATCGGTGAAGGCCAGATCTCTTACGCCGGGCCGGGCGCCCGCGCGCGCGGCGAGCTGGCGCTGGACATCCTGCGCCACCGCCTCGCCGACACGGGTTTGCTGCCGCCGCTTGCCGGGTGCGAGTACCGCGCCGAACTGATTGGCGTCAACGCCATGCACGGGGCCGCGCTGGGCGCCGACCGCGAGCCGTATGAGGTGCGCGTGCGCCTGGCGGTGCGCTGCGACACGCGCGCCCAGGCCGAGCGCGTGGGCCAGGAGGTGGAGGCGCTCTACCTCAACGGCCCGGCGGCCGGTGGCGGTGTCACGCAGTCGGTGCGCGAGGTGGTGGCGGTGGCCTCCACGCTGATTCCGCGCGAGGCGGTGCAGACCCGCGTGGAGGTGCTGGAGTGGACGGCATGACCACACCGCGCCGCATCCTCCGGGACATCGCCCTGGCCCGCTCCGGCGACAAGGGCAACCGCGCCACGCTCAGCGTGATCGCGCGGGACCCGGCAGACTTCCCTGAGCTCGAACGCCTGTTGACGACCGAGCGCGTGCAGTTGCACTTCGCGGGCGTGGTGGGCGGCGAGGTGCAGCGCTTCGTGCTGCCACAGCTGCAGGCCGTGCACTTCGTGATGCATGATGCCCTCGCCGGCGGCGTCACCCGCTCGCTGGCGCTGGACGCCCACGGCAAGACCCTGAGCGCCGCGATCCTGGATCTGCCGCTGGACGACTGAGTTCCGATTCACACCACAAAGGAGACAAGACGATGCGAACCCTGACCCGAGTCATTGCCGCTGCTGCGGCCACGCTGGCCTGCACCGCCGCCCTCGCGCAGGCCTACCCGGACAAACCCATCAAGGCCGTGGTGCCGTTTGCCGCCGGCAGCGCCACCGACCAGATCGGCCGCGCCTTCGCGCAGAAGATGCAGGAGGCCCTGGGCCAGCCCATCGTGATCGACAACAAGCCCGGCGTGAACGGCATGCTGGGCGCCGACGCGGTGGCCAAGGCCGCGCCAGACGGCTACACCCTGCTGATCGGCACCAACAGCACCAACGCGGCGCTCAAGAGCCTGATGAAGCAGCTGCCCTACGACCAGGACAAGGCCTTCGCGCCCGTGGCCTACATGGGCTCGGTGCCTCTGATCATCGCGGTGAATCCGGACGTGCCGGCCAAGACGCTCAAGGAACTGGTCGACATGGCCAAGGCCAAGCCCAAGAGCATCAACTTCGCCAGCGCCAGCACCTCGCAACTCGTCTCCACCGAGATGCTGGCCGGCATGGCCGGCATCGAGCTGACCAACGTGCCCTACAAGAGCGGCCCCGCCGCGATGACCGACCTGATCGGCGGCGTGGTGCAGATGTTCAGCGCCGACTTCGCGGTGATGCTGCCGCAGGTCAAGGCCGGCAAGGTGCGCGGCCTGGCGGTGACATCCACCAAGCGCTCGCCAGCCGTGCCCGACATCCCGACGGTCAACGAGGCCCTGGGCCTCAAGGACTACGAGCTGATCGCCTACTTCGCCATGTATGTGCCCGCCGGCACGCCCGCCGATGTGATTGCCAAGCTCAACAAGGCGGCCAACGCCGCGGCCAACAGCAAGGAAGTGCAGGAGAAGTTCGCCGGCATCGGCTTTGCGGTGGAGCCGGGCACGCCCGAGGACCTGGCCAAGCGCGGCGCGACCGAAACCGCCAAGTGGGCCAAGGCCATCAAGGACGCCAAGATCGAACCGCAATAAGCCGTCAACCCACCGTTCTCGCCGACCATGAGCCTGCGCCCCACCATCGACTTTCTGCTCAACGACTGGCTGTCGGTTGAGCGCCTGAACCAGCGCGAGCGGTTCAGCGACCACAGCCGCGAGACCTTCGACGCGGTGCTCGACACCTGCGAGCGCATCGCGCGCGAGAAGTACGCGCCCTTCAACCGGCTGGTGGACACGCAGGAGCCACACTTCGACGGCGAGAAGGTCATCCTGCCGCAGGCCACGCACGACGCACAGAAGGCCTACGCCGAGAGCGGCATGCTGAGTGCGGCGCAGGACTATGACATCGGCGGCATGCAGCTGCCGTACACGGTAGAGGCCGCGGCCAATGCCTTCTTCGCGATGGCCTCGGTCTCCATCGGCAGCGGCCTGCTCACGGTGGGCAATGCCAACCTGCTGATGGCCCACGGCAGCGAGACGCAGAAGCGGGTGTTTGCGCTCAACGAGTTCTCTGGCCGCTGGTCGGGGACCATGTGCCTCTCCGAGCCGCAGGCCGGTTCGTCGCTGAGCGACGTGGCGACGCGTGCGGTGCCCGATGGGGCTGGCTTCGAAAGCGACCCGCTGGGCCCGCGCTACCGCCTCAAGGGCAACAAGATGTGGATCTCGGCCGGCGAACACGAGCTGACCGAGAACATCATCCACCTGGTGCTCGCCAAGATCCCCGACGAGCACGGCAAGCTGGTGCCGGGCACCCGCGGCATCTCGCTGTTCATCGTGCCCAAGAAGCTGGTGGACACCGACGGCCACCTGACTGGCGAGCGCAACGACGTGGCGCTGGCTGGCCTGAACCACAAGTGCGGCTGGCGCGGCACCACCAACACGCTGCTGAACTTCGGCGAGGGCAAGTACCCGGTGCGGGGGGAGAGTGGCGGTGGCCTGGACGGCGCCGGCGCCGGCGCCGGTGCCGGCGCCGTGGGCTACCTCGTCGGCCAGCCCGGCAAGGGCCTGCAGTGCATGTTCCACATGATGAACGAGGCCCGTATCGGTGTGGGCATGGCGGCCACCATGCTGGGCATGGCGGGCTACCACGCGAGCCTGGACTACGCGAAGAACCGACCACAGGGACGGCCGGTGACATCGGGCGGAAAAGACGCCGCCGCCCCGCAGGTCCGCATCATCGAACACGCCGACGTCAAGCGCATGCTGCTGGCGCAGAAGAGCTACGCCGAAGGCGCGCTGGCGCTGGAGCTGTACTGCGCCCGCCTGGTCGATGAACAGCACACCGGCGCGCCCGAGGCGGCGGACGACGCGCGCCTGCTGCTCGAAGTGCTGACCCCGATTGCCAAGAGCTGGCCCAGCGAGTGGTGTCTCGAAGCCAACTCGCTGGCGATCCAGGTGCACGGCGGCTACGGCTACACGCGCGACTTCCCGGTCGAGCAGTACTGGCGCGACAACCGGCTGAACATGATCCACGAGGGCACACACGGCATCCAGGACATGGACCTGCTGGGCCGCAAGGTGCTGATGGAAAACGGCAAGGGCCTGCAGCTGCTGGCCGGGCGGATCAACGCGACCATCGAACGCGCCATCCAGGTGCCCGAACTCGCCGCGCACGCCAACGCCCTGGGCAAGGCCCTGCAGGACGTGGGCGCCACGACCAAAGCCGCCTGGGCCACCGCCAACCCCACCGAGGTCCTGGCCAATGCCGTGCCCTACCTGCAGGCCTTCGGCCACACGGTGCTGGCCTGGATCTGGCTCGACGTGGCCCTGGCCGCGCACGCATCGGCCGACAGCCCCGCGCGCACCGGCCGCCTGGCCGCCGCGCGCTTTTTCTTCCACTACGAACTGCCCAAGATCGGCGCCTGGCTGCAGGTGGTGCGCACGCGCGACCTGACCTGCGCCGATCTGGCCGAAGACGCTTTCTGAACCTTCCCATTCCAAGGAGACACCAATGACCCGCAACATCCAGCAACTGTTCGACCTCAAGGGCAAGACCGCCCTCGTTACCGGCGGCTCGCGCGGCCTGGGCCTGCAGATGGCCCACGCCCTGGGCGAGGCCGGTGCGCGCGTGGTGATCAGCTCGCGCAAGGCCACCGACCTCGAAGAGGCCACGGCCGAACTGCAGGCCGCCGGCATCGACGCGCGCTGGATCGCCGCCGACTGCCAGCACGAGGAGGACATCCGCCGCCTGGTCAGCGAGACCCTGCAGCGCGCGGGCGATGTCGACATCCTGGTCAACAACGCCGGCGCCGCCTGGGGCGCCCCGGCCGAAGACCACCCGCTCGAAGCCTGGGACAAGGTGATGAACCTGAACGTGCGCAGCTACTTCTTCCTGAGCCAGCTGATTGCCAAGGCCAGCATGATCCCGAAGAAGCGCGGCAGCATCATCAACACCGCGTCCATCGCCGGTCTGGGCGGCAACCCGCGCGGCATGAACACCATCGCCTACAACACCTCCAAGGGCGCGGTCATCAACTTCACCCGTGCGCTGGCCGCCGAGTGGGGCGCGCACGGCATCCGCGTCAACGCCATCTGCCCGGGCTTCTTCCCGAGCAAGATGACCCAGGGCACGCTCAAGGCCATGGGCGAGGAGCAGCTGGCCGCGCACGCGCCGCTGGGCCGCCTGGGCGACGACGAAGACCTCAAGGGCCTGACCGTGCTGTATGCCTCCGACGCCGGCAAGCACATCACCGGCCAGTGGCTGGCGGTGGACGGCGGCGTCTCGGTCATCACGGGAGGCTGAGTGAAGTTCTCGGTCCACATCCCCTTCGTCGAGCTGCTCGGCTTCGAACTGCAGAAGTTCGAGGGCGGCGAAGCCACGATCTGCTTCGACCCCAAGCCCGAGCACCAGAACTCGTTCAACGTGGTGCACGGCGGCGCCAGCATGACCCTGCTGGATGTGGTGATGGCGCACGCGGCGCGTTCGGTGGAGCCGGCCATGGGCTGCGTGACGGTGGAGATGAAGACCAGCTTCATGCGGCCCGCCAAGGGGGCGCTCACGGCGCACGGCACGCTGCTGCACCGCACGCCCACCATGGCCTTCACCGAAGGCCGCATCGTGGACGCGGCGGGCAAGCTTTGCGCCCACGCCACCGGCACCTTCAAGTTCGTGCCGCGCCTGCCGGTGGGCAAGTCCACCCACGAACTGAACCCTCTCAAGACCGACTGATGAGCACTGCCAACACTCCCGTCGCCTTTGTCACCGGCGCCGCCCGCGGCATCGGCCTGGCCATCGCGCGCTGGTTCTTCCACCAGGGCCACCGCGTCGCGGTGATCGACAACGACGCGCCGACGCTGACCGCCACCGAAACCACGCTGCGCGCCGAACTCGGCGACCGCGCCGACCACCTGCTGGTGATCCACGGCGACGTCTCCGACGCGGCGCAGGTCGCCGCCGCGGTGCAGCGCATCGAGCAGACCTTCGGCCGGCTCGATGCCCTGGTGAACAACGCGGGCGTCGCCACCTTCAAGCCGATTGGCGAGACCAGCTTCGACGAGTGGCGCTGGGTGATGGCGACCAACCTCGACGGCCCCTTCCTGTGTGTGCAGGCCTGCGCGCCGCTGATGCTGAAGAACGGCGGTGGTGCGGTGGTCAACATCGCCTCCATCTCGGGCCTGCGCGCCAGCACGCTGCGCGTGGCCTACGGAACCTCCAAGGCCGCGCTGATCCACCTCACGCGCCAGCAGGCGGTGGAGTACGGCAATGCCGGCATCCGCGTCAACGCCATCGCGCCCGGCCCGGTGGAAACCGAGATGGCCAAGAAAGTGCACACGCCCGCCATCCGTGCGGACTACCACGACACCATCCCCCTGGCCCGCTACGGCAGCCTGGAAGAGATCGCCAACGCGGTCGGCTTCCTGTGCAGCCCGCAGGCCAGCTACGTCAACGGCCAGGTGCTGGCGGTCGACGGCGGCTTCGACGCCGCCGGCGTCGGCCTGCCCACGCTGCGCCGCCCCGCCCCCTGAACATTCCAAGGAGACTTCCATGGCCACCAACCGCCAGATCCTGCTCGACAACCGCCCCGAGGGCGAAGCCACCGTGAACAACTTCAAGCTGGTCACCACCGAAACCCCGCCGCTCCAGGACGGGCAGGTGCTGGTGCGCCACCACTTCCTCAGCCTGGACCCGTACATGCGCGGCCGCATGAACGACAGCAAGAGCTACGCCGCCTCGCAGCCGCTGGGCGAGGTGATGATCGGCGGCACCGTCGGCGAGGTGGTCGAGTCGCGCCATCCGAAGTTCCTCAACGGTGACCGCGTGGTCGGCATGGGCGGCTGGCAGGAGTACAGCGTGGTCGACGCGCTGCAACCCGGCGCACTGCGCAAGGTCGACACCACGCACGTGCCGCTGTCCTACTACCTCGGCGCGGTCGGCATGCCGGGCGTGACGGCCTGGTACGGCCTGGTGAAGATCATCAACCCGAAGGCCGGCGAGACCATGGTCATCAGCGCCGCCACCGGTGCGGTGGGCAGCGCCTTCGGTGCGCTGGCCAAGGAGCGCGGCTGCCGCGTGGTCGGCATCGCGGGCGGGCCGGAGAAGTGCGAGTACGCGGTCAAGGAACTGGGCTTCGACGCCTGCATTGATTACAAGCTGCACAAGGACATGTACAGCCTGGCCAAGGCGCTCAAGCAGGAGTGCCCGAACGGCATCGACGGCTACTTCGAGAACGTGGGCGGCATGGTGCTGGACGCCGTGCTGCTGCGCATGAACGCCTTCGGCCGCATCGCGGTCTGCGGAATGATCGCCGGCTACGACGGCCAGCCGCTGCCCCTGGCCAACCCGGCGCTGATCCTGATCAACCGCCTGAAGGTCGAAGGCTTCATCGTCAGCGAGCACATGGAGGTCTGGCCCGAGGCGCTGACCGAGCTGGGCACGCTGGTGGCGCAGGGCAAGCTGCGCCCGCGCGAGACGATCGCCCAGGGCCTGGAAAACGCGCCCGAGGCGTTCATGGGCCTGCTCAAGGGCAAGAACTTCGGCAAGCAGCTCGTGAAGCTGGTCTGACGGAAGGTTTGGAGTCGCTGATTCGGGCGAACAACGCGGTTGTCCCAAGGAAACAGGTCGATGCTTTCGCGCCGGAATCTCCTGTGTGCAACGGCCATGGCGCCGCTGCTGACGGCCTGCGCCACCGATCTTGGGCGCTTCGGTGACGTTCCGCTCGCGGCGCTGGCGGCCCAGCGAGGCGTCCCCGCTGCCTCCTATGTGGTTCTGAAAGCAGGCAGGGCAGGGGCGCAGGAGCGCGTGTCATGCTGCCCGGTGCCAGATGCGCCGGGTGGGGACCCGGTGTTTCAGGCCGCTTCATTGACCAAACCGGTGGTGGCTTTCGCCGCGCTCCAACTTTCCAAGGGCGGACAACTCGATCTGAATGCGCCGGTCTCGCGCTACCTGCCCGATGGGTACGCCCATCGCCAGAACCCGTTCGCCCGCTCCGCAGCGCCACGTTTTGACCATGTGCCACCGGCGACGTTGAGTCGAATCCCGGTCGCGTGTCTGCTCAACCACAGCTCGGGCCTGCCGAACTGGACAGATGGCCCCCTGTCGCCTGCGTTTGAGCCTGGCCAGCGCTGGAGCTATTCTGGTGAGGGATATGTGCTGCTGCAGGCGGTGCTGTCCGCAGTGGCCGGGCAGTCGTTCGATGCGCTCATGGACAGCCTCGTTTTCGGACCGCTGCACATGCGTGATTCGCGCATGCGTCTGACAAACGACATTCGGAACCGTGTCGTCGACGGCCATTCCTGGTGGGCTGGCAAGGTGCGGTTCGATATGGTGGAAGCCAACGCCGCAGCCTCCCTTCACACCACTGCGGCGGACTACGCACGCCTGATGGCGGCACTGGTCTCCGATGAAAGCCTTCTGTCGCTCAGTCTGACCAACAGGGTGTCGGTGGATGCCGGACTGGGGTTGTTCTGGGGCTCCGGCTGGGGCATCGAACAGGCGGAAGGCGGACCCTACCTTTGGCAGTGGGGGAACAACCCCGGATTTCGCGCTTTTGCCATGGTCTCCACGACGTCCGGGGACGGATTCGTGATGTTGACCAACAGCGACAAAGGCATGGCCCTGGCTGCTCCGCTTGCCCGCATGGCGGTTCCCGCAAACCACGGCGTGTTCCGCTTTCCCATGCTGGGATAGACGCCATGCCCGATGCTGTCCATGTCCCGTCAGAACTGGAGGCTCTTCGCCCATGAACACGACCCACGAAGTCTTCAACCAGCCCGAGCCGCTGGTCGACGTCAACCTGTTCGACGGCAACCGGGCGATGCAGGACGCGCTGAAGTTCAATGCGCCGGCGTTGGTCACCACCCACCTGAGCGCCCTGGGCCAGCAGGTGGGCAGCGCCGAGATGCAGCAGCATGCGCGGCTGGCCAATGTGTTCACGCCGCAGCTCAAGAGCCACAGCCGCTTTGGCCACCGCATCGACCAGGTGGAGTTCCACCCGAGCTACCACGCGCTGATGACGGCGGCCACGGCGGCGGGCCTGCACGGCACGCCGTTCTCCGACGCCGAGCAGGGCACGGGAACGGCCCATGTCAACCGGGCTGCGGCCTTTATGCTCTTCACCGAGCTGGAGCCGTCCACCCTCTGCCCGATCTCCATGACCTATGCGGTCACGCCCGCGCTCAAGCACAACCCCGCCATCTACGCCGACTGGGCGCCGCAGCTCACCAGCCGCGCCTACGACCCGGCGCTCAAGCTCTGGAAGGACAAACCCGGCGTGACCATGGGCATGGGCATGACCGAGAAGCAGGGCGGCTCGGACGTGCGCGCCAACACCACGCAGGCCGTGCCCGACGGCAGCGACGCCTGGGGCCAGCGCTTCACCGTCACCGGCCACAAGTGGTTCTTCTCGGCGCCGATGTGCGACGCTTTCCTGATCCTCGCGCAGACGCCCAGCGGCCTGAGTTGCCTGTTCCTGCCGCGTGTGCTGCCGGACGGCTCGCTGAACAAACTCTTCATCCAGCGCCTGAAAGACAAGCTGGGCAACAAGGCCAACGCCAGCAGCGAAGTGGAGTTCGTGGGCGCCACCGCCTGGCTGGTGGGCGAGGAGGGCCGCGGTGTGCCGCAGATCCTGGCCATGGGCACCATGACGCGGCTCGATTGCGCGCTCGGCACCAGCGCGCTGATGCGCCAGGCGCTGTCCCTCGCGCTGAACCACACCACCCAGCGCAAGGCCTTCGGCAAGGCGCTGATCGAGCAGCCGCTGATGCAGAACGTGCTCGCCGACCTCGCGCTCGAATCCGAAGCCGCGACCGCGCTGGCCCTGCGCCTGGCGCGGAGCTTCGACCGTGCGGCGAGCGACGAACACGAGCGCGTGATGCAGCGCCTGCTCACCCCCGTGGCCAAGTTCTGGATCTGCAAGCGCGGCAGTCATTTCGCGCAGGAGGCCATGGAGTGCCTGGGCGGCAACGGCTATGTGGAAGAGGGCGGCGAGGGCATCATGGCCCGCATCTACCGCGAGATGCCGCTCAACAGCATCTGGGAAGGCGCCGGCAACATCATGGCGCTGGACCTGCTGCGCGCCTTGCGCAAGGCCGACGCCGCCGCAGCGCTGGCCCACGAACTCGCGCCCGCCAAGGGCATGCACCCCGCGCTGGACCACCTGGCCGCCAGCCTGCCCACGCGCGTGGAGCTGATGGCCACCGAGATCGAGGCCCGCCGCCTCGCGCAGGACGTGGCCCTGGCCGTGCAGGCCGCACTGCTGGCGCAGACCGCGCCGCCCGCCGTGTTCGCGGCCTTCTGCGAGTCGCGCCTGGCCGGGCACTGGGGCCACAGCTTCGGCTCGCTCGGCGCGGGTACCGACTTCGCCGCCATCCTCGCCCGCGCACAACCTCACTGAAACCCGCTCACAAAAGGGAGACACCCATGACCACGCCCATCCTCCACCACTACCCCATGTCGCCGTTTGCCGAGAAGGTGCGGCTCATGCTCGGCTTCAAGGGCCTGGCCTGGCAGAGCGTGTACATCCCCAGCGTCATGCCCAAGCCCGACGTGGTGGCGCTGACCGGCGGCTACCGCCGCACGCCGCTGCTGCAGATCGGCGCCGACATCTGGTGCGACACGGCGCTCATTGCCACGGTGCTCGAACACCTGCAACCCGAGCCGGCACTGTTCCCCGAGCACCTCAAAGGCATCGCGCGCATCGTGGCGCAGTGGGCCGACGGTGACCTGTTCTGGTCGGCCATGGGCTACACGCTCAGCCCCAAGGGCGCGGCCGCGATGTTCGCCAAGCAGCCGCCCGAAGCGGCCCAGGCTTTCGCGGCCGACCGCAGCGCCATGAGCGCCGGCATGACCCGCCTGCGCCCGGGCGACGCCACCAGCGCCTACCGCAGCCACCTGCGCCGTCTGGCCCACATGCTGCACGAGCAGCCCTTCCTGCTGGGCGATGCGCCCTGCATCGCCGACTTCGCCGCCTACCACCCGCTGTGGTTCAGCCGCGTGGTCAACCCCAGCATGGCCGGCATCCTGGACGCCACGCCCGGCGTGCTGGCGTGGATGGACCGCATGGCCGCCATCGGCCACGGCACGCCATCCAAGCTCACCAGCACCGAGGCGATCGCCATCGCCGCTGCGGCCGAGCCGGCGCCGCTGCCCGACGAAGCCTTTCAGGACGACCACGGCATTGCGCTGGGCAGCCGCGTGACGGTGGCCGCGCAGAGCTTCGGCACCGAGACCACCGAGGGCACGCTGGTCGCCGCCACGCGCACCCACTACACGCTCGCGCGCACCGACGACCGGGCCGGCCGCCTGCACGTACATTTCCCACGCATCGGATATGTACTGAAGGAAGTGAAAGCTTGACCGGAACCACCGTTCTCCCCCGCAGCGCCCAGATCCAGTGGCGCTGCCTGCCGTTTGCCGCTCTCAGCGCCGACACCCTCTACCGCCTGCTGCGCTTGCGCAGCGAGGTGTTCGTGGTGGAACAGAATTGCGTCTTTCTCGACATGGACGGCCTCGACGCGCAGTGCCTTCATGTTCTGGGCGAAGTCGTTGACGAGGATGGCACCGCCCACCTGCACGCCAGCACGCGCCTGGTGCCACCGGGCGCGGCCTTTGCCGAGGCCAGCATCGGCCGCGTGGTCACCGCGCCGTCCGCGCGTGGCGGCGGCATCGGCCACGCGCTGATGGCCGAGTCCGTGCGCCTGCTGGAACAGCTCTGGGGCCCGCAGCCCATCCGCATCGGTGCGCAGGCGCACCTGGAAAGTTTCTACAACCGCCACGGTTTCGTGTCGGACGACAAGCCCTACATGGAAGACGGCATCCCGCACATCGAGATGGTCCGTCGCTAGACAACACCACACAGGAGACAAGACGTGATTTCCGACTTCCAAGGCAAGACCGCCGTGCTCACCGGCGCCGGTTCCGGCTTCGGCCTCGAATGCGCGCGCATCGGCGCAAAGCTGGGCATGAACCTCGTGCTGGTCGACGTGCAGCAAGACGCGCTCGACAAGGCCCGTGCCGAACTCGAAGCGGCCGGCGCACAGGTGCTGGCGCGCAAGGTGGATGTGTCCAGCGCCGAGCAGATGGAGGCCCTGGCCCAGGCCGTACAGCAGCGCTTTGGCGCGCCGCACTTCGTCTTCAACAACGCGGGCGTGGGCTCGGGCGGTCTGGTGTGGGAGAACTCCGTCAAAGACTGGGAGTGGGTGCTGGGCGTCAACGTCTGGGGCGTGATCCACGGCGTGCGCCTGTTCACCCCCATGATGCTGGCCGCCGCCAAGGCCAACCCCGCGTACCGCGGCCACATCGTCAACACCGCCAGCATGGCCGGCCTGCTGACCCCGCCCAACATGGGCATCTACAACGTCAGCAAACACGCTGTGGTCAGCCTCTCCGAAACCCTCTACCAGGACCTGAAGCTGGTGACGGACCAGGTCGGTGCCAGCGTGCTCTGCCCGTACTTCGTGCCCACCGGCATCAGCCAGAGCCACCGCAACAAGCCGGCCGGCCTGGCCGACGAGAAGCCCACGCAGAGCCAGCTGATCGGCCAGGCCATGAGCGACAAGGCCGTCAGCAGCGGCAAGGTGACGGCTGCCCAGGTGGCCGAGATGGTGTTCCACGCCATGCGGCACGACCAGTTCTACATCTACAGCCACCCAAAGGCCCTGGGCAACGCACAGAGCCGCTTCGACGCCATCGTCGCTGGCACCAACCCGCCCGACCCGTTTGCCGAACGGCCCGAGATTGGCGAGAACCTGCGGCAGGCGCTGCGCGCCGGGTGATTCGGCTTGGTTCGCCGGACCTGCATGCACCGGTACACTGCTGCGGCTGAGTCCAGGCAGGAGCTGTCACTGTGAACCCCGAACGCAAGGTCATCATCATTGCAGGGCCTAACGGCGCTGGAAAGACGACCTTTGCTCGCGAGTTTCTGCCCCGCGAGGCGGCTTGTCCGGTGTTTGTGAATGCCGACCTGATTGCCGCCGGGCTTGCTCCGTTTGCTCCGGAAACCGCTGCAGTGCAGGCGGGGCGGCTGATGCTGGAAGAACTCGACCGGCACTTTCAGGCGCAGAACAGCTTCGCTTTTGAAACCACGCTGTCCGGCAGGGCCTATCTGCGCCACATCCGACGATGGCAGCAGGCCGGCTACCGGGTCGAACTGATCTTTCTGCAGCTCAACCACGCTGATGAGGCTGTGGCCCGTGTGGGGCAGCGTGTGAGGCAAGGCGGTCACGACATACCAGCCGATGTGATTCGCCGACGGTTTGCCGCTGGGCTGGGCAACTTCCATCGTCTGTATGCGCCGGCAGTGGATGCTTGGGTGCTGTACAACAACGCGGGTGAGACACCGGTACTGCTGGACTGGAGCGAACGATGAACAGCAAGAGCATTGAACAGGCGAACAACGCCGATCTGCGCGGATCTTGGCAAGCCATTCAAAGAGCTGCGCAGCGGGCCCGCGAACTGGCGGCACAAACCGGCACCGAACTGATCGTCAGCCGTGGCGGCGTGATGGAGCGCATCCGTCCGCTGCCAGCGCAACCTCACCGGCTGGTGCAGGAGCCCGAGGCCGGCTACGGAAGAAAAGGCTGAGGTGGACGGTCGCGCCCACACGCTGTTCGACACCGCCATCGGCGTGTGCGGCATGGCGTGGGGGCCGGCGGGCATCACCGCGGTGCAGCTGCCCGAACCCACACCTGAGGGCACGCGCCAGCGCCTGCTGCGCAGCCTGCCGGCGCCGGTGCCTGAGGCGGACCCACCGCCCGCCGTCCAGTCCGCCATCACCGAACTCAAGGCCGCGCTGCGCGGCGAGCGGCCGGCCGACCTGCGCCACCTGCCGCTGGACATGTCGCGCCTCACGCCCTTTCTGCAGCGCGTGTACGAGCGCGCCCGCGCCATCCCGCCCGGCCAGGTGCTGACCTACGGCGAATTCGCTGCCGAGATGGGCGACAAGCAACTGGCCCGCGCCATCGGCCAGGCCATGGGCGCCAACCCGTTCGCGCCGGTCGTGCCCTGCCACCGCGTGCTGGCGGCGGGCGGCCAGCCCGGTGGTTTCTCGGCCAGCGGCGGGGCCATCACCAAATGGCGCCTGCTCGAAATCGAGGGCTACCGGCCCGGCGGTCAGCCCTCGCTGTTCGACTGACGCCCCAGCGCCGCGGCACAAGGTTGTTCGGGTCGCGCCGGGCGGCATTTTTGCTGCACTGCGACAATTCGCCGATGCTTTCGCGTTATCTCAAGATGGCCCTGGTGCTGGGCCTGCTCTCCGCCATCGGCCCCTTCGCCATCGACATGTACCTGCCCGCGCTGCCCGACATCGGGCGCAGCCTGGGGGCAGAGGTGGGGGCGGTGCAACTCACACTCACCGCGTTTTTCCTCTCCATCGGCCTGGGCCAGCTGCTCTATGGACCGGTGTCCGACATGGTGGGCCGCAAGCCGCCGCTCTACGCCGGTCTGGCCCTGTTCACGCTGGCCAGCATTGGCTGTGCGTTGGCCACCGACATCCACACCCTGGTGGCGCTGCGCTTCCTGCAGGGCCTGGGCGCTGCCGCCGGCATGGCGATTCCGCGCGCCATCGTGCGCGACCTGCACACCGGCGCCGAGGCCGCGCGCCTGATGTCGCTGCTCATGCTGGTGTTCAGCGTTTCGCCCATCCTGGCGCCGCTGGCGGGCAGCGGTGTCATCGCACTGACCGGCTGGCGCGGCGTGTTCTGGGTGGTGGCGCTGGCGGCGGTGGCGGGCATGCTGATGGTGCGCGGGGCGCTCGCCGAAACCCGCAGCGAGGCAGAGCGCGTGGACAGTTCCTTCGGCAGCGCGCTGCGCGCCTACGGCCTGCTGCTGCGCGACCGGCACTACCTGGGCCTGGTGTTCATCGGCGCCTTCGCCATGTCGGGCTTCTTCGTCTACCTGGCCGGCTCGCCCTTCGTGCTGATTAACCACTACGGCCTGAGCCCCACGCAGTACAGCCTGGCCTTCGGCCTCAACGCCGCAGCCTTCATCGGCTCCGCGCAATTCACCGGTCCCTTGGGGCGGCGCTTCGGGCTGGTGCCCCTGGCCAAGTGGGCCGCCACCGCCTGCGGCGTGGTGATGGCGTCGCTGCTGGCGTACTACCTCGTCGGTGGCGACCGGCTGCTCGTGCTGGTGTCGCTGTATTTCGTGGCCAGCGCCTTCATGGGCATGGTGATTCCCACGGTGTCGGTGCTGGCGCTGGAGGCGCACGGCGCGATTGCGGGCACGGCGTCCGCGCTCATGGGCACGCTGCAGATGCTCTGCGGCGCGGTGGCCATGGGCATCGTCGGCTTGTTCGCCAACGGCCAGCCGCTGCCCATGGTGGTGGGCATGGCGTCTGGCGCGCTCACCGCGCTGGTTCTGACCTGGGTCACCCTGCGCTGGCGCCCGCACGCCACGCCCGTGCAGCGCGTGCAGGGCTGACGCGCCGCAGGGCGCGCGCCGTCCCAGGCGGGACAGCGGGTGGCCCTTCGGGTGGGTGAACATGCGGGCGACATTGGCAAGGCCCTGACCACCCACCCGGAAGGAGACACCCATGAACGACCACGTCCTCGCTCGCGCCAGTTTCACCTGCATGGAACAGAGCACCAAGGAAGACTGGCAACTCATCGTCCCCGAGGCCATGAAGATGGCCAAGGCACTGCCCGACCGCATCCTCGACCACCTGCGCCTGCTCGACGGCGACTTCGGCGGCTTCCCGGTGGATCGCCTCACCCATTCCCGCCAGACCGCAACCTTGGCGCTTAAAGACGGGCGCGACGAGGAATACGTGGTCTGCGCGCTGCTGCACGACATTGGCGACACGCTGGGCAGCTTCAACCACCCCGACATCGCCGCCGCCATCCTCAAGCCCTTCGTCAGCGACGAGAACCACTGGATGGTTCAGCACCACGGCGTGTTCCAGGGCTACAACTTCTTCCACCACATCGGGCTGGACCGCAACATGCGCGACCAGTTCAAGGCGCACCCGAGCTACGAGCACACCGCCGAGTTCGTCGCGCTGTACGACAACCGCGCTTTCGACCCCGCGCAGCCCGCCGAGCCGCTGGAGACCTTCGCGCCCATGCTGCGTCGCCTCATGGCCTCGCCGCGCAACAGCATCTACAAGGCGGCCATGCAACCGGCGGCCCAGGCGCAGTGAACACCGCCGCGCCGCGGCGCGTTCAGGTGGCCGGTGGCGCCTCGGCGTCCGCCAAGCCCTCCGCCAGCGCCCGCGCCGACAGCGGCGCGCAACCCTCGGCCTTGTTGCTGATCGTCACGTAGGCGTTCTGCCCCGCGCCCGTCACGCCGCGCACCGTGCGCACGATCAGTGCGCGCGTCTCGGCGTCCACGTCGTGAATGCGGTCGTAGGGTTCGTAGGAGCGCTGCGCGTCCTCGTAGCCGTAGGCGCCGTGCAGCGGGTTCAGGTTCCAGCGGCAGACCAGCGGCCCGGGCCAGAGCGCGCGCAGCAGCGGCAACTGCTCGGCCAGGCGCGGCATCTTGGCGTGCAGGCCCAGGCAGTAGGTAGCGCCGGTCTCCTTGAGCACGGCCGCCAGCTGCGGCGCGATGGCGGGCGAGAGCCACTCCGGGTCGCGCACCTCCACCGCCACCACGCCGTCGGGCGTGGCGCCGCGCACATCGGGCAGCGCCCGCAGCAGGGCGCGCAGCCGCTCCAGCAGCAGCGGCAGGCGCTGCAACTGCGAAAACGGCAGCGGGCTGAGCTGAAACACCAGCGCGCCCACCTTGTCGCCCAGCCCTGCCAGCGCGGGGGTGATGAACTCCTGCGTCGCCAGCACCGGGTCCAGAAACGCGGTGTTGGGCTGGCGCCCCTGGCCTTGTTCGCCGCGCACCAGTGCGTCCGTCACCAGCGCCGGCGCCTTCACCACGAAGCGGAAATCGTCCGGCACCTGGCCCGCGTAGCGCGCGTACTGCCCCTCGGTCAGCGGGCGGTAGAACGACCGGTCGATGCCCACGCAGCGCAGCAGCGGGTGTTGGGCGTAGGCGGTCAGGCCGTTCTTGGCCAGCACCGCCTCGCTGTACGGCCCCTCGTCCCACACGATGCCGGCCCAGCCCGGGTAGCTCCAGGTCGAGGCGCCCAGGCGGATGCGCGTGTTCAGGCGGGCGGCGAGGGCGCGGGTGGTGTTGTCTGGGGGTAGGGGGAGGACTTCGGTGGAGCGGCGGCGTTTGGGCTGAGCCGGAGCAGCGTCATCGTCCGCCGGGTCGGGTGCGGCGGCGGGTGGCTTCGGTCGGGTGGGGGGCGGCGCCGGCGTCGCGCCGAACAGGTCGTCCTGCATATGGCTGTAGTGTCACCGGGCAGAGTGTCTGTTGCCGGAATTGACAGGGGGCGACTTGTAGATTTGTGACAAGACGTTGCAGAATGACCGCCTGAACGGATAACAACCCACAACGTTCCAGGCCAAAAGGGAGGCCATGCAATTTCACCACCCAGCGACCCCCAAACGCCTACCCGAACCGTCGGGTGATCAGGTCTCTTCGTTCAAGGTCACCAAAAAGCGCTTGTCGTGTTCACCCGGCGCTCAGAAACTGAAGGACCGGTTTGGCGATGCCCGGTTTGTGTCTGCCCTCGCATCACTCCCCGGTAGAAAAAGCCGCAGCACCTGCGTTGCACTGCTGGTGGAAAACAGCCCGGTGCGCCGTCATGAGAGTCCCGGCACTGGTGTTCAGATCGCATTGGGTGAAAGAGAACTTCAGGCCCTTGTACGCGCAACTGGAGCGAGCTGGTGTTTCTCTGTCCGACTTTTGAAGATGCCACTTCGTACCGTTAAAGCGCTGGGGCCGAAAGACAGGGTTCGCAAACCGTAGGAATAGGATGGATATGGATTTCACATCCATCCAGAATGGCTGTATTTATCCTATCTTGGGTAGATGTAGTCATTTGGCTTGTCGGGTAAATTAAGCTTGTGTATCACAGGAGATATCACCATGAATAGCTGGGACTTCAATAACTGTAGGGCCTTTCTAGAGTTCATGATCCAACAGCAGCCGCAGAGTACGGACTTGATCCGCACCTATGAAAAGCTAATCGAAAAGAAAACGGAATTCGATATTGCTGCGAGTGGCCACAATGCTGACGTTCAGAAGAACTGGGAAAATAGCCAAAAGGAAATGACGACCAATTGGCAGAATACGCAAGCCCAGGTTACAAAGGCGTCAATTGAAAATGGCTTTCAAGGCATGCTAAATGGAAATATCTGAGGGGCGACACGATGCTTTTTGACCAAGAAAGCTACAAGACCATTCGCGATGCGTGCAAGAGCAAGAGCGAGATTGAATTTGAAGCACCTCGCAAAATTACTGCTTTCTCGTCTAGTGGCGCGCCGTCTGAGTGGACGGCATATCCTCCGTGCATTCTTCCACCGGAAGGCTATGCTAACGTATTTCGACACGCTGGCTCAGATGCCAAAGGTGTACTGACTCGATTGGAACTGATAGTCCATTTGGATGGTGGCCGAATTCTGTACAAGGCGAAAGGAAGTGATCTTGTTGCCTTGAAGGTTACGTGGCCAAGTGATGTATAACCTTTCAGTCGAACGGACCTGCATGAAAAGCCGCGCAGACCGCTTACTTCCACGTTAAAACTTACCAAGCCGAATCGTCACATGTCAGTCACTTCAATCAAGATCACCTCGCTCCCAACTCGTTATGAGCCGCTCATGTCGACTTTCGGGGAGCGAGCAAAGATGACATTTGTTCAGCCCGAAGAGGACATCGAGGCTATCAAACGATTTCTTGCCGCGGCGGAAAGCTCATCTCAAGGTAAGGTTCTCTTTCTAACCGCGCCTAGCGGTACCGGAAAGAGCACGTTCGTTCATAGCTTAGAGATTTTTTTCTCTGACCGCGTTGGAGAGGTAGTTCGCCTTCCGCCTCCACACGAACTAAATGTGAGTGAGATTCCTGCGTTCCTTGCCAAGCTTCCAGTTCGTTCAAAATTTACTGTGGTGAACTTCGATGGCCGCGAAGCACCCTACTTTAATGAGCCCGAG
>NZ_BCTF01000007.1 GCF_001571145.1 Hydrogenophaga flava NBRC 102514
GAACCAGTTCGGACGCAACCAGGACGGAGCCGTAGAGCTCATCCGCAGCTCCAGGCAGCGCAAAGCTCACAACGAACCAAATCGGGCAGAAAGTAGGAATCTGAACAGCACCCCAAGTGCTCAGTCCCAGGTCCAGAAGAGAGCTATTTGCTTGCTCTTCCCCAAACTCAGCAGTAGTGACAAACATTCCAATGACCTCCAGCGGTCATTGTTACGTATATGCGGGTGATGTTCAAGCGGGTGACATTTGCGTCACTTTGTTTAAACTAAACCTGTGATGCCCAAAAAGAAACTCACAGAATCTATTCAGCAGTGCAGCGCACGGGAAGCCCTGGCGTTCAATATGGTTCGTCTTCGCGCAGAGCACCGCTGGAGCCAAGAGGACCTTGCGTACGAAGCGCAAGTGCACCGGACTTTTGTTACCCAGGTTGAACGTCAGCAACGCAACATCACGTTAGACAACCTCGAGAAACTTGCCAAGGCGCTGGGCGTGACTCCAAGTGCCTTGCTTGCTGAGTAACTGTTAGGTTTGAGTGCTGGAGTTGTCGGACCTGACGGTGGCGCTGTCTTTGTCCCTACGACTTCAAGTGCGACGGCTTCTTTCTCGCGCTCAGGAGGTCTCTCAGCGATGTTTCGCGGGGCCATTGCGAAATCTCATCGTCCATCTCGATAGACACAGAAGTAACCTTCTGGCCTGAGTCAGTAGATACACAGAATACCGTTCCGCGCGAGAAGTATCTCGTCGAATAGTCAGCCCCGTTCTCGGCCGCTAGCGCTACACCTTGCGCTCCGAGATTGTCTTCGAGCACGCCGAACTCCAGGAGAGCGTGCCTCGTCAATAGCTGCTCGATGAACGTGCCATCGTCGAATTTCCATGCGTCGGCTTCGATTCGTACGTCTCCCTGGCACCAGTCCGCAAACAGCACTCGCTGAATTTCAGCACTCGTAAAAACTATGTCCTTCATGCAACCTCCAAAAATGTGGGTGCTGACCACCAGCCCCCTTTCCGATGTAGCGGGGGTGTTTATCTGAGGCGCAGACGCCTCGAGTTCCTTGGACGGCTACGAGTAGAGGTTGGAAACGCCGTCAAACAGTGAAGATGCCGCGAGAATGTCACCTAGCTTGCAACCAAATGTTAGACTGATTGCAGCTCTGGCTGCACCAGATTGAGCCGAGCCTTCGTCTAAAGAATCAAGAGCAGGGGGCGGCAATGGGTCTGACGTTTTCGAAGAGCGTCCGCTTCGGCGCTGTTCGCTTTAATTTCTCTGGCGCCGGCATTGGGATGTCGGTAGGTATCCCTGGGCTTCGCATCGGTACCGGACCTCGTGGCGCATACATAAGTGGGGGAGTAGGGGGATTCCGCTATCGGCGTAGCCTTGGCGCCGTCCCGAGCAGACCTACCAACCCTCGCAGACCTGCCGCGTACTTGCAGGGTGAAGGTGCGCCAGCACCTGAGTATGTAGAAGCATCACCCACCGTCGTTAGCACCAAGGAACACGACACGCTTAGCGTGTTGGAGCTCACTGACTCGAACAGCGATGGCCTCCTCCAGTCAATGAACGAGCAGCGTCGAAAGACGCTACTCTGGCCTTTCGTGGCTGGGGCGCTTTTTCTTCTCTACTTTGCGCTTGCCAATGCGACGAAGTCTTGGCCAGGTTTGGGTCACCTGGCGCTCGCTTTCGCCTTCTCGGCAGTTGTGGTGTGGGTGTCCTGGCGGGACAAGATGCGCAAGGTCACTGTGCTCTTCTTCGAACCAGATACAACCGTCACTGAGCATTTCGATGCACTAAGCCGTGCGCTCTCCCAAGCAGCGTCGATGCGCAAGCTCAAGGCAGTAGACAGCACCTCGCGTTACGCGGATAGCAAGTACTCGGCAGGTGCTAGTGAAGGTTTGAAGTTTTCGCAAACATCCTTGGCCATGGGGCAGGGGCCGGGAATTGTGGCAAATGTTGACGTGCCAGTGATAAAGACAGGACGCACAACGCTAGCTTTCTATCCGGACCGGATACTTGCCTTTCAAGGAAGCTCCGTCGGAGGAATCGCGTACGACAGCCTTGTAGCTGTTGAGGAACACGCTCGCTTCATCGAACACGAGTCAGTGCCAAGCGATGCACAGGTAGTCGACCATACTTGGCAGTTCGTCAATCGAAACGGTGGCCCTGACCGCCGCTTCAAGAACAACAAACAACTACCCATCTGCGCGTACAGCAAGTTGATGCTGTCAACACGAAGCGGTTTGGACATTCGTCTGCTCGGTTCAAGGGCGCGTGGGTTCGAACCTCTGGTAGTTGCATTGTCAGAGATGGGCTAAGTGGTGTTGTTGTACAGGTCGTAAGAGGAGTACTCGTGGAGCATGTAAACAAGTCCGCGCGGTGGCTACGCGATTTCGAGAGATTCCTCCCGCTCAAGAGCCAGTTTGTTCTCTCCGGCAATGTACGTGACTTGCAGGTGGTCGAGGTGCAGCCAGGTGTCGTCACTGCCCAACCCTTGAACCAGTGTGTCGCCACTGCACTCAAGCGGGCAGGCTATGCCCATACGGTTCTTTTTCAGCCGCTTGCAGGCTTCAGTGTTCTGACCGTGCCGGGGGAGACCTCTGGGGCGGGCGTGTCCTTACTGCAGGAGCTTGGACTGGCAGCCGAAGGTGCCCAAGGGCGGGCGGGAGCGGAGTTGTTGGCAGGAGCGCTGGAGCGAATCGTGAGACGCCAAGGTGAGCCCATCGCACTGGTTGTCGATTTTGCTGCCCGTCTGTTGACTCGCCCGAATGACCTTTCTGCCGCCGAACACCATTTGTTTACGCAAGCTCTGGTGCTTTCACAGCAAGCGGCACCTCGACCTGTAGGCGCAGACCGACGCCCATTTTTTAGCACCCTGCTTTGGATAGTGGAGAAGGAGGGCGACCTCCCGGATTGGTTCATCGTTGGCAATCCCCGCTTGCGCCACATTCCAGTACCTCGGCCAGACAATCGCGCGAGGCGAGCCCTTGCTCCGGCGCTGCTCAAACCACTCGCTGGTGCTGCTCAGGCCACGCCCGAAAGCATGAAGAAAGCCCTGGATAAATTCGTCGACGATACCGAGGGGATGCTCCTCCTGGACGTGAACTCGATATCGGTCTTGGCACGAGTTGAGGGCGTTCCACTGGACAAAATTGCTGATGCTGTTCGCCGGTACAAAGTTGGCGTCACAGAAGACCCTTGGCTGCAGATTGGAAGGGAAAAAATTCGGAATGCGGAGTCCTTCATTCGCCAGCGAGTCAAAGGACAACCAGATGCGGTTGTGCACATGCTTGACATCGTTAAGAGAGCTGTGACTGGGGTTGGCGGGGGTAGACGGGGCGGTCGACCCCGAGGGGTGGCGTTCCTCGCTGGGCCTACCGGCGTAGGCAAGACCGAGCTCGCAAAGACCATTACAAGCCTCCTTTTCGGGGACGAGAGTGCCTACATTCGCTTCGATATGTCTGAGTTCAGTGCTGAGCACGCGGACCAGAGGCTGCTAGGCGCACCACCTGGGTACATCGGATACGACGCAGGAGGAGAGCTCACGAACGCAATTCGAGAAAAGCCTTTCAGTGTGGTCCTCTTCGATGAGATAGAAAAGGCGCATCCGCGGGTTCTGGACAAGTTCCTACAGATTCTGGACGACGGTGTGCTGACGTCTGGCCGCGGCGACCGGGTCTACTTCTCCGAGGCCCTCATTGTCTTCACGTCGAACTTGGGCATTTACAAGATGACTGAGTCTGGAGAGCGCGAATTGAATGTCTCCCCGCAAGAGTCGTACGAAGTGGTCAAACAGAAGGTCGAGTCGGAAGTCGAGCGGCACTTCAAGTTCGTGTTGAACCGGCCGGAAATTCTGAATCGTATGGGCGAGAACATCATAGTTTTCGACTTCATCCGCGAGGATATCGCCGGTCAGATTTTTGAGCAGATGGTTGCAAGCACTCTGGCAGATATGAAGGAGCAAGAGCTCGACGTAGCTTTGGCGCCAGACGCGATGAACAGCCTGCGTGCGCTGTGTCTTGAGGACTTATCAAACGGCGGCCGTGGTATCAGAAACAAAGTGGAAGCCCACCTCATCAATCCTTTGGCTCGTGCGCTTTTTGACGCAGATGCCACTGCTGGCAGCTCGGTCTTGGTTAGTAGTCTTCAGGCTGACAAGCTCTCACTGACCTCTGCGTGATGAAGCTTGCTCTTTCGCGCGTGCACTTCCCTGTGACCACACTAGGCCCAGGCAGGAGGTTGGGTATCTGGCTACAAGGTTGCTCAATCCGCTGTCCTGGTTGTATCTCATCTGATACCTGGGCCAAGAGGACTCCCGATGTGGAAGTGTCCAACCTCCTCGAACAACTTGATTGTTGGCTTCAGGAGTGCGAAGGCGTCACGATTTCCGGCGGTGAACCGTTTGAACAGGCGGATGCACTGGAGCAACTTCTCTACGGAATACGTGAACGGACTGCAGTGAGCGTCCTTGTCTATAGCGGCCTACCGCTCGAGGAACTCAGACAACACACTGTGGTCATGAGAGGGCTCGTCGATTGCCTAATTTCCGACCCGTTTGATGTGCACATGAAGCAATCGAAGTACCTGAGAGGTAGCGACAATCAACGAATGACTTGCATGACCCCTTTGGGTCAGCGAGTGTTCGGTTCGCTGGACCGAGAACAAGCGGATACAGACCGCCAACTAGACGTGATGTTCGACGACAACGGTGAGGTCTGGTTGGTTGGCGTGCCGAGCAGAGGTGACATGCAGCGCTTGAAATCGGTTCTGGCAGGACAGGGGACCTCCCTCACTACCACGGAGGCACGCTCGTGACTGACCTTGTCCGTTACTGTCCAAGCTGCCATACCGAACGCTCGCTTCACGAAATTTCATGTGAAGGAGAGGTCAGTGGCCATCAATGCAACTGGCCGCTGCTGGAGGTTCAAATCACCCCGGCGGGGTGGCGGCCGGTCGAGGTCGTTCCTGCCGAATCCGCACCCACCGCTACACCATCGAATGGAGCCATTTGTGCCAATGGGCACCCCCTAGACGTAGGCGACTTCCTTTGTTCGGTTTGCGGAGCAGAGGCTGCTGGTGGCGAACAATCAACTGGGGTGGGTGAGTCCTCTGCGACCGCAACTTCAGAGACCGTTATTGCAGGGTGGCGAGTACTTCGACAAATCAGTTCGACTGCAGGGCGGCGGGACAGGTACTTCGTCGAAGAAGACGGAAGTGAGCGCTTCGGCATTCTCACTTTGTATCACCACGGTTGGGAGCCGGACCCGGCGGTCTATGAAGCTCTAAAACGCGTGTCGCTTGAGCACGTGCCGCAAGTTCTGGCAACTGGTCGCTGGGAGGACCGAGCCTTTGAGGTAACGGAGGAACTCGCCGGCGGAACACTTGCGGACCTGGGCATCGTGGCAACTGACTACGCCGGTGTGCGGCGTATCGCCTACGAACTAGGCAAGGCCCTCGATGCACTTTCTGAGGTCGGCCTTCGCCACCGAGACATCCGCCCAGGCACGTTGTTGGTTCGCAATCGAGACCCTGTCGACCTTGTCATAGGAGGCTTCGGGTCCGCACGCTTGTCGGAATACGACCTAGACATCGTATCGCCGCTTGAAGTAACCCGGTACACCGCACCTGAGGCAGTTGCAGGCGGGGTTGCCGCAGCATCTGACTGGTGGAGCTTGGGCATAGTACTGTTGGAGCAAATCACCAGTGGCAGGTGCTTTGAGGGTATTGAGCAACAGGCGTTCCTAATTCATGTTCTCGCCAATGGCGTTCCGATTCCAAGGGATATACCCGCGGAAGTGGCGCTCCTACTTCGCGGCTTGCTTGCGCGGGATAGGCACAAGCGTTGGAGGTGGAAGGAAGTGCAAGCCTGGCTTGAAGGCCATGCGCCTGATGCGCCAGAGTCTGGGGGTGAAAACGCTGGTGCTGGAGATGGACCAGCTCTCGCTCTGGGCGGGAAACAATTCCGTACTCTTTCGTCCTACGCCTTGGCAGCTGCAAGTGCTGCCGTATGGGATGAAGCAAGAGACCAACTGGTGCGCGGAGTAGTCACCGACTGGATACAGGCAAAAGGCGCGTCAGCGAAGCTTGTTGCTGGACTTAGGCGGATTGCTAAGGACGAATCCGTTACAGATGACTGGCGCTTGCTTGTCGCACTGAAGGTACTCAATCCAGACATGCCTCCTGTGATGAGGGGTGCCATTGTCGGCCCGAAGTGGCTATTGGAAAGCCCACTTGAAGGGTATTCACTGGTCACAGGGCCTGTGCCTGACCTCCTGCACGAACTGGACCAAGACAACTGGCTGCTACGACTGAAGCTAAGGGCAACGGCTGTTCGCGAACGGGCTGACCACCTCGCAATTGACCTGGACGAGGACACGCTCCGAATCTACCTGCTGGTCACTTCTAGGGCCCGCCTAAGCGCGGAGTGGGACAGCCGCAGGCGCGTGTTCCCGGATTCAGAGCATCTCGGACTTCTGAACCTCCTTGAGCGGCGCAGTCTCAGCGAGGAAGACCTTATCGTTGTCCTGAGCGCGGCACCTAGTCAGCTTCGCTCTTGCGACGCCATAGTGGAAGAGGCCCGACAGCTTGCGCTAGCTGGTGCGGTGACAACCTTCGACGTCACAGCCGCGGCTGATATGGTCACTTGGCCGCGCGGAGAGATTCTGGAGGCTTCGGCGGAACGGGTCGAAGGCTTTGCCCGTTGTAGCTATGCGATGGTGAACGAGTGGGCTGACCGCTTCCGCCTAGAAAAACGTATGCCGTTGGCGCAAGCACTGGTGCTTCTGTCTGTGCCGAAGGAGCAATGGCAAGAGCCGCATCGGCAGCAGTACTTTTCTCATCTGCTCTCCTTCTTTGAGAAAAAGGTGGTCACTACGGTCATGCGCGGTCCGCTAGTGCGAATGACCATTGGCAAAAGTACTGCGCGAGTAGACCTGAGAGAGCTCCATACGAGGCGAATGGATGCTGGTGGTTTGCTAGACCATTTGCTCAAGCGCAATGCAACAGCATTGCTCTTGGACCCCGAAGCGCTAGACCCGCTTGGCACGACTGCCTACCGATTGCAAGCACTGGACCGCCAAAGCCAGTTGTACAAGCGCGATACAGGCATTGACGGCCTGTATCTTGGTTTTCCTTTCCTGCTGACCAAGGAAGCGAAATCGGGCGCGAGGACGCGTATTGCACCTGTACTGCTCTGGCCGGTGCGTGTACACCACGAGGTGGGCGCGAGAACCAACGTACAGCTCTCGTTCGACAACGACCGAGAGGAAGTTCGACTCAACCCCGCACTCGAGAGTTTGGTTGGGCAGGAGACGGTCAAAAGATGGGCTTCAGTGGCCGAGGAGATTCTTGGACGCTCAGCCCTTCGCGCGGCGGACGTGGTGGATGCGTTTGGAGCATTGGCCACTCCACGTTCAAGAGAGTTGACCGCATTGCCAGGCCCGAAAGTTGAAGTGCCCGCAAGGGGCATGGAACTTGAGTGCGCTGGTGTCCTGTTTCACATGACCTTCATGGGTCAGGCTATCGGGGAGGAGATTCGGCAACTGAGGGCCATGCCGCCCTCCGGAACGGGGTTGGAGACCGCGCTTCGCCTGAAGGCAATCGAAACTGAAGCGCTCCCACTGCCAGTAAGGCCGAAGGAAGTAGACCGCTATTTCACAGTCTCTTCAGACCCATCTCAAGAAGACGCAGTGCTCAGAGCCAGGACTGCGCCGGGTCTGCTCGTGGAAGGGCCGCCCGGAACGGGTAAGAGCCAAACAATTGTGAACATGGTGGGCGACTCCATTGGCCGGGGAAAAAGCATTCTCATCGTTTGCCAAAAACACGCAGCTCTGGAGGTCGTGCACAAGCGCCTCGTAGCAGAGGGTCTGGGCGAGCGCATCGTCATGGTCAACGACGTCAATAAAGACCGAGAGCCAATCATTAGGGCTGTTCGTGAGCAGTTGGAGTCTCTTGCACGGCGACTTTCCGACAATGCACCGCAGATTGCCCGGAGGCGCGAGGCTACGGCTGCGCGCATTGAATCGAATGAAGCTGCCTTGGACAAGCACCATTCGGCCTTGCATCAGGTCAATGAATCTGTTGGTCTGAGCTATCGCGTTCTGCTTGGCGAGCTCATCGAACTGGAGCAGGCTGGTGTCGTGCCAGAGGTTCCCGCCTTAAGAGCAATGCTCCAACGGCTGAACATCGGGCAGTTGGCTATGTTGGAGGAAGAGGTTGCTCCCGTAGTGAGGCACTGGCTGCCCGCGAAATTTGAAGGGAGTGCCTTGGCACAACTGCAGCCGTTCGCTGCAGATTTGGCGACCTTGAACGACTTCCGCGAAGCCTTCGAAAATCTCGAAAAGGCCGAGGATGCTCGGCACCAAGTGCTGACCACCCGGCTAGCGAGCTTCGAGGTTGAAGACCCAAAGCCACATAGGACTTGGCTCTCGTCATACGGCAGCGAGTTTCTTGAGATGCGGGATGAGGAACGAGTGCTCCTTGCAAAGTGGCTGGAGTTGTTCAGGCATACGAAAGAAGGAGAGCTTCCCGGGCTGAAGAGCATTGACGAGCTCAAGAAGCTTCGTGGTGCACTCTCTGCTTGTCGAGTCCAGGACTATGACAAGAAGCTTTCACCGGTCATGTGTCGTGTCCCTAAAGACAAGTTGGAAAAGCTTAGGGTTCTGACTACTGAAGCTCTGGAGCCGCTCGGATTTTTCGCGAAACTAAATGTCTTTCGCATGATGCGGAAGGGAAAGGTTACGAAGTTTCTGCAATCCATTGGCGATGTCGGTTCTGCTGACCGTATGGTGAGCTTGCTGGCTGCCGTAAAGCTGGAACAGAGTTGGCGCTCCTTACGCAAAGCCGTTGACGAGGCGCATGCGCGCTTGTCATTGCCAGGCCTGGAGTCAGATGCTGGCCCGACGTTGCTGTCGACGGTTTCAAAGACGCTTGCCGAGCTGCAAGCCGTCGCCTCCCAAGCCGCACATCTCCAAGCTGCACCATGGTCGGAGCGGATGGACAAGGCAGCACTTTCAAACACTCGCGATGCCTTCCTCAAGCTGTACGCCGAATTTGATGCAGCTTTTGCACGCCACCAGGTGCGAACAGATAGCCTTGTCGCGCTTGGCTCGCTTACACCATGGATGCAGCCAACCTGGGCGCAGGAATGCCGACAAGCCGTACTCAAAAACGAGGGCAACGGCCAACGTGTTCAACCTATAGTCGCAGCAAAGCCATCCCTCGCGGCTTATCAGCTGTTTCGCGGGCGGGCAGCCCAAATGTCAGAGCAGGCGCTACAAGCCTTAGCTTTGCTCAGGTCGAAAGAGGGACAGTTCCAATCCTTCTCGCTTGGAGACCTGGAGGATGTCGTACGGCGCGTTCTGGGACGAGAGGCTCGGCTTGCATGGAAGCAAGTGATGGAACAGAGCACCCCCGAACTTGCGATGGAGAGAAGGGAGCTCGCCAGCAAGGTGCAAGTCCTGGAACAACTTGACCAAGACATGCGGGTTCTCAATCGCCAACTGCTACAGGTCAACTTTGACCTGGCGGGAGTGCGGCCCCTTAGGGAGTGGGAAGACTTCACGCGACTGCGAGGTCAGCGGGCGCGTCGTCTTCGTGAGTTCATTGAGCTGGGTGCCGGTCTCGGACTGATGAAGTTGCGCTCAGTCTGGATGATGAATCCAGACGTGGCTAGTCGTGTTCTCCCCTTAAAGGCAGGGCTCTTTGATACCGTCATTTATGACGAGGCATCTCAGATGCCTGTGGAGTTCGCCTTACCAACACTTTTCCGCGGCAAGGTAACGGTGGTCAGTGGCGACGAGAAGCAAATGCCGCCGACAACGTTCTTCGCGAGCAAGGTAGAAAGCGACGAGGCACACACGTTCGATGGAGAACTCCCGGACGAGGATGCCACTTCCGAGGAGAAGGACGCATTCGAAGAGAACTGGAACCGCAGGGAAATCAAGGATTGCCCAGACCTGCTGCAACTTGCCCGAGCAAACCTCCCCAACACGCGACTGCAAATTCACTACCGGTCTTCGTACCGCGAGCTCATCGACTACTCGAATGCAGCGTTCTATGCGAATGACCTTAGCGTTCCGGTCAGGCACCCGAGGGACATTGTTAGAGCGGCCAAGCCAATCGAAATGGTTAGGGTGGACGGCGTCTACGAAGAGCAGACCAATCCAGAGGAGGCGCGGCGCGTGGTCGACATAGTTGCGCAGTTGTGGAGTACACCTTTGGGGCAGCGTCCCTCCGTCGGGATAGTGACGTTCAATCGCAAACAGGCCGAGCTCATCGAGGATGGCTTGGAAGCGCGAGCGGAAGCAGATGCTGCTTTCCGAACTGCCTATAGCCAAGAGTCAGAACGCTACGAGGACGGTGAAGACATGAGCGTCTTCGTCAAGAACGTTGAGAACGTGCAAGGTGACGAGAGAGATGTCATCGTGTTCTCGTCCACATTTGGACGCAACGCTCAGGGCTCATTCCTACGGTTCTTCGGTGTGCTGGGGCAAAAGGGTGGAGAGAGGCGACTGAACGTCGCCGTTACTCGCTCACGCAAGAAGGTCTACATGGTGACTTCCATGCCTATCCCTGAAATTAGCGACCTTCTCAGCACGCGCCGCGCGCCTGCTTCTCCGCGAGATTACCTGCAGGGCTATATGGAGTACGCCCGCTTGGTGTCTTCAGGCGAATTCGAATCGGCAAAGTCACTGTTGGGGCGTATCACGCTTAGGCGTGATGTGAAGGGCGTCACCTCGTACAGCAGCGGCAGTGACGACGCTTTCTATCGCTCCGTGGGCGATTTTTTGCGCTCGTTAGGGCACCAGGTGGGGGCCACCGAGGACGCTGATGCGTTCGGTCTTGACTATGCCATCGAGCATCCGGAGACTGGCCTCTTCGCAATTGGTATCGAGTGCGATTCCCCACGCCACCCATTGCTACAGCACGCCCGAGCACGTGAGGTTTGGCGACCTCAGGTTCTGGGAAGGTCGTTGCCTTATCTGCACCGAGTCTCCTGCCACGGGTGGTACCACGACGGGGAGCAAGAACGCGGGAGACTTCTCTATGCCGTCAAGAAGGCGCTCGATGTGAGGCACGCTTCATGAGTGGACCCAAAGTAGTCAGAGTCGTAACCCGCGAAGAATTGGTCGCTGCTGGCGAGTCCCTCCTTCACAGGCTCGACGAAGCGCTATCGGAGTGGGAGCGAACTTGCGCGGCACTTGGCGTCAGTCCTACCGACCAGAAGTCTTGCAAGGACCGTCGTGATGAACTGGAGAAGATGCTGCGCGCAGACAAGTTTGGAGAGTTCGGGCAGGCCGCGGTAGCTGAGATTGATTTTCTAGAGTCAGATGCGTCTCGTCGGCGAGAAAGAGCAGCTCAAGCGCGCGCTCAGGAGCGTGCCCGATTGGTGAGTGGCCGTGAGCTTGCGAGCGTGTTGTTACGCCAAGTGACCAATGACGCGCCCGAACGACCGGCATTGGAGCTGGCGGCTGCAGGGGAGCTCACATTGAAAGAGTTGGACGCAGTACTTGCACGAGCGAGACTGTCGATGTTCCGCCCGACAACAACGCAACTCAGCGCGACTCAGCAGACCCTAGCTGCACGCCTCGCCGGTAGCGAAAGCTCGATGGTTGATTTTGAAGAATGGCGTGAGAAGTTGGTGGGAGGTGCTTCGAGACTGGAAGCATTGCTTGCGCATATCTCGGAACTGGAGTTGCTGGGTGAGGCCAGTCGTGCAGACGAACTGCACAAGGAGGTCTTGACTGCTGCTGCCATTGAAGATGACGGTTTGCGAGGGATGCGCCTCGATTCGATGGTTGTCGCTCTCAAGAAGGCCAAAGATGATGTTGTGGCCCGTGAGCGGCTGCGCCGCCAGGTAGCTCTAGTCGCTGCAGAGTTAGAGCGCTTCAATGAAGCCGCCGAAGTCATTGCTGTCATGAGGGCTGCAGCCGCCGCCCCAGCGTCCGACCTCAGGAGGGTGCTTGAGGTCGCTGAGGAACAGCTTAGGGAATTTCAGCAAGCTCAGGTTGCTGCTGCACGGCGAAAGGCTGTACTCGACGGGCTACAGCAACTTGGCTATCAGGTTCACGAACAACTCTCAACCATAACAAGTAAGGGTGGCAGATTGGTCGTGAGCAACCCAGCCACGGCAGGCTATGGGGTGGAGATTGCAGCTGGGGCCGGTCTGGAAAGGCTGCAGGTGAGAGCTGTAGCGTTTGACATGAATCGAGATGCTGCCGGAGACATTCCGGCCGAGCAGCGCTGGTGTGATGACTTTGGAGCTTTGAGCGGGGTACTTAAGGCAATGGGTTCTAGCTTGATAGTAGAGAAGGCCCTGGGTGTGGGTGCAGTGCCTATGAAGCTAGCTGTATCCGCGCAGCCTGAAGGCGAGCGTCGCACATCGAATGCCCCCCTACATACTGGACGCAAATCGTAGGAAGTCTGAATGTGGTTTGCTGGCGCCCATAGGATGACAGCGCGACCTAGCCCAATCCAGGCGACCTACATTTCAAAAGACCAGATGCGTCCAGCGCTTAACAACCGCCCGCCAACGCGTTGCAAGCTATCGGTGGCTCATTTATTGGAGATAGTATGGCTATAGTGGAAAGCGTGGACTTTGAAGATGCCCACCGTAGATTCCGACGGGTAGCGTTGCTTCATTCAGACCGACCGCCAATGGAGCAGTTTGAGACTACGCTTATCACGGGTCACAATGGCTCCCACAAGAGTACGCTGCTTAAGCAACTCGTAACTTCCTTAGTGGCACCTCGTAAACAAGACTTATTCTCGGAGCGCAACAGGCTCCTAAATCCGGATGCGCACCAAGTTTTTTGTCTTTCTGGCTCTGCTGCAGACAGATTCCCGTCAAAGGAACGTCCGCAAGGTATCCGCAGTGAATTCGATGTTCCCCATTACACCTATATAGGACAGCGAGTTGGCAACAACCTTTTGAGTCGAAAGGCCCCTCTTGAAACGATGCTCGCCTTTTCTTTACATCCGCGGGCTGAAAAGCGCTGTGGATGGAGCTTCTTTTCGGATGCTCATCGGCATGCTGGAATTATTCCGGCTTCAAGATACATCGTAGGCTTTAAGTCGGCCAATCGAGATACAAGAGCTTCGTTGGAAAATTTGGAGGAAAACCTCAGTGCGATTTCTCCTGAAACAGACGAAGTACGGTACGGCAGGCGGCCATTCCCGAACGTATCGTTTGCGATGGCAAGATGGTTACTAAAGGAATTCTCTCCTGAGGAGTTTTCCAATCTTCGAATTCTGCTTCAACAGCGCGCTCGCTTCGACATTGGACTTTCTACCCAGGGTGCTTATTGCGAAAGCACCACCCCCAATGTGCTGAGGCTAGGTCTTCTGTTGGACATTCTTCGTTTACAAGAGGTACATGTCCGTTCTCTATTAAACGACACGGAGTTCTCGGCGTTTGAACTAAGTTCCGGCGAGTACCATATGTTCTCGACCATTCTTGCGATAGGTTTTGGGCTTGATGAACAATCCGTCCTTCTGATGGATGAGCCTGAAAATAGCCTCCATCCACAATGGCAAAGGGACCTGATGGACACAGTGTTCAGTACATGCTCCAAGGTTATGCGCGATGGGCATGTAATTGTCTCCACGCATTCCCCCCTCATCGTCGGTTCAGCGTCCCAGGGCAGCACGGTGGTAGACATGACGTTAGTAGAACCTCAATTGAGCGTGGTTTCGTACGGCGCGTCATCGGATGAGCTTCTTTTGAATCAGTTTGGGGTTGGGTCAAGTCGAAACAAAGTTGTGGTTGATAGAGTGCAGTTAGCAGTTTCACTTGTCGAGCGTGGGGCATTTGACGCGCCTGAATTTTTGGCTCTGATTCCAGAGTTAATTAATATTCGAACTGCTCTTACCGAGGGCGACCCGATGGTTGAGGTGATTGATGCGCTCTTGGGAGGGGTTTCGAACAAATGAATATTGGGTTCGAGCGCATAAATCCGGTTCCTCTTTATCTTGCGGGAACGACGCAGGCTTTACTCAACGCATACACGTGGACGTCAAAGGCACGGATTGTCACTGATTTCAAAACTGAATTGAAGCGTAACCTCAGAACGTGTCAGTTCGGTCGTTGCTGCTTTTGCAGACGACTCCTTTACGACGATTATGCTGCTCAACTAGAGCATTTCGTCGACAAAGATTCATATCCCGAGCATCGTTTCGAGATTCGCAACCTAGCAGTTTCTTGTGGAACATGCAATGTAAAGAAGAACGGGTACTTCTCAAAATGGATGGCTGGATACAGGCGGCTGACCAACAATCCTAACGCGATACGTATTCCGGTATTTTCAATTCAACTTAATTCCGGTGCTCAGTTTCCCACCAATTCGGCAGATTTCAGATGGGTCAATCCATATGTTCATAATTACTCGGACCACATTGCCATAGCTCGTGGTTGGGTATTTACTTGGCATTCCCCTACAGGGCGAAGAACAGTCCGTGGACTCCGGCTGAACGATTTGGCAGAGGTTGAACTACGCGCACTGAAGGAGAAACTTGAAATGCGAGGAGGCATGCTCTCGATGCTTGTAGCATCTATGTCCGAACTGGAAGTGCATCGAGCACGAGACATCGCGAGGGTCGTTGCAAAAGTGATTACCCGTCGTCGTAACGCTCGGAATTAGTTGGGTCGATGCAGGGAATGGAAATAGCTTTCATTGACTGAGTCTGCTGTCAGTCATCTATGTCTTTGGGACGGCGCAAATATGCAAAGGCCTGCTACCAGGAGGTATCATGTTCCGCCAGGGGTCGCTAGCTTGAGTGACATCGAGAGCCTACTATGTCGAGTTCGTAAGAAGTCTCTTGAACTACGCGTTCTCAGTGATTTGCCCCTGTAGAGAGACCAAGCTCCTGTACTGCGGGTACATGAATCAATAACAGATAGCTTCAAAGGTATTTGTTGCTCTCAAACACGGTCGGCGAATAGAGTCACATTCAGATTGAAGGAGCGCTGAATGCTGGCCCCAGAGTGGATTTGTGATGACGGAACTGCCATCTCATTGGTGAGGATGAGCACTGCACACATTTTGAATGCGCGGGCCTACCTGCTGACTGGAACTGGACCGTACGGGTCGATGCTTCGCACCGAATGTTCTGGCTTCACCAACGCACAGTGGGTTCGCTTGTTTGAGGCAGAGATTCTGCGTCGCCTAAGAGCAGCGTAGTCGGCCCTGCCTTGAACTAGCTAGCGATGCGTACGGAACGGAAGACCTCACTAAGTTGCACAGCAGCGGCGCGCCTGTCGCCCATGTCTACGAGCCTGTCGAGTGCACGCAATAGTTTCTGCGCCATCGCCAAGGGCATCGGCTGCTGCCGCTCGCTGAAGCGCTGAATCAGCCCAGACAGCCGGCCTGGAAGTTGCGTACCCCGCCATCCTGGAGGAGTTCCCTCTCCGACCAGAACGTAGTCAAGGTTGTCAACGAAATGCTGAACAGGGTAGTGCTCCAAGCTGCTTTCGCAAAGGCTCACCCAGGCGCGGGAAACCAAAGGGGCAGACCCGTGGGCGGAAAGTATTGGCTCAAAGACGGAAATCACAACTCCAACTTCGGTCCAGTCTCGGTTGGCGAAGCGAACCGCCCCTCCAGCGTACCCAAGGTCGGCGAAGAACAAGTGATTGACTATGGTGACGAAGTCCAGCTTAGAGTGTCCGTCGTGTCTGAAGTGTTCCCAGCCCCGATGGGTTAGAACGCGCTGCGCGACAGCAGTGAGCAAGGGTAAGGCGTTCCTGGGAATCTTTGGGCTGTCCATCACTTGACCAATCAGATGGGCTGTGAATGGCTGAGTGAGGTTGGTGAACGCCTCATCATTGGCGGTCATTGCCGGTTGAAGGAAACGTCGCATTCCTTCATCCAGAGACACCATCAGCGAAATCCGAGCCAAGAACTGATATAGATGGTGACACCACTCAAAGTTGTTGGTTGCGAAGTCATCGTCAAGTTCTCGCCCGCTTCTCGCCCATGAAGGCGCGATTCGCTCGATGGTCCACTTGGCCAGGCCCTCGCACCAGTCAAGAAACATCGCCTCGTGTGCTTGGTTCGCCAGTGCGGCTTCAAAGGGGATGACCCGCAGTACCTTCTCGAGGAGTGAGGTGTCGACGTCCAATGGGTTGACACGCCACTCGGTATTGACGGTGCGGCCACGTCGCCCGCGTGCTTGAACAGCCTCGCCTTCGGGAATCGATATCCAGGGCTCAGGCCATGTGGGCATCGGGCTGGCCACAGGCTTTCCATCTTGCAGTCTTTGTAGTTCCTCGGTGACCGCCCCCTGAATTCGTACTTGGTACGGTTCTTCTGGTTCTCCATCTGGACCATACGGCACTTCCAAGAGCGCTAACGCTGTAGCCAGTCTTAGCGCTGCCCACGCGATGTCCGGATACCGCGGCCAGGCACCCAGTAAGGCGCCAAATGCCGCGACTGCGATTTCCTCGTAGGGATGGGCGCAAAGCTCCGTGAGGAAAGACTGCAGCGGCTTGACGTCATCATCGTCTCCAGCAACCGCAAACAATGCCCCCAGCCCCTTGGCGGCGTAGAGCACCGGATGGTGCATGAGGTTCACGCTGCGGGTGAAAGAAGGTTGCTGGCCCTTCGGCGTCTGCGCAGCACGAGCGCACACTTCACCCGCCCATTGGAAGTGCGCCTCTGCCTTCTCAAGCAAGAGGATTGCAGCTACACCAGCAACGGCCGATTGCCGTTGGTATGCCAGCTCCGTGTGTATATGTCCAGTGGCGAAAAGGCCTTCGGAATCGAGTTCCTTTGCTGCTGTTGCAGCAGCTTCAAGCGTGAGTGACGCCTTCAGCTTGCCGTCGTCAAAGTAGGAGTGGGCCCAGTTCAGAAGAGGGAGGTAGCGCCCCATCTCGCTTTGTCGGGCTTGTATCGCCTGAATGTCCTTGCCCGTTGCCTTGGGATTCTCGTGGGAGATGACGACCTTGGATTCATCCGGGCTGAGCTCTGCGCGATAGTTCTCCTGCTTGCCTAACTCCACCCATATCTCTGCAGTTCTTGCGAGGTCAGAACGTATGCCAGCGTTCGTTCGTTGCTCAGCGTAGTCAAAGGGCAAGTCCCCCGAGAAGCCTTGGATGGCCGCAGCAGCTAACCCACCTAGCTCTCCTCCTCTAAGCACCATAAGAGTGGCGAGCGAGCGGATTTCTGCACGGCGTACCGGTCTTTCATTGCCTTCCTTCACCGCCATGCCGTGAGGTTTGTCCTGCGGCTTGCTGAACCCGATAAGGTTCGCAATCTGCGACATGTCCTGCACTTGGCGCCGAATGTCCCAGTGCCAAAGGCGCTGATTCGTCGCAATAGGCAGAGTTGTCGCGGAGCTGTGCTGCTCCTGCAGAGCGATGGCAGCGGCAACAGCAAGGGCGCCCACGGACTGGTGCCCTTCCAAGACGGCTTTGAGGACGTCGTCAACCGGCGTGCCTTTCTCAAGTTCTCGGAACGCCCAAGCCTCAAGAGCCATCCAGCCTGAGTTGACGGTCGATGGCCCGAAATATCCACGTGCTCCCAAGTAGAGGCGGCTATCGCCCCAGAACACTTGCCTGCCCCACGGAAATTGCATGACGAGCGGGATAGGTGTTCCATCCTTCTCGTGCGAGAGCCGGTGCAGCTGGCGCCAAGACCGAGTGGCGTGGTTGGCTACCTCCCGAACCAGTCTTCTACCCTGGTCCGGTGCTTGCAGCAGTAGAGAGTGGAAAGGCTCCCTAGTAGGCGCCGAAGGGAAGAAAGAGTGTTGGTCGTCGATGGAGAGATGGTTCCATTCAAAGTGGCTGAAGCTGTTTGACACGAGGAAGTCGCGTCCTCGCAGCTCCTTCTTCACAATGACAGGAAGTCGCTTGCGGACTACGGAAAGCGTGAAGTCCGCCAACTCCTCTGGGCAAGCGCGCGAGAGAAATGGGGCATGTGTGAAAACGGACTGAACGGCCTGACGTGGCATTCGTTCTAGTCGGCGCAAATCGCGGAGGTACTGAGTGACCAAGAAGCGCTGGGTGAGCGAAGAGTTCAGCACCAAAGTGCGCAGCGCCGACTCGAGCTCGTCCAAGCCATCCCACCTGTCCTCAATCTCGGCCCAGACCCCGCGGTCCGTCGAGAACTCCCTTCGATGCAGTTGATGCTGGAGGTGGTAAAGCCAGGCGAGGCAGGTCTGAACGATGCGCTCGGACACCCGGTTTCGGTTTTGGGAGAACCTGTTCTGCCAGACCTCGAACGCCGAGACCACTTCTGGAATCACACTGGTTGGGATGTCTGAAGCGTGGTCCAGAAGCCAGTCGCAGAAGCGAGCCCAGGCTGCGACGTCCGACGGGTGTCCCAACATGTCCGCATACAGCATGCGCTTGGCGAGGTCGAGGTCAGGAGCGTCTGAGCGCTCGAGAACTGCCGTATTCGGCTTCGTCTTTTCAGCTTGGTACCAAACGACAACCTTGCGGACCCGCGAGTGGGCAGTGTCGAGCATCGCTCGGTCGAAGGCTGTGGAGTACTGCGCGAACGTCTCCAGGGAGAACGGCCCAGCCATCCACGCGCGCAGCCACTGGGAGCGAAGTCTCTGATTGCCTTCCAGGGCGGCCAAGTGGTTGGACCAGTTCTCGCCGTGGGCAAGCTCCGACTGGGAGAGCAGCTCGACGACCCGCCCGAGCGCCGGCGGCTCTCCAACTTCACGAATTACCTCTGGCCAGGCACCATCCGCCCGGACCAGGTGCTGCAGGAACGCCCATTCGAAGAAGATGTCGTGAGAGAACTGCACGGTATGTCCGCGTCTGACAGGTCGAACAATGCCGTCCGCCTCGAGTTCGGCGAGCGCCTGAGCATCGACATCGGCTATGGGGATACGCCTGCCAAGTTGATGCGCGCCAGTCTTGGCCAGCTGCACCAGGGCATTTCGCCGGTGGCCAACCCGCGTAGGGTCAGCGCCGTAGCCGCCGCGCTCCCACCACAAAGCTGCAAGGTCGACCTCGGAGGTAGCCTGTGCGTTCGATGAGTCAACCTCCTTGGCAAGCACGGCCGCGAAAAATGGCCTACGAACGACCGCGCGAACCGAATCACTGCCGAAAAGCAGAGGTCGAAGGGCAGGCTTGGCGCGCGCGAGAGCTTCAGCTTCCTCGTCGTCGAAAGAGTCAATGGTCTGCGTCCGCACTCCACTCGAGAACAGACTAGCTGGCAACCAAGTGCGCAATGGCTCCATACCCGTGTCGCGCACGGTGGCCACGACGCACCATCCTGACAGCAAGGGCGAGGAACTGATGGTGTTCAGCAGGTCCAGGATGATGCCTCGGTGTTCTACCTCCACACGGTCAATACCGTCGACGAACAGCACGCTGGAGCCAGACGCGGAAAGCTCGACTAGGAGCTCCTCCAAGTTGCCGTACGTCATGCCCGCAGCGGCGGCATACTGCGGCCACGTACTCCCCCGCAGACGGTCGGACTTTAGAAAGAGGACAGTTCCCGAGGCGGCGAGTTGCTCGACAGCCGAGCGGAGAACGACTGACTTGCCTGCACCTGGCAAGCCGCCAATCTGCACAAAGCCAGGCGACTTCGCAGCCTTGACCACCGCTTGAACGCAGGTGTCGCGCGGCACACTCAGGTCAGAGATGCAATTCGTGATTTCGGAAGCGGCAAGTCGACTCTCCTGCTGTATTGCTTGCAGTGCTCTCTGCGCACTCGGCGCCCCAGCAAGCCGGAATGCACCGTTTAGACGAGAGACCAATGTCTTACGGTCGTACCCTGCAGCGCGCCCTTGCGAAACGCGCACCAACGCTAGCAACCGGCGCCACAGGTCGTCGGCGCGGGGACGGTCCACTGGAGCAAGGGTAGTGGCAAGGCCTGCTACTGTCTGCGCTTCAGTCGGTGAGCCTTCGGTCAGCAAGTCCAAGCGTATGAGGACAAAGTGACTCAGTAGCTTGTGGGTGGTTGCATCAATTTCGCTGGGCGTCACTTTAAGCGAGAGGATTTCACGAACCGCCTCGAACTGTGTGAGCTTGTCTCCCGCGGCGCCATCGGTCTGCAGCTTGCGGACGAACTGTTCCGAGGTGCTTTCTGCCCGCGCCCACTCACAAAGCGTCTCAAAGCTCCTCTTGGCTGCGTCCGAGATTTCGCCGGCGATGACGCACACCCTGTCCAACGAAACCTGAAAACCCGCGTCCGAGAGCGTTTCATAAGCGTGCTCAATCGTCACTCGGAAGTCAGTGTTCGTTCTCGCAGCGCTGATTACCAGCTTGCGCTTGACCTGGGCGCTAAAGGCTATCGAGACGTGGTCGGCTCCTTCTGCCCGAATGATGAGGTCGTCCAGAGGCTGCCCGAACGAACCTTGTTGCACCGAGACATGTGTGACTACGCGGCCCGGCAGGCCCGGCGCTGTCGTCTCGCAGAGCAACGCTGCTGCGTATACGGAAGCAACCGCATCCTCAAAGCTGAAGCCTTGGCCGCCAGTCAGTTCAGGCGAAGTTCCATTCGGTGCTTCCTGCGGTGCGCCAGGTGTCTGCTGCCCTGCGGCGTCGTTTTGGGTCATCATTAACTACCGAATCAGTGGCGCAACTGATGATGGTACCTCCGCATCCCGCGGCCTATCCCTTTCACGCTAAAGCTCCCAGTCGGTCACTAGGCCTGTTGTCAGATGGCTCCTCGCTCACCAAGGTCGAAGACAGATAAATTCAAAGCATGGGTCGACACAATGATACGGAACGTTCACTTCGCACGCAGACTACAAAGAGGGGTGAGTCACTGACAGAAAGTCGCTTTGAAGAGCTGCTCAAGAGTGCGAGCAGCTTCTTCGCTGCGGCCGAAGGGCATTCCGATGAAGAGCGTCGCGCAGTGATTCTGGAAATCAACGCACTCATGAACGAGTACGGCTTAACAGTGGACGATTTCCTTTGAACGGGGCAAGTTCAAGACACGAGACTATTAGAGGGCGGCGAGCCTCCTCTCCATGCCGTCACGCTCTCAAAGTGACGGCCGCAACCGTCACAGACTATCGTGCTCGACTTCTGCATCTGAGCCAGTTCGTTGCGGACGATATCGTGGTGGTAGCTGGTTGAGCCACAGAAGTTGCAACAGTTGGCGGGGCGGGGTTTGGTGCTTTGCATGTTGGTCTAATTGTGCAAGTCAGAACACCATTTGCTACCGACATGGAGGGAATTGCCCGAGATTTGCAACCAGTGTCTCCGTCCCTCAGATGGGAGATGACCGGCTCAGTTCAACCTAAGACACTTCCTGGGAGCTTCGCGAGAAGCTCTCCTCCTTTGGCACAAGATGTGTCTTTCCTTGCCCGGTCCTCCTGGGCATTATTTTTCTAGGTTTTATGAAGAGTGTGTGGGTGTCCGCTTTCGTACTCGCTGCATCTTTTGGCGTGCATGCCGACGTGATTTCGGGAAAGGTTGTGCGTGTGGCTGATGGCGACACCATCACCGTCTTGGACGCGAACCTGCAGCAACACAAGATTCGTTTGGCTGGGATAGACGCACCCGAACGCCGGCAAGCCTTTGGTCAACGCTCGCGCGAGTTCCTTGCTTCGATGGTGGCGGCGCAGCAGGTCGACGTCGAGACAGAAAAAACTGACAAGTACGGCCGTTCTGTGGGCAAGGTGATTTTGGAGGGGCGGGACGTCAATCTGGCTGTTGTGGCAGCTGGTCTTGCTTGGCACTACAAGGAATACGAGAACGAGCAAACTCCCTCTGACCGAATGCTGTACGCAAGTGCTGAGCAGGAGGCGCGCAGATTCCGAAGGGGACTGTGGTTGGACAACGCACCGGAAGCCCCTTGGGACTGGAGACATAGCGGGCGATGAGGAATGCCCAGGTGCTCGCTTTATCGCTTCTTGTCTGAAGGCGCGGTCTTCAAGTTGAACTCCACTGCGTTGGATATTGCTCTCAGAACATCCACGAGGTCGTCACGACGGTCGGCATATCGCCACCAATGCGGGTCCTGACGGCGCTGAGCGTCTTGCAGCATGTCGTCTGCGTCGAACAACAGGTCCTCGACCCGCCTAAGCAGAGCTCCTGCGCTGGTGATGTCGCAGACCCCAATCTGCTCTGATTTGATTCGTTCCAGGTCAAGCTCCCGCAAGCCGGGTGTGCATGTCGGTGGCTCGGTTTTCATGGGGTCTCGTGAGCCTGAACTGGGGATGTCGACTGCAGCCAGTTCTTGATGGCGGTTTGAGCCGTTTCGTCCGAAATTCCGCGCTGAGGGTTGAGCAGCAACAAGTTGACCGCTGTGCCGGTGAACTCTTGCTTGTCGTCATCGAGTACCAGATGATGCCGAACACGTCGATTTGCCTGGAGCACCAGCTCTATCGATTGTTCGCGGGGTCCGCGCGGCGCACTGCCGACAAACTTCGGTCCCAACGGCCCGAGTAGTGCTCGCAGTTCTTGGTCGATGTACTCGTAGCGCCAACTGGAATGAACAACTATGTGTACGTCGGGGTGGCCGACGAGCAGAGATTCAAGTACAGGTAGCCAGCAAAATCGGCGCCCCTCGGGAAGCTCCGCATCAAGGGGATGGAGGACCCCATCAAAGTCGGTGAAGACCAGCCGCATCGAAGTCGCTTTCAGGTGCAGCTTGGGGTGGAGGATTTGTACTTTGGCTCTTGCCCGTCCTCTTCGTCGCGCGTCCTCGTGGCACCCGCGTGCCTGTTACCCAGCAGCCCTGCCGAATGTTTGGACGCAAACCCATGGACTGCATCATCAAGTAAGTGAAGGAAATCGTGTGGGACAGGCTGTTGCGCAGGCATCGCGCGACTGTACCCAGCAGCTGCAGTCTTGTCATCGTGTTCTAGTAGCAATAGCAACTGCACTGCCAGTGCATGGTGTGTCACCAGTCGTCCGGGCAGGTCATGCTCGCGGACAAAGAAGGTCCGGAAGACGGGGCATATTGACGCTAGATATGCAAGTGGTGCCTACCTGCGTGGAGCAGGCTTTCGGGCTTGGCTTTCGATACTCAAAGAGCAATGGTCAGTACATCGCGTACTGGCCGTTGGTGAATCAGTCAAGTTGCAGGCCGCGCTCAAAGTGCCGGTCGAGGGAACCGTAGCCACTCCTGCACTGCAGCAAGCTGCCACTGCCTGCGCGCGTAGCGGGCCAAGGCTTCGGGGACTAGGTCGCCATTGAGCACTAGGCGGTTGAGCATGACGGTCAGGTCCAGGTCTGCGATGCACCACTGACCAAACAGGTGGTCCTCGCCGTGCGCGAGCAAAGCAGAGGCTACCTGCAGCAGCTTCTGCGCAGCCACTTCGCCCGCAGGGCTGAGCGGCGAGACGGTAGGGCCGTAGAAGATGACTTCAGTCGACCTGTCTTGCCGCAGAGCCAGTAGGTCGCTGCGCAACCAGGCCTGAACCTGCCGTGCGCGTGCTCTGGCCTGTGAGGAGGAGGGATACAGCCGAGGTAGGGGGTGCAACTCTTCGAGGTACTCGGCAATGGCGGAGGACTCCGAGAGGGCGAACCCGTCGCAGACCAAGGTGGGCACCCTGCCGGTGAGCGAGGTTTCCTTGTAGTCAGGGGTGGCGTTCTGACTTGCTGCAAGGTCCAGTGGCACGACCTCGAACGAGAGGCCCTTCGTGCGAAGTGCAACGAAGGCGGAAAGCGCATACGGGGATGCGAATTGGGAGTCTACGTAGAGGAGCACGGTGGGGTGAATTTCTCTTGAGCTTGGAGGGTTGAGTCAACGTGGCGTGCCCACACAGGAGCGAAATCGCTGACCAAAGCCGCGTCCTATCGCTTTTTCTTGCCGCGGTCTGGGTCTGGCGTGGAATACAGGAGATGCGCTGGGTACTGGCGCATGAAGTCCATCGACTTTGACGGTGCCGCGGTCAGCCAGTCGTCGTACTGGTGCTCGTGCAGGATGACGACCATGCGCTTCTCATCGCCGGGCTTGTGAAAGTGCTTGAACAGTTCGTGGTCGTCAGCGTTGACGGTGAGCATAGTGAAGGTCAGCAGGTCCTCGCCTGATTCCAGCCGTTTGGAAGCCCACAAGCCCGCAACACCCATCGGCAAGCCATCTTTGCGTCGGATTTTGGTTGGGATGGCTCGCCCGGAACGCCAGTCCGGCTCGACCACTGCCTCTACCGGAATGATGCTGTGCTGCCCCTTGCGCCAGGCTTCCCTGAAGCTGGGTTTCTCAGCCACCGTCTCAGACCTGGCGTTGTAGGTACGCCGGCCGAAGGCAACTTCGCCAGCCCAGTGCGGAACCAGTCCGAACAATCCCACCATAGCCTCGCGAGGAGGAACAGCATCGTCACCTACGTCAGCATTCGGGTGGCGCCTTACGAATGGCGCTTGGTAGGTCGGCCAGACATCAGTGCGCAGGTTGGTTCCGGGGGGCAGCTCGACACCGAAGTGCAGTCGAAGGCGTTCGGTGCTGTTGCAGGCGTCGTAGTTAGAGCACATACGGGCATTCTGGTGCGCTCAGGGTCAAAGTACGTATACTGTACATATGAACAGTATATCGGTCAGTTGCACACCTCGGCCGCTAGCGGCCGTGCCGCTGTTGTTGCCCATGCCAGAGACAAATGTGCAGGCCGGGTTTCCGTCTCCTGCCGAGGATTTTGCGGTCAACCGCCTGGACCTGACAGAAATTTTGGTCCGGCATCCGCAGGCCACTTTTGTCTTGCGGGTCGCTGGCGCCTCGATGCGGGACATGGGCATTGATGACGGGGACCTGCTGGTCGTTGACCGGGCTCTAAAGGCTGTCCATGGACACAATGTCGTCGCTGTGGTGGACGGTGAGTTCACGGTCAAACAGTTGCACCAGCGCGCGGGTCGGATGAAGCTCAAAGCCGCGAATCCCACCTACCCAGACATCGTGCCCAAGGATGGTCAGACCATCGAGGTCTGGGGCGTTGTCACCAGCTGCATCAAGCGCTTCGTCGCCTGAGCCGGCATCCAATGCGAGGGATTTCATCGTGTTTGCGTTGGTCGACGGAAATAATTTTTACGTGTCCTGCGAAAGGGTGTTCCGCCCTAGCTTGAACGGGCGCCCGGTTGTGGTGCTGTCGAACAATGACGGTTGCGCCATCGCTCGCAGCAATGAAGCCAAGGACTTGGGCATCACGATGGCCGCGCCCTGGTTCAAGATTCGGCACTTGGAAGAGTCGGCTGGGTTGGTGGCCTTGTCGGCGAATTTTGTCCTCTACGGGGACCTGAGCGACCGTGTGATGACCCTGGCAGCGGGGCTTGGACCTACTCAAGAAATCTACTCAATTGACGAGAGCTTCGTCGGTCTTCAAGGAGTGAGTGGTGACCTGGTCGCTCGTGGCCGCAAGGTGCGCGAGCGCATCCTGCAGTGGACAGGCATCCCAACGTGTGTCGGTATGGCGCAGACCAAAACGTTGGCAAAGCTTGCGAATCACATCGCCAAGACCGCTGAACGAAAGCCCGGCAGCTATCCGGCAGAGTTTGCGCAGGTTTTCAACATGGCGGCGCTACCGGCGCAGGACCTGGACGACGTGCTGCAGGCTACCGACGTAGGCGAAGTGTGGGGTGTAGGTCCGCGTATCTCGCAGCAGCTCAGGGATGGTGGTATCCGAACCGTACTTGACTTGACCCGGATGGACCCTGCTACCGCGCGAAGGGGCTGGAGCGTGACTTTGGAGAAGACTGTGCGCGAGCTACAGGGTCATTCATGCATCGACTTGGATGACGCCCCTGGTCCGAAGCAGCAGATTGCTTGCACCCGGTCGTTCGGCAAGCCTGTCCACCAGCTTGCCCCGTTGGTTGAAGCGGTGAGCGAGTTCGCGGCGCGCGCGGCGGAGAAGCTCAGGACGCAAAGCAGCCTTGCCACGCAGCTGATGGTGTTCATGCACACCTCCCCGTACAGGCCTGGGCCCCAGTGCTCACGCAGCGTTGTGGTGCCCCTGCGCCGACCCACTGACGACACTTTGGCATTGGCAAAGGCTGCTGAAGAAGGCATGCGCTTCATGTACATCGCCGGTTTTCAGTTCATCAAGGCTGGCGTGATTTTGGTTGACCTGCAGCCTGCGAGCGTGCATCAGCGGGAGCTGGATTTGGGCGACTCCAACGAGCAGCAGGCAACACGTGACCGGTCACGACTGATGGCGGCAGTGGACGTCATCAACACTCGCTTCGGCAAAGGCACCGTGCATTCGGGCGGCACAGGCAAACCTGGGGCCAATCGAGTTTGGACGATGAAGCAAGAGCGCAGGACGCCGGCCTACACGACTTGCCTGGCCGATGTGCCGGTGGCGAGGGCATAGTCTCCTTGCCTCGGCTCGATTAGGGTAGGTGATGTCTCGGAGGTAGGCGTGGTTTGTAGCGTATCCAGGCTGTCGTCGTGCTCATGCAAGCGTTCGCTCAGTAGCGTATCAGCGTATGGAATAGCGATTCGGGTCTGGTCCATAGTGCGACCACGCCGAAACCGTTCGTGTTTGCCGGGGTATCATTTTTGCTTGGTCCGTTCAACGGACGCACTCAGAACGTCGAATGAGGCCTTCAGTTCACCGCATTGCTGACCCGGTACTCCATTCTCTTGACGCACGAGTCCGGCGTGGTGTGCTGCGCCGCATCGACGCAATGGAGCGGGAACTTGCCTTCATGGCGGAGCGCGAAGACGATAACGTCAATTTCATTCGAAGACGTGGCTGGAGTGACGAACGTCTGCAGGTCCTCTTCGTCCTGAACAGCGTATATCAGCAAGTCCTTGGACCAATCCAAGCAGCAGCAAAGGAGGGACCCGAGGGACTCGGCAGCACCATTCCGGTCAGACATGGCACAGCGTCGTTCAGTCGAAAGACAGCAGGCAGCGTGAAAGTTGCAATGAAAGATTTCATGGTGATGGTCGACACGCTCAAGCTACAGCGGAGCTGGCTTCATTCCAACACTTGTGGAGATGTGGTGTTTGCCGTTGCCACATTCGAACGCGAGCTGGAGCGAGGCTGAGTCTTGGTAACCACGGCATCCCCGGCAGTTCCAGCTTGGCTCGCGACGGCCCAGGACCTCATGACTAAGTTCGCGGCCAATCACCAGCTCGTGCTCAGCGCAACTGAGCGGCAACTCTCGGCGGCATTCGAAATCGCCTGCCTGCATGCGCTCCTGCGCTTCTACAAGCGTCAGGGTTACACGCTTACGCTCGAGAACCTGAAGGCGAACGAATACAGATACCTGACCTCGCCCTCCGGCAACCCTGCCAACTTTTCGTACGTGACCCTCAGTGGCAACGATGGCGAGTTCGAAGTGCGTCAGCAGGTCCGCGTCGAGTCCCATGTTGCATCGGACATTAGGTTCACACCTGACATCCTGGTGCTGTTGAAGGACTCCCCTATCGACGCGGCCACCAACGCGGACTTCGCTGCAGGGAAGCGCAAGCTCTTTTCAGTCAAGAGCGACAAGGTCGTGGCTGCGCACGAGTGCAAGTCAATGAATCCCTTTCCGGAATTGATGGTGAGCTTTGTTGGCATGCTGGTCACGGCGCACAGTTGGTACCCCAACGGAGCAGAGGTTGCGCCGGCGCCTAAGGGACACCTCGCGCCGACCTTGTTCGTCGGCGGCACAGCCCGGGCGCTGCACCTCAAGATGATTGCCGCAATGGAGGCTTCATACCGACTCAATATCGTCGTCGGTATGCACTCGGGAACCTGGAGTTTGAAGTCGGCCAAGAACAGGCTTTTGTGGAATGGTTCGAAGGCGGCGGGAAACCCTCCAATAGCGGGCGCGACCCAGTCATCGGGAACCACTTCGATGCAACCAGCCGCCCCTACCAAGGCGAAGAGCGCCAAGAGTGCCGTTGTGGGAAAGTGAGTGCCTTATTCACGCCCATTCCACGGGTTTGATGTCAATAAGGCTGTCACAGACGAAGAGCCCGTTAAGTGTCGGTTGCTGAGAAGCACTGCGTCCGCATACAAAGGAGGTTGCAAAGGTACTCCCAAGGCTTGGTCAAGCCTGATACGCCTTCTCCCAGCAAGCAGTCAGTGCCGCGTAAATCACGGGCATGTCCTGCTCAAACTGATTCTGGGTGATAACTGCGCCGAGAGCTCTTGCGAGTTTTGTCTTGTTCGTCAGATTGGGGAATTGGGCGCGTACCGCCGCGGGGTAGTAGTCTTCCAGCCCAGTCGTCGGAAGCATGTGGGCACGGTTGTTGTCGCGGATGTCAGTGTTTTGGTCAAGAAAGGCAGAAAGCCTTGCCTGCTTGTCTTGACCTGTTGGGGCGTCGAACAGCAAAACCGCGCACCGGCGATAGACTGGCGAGTCCTTTAGCGGCGCGTAGCATTTCATCAACGCCGCAAGATATTGGGCCTGACGCTCGTCATCCCCATTTGCTGCCACGACATGAATTTTGGGCTTGTCGAGGTAAAATTTGGCGCAAACCGCTTCGATGAAAAGGACCTCGCTCGGACCTTCGACGACCAAGAAGTTCGCAGGCAGCAAGAGGTCTGTCGGATTCCCGCCGAGCAACTCGTAGACCGTTCGAACCCGCTCCTTCTTCGTCATTGGGGTCACGGAGGTTGCCCCGTCTTCCTTCTCTACGACAAACTCTGCTTGCCCCGCGTTTGTGTCTGAAAGGAAGACTGATGAGTGGGTTGTGATGAATACCTGGTCCACATCCTCAGTTAGGCTTGCTAGTGCGTTCTTTAGCTGGCGCTGCGCCGCTGGATGTAGGTGAAGCTCAGCCTCATCAATAAAAAAAATGAACGACTTTCCAAGAGCCTCGTGACGACGCGTGTCTGCATGAGCCTTGATGATTGCGAGCATCAGCGCTCGCTGGTTTGTTTCAGCAGCTTTCGAACATTTGAATCTGGAGACTCAAACAGCTCTTCAAACTTCTGTTTGAACTCAACATAACGGATGTCCTGCTCTAGCGCTTCCGACACAACGCTGCTGAGCATCTGACCAATGGGTGTTGTGGCCTTGAACGCTGAGACCTCCTTGAGGTTCTTATCCGTCAGGACGAACTCAAAGCGAGGGATGCAGTTGTTGAACGCACTGTCGACGCCAACTGGCTGCTTTTGCCATTTCCCTTCCTTTGAGTTGTAGACATAGCGTGTCTTAGCATCGACACTGGTACGACGAACGCTAAAGACATCGTCTTCGCCAACGATGTTTCTCAACTTCTGTTGATTTTCCTTGTTCGAGATTTGCTCAAGACCAGCTTGAACCTCTGAAAACGCAATCTCAACGACGATTTCATCACCTTCAGCCGCCCCTGCGTGTCGTAGGTCGGCCAGGTCACCCTTTCCCGAATAAAACCATTCGATAGCTTCGAATAGGTTCGATTTGCCGTGGTTGTTTCGGCCGACAAGGATGTTGAATCCACCAGGCTCAAAATCCACGTTTCGCAACGAGCGAAAGTTTTTGATTGACAGCTTTGAGATTCTCATTTTTGTTCCCTTGTGACGATTATGTCCAAGTCCCCCAGAGACAAAAACAAACGTGCATATTACAGTTTGTTTGAAGCCTGAAGTCGACTTTGCCAGGTATACGACGAACTGGCGTCGGCTACCAGAGTGCTACTTTATTTCGCAAAGCGACCTATAAGCTGATGCTTCGCTTGCTGCGGTATGGATGTATCCCAGCTGTCGGTCTGATTGCACAGCTTTACCTCTTCACGTTTGAAAACCCCCCTTCGTGCCCCTTTGGGTTCGCCGCATTCCTCACGCCTGAAAACATTCGCACCTTGGATGTGGCTGGGGAACTGGGAAGTGGCCCAGACGAAGCCGGTCGTCGACTTCGTTTTCTAAAACCTAGGCATTTGTACTTGCTGTCGAGTATGGATGATGCCGAGAGGTCTGAAGACCTCAGCCGGACACTTTGTGATGAGGTATGCACTCGGAGCGACTATTTGTTGGAGAGGGCTCGTTCTGGAGTTTTCTGGCTTGCTGATGCCATCACTACGCTTCTCATTGTTCTCGAAATATTTGCGTTGATACGAGTTTCGCGATGGCTGTTGAAGGCGTTCTCTCTCTTGCGCACCGACTTGTTTGTGGTTGCTTTTCGTCTTGAGAATGCTGCAGTTACCGACTTATTGTTGAAAGCTGCGCCTAAACCGACTGTTTGTGCTTCACACCGAGTTGAATGTTGAAGCCCACAGCGCAGCGACTGGACCTTGTTTCGCGACACGGGTGTGGCTCATCTGATGAGCATCTCCGGTCTTCATGTCACCGTGTTTGCATGGCTGGCCACGGCGTGCATCGGCTGGGGCTGGCGGCGCTGGGCCCATGTGTGGCCGGGCGTGCTGCTGGCCGTGCCGGCGCCGCGGGCGGCGGCCTGGGGTGGTGTGGCGGCCGCGACGGCCTATGCCCTGTTTTCGGGCTGGGGTGTGCCGGCGCAGCGCACGGTGCTGATGCTGGCGCTGGTGGTGGGGCTGCGTCAGGGCGTGCGCCAGTGGCCCTGGCCCCTGGTCTGGCTGCTGGCGATGGTGGCGGTGCTGGCGCTCGACCCCTGGGCCCTGGTGCAGCCGGGGTTCTGGCTCAGCTTTGTGGCGGTGGGCATCCTGTTCGCCTCGGGATCGCGGCAGAAGGCGGGGCCGGTGCGCCGGCTGCTGCGCGAGCAGGCGGTGATCACGGTGGCGCTGGCGCCGCTGGGCGTGCTGCTGTTCGGTCAGCTCTCGCTGGCCGGCCTGGTGGCCAACCTGCTGGCCATTCCCTGGGTGACCGGGGTGGTCACACCTCTGGCCATGCTGGGTGTGGTCGTGCCGCCGCTGTGGGATCTGGCGGCGCTGGCCGTGCAGGGGCTCGTGGTGTGTCTGGAATGGCTGGGCGGCTGGCGCTGGGCCACGCTGTTCCGGCCCATCCCGCCGCTGCCACTGGCGCTGTGTGGTGTGGCTTGCGGGCTGTTGCTGGTGTTGCGCCTGCCGTGGTCGCTGCGCTCGGCTGGTCTGGTGCTGCTGGCGCCGATGCTGGTCTGGTCACCCAAGCGGCCCGACATCGGCGAGTTCGAGGTGCTGGCGGTCGATGTGGGGCACGGCAGCGCGGTGCTGGTGCGCACGGCCGGCCACAGCCTGCTCTACGACACCGGTCCGCGCTACGGCCCCGGCAGCGATGCCGGCGACCGGGTGGTGGTGCCGCTGCTGCGCGCCCTGGGCGAAGCACCCGACACGGTGGTGGTGAGCCACCGCGACAGCGACCACTCGGGCGGCTCGGCCGCGGTGCGCGCCGCCTGGCCGCGGGCGCGCTGGCTGTCCTCGTTCGGTGAGGGCGAGCGCTGCCTGGCCGGCCAGCGCTGGCAGTGGGACGGGGTGGACTTTGAAGTGCTGCACCCCACACCGGAGCACTTTGGCCCGGATGGACAGGGACGGCTGCCGAGCAACGCCATGTCCTGCGTGCTGCGCGTGGGCAATGGCCGGCGCTGGGCCTGGCTCAGCGGCGATCTGGACGCCGAGCGCGAAACCCGGCTGGCGCTGGCGCAACCCCATTTGCGGGCCGATCTGCTGCTGGCACCGCACCACGGCAGTGCATCGTCCAGCAGCCCGGTGCTGCTCAACACCCTGCGACCTTCGGTGGCGCTGGTCCAGTCGGGCTACCGCAACCGCTTTGGCCATCCGTCGCCGGTGGTGCGGGACCGGTACAACGCACGGAACATGCGGTGGGTGGCATCGCCCCAATGTGGTGCGGCTCTGTGGCGCAGCGATGACCCTTTGAGCGTGCAGTGCCACCGGGACACCGTGCGCCGTTACTGGCACCATCCGGGTGCGCCCGTGGCGGACGATGGCGATGAGGCAGACCCCGGCGGGTGACCACTGGCCCGCTCCTTGCTATGCTGGGTACAGGAGAAAAAGCCCATGAGCCGACCGATGTTTGACGAAATGAACGCCTCGCCCAGCGAGGTCCGGGCCCACTACCTGAACTACGCACGGTGGCTGGCACAACAACCCGAGGAGGTCATGGCATCGCGCCGCGAAGAGGCGGAAATGATCTTCCGCCGCGTCGGCATCACCTTCGCGGTGTACGGTGCCAAGGACGAGGACGGCGCCGGCACCGAGCGGCTCATCCCCTTCGACCTGATCCCGCGCATCATTCCCGCGCACGAATGGAAGAGCATGCAGGCCGGGCTGGTGCAGCGCGTGACCGCGCTCAACCGCTTCATCCACGACGTCTACCACGACCAGGAAATCATCAAGGCCGGCCACATCCCCGCCGACCAGATCTTCCAGAACGCCCAGTTCCGCCCCGAGATGATGGGCGTGCAGGTGCCCAGCCAGATCTATTCGCACATTGCAGGCATCGACATCGTGCGCGCGCCGAATGCACAGGGTGAGGGTGAGTACTACGTGCTCGAAGACAACCTGCGCGTGCCCAGCGGCGTGAGCTACATGCTGGAAGACCGCAAGATGATGATGCGGCTGTTCCCCGAGCTGTTCGGCCAGAACCGCGTGGCCCCGGTGGCGCATTACCCCGACCTGCTGCTGGAAACCCTGCGCGCGGTCAGCCCCGCCACCACGGCCGAGCCCACGGTGGTGGTGCTCACGCCCGGCATGTACAACAGCGCCTACTTCGAACACGCCTTCCTGGCGCAGCAGATGGGCGTGGAGCTGGTCGAGGGCCAGGACCTGTTCGTCAAGGACAACTTCGTCTACATGCGCACCACCCAGGGGCCCAAGCGCGTGGACGTGATCTACCGCCGCGTGGACGACGACTTCCTCGACCCGCTGGTGTTCCGCCCCACCTCCACCCTGGGCTGCGCCGGTCTGCTGGGCGTGTACCGCAGCGGCAACGTGACCATCTGCAACGCGGTGGGCACCGGTATCGCCGACGACAAGTCGATCTATCCCTACGTGCCCAAGATGATCGAGTTCTACCTGGGCGAAAAACCGATCCTCAACAACGTGCCCACCTTCATGGGCCGCAACCCGGACGACCTCAAGTACATGCTCGACAACATGGCCGAGCTGGTCGTCAAGGAGGTGCACGGCGCCGGCGGTTACGGCATGCTGGTGGGTCCGGCGTCCACCAAGGCCGAGGTGGACGAGTTCCGCGCCGTGGTCAAGGCCAAGCCCGACGGCTACATCGCGCAGCCCACGCTCAGCCTTTCGACCTGCCCGACCTATGTGGAGAGTGGCATTGCGCCGCGCCACATCGACCTGAGGCCCTTCGTGCTCTCGGGCAAGGAGGTGCAGATGGTGCCGGGCGGGCTCACACGCGTGGCGCTCAAGGAAGGTTCGCTGGTGGTCAACTCGTCGCAGGGCGGTGGCACCAAGGACACCTGGATTCTGGAAAACTGAGAAAGACACGACATGCTTTCGCGTACCGCCGACCACCTCTTCTGGATGTCCCGCTACACCGAGCGGGCCGAGAACACCGCGCGCATGCTCGATGTGAACTACCAGACCTCGCTGCTGCCGCAGTCCGCTGCGGTGGCGCAGGTGGGCTGGCAGGGCCTGCTGTCCATCAGCGAGCTCATGCCCAGCTACACCGCCAAGTACGGGCAGGACATCACGCCGCGCAACGTCATGGACTTCATGGTGCGCGACGAGTCCAACCCGTCGTCCATCGTGTCATGCCTGCGCGCGGCGCGCGAGAACGCCCGTGCGGTGCGTGGCGCGCTGACCACCGAGCTGTGGGAGACGCAGAACGCCACCTGGCTCAAGCTGGCGGGCTACCTCAAGTCCAGGGATTTCGAGCGCGATCCCGGCGCCTTCTTCGAATGGGTCAAGCACCGTTCGCACCTCTCGCGCGGTGTGGCGGTGGGCACCATGCTGCAGGACGAGGCCTTCCACTTCTACCGAATGGGCTCCTTCCTGGAGCGGGCCGACAACACCGCGCGACTGCTGGACGTGAAATTCCATGCGGTGCACAGCGATTTCTTCGGTGCCGCCAGCGAGCAGGATCAGGAGTACGACTTCTACCACTGGAGTGCGATCCTGCGCTCGGTGTCCGGCTTCGAGGTGTACCGCAAGGTCTACCGCGACGTCATCACGCCCGAGCGTGTGGCCGAGCTGCTGATCCTGCGCCCGGACATGCCGCGCAGCCTGGCCGCCTGCATGAACGAGGTGGTGGCCAACCTGAGCGTGGTGGCCAACGAGATCTCGGCCGAAACGCAGCGCCGCGCCGGCAAGCTCAAGGCCGACCTGCAGTACGCGCGCATCGACGAGATCCTCTCGACCGGCCTGCACGCCTTCCTCACGCAGTTCCTCGACCGGGTGAACGAGCTGGGTGGCCGCATCAGCCAGGACTTCCTGGTGCCGAGCCACTGATCCGGACGGGTACCATGCGGGTCCCCGGCGCGAACCGGAGCCTGCATGAAACTCGTCATCCACCACCACACCCGTTTCCGCTACAGCCAGCCGCTGCTCCACACGGTGCAGTCGCTGCACCTGTGGCCGGTCAGCAGCGCCTGCCAGAGCGTCGAGCACTGGGAGCTGCGCGTACCCAGCACGCTGTGCAGCCAGCCCGACATTGAGGGCAACCGCGTGCACAGCTTCTCGCTCTCGGCACGGCCTGAGAAAAATCTGCGCGAGAACAGCGTCACCGCCCGGGGCACGGTGGTGACCCATGGGGTCGCGGAGTTCACCGATCCACCAACCCTGCCGCCGCCGGGCTTCTACCTGCGCTCCACCCCGCTGGCCGAGCCGCACCCGCGCATGGCCATGTGGGCCCTGCAGGCGGTGCCTGGCCTGGTGGCGGCGCGTGCGCGGGGCGAACTGCCGAGCACCGCCGACCTCGTGGCCCTGGCCGCTGCCGTGGCCGACAAGGTGCAGTACCGCAAGGGCAGCACAGGGGTGGAGACCACCGCGCTTGAGGCCTTCGACTGGGAGCTGGGCGTTTGCCAGGACCAGGCGCATGTGATGGTGGCGGTGTGCCGCAGCATCGGCCTGCCGGCGCGCTACGTCAGCGGCTATTTCTACGCCGCCAACGAGCCCGATCTGGCCAGCCACGCCTGGGTGGACGTGTGCGTGGACCCGGTGCAGCGCCGCTGGCTCAGCCTGGACGTGACCCACCGCTGTCCGACCGACGAACGCCACATCCGCCTGGCGGCCGCCACCGACTACAGCGCCTGCACGCCGGTCAAGGGGCTGCGGCGCGGCGGGGGAGACGAGGACATGGCGGTGGACATCCGCATCGGCCCCTGGAGGTGAGTCACTGTCGGCGGTTGACCAAGGCTTCGATGGTCTGGCCCAGCTCGATCACCGCCAGGGCGTAGTAGCTGCTCCAGTTGTAGCGCGTGACCACGTAGAAGTTGTCGGTGCCGGCGAGGTAGGTGGGGGCCGACCCGCCATTGGCCGGGTCGCCGTTCTGCAGCTCGATCAGCGCCAGCTTGCCGATGTGCTTCTGCCCCTCGGCGTCCAGCACGGCGCCCTTGGCGCCAAAGCTCTCGGCGCTGAAGCTGGGCAGGATGTCGGGCGCGAGCAGGGCATCCTTGTCCAGCCTGCTCAGGTCGAAGCTCACCGGGTAGTGGGTCGGCTGGCCGGGCTGCCAGCCGTAGGCCTTGAAGTAGTTGGCCACCGAGCCGATGGCGTCGACCGGGCTGTTGAACAGGTCGATCTTGCTGTCGCCATCGAAGTCGATCGCGAAGCGCGCCCAGCTGCTGGGCATGAACTGCGGCCAGCCCATGGCGCCCGCGTAGCTGCCGCGCAGGGTCTGCGGGTCCATGCGGGTGCGGTGGGCCAGGCTCAGGAACTGTTCCAGCTCGCTGCGGAAGAACTCGGCACGGGCCTCGGCGCGCGGGTGACTGGCCGGGAAGTCGAAGGCCAGTGTGGCCAGCGCGTCGATCACGCGGAAATTGCCGGTGTGCTGGCCATACAGGGTCTCTACCCCGATCACGCCGACAATCAGGCTGGCGGGCACGCCGAACTCGCGCTCGGCGCGTTCCAGGGCTGCACGGTGGGTGTCCCAGAAGCGCTGACCAGCGCGCAGCCGCACCGGCTCGATGAATCGAGCGCGGTAAGCGGCCCAGTTCTTGAACGCGGCGCGCGGCGCGGGCAGCGACAGCCGGATCACGGTGGGTTGGCGGCGGGCGGCGCCGATCTGTTCGCGCACCCATAGCGGGTCGAGACCGCGGCGCTGGGCCAGATCGTCGGCGAACGCCATGGCCACAGGGGACTGTGCGTACGCGGTGATGTCCACCACCGGCGGCGTGGCCTCTGGTGTGGCTGGCGGTGGCGCGTCAGGCAGGGGTGCAACTGGTGGTGTCGCCGCTGGCGGCGGCACGTCCAGCAACGGTGCCGGGGGCAGGGCGGGGGGCAGCTCGGTGGCCGGTACGACGGTGGGTGCGACGGGTGAGGTCTCCACCGGTATCTGAGCCTGCACCTGCGCGGCCGCACAGGTCAGAGACAGGGACAGCAGCGCGGGAACCAGGGCGGGTCGGGATCGTGGGCTCATGAGGGTGCCCGCCGTGGGGGCCAGGACATCTGTTGAAACTGTTTCTGCAATGCGGTCAGCGTATCCGGGCTGTGGGGCGCGTAGCGCAGCGCTTCGAGGCGCAGCAGCCAGGCGCCCAGCTGCTGTGTGAATAGCTGCTCACCAAGCTGCTCGGATGCGACGCGCGCCAGCTCGCGCGGCGTGGCGTGCTCGCCGGCTTCGACGCCCAGTGCGGCCAGGCGGCGGCGTACACGCGCCAGCGTGCGCAGCCAGGGGTCGTGCTGCTGGCGTTCCCACAGGGCCCAGGCGGCGCCCGCGAGGCTGACCACCACGACCACGCCGACCAGCACATAGGCCAGATCAGTCCAGCTCGGCGACTCGAAGCCCAGGTTCTTCAGCAGGTCCAGCTGGCTGCCCTGCGTATAGTTCAGCACCCACTGGTTCCAGCCGTTGTTCACCGCTTCCCAGACGTCGCGCAGTTGCTGCGCAAGGGTGGGGTTCAGCGTGCCCAGGGCGGCACCAATGGCACCCTGGGGCGCCACCAATCGCTCGAACGACCCGATGCGGGATGGCGACACCGCGCTCGTGGGGTCCACGCGCACCCAGCCCTGGCCTTGCAGCCAGACCTCGGCCCAGGCGTGGGCATCTCGCTGGCGCACAGTCCAGTAGCCGTCGACGGCATTGAGCTCGCCGCCCTGGTAGCCGGTGACGATGCGGGCCGGGATGTCAAGCGCGCGCATCAGGATCACGAAGCTGGACGCGATGTGCTCGCAGAAGCCTTCCTTGCGGTCGAACCAGAACTCGTCGGCGGTGTGCTGGCCGTAGACACCGGGGTCGAGTGTGTAGGTGTAGCCGCCGGTGCGCAGGCGGTTGAGCGCCGCCTCGATCAGCGCCGGAGCGGACTGCGGCCCCGACCCGTGCTCGCGCCGCAGCTCCTGGGCGAAGGCCAGGGTGCGCGGGTTGAAGCCGGCGGGCAGCGCGATCTGGTCCTGCAGCGCCAGCGACGGCTCCAGCGGGCCGTGGCGGAAGCGGGTGTGGCTCTCGGCGCGGTAGCGCACCAGCTCCGTCACCGGCCGCCGCACGAACCACTGCAGTTCCGGTGTCATGAATGCCTTGAGGCCCTGCAGCTCGGGTGCCTGTGTGGCGGCTTCGAGCACGAATACCCAGGGGCGGTGGTTCGGTTCCATGGTGACTTCGTAGCGGATCGGCTCGCCTGCAAAAGCCAGGTTGGCCTGCAGCTCCATGTGCGGTGGAAAGGCCGAGCGCAGTGGCTTCCATTCCACGCCGTCAAAATCGGTGAGCACCGGTCCGCGGAAATACAGCTCGCGCTGCGGCGGCACCGGGCCGTCAAAGCGCACGCGCAGCGCGATGCGGTCGTCCAGCACCAGTTCGGCGATCTGGCCGACCCGCATTTTTCCGGACAGGCCCGAACGTCCGTCCATGCCGTCGCCCGGCACGCCCCACAGCGGCGAGAGGCGTGGGAACAGCATGAACGCCACCACCATGATCGGTGCGCCCAGCAGGGCCAGCCGCGCTGCGATGCCGGCGGTCTGCCGCAACGGTGGATGCCCCACCGGCATGTGGGCGTTGACGACGGCGGTCAGCAGACCCAGCAGCGCCACCAGGATGCCCGCTGCGGTGGGCAGCGACTGGGAATAGAAGAAATGGGTCAGCAGCGTGAAGAAGCCGAGGAAAAACACCACGAAGGCATCGCGGCGGGCCCGCAACTCCAGCGTCTTGAGCGCCAGCAGCACGACGATCAGCGTGACGCCCGCGTCGCGGCCGAGCAGGGTCTTGTGGGTCCACCATGTGGCGGCCAGGGTGACCAGCAGCAGGCCGATGCGCCAGCGCCAGCCGGGCAGCGGCCGGCCCCGCAGGGTGAGCGATGCGCGCCAGACCAGAACACCCGCCGTCAGCGCCGAACACCACCAGGGGATGTGCGGCACCTGCATCATCACCACCCAGGCGATGACGGCCAGCAGGAACAGGGTGTCGCGGGTGTCGCGTGGCAAGGCCCCCACGCTCCACCGCTGCGCGGGTCGCTGCCCCCCGAGGGGGCGCGTTTCGCCTTGGGGCGGCCCGGCGGCGAAACCTTTGTCGCTGTTGCGTTGTGTCTTGGTCAGCACAGGGCAAGCGCCTCCAGGCAGCGGGCGCGGTGGGTCGGGCCCTGGTCTGGGGGCAGTTCGCGGCCGGGAATGCGCAGGCCATAGTCCAGCCCCAAACGCTCGGCCATCAGCACCCAGGCGGTGAGGCGCGACAGGCGGGATTCCAGGTCTGAAGCGCCGCAGCGGGTGTGGTCCAGCCAGAGCTGCTGGCGCTGCGTGGACAGGGCATCCCGGCTGACCAGGTCGTCGCGACCGGCGGCAAAGGTCTGCGCCGCCTTCTTCCAGACGATGGATTTCTGCGGGTCACCCCGCCGGTAGGCGCGCACGCCGTCGAATTCACCCGTGGTCTGCACGCTCGCGCTGCCGGCGAAGCCCGGCTGCGCCTCACCGGGCGGCAGGGGCGGCGGGTGGGTCTCGGGGGCGGGGTAGACCAGCACCTGGGCCGCAGGGCGCCACACGGTCCAGACGCGGAAGGTGCCCATGGGAAACAGCGTGACAGCGGTCAGCGGTGCCAGAGCATGCAGGCCTCGCCGGGGAAACACCGATGCCACTTGCAGGCGCGTGCTGCCCTGGGCCGGCACATCGGTCCAGGCGAGGTGGGTGTCGCCAGCGGAAGCCTCACCGATCACGCCGATGCCGATGCTGTGGCGCACCTTGCCCTGCTCGTTGCCCAGCTGGATGTCCAGCGCCGCCGCATGGCCAGCGTGCACCGGTGCAGGCGGGCTCAGGTGCAGGGTGAGGCCGCGCAGGTTGGCGTGGCAGCTGTGCATGCCGGTCAGCGCACTGCCAGCCAGCAGGAAGGTCAGCAGATACCCCAGGTTCAGCTGGTAGTTGATGCTGCCCACCAGCAGCAGGAGCAGGGTCAGCGCCAGCATCCAGCCGGCGCGGGTGGGCAGGATGTAGACGTTGCGCTGCGTCAGCAGCAGGGTGTCGCTGCACGGCTGCCGCGCATGGAACCACTGTCGCAGCCGTCGGCGCAGGGCGTGCAGCGGGGCCAGCGGGCTCACGGGATGGGCGTGGCGTCGATCATGGCCCGCACCTGCTCCATCGCACCGCGGCCGGCGTCACTGACCGGCACCAGCCGGTGCGCGGCGGTCTGCGGCAGGATGGCGGCGATGTCGTCCGGGGCCACGTAGTTGCGCCCTTGCAGAAAGGCCTGGGCCTTGGCAGCCCGCACCACCGCCAGTGCGGCCCGGGGCGAGAGGCCCTGGGCGAACCAGCGGCCCGAGCGCGTGGCGGCCACCAGGTCCTGCAGGTACTCCAGCACTGGCTCGGCCGCATGCACGGCCAGCACCTCGGCCTGCAGGCGCGAGAGTTCCGCCGGCGAGAGCACGGCTGGCAGCTGTTCGATCAGCTCGCGCCGGTCGGCGCCGCGCAGCAGTTCGCGCTCGGCGGCGCGGTCCGGATAGCCCAGCGAGATGCGCATGTGGAACCGGTCCAGCTGCGATTCGGGCAGCGCGTAGGTGCCGAGCTGGTCGAACGGGTTCTGGGTGGCGATCACGAAGAAGGGCACCGGCAGGGCCCGGGTCTGCCCCTCGACGGTGACCTGCTTTTCTTCCATGGCTTCGAGCAGCGCGCTCTGGGTCTTGGGGCTGGCGCGGTTGATCTCGTCGGCCAGCAGCACCTGCGCGAACACCGGGCCAGGGTGGAACACGAAACCCTCACGGCCGCGTTCGTAGATCGAGATGCCGACCAGGTCGCTGGGCATCAGGTCGGCGGTGAACTGCACGCGCGCGAACTGCAGCCCGAAGGAGCGCGAGAGCGCGTGGGCGAGGGTGGTTTTGCCGACCCCGGGAACGTCCTCGATCAGCAGGTGTCCACCGGCCAGAAGACAGCCCACACAGTCCGAAACCTGGGCCGATTTGCCCACGATGACCGTGTTAAGCTGGTCCAGAAGCTGTCTGATTTTTGTGTCGGCTTGCATGCCGCGAACCTTACCGTAAAAAAGTGATGAGCCAGGCCACCGGTTATTTCACCCACAGGGACTGCTGGCGGCACGAGATGGGGCCGGGGCACCCCGAATGCCCCGCCCGCCTGGACGCCATCCAGGACCGTTTGCTGGCCTCCGGTCTGGACATTGCCCTGGACAAACGTGAGGCTACCGCAGCCGCCCTGGCCGATCTTGAGCTGGCCCACGGCCGCATGCACCTGGCAGCGCTGCGGGGCCTGTCGGACCAGCTGCGCGACGACATCGCTGCCGGCGGCCCCGACCACGCGCAGATCGACCCCGACACCTCGATCAACGTGCACAGCTGGGACGCGATCCTGATGGCCGCGGGCGCCGCCATCGACGCCACCGACGCGGTCATGGCCGGCGAGCTGGCCAATGCCTTCTGTGCTGTGCGTCCGCCCGGTCACCACGCCACGCGCAATCAGGCCATGGGCTTCTGCTTCGTCAACAACGTGGCGGTGGCGGCCAAGTACGCCCTGGAGCGCCACGGCCTGCAGCGCGTGGCCATCATCGACTTCGACGTGCACCACGGCAACGGCACCGAGGACATCGTTGCGGGCGACGAGCGCATCCTTATGTGCAGCTTCTACCAGCACCCCTTCTACCCACCCTGGAACCACTCGACCGCACCCAACCTGGTGAACCTTCCGGTGCCTGCGTACACCAAGGGCATGGATGTGAGGGAGCTGATCGACATGATGTGGCTGCCCCGGCTCGATGCCCACCGGCCGCAGATGATCTTCATCAGCGCCGGCTTCGACGCCCACCGCGAAGACGACATGGGCCAGATGGGGCTGGTGGAGAACGACTACGCCTGGATCACCGAACGCATCAAGGAAGTCGCAAAGCGCCACGCCCAGGGCCGCATCGTGAGCTGCCTCGAAGGAGGCTACGACCTCAGCGCCCTGGCGCGGAGTGTGGAGGCGCATCTGCGCGTGCTGGCGGGGCTTTGATGGATTGAAGGGCGCACCGTGCGGCCGAACAGGTTATGAGTTGAGATGCTGAAAAAGGTACTGAAACGGATGCCAGGTCTGAAAGGCCTGGCCCAGGAGCTGACGGATCTGCGCCTGCAGGTGCAGGCGGGTCAGGAACGCGAGCAGAGGGCCCATGAAGAGCGCTTGCGGTTGCAAGGGGAGCTGCAGCGGGCCCGGGACACGATCGGCCGATTGCAGTTGTGCGGGGCCAGCTCTGATCTGGACGACATCCTGGTGCCGGAGGCTGGTTCGCGAGCGCCGGCCTTCTGCGGGCACAGTGTCGTCTGGCCCTGGTTGCAGGAGCACATCAACCGGCCAGGGCTGGAGGTGCTTGAAATCGGTTCGCGCCTGGTGGTGGCGCGCGCTCTATGGAAGGAATACCTGCCCGATGTGCAGTACACCGGGTTCGACTACCTGTCGGGCCCCAATGTGGACGTGGTGGGCGACGCCCACCGCCTTTCTCAATACCTCCCCGGTCGACAGTTCGACTTTGTCTTCTCCTGCGCGGTGTTCGAGCATCTTGTGTGTCCATGGCTCGTGGTGGAAGAGATTTCGAAGGTGCTGCGCCCAGGGGGCAAGGCGTTCATCGAAACCCATTTTTCCTTCTCGGAACACGAAGCGCCATGGCACTTTTTCCAGTTCAACAGCCGCGCCCTGGAGCAGCTGTTTCACCCGAGGCTGGGCTTCCGGGTGATCGACAGCGGCCTCTCAAGCCCCATCGTCGGCCGATTCGCCAAGGGAAGCCAGAGTTACCTGCTGGATCAGCCGGTCAACAACCTGTACGGCCACTCGGAGATCGTGGTGGAGAAGGTAGGTCCCGCGGACCCGGCCTTCTCCTGGCGCGATGTGGCGCAGGACCTCGCCGCCACCAGTTCTTATCCGCCTCCCCTGGCATCTGTCGCTGATACGCAATGAATGACCTTGTCCTGATGCACACCCGCGACGAGCGCGGCGTGCACACCCTCACATTGAACAACCCAAAGGCCTTCAACGTCCTGTCCGAGGACATGATGGCGGCGTTCCAGCAGGCGCTGGACGCCGTGGCCGCCGACCCCGCGGCGCGCGCCGTGGTGATTGCCGCCGAGGGCCGCGCCTTCTGTGCGGGGCATGACCTCAAGCAGATGAAGGCCCGACCCGAGCTGGCCTACTACCAGTCCCTGTTTGCGACCTGCTCTAAGCTGATGCTGTCGATTCGCAAGCTGGAAGTGCCGGTGATCGCACGCGTGCATGGCCTGGCCACTGCCGCCGGCTGCCAGCTGGTCGCCCAGTGCGACCTGGCGGTGGCCGTGAAGGAGGCGAGCTTCGGCGTCAACGGCATCGACGTCGGCCTGTTCTGCGCGACGCCCAGCGTGGCGCTGTCGCGCAACATGCTGCCCAAGCAGGCCATGGAGATGCTGCTGACCGGTGATTTCATCTCGGCCGACGAGGCGAAGGCGCGTGGGCTGGTCAACCGTGTGGTGACGGCCGACGCCCTGGATGCCGAAGTGGCCGCGCTGGTCGATCGCATCCTGGGCAAGCCGCGCGAGGCGCTCGCCATGGGCAAGGCGCTTTTCTACCGGCAACTGGAAACCGGCATGGAATCGGCGTACCAGCTGGCCGGCCAGACCATGGCCTGCAACATGGTGCACGAAGTGGCGCAAGAGGGTGTGCAGGCCTTCATCGAGAAAAGGGCGCCCCGATGGTGAGCAACAACACCGCTGCACCACCGCCCATTCAGGACTTCGACGCCTGGCTTTCCGGATTTCAGCAGACCACCGTGTGGATTGAACTTGGCGTGCTGGCGCTGTGCGTCGGCATGGCCTGGGGGCTGGGCGCCCTGTTGCGGCGCGCGCTCAACAGGCAGCAGGAGGAATCGTCGATCCTGTTCGGCCGGCAGGTGATCGACGGCGTGCTGTTCCCCTTGCTGTTGCTGACACTGGCCTACGTGGCCCGCAGCGTGCTTGCGCAACAGATACCACTGGCGGTGTTCAAGGTCGCGATTCCGGTGCTGGTGTCCCTGGTGGTGATCCGGGTCGGCGTGAAGGTGCTGCAGGCCGCGTTCTCGTCGGCGCCCTGGGTGCGGGTGATGGAACGCACGATCTCCTGGATGGCCTGGGGCTTCATGGTGCTGTGGGTCAGCGGCCTGCTGCCCATCGTGCTGGAGGAAATGGAGCAGATTACGTGGAAGATGGGCTCCAGCACGGTGAGTCTGCGCACCCTGATCGAAGGCGCGCTGACGGCGGGCGCCATGCTCATCGTCACGCTCTGGATTTCTGCTGCGATCGAAGCGCGCCTGCTCAAGTCGGCCATCGGCGGCGACCTGTCGCTGCGAAAGGCGCTGAGCAATGCGACCCGTGCCATCCTGATGTTCCTGGGCCTGATCGTCGCACTGTCCGCAGTGGGCATCGACCTGACGGCGCTGTCCGTGCTCGGTGGTGCGGTGGGTGTCGGCATCGGTTTTGGCCTGCAGAAGCTGGCGGCCAACTACGTCAGCGGCTTCGTGATCCTGGCCGAGCGCAGCATGCGCATCGGCGACAACGTGCGCGTCGACAACTTCGAAGGGCGCATCACCGACATCACCACCCGCTACACCCTGATCCGCTCGGCGGCGGGACGCGAGTCCATCGTGCCCAACGAGATGCTCATCACCAACCGGGTGGAGAACCTGTCGCTGGCCGACCCGAAGGTCTGGCAGTCCACCGTGGTGTCGGTGGGCTACGACAGTGATGTGGACGCGGTGCGCCGCCTGCTGGTCGAGGCGGCGCTGGCACAGCCGCGCGTGCTGCGCGAGCCTTCCCCGAATGCCGCGTTGTCCGCATTCGGCGCCGATGGGCTGGAGTTCACGCTGGGCTACTGGATTGCAGACCCCGAAAACGGGCAGCTCAATGTGCGCTCCGACGTCAACCTGGCCGTGCTGGCCGCGCTGCGCACGCACGGGATCGAGATCCCATACCCTCAGCGCGTGGTCCACATGCGTGCCAGCGGCGAACAGCCCAGGTCCTCAGCGGGCCATGAAACCGGGTAACCAGAGCGAGATGACGGGGAACGCGATCAGGATGCCCAGGCGCACGATGTCGGCGAAGACAAAGGGCCAGACGCCGCGGTAGAGCGTGGTGAGCTTCACGCTGGGCAGCAACGAGTTGAGCACGAAGAGGTTCAACCCCACCGGGGGCGAGATCATGCCGATCTCGACGATGGTGACGACCAGGATGCCGAACCAGACCGGATCGAAGCCCAGGCCGGTGATGACCGGGAAGAACACCGGAATGGTCAGCAGCACGATGGCCAGCTCTTCCATCACCATGCCCAGAGCGAGGTAGATCCCCATCATCACGATCACCACCATGATGGGGTGGGGGCTGAACTGCAGCACGAAGTCGCGCAGGTCGCCCGGCATGCTGGTGAAGTTGATGAAGCTGGTGAACACCATGGCGCCGATGAGGATGGTGAACAGCATGGCCGTGGTGCGTGCGCTTTCCTGCAGGATGTCCATGACCACGCGCGGCGTGAGCGTGCGGCGGGCCAGTGCAAACAGGAAAGCACCCGCCGCGCCCACCCCCGCGCCCTCGGTGGCGGTGAACACGCCACCGTAGATGCCGCCAATGACCAGTGCGAACAGCAGGGCGACGCTCCAGATGCCGCGGATGGCGGCCAGGCGTTGCGACCAGGTGAATCGTTCGGCCGGGGGGCCGGCGGCGGGGTCGCGCCAGGTGACGAAGACCACTGCCATGCACAGGCAGAAGATGGCCACGATGCCAGGCAAGATGCCGGCAATGAACAGCTTGCCGATGTCGGTCTCGGTGATGATTCCGTAGATGACCAGAATGGTCGACGGCGGGATGAGGATGCCCAGCGTCCCTCCGGATGCGATGGAGCCGGTCGCCGGCGTGTCTTTGTAGCCGTGGGCTTTCATCTCCGGGTAGGCGACGCGCGACATGGTGGCAGCGGTTGCGATCGATGAACCGCAAATGGACCCGAACCCGCCCGAGGCGATGATGCTGGCCATGGCCAGCCCGCCGCGCCGATGACCCACGAAGGCATTGGCGGCGGTGAACAGCTCCTTGGCCATGCCTGCGCGGGCCACCAGGTTGCCCATGAGCACAAACAGCGGAATGACCGACAGCACGTAGTGAAAGCCGGTCTCGAAGATCACCTGGCTGGTGCTGGCAAAGGCCGGCTGCCAGCCGCGCATGAGCCCGAGCCCCCCCAGGCCGGCAATGGTCATGGCCACGGCCTGCGGCACGCGCAGAAAAGCCAGCCCGAACACCACCAGAAAACCCAGCAGCGCGGCGGTCATGGTGCGCTCTCCCCGTGGGCCACCGGAATGGGGGGCGAAAAGACGAAGATGGCGTGCACCAGCGCCGTCAGCAGCAACAGCGCCGCCATCAGCCATGCGACCGGGGATATGGCCAGCTGCAGGTGCACGGTGGTGTCACCGTACTCGGCAAAGCGCTGGGCGCGTGTGGTCATGAGCCAGGCCAGAAGGCCGAAGGTGCCCGCGCAGACCAGGTGCACCAGCCGCGCCTGGATGCCTTTGAGCCAGGCCGGGACGACGGCGTCCAGCGAGTCGAACACCACGTGCTCGCTGCGCCAAGAAACCAGCGGCAGCGCGCCGAAGATGACGATGACCATGAGGATCTCCGTCAGCTCCAGTCCGCCGGGCACGGAATGGTTGAAGAACTTTCGGCCCGTCACATCGATGAGGGTGAGCCACATGATGGCGAACAGCGCCATGGACGCGATCAGGCCGCTGGACCAGCGCAGGAACTTCTCGGGGGTCTGGAACATGGTGGGGTGTCAGACAAGACAAACCGGCGGGGCGGCCACCGCGGCCACCCCGCCGGTCATCAGACGGTGCCAGGCTGGCACCAGGCTTACTTGACCTTTGCGATCTCGGCTCGGAACTCGGCCAGCACCGCCTTGGCGTTCTTCAGGCCCTTGGCTTCAGCCGCTGCCGCCCACTTGTCTTCCAGCGGAGCCTGCTTGGCCTTGATCTCGTTCACGAAGGCGTCGGATGCCTTGATGCGCTGGACACCCTGCGCTTTTTGCACGCCATTCACCGATGCGTCATCGACCTTGTCCCAGCCGGCGCCGAAGCTGCGCGCAACGTATTCCCCCGAGAGTTTGTCCACCACGGCCTTGTCCTGCGCGGACAGGGCGTCGTACTTGGCCGGGTTCATCATGAACACGAAGCTGGTGTTGTACAGGCCACCGGGCAGGGTGGTGGCGTGCTTGATCATGCTCAGCTTGAAGGAGGCAATCGACTCGTCCGGGAACAGGGTGCCGTCCATGACGCCGGTGGACAGCAGTTCAAACGCTTCGGTCGCGGGCTTGAGGGTCGTGTTCCAGCCCATCAGCTTGGTCAGCTCGTTGATGTTGCCACCGCCAATGCGCCACTTGAGCGCGGCACCGTCGGCAAGGCTGTTGACCGGTTTCTTGCTGTTGAAGATGGTGCCTGGACCGTGGGTGAACACACCCAGCACCTTCACGCCCCTGTGCTCGCCCAGCGGGGCGAAGTACTTGCTGTAGATGCGCTGGTAGGCGACCGAGGTGGCCATGGAGTTGTCGCCCAGGAAGGGGAACTCGGCCATCTGGGTATTGATGAAGCGCCCCGGGGTGTAGCCGTCCACCGTGAAGGAGATGTCGGCCAGGCCGTCGCGCACGGCATCAAAAGTGCCGGGAGGGGCCGACACGGACTTGGGCAGGATGTTGCACTTCATGCGCCCGGCGCTTTCTTTCTCCAGCGCATCGCACCATTCCTTTTGTGCCACGCTGAGCGTGTGCGTGGGCGGCACCCAGGTCGAAGCGGTGAACACGGTCTGGGCCTGGGCGCCGGCGCCCGCGAACAGGGTGGCGGTGAGCGCCGCAGTGGCGGCAAGGCGAAACTTCATGCGTTGTCTCCTGGGGGTGGGTTGGATCGTTACGAAAGATAAACAAAATACCCTGATTCACTATAGGCGAATCCCCCTGTCGGCCCCCTAGAGAATTACCCGAATTGGCCGACCGACTGGTCGGTTAATAGGGATTTCCCTTGCTTTGTCGTTGTGGCGGCAGACGCGCCTGGGGGCATTCGCGATCATCAGCATTCTTCTTCTATAATCATAAAAAAGCACGATCGTTCTATTTTTGTGGCCGTGCAGCAAAAGTCTGGCCAGAAATGTCGCGTTGCTCGTCAGACGCCTACAATCCGAATTGACGTGTACGTCAATTCGAGCACCCGTTTCAACCCGCCTTTTCCATTCATCAGGAGCAACCGAACATGAAGGTCATCGTCCCCGTCAAACGCGTGGTGGACTACAACGTCAAGGTGCGCGTCAAGAGCGACGGCACCGGTGTGGACATCGCCAACGTCAAGATGAGCATGAACCCGTTTGACGAGATCGCGGTGGAAGAAGCCGTGCGCCTGAAAGAAAAGGGCGCAGCCACCGAAGTCATAGCCGTCTCCTGCGGCGTGGCGCAATGCCAGGAAACCCTGCGCACGGCCATGGCCATCGGCGCCGACCGCGCCATCCTGGTCGAGACCGATGTCGAGTTGCAGCCACTGGCCGTGGCCAAGCTGCTCAAGGCCCTGGTGGACAAGGAACAGCCGGGTTTGATCATCCTGGGCAAGCAGGCCATCGACGACGACGCCAACCAGACCGGCCAGATGCTGGCTGCGCTGGCCGACCTGCCGCAGGCCACCTTTGCTTCCAAAGTGGAAGTCGCCGACGGCAAAGCCAAGGTCACCCGTGAAATCGACGGCGGCCTGGAAACCCTGGAAATCACGCTGCCTGCGGTCGTCACCACCGATCTGCGCCTGAACGAGCCGCGCTACGTGACGCTGCCCAACATCATGAAGGCCAAGAAGAAGCCGCTGGAGACGGTCAAGCCCGCCGACCTCGGTGTCGATGTGACGCCGCGCCTGAAGACTTTGAAGGTCGCCGAACCCGCCAAGCGCGGCGCCGGGGTCAAGGTGCCCGACGTGGCCACGCTGGTCGACAAGCTGAAGAACGAAGCCAAGGTCATCTGAAGACCGCTGAACCCAACGATCCAGAGGAATACCGAACATGACCGCACTTGTCATTGCCGAACACGACAACGCTTCCATCAAGGGAGCCACCCTCAACACCGTCACCGCCGCCGCTGCCTGCGGTGGTGATGTGCACGTCCTCGTCGCGGGCCACAACTCAGGCGCCGCTGCAGCAGCCGCCGCTCAGATCGCCGGCGTCAGCAAGGTGATCCACGCCGACGGCGAAGGCTTCGCCCACGGCCTGGCCGAGAACGTCGCCGCCCAGGTGCTGGCCATTGCGCCCGCCTACAGCCACATCCTGTTCGCCGCCACCGCCGGCGGGAAGAACGTGTCCCCGCGCGTGGCCGCCAAGCTCGATGTCGCGCAGATCAGCGAAATCAGCAAGGTCATCAGCGCCGACACCTTCGAGCGCCCGATCTACGCCGGCAATGCGATTGCCACCGTGCAGAGCAGCGATGCCATCAAGGTGATCACCGTGCGCGCCACCGGCTTCGACGCTGCGGGCCAGGGCGGCTCGGCGGCGGTGGAAACCGTGGCGGCAGCAGCCGGCAACGGCAAGAGCGCCTACGTCGGCAGCGAAATCGCCAAGAACGACCGTCCTGAACTGACGGCGGCCAAGATCATCGTCAGCGGTGGCCGTGCGCTGGGCAGCAGCGAGAAGTTCAACGAAGTGATGACCCCGCTGGCCGACAAGCTGGGCGCGGCCATCGGCGCCAGCCGTGCCGCAGTGGACGCGGGCTACGCGCCGAACGACCTGCAAGTGGGCCAGACGGGCAAGATCGTTGCGCCGCAGCTGTACATCGCCGCCGGCATCTCGGGTGCCATCCAGCACCTGGCGGGCATGAAGGATTCGAAGGTGATCGTGGCGATCAACAAGGACCCCGAGGCCCCGATCTTCAGCGTCGCCGACTACGGACTGGAGGCCGACCTGTTCTCGGCTGTGCCGGAACTGGTGTCGAAGCTGTAAACCGACGGCACCCACAAGGGCATCGCGTGCGATGCCCTTTTTTTGCACCCGCATTCGATCCACGGAGACTTTCATGAGCTACACCGCCCCCCTCAAGGACATGCTGTTCAACATCGAGCACCTGGCGCGCATCGACCAGGTGGCGCAGCTGCCCGGCTTTGAAGACGCTGGTCTGGAGACCGCGCAGGCTGTGCTGGAGGAGTGCGCCAAGCTCAACGAAGGCGTGATTGCGCCGCTGAACTGGGAAGGCGACAAGAACCCGTCCTTCTTCAAGGATGGCAACGTCACCACCACGCCTGGTTTCAAGGAAGCCTTCAAGCAGTACGCCGAAGGCGGCTGGCAGGGGCTGCAGCACCCGGTGGATTTCGGCGGTCAGGGCCTGCCCAAGACCATCGGCGCGGCTTGCGGTGAGATCCTCAACAGCGCCAATATGAGCTTCGCGCTGTGTCCGCTGCTGACCGACGGTGCCATCGAGGCGCTGATCACGGCCGGTTCGGACGACCTGAAGAACATCTACCTGGAGAAGCTGGTCAGTGGCCAGTGGACCGGCACCATGAACCTGACCGAGCCGCAGGCCGGCAGTGACCTGGCCGCCGTGCGCAGCCGCGCCGAGCCGCAGCCCGACGGCACGTACAAGGTCTTCGGCACCAAGATCTTCATCACCTACGGTGAGCACGACATGGCCGAGAACATCGTCCACCTCGTGCTGGCCCGCGTGACCGGCGCGCCCGAGGGCGTCAAGGGCATCAGCCTGTTTGTGGTGCCGAAGTTCATGGTCAATGCCGACGGCTCGCTGGGCGCGCGCAACGACGTGCACTGCGTGTCCATCGAACACAAGATGGGCATCAAGGCCTCGCCCACCGCCGTGCTGCAGTACGGCGATCACGGCGGCGCCGTGGGCTACCTGGTCGGCGAAGAGAACCGCGGCCTCGAATACATGTTCATCATGATGAACGCCGCGCGTTACGCCGTGGGCGTGCAGGGCATCGCCGTGTCCGAGCGCGCGTACCAGAAGGCCGTGGGCTATGCGAAGGACCGCGTGCAGAGCCGCCCGGTGGACGGCAGCTTCACCACCGCCGCGCCCATCATTCACCACGCCGACGTCAAGCGCATGCTCATGACCATGCGCGCCGCCACCGAGGGTTGCCGCGCCATGGCCAGTGTGGCCGCCGCCGCCTACGACGCGGCCCACCACCACCCGGACGCCGAGGTGCGCAAGCAGAACGCGACCTTCTATGAATTCCTGGTGCCGCTGGTCAAGGGTTACAGCACCGAGATGAGCCTGGAAGTCACCAGCCTGGGCGTGCAGGTGCACGGTGGCATGGGCTTCATCGAAGAGACCGGCGCGGCCCAGTACTACCGCGACGCCAAGATCCTGACCATCTACGAAGGCACGACCGCGATCCAGGCCAACGACCTGGTGGGCCGCAAGACCGCGCGCGACGGCGGCACGTCGGCCAAAGCCATTGCGACGCAGATCGAGAAGACCGAAGCCGAGCTCAAGGCCCACGGCAGCGCCAATGCGCTGGCGGTCGCCAAGCGACTGGGCGCCGCGCGCCAGGCGTTCGTGGATGTGGTGGACTTCATCGCCGCCAACACCAAGAGCAACCCCAACGCGGCTTTTGCCGGCAGCGTGCCTTACCTGATGCTGGCTGGCAACCTGATGGCGGGCTGGCAGCTGGCGCGTGCGCTGCTGGTGGCGGAAGACCTGTCCGCCAAGGGACAGGACGTGCCCTTCATGCAGGCCAAGATCACCACCGCCCGCTTCTACGCCGACCACCTGCTCAGCCGCGCCCCGGGCGTGCGCGACGCGATCGTGGAAGGTGCCGAGGCAGTGACCGCACTGCCTGCCGAAGCGTTCTGATATCCGACACCGACAAGACTGGAGACCCCATGACCCAACGCCAACGCTACCTGCCCCCGGTGCTGCAGAACCTGCCGTTCCCGGTGATTGGCTCGCCGCTGTTCATCATCAGCAACCCCAAGCTGGTCATCGCCCAGTGCAAGGCGGGGGTGGTGGGCTCCATGCCGGCGCTCAATGCGCGCCCGGCCTCTCAGCTGGACGAGTGGCTGGCCGAGATCACCGAGGCCCTGGCGGCGCACGACAAGGCGAACCCCGACAACAAGGCCGCGCCGTTCGCGATCAACCAGATCGTGCACAAGAGCAACGACCGCCTGGAACACGACCTGGAGCTCTGCGCCAAGTACAAGGTGCCGGTGATCATCACCAGCCTGGGTGCCCGCGAAGACGTGAACCAGGCCGTGCACAGCTGGGGCGGCGTGGTGATGCACGACGTGATCAACAACGTGTTCGCGCACAAGGCGATCGAGAAGGGCGCCGATGGCCTGATCCCGGTGGCGGCCGGCGCCGGCGGCCACGCCAGCGTCAAGAGCCCGTTCGCCATGATCCAGGAGATCCGCGAGTGGTTCGACGGCCCGGTCGCGCTGTCGGGCTCCATCGCTTCGGGCGGCGCCATCCTGGCGGCGCAGGCCATGGGCGCCGACTTCGCCTACATCGGTTCGGCCTTCATCGCCACCGACGAGGCGCGTGCGGTCGAGGGCTACAAGCAGATGATTACCGAGTGCAACTCGGACGACATCGTCTACAGCAACTTCTACACCGGCGTGCACGGCAACTACCTCAAGGGCAGCATCAAGAACGCGGGTATGGACCCGGACCACCTGCCGGAGAGCGACCCCAGCAAGATGAACTTCAGCACCGGCGAAGGTGCCAACACCGCCAAGGCCTGGAAGGACATCTGGGGTTGCGGCCAGGGCATCGGCGCCATCCGCGAGGTGGTGCCTGCAGCCGATCTGGTGGCGCGCTTCAAGCGCGAATACGCCGAGGCCAAGGCCCGCATCTGCGCGGGCTGAGCGGGTCCGTTCCGCTCAGTTCTTGAATAGTTCCCGGATCGCGTCGAGGATCGTCGGCGGTCCGGCGTACTGCGCACCCGCAGCGTCCTCGATGGTCGCCACAGCGCCGCCGTTGGCCCACTCGGCGTAGAGCCAGTCGTCGTTCACGCGGGTCAGACCCGCCGGTGCATCGCCCAGCGCGGTGACAGGCACACCCTTGAGCGCGGCGGCCATGTAGTCGGTCCAGATGGGCAGCGCCAGCCGGCCGCCCGACTCGTGGTCGCCCAGGCTCCGGGGTTTGTCGTAGCCCATCCAGACCACTGCCGCCAGCCCGGGCTGGTAGCCGGCGAACCAGGCGTCGAGCACGTCGTTGGTGGTGCCGGTCTTGCCGTAGATGTCGCTGCGCTTGAGCCGGGCCTGGGCGCGGGCGGCGGTGCCCACACTGGTCACGTCGTTGAGCATGCTGCCCATCACATAGGCGTTGCGCGCGGGGATCGAGCGGTTCTCTTCGGTCAGCACGGGCGCGGCGGGCGCCTCGAACAGCACCTTGCCCTGGGCATCGGCGATCTTCTCGATCACCACCGGTTCGACCGACCAGCCGCCATTGGCCAGCGTGGCGTAGGCACGGGCCATCTGCAGGGGCGTCACCTGCCCGGTGCCCAGCGCCAGCGTGAGGTTGTCGGGCTGCTTGGCGACGTCGAGGCCAAAGCGCCCCAGCCAGTCGCGCGCGCGCTGCGTGCTGGTGTGCTGCAGCACGCGCACGCTCACCAGGTTGCTCGACTTGGCCAGCGCGGCGCGCACAGTCAGCGGTTCGCCGGTGGCGTTGCCGCTGTTGCCGGGTGACCAGCCGTTGGGTGCGGTGAAGGGGCCGTCGTCGACCAGGGTCGAGGGCATCACACGCTCTTCGAGTGCGGCCGAATACAGCAGCGGCTTGATGGTCGAGCCCGGCTGGCGCCAGCCCTGGGTCACGTGGTTGAAGGGCTGGCGCGCGAAGTCGAAACCGCCGACCAGGGCCCGCACGCGGCCGCTGCGCGTGTCCAGCGCGACCAGCGCGGCCTCGGCCTCGGGCCATTGCGTGATCGACCAGTCCTTGCCGTTTTTGACCACGCGCAGCACCGACCCCCGCTGGATGCGCAGCGCGTCTTTGGCCTTGGCCGACAGCCCCGGCTGGGCCCAGCGCAGGCCTTCGCCCTTGATGCGCACCTGCTCGCCGCTGGCCAGCTGCACGCGCACTTCCTTCGGCGTGGCGCCCAGCACGATGGCTGCGCGCAGTGTGTCGTCGTCGCGGTGGTCCTTCAGCGCCTCGGCGGCGGCGCGTTCGAGCTCGGGGTCGTCGGCCGCGGGCAGGTCTTCTTGCGCCTCGGGGCCGCGCCAGGGGTTGCGGCGGTCCTGTGCCAGCACCCCGCGCTGCACGGCGGCATAGGCGGCGCGCTGGTCGGCTGCGCGCAGCGAGGTGGTGACGCGGATGCCACGCGAGTAGGCGGATTCGCCGAAACGCTCGAACACCACCCGCCGCGCCATCTCGGCCACGTGGGCGGCATCGACATCGCGTTCGCTGGGGGAGCGCAGGGTGATCTTCTCGGCGCGGGCGGCGGCCAGCTGGGCGTCGTTGATCACGCCGACCGTGTGCATGCGCTGCAGCACGACGCGCTGGCGCGCTGTGGCGCGGGCCATGTTGGCCACCGGGTTGGCGTAGTACGGGTTCTGCGGCAGGCCGGCGAGCAGGGCGGTCTCGGCGATCGTCAGCTGGTCCATGGACTTGCCGAAGTAGGTCTGCGCCGCAGCGGCAAAGCCGTAGGCCCGCTGGCCCAGGAAGATCTCGTTGAGGTAGATCTCCAGGATGCGGTCCTTGGATAGTGCCTCCTCGACCTTGAAGGCCAGCAGGATTTCCTTGGCCTTGCGCTCGACCGTCAGTTCGCGCGTGAGCAGCATGGTGCGCACGAGCTGCTGGGTGATGGTGCTGGCCCCCTGCTTGCGGCCGCCGGTGATCAGGGCCAGGGCCGCGCGGGCCATGCCCTTGGGGTCGACGCCGGAGTGCTCGCGAAAGCGCGCGTCCTCCACCGCCAGCACCGCGTCTTGCAGCAGTTTGGGGGTCTTGGAGAGCGGAACGTATTCGCGCCGTTCGGCGCCGAACTGCGCCAGCTCCACGCCGTCGGCGGTGAACACCTGCAGCGGCAGCTTGGGCTGGTAGTGGACGATCCTGTCGATGGGCGGCAGGTCGAACGTGGACGCGTGGGCCGCTGGCGCGGTCAGCAGCAGCGGGGCAGGGGCGGCGAGGGCCAGACCCAGAAGGAGGCGGCGCGAGAGACGCAAAGACATGGGCGCGAATTATCCGGTCGGCGTGTGCGGCACAGGTGAATGGCAGGTAACCGAATGTGCCTTCGGTCCCCGGTTTGCCCCGGCGCCGGACCTGATGGTCGACAATTGTTGCGATGCAGCAGATGGAGCCTCCTTTGCCTGAAGAGCCCGGCCTCATGGTCACCCCGCCGCGGCGCGGTTGGCGCCCGTCCCGGCGCCTGGTGTGGATCGGTGCGGCGCTGCTGCTGGCGGGCGCGGCGGTGGGCGGTCTGCTGGTGTACGAGGCCCACACCTCCCGCCTGCAGGCCCGGTTCCTGAGCCGCTACGCCGCCGGGCTGCAGCACCAGACCGCCCCGGGTGCGAGCGACCAGATGCGTTTCCCCTCCCATGGCCCGTTCGACCAGCGGCTGGGCTACACCGCCATCCCGGACGCGGTGTCCCGGCTGGCGCCACGCGGGTTCGTGATCACCGAACAGGCCCGCCAGAGCCCGGCGCTGCTGGCCCACATCGACCGCAGCCTTTACGCGCCGTTCGCGGAGAAAAGCCGGACCGGCCTGACCGTGCTGGACTGCCACCGCGAGCCGGTCTACAGCTTCCGCTACCCCTACCGCACGTTCGAGCGCTTCGAGCAGGTGCCGCCACTGGTGGCCCAGGCCCTGATGTTCATCGAGAACCGCGACCTGCTCGACCCCGACCGGCCGCAGATGAACCCGGCGGTCGACTGGGTGCGCTTCACCCGCGCGGTGCTTGGCCAGCTCGGCAGCCGCATCGACCCCGACCTGGACACCCCCGGCGGCAGCACCCTGGCCACCCAGATCGAAAAGTACCGCCACTCGCCCGACGGCTTCACGCTGGACGCCCGTGAGAAGCTGCGCCAGATGGCGTCGGCCTCCGTGCGCGCCTACCGGCAGGGCGCCGACACGCTGCCGGTGCGGAGCCAGATCCTGCTGGACTACCTGAACACCGTGCCGCTGTCGGCGGCGCCCCGGCATGGCGAGGTGCACGGGCTGGGCGACGGCCTGTGGGTGTGGTTCGGGACCGACTTCGAGCGCGCGCGGGCGCTGCTGACGCCCGCCCAGGGACTCGCGGCCGACCCGGCCGAGCGGGCCCAGGTGCTGCGGCAGGTGGTGGCGCTCATGGTGGCGCACCGGCGGCCGTCCTGGTACCTGGCCGAGGGCCGCGGGGAGCTCGACCAGACCACCGACGCCTACCTGCGGCTGCTGGCCGCCGAAGGCCTCATCGACACCGGCTGGCGCGATGCCGCCCTGCAGCAGCGGCTGGTGTTCCGCGACATGGTCCGCCAGCCGCCGAAGCTGCCCGCCAGCCCGGGCAAGGGCACCACCGCCGCGCGCAGCCGCCTGGCCGGCTGGCTGGGCACCTCGCTCTACAACCTCGACCGGCTTGACGCCCGTCTCGACACCACGATCAACGCCGGACTGCAGGACGCAGTGAGCGGCTACCTCGGGCGCCTGGGCGACCCCGGGTTCGCGCGCAGCCAGGGCCTGATCGGCGAGCGCCTGCTGCAGCCCGGCACGCTGGGCGCGGTGCGCTACAGCTTCACCCCTGCTCGAACGCACGCCCGAAGGCAACCAGGTGCGCGTGCAGACCGACACCACCAACCAGCCGCTGGACATCAACGAAGGCAGCAAGCTCGAACTCGGTTCCACCGCCAAGCTGCGGGTGCTCGCGACCTACCTGGAACTGGTGGCCGAATTGCACGCCCGCCTGTCGCCGCAGGAGCCCAAGACCCTGGGCGGCATCGCCTTCGACCGGCAGGATACGCTCACCCGCTGGGCCGTGCAGCACCTGACCACCAGCCCCGACCGCAGCCTGGACGCCATGCTGGACGCAGCACTGGAGCGCCGGTTCTCGGCCGATCCGGGCGAGCGCTTCTTCACCGGTGGCGGCCTGCACAGCTTCAACAACTTCAACGCCGACGACAACGCCCGAGCGCCGACCCTGCGCGAGGCCATGCAGGCCTCGATCAACCTGCCGTTCGTGCGGCTGATGCGCGAGGTGGTGCGCCACACCATGTACCAGGTGCCGGGCAGCACCGCGCGCCTGCTCGAAGACGACCAGGACCCGCGGCGCAGCGCCTATCTGGCGCGCTTTGCCGACCGCGAAGGCCAGACCTTTCTGCGCCGCTTCTGGCGCAAGACCGACCAGCGCAACCCGGCCGAGCTGCGGGACTTGCTGCTGGACGGTCTGCGCCCCACGCCCGAGCGGTTGGCCGCGGTGTTCCGTTATCTGGAGCCCGAGGCGCCAGCCGAGGCGCTCGGTGCATTCCTGCGCGAGCGCCTGGGTGAGAAGGCGCCCGACGCGGCGCGCGTGGTGCGCCTGCACGAGCGTTTTGCGCCCGGCGCGCTGGACCTGCCCGACCGCGGCTACGTGGCCGGCGTGCACCCGCTCGAACTCTGGCTGGTGGCCTACCGGCTGCAGCACCCTGGCGCCAGCCTGTCGCAGGCGCTGGAGGACAGCGCCGACGAGCGGCAGGCGGTCTACGGCTGGCTGTTCCGCACCCGGGTCAAGAGTGCGCAGGACACCCGCATCTACACGCTGCTGGAGGTGGAGGCCTTTCTCGACATCCACAGCCGCTGGGCGCGGCTGGGCTACCCCTTCGGCCACCTCGTGCCCTCGCTGGCGACGGCGCTGGGCAGCTCGGGCGACCGGCCAGCGGCCCTGGCCGAGCTGATGGGCATCATCGTCAACGACGGGGTGCGCTTGCCCACCCGCCACATCACTGGCCTGCACCTGGCCAGTGGCACGCCCTGGGAGACGGCGCTGGGCCGCACCGCGGCGCAGGGCGAGCGTGTGATGGCGCCGGAGGTGGCGCGGGCGCTGCGCAAGGCCCTGTCCGAGGTGGTGGAGCGGGGCACCGCGCGCCGCCTGTCCGGTAGCTTCAAGACCGAGGGGGGCGAGGACCTGTCACCGGGCGGCAAGACCGGCACCGGCGACAACCGCGTGGTGGTGCGCGGCCGGGCCGCGCTGGCGCTCAACCGCACCGCCACCTTCGTGTTCCACCTCGGGCCGCGCTACTTCGGCAGCCTCACCGCCTATGTGGTGGGGCCGGACGCCGCGAAGTACCGTTTCACCTCGGGCCTGCCGGTGCAGATCCTGACGTCGATCGGGCCGGGCCTGATGCCCTATCTGGACGGTACCCAGGGCCGGGCCTGCCCGGTCACGCCGCGCCCTTGAAGCGCGTGAGGCTCTGGCGCCGGAACTCGGTGGGCGTCATGCCCTTGATTTCCAGAAAGCGCCGGTTGAAGTTGGCCACGTTGTTGAAGCCGACCTCGTAGCAGATGTGCGTGACCTGCTGGTCGGTGTCCATCAGCAGCTGGCAGGCGCGGCTGATGCGCACACGGTTGACGAAGTCGGTGAAGGTGTTGCCGGTGGCCTTGCGGAAGAAGCGGCTGAAGCGGCTCTCGCTCATGCCCAGCTCGGCCGCCAGCGCACCGGCCGAGTGGTCGTCGGCCAGGTGGTCGGTGATGCGGCTGACCACGGCGTGGATCTGGTCGATCGAGGCGTCGTCGTCGTCGCTCTGCAGCTGCACGCTGGAGAGCAGCCGGTAGTCGGTGCAGGCCGTGAGGTCGGCCATGTAGTCGCAGAAGGCGGTGAGCCGGCGCAGGCCGCGCGCGTTCTTGACGCGGTGCCAGTGCCGTTCGGCCGCTTCGGACAGACCGAAGAACTCGATGCCGTGTTTGGCGCGCTCCAGCAGCGGCAGCACCTCGCGCAGCTCGGGGATGGTTTCGGCGGCGCGGGTCAGCGGCTCGTGGGTGAACTGGATCACCAGGTCGCGCTGGGCGACGCCGCCCTCGGGCATGTCCATCGTGACCCAGTTGTGCGGCAGGCGCGGGCCAGTGAGCACCAGCTGGCCGGCCTGGAAGGGGCCGATCCAGTCGCCCACGAACACCTTGCCGCTGGTACTGGTGATCAGGTGCAGCTCGTACTCGTCGTGGTAGTGCCAGCGCGCCAGCGGCGTCGGGAAGCCGTGGGACAGGCAGCGCACAAAGCCCACGTCGGACGACAGCTCGTAGCCCAGGTCGGGCGAACGCACGAACTCGTGCTCCAGCTCGGGCTTGAGCTGGCGCGGGGCGGTGGGCGTCTTCACTGTCATGGCGGGCTCCGGCGTCAGGGCGCCTAAGTTACACCGGTTCAGGCCCCGGCGCGCTCTGCCACGAACGCCTGCACGCGGGCAAAGGCCTTGCGAAGGGCCTCGACCAGCTGCGGGTGGCCGGCCATCTCGCCCCAGAGCGTGGTGTCGGCCGCGTAGGCGACCACCGGGTCGGCCGCGTCGCAAATGGCGTGGGCCACAGCCGGGTCCATGGCCTGGTCCTGGTAGGTGTAGGGGATCTGGCCGGCGTGCCAGCGCTGCAGGTAGGCCAGGAACAGCGCGGGCAGCATCGCCACGCTGTTGAAGGAGCCGCCGCGCGCCAGCTGGTCGCGGATGGTGGGCGCGATCATGCCGGGGATCTTGGAGAAGGCGTCCATGGCCACGCGCTGGTTCGTGTCCTGGATGGCGGGGTTGCCGAAGCGGTCGAGCACCACGTCGCGGTAGCGCTCCAGGTTGATGGGGCATGGCAGCAACACCGGGATGGTGTCGTCGGTCACGTAGTCGTAGGCCATCTTCCGGATGGCGGCGTCGTGTGTGCCTTCGTGGATGTAGAGGTAGCCCGCCAGCGTGCCAGCCCAGGCGATGCAGCTGTGCGTGGCGTTGAGCAGACGGATCTTGGCTTCTTCGTGGGCCTGCACCGAGTCCACCATCTCGACGCCGACCTTCTCCCACTCGGGCCGGCCGGCGATGAAGTTCTCTTCGATCACCCACTGGATGAAGCTCTCGCCCATGATCGCGGCGCGGTCGTCCCAGCCGGTGGCGGCCTTGACGCGTTCGGCCACGTCGGGCGTGGGGCGCGGCGTGATGCGGTCGACCATGGCGTTGGGGCTGCTGGTGTTCGCTTCCACCCAGGCCTTGAGCGTGGTGTCGCCCAGCGCGTCGATGAACTGCAGCAGGCCGCCGCGCGAGCGCTCGCCGTTGTGGCGCAGGTTGTCGCAGTTCATCAGCGTCACCGAGCCGGCACTGGCCTTCATGCGCGCGCGCAGGATGCTGACGAGGCCGCCGTAGATCGTGTGGCCGGCCAGGCCCAGCTTGACCGCTTCGAGGTCGGCGCGCAGGTCGGGGAAGGTGGCCCAGTCGAGCTGGTTGTTGGCGTCGAGGTAGTAACCGGCTTCGGTGACGGTGAAGCTGATGATGCGCGTGGCCGGGTCGGCGCCGGTGGCGATCAGCGGCGCCAGGTCGTCCTGGTAGGGGATCACGCGCTGGATCGACTCGATGCGGGTGTAGCTGCGCTCGCCCTGGGGCGTGACGGTCTCCAGCGTGTAGCGGCCGCCCTGGGCCTGCAGGGCAGCGATGGTCTCGGCCATGTCGGGGCGCAGGTTGCCACCGGCGATGGCCCAGCGCAGGTCGCCCAACTGGCGCAGCTGCTGGATGTAGACGGCCTGGTGGGCGCGGTGGAACGAGCCCAGGCCCAGGTGCAGGATGAAGTTCATGGTGCGTCGGTGAAAAGTGGGCGGGTCAGAGGTCGAAATTCGTGGGCATGAGCACGACGTCGCGGATGGTCATGCCGCGCGGGCGGGTGAGCATGAACAGCAGCACCTCGGCCACCTCGGCCGCTTCGATCAGGCTGCCGCTGGCCTTGGCCTCGGCGAGTTTTTCGGCCGGCCAGTCGGACAGCAGCGAGGTGATGACCGGCCCCGGCGAGACCGAGCCGACGCGGATGCCGTGCTTGAACACCTGGCGGCGCACGGTCTGCACGAAACAGTTCACCGCCCACTTGGACGAGGCGTAGACCGGCTCCCAGGGCGTGGGGAAGTGCGCCGCGAGCGAGCTGGTGACGAGGATGTCGCCCGTGCCGCGCCCGATCATGTGCGGCAGCACGTTGTGCACGTTCTTCATCACCACGTTCACGTTCAGGTTCAACATGCGGTCGATTGCCTCGGGCGTGGCGTCGACCAGGTCGCCGCCGACGTAGAGGCCGGCGTTGGCGTGGAAGATGTCCAGCTGGCCCAGCAGCGCCAGCGTGTGTTGCAGCAGGCTGTTGCACTGGGCCGGGTCCAGCAGGTCCAGCACCAGGGGCAGGGCCGTTGCGCCGTTCTCGCCGATGGCGGCGCAGGCCTTGTCCAGCGCGGCGGCGTCGCGGTCGATGAGCACCACGCGGGCGCCGGCACCGGCCAGGGCCTGGGCGCTGGCGAAACCGATGCCTGAGGCCGCGCCGGTGACGGCGGCGCTCTTGCCTTGCAGGGGTTGTGAAGCGCTCATGGCGTCAGGCGGCGCGTGCGGCGACCACACGGCCGGCGGTGTCGAACCAGTGGGCCTGCGAGGCGTCGATGTCCAGGCTCACCGTGTCGCCCGCGTGCAGGCCGGTGCGTTCGTTCTGGCGCGCCACGAACTGCGCGCCGTTGGGCGTGCTCACGTAGATCAGGGTCTCGGCGCCCAGGGCCTCCACCAGGTCCACCTGGCCGCTCACCGGCGTGCTGCCGGTGCTGCGCACGCTCACGTTCTCCGGCCGCAGGCCGATGGCGCCGCCCACGGCGCCGGCGGGGGCCTGCTGGGCCACCACGGCGGGCACCTGCTGCAGCGGCACCACGTTCATCTGCGGCGTGCCGATGAACTGCGCCACGAACTGGTTGGCGGGCCGGTCGTACAGCTCCAGCGGCGTGCCCACCTGCTCGATGACGCCGTCGCGCAGCACGACCACCTTGTCGGCCAGCGTCATGGCTTCGACCTGGTCGTGCGTCACGTAGATGGTGGTGGCGCCCAGGTCGCGGTGCAGCTTGGCGATCTCCACCCGGGTCTGGCCGCGCAGGGCCGCGTCCAGGTTGGACAGCGGCTCGTCGAACAGGAACACCTTGGGCGAGCGCACGATGGCGCGGCCGATGGCCACGCGCTGGCGCTGGCCGCCCGAGAGTTCCTTGGGCGTGCGCTGCAGGTACTGCGTGAGGTTGAGGATGCGCGCGGCGTTCTGCACCTTCTCGTCGATCACCTTGGGGTCGACCTTGGCCAGCTTGAGCGCGAAGCACATGTTCTCGTACACGCTCATGTGCGGGTACAGCGCGTAGCTCTGGAACACCATGGCCAGGTCGCGCTTGGACGAGGGCGCGTGCGTGATGTCCTTGCCGTCGAGCACGAGACTGCCGCCGTCGATGTGTTCGAGCCCGGCGATCAGGCGCAGCAGCGTGGACTTGCCGCAGCCCGACGGCCCGACGAAGACGATGAACTCGCCTTTCTCGATGGACAGGTCGATGCCCTTGATGGCGCGGTTCTCGCCGAAGAACTTTTCAATGCCTTGGAGTTGCAGGTAGGCCATGGTGGTCTCTTGTCTCTCTTGAATGGGGTTACTTCACAGCCCCGAACGTGAGGCCCTGGACGAGCTGCTTCTGGCTGAACCAGCCGAAGACCACGATGGGGGCAATCGCCATGAGCGAGGCGGCGGACAGCTTGGCCCAGAACAGGCCTTCGGGGCTGGAGTAGCTGGCGATCAGCGTGGCCAGCGTGCCGGCCTTGGCGGAGCTGAGGTTGAGCGACCAGAAGGCCTCGTTCCAGCTCAGCACCAAGCACAGCAGACCGGTCGAAGCCAGGCCGCCCATGCCCAGCGGCAGCAGCACCTTGGTGGCCTCCTGCCAGAGGGTGGCGCCGTCCATGCGCGCGGCTTCCAGGATCTCGTGCGGGATCTCCTTGAAGGACGAATACAGCATCCAGACCATGATGGGCAGGTTGGACAGCGTGAACACGATGATCAGGCCCAGCTGCGTGTCCAGCAGCTGGCTCTTTTGCGCCATCACGTAGATGGGCACCAGGGCGCCCACGGCCGGCATCATCTTGGTGGAGAGCATCCACATCAGGATGTCCTTGTCGCGCTTGCCCTTGTGGAAGGCCATCGCGTAGGCGGCGGGGGCGGCGATGGCCAGTCCCAGCAAGGTGGACACCACGCTGGTGACCACCGAGTTCCAGGCGTAGTGCAGGTAGTCGCTGCGCTCCTGCACCTCGTGGAAGTTCTCCAGCGTGGGCGAGAAGAACAGTTCGGGCGGCACCGCGATGGCCTGCAGCTCGGTCTTGAACGCGGTCAGCAGCAGCCAGCCCAGCGGGAAGAACAGCAGCAGGGCCACCGCCCATGCGGCCACGGTGCGCACAAGATAGGCCGGTGTGTAGATGGAGGCTCTCATGCGAAGCAACCTTTGCGCGAAGTGTCTGGTCGAGGGGCGCCGCGGAACCGGCTTTGCCGGGCCGCAGGCGCCGCCCCCTTGAGGGGGACGAGCGGAGCGAGGCAGGGGTGGGCCATGTTCATTTGTCCAGGTTCTTGCCGACCATGCGGATCAGGAAGATCGCGGCGATGTTCGCCAGCAGCACGGCGAACAGGGCACCGGCCGAGGCCACGCCGGCATCGAAGTTCAGCAGCGCCTGCTTGAAGATCAGGAAGGCCACGTTGGTGCTGGCGTCGCCCGGGCCACCGCCGGTGGTGGTGTAGATCTCGGCGAAGACGCTGAGCAAAAAGATCAGTTCGATCATCACCACCACGGCCACCGAACGGCCCAGGTGCGGGATGTAGAGGTAACGCAGCTGTTGCCCGTAGGTGGCGCCGTCCATGCGCGCGGCTTCCAGCTGCTCGCGGTCCATGCTCTGCAGCGCGGTCATGAAGATCAGCGTGGCAAAGGGCAGCCACTGCCAGCTCACCATGACGATCACCGAGAACAGCGGGTGGTCGGTGAGCCAGTCCACCGGCGCGGCGCCGAAGAAGGCCCAGACCTGGGCCAGCACGCCGTAGATGGGGTTCATCATCATGTTCTTCCACATCAGCGCGTTGACCGTGGGCATGACGAAGAAGGGCGAGATCAGCAGCACGCGCACCAGGCCGCGGCCGGCGAAGGGCTCGTTGATCAGCAGGGCGATGGCCACGCCCAGGATCACGGTGATCAGGATCACGCTGCCCAGCAGCAGGATGGTGTTGATCACCGAGGTCGTGAACGACGGATCGGTCACGAAGTATTCGAAGTTCTCCAGCCCGACGAAGCCGCTCTGGTCGGGTTGCATCAGGTTGTAGCGGATGACGGAGAAATAGATCGTCATCACCAGCGGCACGATCATCCACAGGAAGAGCGTGGCCACCGCGGGCGTCAGCAGAAGACGCGGCAGGGTGCGCGATGTGGGGCGGTTCATGGCCATGGACGTGAGAGGGGAAAGCCCCTCCCCGCGGGCGGGAGAGGGGGCGGTCAGACCGTGTGGGGTCTGCAGTGGCTTACTTGTAGTAGCCGGCCTTCTTCATCTCGCGTTCGGCGGCGACCTGCGAGGCCTTCAGCGCGTCGTCCACGCTGGTCTTGCCGGCGAGCGCGGCGCTCATCTGCTGGCCCACGGCGATGCCGATGGACTGGAACTCCGGAATGGCGGCGAACTGCACGCCCACATACGGGCTCTTGGGCAGGGTCGAGTCGGTCGGGTTGGCCGATTCGATGGCCTTGAGCTCGGCGGCGGCGAAGCGGGCCGCCTTCTGGAATTCCGGCGAGGCGTAGGTGCTCTTGCGGGTGCCGGTGGGCACGTTGGCCCAGCCGTTGGTCTTGGCAACCAGCTGGATGTATTCCTTGCTGGTGGCCCAGGTCACGAACTTCTGGGCCGCGTCGACTTTCTTCGAGCCGGCGGGGATGGCCAGGTTCCAGGACCACAGCCAGTTCGCGCCCTTCGGGGTCACGGCGGTGGGCGCCTGGGCAAAAGCCATCTGGTCGGCCACCTTGGACTGCTTGGGGTCGCTCACGAACGAGGCGGCGATGGTGGCGTCGATCCACATGCCGCACTTGCCCGAGTTGGTCAGCGCCAGGATTTCGTTGAAGCTGTTGTTCGACGAGCCGGGCGGGCCGTAGTTCTTCAGCAGGTCGACGTAGAAGGTGATCGCGTCCTTCCAGGGCTTGCTCTCCAGCTGGGGCTTCCAGCTCATGTCGAACCACTGGCCGCCGTGGGTGTTGACCAGGGTGGACAGGAAGGCCATGTTGTCGCCCCAGCCCGGCTTGCCGCGCAGGCAGATGCCGTAGGTGTTGGGCGGGTTGTGGATCTTGGCGGCCAGGGCCTTGATGTCGGTCCAGGTCGGGTTGTCGGCGACCTTGATGCCGGCTTTGTCGGCCAGGTCCTTGCGGTACATCAGCATGGACGATTCGCCGTAGAACGGGGCGGCGAACAGCTTGCCGTCCACCGTCAGGCCACCGCGCACGGCGGGCAGCAGGTCGTTCACGTCGTAGGCGGCATCGGTCTTGAGCTCGGTGAGCCAGCCCTTCTTGCCCCAGATCGGCGCTTCGTACATGCCGATGGTCATGATGTCGAACTGGCCGCCCCTGGTGGCGATGTCGGTCGTCACGCGCTGGCGCAGCACGCCTTCTTCCAGCGTGACCCACTTGAGCTTGATGTCGGGGTTGGCGGCCTCGAAGTTCTTCGAGAGCTTCTGCATCTCGATCATGTGGCCGTTGTTCACGGTCGCGATCACGAGTTCGGTGGCGGCGTGGGCGCCCGCGGCGGCCAGCAGGCCAGCGGCGAACACAGTGGCAAGGCGGAATTTCACAGGTTGTCTCCTGAGGTGGGTGGTGGCGTTCGTCTGGGTTCAACGGTGTCTGAAACCGTGAGGCGGATTCTGGGCACCTTCTGGCCCGCGGTTTGTACAAAAACCGGCCAAATATGTACTTGCTTGCGCTATTGGGCTGGGATTAACCCTAGGTGCCGGCAAAAAGTATGTGCCACCCGCAAAAGGGTACTTCGCGGGTGCAGCAAGGTATCGAAAAGGCTCAGGTGGAGGCGCGCAGCTGCAACTCGAAACCCAGGTCCACCGAGTGCCGGGCGGGTGTGTCGCCGCGCATCAGGCTCAGCAGCATCTGCGCGCTGGCCTCGCCGATGGCGCCGCGCGGCGTCGCCACGGTGGTCAGCGGCGGCAGCATCTGGTCGCTGCCCGAGAGGTCGTTGAAGCCCGCCACCGCCAGCCGCTGCGGCACGGCCACGCCCAGGCGCAGCGCAGCCAGCAGCCCGCCCTGGGCCAGGTCGTCGTTGCAGAAGAAGACGGCGTCGCAGCCGGGCTGCTCTTGCAGCAGCCGTTCCAGCAGTTCGCCGCCCAGCGCCATCGACGAGGGCCGCGGGTCCAGCCGTTCCAGCGCCGGGTCGTACAGGCCCTCGGCCTGCAGTGCGCGGCGGTAGCCCTCGGCGCGCTGCAGGGTGCGCGGGTCCAGCTGGGCGGCCACGAAGGCGATGCGCCGGCGGCCGCGCGCCAGCAGGTGGCGGGTGATGGCCTCGCCCGCGTCGCGCTGCGAGAAACCCACGCAGTACTGCGCCGGGTCGGTGGACAGTTCCATCAGGTGCACGCAGGGCACGCCGCTGTGCGCCATCAGTTCGCGCGTGGCTGCGTTCTGGTCGATGCCGGTCACCAGCAGGCCGGCGGGCCGGTGCTGCAGCTGCTCGCGCAGCAGCTGTTCTTCTTCGTCGGGGCTGTAGTGGGTGATGCCGATCAGCGTCTGGTAGCCGGCGGGGCGCAGCGTGCGCTGCACCGCCTCCAGCAGGTCGACGAACAGGGCGTTGGAGAGCATCGGAATCAGCACCGCCACGTGCGAGCCGTGGCGCGAGGCGAGGGCGCGCGCCGCGGGGTCGGGCACGTAGCGCAGCTGCTGCGCCGCCTCCCGGACGCGCCCGGCCAGCACCGGGTCCACGGTGCGCTCGCCGCGCAGGGCGCGCGAGACGGTGATCGGGCTCACACCCGCCAGCGCCGCGACGTCGGCCAGGGTCACCCGGCCGGTGGCGCGGGGGCGGGAAGGGGGTGGGGGCGCGGGAGGCATCAGGGTTTTTACGGGTGTCGGCCAGGGATCATAGCCCTAAGATAGCGCTATCTCAACGCGGCAGACCCCCTCGGAAACCCGATCTGCCCCACGCCCGGCCTGGCCACAGGCCGTTTTTTCTTCCTACAAAAGATAGCGCTATCTCAAAAATGAACACGGTTCAAAATGCGTCGCTGGTGATCATGGGCGTGGCCGGTTGCGGCAAGTCCAGCCTGGGCGCCGGTCTGGCCCAGCGCCTCGGGCTGCCGCTGATCGAAGGCGACGACCACCACAGCCCCGCGAGCCGGCAGAAGATGCGCGAAGGCATCGCCCTGACCGACGTCGACCGCGCCGGCTGGCTGGCAACCCTGGCCGACTTGCTGGCGCGCTCGCCCGGCGGCGTGGTGCTGACCTGCTCGGCCCTGCGGCGCGCCTACCGTGACCAGTTGCGCGCCGCGGCCCCGGGTCTGCGCTTCGTCTTCATCGACATCACGCCGGCGCTGGCCAGCGAACGCGTGGCCACGCGCTCGGCGCACTTCTTCAACACCGCGCTGGTGGACAGCCAGTTCGCCACCCTGGAATCGCCGGTGGGCGAGCCCGGCGTGCTGCGCGTCGACGCGGCCGAACCCCTGCCGCAGCTGCTGGACCAGGCCGCCGCCTGGGCCGCCGCCCCGTCCCCGAGCCAGGAGGCCGCATGAACACGTCCGACCAACCCAAGGCGCATCCCCTGCAGCGCGCGGCCCAGACCCTGATGGCCGCCTGCCTGGCGGTGATGGCCTGCTCCGTCTTCCTCAACGTGGTGCTGCGCTACGGCTTCGGCAGCGGCGTGGCCGCCAGCGAAGAACTCTCGCGCCTGCTGTTCGTCTGGATGGTGTTCCTCGGCGCCGCCGCGGCCTACCCGGCCGGCGAACACATGGCTTTCACCAGCCTGGTGGGCCTGCTGCGCCGCCGCCCGCTGGCCTTCAAGGCGGCCACGCTGCTGATCCGTCTGCTGGTGCTGCTGGCCTGCGTGCTGCTGGCGCGCGGCGCCTGGCAGCAGGTGGTGGTGGGCATGGACAGCCAATCGGTGGTGCTGAAGGTGCCGGCCGCGCTGCTGCCGCTGCCGGCGCTGCTGTGCGCCATCGCCATCGGCGCCATGGTGGTGTGGGAAATCATCAAGGCCAAACCGCTGGACCTCGGTCACGGCGTCGACGTGGAGTGATGTGATGACCGTCGAAGCCCAAGCCTTCATCGTCTTCGTGGTCGGCATGCTGGTGCTCATGGGCATCGGCATGAACATGGCCTTTGCCCTCTTGCTCACCGGCGCCGGCATGGCCTGGGTGATGGACTTTTTCGATACCCAGCTGCTGGCGCAGAACATGGTGGCGGGTGTGGACAGCTTCCCGCTGCTGGCCGTGCCTTTCTTCATCCTGGCCGGCGAGCTGATGAACAGCGGCGGCATCAGCCGGCGCATCATCGAAATGGCCCAGACCTGGGTCGGCCACATCCGCGGCGGCTTGGGCTTCGTGGCCATCGGCGCGGCCGTGCTGATGGCGTCCATGAGCGGCTCGGCCCTGGCCGACACCGCGGCGCTGGCCACCATCCTGCTGCCCATGATGCGCGAGCACGGCTACCCCATGCACCGCTCGGCCGGGCTGATCGCCTCGGGCGGCATCATCGCGCCCATCATCCCGCCGTCCATGCCGTTCATCATCTACGGCGTCACCACCAACACCTCCATCTCGGCGCTGTTCCTCTCGGGCATCGTGCCTGGCCTGATGATGGGCGCCGCGCTCATCGTCACCTGGAAGATCGTGCTCAAGGGCATGAATCTGCAGGACAACCCGCCGGTGCCGATGGCCGGCCGGCTGCGCGCCACGGCGCGCGCGTTCTGGGCGCTGCTGATGCCACTGATCATCATCGGCGGCATGAAGACGGGGGTGTTCACGCCCACCGAGGCCGCCGTGGTGGCCGCGTTCTACGCGCTCGTGGTGTCGCTGTTCATCCACCGCGAAATGAAGATCGGCCAGCTGCACGGGGTGCTGGTGCGCGCCGCCAAAACCACGGCGGTGGTGATGTTCCTCTGCGCCGGTGCCCAGGTGGCCAGTTACATGATCACCCTGGCCGACCTGCCCGGTGTGCTGGGCGGCTGGCTCGGCCCGCTGGTGGAGAACCCGCGCCTTCTGATGGCTGTGATGATGATCGTGCTCGTGCTCATCGGCACCGCGCTGGACCTCACACCCACCATCCTGATCTTCGCGCCGGTGATGCTGCCCATCGCCGTCAAGGCTGGCATCGACCCGGTGTACTTCGGCCTGATGTTCGTGCTCAACGGCGCCATCGGCCTCATCACGCCGCCCGTGGGCACCGTGCTCAACGTGGTGGCCGGCGTGGGCCGCCTGCCCATGCACCAGGTCATCAAGGGCGTGAACCCCTTCCTACTCAGCTACACGCTGGTGCTGGCCTTGTTTGTTTTGTTCCCGCAGATCGTCACCGCCCCCGTGGCGTGGATGCGCTGATCGCCATTTGTCTGTTTTTTCACCCAAGGAGACTGTCATGTCCATGTTCCGCCGCACCCTGATCGCCGCCACCGCCGTGGCCGCCTTCGCCGCCCCGTTTGCCAGCTTCGCGCAGGACATCAAGCCGCGCCTGATCCGCTTCGGTTACGGCCTCAACGAAGACTCCAACCAGGGCCGCGCCGTCAAGCTGTTCGCACAGGAAGTCGAGAAGGCCTCCGGCGGCAAGATGAAGGTGCGCGCCATCGGCGCCGCCGCGCTGGGCTCCGACGTGCAGATGCAGCAGGCCCTGATCGGCGGCGCGCAGGAAATGATGGTCGGCTCCACCGCCACCCTGGTGGGCATCACCAAGGAAATGGCGATCTGGGACACGCCCTTCCTGTTCAACAACGCCAAGGAAGCCGACACCGTGCTCGACGGCCCGGTGGGTCAGAAGGTGATGGACAAGCTGCAGGAAAAAGGCCTGGTCGGCCTGGTGTACTGGGAGAACGGTTTCCGCAACCTCACCAACAACAAGCAGCCCGTGGCCAAGCTGGAAGACCTCAACGGCATCAAGCTGCGTGTGATGCAGAACGACGTGTTCCTCAACAGCTTCAAGACCCTGGGCGCCAACGCCATCCCGCTGCCGTTCTCCGAGCTGTTCACCGCGCTGGAAACCAAGACCGTCGACGGCCAGGAGAACCCCTACAACACCATCCTGTCGAGCAAGTTCTACGAGGTGCAGAAGTACCTGACCGTGACCAACCACGTCTACAGCCCCTGGATCGTCACCGTGAGCAAGAAGTGGTGGGACGGCCTCTCGAAAGACGAGCAGAAGGTGCTGGCCGACGCCGCGAAGAAGAGCCGCGACTTCGAGCGCCAGGACACCCGCGCCGAAGCCGCCAAGGCCCTGGGCGACCTCAAGGCCAAGGGCATGCAGGTCAACGAACTCAGCCCGGCCGAAGCCAACCGCATGCGCGAGAAGCTGGGCGCCGTCAACGCCAGCATCGCCGCCAACGTGGGCGAGGCGCTGTGGAAGGACACGCAGGCTGCTGTGGCCGCTGCGCGCAAGTGATCTGAGCCCGCTGCCCGCATCGGCGCGGGCGTGTTTTGCACAAGCCGGCCTTGCCCAAGGTCGGCTTTTTTGTTTTCATGGGCCTCTTTCACGAGCCCAGGCTCCGCAGGGACACGCCATGAACTTCCTCCACACGCTCACCGGCTCCTTCGCCCAGCCCGCCGCCGAGAACCCGACGGTCGCCATGATCGAGGCCGCCTACCGGCACCACGGCATGGAATGGCGCTACGTCAACTGCGAGGTGCCGCCCGAGAAGCTGGCCGACGCGGTGCGCGGCGCCCGCGCCATGGGCTGGGCCGGCTTCAACTGCTCGCTGCCGCACAAGGTGACCGTGATCGAGCACCTGGATGGCCTGGCGCCGTCGGCGCAGATCATCGGCGCGGTCAACACCGTGGTGCTGCGGGACGGCCTGCTGGTGGGCGAGAACACCGACGGCCAGGGCTTCGTCGAAGCGCTGCGCCCGGTCTGCACCATCGAAGGCCAGCTCGTGCTGCTGTTCGGCGCCGGTGGCGCGGCGCGGGCGGTGGCGGTGGAACTGGCGCTGGCCGGCGCGGCCCACATCACCGTGGTCAACCGGGGTCGGCTGCGCGGCCAGGAGCTGGCCGATCTGGTCGCCGAAAAGACCGGCGCCACCGCCGAATACCAGCACTGGCAGCCTGCCATGCCGGTGCCCGCCGGCACCGGCATCGTGGTCAACGCCACCTCCATCGGCCTTTTCCCAAATGTGGACGACCAGCTCGACATCGACTGGAGCACCCTGCGCCCCGGCATGGTGGTGGCCGACGCCATCCCCAACCCGCCGCGCACCCACCTCATCCGCACCGCCGAAGCCGCCGGCTGCACCGTGCTCGACGGCCTGGGCATGCTGGTCAATCAGGGCGCAGTGGCGATCCGGCTGTGGAGCGGGGTGGATGTGGACCGGGGGGTGATGCGCAGGGAGCTGGAATCCATCTTCAACACGGCCTGAGCGTCCCTGCTGACACCACGTTGTCAGTGGCCTGCCGTAGGCTTGCGGCTTCTTCCGCACATCCCTTTCACCATGAATCCGCCCCGAGTCCAGACCTTGCTCAATGACATCCGCTTCACCAGCGAGGCGCACTTCCTGCTCGTCTCGCGGTTGCGTGAGCTGATCCAGAAGACCGTGCCCGGCGCGACCGACGAAGTCAAATACGGCGGCTTCCTGTTCTCGGCCGATGTGCCGTTCTGCGGCGTGTTTGCTTACAGCGCCCACGTGTCGCTGGAGTTTGGGCACGGAGCCGCCATGCCCGACCCGCACAAGGTCCTTCAGGGCTCAGGCAAGCTGCGTCGCCACATCAAGCTCGGCAGTGTGGACGACATCTCGGCCATGCATGTGGCGTTCTATCTTCCGCTTGCGCTGGAAGCTGCTCGGGGTGCCTGATCCGCGCGTGGGTGTGCCTCGCACGAGGCCTATGATCGCGGGCTGACGCACTCACCTAGGCCCACATGGCGCACCGCATCCTGCTGCTGGAAGACGAACAGGCGATCGCCGACACACTGCTCTACGCGCTGCGCAGCGAGGGCTTCGAGGTCACCCACGTCACGCTCGCGCGCGACGCGCTGGCAGCATTCGCGCAACAGCCTCCGGATCTCGCCATCCTCGACGTCGGCGTGCCCGACGGCAACGGCTTTGACGTGTGCCGCGCCATCCGCAAGACCAGCGAGTTGCCCATCGTCTTCCTGACCGCGCGCAGCGAGGAGATCGACCGTGTGCTCGGGCTGGAGCTGGGAGCGGACGACTACGTGAGCAAGCCGTTCTCGCCGCGCGAGGTCTGCGCGCGGGTCAAGGCGATCCTGCGGCGCACGGCCAACGGCAAGGCGGCGGAGCATGGCGCCGCGCTGCCGACGGCCGGCTCGGCCTCGCTGCGGCTGGGCGAAACCGCGCAGCGCATCGCCTGCGGCGGCGGCTACCTCGCGCTCACGCGCTACGAGTACCTGCTGCTGGCGACGCTGCTGCGCCGGCCCGGTCGCATCTTCTCGCGCGCCGAGCTGATGGACCTGGTCTGGGCCGACGCGCCCGACACGCTGGACCGCACGGTCGACGCCCACATCAAGCTGCTGCGCGCCAAGCTGCGCGAACGCGGCCTCTCGCCCGACCTGATCCAGACGCACCGGAACATGGGCTATTCGCTGCAGCTTTCCCCATAGGCTGACGTCGCACACACATATATAGACCCACGATGCGCATCGGCCTGCGTCTGCTGTTCGCTTTCTTCCTGGTGCTCGGCCTGGCGCTGTTTGTCGTGCTGCGCGTGTTCATCGAGGAGGTCAAGCCCGGCACGCGGCTGGCGATGGAGGACAGTCTGGTGGACGCGGCGAACGCGCTGGCGCTGGTGGCGGCACCCGATCTGAAGGCCGGCACCATCGCCAGTGGGTCGTTTGCGCAGGCGCTGTCGGCGCTGCCCTCGGTGGACCCGGGCGCGACCATCTGGGGCTTTCGCAAGTCGCGCATCGACTACCGCATCACCGTCACCGACGCGCGCGGCATCGTGGTGTTCGACAGCCGCGGGCAGGACCTGGGCAAGGACCATTCGCAGTGGAACGACGTGCTGCGCACGCTGCGCGGCGAGTATGGCGCGCGCTCCAGCGGCGAAAGCGCCTACGACGCCGACCGCACCGTGATGCACGTGGCGGCGCCGGTGACGGATGGCGCGCGGATCATCGGCGTGCTCACAGTCTCTCGCCCGAACCAGACGCTGGAGCCCTACATCCAACGCAGCCGCGACCGCATCCTCAACTGGTCCTGGGTGCTGCTGGGCTTGTCCCTGGCAATCGGCCTGCTGTTCACCTGGTGGATCGCCAGCTCGCTCTCGCGCCTGCGTGGGTATGCCAACGCGGTGGCGCGTGGCGAACGGGCCGAGCTGCCGCGCATGGGTCGGCTCTCGGGCAACACCGAGTTCGCCGACCTGGCGCAGGCGGTCGAGCGCATGCGCCTGAAGCTCGAAGACAAGGCCTATGTCGAGAACTACGTGCACACGCTGACGCACGAGCTCAAGAGCCCGCTGGCGGCGATCCGCGGCGCGGCCGAGCTGCTGCAGGAGCCCATGCCCGAGGCCGACCGCGAGCGTTTCGCGGGCAACATCCAGCGCCAGACCGAGCGCCTGCAGCAGCTGATCGACCGGCTGCTGGCGCTGGCCGATGTGGAGCAGCTGCGGCAGCTGCGCACGGTGGAGCCGGTGGACCTGTCGGCGCTCACGCGCGAGCTGCTGCACACGGCCGAGCCGACGCTGCGGCGCAAGGGCCTGCGGCTGCAGACCACGCTGGACGAGGGCGCCACGGTGCGCGGCGACCGCTTCCTGATCGCGCAGGCGCTGCAGAACCTGCTGGACAACGCCATCGACTTTTCACCGCAGGGCGGCGCGCTGGTGGTGGTTGCCAGGCGCCTGGACGGGCAGGTGGAATGGTCGGTGCGCGACGAGGGGCCGGGCGTGCCCGACTACGCGGCCGACAAGATTTTTGACCGCTTCTATTCGCTGCCGCGCGCCGACACGCACGAGAAAAGTTCGGGCCTGGGCCTGTGCCTCGTGAAGGAGGTCAGCGAGCTGCACGGTGGCACGCTTCGCATTGACAACGTGGCCGACCCGCGCGGCTGCCGTGCGAGCTGGACGCTGCCAGCCTGAATCGCAGGAGACTCAGCCCTTCGCGCGCGACGCGTCGAAGATGAAACAGGTGGTGGTGGCGTGGGCGTAGAGCTTGCCGTCGGGGCCGACGATGCGGGCTTCGGCGGTGGCCATCTGCCGGCCGCTGTGGATCACCTTGCCGATGGCGCGCAGCGGGCCGGACTTGTCGCTGGCCGAGCGCACGATGTTCAGGCCGAGTTCGGCGGTGGTGTAGCCGGTGCCGGCGGGCAGCTTGGTCTGCACCGCGCAGCCCAGAGCCGAGTCCAGCAGCGTGGCGTACCAGCCGCCGTGCACCGTGCCCAGCGGGTTGTAGTGCTTGAACTGCGGCGCGCCCTGGAACACCGCGTGGCCGTCGCCCACCTCGATCAGGTAGAAGCCCAGGGTCTCGCTGATGGGCGGGTAGGGCAGTTCCCCGCACAGCAGCGCCTGCATGATTTCCAGCCCGGTCTTGCCGGCGATCTGTTCCGGCGTTGAAACGCCGGCCCGGCCGCCACCGGCTTCGATGCGCTGCCGCGCGGCGGCTTCTTCCTGTTCCCAGCGCAGGCGGATGTTCTCGGTGTCCATGGTGTGTCCTCAAGACGGTTGCATATGCAATCATTGTAGATACAATCAAATCATGGCCGCAAGCACCTCCACCCAATCCCTGCCGCAAGGCTGCACCAACCTGAAGTTGCGTCAGTTCATGCGCCGCGTGGCCCAGTTCTACGACGCCGAGATGGCGCAGGTGGGGCTCAAGACCACGCAGTACTCGCTGCTGTCCTACGTCGACAAGCTGGGTCCGGTGCGTCCTGGCGAGCTGGCCGAGGGGCTGAAGATGGACGCGTCCACGCTCACGCGCAACCTGCGGCCGCTGGTCGACGCGGGCTGGGTGGTGGTGTCGGCGGGCGAGGACGCGCGCAGCCGCCTGGTGAACCTCACGCCCGCTGGCCGCGAGAAGCGCGCCGAGGCCAAGCGGCGCTGGAAGGTGGCCCAGCTGGGCATCAACCGGCGGCTCGGCGAGGACCAGGTGGTGGCGCTGCACGCGCTGATCGACGCGTCGATGGACAAGCTCGCTCCCGTGGCGGCCGGGGGCGAGGGCGATGAGTGAGCCCGGCGCCAAAGCGCCCAACCCCCTGCTGACCGCGCCCATCCTGCCGCTGCTGCTGAAGTTTGCGCTGCCCAACATGGTGGCGATGCTGGCGACCGCGCTGGCGGCGATCGCCGAGACCGCCTACGTCGGCCGCTTCGGCTCGCCCGCGCTGGCCGGCATGGCGCTGGTGTTTCCCTTCGTGATGTTCCAGATGATGCTGTCGGGCGGCGCCATGGGTGGCGGCGTCTCCTCGGCGGTGAGCCGCGCGCTGGGCGCGGGCGACGCCGTGCGGGCCAACGCGCTGGCGGTGCACGCGGTGTGGATCGCGCTGGCGGCCGGCGGGGTGTACATGGTGGCCATGCTCACGCTGGGTGAGGCCGTGCTGTCAGCGCTGGGCGGGCAGGGCGAGGCGCTGGCGCAGGCCATGGCCTATGGCAACGTCGCCTTCCTGGGCTCGGTGTTTGTCTGGCTGGTGAACACCCTGGCCTCGGTGAGCCGCGGCGCCGGCAACATGGCCGCGCCCTCGCTGACGCTGTTCGTGGTGGCGCTGCTGCAGGTGGCGCTGGGCGGCGCGCTCGGGCTGGGCTGGGGGCCGTGGCCGCCGCTGGGCATGGCGGGCGTCGCCGCGGGCGGTGTGATCGCCTACGGGGCGGGCGCGGCCTGGCTGTGGTGGACTCTCGCCTCAGGGCGGGCGCGCATATCGCTGAACATGCGCGGCACGCGTTTCGAGCGTGCTTTGTTCGCCGACATCCTGCGCGTCGGCGCGGTGGCCTGCATCTCGCCGCTGCAGACGGTGCTGACCATCCTCATCCTCACGCGGCTGGTGGCGCAGTTCGGCACCGACGCGCTGGCCGGCTACGGCATCGGCACGCGGCTCGAATTCCTGCTGGTACCGGTGGCGTTCGCCATCGGCGTGGCCTCGGTGCCGCTGGTGGGCATGGCGATTGGCGCCGGGCTGGTGGCCCGGGCGCGGCGCGCGGCCTGGACGGCGGCGGCTCTGGCCACCGCCGTGCTCGGCGGGCTGGGCCTGATCGTGACGCTGGCGCCCGACCTCTGGACCGGCCTGTTCTCGCAGGACCCGGCGGTGCTGGACGCCGCCGCGGGCTACTTCCGCTGGGCCGGCCCGGTCTATGGCCTGTTCGGTCTGGGCCTGTCGCTGTACTTCTCGTCGCTGGGCGCGGGCAAGGCCATTGGCCCGGTGCTGGCGGGCACGCTGCGGCTGGTGATGGTGGCCGGCGGCGGCCTGCTGCTGGCGCTGTGGCAGACGCCCACCTGGACCATCTTCGCGCTGCTGTCGGCGGGCATGGCGGTGTACGGCCTCAGCTCGGTGCTGTTCGTGCGCCTCACCCCGTGGGGAGTGGGGAAGGCCTGATCCGTTTCACATTCACTTCACACAGGCTGCGTGGGCGCCGCACAGCCGCTTTGAAGAATCGCTCCGTCCCAACACAAGGAGCGAGAAGTGAACCGATTTCCCCTGCTGAGCAAGACCGCCGTCATCGGCTTGCTGATGGTCCTGCTGCTGATTCCGCTGGCCATGGTGAGCGACCTGGTCCGCGAGCGCACCGAGCACCGCGAACACGCGCGCAGCGAGGTAGCCCGTGCCCACGCCGGCACCCAGACCCTCACCGGCCCCGTGCTGCACGTGCCCTACACCGAGACGTTCACCCGCAAGGTGGTGGTCGACGTGGCGCGCAACATCGAGCGCGAAGAGACGGTTAAGGAACACCGCGTGGCCACGGTGTTTCCGCAGACGATGGACACGCGCAGTCGCCTGACGACCGAGGTGCGCTGGCGCGGCGTGTTTCCGGTCACGGTCTACAACAGCCGCCACGACAGCGCCGGGCGTTTCGTCTGGAAGGACGTGGCGCCGCGCGAGAAGGGTGGCAAGATCGCGCTGGGCCAGCCCTGGCTGAACTTCGGCGTGAGCGACCTGCGCGGCCTGCAAGGCCAGCCCGAACTGAAGCTCGCGGGCCAGGCCCTGACCGTCACCGCAGCGCCCGCCGATGCGGACCTGCCTCTGCCCCTGGCCGCCGCCCTCGGCGCCGAGCTGCTGCAGCCCGGTGCGACGCTGGACTTCACGCTGGGCATGGACCTGGCCGGCACAGGGCAGATCGGCTTCGTGCCGCTGGCCGATGACAACAGACTCAGCCTGGTCTCGGCCTGGCCGCATCCCACCTTCGGCGGCGACTTCCTGCCGCGCCAGCGCACGGTGAACGCCGACGGCTTCGAGGCGCACTGGAGCGTGCCCGCGCTCTCCACCCAGGCGCAGCAGCAGTTCCTGTCGCAAGGCAAGGAGCGCGTGGCGCTGGACAGTTTCTCGGTCTCGCTGGGCAACCCGGTCGACGTCTACCGCCTGACCGAGCGCGCCACCAAGTACGGCCTGATGTTCATCGTGCTCACCTTCGCGGCCTTCTTCGTGCTGGAGATGGTCAAACGCTGGCGCATCCACCCCATGCAGTACCTGATGATCGGCGCGGCCCTGGTGCTGTTCTTCCTGCTGCTGCTCTCGCTGTCGGAACAGCTGGGCTTCTTCACCGCCTACCTGGCCGCCAGCGCTGGCTGCATCGCGCTGCTGACGCGCTACCTGCGCCACGTGCTGGGCGGCTGGCGGCCGGCGCTGGGCATCAGCGGCCTGCTGGTGGCGCTCTATGGCGTGCTCTACGGCATCCTGCAGTCGGAGGACAACGCGCTGGTGATGGGCTCGCTGCTGCTGTTCGGTGTGCTGGCCGCGGTGATGGTCGCCACCCGCAAGATCGACTGGTACAACGTGATGGGTTCTGGGCCGGCGCGGACAGGCCCGGAGCTTGAATCCGCCCCCACCTGAGGCCCGGGCTCCCATGGCAACGTATCTGCACTTTGCCCCCGCGGTCGCGCTGGCCGTGGCGTTGGGGCCGCGCCGGGTGGGCTGGCGGCTGATGGTCGCGGGCGCCTTGTGTGGCGTCATGCCCGACCTCGACTTTGTCTCGGTCACGATGGGTTTTGACCGCTACAGCGGCACCTATGGCCACCGGGGCTTCACCCATTCGCTGGGCTTCGCGCTGCTGATTGGCCTGCTGGGTGCGCTGTGGCCTGCGGACGGCTGGCGACGTCGGGTCGGGCGCGGCGCCTTCCTCGCGCTGTGCACCGCGTCGCACCCGCTGCTCGACAGCCTGTTCGACGTGGGTATCTGCAGTGCCTGGCTCTGGCCGCTGGACGGCGCGCGGCATTGCCTGGACTGGCGGCCCGTACCGATGCAAGGCGTCGCGCTGTTCGGTGAGGAGCGCTTCCTGCTGGAGCTGCAGTGGATCGGCGTGCCGCTGCTGGTGCTGGCGAACGTGGGCATGCTGCTGCGGCACCTCGGGGCGCGCTGGACCGGATGGGCCAGGCGCAGCACCCCGCGCCCGGTCCCTGTCCCGGCGCCGCTGACGACCACCGCAGAAGCCCAGGGGCCGCGCGCGCGCCGCCGGCAGCGGGTGCGCTACATGAATGCCGTGGCGCTGGCCTGGATGGGGCGGCGGGCACAACGGCTCTGAGCAGACCCCGGCTCACTCCAGCGGCAGCGCGCCGGTGCACTTGAGCTCGTTCAGGCAGATGCTGGAGCGCACGCCGCTGACGCCGGGCTGCTGCGCCAGCGTGCCGAGCAGGAAGTCGGACAGGCCCTTGAGATCGTGTGCGACCACCTTGCAGACGTAGTCGAAATCGCCGGTCACCGCGTAGCACTCCAGCACCTGCGGCATCTTGCCGACGGTGCGCTGGAATTTCAGCACCTCCTTGTGCTGTCCGCGCTCCATCGAGATGTGCACGAAGGCGGTCACGCCCAGGCCCAGCCGGTCGGCGTCCAGCCGCGCCTCGTAGCGGCGGATCACGCCCATGGCCTCTAGCCGCCGGTGGCGCCGGTTGCACTGCGCCGGTGACAGGTGCACCAGGCCGGCCAGTTCCTGGTTGCTGATGCGGCCGTTGGCCTGCAGCGCGGCCAGGATGCGCCGGTCCAGACGGTCGAGGCTGGCGGCGTGCAAGGAATCCTTGCCGATGTCTTCGTTCATGAAAGGGTCTCTCGTGAAAGCGGGTGATCGTGGTCGCAAACGAGAGCAAATTGTCCGCCACACGGCGCAAACTGCACAGCCTGTGGGCCCCCAGAGCCCCATCACAAGGAGACACCATGACACCGCTGGACGCCGAGTCCCTGAAGCACCACCTCGCCGGCCTGCCCGGCTGGACCCACCACCCCGAGCGCGGCGCGATCTCGCGCAGCTTCCGCTTCGCCAACTTCGCTGAGGCCTTCGGTTTCATGGCCCAGATGGCAGCCGTCTCGGAGCGGCTGGACCACCACCCCGAGTGGTTCAACGTCTACAACCGCGTCGACGTCACGCTCACCACACACGACGCCGACGGCCTGTCCGAGCGCGACATCACCTGGGCCAAGGCCGCCGACGGCGCCTTTGCCGCGTTCCAGCGCAACGGGGGCTGACATGCTGGCCGAACCTGTTGCCGCCAAACACGGCCTGGCCGCTGGCGAGGCCGGCCGCCCCGCCAACGCCGACTGGACCATCGACCAGGGCTGGGACCACTACAGCGCCGCCGAACACGCGACCTGGAAGACCCTGTTCGAGCGCCAGACCAAGCTGCTGCCGGGACGCGCCTGCGATGCGTTCGTGCAGGGCATGAAGGACCTGCCCATCGGCGCGGACCAGATCCCGGATTTCCGGCGCCTGTCGGACGTGCTCATGCAGCGCACCGGCTGGCAGGTGGTGGCGGTGCCGGGCCTGGTGCCCGACGACGTGTTCTTCGAGCACTTGGCCAACCGCCGCTTTCCCGCGGGCCACTTCATCCGCAAGCCGCACGAGCTGGACTACCTCGAAGAACCCGATGTGTTCCACGACGTGTTCGGCCATGTGCCGATGCTGATGAACCCGGCCATTGCCGATTTCATCCAGGCCTACGGGCAGGGCGGCCTGCGCGCGCAGCAACTAGGCTGCCTGCCACAGCTGGCACGGGTCTACTGGTACACCATCGAGTTCGGACTGGTGCAGCAGCGCGATGGCCTGCGCATCTACGGCGCGGGCATCGCCTCGTCGTTCACCGAATCGGTGTTCTGCCTCGACAGCCCCTCGCCCAACCGCGTGCGCTTCGATCTGGAGCGCGTGATGCGCACGCACTACCGCATCGACGATTTCCAGGAGAGCTACTTCGTGATCCGCGATCTCGACGAACTGCTGGACTTCACGCGCGTCGACTTTGCGCCGCTGTACCAGCGCGCCCTGAACGCCCGCGAACTGCAGCCCGGCGAACTGCTGCCGGACGACGTGCTGTTCCAGCGCGGCGATGGCAGCTACCACCGCGGCCAGAGCTGATTCCCTGCAGCCACCCGGCTGCATCCAGCCACTTCATCGACGGCGCCCGAGGGCGCCGTTTTTGTTTCCTAGGGGAAACCCCGATGACTCTCCGGTGGTGTGCGGCATACACTTTTGATCATTGAGTCACATGTGAATAAATATGCAAATCACTTCTGAATCTCCTTCCGGCGCGGCAGCCCCCCTGTCTGTCGACGCTGCGGCGGTGGCGCGCTGGAGAGAGCGCCGGCAAGCCGTTAGTGCCGCTCCCGCCGCCCACAAGCCCATGCTGCTGCAGGCCAGCAGCACCCATGTGCGCCGCCAGGTGTTGCAGACCATCCAGGGTGCAGGCCTCGGCCACGTGGGCGGCGATCTGTCGGTGACCGACGTGCTGGTGACCTTGTTCGACGCCGTGCTGTCCATCGACCCGGCGCAGCCCCAGTGGCCCGATCGCGACCGCTTCATCCTCAGCAAGGGCCACTGCGCCGCCGCCCTGTATTCGGTGCTGGCGCACAGCGGCTTCTTCCCGGAAGCGCGGCTGCAGCACTTCGCGGCGGCGCTGTCGCCCCTCAACGGCCATCCGAACCGCCGCAAGGTGCCTGGCGTGGAAACCAACACCGGTCCGCTGGGGCACGGGCTTCCCGTGGCGGTGGGCTGTGCCACCGGAGCGCGGCTGGCCGGCAAAGCCTGGCGCACCTATGTCGTGCTGGGCGACGGCGAACTGCAGGAAGGCAGCAACTGGGAGGCGGCCATGTACGCGGCGCAACGCGGGCTGGGCGGCCTGACGGCCATCGTCGACCGCAACCGCCTGCAGCAGGGGGCCACGACCGCGGACACCAACGATCTGGAGCCCCTGGCCGACAAGTGGACTTCGTTCGGCTGGGAAACCCATGTGGTCGACGGTCATTCGCACGCCGCGCTGCTGGAGGTGCTGCAGGCGGCGCCCGGCAGCCGCCCGCGCGCCGTGATCGCCAACACCGTCAAAGGCAAAGGCATTTCGTTCATGGAGAACGGCGTCGAGTGGCACCACAAGGTGCCGAGCGCCGAACAGCACGAAGCCGCATTGAAGGAGCTTGCAGCGTGAGCAAGGTAGACCACAGCAGCGGCTTCGATTGCCGCGTGGCGTTCGCCGACGAGCTGGCCTCGCTGGCGCGGGCAGATGCGCGTGTCGTCGCGGTGTGCAACGACTCGGTGGGGTCCAGCAACCTGGGCGCCTTCCGCAAGGAGTTTCCCGACCGCCTGATCAACGTCGGCATCGCCGAGCAGAACATGGTGGGCGTGGCGGCCGGGCTGGCCAACGCCGGCTTCCGTCCCTTTGTGTGCGCGGCCTCACCCTTTCTCACCGGTCGCGCCACCGAACAGATCAAGGCCGACGTGGCGTACTCCGACTTCCCGGTGGTGCTGTGCGGCATGAGCCCCGGCATGGCCTACGGCGAGCTAGGACCGACCCACCACTCGATCGAGGACCTGGCCTGGATGCGGGCCATCGACGACCTGCCCGTGATCGTGCCGGCCGACCCGGACGAGACCCGTGCGGTCATGCGCTGGGCCCTGGCGGCGGGGCGCCCCTGCTTCCTGCGCGTGGGCCGCACCAAGGTGCCGGCGGTCTCGCCCGACGGCGTCGTGTTCGAGCCGGGGCGTTCGGTCACGCTGCGGCAGGGCGAAGACGTGACCATTGTCGCCATCGGCACCATGGTGTCGCGGGCGCTGGAGGCGGCGCAGTTCCTGTCGGAGGGCGGCATCCGTGCCCGCGTGATCAACGCGGCCTCGGTCAAGCCCCTGGACGAGGAAACCCTTCTGGCGGCGGCGCGTGAAACGCACGGCATCGTGACGGTCGAAGAAGCCATCGTGCACGGCGGCCTGGGTTCGGCGGTGGCCGAACTGACCGCGCAGAGGCACCCGGTGCGCATGCGCATCCTGGGCGTGACGGGGTTCGCGCCCACCGGGTCGGCCCAGATGCTGTTTGAACACTTCGGTCTCACGGCACCGCACATCGCGCGCGCCGCCATGGACCTGCTTGAGGCGCGCTGAGCGGCGGTGATGGACATGAACCACGTCCTGGCGATCGATCAAGGCACCAGCGCCACGAAGTGCGTGCTCGTGGATGCGCAAGGCCGCATCGTGGCCAAGGCCTCGGCGCCGCTGGGTGAACACTATCCGGCGCCGGGCTGGGTGGAGCAGGACCCGCTGGCGATCCGCGACAGTGTGTGCCGCGCCATCGGGCTCTGCCTGGACCAGGCACCACAGGCCCAGGTGTGTGCGGTGGGGCTGTCGACCCAGCGCGAGTCGGCGCTGCTCTGGGAGCGCGCCGGCCATTCGCCGGTGTCGCCCCTGCTGAGCTGGCAGGACCAGCGCACGGTCGATCTGCGGGACCGGCTGCACCGGTCCCAGGGCGATGCCCTGGTGCGTGAGCGTTCCGGCCTGCCGCTCGACCCGATGTTCTCGGCCCTGAAGATCCTCTGGTTGCTGGAACAGGATCCGTCGCTGGCGGCGCGTGCGGCCCGCGGCGAGCTGCTGGCCGGCACCGTGGACGCCTGGCTGATCGGCGATCTGGGGGGCGAAGCCACCATCGAGGTGGGCAACGCCTCGCGCACCCAGTTGCTGGATGTCCGCACCGGGACGTGGGACACCGACCTGCTGGCCTATTTCTCCATTCCTTCCGCCCTCATGCCCACGGTGGTGCCTTCGCTGCACCGGCGGCCGACGGCGGGGCGCTGGCACCCGCGGCTGGCCCAGGCGCCCGTGTGGGCGGTGATGGCCGATTCGCACGCCGCGCTGTACGCCCACGGCGTGCGCGCCCCCGGTGACGTCAAGGCCACCATGGGCACGGGCTCGTCGGTGATGGGCCTGGCCGCGTCGGCCGATGTGCGCAGCACCGAGGTGTGCCAGACCATCGCCTGGGACGAGGGCGACGGGCACCGGATGGCCCTCGAAGGCAACATCCGTTCGGCCGGCGCCACGCTCAAGTGGGCGGCCGAGCTGTTCGGCATCGACGTGGCGCAGGCGGCTGCGGAAGCGTCGGCCGCCTCCTGCGACGGGCTCTGGCTCGTACCCGGGTTCAGCGGCCTGGGCGCACCCTACTGGGACGCGCGGGCCGTGGGCCTGATCAGTGGCCTGACCCATTCGACCGGGCGCGCCCAGCTGCTGGCGGCGGCGCTCGATTCGATGGCGCACCAGGTCAGCGACGTGCTCGAAGCCATGGACCGCAGCGCCACACCGGTGCGCCGTCTCCTGCTGGACGGGGGCCCCTCTGCCAACCCGGTGTTGCGCAAACGCATTGCCGCCTACATCGAACGCCCTGTGCTGCACTGCACCGATCCCGAACTCTCGGCCCTCGGTGTCGCGCACATGGCCGGACTGGGCGCCGGTCTCTGGGACCGCGGGACGCTGGCGCAGCTGCCCAGGGCACAGATCCTGACCGACGCCCCGGCCAGCGCGGCTGACCATGTGCGCGCTGCGCGGGAAGGCTGGGCGCTGTCGGTGGCCCGCGCCCGGTTGCAGCCGTCCCCCCGCACCGCCTGAACGCCCTCCATTTCCTACCATGACCGAGCTCACCCTGTCCCGCGACACGGCCGCCATGAACAAGTCCTCCGACGCCTCCGCACCCGCCGACCGCCCCAACCAGGTCTCCTGGCAGGAGCGCCTGTCCGACTACATGCCCTTGCTCAGCCTGATCGTGCTGTGCCTGGTGTTCTCGATCACCACCGACACCTTCCTGACGGTGCGCAACCTGCTCAACGTGATCGACCAGCTCACCGTGCTGGGCATCATGGCGCTGGGCATGACGGCGGTCATCGTGATCGGCGGCATCGACCTGTCGGTCGGCTCCGTGCTGGCCATTTCCATGATGGTGATGGGCGCCCTGGCCAATGTGCTGGGGGTGCCGATGCCGCTGGCGATCGTCGCGGCCCTGGTGGTCGGTGCCGCCTGCGGCGCCTGCTCCGGCCTGCTGATCACCCGGGCCAACCTGCCGCCGTTCATCGCCACGCTGGCCGTGATGTCGATTGCCCGTGGCCTGGCCAACATGGTGACCGACGGCAGCCAGATCGTGGGCTACCCCGAGTGGTTCTCGGCGCTGTCGATCGAGCGCCACTTCGGGTTCATGTCGGTCACGGTGGCGCTGTTCCTGTTGCTCACGGCCGCGGCCGCGCTGTTCATGAAGTACCGGGCCGGTGGTCGCGCCCTGTACGCCATCGGAGGCGGGCACGAGGTGGCGCGGCTGGCCGGTATTCCGGTGCGGCGGATGACGCTGATGGTCTACACCGTGTGTGGCCTGCTGTCCGGGCTGGCCGGGGTCGTGATGTCGACCCGGCTGGACTCCTCGCAGCCCAGCGGCGGAATGGGATATGAGCTCGACACGATTGCGGCCGTGGTGATAGGCGGTGCCAGTCTGGCGGGCGGTGTGGGATCGATCTTCGGCACGCTGATGGGTGTGTTGACGATCGGTGTGTTGCGCAACGGGCTGAACCTGATGGGAACGTCTCCGTTCGTGCAGCAGATCGTGATTGGTGTCGTGATCGTGCTGGCCGTGATGGTCGACGCCAACAAGCGAAGGTCCCGTTGATTCCGCGTTCGTTTTTCATCAACCCCTGAAAACAGGAGACAAACCCATGTTCAAGTTCAACAAGATCGCAATGGCTGTCGTGGCCGGTGTGGCGCTGACCGCCTCCAGCGGCGCGTTTGCCCAGCAAAAGAAGATCGGTCTGGCGGTGGCCAACCTGCAGGCCGAGTTCTTCAACATGATCAAGCAGTCGGTCGAGGCCTACGGCAAGGAAAAGGGCTACACCATCGTCACGGTGGACGCCAAGGGCGACGCCACGACCCAGGTCAACCAGATCCAGGATCTGATCGCCCAGAAGATCGACGCCCTGATCTACATCCCCGCCGGCGCCACCGCCGCGGCCGTGCCGGTCAAGGCCGCGCGCGCCGCCAAGATTCCGGTGATCAACGTCGACCGCAATGCCGAAGGCGCACCTGGCGACACCTTCATCTATGGTCAGTCCGTGCCGGCCACCACCGCGCTGGGCAAGTGGATCTGCGAACAGACCAAGGGCCAGGGCAAGGCTGTGATGATCCATGGCCAGAAGGGCACCACGCCCGAGGTCGAGCGCACCAAGGGCTTCACCGAAGGCCTGGCCAGCTGCGGCATCAAGATCACGCAGAACCAGTGGACCGAGCGCTGGGCCGCTGACGAGGGCAACAAGATCGCCCAGGACATGCTGCAGCGCGATCCGTCGGTCAACATCATCATCGGCCAGGCCGACGGCATCGCCCTGGGCGCAGCGCAGGCCGTGAAGCTGGCCAAGCCGGCGAACAAGGTCTGGGTGGTCGGCTTCGATGGCGACGTTGGCGGCCTCAAGGCCGTGGAGTCGGGCACGCTGGACGCCACCGCCACACAGCAGACCTTCACCATGGGTCGCATGGCCGTGGACGCTGCCACCGCACTGATGGCCGGCAAGCCGGTGCCCAAGGACCAGCCGACCGACGCCAAGGTGACCACCAAGGAGAACGTGGCCCAGTTCCTCAAGGCCCATCCTTGAACCGAGTCCCCTTCTGACGCCGCGAGACATCCGATGACCGTGCAAGATTCATCCCCTGCCCACGATGGCCTGGTCGTGCGCAATGCAGGCAAGAGCTATGGCAACAACGTCGTGCTGCAAGGGGTGAATCTGGACGTTCGACCGGGTGAGTGCGTGGCGTTGCTGGGTGAGAACGGCGCAGGCAAGTCCACGCTGTCGTCGTTGGTCGCGGGGCTGATCGCCCCCGATCCCGGCACCCGGATGTGGTGGCGCGGCCAGGCCTATGCGCCCGTCTCGCCGGCCGACGCCCTGCACGCCGGCATTGGCCTGATCCACCAGGAAATGCGGCTGCTGCCGCACCTGACGATTGCCGAGAACGTCTTTGTCGGGCGCCTGCTGATGAAGAACGGGCGCATCGACATGCAGACCATGGTCGAACGCGCACAGGCCCAGCTGCACCGGCTGGGGCTGGACGTGCCGGCCACACGCAAGGTGGGCTCGCTGCGCGTGGCCGCGCAGCAGCAGGTCGAGATTGCCAAGGCGCTGACGCTGAATGCGCGACTGCTGATCCTGGACGAGCCGACGGCGGCGCTCGGCGACGAGGAAACCGACCGCCTGTTCGAGCAGGTGATGCGCCTGAAGGCCGAAGGCGTGTCGTTCATCTACGTGAGCCACCGGCTGGCGGAAATCGCACGCATCTGCGACCGTGTGGTCGTGTTGCGCGACGGCAGGTATGTGGCCAGCCACGACCATGCCCAGGTGCCGCCGCCGCTGCTGGTGCGCGACATGGTGGGCCGGAGCGTGGAGCGCCTGTTTCCGGCCATTCCCGAACCGGCGCCCACGGCCCCGGTGGCGCTGGCGGTGCGCGGGCTGACCGCGCCCGACGCCAGCTTCCGCAACCTGTCGTTCGAGGTGCGTGAAGGCGAGGTTCTGGGGTTTGCGGGCATCTCGGGTGCAGGCCGCACCGAGGCCATGCGCGCCATCGCCGGTGTCGACCCCATCGCGTCGGGCGAGATCACGATCGGTGGCAAGACGCTGGTGCCCCGTTCACCCATCGACGCCATCCGCGAACGGCTGGTGATGGTGCCCGATGACCGCAAGGCCCTGGGTGTGGTGCTGCAGCACAGCCTGTGGGAGAACATGGCCTACAGCAACTTCGACCAGATCGCCCCACGGGGCTGGTTGCGTCCCGCGCGCGCCGTGCAGTTTGCCCAGGAGCTGATCCGCAAGCTCACGGTCAAGGGGCATCCGCAGCAGACCGCGGGGTCGCTCTCGGGCGGGAACCAGCAGAAGGTGGTGATCGCCAAGTGGATTGCCCGCAACCCGCGGGTCATCATCCTGGACGAACCCACCCGTGGTGTCGATGTGGGGGCGAGAGCCCAGATATACGAAGTGATCGCCGGCCTGGCCCGCGAAGGCATGGCCGTGATCGTGGTGAGCTCGGATCTTGAAGAGGTGCTGGGCCTGTCCCACCGGGTCATCGTGCTCTCGCGCGGCGAGATCCGGGGGGAGCTGTCCCGGGCCGAGGCCAGTGGCGACCGCGTGATGGAGCTGGCGGTGGCCTGAGCGCTGTCTGCACCCAGCCCCAGCGACAATCCGCCCATGGCCACCCGACGCTCTGCGACCCCCGACCTGTTGCGCCTGACCACCCGTGTGGCCAGCATGTACCACGAACGCGGCCTGCCCCAGGCCCAGATTGCCGAGCAGCTCGGTCTGTCGCAGGCGCGTGTGTCGCGGCTGCTCAAGCAGGCCGAGGAACTGGGCATCGTCAAGATCACCGTGCATGTGCCCGAAGGTGTCCACGCCGAGGTCGAGACCCGGCTGGAGACCGTCTACAAGCTGGACGAGGTGATCGTGGTCGAGGTGGACGAGGCGGCCCTGACCAGCGACGAGCTGCTGCCCCTTTCGATGGCGTCCACGGTGGCCAGCTACCTGGAGCTGATGGCGCCCACGCTGCAGAGCATCGGCGTCTCGTCCTGGAGTTCCACGCTGCTGGCGGCGGTCAACGCCATGCGTCCGATCAGCGGCAGCGGTCCCCGGTCCATCGTGCAGATCCTGGGCGGCGCCGGCCAGCCGGAAGCCCAGCGCTTTGCCACCCGCCTGACCGAGCGCCTGGCCCAGCTGTGCCACGCCGACCCTGTGTTCATGTTGGCGCCTGGCGTGGTCGCCACGCAGGACGCCAAACGGGCGCTGCTGGCCGATCCGTCCTGCCGCCAGGCCATCGAGCGCTTTGACGACCTGTCGGCGGTGCTGCTGGGCATCGGCGCGATTCCTCCCTCTCGCATGTTGCGCGAGAGCGGCAACGTGTTTTCCGACCAGGACTTGCTGGACCTCAAGAACGCTGGTGCCGTGGGCGATGTCTGCATGCGCTTCTACGACGAACGCGGGAGGCCAGTCCACACCCGTTTTGACGAGCGCGTGATCGGTATCGCACCCGACCAGATCAAACGCACCCGCCGGCGCATCGGCATCGCGGGGGGGCGACGCAAATTCGAAGCGATCCGCGGCGCGCTGCGGGGCGGCTGGATCAGCACCCTGATCACCGACCTCGACACAGCCGAGCGCCTGCTGGAACAACCCTGAGACGGCCCGATAGGGTCACATTGACTGGAGACATTCATGAATCTTTTTTCCCTTCAAGGCGAGGTGGCCATGGTTACCGGTGCCGGCAGCGGCATTGGTCAGCGCATCGCGGTGGGCCTGGCGGAGGCGGGCGCGGACGTGGCCTGTTTTGATCTGCCCAGCCAGTCCGGTGGCATGGAAGAGACCGCCGCGCGCGTGCGGGCGCTCGGCCGCAAGGCCCTGATCGCCAGCGGCGACGTGACCCGTGCGGACGACCTGGCAAAGGCCGTTCAGGCGGTCGAGACGCAGCTGGGGGCCCTGACCATCGGCATGAACTGCGCCGGCATCGCGAACGCGGCGCCGGCCGAGGAGATGTCGGAGGAGCAATGGCGCCGCGTGCATTCGATCAACGTCGATGGCGTGTTCCTGAGCTGCCAGGCCCAGGCGCGTGTGATGCTGGCGCGCAAGAAGGGGGCGATCGTCAACATCGCCTCCATGTCCGGCTCCATCGTCAACCGGGGTCTGCTGCAGGCGCACTACAACAGCTCCAAGGCCGCGGTCATTCACATGAGCAAGAGCCTGGCGATGGAGTGGGCCGAGCGCGGTGTGCGTGTCAACAGCATCAGCCCCGGCTACACCGCCACGCCGATGAACCTGCGCCCCGAGGTGGCCGATCAGGTCAAGATCTTCGAGCGGGACACGCCGCTGGGCCGCATGGCAACGGTCGACGAGATGGTCGGCCCGGCCGTGTTCCTGGTGGGGCGCGGGGCTTCGTTCGTGACCGGTGTCGACCTCATCGTCGACGGCGGTTTCGTGTGCTGGTGAGCGGCGCGCGCGCCCGGGAGCACCCCATGAGATTTGCAGGCAAGGTCGTCGTCATCACGGGCGGCAGTCGCGGCATCGGTCTGGGCATTGCGAGCCGCTTTCTGCGCGAAGGCGCGTCGGTCTGCCTCGCCGCCAACGAGGACCGGGTGATGGAAGCCGCCGAGGCGCTCGCGGCGCAGGCGCCGGCCGGTGCGAAGGTGATCGGCGCCCAGGTCGACGTCACCGACCGCTCGCAGGTCAAGGCGCTGTATGCGCGCGTGGCGGCCGAGCTGGGCGAGGTCGATGTGTCGGTGCAGAACGCCGGCGTCATCACCATCGCCAGGCTCGAAGACCTCAGCGAGGCCGAGTGGGACAAGGTGATGGACGTCAACACCAAAGGCGTCTTCCTGTGCTGCCAGGAAGCGGCGGTGCGCATGCGCGCGGCCGGCAAGAAGGGGCGCCTGATCAACACCGCCAGCGGGCAGGCGCGCCAGGGCTTTGTCTACACGCCGCACTACGCGGCCAGCAAGTTCGGGGTGGTCGGCATCACGCAAAGCCTGGCCAAGGAACTGGCCAGGACCGGCATCACGGTCAACGCGTTCTGCCCCGGCATCATCACCACCGACATGTGGGCCTACAACGACGAGGCCTGGGGCAAGCTGCTGGGCAACTACCAGCCCGGCGAACTCATGGCCGAATGGGTGGAGGCCATTCCCATGGGCCGCGCGGGGACCGGTGAAGACGTCGCCGGCCTCGTGACGTTCCTGGCATCGGACGACGCCGCCTACATCACCGGTCAGACCATCAACGTCGACGGCGGCATGTTCATGTCCTGAAACACGCCGCCGCTCCGGTCACTGGGGCGAGACGAACGACTCGGCCACCAGGCCGTAGGCGCCCATGCTCGGGAAGCGGCGCGGATTGCCCAGCACCTTCATGCGCGAGATGCCCAGGTCGCGCAGGATCTGGGCACCCAGGCCGTAGGTGCGCAGGTCGGCGTCGTGGCCGGTTTCAGGCTTCGCGGGTTTGGACGTGCGGGGTGCGCTGGCGGCGAGCAGCAGGTCTTCCGACGACTCCGAGGGGTTGAGCAGCAGCGCTGCGCCCTTGCCCTCGGCCTTGATCGCGCCCAGGGCGGCCGACAGCGGCCAGGAGTGCGGGCTGTTGGCGGTATCGAGCCAGTCCATCAGCGACAGCGGTTCGTGCACACGCACCATCACCTGCTCGTCGGCGCTCCACTGGCCCAGCGTCAGCGCAAGGTGCGCACCGCCGAACTCGTCCTGGTAGGTGTGCAGGTCGAACTCGCCAAAGGGCGTGCTCACCGGCCGCGCCGCCACCTGGCGAACCAGGCGCTCGTTCTGGCTGCGGTAGCGGATCAGGTCGGCAATCGACCCGAGCTTGATGCCGTGCTGCTTGGCGAACTCGACCAGGTCCGGCAGGCGGGCCATGGTGCCATCGTCCTTCATGATTTCGCAGATCACCGAGGCGGGCTGCAGGCCAGCCATCTGGGCCAGGTCGCAACCGGCTTCGGTGTGACCGGCGCGCATCAGCACGCCACCCGCGGCGGCGCGCAGCGGGAACACATGGCCCGGCTGCACCAGGTCGCTGGGTTGCGTGTCGGCGGCCACGGCCACCTGCACGGTGCGTGCGCGGTCTGCCGCAGAGATGCCGGTGTCGATGCCGGTGGCGGCCTCGATCGAGACAGTGAATGCAGTGCCGTGCTTGGTGCCGTTGCGCGAGACCATGGGCTGCAGGCCCAGGAAATCGCAGCGCTCAGGGCTCAGCGTGAGGCAGATCAGGCCGCGGCAGAAGCGGGCCATGAAGTTGATGGCCTCAGGCGTGATCTTGTCGGCGGCGATGATCACATCGCCTTCGTTTTCGCGGTTCTCGTCGTCGACGAGCACGACCATGCGGCCGGCCGCGATGTCGGCCACGAGTTCGGGGATGGGGGCGAGCTGGAATTCGGACATGGCTTCGGGCGTCAGGGTTGAACGGGTTGAACAAACACCGCTCGCAGGGCGCGACGAAGCCAAAACAGCCACGGCGCTGCACGAGCGCGTGGCTGGATTGGGTTGCGTGTCTCTTTTATCCGGACTGTGACCGTCGGCCATGGCTTCGACTTTGCGCGGGGCATTGCCTTCCATGTCTGCTGACCCTGCTGGCATGAGCCACCAGGCGCTCGCGGGCTCCCTCGGCCGAAGCCTCGGACACCGCCGGTGGGGAGTTTCACCCCGCCCTGAGAACGTCGGGGTGAATTATGCCCGCGGCTACCATTGCCCGCATGAACCGACTCGACACCGAACGCCAGCGACTTTTTGCCACCGACCCCGAAGCGGCCGCGGACGGCCGGCTGCGCCACCTGGTGATCGCCCTCAGTGGCCCCGCCGACTGGGCGCCGCTGTCGGCCGTCTGGCGCGGTGTGCAGGCCGATCTGGACCTGCCAGCGCCCGCCATCGCGGTCAACGGTGTGGACGCTTTTGAACTCTGGTTCTCGCTCGCCGACCCGGTGCCGGCACACACCGCGGCCGCGTTCCTGGACGGCCTGTGCGCGCGCTACCTGGGCGATGTGGCGCCGGCACGCCGCCGATGCTGGCCGTCGTCCGACCCCGGGTTGCAGGTCGAGCCGGCGCGTGTGCCGCAGCTGCAGGCCGAAACCGGCCGCTGGTCGGCCTTTGTCGCGCCGGACCTGGCCGCCGTGTTCGGCGACGACCCCTCGCTCGACCTTCCGCCGGGGGACGAGGCCCAGGCCGATCTGCTTTCACGCCTGAAGTCCGTCACCCGCGCCGAGTTCCAGATCGCGCTGGCTCGGCTGACACCCGAGCCCTCGCCCTTCCTGCCGGCGGTGCAGGCGCCCGTGCCCGCGGTCGTGACCCCGTCGGCGGCACCGGCCAGCACCGTCCGCCACCACGACGACCCGCGCCAGTTCCTGCTGGACGTGATGAACGACCCGTCGGTGGCGATGGAGCTGCGCATCAAGGCGGCGAAGGCGCTGCTGTGAGGTGCCCGCGATGACGCTGGCCATCGACCACCTTTTCCTGTTCGTCGAGCCCGAAGGCCCCGAGATCGAGGCCCTCAAGCGCCTGGGCCTGAGCGAAACCTACCGCCGCGCGCACCCTGGGCAGGGCACGGCCAACGCCTGTTTCGCGTTCGACAACCTCTACCTCGAACTGCTCTGGCTCACCAGCGAAGCCGAGGCCCGCAGCGCGCCCATCGCCCGCACGCGCCTGTGGGAGCGCAGCCGGTGGTGCGAGCAGGGCGCCAGCCCGTTCGGCATTGCGGTGCGTGGCGACCTGGCGGGCGTGGGCGTGCCGACCAGGGACTACCGGCCTCCTTATCTGCCCGAGGGCATGGCCATTCCGGTGGCCTGCGCCAGCGACGACCCGGCGCTGCCGATGGTGTTCGTCTCGCCGGGACATCAGCAACCCTCCGACTGGCCGGAAGCACAGCGGGGTCACCTGCAACGATCCGCCGGTTTCGGTAAGGTCTTGTCGGTTGAAATGGGCCTGCCTGCATCCACGGCGTCGGCGCCGCTGCTGCGCGCCCTGAGCGGCGCTCATCCGTCCACTAGCGTGGTGGCGCGCAGCGACGACCGCCACCACCTGCGGCTCACGCTGGCCGATACACAGGGGCGGCACACCCACACCCTGGATCTGGGTTCCACCAAGCTGGGTTCGTGGCGCATCTCGCTCATCGACGAGCGCCTGCCCGAACGCTCCTGGCAGCGCGCCTGGGCCGCCCTGGGCCTGCGCGCGCCCGAGGGCCTGATGCAGCGCCTGCTGGACGCCTGGGCCGAGCCGCAGCGCCACTACCACTCGCAGCAGCACCTGCACGAATGCCTGGCCCTGCTGGAGCCGGCGCTGGACCTGGCGCAACACCCTGGCGAAGTCGAGCTGGCCCTCTGGTTCCACGACGCCGTCTACGACCCGCAGGGCAAGGGCAACGAAGCCCGCAGCGCCGACTGGGCCATCGACGCGCTCGCACAGGCCGGTGCCAGCCAGGAGGTGCAGCAGCGTGTGCGCGCGCTGATCATGGCCACCTGCCACGACGCCGAGCCCGAGGGCGGCGACGCGCGGCTGCTGGTCGACATCGACCTCGCCATCCTGGGCGCCGACCCGGCGCGCTTCGCCGAGTACGACGCGCAGGTGCGTGCCGAATACCGCTGGGTGCCGGGCTGGCTGTACCGGCGCAAGCGCAAGGAGGTGCTGGCGGGGTTCCTGAACCGCCAGGCGATCTACGGCACCGGGCGGTTCAGGGACCGCCTTGAGGGACGGGCGCGTGACAATCTTCGGGCTGCCGTTGCGCGACCAACAGGTAGATGAGCCGACCCCAACCGACCCCTTCACACGCTTTTCTGTCGTGATGGACTACCTACAACGCATGCTGGACCTGGCGCTGCACAAGGAGCAGCAAGGGATTCATTTCTGGGCCACGGTCTACGTCGTGGTGGTGCTAGCAGGCTCCCTGTGGCACGTCTTTTGGGTGCGCACTTGGCCCAGCACAGAGGGCCAGTTGTTGCACCTGGGCTTGCGCCCCCTGGGCACGCCCGATGTGGGCACCCGCGATCAGGACTACGTGCCATCTGCGCTGTACCGCTACCGGGTCAACGGCATTGAGCACCTTGGGCGGGAGATCTCTGTCTGGAAGGTGTCTGCGTCGGGGCTTCTCCGAAACACGCCCGTGCTCTTGTCGCGTCGGGTGAAGTCCGACGCGTCAGGCAGGGTTAGGGTGTTCTACCACCCCAGACGCCCTCACAGGAGCCTGCTGTTGCGTCCAGGCTGGCAAAGCATTCTCCTTCTGTCCGCGGCAATAGCGGTCACCGTAGGCTTCTACCTCTTGCAGTGGTGAGTCAGCCGACGGATTAACGAAGGAGCCGGCTCAGCGCCCGAGGCTGTCAAGCAATACCCGCGCCGTCGCCACATTCGTTGCGCACGGCACGTTGTGCACGTCACACGCACGCACCAGCGCGTTGATGTCCGGCTCGTGCGGCTGCGCCGTCATCGGGTCGCGCAGGAAGATCACCGCGTCGACCTCGCCGACCGACAGCCGCGCACCGATCTGCAGGTCGCCGCCCAGCGGGCCGCTGAGCAGGCGCTCCACCGTCAGGCCCACCTCGTTCTGCAGCCGGCCGCCGGTGGTGCCGGTGGCCATGAGGGTGTGTTGGCGCAGCAGCGGCGCGAACTCGGTGGCCAGGGCCACCATGTCGTCCTTCTTGCGGTCGTGGGCGACGAGGGCGATGCGCATCAGGCCTGCTTTTCCATTTGTTTGGCCATCGTCTTGCCCAGCTCCACGCCCCACTGGTCGTAGGCATTGATGCCCCAGACGGCGGCCTGCACGAAGACCTTGTGTTCGTACAGCGCGATCAGCGCGCCCAGGCGGTGCGGGGTGAGCTGGTCGATCCAGAGCACGCTGTTCGGCACATCACCGGCAAAGCTGCGCTGGGTCACGAAGGGCTCGGCCTGCTCCAGGGTCTGGCCTTCGGCCATCAGGGCCTTGAGCGTGTCGGCGGCGTTGCGGCCCACGGCCATGGCCTGCGACTGCGCGCGCAGGTTGAGGTTGACCACGCGGTGGTGTTCTGCGGCCAGCGGCAGGGCGGTGTCTTCGGTCTCCACGCCGACGAACTCCACCGGCACGCGGTGCGTGCCTTGGTGCAGCAGCTGGAAGTACGCGTGTTGCCCGTCGATGCCCAGGCCGCCCCAGAGGATGGGGCCGGTGCCGGTGTCGGCGGGCTGGCCGTCTTTGCGCACCCGCTTGCCGTTGCTTTCCATGTCCATCTGCTGCACGAAGGGCGCGAAGCGCACCAGGCGGCTGGGGTAGCAGCTCAGCAGCTGGGTGGGGCAGTTGAGGAAGTTGCGGTTCCACACGCCACTCATCGCGAGGATGACGGGCAGGTTCTGCTCCAGCGGGGCCGAGCGGAAGTGCGCGTCCATGGCCTGGCCGCCGGCCAGGAACTCGCGGAAGGCTTTGGAGCCGATGGCCATGGCCAGCGGCATGCCCAGCGCGGACCAGACGGAGTAGCGGCCACCGACCCAGTCCCAGAAGGTGAAGGTGTGTTCGGCGGGGTAGCCGGCGGCGCCGGACTTCTGCGGCGCGGCGGTGATGGCGACCAGGTGCGCGCTCTGCGCCGCGCCGGTGATGCCGCCGTCTTCCAGCCAGCGGCGGGCGCTGGCGGCGTTGGTCATGGTTTCCTGCGTGGTGAAGGTCTTGCTGGCGACGATGACCATCGTGGTCTTCGGGTCCAGGTTGCGCAGCGTGCTGTGCAGCGCCCATGCGTCGGGGTTGCTGACGAAGTGCACGCGCAGGCCAGTCTTGCCGTCGCTGCACAGCGGGGCCAGGGCGTCGGCGGCCATGCGCGGGCCGAGGTCGGAGCCGCCGATGCCGATGTTCACCACGTCGGTGAACGCGGCGCCGGTGCTGCTCTTGACCTCACCCGCACGCACGCGCTCGGCGAAGGCGCAGACGCGGTCGAGTTCGTTCTGCACCAGCTGCTGGATCTGTGCGCCCCAGGGTGCCTCGTTGCCAGTGGCGCCGGGCGTGCCGCGCAGGGCAACGTGCAGCACGGCGCGCTGTTCGCTGGTGTTGATGGCCTCGCCCTTGAACATGGCGTCGCGCTGGGCTTCGACCTGCGCTTCGCGGGCCAGCTGCAGCAGGGCCGCCAGAATGGCGCCGTCGAAGGCCTGGCGGGTGAAGTCGAGCCGGATGCCGGTGCCGTCGGCGGCGGCCTGCATGGCCTCGCGGCCGGGCTGGGCCAGGCGCTCGCGCAGGTGCGGTTGCGGCAGGGCGGCGAACTGGGTGAGCGTCTGCCAGGCGGGCAGGGTGGTGGGGCTGGTCATGGTGGTGGTTCCTCTTCCCTTCTTCAGATGCGCCTGTTTATACCTGCGCCGCGAGCGCGCTCGCCTCGCGGGCCAGCTTCGTGATGCGCGCCCAGTCGCCGGCGGCCAGCGCGTCGGCCGGGGTCAGCCAGCTGCCGCCGGCCATGGACACGTTGGACAGCTTGAGGAAATCCTTCAGGTTCTCGGGGCTGACGCCGCCAGTGGGGCAGAACTGCACGTCGGGGATGGGCGCGCCCAGCGCCTTGAGCATGCCCATGCCGCCGGCCTGCTGCGCGGGGAATAGCTTCATCAGCGTGAAACCCTGTTCGCGGCGGTGCATCACCTCGCCGGGCGTCATCACGCCGGGGATGAAGGGCAGGTTGGCGGCCTTGACGGCGCTCACCAGCGCGTCGGTGGCGCCGGGCGAGAGCGCGAAGCTCGCGCCCGCGTCGATCACCTGCTGCACCTCGGCCACGCGGGTCACAGTGCCGGCGCCGGTGTGCATCTGCGGCACCGCTTTGGCGACCGCTTCGATGGATTTCAGGGCCGCGTCGGAACGCAGGGTGATCTCCATCACGTCGATGCCGCCTTCGAGCAGGGCGTGCGCCAGCGGCACGGCGTGCGCCGGGTCCTGCAGCACGATGACGGGGACGACGCGGGAGGTGAAGGCGGGGCGGGTGAAGCAGTTGGTCATGGTGTGTCCTGGTTCAGCCGAACAGCGGCGAAGCGCCGTTCTCGGGCGTGGATGCGTGGGTGCGGAACAGGCCGAAGAGTTCGCGGCCGGTGCCGTGGCCGTTGTGGGCCAGATCGGGGTGGTTCACCGGGCGCGCGGCGAAGGCGGCGGCGTCGACCTCCACCTCCAGCACGCCACGTTCGCAGTCGAGCGTGATCATGTCGCCGTCCTGCACCCGCGCGATGGGGCCGTCGGCCAGCGCCTCGGGGCTCAGGTGGATGGCAGCCGGCACCTTGCCGGACGCGCCGCTCATGCGGCCGTCGGTGACGAGGGCGACCTTGAAGCCCTTGTCCTGCAGCACCGCCAGTGGTGGCGTGAGCTTGTGCAGCTCGGGCATGCCGTTGGCGCGCGGACCCTGGTAGCGCACCACGGCGATCAGGTCCTTCTCCAGCTGGCCGGCGTTGAACAGGGCCAGCAGGTCCTGCTGGTCGCTCACCACCACGGCGGGCGCGCGCACCACGCGGTGTTCGGGCGCCACAGCCGAGACCTTGACCACGCTGCGGCCCAGGTTGCCCTGCAGCAGGCGCAGGCCGCCGTCGGCGCTGAAGGGTTCGCTCACCGGGCGCAGCACGGCGGTGTCGGCGCTGGCCGCGGGCACCGGGCGCCACGCCAGTGCGCCATCGTTCAGCCAGGGTTCTTGCGTGTACGCGGCCAGGCCGTCGCCCATGACGGTCTTCACGTCGCCGTGCAGCAGGCCGGCGGCCAGCAGTTCCTGCATCAGGAAGCCCATGCCGCCAGCGGCGTGGAAGTGGTTCACGTCGGCCTTGCCGTTGGGGTAGACGCGGGCCAGCAGCGGGATGACGCCCGAGAGCTCGGCGAAGTCGTCCCAGTCGATCAGGATGCCGGCGGCGCGCGCCATCGCGATCAGGTGGATGGTGTGGTTGGTTGAACCGCCCGTGGCCAGCAGGCCGACGATGCCGTTGACTATGGTCTTTTCGGTCACGATGTCCGCCAGGCGGATGCGCGCCGCGCCGGTGCGGCCGGTGTTGGAGAAGGCGCGGTCCACGGCGGCCTTGGTCAGTGCCTCGCGCAGTTCCGTGCCCGGGTTGACGAAGGACGAGCCCGGCAGGTGCAGGCCCATGATTTCCATCAGCATCTGGTTGCTGTTGGCGGTGCCGTAGAAGGTGCAGGTGCCGGGCGAGTGGTAGGCGGCGGCCTCGCTCTCCAGCAGCGCGTCGCGACCGACCAGACCCTGCGCGTACTGCTGGCGCACCTTGGCCTTGGCGTCGTTGGACAGGCCGCTGGTCATCGGGCCGGCGGGCACGAACACGGTGGACAGGTGGCCGAACTGCAGCGCACCCATGAACAGGCCGGGCACGATCTTGTCGCAGACGCCGAGCATCAGCGCGGCGTCGAACACGTTGTGCGAGAGCGCGACGGCGGTGGAGAGCGCGATCACGTCGCGCGAGAACAGCGAGAGCTCCATGCCGGCTGCGCCCTGCGTGACACCGTCGCACATGGCGGGCACGCCACCGGCCACCTGGGCCGAGAAGCCGAGCGAGCGGGCGTGCGCGCGCAGCAGCTCGGGGTAGTGCTCGTAGGGCTGGTGGGCCGAGAGCATGTCGTTGTAGGCGGTGACCACGCCCAGGTGCGGCGCCTTCTCGGCGTGGATCTTGAGCTTGTCGCTGGCCGGCAGGGCGGCCGTGGTGTGGGCCATGTTGGCGCAGCCCATGCCGGCGCGCTGCATGCCGGCCTTGGCTGAGGTCTCGACCGTGTGCAGGTACTGGCCGCGCAGGTCGGACGAGCGGTCGGTGATGCGTTGCGTGACGCGGGCGAGGGTGGTGTGCAGGGGGGTGTTCATGGTGGTCATCCCTTCCAGACGCTCACGGGCGTCTGTGTTTGGTTCAGGATCAGCGAGACGGGCAGGGCCTCGTCGGCCTTTTGCGAGGCGCGGTCGTAGACGGCGAGCTTGGACGCGCCGGCGATGGAGAGCGACAGTTCCCGCGATGCCAGCAGGGCGTGCAGCGTGAACGTGAGGCGGGCGTGCGGCGCGGGAATCGGCGCCTGTTCGGGTACCACCCAGGCCAGGCGCTCGTCGGTGGCAATGGCGCGGGCGTAGCCGGGCGCACCGGGGAACAGCGAGGCGGTGTGGGCGTCCTCGCCCATGCCGAGCACGGCCAGGTCCAGCGGCCAGGGCAGGGGGGCGATGCGCGCGGTCGCGTCCTCGACCAGCGCGTCCAGCACCGCGGCGTTGAACTGCGGCGCCAGTTCGCGGAAGAACGGCAGGAAGCGGGCTGCGGCGGCTTGGCCCTGCAGCAGGTGCTGGGCCACGAGCGCGGTGTTGCTGGCCTCGTGGTCGCGCGGGACGATGCGCTCGTCCACCAGCACCACGGTGACCTTGGCCCAGTCCAGGTCCTGCTCGCGCAGGGCTTCAAACATGGGGATCGGCGACTTGCCGCCCGAAACCGCCAGGCTGGCCTGGCCGCGTGCGGCGATGGCGGCGCGCAGCGCGTCGGCGATGTGCGCCGCGATGGCTGCGGGCGTGGCGCCGGTGTGTTCGGTCACGGCCATGTTCAGGATTCCTCGACCCAGGAACTGCCTTCTCGCGCCATCAGCGCCGACGAGGCGGCGGGGCCCCAGCTGCCGGCGGTGTAGGCCTTGGGCTTCTCGCCCAGCTGCTGCCAGCCGTCGATGATGGGTTCGACCCAGGCCCAGGCGGCTTCCAGTTCGTCGCGGCGCATGAAGTGCGTCAGGCGGCCCTTGGTGACGTCGATCAGCAGGCGTTCGTAGGCCTCGGCGCGGCGCTCGGTGAAGGCCGATTCGAGGTCCAGGTTCAGGCTCACCGGGCGCAGCTTCATGCCGCTGCCGGGCTCCTTGGCCATCATCTGCAGCTGGATGTGTTCCTCGGGCTGCAGGCGGATCATCAGGCGGTTCACCGACTGGTGGGCCGAGTCGCTGAAGATGGTGAAGGGCAGGTCGGCGAACTCGATCACGATCTCGGACTGGCGCGCCGCCAGGCGCTTGCCGGTGCGCAGGAAGATCGGCACGTTGGCCCAGCGCCAGTTGTTGATGTGGGCCTTGAGCGCGACAAAAGTTTCTGTGGTGCTGTCGGCCGGAATGTTGGCCTCCTGCAGGTAGCCCACGGCGGCCTCGCCGTTGGAGGCGCCAGCGGTGTACTGGCCGCGCACCGTGTCCTTGGCCACGTCGGCCACCGTCATCGGGCGCAGCGAGCGCAGCACCTTGAGCTTCTCGTCGCGCACCGCGTCGGGGTCGAGCGAGACCGGCGGCTCCATGGCCACGATGCACAGCAGCTGCAGCAGGTGGTTCTGGATCATGTCGCGCATGGCGCCGGTGCCGTCGTAGAAGCCAGCGCGGCTGCCCACGCCCACGCTCTCGGCCACGGTGATCTGCACGCTCTTGATGTAGGGGCTGCGCCAGAGCGGCTCGAAGATGCTGTTGCCAAAGCGCAGCACCATCAGGTTCTGCACCGTTTCCTTGCCCAGGTAGTGGTCGATGCGGAAGATCTGCTGTTCCTGGAAGTAGCGGCCCACGTCGTCGTTGATCTGGCGCGCCGAGGCCAGGTCGTGGCCCAGGGGTTTTTCCAGCACCACGCGGGCGCGCTCATCGATCAGGCCCGCGTTGTGCAGGTTCGCGCAGATGCCCACGAACAGGCTGGGCGCGGTGGCAAGGTAATAGACCCGGTCGGAGCCCGCCTGCATGGCCGCGGCCAGCGAGCCGAAGTCCTCGGCCCTGGTGGCGTCGACGCTGGTGAACTGCAGGCGGTTGAGGAAGCCGGCCCAGACGCCGTCGTCGAAGTGTTTGGCCTCGATGAAGCCGGGCACCTTCTCGCCGATGAAGGCCAGAAAGCCGGCGCGGTCCCAGGTCTGGCGTCCCAGGGCGTGGATGCGGGTGGCGGCCGGCAGGTTGTTGTGCAGGTGGGCCATGTAGAGCGCAGGCAGCAGCTTGCGCACCGAGAGGTCGCCCACGCCACCAAAGATGACGAGGTCCAGCGGGGCGGAGGAGGGGGACGGGGAAGTGGCCATGGCTTTACCGGGTTACCGTTGATGGATGGAGTTTATGGTAATTAAGTTACATGCAGGGTACTTTTTTGCAGCAGCCCCTGCAAGGGCTGCGCGCATTGCCGCGAGCCGGTCAGGCCAGGGCCTTGAAGTGTGGCCGGCCCTGGGCCAGGCGCTGCAGCACCTGTTCGCGCGTCGGCGGCACACAGCCGGTCTCCATCACGCACAGGCTGGCGCAGGCGATGGCGTTGGCCAGCAGGTCTTCCACATCGTCGGCGCCCAGCGCCAGCTCGGCAGCGGTCTTCGCGGCGCGCATGGCGGGGCGGTCCAGCAGCGCGACCAGCATGCCGGCCAGGAAGCTGTCGCCCGCACCCACGGTGTCGGCCACCTGCACGGGCTGTGATTCCGAAGCCTGCCAGGCCCCACCGTCGCGCGCCAGGATGACCGCGCCTTTGGCGCCCAGCGTCAAGGCCAGCCAGCGCGCCGGTGTTTTCGCGAGCAGCTCGCGCGCGGCCACCAGCGGGTCGGGGTTCGTGAAGCCGAGGATGCCCAGGTCGTCGTCGCTGACCTTGACGATGTCGGCCTCGCCCAGCGCCGCCATCACGCTGGCCTGGTAGGCCGCCATGTCCGGCACGATGGCCGGGCGCAGGTTGGCGTCCACCACGACCAGCTTGCCGGCCGCGCGCTGCGCCTGCAGCCAGGGCAGGTACTTGTGCGTGTCGTCGGCCACCAGGGCCAGGCAGCCGGTGACCACCATCTTCAGCGCCGGCTGGGCCGCGCACTGCGCATTCATGGTGGCGGCGTCGACGCGGCGGTCGGCCACACCCTCGCGGTAGAAGCTGTAGCTGGCCTTGCCCGCCTCGTCCAGGCTGACGACGGCGAGCGAGGTGGGCTCGTGCGCCGGCTCGGCGTGGGCCAGCGTCACGCGGGCCTGCGCGATGGCGTGCGCCAGGCCGCGGCCGAAGCGGTCCTGTGAGAGCGGGTTCAGGTAGAGCGTGCCCACGCCCTGCAGTCCGAGCGCGCGGGTGAGGTTGTAGACCGCGCCGCCGTCGCAGGGGCGCAGCCGGCCGTCGGCCTCCTGGATCATGTCCATCAGGGCCTCGCCGGCGGTGGCAACGGTGATCGGGGTGTTGGGCTGCATTTGGTCGGAAGTAGGGAAAACCATAACTAAATCCAGTTGATTTATTTAACGTGCAACAACTATAGTTCAGTCACTCCGCAGCCGGATTCGGGCTAACCCGAAGGCCCGGCGGCAGAGAAAACCTGGTTCAACAACGTCTGATCCCATCCATCCTCCTCAGGAGACATCTGTGAAAAAAGTCGCTTTCGCCTTCACCGCCCTGGCCCTGGCCGCTGGTTCCACCTTCGCTGCCGAGCCCGTGATCGGCCTGATCACCAAGACCGAAACCAACCCCTTCTTCGTGAAGATGAAGGAAGGTGCGCAGGCGGAAGCCAAGAAGCTGGGTGCCAAGCTGATGACCGCCGCCGGCAAGAAGGATGGCGACACCGCCGCCCAGATCACCGCCATCGAGAACATGGTCACCGCCGGTGCCAAGACCATTCTGATCACTGCCAGCGGCGACGCCATCATCCCCGCTGTCAAGAAGGCCCAGGCCAAGGGCGTGCAGGTGATCGCGCTGGACAGCCCGTTTGACGGCGCCGACGCCCTGTTCGCCACCGACAACTACAAGGCCGGCATCCTGATCGGCCAGTACGCCAAGGCCGCGCAGGGTGGCAAGCCCGCCAAGATCGCCATGCTCGACCTGTTCCCCGGCCATCCCGTGGGTGCCCAGCGCCACAACGGCTTCATGACCGGTTTCGGCCTGAAGGCCAACGACGCCAAGTCCAACGAACTGTCGTCCACGCCTGAGACCGTCTGCGCCGCCGACACCGACGGCAACCAGGCCAAGGGCCAGACCGCGATGGAAAACTGCCTGCAGAAGGACCCGGCCATCAACGTGGTCTACACCATCAACGAACCCGCTGCCGCCGGCGCCTACAACGCGCTGAAGAAGGCTGGCAAGGAGAAGGACGTGATCATCGTGTCCGTCGACGGCGGCTGCGCCGGTGTGGCCGATGTGGGCAAGGGCGTGATCGCCGCCACCAGCCAGCAGTACCCGCTGAAGATGGCCGCCATGGGCGTGGCCGCGGGCGTCGAGTACGCCAAGGGTGGCAAGAAGGCCACGGGCTACGTCGACACCGGCGTGACCCTGATCGCCGCCAAGGCTGTGCCGGGCGTGGAAAGCAAGGACGTGAAGGTCGGTACCGAGCTGTGCTGGGGCGACAAAAAGTAATTTGAGCCCCCACGCTCCGCCGCTTCACGGGTCGCTGCCCCCCAGGGGGTCTGACCCGGCCTGGGGCGGCCCGGCGCAGGGTCTTCATCTTCGCCACCAAGGCGCCAGGGGCGCCCCTTTGAACCGGGAACCATGAATCCCGGCGAAGCAAGGGCGCCCTTTTCTTTTCTCTGTTTGCTCTCTACCGGAGATCTCGTCATGAGCTCTTTCAAGGACAGGCTGCCTCCCATCAGCCAGATGGGGCCCTTCATTGCCCTCGCGATCGCCTGTGCCATCTTCGGCATGACGACCGACAACTTCTTCACCGGCGCGAACTTCGCGCTGATCCTCCAGCAGGTCATGGTGGTCGGCGTGATCGCCATCGGCCAGACCCTGGTCATCCTGACCGCCGGCATCGACCTCTCGTGCGGCATGGTGATGGCCCTGGGCAGCATCGTGATGACCAAGTTCGCGGTCGAGCTGGGCGTGCCCGCGCCGCTGGCCATCCTCTGCGGCATTGGCGTGACCGCCGGTTTCGGCCTGATCAACGGGCTGCTGGTCACCCGCATCAAGCTGCCGTCTTTCATCGTGACCCTGGGCACGATGAACATCGCCTTCGCGATCACCCAGCTGTATTCCGGTGCGCAGACCGTTTCCGACCTGCCGCCCTTCATGACCGCGCTGGGCGGTACCTTCGACATCGCTGGCGCACCGGTCGCCTACGGCACCGTGGTGATGATGTTGCTGTACCTGGGCGCCTGGTTCTGGCTGCGCGAGACCGCCTCGGGCCGCCACGTCTACGCCGTGGGCAACAGCCCCGAAGCGACCCGCCTGGTCGGCATCCCCACAGACCGCGTGTTGCTGGGTGTCTATGTGCTGGCCGGCGTGTTCTACGGCATCGCCTCGCTGCTGCTGGTGGCCCGCACCGAAGTGGGCGACCCGAACGCCGGACAGACCGAGAACCTGGACGCCATCACCGCCGTGGTGCTGGGCGGCACCAGCCTGTTCGGCGGCCGCGGCATGATCCTCGGCTCGCTGGTCGGGGCCATCGTGGTCGGCGTGCTGCGCAACGGACTGACGCTGATGGGTGTTTCGTCGGTGTACCAGGTGCTGATCACCGGCATCCTGGTGATCATCGCCGTGACTGTGGACCAACTCTCCCGCAAAGGAGCCCGGTAATGAGCACTTCCCACAAACTCGTGATGCAGGCCAAGGGCCTGGTCAAGCGCTACGGCCAGGTCACCGCCCTCGACGGCGCCGACTTCGAGCTGCGCGCCGGTGAAATCCTGGCGGTGATCGGCGACAACGGCGCCGGCAAGTCCAGCCTGATCAAGGCGCTGTCCGGTGCCACGATCCCCGACGAGGGCGAGATCTTCCTGGACGGCCAGAAGATCCACTTCAACACCCCGATCGACGCGCGCCGCGCCGGCATCGAGTGCTGCTACCAGGACCTGGCCGTGGCCCCCGCCATGACCATCACCGAGAACCTGTTCCTGGGCCGCGAGATCCGTCGCGAAGGCTTCCTGGGCAGCACGCTGCGCATGCTGGACAAGAAAAAGATGCTGGAGACGGCCATCCAGCGCATGGCCGACCTCAAGGTGGGCATCCGCTCCATGACGCAGGCGGTGGAGACGCTCTCGGGCGGCCAGCGCCAGTGCGTGGCGGTGGCGCGCGCCGCGGCCTTCGCGCAGCACGTGGTCATCCTGGACGAGCCGACCGCTGCGCTGGGCGTGAAGGAAGGCAACATGGTGCTGGAACTGATCCGCCGCGTGCGCGACAAGGGCCTGCCCGTGATTCTGATCTCGCACAACATGCCGCACGTGTTCGAGATCGCCGACCGCATCCACATCGCCCGCCTGGGCAAACGCGCCTGCGTGGTCAACCCCAAGACGATCAGCATGAGCGACACGGTGGCGGTGATGACGGGCGCGCGCGACCCGGCGACGCTGCCTGCGGAATGTCTGGCCTGAGGACGCACCATGCTCAAAGGAATTGATCCCCTGCTCAGCCCGGAGCTGCTCAAGCTGCTGGCCGAGATGGGGCACGACGACGCGGTGGTGCTGGCGGATGCCAACTTCACCGCCATGAGCCTGGGCGCTGGCAAGCCGGTGCTGCGCCTGCCGGGTGTCGGCATGCTTCGAACATTGGAGGCGGTGGTGAGCGTGTTTCCCCTGGCCGAGGATGTGACCCATCCCGTGGCCTACATGCAGGTGAGCGACACGCCGGAAGGCTACCGGTCGGCCCTGCAACGCGAGGCTGTGGCCCTGCTGGCATCGGCCGGTCTGCCGCCCGAACGCGTGCAGGCGGTGGAGCGCTACGAGTTCTACGAGCGTGTGAAGAAGGCCTACGCCATCGTCGTCACCGGCGAGCTGGAGCCCTGGGGCAACTTCCTGCTGCGCAAGGGTGTGCTGGGACAGGCCCTGCGGCCCTGAGGCGTGTCACACTCGCCGGCTGTGAGCGAAGACAAGCACCCCCAAGAGCCGATCGATCCGCCGGCGCCGGACGGTGGCGCCGACGCGGGCGACGCCCCGCGCCTGCGCCAGCGCGGCTCGAACCAGATTGGCATGCGCCAGTTCAACGACCGCGTCGTGCTGCAGGCGCTGCGGGTGCACGGCAGCATGCCCAAGGCAGAACTGGCACGGCTGACCGGGCTGACGGCACAGACCATCGGCCTGATCACCGCTCGTCTGGACGAAGACCAGCTGCTGGTGCGCGAGGCACCGGTGCGTGGCCGGGTCGGCCAGCCCTCGGTGCCGCTGGGCCTGAACCCCGACGGTGCGTTCGCGGTCGGCATCAAGATTGGCCGGCGCAGCGCCGACTGGCTGCTGGTCGACTTTCTCGGGCGGGTGCGTCAGCGCCTGTCGATCGCCTATCCGTTTCCGGATGCGGCATCGCTGCTGCCGGAGATCGAGAAGAACCTCAACCGCCTGCTCGACGACCTGGGTGGTCTGCGCAGCCGGGTGGTCGGCGTGGGTGTGGCGGCGCCTTTCCAGCTGGGCGGCTGGCACCGCATGCTGGGCCTGACCGAGGCGCAGTCCGACGCCTGGACCCACCTCGACCTCGCCGCCGAGGTGCAGGCCATGACCGAGCTGCCGGTCAGCTTCGCCAAGGACACCTCGGCCGCCTGCGTGGCCGAGCTGCTGCAGGGGCGCGGGCGCGACCTGCACAGCTTCCTGTATCTCTTCATGGACACCTTCGTCGGCGGCGGGCTGGTGATCGACTCGCACCTGCACCGCGGCGTGAACGGCAACGCGGGTGCGGTGGCCTCGCTGCCGCTGCAGGTGGCCGCGTCGGCGAGCCCGCGGGAGCTGCCGCCGCAGCTGATCAGCCAAGCCTCGCTGTGGGACCTGGAGCAGCGCTTCCGCGAACACGGGCTGGACCCGATGGCCGCCTACGATGCGCGCGCGCTGGCCGGCCACTGGCTGCCCTACACGCGCGAGTGGATTGATCGCGCGGCGCTGGCGCTGGCGCACTGCGTGGTGGCGGGCACGGCCTTCCTCGACGTGGAGGCGGTGGTGATCGACGGCGTGGTGGTACCCGACCTGCTGCGCGAACTCTGGCAGCGCACCGGCGAGGCACTCAAGGCCTACAACCCCGAAGGTCTGCTCGCGATGCCCCGGCTCGAACTCGGCACCATCGGCTCCGACGCGCGTGCGCTTGGCGGGGCGCTGCTGCCGCTGCACGCGAGCTTCGCGCCGGATCGGGATCTGTTCCTGAAGGTCTAGGCGCCGGGTACCAGGCCCTAGGCGGTCAGGTGCAGTGTGCAACCGCCCCGCGCGCACTTCACCGGTGCAAGAATCGCGGCTGACTTTCAGGGGGGTGTGAATGCACAAGGATCTGTGGAAGGGGGCTCTTGGCTCCCTTGCGTTTGCCCTTGCCGGCGCGCTGTGTCTGGCCTTCGCCGATCTGTCCTGGCCCGAAGCCATCATCGCTTGGGCGACCGTTCTCTTTTTCGGGGGTGGCTTCGTCGTCCTTGTGACTCGCCTGTGGCGGCAGGCGTCGCGTCAACCAACATTCCATGCCCGCATTCCTGCGGACATCCGCATCGAGCAGCTCGACCCCGACGACGAAATCGAAGAGTCCTGGTCGCACACTTCCGCGGCGCAACCGCTGCTGCGTGTGACCGCCCAGAAGTGGAAGGAAGGGGCCAGGTTCCGCTGGCAGGTGTACGCCTACCTTCCGACGCTGGTTCACGATCCCGTATGGTCCGAGCAACTGGGCTTGCGCCTGCATGAAGCCCTCAGGAAAACCTGCAACGTCGTGGAAGTCGGGCGAGACGACGTCGAGGTCTGGGTGGTCGACGGTGAGCCGGAGGGCAGGGATCTGGTGGCCAATGCCGGCGCGGCACTGGCGTCGTGCATACCCGCGATCCTCCCGACGCTCCAGCGTGGGCGACAAGGCCCGTGAGGCGGGTACGGGTGGACAATCGCCTCTGAGGTACGCCGCGAGCGCGTGACACCTGTGGCGCTTGCACCTTTGTGAAGATTCTTGCCTGGGGAGGCGATGATGAAACCGGTACTTTTCCGATCGTCAGCATGCTTGTGTGTCGCAGCAGCCTTGTGGTGCAGCGCGGGAAGCTCTCTCGCTTTTGACATCCCGCCACCCCCGCCACCGGTGTACGAGGGGCTGATCCTGCCGCTGTTCCCGAACGCAACGACGGTTCCTTTCACCGGGCAATCGGGTTCCGGAACTGGGAAAAGACCGGGCGCGATCGGTAGCACCCAGGTTCAGGGCGGGTCCAGAGTGGAAGAAAGCGCCCGTCAGCTGGCTCAAGCGGTGCCTGTCGAGCAACGGGAGCGCACACGGCAGGCCTACGTTCAGGCCTTCGAGGTCTACCGTCAGCTCGAACGCAAACTGGGTCTGCCGGCGGGCGATGCGGCCGGGGCGGTGGCTGCCTACATCGCGGGCAACTACATGGCGCTGCACGGAGTCGAGGTGCCGGATCCGCACTTCCTGCAACTGGCCCGGCAGATGCGGGTGGCATTGGACAAGAGCCCGGACTTCCGGCGGCTCTCACCGTCGGGCCGGCGGCGCCTCTACGAACAGTCGGCCATGGTCGGGACCTTCATGGCGGTGACCCACCTGTCGCTGCAGAAAAACCCGCAACCAGCGGTCGAGCAGAACTTCCGCAACGCAGCCCGGGCTCATCTGCAGGCGGCGCTGAACACCGCACCCGATCGGGTTCTGATCGATGGTTCCGGGCTTCATCTGCAGGAGCAGAGCCGCTGACATCCGTCGCAGTTTTGAATGCGCCAGCGTGGGTGACAGGAGGCAGCGTGGGCGGGTGCGCCAATCTGCTGTCAGTCCGGGAGTTTTGCCGTCAACCCATTCGCCGTCAGATGCAGCACCCGGTCCGCCCGCGCTGCGGCGTGGGCCGAGTGCGTGACCAGGATCAGCGAGGCGCCGTTCTCCCGCGTCTGCGCCTTCAGCAGGTCCATCACCTGCGCGGCGGTGGACGGGTCGAGGTTGCCGGTGGGCTCGTCGGCCAGGATCAGCCGCGGCAGGTGCACCAGTGCCCGTGCAATCGCCACGCGCTGCAGCTGTCCGCCCGACAGCTGCGCGGGCAACCGCTCACCCAGTCCCGCCAGCCCGACCGCCTCCAGCACCTGCGCGACCCGAGCCGGATCGGGGCGTTTGAGCAGCAGCAGCGGCAGGCCGACGTTCTGCCCCACGTCCAGGTGCGGCAGCACATGGAAGGCCTGGAACACGAAACCCAGCGCCTCGCGCCGCCAGTGCGCCCGCTGGGTCTCGTCCAGTTGGCCAAGGTCGGTGCCGTCGAGGGTGATCGACCCCTCTTGCCAGTCGTCCAGCGCCGCCATGCAGTTGAGCAGGCTGGACTTGCCCACCCCCGACTCGCCAACGATGGCGACGAACTCGCCGGGGGCGACGGTGAGGGTGACGTTGGAAAACACGGGCGTGCTGCCGTAGCGTTTTGCGAGTTTTTGAAGGACCAAGCCCATCCCGGCATTGTCCTTGACGAACCAGAGCGAGGCTCGGAATAGATTTGATACAAATGAATACAATTCAGATCGTTTGGCTGCGTGCCACCCAACAGGGAGTGTTCATGAGCTTTTTTAGATCATTGGCCGGGGTGTTCCTGGTCAGTGCCTTGGCCGCCTGCGGCGGTGGCACCGGAGGACAGGTGCAGGATGCAGACACGCAGAGGGCCTCTGCGAGCTCTGCGACGGAAACCGACCTGACGAGAGGCCACGCAAAGGGTCTGGAAGATTCCTCATACGGCAAGCCGGTCATTGGCCTTGATCTGACAGAAATGAAGCAGCGCTTGGCCAAACGGTTCAATGGCCGCTTCGCCGGTCAGCCGGAAGAACTCATGGGTGAGCGCCAGAAGTACGCGGGTACGAAGGCCTTTCAGTCGGTCGCCAAGGCATATGGGGGTGCCCCTGCATCGGTTCACCGCTTCCTGAACACGCTGACCGGTGCGCACTTCTACACCATGTCTGCTGAGGAGAAGGCTTCCATCGAACGGAATCTGCCCCAGTTCAGCTACGAAGGACAGGCCTTCTTTGCATTGACGTCTTCGGATGTCCCGCTCAGCCCGGTCTATCGCTTCTACAGCATCTACACCGGGACCCACTTTTATACGATCGACCCGGAAGAGCGGGACTTCGTGCGCACCTATTACTGGGAGTACTTCAACTATGAAGGCATCTCCTGGTACGCGACAACCTTTGCAGGTTCCGGGTGGACGCCGATGCACCGGTTCTTCAACAATGCGGCAGGCACGCACTTCTACACTGCCAGCGAAGCGGAGCGCCTGAACGTGATCGCGACGGCACCGCACATGGAGTATGAAGGCATCGGGTACTACGTCCGAACCAGCGGTTCTGCGCTGCCTGTTTCGCCCGTTTCGCGCAGCGATGGTGGGCGTGGTTGCATCTCCCCGGACGGCAGCGACGAATACAGTCCCTGTGAAACTGCCACACAGATGCCGCCGAGGGAGCATGTGGATGGCAACCGGGCGGTGCCCAATGACACGACCCGCTTTGCTCAGGTGGAGGGTCGGCCGGAAACGGACTGCAAGCTCGACAGGACGACGGGACTGATGTGGGAGGTCAAGACAAGCGATGGCATGAGGAGTTCGTCTCGATCGTTCCTGCATATTGACCGGACAGACCGTCCGCAGGTGGCAGTCGAGGTCGAGGAGTTTTTCCCCAACAACGTTTTCTATGTTTCTCGTGCTCCGACGCAGGCCGAGATCGATTCTCCGGACGCCAGCCGTGCCTATGTGGATTACATCAATAACATCCAGTTGTGCGGCTACTCCGACTGGCGCATTCCCACCGCGTCTGAGCTGGTCAACGTCATGAATGTCCAAGGAGGTTTCTTCCAGCCTCCGATTGGCGGTGTGGGCCCCTACATCTCCGCCGACTCGGCCACCTGGGACTACGACGTGACCTACAACTCGGGCGGCGTAGTGAGGCAGAGGGTGGACGGTGTGGTGACTGTGCGGGCGCGCGAGGGGTGGTTGGCCGGCAATCCTGGTGCGGCAGGTCACTTCGTGGACTTCGATTTCCGTGCCAAGGAAGATTTGGGTTACGTCGCTACCTCCCACAATCGCCTGTATCTGCATCTGGTGCGCGGATCCTCTGTGCCCACGACATCGCGCTATTCGGCGGTGACCGTTCCATATGGACGGGACGCTGCGAACAACGTGCTCGTGGACAACTGGAGCAAGCTCCAATGGCGGCGTTGCGCCGAGGGGCAAGTCTGGACCGGAACCAATTGCAACGGCCAACCCTTGTCCTTGAATCTGTATGACGCCTTGTCGAGGGCGGCGTCGCTGCCGGGCTGGCGCCTGCCTGGGATCAAGGAGCTTGATTCTCTGTATCTCCGCGACCCGGACACAACGAAGACGCAGATGGACGTCTCGGCGTTCCCGATGAGCGGGTTCGGACCAGGCGCGCTGCCGTTCTGGTCCATGACGATACATTCGCAGACCATCTACGATCCCGTGCACCAGAAACTGGGTCTACCGGGTTTCCAGGCCTCTTTTGAGGGCACAGCGGTCGGCTCTCCCACTGCGAATGTGAGTCAGGTTTCCCGTTACCGGAACGGGTACGTCCGTTTGGTTAGGGTGCACCCCTGAGTCAAGGGGTCAACTCAAAAGGGTACTGACCGCGGCGAGCAACTGCGCCAGCGCATCGGGCGCATCGCACGCGATCACCCGCCGCTGCGGCATCGAGCGTAGCCAGGTGATCTGGCGCTTGGCGAGCTGGCGCGTGGCGAAGATGCCGCGGTCGCGCAGTTCGGCCTGTTGAGCGGATGTCAGTGGCGCATCGCCGGCCGCGTCCAGCGCCTCCCAGGCCTGGCGGTAGCCGACGCAGCGCATCGAGGGCAGGTCCGGGTGCAGGTCGCCGCGCGCGCGCAGGCGTCGCACCTCGTCCACGAAGCCTTCGGCCAGCATGGCGTCGAAGCGTTGGGCGATGCGCTCGTGCAGCCACCCGCGGTCGGCGGGTTCCAGGCTGAGGAAGGCGCCTTCCGGCACCGGGTTGTCCGCTTCGCGTTGCCCGCCGGTCTGGAACGAGGAGATCGGCCGGCCCGAAACCTCGAACACTTCAAGCGCGCGCTGGATGCGCTGGGCATCGTTGGGCGCGAGTCGGGCGGCGGTGACCGGGTCGACCTTCGCCAGTTCGGCGTGCATCGCGGGCCAGCCGTGCGCCGCGGCGGCGGCTTCGATGCGTGCGCGCGCGTCGGCGTCGGCGCGGGGCATGTCGTCCAGACCCTGCATAAGCGCCTTGAAATACAGCATGGTGCCGCCCACGAGCAGCGGCGTGCGACCGCGGGACCGGATTTGCTGGATCAGCCGCTGCGCGTCGCGCACGAATTCGGCCGCGCTGTAGGCGTGCAGCGGGTCGGTGATGTCGATCAGGTGGTGCGGCACCAGTGCCTGTTCCTCACGCGAAGGTTTGGCGGTGCCGATGTCCATGCCCCGGTAGACCAGGGCGGAGTCGACGCTGATGATCTCGACCGGCCAGCGCTGGGCGATGGCGAGCGCGGCAGCGCTTTTGCCGCTGGCGGTCGGTCCGGCGATGGCGATGCAGCGCACCGGGTCAGCGGGCATCGGCCGCTCCCGGGGTGACGCGCTGCGGAGGCGTCTTCACCTCGCCGTGGCGCTGCACCAGCGTCCAGGCGGTCAGCGCGATCAACACGCTCCAGAACCACAGGCCATCGGTCAGCGGCCGCACGCTGCCGGGGTTCTCGGCCAGGCTCTTGCCGAGCCAGCCGCCCATGAAGAAGGCGGTGACCATCATCAGGAAGCCGCTCATGGCGGAGGCCGCGCCGGCCGCCTGCGGGAATGGGGCGACGGCGCCGCTCTGGCCGCAGGGCTGGTGCACGCCGTGGCCGAGCATGAAGAGGATGAAGGGCCCGAGGATGGCAGCCGGGTGCTGGATGCCCGCCAGTGCCAGCAGCCCCATGGTGCTGCCCGCGAGCAGGGTACATCCGCCCGCGATGACGACGGTGCGCCGCACGCCCAGGCTCTGCAGCAGGCGGCGGCAGATGAAGGTGCCCACGATGTAGGACAGCGACATCACCAGCATCAGCAGACCGTAGGCGGTCTTGCTCAGGCCCAGCACGCCAATGAACACAAACGACGAGGCGGCCAGGAAGGTGAACAGGCCGCCGTAGGACGTGGCCGAGAGCAGGGTGAAGGCCCAGAAGGTCGGGTGGCGCAGGATGCGGCCCCAGGTGCGCAGCAGGGTCAGCGGCTCCAGCGCGCGCGGGTTTTTCTGCGGCAGGGTCTCATCGAAGCGCCAAATGAGCAGCGCCAGCGCCCCGGCGCCGAACACCGCCTGGGCCATCAGGGCCATGCGCCAGCCCGCGAGGTCGGCCAGCAGGCCGCCGACCGGCGCGCTCGCGCAGGCGATCACGCCCAGGCCGGTCAGTCCCTTGGACATCACCCGCGCGCCATCCACCGGCGCGTAGAGGTCGCGCACCACGGCGCGCGCGCACATCACGCCTGCGCCCATGGCAATACCCTGCAGGATGCGCCAGACGATGAGCTGCTCCATCGACGCTGAAAACGTGCTGCCCACCGCGGCCAGCACATACAGGCCGGTCCCGATCATCAGGACCGGGCGGCGGCCAAAGCGGTCGGACAGCGGTCCCCAGACCAGCTGGGAGAGACCGAAGGCCAGCAACAATGCGGTGAGGGTCAGCTGCGCCTGCGGCATGCTGGCGCCAAAGCCCTGGGTGATCGAGGGCAGGGCGGGCAGGTAGAGGTCGGTGGTGACCGGCTGCAGGCCCAGCAGCAGGGACAGCACCAGCACGATCAGGCTGGGCGACATGGCGGAACGGGAAGCGGACATCTGTTTGAGGGTAGCAGATGGCCTCATGTTCGACCGGTGCGACGCCGATGGCGGCGCGGGAGGATCACTTCATGCCGAAGAGTTCGGCCAGCGCCACCCGGTACTGCGGCTGCCCCACCGCGTTGGTGTTGTGGTGCGACCCGCCCTCGACCAGTTCGAAGCGCTTGGGGCCGGTGGCGGCCTCGAACAGCTTGCGGCCCAGTTCCGGCGCGATGGTGCGGTCCTCGCTGCCATGCACCACCAGCAGTGGCGAGCCGATCTTCTTGACCCGCTCCACGGTTTCGAAGCGCTGGGTGATCAGCGGACCGACCGGCAGCCAACCCCACTTGTAGGAACTGACCACATCGGGAATCGAGGTGAAGGTGCCCTCGACCAGGGTTCCGGCTTCGTCCTGCACCTGGGCCGCCAGGTCGATGGCGATCGCGCCGCCCAGCGAGTGGCCGAAGATGTAGCGCGGCCGGTCGGGGTACTGGCGTGCCAGCCAGTCCCAGGCGGCGCGGGCGTCTTCGTAGGCCATGGTCTCCGAAGGCAGGGTGTTGGTGCTCTTGCCGAAGCCCCGGTAATCCACCGCCAGCACCGAGAAGCCCAGCTCCTGCATGCGCCGCGCGCGGAAGGCCGAGCCCACCACGTTGAAGCGCGCCCCGTGCAGGTAGAGCAGCACGGGGGCCTTGGGGTCGCTCTCGAAACGTTCGTGGGCGCTCCACAGGCCGTGCAGCTTCACCGGCTGGTTGGTTTCCTGCGACTGGAACTCGATCCAAACGTCCTGCATGCCTTGGGCAGCTTCCTCGCCACGCCACCAGCTCCGGTCGGAGGGCTGGAAGATCCAGCCGCGCTGGCGTTCGTCGAGGGAGGCACAGCCCGCCAGCATGGCGGCGGAGAGGAGGACGAGGGCGATCAGGCGCTTCATGGGCTTACACGATCCACCAGACCGGTGGAAAGTTCACTGCCGGCGCGCCGGCCGGTCGCCGCCGGACGCTCACCGGTTGACACGGGCGCCTGTCCTGCCTACATTGCCGCCCATGCTGCGCATCCACCACCCGACGACCCTGTGTCGCGCTCTGTCGCCTCTGGCGACGGAACCGGGTGCGCGCGTGCCCGTCCACACCTCAGGCGGTGGCGCGACGGCCGCACATTCCTGAGCCCGGCGATCCCCTCCCTCTCCCATTCATTCGCGCCACGCGCGATCGCCGGGCCCCTCCACCAGAGCGCATCCTTGTCCTGACCCTCGTGAGGTCGGGACACGCCTTTTCTGGAGCCGACATGTCCCTGTTGTCCCGTGGTGACCGCATCGTCACCGAACTCGATTTCGTCCGCCTGCACAAGCTGGGCACCCAGCGCATGCCTGCCGGTCTGCCCGACGCCCTCGATCTGGCCGAGCAGGTGCCTTCGCCCGAGGTGCCACCCGACGTGGTGACCATGTATTCGCAGATCGAGATCCTTGAAGCGGGCGAAACGGCACCGCGCAAGCTCACCCTCTGCTATCCCGACGACGCCGAGCCGGCCCAAGGCTTTGTCTCGGTGCTTTCGCCGGTGGGCGCCAGCCTGCTGGGGCTGCGCGTCGGTGGGCGCGCGCACTGGCACACGCCGCAGGGCGAGCCGCGCTCGGCCCGGGTGAAAGCCATCCTGTTCCAGCCCGAGGCGAGCGGCGACTACACCACCTGATGCGTCAGACCACGCCCTGCGCCAGCATGGCGTCGGCCACCTTGACGAAGCCGGCGATGTTGGCGCCGTCGATGTAGCTCACGCTGCCATCGGCGCGCTGGCCGTGCCTGACGCAGGCAGCGTGGATGCCCTGCATGATCTGCAGCAGGCGGGCGTCCACCTCCTCGCGCGTCCACGACAGGCGCATGGCGTTCTGGCTCATTTCCAGGCCCGAGGTGGCGACACCGCCAGCGTTGGACGCCTTGCCCGGTGCGTACAGCACACCGGCCGCTTCAAAGGCCTTGGCGGCCTCGATGGTCGACGGCATGTTGGCGCCTTCGGCCACGCAGACCACGCCGTTGGCTATCAGGGTGCGGGCGTCGCTTTCGTCCAGTTCGTTCTGGGTGGCGCAGGGCAGGGCCACGTCCACCGGCACGTGCCAGGGGCGTTTGCCCGCTTCGAACTTCACACCGGTGCGGGCGGCGTAGTCGCTCACACGACCGTAGTGGTGGTTTTTCACGTCCATCAGGATGGCCAGCTTCTTGGGCGAGAAACCGGCCTCGTCGACGATGGTGCCGCTGGAGTCGGAGACGGTGATCACCTTGGCGCCCAGAGCCATGGCTTTCTCGACCGCGTACTGCGCCACGTTGCCCGAACCCGAGACCGAGACGCGCAGGCCCTGGAAGGACTTGCCGCGGGTCTTGAGCATCTCTTCCGCGAAGTAGACCGTGCCGTAGCCGGTGGCTTCGGGGCGGACCAGTGAGCCGCCGAAGGCCAGGCCCTTGCCGGTGAACACGCTGGCGGCGCTGTTGGCCAGCTTCTTGTACATGCCGGCCATGTAGCCGACCTCGCGGCCGCCCACGCCGATGTCGCCGGCCGGCACGTCGGTGTCCGGGCCCACGTGGCGGAACAGCTCCATCACGAACGCCTGGCAGAAGCGCATGACCTCGGCCGGGCTCTTGCCCTTGGGGTCGAAGTCCGAGCCACCCTTGCCGCCACCCATGGGCAGGGTGGTCAGCGCGTTCTTGAAGGTCTGCTCGAAGGCCAGGAACTTGAGCACCGACAGCGTGACCGAGGGGTGGAAGCGGATGCCGCCCTTGTAGGGGCCGATCGCCATGCTGTGCTGGATGCGGTAGCCGCGGTTGACCTGCACCTGGCCGTGGTCGTCGACCCAGGACACGCGGAACATGACCACGCGCTCGGGCTCGACCAAGCGGTCCAGCAGGCCCTGCTCGGCGTATTTGGGGTGGGCGGCGATGAAGGGCCAGAGGCTTTCCATCACCTCGGTGACGGCCTGCAGGAACTCGGGCTGACCCGGGTTGCGGGCTTCAACGTGGGAAAGAAAGTCGTGGACCGAAGCGTATTTCATGCGTGTCATGCTCCGAAAAAGTGCATGAAATTATGCGAAAACGGTATTTCGCATGCCAAAAGGCGCATGAATGGTGCGCAACATTTGCTGATGGTGCGCTTTAGCCGACCGGCTGGGTGCCGGGTTGCTCTGATTTGGTGCGGACAGGCCGATCAGCGTCCGCGCAGGAACAGCGCGTCCAGATCCTTCATGCCCAGCTGCCGCCAGGTCGGCCGGCCGTGGTTGCACTGGTCGCTGCGCTCGGTCACTTCCATCTGGCGCAGCAGGGCGTTCATCTCGTCCAGCGTCAGGCGGCGGTTGGCGCGCACCGCGCCGTGGCAGGCCATGGTGGCCAGCAGCTCGTTGCGGGCGCGCTGCACCACGGTGCTGGCGTCGTGCTGGCTCAGTTCGGCCAGCACGCTGCGGGCGAGTTCCACCGGGTCACCAGCCGCCAGGGTGGTGGGCACGGCGCGCACCGCCAGGGTCTTGGGCGAAAACGGCACGATTTCCAGCCCCAGCTGGGCCAGCACCTCGGCTGTGGTTTCCGCGGTGGCGACTTCTTCGGGCGTCGCGGCGAAGGTGGCCGGGATCAGCAGCGGCTGGCTGCTGATCTGGTGCGCGTCCAGCTGCTGTTTCAGGCGTTCGTAGACGATGCGCTCGTGCGCGGCGTGCATGTCCACCACCACAAGCCCTTGCGCGTTCTCGGCCAGGATGTAGACGCCGTGCAGCTGCGCGATGGCGCGGCCCAGCGGCCATTCGCCGTCGGGCAGGGGGGCCGGAGTGGCGGGAGTCGCCGTGTTCGGGCTGAACTCTAGTCCGGCGCGGCGGATGTCGGGTGCGTCCAGCGGCGCCGCGATCCGCTCCGACGGGCGCCACAGCGCTTCGAGGTCGCTCACGCGCTGGCCAACCTGTGGCACGTCCGGCCGCCAGGGCAGGGGTTGCTGGCGCGGCACCGGGCTCAGGAAGGACGAGGCGGGCGCCTCGGTCAGTGCCTCCGCAGACGGCATGGTGGCCACCGGCAGCGTCTGCGTCGAGCGCGGCGCGGCCAGCGCGCCTTCCACCGCATGGCGCACGGCCTGGTGCACCTCGCGGCTGTCGCGGAAGCGCACCTCGATCTTGGTCGGGTGCACGTTCACGTCCACCCGGGTCGGGTCGATACTGACGTACAGCGCATACACCGGCTGGCGGTGTCCGTGCAGCACGTCCTCGTAGGCGCTGCGCGCGGCGTGAGTGATGACCTTGTCGCGCACGAAGCGGCCATTGACATAGGCGAACTGCCAGTCGCCGCGCGAGCGGGCCGAGTCGGGCACGCCGGCAAAGCCCCAGACACGCAGGCGCTGCTGGCCGCCGGCGGTGGCTTCTTCGCCGGGCAAATCGCTGGCCGGCCAGTTCACGGCGACCGCGTTTTCAATGAACTCTTCGCCCAGCACGTCGGCCAGGCGGCGGCGCAGCGCGTCCAGAAGGTGTTCACCCCCGGCCAGGTCGGGCGCCACGGCGCGCCACTGCGCCACCAGCTTGCCGTCGTGCCAGATGGCAAAACCCACCTCGGGCCGCGCCAGCGCGTGGCGGCGCACGGCTTCGATGCAGTGGGCCAGCTCGGTGCTTTCGGACTTGAGGAACTTGCGCCGTGCGGGCGTGGCGAAGAACAGCTCGCGCACCTCCACCGTGGTGCCGCGTGCGCGGGCCGTGGGCTGCAGCTCTCCGCTGCGGCCGTCCAGCAACCAGCCGTGCGCCGCGCCTTCTTCGGTGCGCGTGAGCACCGAGACTTCGGCGATGGAACAGATGGCAGCCAGCGCCTCACCGCGGAACCCCATGGTGTCCACGGCTTCCAGGTCGTTCAGGCTGGCGATCTTGCTGGTGGCGTGGCGCTTGAGAGCGGTGGGCAGTTCCTCGCGCAGGATGCCGATGCCGTCGTCCTCCACGCTGATGAGCCGGATCCCGCCGGCCTGCAGCCGCACGGTGATCTGCGTGGCGCCGGCGTCCAGTGCGTTGTCCACCAGCTCGCGCACCACGGACGCGGGGCGTTCGACCACCTCGCCGGCCGCGATCTGGCTGATCAGCTCGTCGGGCAGTTCACGGATGGGGCGGCGGTGGGCGGGCAGGGGGGCGTTCACCCGGGGCATTCTAGGGGTGGGGCAACGCCCGGGGATAATCGCGGGCTATGGATTTCGCCCTCTACCTTCTCGACTTCATCCTGCACGTGGACAAGCACCTGCAGGCCTTTGTGCAAACCTACGGCGCCTGGGTGTATGCCCTGCTGTTCCTCATCATCTTTGTCGAGACCGGCCTGGTGGTCATGCCCTTCCTGCCGGGCGACTCGCTGCTGTTCATCGTGGGCGCGCTGTGTGGCGCCGGGCTGATGGACTGGTCGATCGCGGCGGGGCTGATGCTGGCGGCCGCCATTCTGGGTGACCAGACCAACTACAGCATCGGGCGCTACTTTGGCCCGAAGGTGTTCCAGTGGGAGAACTCGCGCTTCTTCAACAAGAACGCCTTCAACCAGGCCCACAACTTCTACGAGCGCTACGGCGGCGTGACCATCATCCTGGCGCGCTTCATGCCCTTCATCCGCACCTTCGCGCCCTTCGTGGCGGGCGTGGCCGAGATGACGCGCAGCAAGTTCACCGCCTACAACGTGGTGGGCGCGGTGATCTGGGTGATCGGCCTGACGGCCGCGGGCTATTTCTTCGGCAACCTGCCCTGGGTCCAGGCCAACCTGTCCAAGATCATCTGGGCGCTGATCTTCGTGCCGGGCCTGATCGCCATCTTCGGCGGCTGGCGCGCCGCGAAGGCCGAGAAAGCCCGGGCTGCGGCGGGGCAGGCCTGATCAGGCCTGCTGCTTGCGCGCCAGCGGCGGGTTCGCCGAGAAGTACTTGACGATGCCCTTGAGCAGGGCGTCGGCCAGCTGGTTCTGGTAGGCCTCGCTGCGCAGCCGGGCCTCTTCGTCGGGGTTGCTGATGAAGGCCGTTTCCACCAGCACGCTGGGAATGTCCGGCGCCTTGAGCACCGCAAACCCGGCCTGCTCCACGCGCGGCTTGTGAAGCTTGCCCACGCGGCCCACCTCGGTCAGCATCGCGCCGCCCAGTTTGAGGCTGTCCTTGATCTGGGCCGTGGTGCTCATGTCCAGCAGGGCGCGCGCCACGGTCGCATCCTTGGACTTGACGTTGATCCCGCCAACCAGGTCGGCGGCGTTTTCCTTGTTGGCCATCCAGCGCGCGGCCGCGCTGCTGGCGCCCTTGGTGCTGAGCGCAAAGATGCTCGCACCCTGCGGCCGCGGCGTCATGAAGGCGTCGGCGTGGACGCTGATGAACAGGTCGGCGCGTACCCGCTGCGCCTTTCTCACCCGCGTGCCCAGGGGCACGAAGAAGTCGGCGTCGCGCGTCATGTAGGCGCGCATTGGGTTGCCGTTGACCGTGGTCGCGTTGATGCGGTCGCGCAGCTTCTGGGCCACCTGCAGCACCACGTCCTTCTCCTGCGTGCCACCGGGGCCGATGGCGCCCGGGTCTTCGCCGCCGTGGCCCGGGTCGAGCGCCACGATGATCAGTCGTTCGGTTTTTTTCCCGGGTGCGGCCTTCGGCTCACCGGCTGGGGCGGGTTTGCCGGCGGTGGCGCCGGGCGCCTTGGGCGGTGCCGGTTTGTCGTGGCGGGCGATGAGGTCGGCCAGCGGGTCGTCCGCTGGCGTGGCCGGCATGTCCCGCAGCTCGGCGCCCAGCAGGTCGGCGGCGCGTTGGGCCGATTCGTCGACCGCGGCCGTGTGCTGGCGGATCAGTTCCTCGAACGGGTCGACCGTCTGCACCGGGTAGAGGTCGAGCACCAGCCGGTGGCCATAGGCCGCGACCGGTTCCAGGTTGAACACCTGCGGCTTGATCGGCTTTTTCAGGTCCACCGTCAGCCGCGCGACGTTGGCACTGACCGGGGCGACGCGGATGGCCGCAATGTTCGGGTCGTCGCTCTGCAGCTTGCCGACCAGCTCGCGCATGCCTTCGATGAGGTCGATGCCCTCGATGTCGACCACCAGCCGCGACGCCTGGTCGACCGTGGTCTTCTGTGCCTTGAGCTCGCCGTCGGACTCGATGGTCACGCGCGTGTAGTCCTGCGCCGGCCAGATGCGCACCGCCACCACGCGCCCTGCGCGAGCCAGGTGCGGCGCACCGATCAGCAGCACCAGCGCGCCGGCCTGCAACAGGCGGCGGCGGTCGGGTTGGTGCGGTGGTCGGATCATGTGTTCAGGGCGGCCAGCAGACGCCGGCCGGTGTCGGTGAAGGCCTGTATCGTCACCTGGCGCGGGCCGTCGGTGAAGTCGGTGTCGTCACCGGGTGTTTCCTCCGGCCCGATGGTCAGTGCCGCGTCCACCGCGCCCATGAGGCCGGCGGCGCGCTCGGGCCATTCCACCAGCTTGAGACCGGGGTTTGCAAACAGTTCCCGAAAACCCGCGTCTTCCCACTCGCGCGGGTCGCCGAAGCGGTAGAAATCGAAGTGCCAGGCTGACAGGGCGCCGTGCGGCCCGGCCTCGGCGCGGTGCGGCTCGACCACCGCGTAGGTCGGGCTCTTGATGCGGCCCTGCACGCCCAGCGCGCGCAGCAGGTGGCGCACGAAGGTGGTCTTGCCCGCGCCCAGGTCGCCGGCCAGCGTCAGCGTGGCGTTCGCGATTGCGGGCGACGTGGCCAGGCGCTGCGCGAAGGCGGCGGTGGCGGCCTCGTTTGCCCAACGCCCGTTCCACACGGCACTCTCCGGGGAGGGCGTTCCTACAATGGGCGGACGATGCGATCCGGTTTCGATGCTGCTCAACTGATGGTTCAGGTTCAGGCCTGGGGCCGGGAACTGGGATTCTCCCAAATCGGGGTGGCCGGCGTCGACCTCTCAAGCGCCGAACAGGGCCTTCAGTCGTGGCTGGCGGCCGGATTTCACGGCGGCATGGACTACATGGCGCGCCACGGCCTCAAGCGTGCCCGCCCGGCCGAGCTGGTGCCCGGCACCGTCAGCGTGATCACCGCGCGCATGGACTACCTGCCGCGCAGCACGCCCGAGGGCTGGCAGGCGCACGAGCTTGCGCGGCTGCAGCGGCCCGGCGAGGCCATCGTCTCGGTCTATGCCCGGGGCCGCGATTACCACAAGGTGCTGCGCAGCCGCCTGCAGCAGCTGGCCGAGCGCATCGACGCCGCCGTCGGCCCGCTGGGCCACCGCGTGTTCACCGACTCGGCGCCCGTGCTCGAAGCCGAGCTCGCCCGCCGCAGCGGCCAGGGCTGGCGCGGCAAACACACGCTGATCCTCAGCCGCGAGGGCGGTTCGATGGCCTTCCTCGGCGAGATCTACCTCGACCTCGCCATGCCACCCACCGCAGCGGTCAGCGACCACTGCGGCGCCTGCAGCGCCTGCATCGACGCCTGCCCCACGCAGGCCATCGTCGCGCCCTACCGGCTCGACGCACGCCGTTGCATCTCTTACCTCACCATCGAACACGAGGGGCCGATTCCGGAAGACCTGCGCCCGCTGATCGGCAACCGCATCTACGGCTGCGACGACTGCCAGCTCGTCTGCCCCTGGAACAAGTTCGCGCAGCGCAGCCCGCTGCCCGACTTCGACCCGCGCGAGGGCCTGACCGGCGCGACCCTGGTGGAGCTGTTCGGCTGGAGCGAAGAAGAATTCCTGCGCCGCACCGAAGGCAGCCCGATCCGCCGCATCGGCCACGTGCGCTGGCTGCGCAACATTGCGGCGGCCATGGGCAACGCGCTGGGCCGCAACGACGACCCCGCTGTGCGGGTAGCACTGACCGGCCGGCAGCACCATCCGGACGCCACGGTGCGCGAAGCCGTGTCGTGGGCACTGGACCGCCACGCGCCGGTGGTCTGAATCCCCTGTTTGGTTGATGCAGTCAACCTTGTGGCAAAATGGTTGACACTATCAACATGAAAGCCAAGCCATGACACCGTTCCGCAAATTCCAGGCCCTGTACCCCGTCTTCCTTATCTCCATCACCATCGCCCTGTGCATCACCGGTCTGGTGACCTGGCTGCAGACCGGCACCGGCGGCGACTTCCTGCAGCGCTGGCTCAAGGCTGCCGCCATGGCCGTGGTGGTCATGCTGCCGCTGGGCAGTCTGGTCATGGTGCAGGTCGGGCGCATCGTCAGCCGCTGGTGGGGCCACCACAGCGAACTGCGCCAGCGCATCGTGTTCGCGCTGCTCATGGGCCTGTCGATGGAAGCGCTGGCCACCGGCATGGCCACCGGCGCCAACCTGGGCCTGAGTGTGGACGCCCTTGCCCAGTGGGTCCACGCCTACGTGCGTGCCCTGCCGCTGGGGTTGTGCATCGGCCTGCTCATGGCTTTCGTCGTGCGGCCGTGGCTGCAGGCCCGGATGCTGCGGTACGGGATGGGGCCGAAGGCGTGACGGCCTGAGGGTAGGGCGGAACGCCCGTGGCCTGCGACAGGTGCTCTGCGGAGTAGTAGACCAGTGGTTTGCCCAGCAGGCTGGTGATGCCGTTGAACAAGTGCAAGACCTGCCCTGCAGAAGACCGCTACGGCTTCAGGCGCCGTCGGCCTTTCGCACATAGCCCCAGGTTAAGAGGACAAGCACGAATGCGAATCCGAAGATGGCCAGTACATCAGTTCTGGATCCGCTCCCGTCCCAGAACTGCAATAGGACTGTAGTCGGTGCGAACACCCATGTGGGAACCGAGATGGCGAGAAGCGGCCTTCCCATCCGTGCGAGCTTGCCAGACAAAAAGAAGCCTCCGTACACAGAGCAAACAGCACCGAGCCACACGGCGGTTGGTAGCCATGAGGATGACTGACTCTCCATTTATGCTCCATCAAAAACCTAGGTTGTCCCAGAAGTTCCGAACAAGGTGCGGCATGTTCTCTTTGGCCTTCGCTCGGAGGCAGTCGCACTCTGCCGAGTTGCCGAACGGCGTATATGGCCGGAGCGGTGATGTCGCCTTGACTGCGAATCCACTAGTCTGAGTTCCGGCAACGAAAGACCAGGGAGCGGTACGAAAAAATCCATTCATGAAGGTGGGGCCGACCAGGCCAAAACCTGCGGATATGACCACCTTGTTGAGGTCTACGCATCGCGCAGCCTCCTCCAATGTCGCACCGTCAAACTTCATAAGTGCCCAAAGCTGCCCACCCCCCATCCAGCCCAATCGGATCAGCCTTGGTATACCGCCCGACCCGCGGGTCGTAGAAGCGGTGCCAGTTGTAGAACAGCTCGTTGCCATCGTCAATCTGGCCGGGGTAGCGGAGTTGGTAGTTCACCGGGGCTTGCCCAGCCGCTGGCGTGCTCTGCGGCGCAATCTCCCCAAAGCCGCTGTAAGGCCACTGCCACCGTGTCTGCCCGGCCGAGTCGCTGAGCCTGCGCGGCGTGTTCAGATGATCCGCATGCACCGCGTAGTGGGTGCCGTCGATCACCGCCGCAATCGGCATCGGCCCCGAGGCGGTGGGCAGCCAGATGTGTTCGGTGGTGGACCGCAGGGAGGTGGCCAGGCGGCGCGTGGTCTGCGACAGCAGATTGAAGCCCTCCAGCCCGTAGCTGAACACGCTCTGCTCCAGATCGTTCTCGCGCAGCAAACGCTGGCCCCAGCCGTTGTAGCGGCTGAGCGTGGTCTGAGCGCCCGAGCAGTTCACCCCGGTGGGGCAAGGCGGAACACCCGTGGCCTCCGAGAGGCGCCCGGCGGTGTCGTACTGCAGCGTCTTGCCCAGCAGGCTGGTGATGTCGCCGGCGGCGTTGCTCACTCAACTTGCGCGAATTGGGACTCACTCCAAGAGCATGAGCAAAACGACGATTGCCGAACCGACCACGACATCAACGATGAGCCATGTTCCCCATCCCCATTGCTCCGGGTGGACCCCTTGTCGTTCCGGGTTCATCTCGCTATGGCTGGAAGGTTTGTTCGTGGGCATGAGGCAATGTGGCGTATCGGCCCGCAGATCACGTCGAGTACGCCCGCCGCAACTCCCGCTTCAACAGCTTCCCGCTCGGGTTCTTCGGCAGCGCTTCCGCAAACACCACGCGCTTGGGGCATTTGAAATGTGCCATGTGTTCGCTGCAATGCGCCATCACCTCGTCCTCGCTCAATGACTGCCCCGCCTTGACCACGATCACGGCGGTCACCGCTTCCACCCATTTCGGGTCGGGCAGACCGATCACCGCCACCTCGCTCACGGCGGGCAGGCGGTAGATCATTTCTTCCACCTCGCGGCTGGCAACGTTTTCGCCTCCGGTCTTGATCATGTCCTTCTTGCGGTCGACGACGGTGATGTAGCCCTCGGCGTCGATGGTGGCGAGGTCGCCGCTGTGGAACCAGTCGCCGCTGAAGCTGGCGGCGGTCTTCTCCGGGTCGTTGAAGTAGCCGAGCATCAGGTGCGGCGAGCGGTGCACGATTTCGCCGACCTCGCCCACGGCCACGTCCTGCATGTCGTCGTTCACCACGCGGGTTTCGACGTTGATGACGGCCTTGCCACACGAACCCGGTTTGCGCAGCTGGTCTTCGGGCGGCAGCATGGTCGCCAGCGGCGCAATCTCGGTCTGGCCGTAGAGGTTCCACAGGCGCACGTTCGGCAGGCGCGCGGCCAGCTCCTTCAGGACCTCGACCGGCATGATGGATGCGCCGTAGTAGCCCTTGGCCAGATGCTTCAGCTTCTCCGCGTCGAACAGCGGCGAGCGCAGCAGCGCGATCCACACCGTGGGCGGCGCGAAGAAGCTGGTGATCTGGTGCTGCTCCAGCAGCGCCAGCAGGTGGTCGGGCGTGGGTTTGCCGGTGATGACGTTGCGGCTGCCGATGTAGATGGCGGGGCCGAAGAACACGTCCAGCTGCGCGCAGTGGTAGAGCGGCAGGGCGTGCAGTGTGCGGTCGGCCTCGGCCACCTCGGCGTTGATGACGCAGCTGACGTACTGCCACAGCACCGCGTCGTGCGTGAGCATGGCGCCTTTGGGCATGGACTCGGTGCCGCTGGTGTAGACGATCTGGGCCAGGTCGTGGCTCTGCGTGCCCACGGCGGGCAGCGCGTCGGTGCAGGCAGCGAGCTCGTCGAAGCGGTGCATGCCCGGTGCCGGCTCGGTGGCGTCTTCGCTGGGCAGCCAGATGAACTGTTTGACCTGCGTCTCCAGCGCCGAGGCCTCGCGCGCCAGGCCGGCCAGGCCGCTGTCGGTGGCCAGCGTACGGGCGCCGGCGTGGCGCAGGATGTAGGCGACTTCTTCCGCCTTGAGCATGAAGTTGATCGGCACCAGCACCGCACCGCGCCGGGCCAGCGCGAAGCGCAGCGCCGCGAAGCCGTGCGAGTTGCGCGCCAGCACCGCCACCTTGTCGCCTTCGCCGACGCCGATCGCGTTCAGGCCCGCCGCCAGCCGCGTGACCAGGGCGTCGAACTCGGCGTAGGTCCAGCTGGTGGCGCCGCAGGTGATGGCGGGCTTGCCCGGCAGCCGCAGCGCGGTGCGGTGCAGCGCGTCCGCGATGGTCTGGCGGCGGATGGCGGGGGCGAGCGGGGGCAGGGGCTTGGCGGTCATGGGCGAAATCTCCTGTTACAGCGAAGGCGGGTTGGCCGGCGCAAGATCGGCCCATTGAAAACCAGCCGCGCCCGTTTGCCATGGGCGTTTCCACCATGCCGCGCGCCGGGTCTGTCGCCTGGGTGTCGCGGGCTATCATCCTTCGCATGCCCGGCTCGCCGCTCGTTCCCCCCGTCCTGGACCGCTCGCTCGGCGGCTGGGGCCGTCGCATCAGGGCCTCCTGGGCGGCGTGGTGGCATGTGCTGCTGCTGGGCGCGCAGGTGCTGGTGCTGGCCATGGCGCCGTCGAGCTATGCGCAGGGCGCGCAGCGCAGCGCGGTGCTGCGCCACCTCTACCGGGCCTCGGCGCCGCTGCTGCCCGGGTTCCTCACGCTGTCGGCACTGCTGAGCCTGGTGCTGATCCGCATCGTGGTGGCCACCGCCACCAGCTACGGCCTCTCGCAGTACGCGCTGGAGGTGCTGGTGCGCACCCTGGTGCTGGAGATCATCCCCTTGTACGCGGCAATGTTCGTGGCGCTGCGCCACACCATGCCCGAGGGTCAGCGCATCCGCAAGCTGCTCTCGCAGCAGCACCGCAGCGGCGTGCAGCACGAGCAGCAGGCCCTGCTGCGCACCGAACTGCTGCCGCGCGCACTGGCGGGCGTGTTTTCGGTGCTGCTGCTGGCGGCCGTGAGCAGCGTGATCGCGCTGGTGCTCACCTACCTCAATGTCTACGGCTTCTCGCACTGGGCGCTGCAGGCCTACACGCTCGCCGTCGGCCAGGTGTTCACGCCGGCCGTGGTGCTCATCTTCAGCCTCAAGACCCTGTTCTTCAGCCTGTCGGTGGCCATCGTGCCGCTGGCCGCAGCCGCGCGGCGCGACGAGGCGGGCGGTTTCGGCCGCCTGAGCGACATCTCCGAGTTCGCGCGCCTGCTCTCGGTGCTGCTGCTGGTGGAGGTGACCTCGCTGCTGGGCAACTACTACTGATCCATGGACCGTTCACCGATGAACCCTGCCGACACACCGCCCCCGCTGGAGCCCATGCCTCCACCGGTGAAGAACCTGGAGCTCAAGGCCGCGCTGCTGCTGGTCTTCCTGCTGCTGCTGGTGGTGGGCTCGGCGCTGTACGTTGCCTACGCGCGCGGCGCCTTCGAACGCACCCAGCGGCTGGTGCTGGTGGCGCCCGATTCGGAAGGCGTGGCCGTGGGCATGAACATCACCTTCGCCGGCTTTGCCATTGGCCGCGTCGGCCGCATCGAACTGGCCGAGGACGGCAATGTGCACATCCTGGTGGACGTGCCGGTGAAGGACGCCAAGTGGCTGCGCAGCTCCAGCATCTTCACCATGGAAAAAGCGCTGGTGGGCGGCACCAAGATCAAGGCCTTCAGCGGCGTGCTGACCGATCCCCCGCTGGAGGATGGCGCGGTACGCCAGGTGCTCAGCGGCGACGCGGCGGCCGAGATCCCGGGCATCGTGGCCTCGGTGAAGGAGCTGGTGGGCAACCTCAACGCGCTGACGGCGGCAGACGCGCCGCTGCCGCAGAGTCTGGTGCACCTGCAGGGCACGGCGGCGAAGCTCAACGGACCGCAGGGCGCGATGGGCGCGCTGTTTGGCAACGAGGCCGACGCGAAGAAGGTGGTCGAAGCCATCGACCGGGCCAACAAGCTGCTGGCGCGGGTGGACCAGCTCACCGGCCGGCTCGACAGCCTGGTGGCCAACGCCGACAAGCAGGTGTTCGGACAGGGCGCCGGCCCGGGCGGCACGGCACAGGGCGGCCTGGTGCAGGACGCGCGCGGCACGGTGAAGCAGCTCGACGGCCTGCTGGCGGACGCGCGCGTGAGCCTGCAGAAGGTGGACAAGCTGCTGGTCGATGCCCAGGCCATCACCGCCAACACCCGTGAAGCCACCACCGACCTGCACCTGCTGCGCGCCGAGGTCGATGCCAGCCTGCGCAAGGTGGACTCGCTGATCAACGAGGTCAACCGCCTGTGGCCGCTCAAGCGCGACGCGCAGATTGAACTGAAATGAAGAAGAACACGTTGCGCCGCTGGCCTTGGGTGGTCTCTTTCGCAGCCTTGCTCGCAGCCTGCAGCAGCACGCCCCCGCCGCCCGACTGGCAGATGAACGCCAAGAGCAGTGCCGAGCGCGCGGCCGAGGCCTGGCTCAGCGGCAACGGCAAGGTGGAGGAAGTCGAGTTCCTGCGAGCTCGCAGCGAGGTGGCGCGCACAGCGCAGCCGTCGCTGCTGGCGCGGCTGGAGCTGATGCGCTGCGCCACCCGCGTGGCGGCGCTGGTGTTCGAGCCCTGCGCTGGTTACGAGGCGCTGGCCACCGACGCGGCGCCGGCCGAGCAGGCCTATGCGCGCTACCTGGCCGGGCAGGCAACGGCCGCCGATGCGGCCCTTCTGCCGCCGGTGCATCGAGGCCTGGTGGGCACCGCGCCGGCCAGCCTGAGCGGCATCGAGGACCCGCTGTCGCGCCTGATCGCTGCCGGCGTGCTGCTGCAGCGCGGAGCCGCTTCACCGGCGGTGGTGGCGGACGCGGTGGAGACTTCCTCGCAACGCGGCTGGCGCCGCCCGGTGCTGGCCTGGCTGGGCGTGCAGCTGCGCCAGGCCCAGACGGCTGGCGCGGCCGACGAGGCGGCTCGCATCCAGCGGCGCCTGGACGTGCTGGCCCCGCGCTGACGCGGGTGCATCAGGTTCGCAAGCCCTTCTCCACTCCCTTCAGTTAAGCGGCGAAGCGCCATCCACCCCCGTGTGAACGGGCGGCGGGATTCGCGCGCGCTCGCGCCAGGTGTTCGCTTGGGCAGAGGGTTGCCCTGCACCGAACAGCGCCTGAAAACCCCCTTATTTCCTGCGATTGCTCGGTCAACCGTTTCTTAGCATGGGTTCAAGAGCGTGTGCTCTTGTTGTGCCCTGTGTTGCCCACGGTTTTTAAATCAAAAGTGTCTTTTTTCATCAATAAACAATCAATATGAAAACAAAATTACTTGTTGCACTGGGCGCTGTGTTCGCTATCAGTGGCTGTGCCGTCAAGCCCGTCGTCCTGACCACGGACGAACTCAAGGCGGCGGTACGCATCGATGTCGATCGCCTTTCCCAGCAGCGCGATGCCGTCTCGGCGCCTATTTCCCTGGACGAGGCGATCGCGCGTGCAGTGCGCAACAACCGCGACCGCAAGCTCAAGGTACTGGAGTCGGCGCTGGCACAGAAACAACTGGATCTGACCCGTTTCGACGCGCTGCCCGGCCTGGCGGTGTCGGCCGGCTACTCGGCGCGCAACAACTACGCCGCCTCGGCCAGTGTGCGCTTTGCGGACGGAGTGCCGGAAGCCCTGCCGGCGGACCCCTCCTATTCGGTGTCGCAGGACAAGCAGCGCAGCACCTACGACGTCGCCTTCACCTGGAACGTGCTGGATTTCGGACTCTCTTATGTGCGGGCGAACCAGCAGGCCGACCGTTTTCTGATCGGCAAGGAGCGTGAGCGCAAGGTGGTGCACAACATCACCCAGGAGGTCCGTGCGGCCTACTGGCGGGCTGTATCGGCCGAGCGTTTGCTGCAGAAGATCGGCCCCCTCGTGGAGCGCGCCGAAGCGGCGCTGAAGGACTCCCGGTCGGTGGAAGCCCAGCAACTGCGCCCGCCGCTTGAAGCCCTGCAGTACCAGCGCGAACTGCTGGAGATCCTGCGTTCCCTGCAGGCCCTGCGGCAGGATCTGATGAGCGCGCGCACCGAGCTGGCAGGCATGATGGGACTGCGCCCCGGTACATCGTTCGAGCTTTCCGAGGTCCAGATGCCGGTTTTCCGCGTGCCCGAGTTCCGCCTGGACATGGGGCGCATGGAAGAGGTGGCCCTGTTGCAACGTCCGGAGTTGCTGGAGAACCGCTACCAGCAGCGCATCTCCGCTGCTGAAACGCGAACGGCCTTGTTGCGTCTGTTGCCCAACCTCAACCTGACCGCGGGCGTCTACCGAGATTCCAGCGACTACCTGCTCAACCAGGACTGGGCCGGCGCGGGCGCACAGGTGAGCTGGAACCTGTTCAATGTTTTCCGTTTGGGGGCTGAGCAGGACATGGCCCAGGCCCGGGAGGCTTGGGTGGAAGAACAGCGCCTGGCGACGTCGATGGCTGTCCTGACGCAGGTCCACATCGCACGGTTGCGTTATGAGCAGTCGGTCAAGAGCTTCGAGCTGGCGGGTCTGTACAACGAGGTTGCGCTGCGCATCCAGGAGCAGACGCGCAACGGGACGCGCCTCCAGCGCGTGTCGGAGCTGTCGCTGATCCGCGAGTCGCTCAACGCCTTGCTGGCAGAACTGCGTCGCGACGTGGCCTATGCCGATCTGCAGAACAGCTTCGGGCGCATGTTCATGACCATAGGCCTGGATCTGGTGCCGCAGAACTACACCGATGGCACGCTTGGCGACCTGAGCAAGGACGTCGGTCAGCGCTTTGGTCGCTGGGAGAGGGGTGATATCGGCCTGGCGCCCGATAGCCAGGGTCCAGGGGCGCAGGCCGTGCCCGAGGTGGTGATCGAAGCCAGTGCACTGGAGGCGGTCAAATGAAGCGCCATCCGCGATGGGCCCGGTCGCTGGGTGCGGCGGCTGTGGCGATGTGCATGAGCGGGCTGTGCGCGTTGGCGCAGGCGGCTCCCGAGAACGAAGCGCGGGCTGTCATCAAGGCGGTGGACCGTGTCCTGCTCTCCAGTGAGCTGGCGGCGCGGGTGACCAGTCTGCCCAAGCGCGCGGGTGATGCCTTCCGCAAGGGTGATCTGCTGGTGTCCCTGGACTGCGACCTGCACCGCGCGCAGGCGGCCAAGGTGGCGGCGGAGCTGCAGGGCGCTCGGCTGAAGATGGAGAACGCCAAGCAATTGCAGGAACTGCGGTCCATTGGAGCGCTGGATGTCTCGGTGGCGGAGTCCGATTACGCGCAGACGCAGGCTGCCTTGCGCATCGCTCAGCTCAACGCAGGCCGTTGCAGCATCTCGGCGCCATGGGCCGGCCGGGTGGTGGCGGTTCACGTCAAGCCTTACGAGAACGTGCGTCAGCAACAGGAACTCATCGAGATCATCAACGACAGCCGCTTCGAGGCCGAGGTGGTGGTGCCCGCCAAGTGGATGCGATGGCTCAAGCCGGGTACACCACTGGATCTGCAGGTGGATGAGACCGGCACCAGTGCGAAAGCCAAGGTGGCCGCCATCACTCCGGCCATCGACGCCGTCAGCCAGACCGTGGTGTTGCGCGCCGCCATTGCCGACGGATCCCAGCTCATCCCTGGCATGAGTGCCACGGCGGTGTTCAACGTTCCCACCAACAAGTAATCGCCGTGTGCCGGCCTGGAGCAGGCCGGCATCAACGAGGAAAAGAACATGAAGAAGCACGTTGCCACCAACCAAGCCCCGTTGCGCTTCCGTCGCAAGCCGCTGATCACCGCGTTGGAGCCGCGCCTGCTGCTCGATGGTGCAGCCCTGGTGACGGCGGTCGACCTGAGCACGGATGTGGAATTCCAGGATCAGGCGGCCGAACCGGCCGCTGAGGCGCCCGCACCGGCGCCAGCGGTCGAGCCCGTAGTAGCAGAGGCGGCGTCCTCGGTAGAAGTTTCGCAGGAGGCGGTGCCTTCCGATACAGCACCCGCCAGCACAGCCCCCGGTCTGCCCACCTCAGACACCAACACATCCACCGAGCTGACCATCGGGTCCGGTGAGGAGGCCGAGACCGAATCGCCGGCGACAGCCAGCGACTCGCAGGCCCAGGAGGACACGGACACCAGCCTGGCGCCCGAGGCCGTCGCCCCGACGCAGGCCCGGCAGGAAGTGGTCTTCGTCGATACGCAGGTACAGGACTACCAGACCCTTGTCGACGGCCTCGGTGAAGACGTGCAGGTTCACCTCATCGACTCCAGCAGCAACGGCCTGGAGCAGATCGCCGCCGCGTTGCAGGGACAGACCGGTCTCGACGCCATACACGTGTATTCGCACGGCGACGTGGGTCAGCTGAACCTGGGTAACCTCACGTTGGACAGCGCCAACATCGGTCAGTACTCGGACCTGCTGGCGCAGATTGGCGAGTCCTTGAACGCCGAAGCCGACCTCATGCTGTACGGCTGCTACGTCGGTGCCGACAGCGCCGGCCAGGACTTCATCGACGAGATGGCCGACCTCACCGGCGCCGACGTCGCTGCATCCAGCGACCTGACGGGCGCCGACAGCCAGGGCGGTGACTGGGACCTGGAGTCCGCGACAGGACAGATCGAAACCGCTGCCGTAGCGGTCCACTCCTATGAGCAGGTGCTGGCCACCCCTGTCATCAGCCAGCTCAGCGACTTCAGCTACACCGAAGACTCGGGTACGGTGGTGGTCGATTCCAACATCACCATCGGTGGTGCCAGTGACTTCAGTGGTGGCTACATCGAGTTCTCGCTCACTGGTGGCACCACGACAGAGACACTCGGCCTGGTCACCAGCGGCAGCGCCTCCACCGCCTCCGGCGTCGTGTCCATTGTGGGCACCACCGTCTACCGGGGCACGGGCAGCGCCTCCGAAATCATCGGCAGTGTCGATTCGACCTACAACGGTCTGAACGGGCAGAACCTGCGCATCAACTTCTCCAACGCCTTCGTCAACGGCAGCTTCCAGACCGGCAGCAACGGCGACACCGTGATCACGGGCTGGACGAGCGTCGGTGGGCGCATTCGCCTGGACGGTTCGTACCAGATCGCCGGACAGGCCACGCCAGTGGATTCCACCTACGCGTCGGGCAACACCACCGGCGACTACAGCACCAACGGCAGCTTCACGCAGACCACGAATCTTTCGAACTACGCGGCCGACGTCGCCGGCGACCTGGCTCTGGAGCTCAACACCGGTAACGCGTCCATTGACCAGCCCTACGGCGTCATCCGCGGTCCCGCCGTCTACAGCAACGGCACGGTGACCCTGCAGGCCGGTGACCAAGTGTCGTTCGACTGGAAGGCGCTCAGCGGTGGCGACGCCTACGACGCCTATGGCTACATCATCAACGTGAATACCGGTGCAACGATCACCATCCTGAATTCGACCGGTAGTGCGAGCAATCAGGAAACGGCCTGGGTCACGAACACCTCGACCATCGCGTCCGGGCAGGAGGGCGTGTACCGCTTCGTCTTCGTGGCAGGTTCGTTCGATCTCACCGGTGGCCAGTACCTCGGCGGCAAGCTGATGATCGACAACGTCACCGTCACCCAGGCCAACCCGCCCGGGGCCGTGACCGCCGACAACATCACCACCATCAGCCGTCTGGTCACTTACCAGAACTCCAGCCAGGACTTCGCGAGCGCCAGCCGCACGCTGACAATGACAGCGGCCGACGGCACGGGAGACGCGGCAGGCAGCGCGAGCGCCACCATCACGCTGGTGCGTGTCAACGACGCGCCCAGTCTGACCAGTGGCAACACGCTTGGTGCGGTGGCTGAAGACGCGACCAACCCCAGCGGCGCTACGGTCTCGACGCTGTTCTCCTCGCGCCTTTCCGACCCCGATGCCACCAACGCCCCGGTCGACACCCTGGCGGGCATCGCCATCTCGGCCGATGCGAGCAGTGCGGCACAAGGCGCCTGGCAATACACCACGGACGGCAGCACCTGGTACGACGTCGGCTCGGTGTCCACCAGCAATGCCTTGCTGCTGCCCAGCACGGCCAGCCTGCGCTTCCTGCCGTCGGCCGACTGGAACGGCACCCCCGGCAACCTGTCCGTGCACGCGGTGGACAGCTCCTTCGGCGGCAGCTTCACCAGTGGCGCGTCCCGCTCCGGTTTCGACACCACGTCTGATGGATCGACCTCGGCGGTGTCGGCTTCTGCGGTGACTCTGGCGACCAGCGTGACTTCGGTCAACGACGGCGCTGTGTTCACCAGCTCGCCGGTCACCGTGTCACTGAGCGATTCCACGGGGTCCGACACCTTTGCGACCCAGTCGGGATCGTTCACAGCCAACGACACCCATGGCGGAGCGCCCAACGAAGGCGGAACCCCGAGCTTCGGTATTTCCGGTGGGTCTGTGGCCGGCGGGTCGGTGAGCCTGGCCGGCACTTACGGCACGCTGACCTTGACGAGCGCGACAGGCGCATACAGCTTCGTGCCCAATGCCACCGCCGTTAACATGTTGCCCGCCGGATCAGCGCTGAGCGATACCTTCACGGTGACCGTGTCGGATGGCCAGGGCGGTACGACCACACAGCTGTTCACGGTCAACATCACGCCGTCCAACGACAGTCCCATCGGTGTGGCCGATACCGACGACGTTATGGAAGCCGGTGGTGTGGCCAACGGCACCGCCGGTACGAGCGCCACGGGCAATGTCCTGACCAACGACACCGACATCGACAGCACCGACACTCCGTCAATCAACGGGGCTGTCACGGCGGTGCGGGAATCGACAGGGGGTTCTGACGCGACTGTGGCCGCCGGTACCGACAGCAGCGACGGACGTGTAGTCAGCGGTCTCTACGGCACGCTGCACATCGGCGCCGACGGCAGCTACCAGTACATCACCGACGAGACCAACCCCGATGTGCAGGCCCTGCGCCTGAGCGGACAGACCCTCACAGACAGCTTCGTCTATACCGTCAGCGACTCGGGTGGCCTCACCGACCACGCGACGCTGAGCATCACCATCGACGGCCGCAACGACACGCCGGTCGGCAACGACGACGCTGCAGCGGCGGTCGAACAGGGCGGTGTGTTCAACGCGTCGGCTGGATCGGATGCGACCGGCAACGTCCTTGCCAACGATGTGCTGGTGGACGGTGCGGCCAATGGAGAAACCCAGACTGTGTTTGCGGTGAGGACAGGTGCCGAGAGTGGCAGCGGAACTGCGGGCACCGTGGGCGTGGTGCTGACCGGTATGTACGGCAGCCTGCGACTGGACGACGACGGTGAGTTCACCTACGTGGTGAACGACAGCGACCCTGCCGTGCAGGCACTGCGCACCACCGGACAGACACTGACCGACAGCTTCACCTACACCGTGCGCGACGCGGCGGGGCTGACGGATCAGGCGACCCTGGTGATCACCATCGATGGCCGCAACGACAACCCGGTGGCGGTCGATGACGCAGCAACCGCGATCGAGGCCAGTGACAGCTTCAACTCGGTCCACGGCGTGGACGCCAGCGGTGACGTGCTGAGCAACGACACCGACGTCGACTCACAGGCCAACGGCGAAACGGAGACGGTCTCTGCCGTGCGCACCGGTATCGAGTCGGGAAGCGGCGACGCCGGCACGGTGGGCTCAGCGCTTGCCGGCCAGTACGGCAGCCTGACGCTCAATGCCGACGGCACCTTCACCTACGCCATTGACGACACCAACCCGGCGGTGCAGGCGCTGCGCATCAGCGGACAGACGCTGACCGACAGTTTCACCTACACCGTCAGCGACACCGGCGGTCTGACCGACCAGGCGACCCTGACCATCACCCTCGACGGCCGCAACGACACACCGGTCGGTCACGACGACACCGGGGATGCGGTGGAGCAAGGTGGGGTGTTCAATGCGGTGGCGGGATCGAACTCGACCGGCAACGTGTTGACCAACGACACCGATGCGGACAGCGCCGCGAGTGGCGAGACGCAGACGGTGACCGCTGTGCGCACCGGTACCGAAGGCGGCAGTGGCACCGCAGGAACGGTGGGAACCATACTGGTGGGGACCTACGGCAGTCTGCAGCTGGGCAGCGACGGACAGTTCACCTACGTGGTGGACGACAGCAACCCCGATGTGCAGGCCCTGCGCATCAACGGCCAGACGCTGACCGACAGCTTCACCTACACCGTCACCGACGCCGGTGGGCTCAGCGACGACGCGCAGCTGTCGATCAGCATCCATGGACGCAACGACAACCCGGTCGCCACCGACGACGCGGCGATGGCGATTGAAGCAAGTGAGCGGCTGAACTCGCTCGACGGCGTGGATGCGACCGGCAACGTGCTGGACAACGACAGCGACGTGGACGCCGACGCCAACGGCGAGACCGCCGCCGTCTCGGCGGTGCGCACCGGCGCAGAGGTTGGCAGTGGCAGCGCCGGCACGGTCGGGCAGGCCCTCACCGGCCAGTACGGCAGCCTCACGCTCAACGCCGACGGCACCTTCACCTACGCTATTGACGAGACAAACGCGGACGTCCAGGCGCTGCGCATCAGCGGGCAGACGCTGACCGACAGCTTCACCTACACGGTCAGCGACACCGGAGGTCTGACCGACCAGGCCACGCTGACCATCACCATCGACGGGCGCAACGACACCCCGGTCGCCAACAACGACACCGGCACGGCCCAAGAGGCCGGCGGCGTGAACAACAACCGTGCGGGTTCGAACGCGACGGGCAACGTGCTCATCAACGACACCGATGTGGACCGCTTGTCCAACGGTGAATCGGCCGTGGTGAGCGGCGTGCGTGCCGGCGGTGAGGGTGGCACCTTCTCCGGCGGTGTCGGCAGTGGCGTCAATGGCAGCTACGGCCGTCTCACGATCAACGCGGACGGCAGCTTCACCTATGTCGTCGACAACACCGACCCCGCCGTGGAGGCGCTGCGCCTGAGCGGCCAGACGCTGACCGACACCTTCACCTACGCGGTGACCGACGCGGGTGGTCTCACGGACCAGGCCACGCTGACCATCACTATCCAGGGGCAGAACGACGCTCCGGTGGTCGGCCTGGGCAACATCGACCAGACCTGGGATTTCGGCAAGCCGTTCTCCCTGGACGTGGGTGCCCAGTTCAGCGACGTCGATTCCGCTGCCAATGGCGAAGACCTGCAGTTTTCCGTCACGGGTTTGCCGGCCGGGCTGACCTTTGACGCCAACACCGGGCGCATCACCGGGTCCCCATCCGGCATCGGCACCTTCACTGTGACGGTGGTCGGCACGGACCGCGGAGGACTCTCGGTGTCCCGCCAGTTCAGCTTCGAGGTGCTGCCGCCGCCGGTCCAGGAACCGGCCGAGCCAGCGGTGCCAGAGCCCGTTGCGCCGCCGCCGGTTGCGGGCCCGACCGGAGATGGTTCGACGCCGACCGCGCCGCAGACTACGCCATTGCCGGATGGCACTGTCGGCAGCGGACCGGTCACTGACCCGGTCACGGACAGCGGATACCTGCCCGACGTGGGTGGTTCCTCCGATGGCATCTCCGAACAGCAGGCGGTTCTGCTGGAGAATGCCGCGGATGGCGGCTCCGAAGGCAACGGTCAGAGTCAGAGAGACGGCAGTGCGGATGGAAAGGGCGATGCCAACACCGGCGCCAAGCCCGAGACGGCTTCCAAGGGCGATGGCTCCGGCAGCGAACGTCTGCTCTTGGACGAGGGCACCACCCGGGTGACCGAGACCGTCAACGCCGATGGCAAGGTCACCTCGGTGCAAGCCGCGATCCAGGTCGAGGTCGGTGCCGATGGTCGGGTGGTCTTCAGCGACGCACAGCAGAAAGCCTTCGACATCGTCGGTCTGAGCGTGGCGTCGATCAACCCGAGCGACGGAGGCCTGACGGTGATGGTGGCTGATGAAGGTCGTGGTCGAGACACCCGGTTCTACATGGGCGAACTCGGCGATGGCAATCAACTGCCTGACTGGATCAAGGTGAACCCGAACACCGGGCAGGTGACCATCGGCAATCCGCCCGCCGGCACCGACGCCGTGACGGTGCGCGTGAAGGCCGTCGCCAGCGACGGCACGGTTCGGATGCTCGACATCGAGCTCAACCTCGACGATTTGCTCAAGCGCAAGAAGACCTCCGATGGGCAGGACAGTGTGGAGAAGGTGCCTGTGGCCGTGGGCTTTGTCCCGCTGTCCGAGCAGGTGGCCAGCGAGGTGGCGTCGCACGATGCCTATGGTCAGCGCCTGATCGAGCTGCTGGGCAATGTCTGAAAACCCGCCTACCGCCGCCGGTCCGCTGGCGGCCATGCTCGGGTTGGAGCAACAGCTGCGCAAGTCGGCCAGCCTGGCGCAGCTGTCTTTCACCATCGTCAACCAGACGCAATCCTGTGTGCCTTACGCGCAGGCGGTGCTTCTGCTGGGTTCCGATGCGCCGAGCTGGCGTGTGTACGCCGCCTCGGACATCGCCAGCGTGGACCACACCTCGCCGTATGTGGCGTGGATCGAGCGGTTGGTGCGCGAGCACTGTGCCAGCGGGGCCGAGCCCGGACAGGCCATGCTGCAACCGCAGGACGTGGCCGAGGCCTCGCGCGAGCCGTGGGCCGAGATGGCACCGGGGCACCTGCTGTGGCAACCCCTGACGGTGGAGGCGCGCGGGGGCGAAGCCAACGGTCTGCTGCTGCTCTTTCGTGACAGCCCCTGGACCGAGGCCGAACGGGCGCTGGGGTCTCATCTGGCCTCCAGCATGGGGCACGCCCTGTTTGCCTTGCGGCGAATCGATCCCATGCGCCACCTGCGCAGTCTGGTCAAGAGCCGGCGCGCGACCATGGGCATGGTGGCGGGGCTGGTCATCCTCATGGTGTGGCCGGTGCGCCTGAGTGCATTGGCGCCGGTGGAGGTGATTGCGCAGGATCCGGTGGTGATCAGCGCACCGATGGAAGGGGCCATCCGGGAGATCCGGGTCGTACCCAACCAGGCCGTGGCCAAGGGCGATGTGCTGGCGGTGATGGAGGATGCGGAACTCTCCAGCGCGCTGGAAGTCGCCCGGCGAGACCTGTATGTGGCGCAGGCCGAGTTGCGGACCTCGCAGCACACCGGCTTCCAGGACCCGTCGCAGAAGGCGGACCTGGCCGAACTCGAAGCCAAGGTGCGGGTGCGCCAGGCCCAGCTTGACTACGCGCAGGCGCGCTTCGAACGCGCCACCATCCGTGCCTCGGGCAATGGTGTGGCGGTGCTGGGCGACCCGGACGAATGGAAGGGGCGGCCGGTGCGTGTCGGTGAGCGCATCCTGCTGGTGGCCCGCCCGGAGAAGGTGGACCTGCAGGTCATGCTCGCGGTCAAGGACTCGATCGCGCTGGTCGAGGAAGCAGAGATCAAGGTCTTTTTTGACAACGATCCACTGGACGCGCGACAAGCGGTTTTGCGGCATGCGGCCTACGAACCGCAGCGCACGCCGGAGGACATCCTGGCCTATCGCCTGGTGGCGACGCCGGGCACGGACGATGGCGATCCGCTGCCGCGCATCGGCATGCGAGGGACTGCACGGGTGTACGGAGAGCGGGTTTCTCTGTTCTTCTACCTGTTTCGCCGGCCGATCACGAGCCTGCGCCAGTGGCTGGGGTGGTGAGCGATGAGCGACTCCGTTGCCCTTCCTGCGCTGCGCCAGAACCTCCAGCTCCTGCCGGGCTCGCCCGATGAGGACGGCGCGCCGCGCTGGCTGCTGTTCGACGTGGTGCGCAATCGCTACTACACGATTTCACGCATCACGCTGGACATGATCCGTCACTGGGTCGCGGGGATTGACCTGGAGGCCTATCTGGACCGGCTGGCCAGGCAGCACATCGACGTGGCGCGGGAAGAGGTGCTGGCGCTGCTGGATTTCCTGCTGGCCAACAACCTGATCGAGACACGAAGCGCCCAGGGCAGCGAATACATCCACCGCCAGCATCTGGCGAGCAAGCCAGGGCCGTGGCAGTGGATGCTGCACAACTACCTGTTCTTCCGCATCCCGCTGTTCCGCCCGGACGCCTGGCTCACGCGCTGGGCACCTCGTCTGGACTGGCTGTTCGGCGTCCAGGCCCTTTGGTTGATGCTGGCGCTGGGTCTGACGGGCGGTCTGATGGTGCTGCGGGACTGGGACCGCTTCCAGTCCACTTTCATGCACTTCTTCAGCCTGGAGGGCGTGCTCTGGTACGGCCTGGCGCTGGCGGCGGTCAAGAGCATCCACGAACTGGGGCACGCCATCGAAGCCAAGCGCCAGGGGTGCCGGGTGGCGTCCATCGGGCTGGCGTTCCTGGTGATGATGCCGGTGCTCTACACCGACGCCACCGACGCCTGGCGCCTGACTTCACGCCGTGCGCGTCTGCGCATCGCGATCGCCGGCGTGCGCATGGAGCTGTACATCGCCATGCTGGCCACGTTCCTGTGGAACCTGCTGCCGGACGGACCCTGGCGCAGCGTGGCCTTCTTCCTGGCCACCACGAGCTGGATAGCCTCGCTGCTGGTCAACACCAGCCCCTTCATGCGCTTTGACGGTTACTACGTGCTCTCCGATCTGCTGGGGGTCGAGAATCTGCAGCAGCGCGCATTCGCGCTCGGGCGCTGGCAGTTGCGGCGTCTGCTGTTTGGGCTGGACGATCCGGTACCCGAGCCTCTGCCGCGCCATCGCGCCCGCCTGCTCATCGCCTACGCCTGGGGAACCTGGATCTATCGCCTGTTCCTGTTCCTGGGTATTGCGCTGCTGGTCTACCACTTCTTCTTCAAGGTGCTGGGTGTCTTTCTGTTCGTGGTGGAGTTGCTGTGGTTTGTCGTGTTACCAATCTGGCGTGAACTGTCGCAATGGCGCAAGCGATCCGCCGATTTCCGTTTGCAGGGGGGGCGTCGTCTGGCCTGGATCGGTGGCGGGCTGATCCTGCTGTGGATGCTGTTGCCGCTGCGTACCTCGGTGGAGATGCCGGCGGTGCTGCAGGCCGCGCAGGTGCAGACGGTGTTCCCCTCGGAGGTGGCGGTGGTGGAGTCAGTGGCGGTGCGCGATGGCGACGCCGTGCAGGCGGGCAGTGTCATGCTGCGTCTGCGTTCACCGGAACTCGAGCGCGACCAGCGTGAAATCGAACAAGAACTGGCACTGGCCCGCACGCACCTCTCACGCATCGCCTCCTCGGCGCAGGACAAGGCCCTGATCGGGGTCACCATGAACCGCGTCAGCCGGCTGGAGCAGCGCGAGGCGGGTATCCGCGAGCGCATGGCGCGGCTCACCGTCTTGGCGCCGTTTGCGGGCTATGTGCGCAGCAGCGAGTGGCTCCACGAGGGCCGCTGGGTGAACCCGGCGATGCCACTGATGAGCGTGGTGGATCCCAGTGCGCTCAAGCTGATGGGACTGGCCGAGGAGCAGAACCTCAAGGTGCTGGAGCCTGGGCAGCAGGGGGTGTTCATCGCCGACCGGGCCGATGGGCCAAGCTTGCCGGTCAGGCTGGACGCCATCGACATCTCGGCGGTATTCGAGTTGCCCTTCCCGGAATTGGGCTCTCGCTACGGTGGTCATCTGCCGGTGCGCTCGGTGGGCGAGTCGCAGCTGATTCCTGAGGGAGCGCACTACCGGCTGAGCTTCTCGACGGAAGCACACGAGGCCGGGGCGGGCCAGATGCGTGAGCCCGGCATGATCGTGGTGCAAGGGGCGAGGCGCAGCTGGCTTCTGTCCGCGCTGCGGCACATGATGGCGGTGCTGGTGCGCGAGGCCGGCCTCTGAGCGGGCCGCGCAGCGGCCTCATCCGGTTCGCGGACCCCTTGGTGTCCCTGGCGAAGACAGGTCCGGGGCAGGCGGGTGGTCAACTGCGAGTCGGGGATACCCCCTCCAATGCCGGGTGCAGCGTGTATGCCGGAACGGGAACTTCGCGGTCGAATATCGTTGTGGGTTGTGCGACGGACACGTCCCCGTTGGATTTCTGAAGCGCTGCCGACTCCAGGCAGATGTGTGTGGGTGATGCGAACAGCCCCCAGATCGCCAGCCCTTACACCACGGAGGCTGACAACCCCAGCCAGGTCGCTGCCCCCTCACCACTCCGCGAAGCTGCCGTCCTTGTGGCGCCAGACCGGGTTGCGCCAGCGGTGGCCCTCGGCCGCGCGCTCGCGCACATACGCCTCGTTCACCTCGATGCCCAGGCCCGGCCCGGTCGGGATCGCCACCATGCCGTCCTCGTAGGCGAACACCTCGCGGTTGTTCACGTAGTCCAGCAGGTCGTTGGCCTGGTTGTAGTGGATGCCCAGGCTCTGTTCCTGGATGAAGGCGTTGTAGCAGCCGGCGTCGATCTGCAGGTTGGCCGCCAGCGCGATGGGGCCCAGCGGGCAGTGCAGCGCCAGCGCCACGTCGTAGGCCTCGGCCATGGCCGCGATCTTGCGCGTCTCGGTGATGCCGCCCGCGTGTGACGGGTCGGGCTGGATGATGTCCACGTAGCCCTCGGACAGGATGCGCTTGAAGTCCCAGCGCGAGTACAGCCGTTCGCCCAGCGCGATGGGCATGGTGGCCGCGTGCGCCAGTTCCTTCAGCGCCTCGTGGTGTTCGCTGAGTACCGGCTCTTCGACAAACATCAGCTTGTAGGGTTCGAGTTCGCGCAGCAGCACCTTGGCCATGGGCTTGTGCACCCGGCCGTGGAAGTCCACGCCGATGCCCACGTTCGGCCCCACGGCCTCGCGCACCGCGGCCACGTTGGCCAGGCAGCGCTCGACCTTGTCGTGGCTGTCGATGAACTGCAGTTCCTCGGTGCCGTTCATCTTGACGGCGGTGAAGCCGCGTGCCACGGCGGCTTGCGCGGCGGCGGCGGTGTCGGCCGGGCGGTCGCCGCCGATCCAGCTGTAGACGCGGATGCGGTCGCGCACCTGGCCGCCCAGCAGGTCCGAGACGCTCACACCCAGCGCCTTTCCCTTGATGTCCCACAAGGCCTGGTCGATGCCGGCGAGCGCGCTCATGTGGATGCCCCCGCCGCGGTAGAAGCCGGCGCGGTACATCACGGTCCAGTGGTCTTCGATCTGGCGCGGGTCTTTGCCGACGAGATAGTCGGAGAGCTCGTCGACCATGGCGGCCACGGTGTGGGCGCGGCCTTCGAGCACCGGCTCGCCCCAGCCGACGATGCCCTCGTCGGTCTCGATCTTGAGGAAGCACCAGCGCGGCGGGACGATGAAGGTGGTGAGGCGGGTGATTTTCATGGGGGCTATGGATCAGACGGCGGCGGTGGCCTGCTGCCAGGCACGGACGAAGGCGGTGGCCCGCTGCGCCACGGTGGCGGCGTTGTCGCCGGCCCGGTAGAGCGCGCTGCCCAGGCCGAAGCCGGAGGCACCAGCCGCGAGGTAGGGCGCAAGTGCGTCCGGCGTGACGCCACCGACCGGCACGATGGCCACCGGCGGCGTGAGCACCGCGCGCCAGGCTTTCAGGCCCATGGGGCCCAGGGTCTCGGCCGGGAACATCTTGAGCACGTCGGCGCCCGCGGCGAGCGCGGCAAAGGCTTCGGTGGGCGTGGCCACGCCGGGCGCGCAGGCCAGATCGAGGGCCTTGGCAGCGCGGACGACGGCCGGGTCGCTGTGTGGCATGACGACCAGCTGGCCGCCGGCCTTGGCGATGTCGGCGCAGGCTTCGGGCTGCAGCACCGTGCCGGCACCCACCAGGGTGTCGTCGGGCAGGGTGTCGCGCAGGATGCGGATGCTTTGCAGCGGATCGGGCGAGTTCAGCGGCACCTCGATCAGGCGGATGCCAGCGCCGTGCAGGGCCAGGCCGATGTCGCGCGCCTCCTCGGGCCGCAGCCCGCGCAGGATGGCGATCAGCCCGTGGGTGGAGAGGGTGTGGCGGAACAGAGTGGAGAGGGTCATGCGGAACGGCGGACAGAGGAGGGGGCGGCAAGGCCGGCGGCCTGCGCGATGCGCCACAGGCCCAGCGGGGTGACGCCGGAGCGGATTTCGGGTGCCGGCTGGCCCTGCGCTTCCAGGGCGGTGGCGTAGCGCACGCACAGCAGCGGCTCGCCGCACAGCACCACCGGGGTGCCGTCCTGCAGCGCGGGCGTCAGCGCCGCCACCTCGTGCCCGATCAGCAGGCCTGAGAGGTAGTCGGGCTGGGCGCTGCCGGTCAGCTGGGCGGTGAGCCCGAGCGTGCGCACGCTGAACACCGTGGAGAGCACGCCCAGCGCACCGAGTGGCGAGCGCGCCACCCGCAGGCCACGCGCGAAGGCGGGTTCGTCGTGCGGCGCGCCCATCACCATGGTGCGGCCCAGGATGGTGTGCTGCGAGAGCGCGGCATACACCTCGCCGGTCATGAAGGTTTCAAAGCGCACGACGGCGCCGTCTTCCACCCAGGCCCACTTGGTGTGGGTGCCCGGAAGCCCGATCAGCAGGCGCGCTGGCGTGCGGCCCTCGTCGGCCAGGCTCTGCAGCACGCCCGCGATCTGGGTTTCTTCGCCGCGCATCACATTGGGCAGTTCGCCGGCCTGCAGCAGGCCGGGCACCACGTGCAGCGGCTCGCCGCCGGGGCGTGCGATCACGGTCATGGCCGTGGCCAGTTCGCTGGCGCGGGCCGGCAGCGGCTGGTAGCGCGCCTCGCGCCAGCCCTGGGCGCTGCCGACCATGCCGCAGGCAATGAGTGGCGTGTCCGCATGGGCCGTGAGCCAGTCGCCGCACAACCCCTGCAGTGCGGCCTCGAAGGCCTCTGCAGGCGTGGCGATGCCGGCACCGGCCGGCAGGTTCATCACCCCGTGCTCGCTGCGGCGGGTGGCCAGAACCTGGCCGCCCGGGCCGAGGGCGTAGGCGCGCAGCGAGCTGGTGCCCCAGTCGAGCGCGAACACAACAGGACGGCTGGCCAGCGCGGTGTGCATGTCAGCGCGCCCAGTTCAGGACCATGGGGTTGAGTCGGCGCGCGATGTCGATCAGGCCGCGCCGCACCTCGGGGTGCATGGCCGGGAAGGGATGACGGCCTGCCTCGCAGGCGATCACGCCACCTTCCTTCATCAGCGCCTTGGCCGTGAGGATGCCGCCCTGGCGGTTCTCGTGGTTGATCAGCGGCAGCCAGCGCTGGTAGAGCGCAAACGCCTGGTTCATGTCGCCGCTGCGGTGCGCCTCGATGATCGGGCGGATGCCGTCGGGAAAGGCGCCGCCGGTCATGGCGCCGGTGGCGCCCGCGTCCAGGTCGGCCAGCAGGGTGATGGCTTCCTCGCCGTCCCACGGCCCTTCGATGGCGTCGCCGCCCAGGCGGATCAGCTCGCGCAGCTTGCTGGCGGCGCCGGGCACTTCGATCTTGAAGTAGGCCAGGTGCTCGATCTCCTGCGCCATGCGGGCCAGGAACGGGGCAGAGAGCACCGTGCCGCTGGCCGGCGCGTCCTGCACCATGATGGGAATGCCGATGGCGTCGGACACGCGGGCGTAGAACTCATAGATCTGCGCCTCGGGCACGCGGAAGGTGGCTCCGTGGTAGGGCGGCATGACCATCACCATGGCCGCGCCCATGTCCTGCGCGCGCTTGCTGCGGGCCGCGCAGACCGAGGTGCCGTAGTGCGTGGTGGTCACGATCACCGGCACGCGGCCGGCCACGTGTTCCAGGCAGGTGCGGGTGAGGACTTCGCGCTCGTCGTCCGAGAGCGAGAACTGTTCGGAGAAGTTGGCCAGGATGCACAGGCCGTCGACGCCGGCGTCGATCATGAAATCGAGGCAGCGCTTCTGGCTCGGCAGGTCGAGTTCACCTGATTCGGTGAAGGTGGTGGGCACCACCGGGAAGATGCCGCGGTAGCGCGGCGCACGGGCGGAGGCGGTCATGGTCTCTCTCAATGCGAATGGCGGGGCACGGCCGAGCCGCGGCAGCCGACGAGGAATTCGAAGTCGCAGCCCTGGTCGGCCTGCAGCACGTGGTTGACGTAGAGGCGCTGGTAGCCGCCGTTCATGGCGTGTTCCGGCGGCGTGACCTGGGCCAGGCGCGCGGCCAGTTCCTCGTCGCTGATGTCCAGGTGCAGGCGGCCGGTGGTGCAGTCGAGTTCGATGAAGTCGCCATCGTGCACGGCGGCCAGCGGGCCACCGGCGGCGGCCTCGGGCGCCACGTGCAGCACCACGGTGCCGTAGGCGGTGCCGCTCATGCGCGCGTCGGAGATGCGCACCATGTCCTTGATGCCCCGGCGCAGCAGCTTGGGCGGCAGGCCCATGTTGCCCACCTCGGCCATGCCGGGGTAGCCCATGGGGCCGCAGTTCTTGAGCACCATCACGCAGGTCTCGTCGATGTCCAGGTCTTCGTCGACGATACGTTCCTTGTAGTGCTCCAGGTTCTCGAACACCACGGCGCGGCCGCGGTGCTGCAGCAGATGCGGCGAGGCGGCCGAGGGCTTGAGCACGGCGCCGCGCGGCGCCAGGTTGCCGCGCAGCACGCAGATGCCGCCGTCGGGCACCAGCGGGTTGTCCAGCGGGCGGATCACCTCGTCGTTGTACTGCGGCGCGTCGGCCACGTTCTCCCACAGGCTCTTGCCGTTCACGGTGAGCGCATCCGGGTGCGGCAGCAGGTTGTTCTCGCCCAGGCGCCGCAGCACGGCCGGCAGGCCGCCCGCGTAATAGAACTCCTCCATCAGGAAACGGCCCGAGGGCTGCAGGTCCACCACCGTGGGCGTGCCCTTGCCGATGCGGGTCCAGTCGTCGAGTTCCAGCTCCACGCCGATGCGGCCGGCAATCGCCTTGAGGTGGATCACCGCATTGGTCGAACCGCCGATGGCGGCGTTGGTGCGGATCGCGTTTTCAAAAGCCTCGCGGGTGAGGATCTTGGACAGGCGCAGGTCTTCGTGCGCCATCTGGACGATGCGCTGGCCCGACATGTGGGCCAGCACGTAGCGGCGCGCGTCCACGGCGGGGATGGCGGCGTTGTGCGGCAGCGAGGTGCCCAGCGCCTCGGCCATGCAGGCCATGGTCGAGGCCGTGCCCATGGTGTTGCAGGTGCCGGCCGAACGCGACATGCCGCCCTCGGCCGCGAGGAACTGGTGCATGTTGATCTCGCCGGCCTTGAGCGATTCGTGCAGCTGCCACACGGCCGTGCCCGAGCCGATGTTCTTGCCTTCGAGCTTGCCATTCAGCATGGGGCCGCCGGTCACCACGATGGCGGGCACGTCGCAGCTGGCCGCGCCCATCAGCAGCGCGGGCGTGGTCTTGTCACAGCCCACCAGCAGCACCACCGCGTCGATCGGGTTGCCGCGGATCGCTTCCTCCACGTCCATCGACGCCAGGTTGCGCGTGAGCATGGCGGTGGGGCGCAGGTTGGACTCGCCGTTGGAGAACACCGGGAACTCCACCGGGTAGCCGCCGGCTTCGAGCACACCCTTCTTGACGTGTTCGGCCAGCTTGCGGAAGTGCGCGTTGCATGGCGTCAGCTCGGACCAGGTGTTGCAGATGCCGATGATGGGGCGGCCATCGAACGCGTGGTCGGGGATGCCCTGGTTCTTCATCCAGCTGCGGTACATGAAGCCGTTCTTGTCGGCGCTGCCGAACCATTCGGTGGAGCGCAGCTTGCGTGGTTTGTCGGACATGGTGGTGTGCGGTGGGGTGGGGGTTTAGTGGGAGCCGGCGCCGGGGCGGCGCACCATCAGGCGCTGCAGCAGGCAGAACAGGAACAGCAGCAGGCCGACGACGATGCGCGTCCACCAGGAGCTGAGCGTGCCGTCGAAGGTGATGAGGGTCTGGATCAGGCCCAGGGTGAGCACGCCGAACAGCGTGCCGAAGACGTAGCCCACGCCGCCGGTCAGCAGCGTGCCGCCGATCACCACGGCGGCGATCGCGTCCAGCTCCATGCCAACGGCGTGCAGGCCGTAGCCCGAGAGCGTGTAGAAGGTGAAGACCACGCCGCCGAGCGCCGCGCACAGGCCCGAGACCGCGTAGACGCCGACCAGGGTGCGCCGCACCGGCAGGCCCATGAGGATGGCCGAGTGTTCGCTGCCGCCGATGGCGTAGACCGTGCGGCCGAAGGTGCTGCTGTGGGCCGCGAACAGGGCCAGCGCCAGGCAGGCGATGGCGATCAGCGCGCCCAGGCTGATCGAGGCGCCCTCGGCCAGTTCCAGGCGCCAGTAGGCGAGGTTCGAATAGGCCTCGTTGCCGATGCTGATCGAGTCGATGCTGATCAGGTAGCACAGGCCGCGCGCCAGGAACATGCCCGCCAGCGTGACGATGAAGGGCTGCAGCCGGAAGCGCTCGATCAGGAAGCCCATGAAGGCGCCGAAGGACACGCCCATCACCAGCACCACGCCGATGGCGGGCAGCGGCGACCAGCCGTGGTGCTCGATCAGGGTGGCCAGCACCATGGTCGAGAGCGCCACCACCGAACCCACCGAGAGGTCGATGCCGCCGCTGAGGATGACGAAGGTCATGCCCACCGCCACGATGAGCAGGAAGGCGTTGTCGATCAGCAGGTTCAGGAACACCTGCGCCGAGAAGAAGCCGGTGTAGCTCAGCGAACCGGCCAGCCCCATCAGCAGGAACAGGCCCACCGTCGCGGCCAGCGGCAGGAAGCGCAGGTCCAGGCGGCGCAGGGCATTCGGTGTGGCGCTCATGCGGCACCTCCGGACACCGACGGGCGGCGGGCCAGCGCCCACACCTGGGCGCGGAACTCGGGCGACTGCAGCAGCATCACCACGAACACCACCGCTGCCTTGACCACCAGGTTGATCTCGGGCGGCACGCCCAGCGAATAGATGGCGTAGGTCAGGGTCTGGATGATGAGCGCGCCGATCAGCGTGCCCAGCAGGCTGAAGCGGCCACCGGCCAGCGAGGTGCCACCCAGCGTGACGGCCAGGATGGCGTCCAGCTCCATCAGCTGGCCGGCGTTGTTGCCGTCGGCGCTCTTGACGTTGGAGCTGATCAGCAGGCCCGCCACACCGGCGCAGAAGCCGCAGAACACATAGGCCGCCGTGGTCAGCTGCCGCGCGCGGATGCCGGCCACGCGCGCCGCCGCGGGGTTGACACCGACCGCCTGCACGAACACGCCCAGCGGCGTCTTGTAGAGCAGCCCGGCCAGCAAGGCCAGCACCCCGAGCCAGACGAACAGCGAGAACGGCAGGCCCAGCAGGTAGCCACCCCCGATGAAGAAGTAGGGCTGGTAGTAGATGGTGATGATCTGGCCGTCGGTGATGAGCTGGGCGATGCCGCGGCCCGCCACCATCAGGATCAGCGTGGCGATGATGGGCTGCATGCCGATGCCGGCCACCAGGGTGCCGTTCCACAATCCGCACAGCATGGCCACCGCCAGCGCGCCGGTGATGGCCACGCCCAGCGGCAGGCGCGTGGTGGCGCCGTCGACCGAGCCGCCGATCATCCAGGCGGCCACGGCGGCCGAGATCGCGACCACGGCGCCGACAGAGATGTCGATGCCGCGCATGGCGATCACCAGGGTCATGCCCAGCGAGACCAGGATCAGCGGCGCCGCGCGGTTGAGGATGTCGATCAGGCTGCCGTAGAGGTGGCCGTCGCGCCACTCGATGTGCAGGAAGCGCTCGTTGGCCACCACGTTGACCAGCAGCAGCAGGGCCAGCGTGACCAGCGGCCAGGTGAGGCGGTGGCCCAGCAGGGCGCTCATCCGAGAAGGGGTTTCAGGCATGTTCGTCGGCAATCAGTTCGTACACGGCGTCTTCGCTGCTGCCCGCTGGCAGCTCGCCGATGGGGCGGCGGTCGCGCAGGACCAGGATGCGCTGCGACACCCGGACCACCTCGCTCATCTCGGACGAGATGAAGACCACCGCCATGCCCTGCGCGGCCAGGCGCAGGATCTGGTCCATGATTTCCTGTTTGGCCGCCACGTCGATGCCGCGCGTGGGCTCGTCCAGGATCAGCAGGCGCGGCGCGGTGGCCAGCCAGCGCGCGATCACCACCTTCTGCTGGTTGCCGCCCGAGAGCTGGCCCACCGGCGTCTCGGCGCCCGGTGTGCGGATGCCCAGCAGCGCGATGTAGCGCTCGGCCATCTCGCGCTGCTCGGCCAGCGGCAGCGGGTGGCGCAGGCCGCGCATGGCCTGCAGCGCGATGGCGATGTTCTCGCGCACCGAGAGGTCGGCAAAGATGCCCTCGGTCTTGCGCTCTTCGGGGCACATGGCCAGGCCGCGCGCGATGGCGTCGACCGGGTTGTCAAAACGGGTGACCTCACCGTCGATGCGCAGCACCCCGGCGTCGGGGCTGTCCAGGCCGAACAGCAGGCGCGCCAGCTCGGTGCGGCCCGCGCCCAGCAGACCGGCGATGCCCAGCACCTCGCCGGGGCGGATGGCCAGGTCGGTCGGCTGGATGCTGCCGGCGCGCGCCAGACCCTCGGTCTGCAGCAGGGCCGGGGTGTCGCTGGCCGATGCCTCACTGGCCGCAGCGGGCGCCGTGGCCGGACCCATCTCGCGGCCCACCATGGCCTCGATCAGGCCCTGCGCGTGCAGGTCGCGCGTGAGCCACTCGCCGATCCAGCGGCCGTTGCGCAGCACCGTGATGCGGTCGGAAATGGCGTAGACCTGGTCCAGGAAGTGGGTGACGAACAGGATGGCCAGGCCTTCCTCGCGCAGGCGCCGCAGCACCTGGAACAGGCCCTTGACCTCGTCGTCGTCCAGGCTGGAGGTGGGTTCGTCGAGGATCAGCACGCGGGCGTCGATGCCCAGGGCGCGCGCAATCGCCACCAGCTGCTGGATCGCCACCGGGTAGTCCGAGAGGCGCCGGGTGACGTCGATGTCCAGGCCCACACGCGCCAGCAGGCGGCGGGCGCCTTCGCGCGTGGCCGCCCAGTCGATGCGGCGGCCCTGCCACGCCGGGTGGCGCGGGTAGCGGCCGGCGAAGATGTTCTCGGCCACCGTGAGGTTGGGGCAGAGGTTGACCTCCTGGTAGACCGTGCTGATGCCCTGCTGCTGCGCGTGCAGCGGCGAGGCCGGCCAGCCCGTGTCGTCGCCCAGGCGCATCTGCCCGGCCACGGGCGTGACCACACCGGTCAGCACCTTGATCAGGGTCGACTTGCCGGCGCCGTTCTGGCCCATCAGCGCATGGACCTCGCCGGGGAACAGGCGCAGCTGCGCGTCCTGCAGCACGGTGGTGCGCCCGAAGCGCATGCCCACGCCCGAGAGTTGCAGCACCGGAGAGCTTGCCGGGGTGCTCATGCCTTGTTCTTGTTGTAGACGTCCACGAACACGGCGGCCAGCAGCACCAGGCCCTTGATGACCTGCTGGTAGTCGATGCCGATGCCCATGATGGACATGCCGTTGTTCATCACGCCCATGATGAAGGCGCCGATGACCGCGCCCATCACCTTGCCCACGCCGCCCGAGGCCGAGGCACCGCCGATGAAGCAGGCCGCGATCACGTCCAGCTCGAAGCCCAGGCCGGCCTTGGGGGTGGCCGTGTTCAGGCGCGCTGCGAAGACCAGGCCGGCCAGCGCGGCCAGCACGCCCATGGTGACGAAGGTGTAGAAGGTCAGGCGCTCGGTCTTGATGCCCGAGAGGCGGGCGGCCTTCTCGTTGCCGCCCAGCGCGTAGATGCGGCGGCCGACGATGGTGCGCGAGGTGAGGAAGTCGAAGGCCACGATCAGCAGCGCCATCACCACCAGCACGTTGGGCAGGCCCTTGTAAGAGGCCAGCATGTAGCTGAAGAACACCAGCAGGCCGGCAAACACGGCCAGCTTGAGCGCGAACAGGCCGAAGGGTTCGGTCTCGATGCCGTGCCTGAGCTGGTTGTTGCGTGCGCGCAGGCTGGACAGGGCCAGCAGCGCGGCGGCCGCGACGCCGATCAGCAGCGAGGTCAGGCGCAGGCTTTCGCCGCTGAACAGGTCCGGGATGAAACCGGAGCTGAGCATCTGGAACGACTCGGGGAAGGGTCCGATGGACTGGCCCTGCAGCAGCGCCAGTGCCAGGCCCTTGAACACCAGCATGCCGGCCAGGGTGACGATGAAGGAAGGGATGCGGAAGAAGGCCACGAACCAGCCCTGCGCACCGCCGATCACGCCACCGACCAGCAGGCACACCAGCGAGGCGGGCACAAAGTGCCACTCGTAGGTGACCATCAGCACGGCGGCCAGCGCGCCGATGAAGCCGCAGACCGAGCCCACCGAGAGGTCGATGTGGCCGGCCACGATGACCAGCAGCATGCCCAGCGCCATGATGACGATGTAGCTGTTCTGCAGCACCAGGTTGGTCAGGTTCAGCGGCTGCATCAGCGTGCCGTCGGTCATGACCTGGAAGAAGGCCATGATCGCGACCAGCGAGATCAGCATGCCGTACTCGCGGAAGTTGTGCTTTAGGAAGTCCAGCACGGATCGGCTGTCGGACGGCGCCGCACGGGTCGCAAGGGAGGTTTGTTGTTGTTCCATGGGGTTCAGTGGCTGGTCACGATGGCGCGCATGATCTTTTCCTGGGAGGCCTCGGCGACCGGCATCTCGGCGACGAAGCGGCCTTCGTTCATCACGTAGATGCGGTCGGACAGGCCCAGCAGTTCGGGCATTTCGGAAGAGATCACGATCACGCACTTGCCCTCGGCCGCCAGCTGGGCGATGAGGGTGTAGATCTCGTACTTGGCGCCCACGTCGATGCCGCGCGTGGGCTCATCGAGGATGAGCACCTCGGGTTCGGTGAAGAGCCATTTGCTCAGCACCACCTTCTGCTGGTTGCCGCCGGAGAGGTTGACCGTCTTCTGGCCCACGCCCGAGCAGCGGATGCGCAGCTTCTCGCGGTAGCCCTGGGCCACGCTGTACTCGCGGCCGTCGTCGATGACGCCGGCGCGCGAGACGGCCTCCAGGCGGGCGAGCGAGGTGTTGAACTGGATGTCTTCGGCCAGCACCAGGCCGTTGCCCTTGCGGTCTTCGGTCACGTAGGCCAGGCCGTGCGCGACCGCCTTGCCGACGGTGCTCACGTCGATGGGCTTGCCGTGCAGCCGCACCTCGCCGCTGATGCGCTGGCCCCAGGCGCGGCCGAACACGCTCATGGCGAACTCGGTGCGGCCGGCACCCATGAGGCCGGCGATGCCGACGATCTCGCCGCGCCGCACCTGCAGGTTCACACCCTTGATGAACTCGCGGTCGACGTGCTGCGGGTGGTGCACGCGCCAGTCGCGCACCTCGAACACGGTCTCGCCGATGTCGGGCGTGCGGCGCGGGTAGCGGTCGGCCATTTCGCGGCCGACCATGCCGCGGATCACGCGGTCTTCGCTGACGGGTGCGCCCTGGCAGTCGATGGTCTCGACCGTGCTGCCGTCGCGCAGGATGGTCACCGAGTCGGCCACGCGGGCGATCTCGTTGAGTTTGTGGGAAATCAGGATGCAGGTGATGCCCTGCGCCTTGAGTTCGAGCAGCAGGTCCAGCAGGGCCTGGCTGTCGTTTTCGTTCAGGCTGGCCGTGGGCTCGTCCAGGATCAGCAGCTTGACCTGCTTGGACAGCGCCTTGGCGATCTCCACCAGCTGCTGCTTGCCCACGCCCAGGTCGGTGATGCGGGTCGAGGGCGACTCGCGCAGGCCCACCTTGCGCAGCAGCTCCTGCGTCTGGCGGTGCGCGGCCATCCAGTCGATCACGCCACGGTGTGCGATCTCGTTGCCCAGGAACACGCTCTCGGTGATCGACAGCAGCGGCACCAGGGCCAGCTCCTGGTGAATGATGATGATGCCCAGTTGCTCGCTGTCGTGGATGCCGCCGAAGTGGCGCTCCTGGCCGTCGAACAGGATCTGGCCGGTGTAGCTGCCCGAGGGGTAGACCCCCGAGAGCACTTTCATGAGCGTGGACTTGCCGGCGCCGTTTTCACCCACCAGGGCATGGATCTCGCCGGCGCGCACGCGCAGGTTGACCTGGTTGAGCGCGACCACGCCGGGGAAGGTCTTGCGGATGGACCGCATTTCCAGAAGGGTTTGCAAGGCGGATTCCTCGGTACACAGGGGGCCGGGAGCCCTGTCGGTCAGGCTCCCGGCGGCAGACCACTTACTTGAGCTGCGATTCCTTGTAGTAGCCGCTGTCCACCAGCACCTTCTTCCAGTTGCTTGCGTCGACCGGCACCGGCTTGAGCAGGTAGCTGGGCACCACCTTCACGCCGTTGTTGTAGGTCTTGGTGTCGTTGATCTCGGGCTGCTTGCCCGAGAGCGTGGCGTCCACCATGTTGGCCGTGACCTTGGCCAGCTCGCGTGTGTCCTTGAAGATGGTGGAGTACTGCTCACCCTTGAGGATGGATTTGACCGAGGGCACTTCGGCGTCCTGGCCGCTGACGATGGGACAGGGCTGTTGCGCCGTGCAGTAGCCCACGCCCTTGAGCGAGGACAGGATGCCGATGGACAGGCCGTCGTAGGGAGACAGAACGGCATGCACCTTGTCCTTGCCGTAGAAGGCCGACAGCAGGTTGTCCATGCGGGCCTGGGCCACGGCGCCGTCCCAGCGCAGCGTGCCGACCTTGTCCATGCCCATCTGCTTGCTGCGCACCACCAGCTTGCCGCTGTCGATGTAGGGCTTGAGCACGCTCATCGCGCCGTCGTAGAAGAAGAAGGCGTTGTTGTCGTCGGGCGAGCCGCCGAACAGCTCGATGTTGAACGGGCCCTTGCCCTGCTTGAGGCCGAGCTTGTCGACGATGGACGTGGCCTGCTGCACGCCGACCTGGAAGTTGTCGAAGGTGGCGTAGTAGTCGACGTTCTTGCTGCCCTTGATCAGTCGGTCGTAGGCGATGACCTTGACGCCCTTGTCGGCCGCGTTCTGCAGCGCCTTGGACAGCGTGGTGCCGTCGATGGAGGCGATCACCAGCACCTTCACGCCCTTGGTGATCATGTTCTCGATCTGCGCCAGCTGGTTCGGGATGTCGTCTTCGGCGTACTGCAGGTCGGTCTTGTAGCCGCGGTCCTTGAGGACCTTGACCATGTTGTCACCGTCGGCAATCCAGCGCGCGGACGACTTGGTGGGCATGGAGATGCCGATGGTGCCTTTGTCCTGCGCGAAGGCGCCGGTGGTGAAGGCGGCGGCGGCCAGTGCGACGGCGCAGAGGACGTGGCGGCGGTTCGGGGTGTTCAAGTGGGTCTCCTCGGTGTGGTGGTGCCGCGCGGTCGTCCGCGCGGCGGGTTGGTTGTTGTGGGTGCCGCGGGTGCGGCGGGAATCAGGTCAGTACTTGCGCTTGGGGAACTCGGCGGCGGCGGTCTCCATGGGGAAGATGCCTTCTTCGGTCACGATGCGGCGCGGCAGCGTCTTGCCAGCCTTCAGGTCCTTGACGGCGGCCATCAGCTGGGGGCCCAGCAGCGGGCTGCACTCGACGCTGACGTTCAGCTTGCCGGCGATCATGGCTTCGAAGGCACCCTTCACGGCATCGATCGAGATGATGGTGATGTCCTTGGCGGGCTTCATGCCGGCTTCCTCGATGGCCTGGATCGCGCCGATGGCCATGTCGTCGTTGTGCGCGTAGAGCACGTTGATCTTCTTGCCCTCGGCTTTCAGGAAGGCTTCCATCACTTCCTTGCCCTTGGCGCGGGTGAAGTCGCCGGTCTGGCTGCGGATGATCTTGAACTTCGGATCGGCCTTGATGATTTCCTCGAAGCCCTTCTTGCGGTCGATGGCCGGTGCCGAGCCCACGGTGCCCTGCAGCTCGACGATGTTGACCTCGCCCTTCTGGTCCTTCATCTTCTCGACCAGCCAGCGGCCAGCCTTGCGGCCTTCTTCCACGAAGTCCGAGCCCATGAAGGTGACCCACAGCGACTCGTCCTTCTCGTTGACGGCGCGGTCGGTCAGGATCACCGGGATCTTGGCGGCCTTGGCTTCGCGCAGCACGGCGCCCCAGCCGCTTTCCACCACCGGCGAGAAGGCGATCACGTCGACCTTCTGGGCGATGAACGAGCGGATGGCCTTGATCTGGTTCTCCTGCTTCTGCTGGGCATCGGCGAACTTCAGGTCGATGCCGGCTTCCTTGGCCGAGGACTTGATGGACTCGGAGTTGGCGGTGCGCCACTCCGACTCGGCCCCGATCTGGCTGAAGCCCAGCACGATGGGCTTCTGGGCGAAGGCGCCTCCGGGCAGCATCAGGGCCAAGGGTGCGGCCGCCATGGCGGTCACCAGGGTGCGGCGTTGCATTTGTTTCATGTTGTCTGTCTCCTGTCTGAGGGTGGTTGAAACGAGAGGTCAGGCCAGCATGTAACTGGTCTTGACGGTGGTATAGAACTCCGCCGCGTAGCGGCCTTGTTCCCGGGATCCGTGGCTGGAGTCCTTGCGTCCGCCGAACGGAACATGGAAATCCACGCCGGCGGTCGGCAGGTTCACCATGGTCATGCCCACCTGCGCGTGGCGACGGAAGTGTGTCGCGTGTTTGAGCGAGGTGGTACAGAGGCCGGCACACAGACCGAACGGCGTGTCGTTCGCCAGTTCGAGCGCGTGCCCGTAGTCGTCGGCCCGCAGCACGCAGGCGATGGGACCGAAGATTTCTTCGCGGGCGATGCGGTGCCCGGGTTCGGCCAGCCACAGCGCGGGGCTCATGTAGTGGCCGGGGGTCTCGCGCTCCAGGCGCTCGCCGCCGAAAACGTGCTCGGCGCCTTCGTCCGCGCCGATGGCCATGTAGGACAGGTTCTGCTCCAGCTGGGCGCCGTCGACCACCGGGCCCATCTCGGTGCCGCGGGTGAGGGCGTGGCCCACCTTCAGCGCGGCCAGGCGCTGGGTCAGCCGGGCGACGAAGGCGTCGTGCACCGGTGCCTCGACGATCAGGCGGCTGGACGCGGTGCAGCGCTGGCCGGTGGAGAAGTACGAGCCCTGCAGCGCGCAGTCCACCGCCAGGTCCAGGTCGGCGTCGGCCAGCACGATCAGCGGGTTCTTGCCGCCCATCTCCAGCTGCACCTTGGCCTGGCGCGCGGCGGTGGTGGCGAGGATGCGGCGCCCGGTGGACACCGAGCCGGTGAAGCTCACCGCGTTCACCCGCGGGTGCTCCACCAAAGTCTGGCCGACCTCGCGGCCGCTGCCCATGATGAGGTTGAAGGTGCCGGCGGGCAGGCCGCAGCGGTTGAGGATCTCGGCCAGCGCCCAGCCGCAGGTGGGCACCAGCTCGGCCGGCTTGAACACCACGGTGTTGCCATAGGCCAGGGCGGGCGCGATCTTCCAGGCGGGAATGGCGAAGGGGAAGTTCCAGGGCGCAATCACCGCGACCACGCCGACCGGCTCGCGGGTGATGTCCACCTGCACCCCGGGGCGCACCGAGGCCAGGGTCTCGCCGCCGATGCGCAGCGCCTCACCGGCGAAGAACTTGAAGATGTTGCCAGCGCGGGCGACCTCGGCGATGGCTTCGGGCAGGGTCTTGCCTTCCTCGCGCGCCAGCAGCTGGCCCAGCTCTTCCTTGCGCGCCAGCAGCTCGCTGCCGGCCATGTCCAGCGCGTCGGCGCGGCGCTGCGGGGTGCTCAGGCTCCACTGCGGCAGGGCGTCGACGGCGGCGGCAATCGCCAGTTCGGTCTGGTTGCGGTCGGCGCGGGCGAACTCGGCCACCACCTCCCGCGTGTCCGATGGGTTGATGCTGATGCCGGTGGTGGCACCACTGACCCAGCGGCCATTGATCAGGTGCCGAGGCTGTTGCCGGATCTCGCCGAGTTTCATGGGATTGCTGCTGCCTTGTGTGACGTTGGGCGGCAGTCTAGGAGCGTTTTTAATATCAATCCAATCGTTTTTCAGACAAAATTGATATCTTTCTTGGCATTCTCGAAAACCCCTGATGAGCAACTACAACCACTGGTTCATCCGCGCCCGGCTCAAGACCCGCCAGCTGCTGTTGCTGGTGGCCCTGGCCGAGGAGGGCAACATCCACCGCGCGGCCCAGGTGCTGAGCATGACCCAGCCGGCCGCGTCCAAGCTGCTCAAGGATCTGGAGGATGTGCTGGGCGTGCCGTTGTTCGAGCGCCTGCCCCGGGGCATGAGTCCGACCTGGTACGGCGAGACCATGATCCGCCACGCGCGCATGGCGCTGGCCAGCCTGAACCAGGCGCACGACGAGCTGGTGGCCCTCAAGACCGGCCACTTCGGCCAGGTGGGCATCGGCGCCGTCACCTCGCCCGGCCTGAGTCTGCTGCCGCCGGCGGTGGCGCTGGTGAAGCAGGAGCACCCCAACCTGCGCATCTCGCTGGACATCGAGACCAGCCCGGTGCTGCTGGACCGGCTGGAGCAGGGCAAGCTGGACATCGTGGTGGGGCGGTTGTTCGCCGAACACGACAAGGGCAACCTGGCCTACGAGCCGCTGACCGGGGAACTGGTGTCCGCGGTGACGCGCCCAGGGCATCCGCTGATGGGGGTGAGCAACCTGAGCCTGCGCGACGTGCACGGCGCGGGCTGGATCGTGCCGCCGGCCGGCAGCGTGCTGCGCCACCGCTTCGACCTGATGTTCCAGCAGGAGGGCCTGAGCCCGCCGATCAACACCATCGAGACCTCGGCCCTGCTGTTCATGACGCGCATGCTGCAGCAGAGCGACATGGTGGGTGTGGTAGCGAGCGAGGTGGCGAACTACTACGCCTCGCACGGGCTGCTGAGCGTGCTGCCGATGGACATGCCCTGCCACATGGACGCCTTCGGCCTCATCACCCGCACCGACCGCCTGCTCTCGCCGGGGGCCAAGGTGATGATGAAGGTGCTGAAACAAACCTGTCTCACGCAGTACGGCATCAGGCTGTCAGCCTGATTTGATTTCAGGTCCAGCCGCCGTCGACGACGAACTCCTGTGCGGTGCACATGGCCGAATCGTCGGCCGCCAGGAACAGCACCATGCTGGCCACGTGGTCCGGCCGCAGCTGGTCGGGCAGGCACTGGTTGCGCGCGATCTCCTGTTCGCCCGCGGCGTCCAGCCACAGCCGCACCTGCCGCTCGGTCATCACCCAGCCCGGCGTGATGGTGTTGACGCGGATGTGGTCCTTGCCCAGCGAGGCGGCCAGCCCGCGGGTGAGCCCGTTGACCGACGACTTGGCGATGGCGTAGCAGGGGTAGTCCGGGTTCTTGGTCTGCCAGCCGATGGAGCCGAAGTTGATCACCGAGCCGCCGCCCAGGCGGCGCATGCCGGGCACCACCGACTGCACCGCGAACAGGGCGGGGCGCTGGTTCACGGCCATGCGCTCGTCGAAGTAGGCAGGCGTGAGGTCTTCCAGGCGGTGGCGGTCGTCGCTGGCCACGTTGTTGACCAGAACGCCGAAGTCGCCCAGGGCGGTCGCCGCGTCCGCGATGGCGGCCTGCAGCGCGGCGATGTCCTTGACGTCGACCGCGCGCCACCAGGGGCGGGCATGCCCCTCGTCGGCCAGTTGCTGCGAGAGTGCTTCGGCGGCGGACGCCGCCACATCGACAAAGGCGACCTGGGCGCCCTGGCGGGCCAGGGCCGCCACGACCGCCGCACCGATGCCGGTGGCGCCACCGGTGACGAACACCCGGCGGCCCTGCAGGCTGGGGTAGCGGGCGGCCTGCGGGTTGGCAGCGGGGACGTCGGGGTTGCTGGTGGATGACATATATAAATAGGTATCTAAAAAATCAAAATTGCAATCAAACAGATATCAATCTGAACGCATAATGCGCCGAACGTCAAGCCCCGCCCCCTGGAGACACCATGCCGCGCCTGCCTTCCGTACCCGCCCACCGCGAGCCCTTTCAGGTGACCGACGAGGTGCGCTGCCTCTGGCCGGCATCGGCGGTGCTGGGCGAGGGCGGGCTCTGGTCGGTGACCCGGCGGTGCCTGTTCTGGGTCGACATCCTCTCGCGCCACATCCACCGGCTCGACCCCGCCACCGGCGCGCAGCAGAGCTGGACCTTTGACGAGGAGGTGTCCGCACTGGCCGAGCGCCGCACCGGCGAGGGCCTGGCGATCGCGCTGCGCCGGGGGCCGGCGTTCTGGAACCCCGACCAGCCGGGCGTGCCCCCGCGCTACCTGGGCCAGCCCGAACCCGAACGCAGCGGCAACCGCTTCAACGACGCCCGCTGCGACGCCGCGGGACGCTGGTGGATGGGCAGCATGGACTTCGGCTGCGCGCTGCCCACCGGCTCGCTCTACCGCGTCGCGGCCGACGGCGCCTGGGTGCGCATGGACGAAGGCTTTGCCGTCACCAACGGCCCGACCTGGATCGCCCAGGGCCGGACCATGCTGTTCAACGACACCGTCAACGGCCAGGTGCTGGCCTACGACAGCGATCCCGACACCGGCGAGATCAGCGGGCGCCGTCTCTGGCTGCAGTTCGCGCCGGAGGACGGTGTGCCCGATGGCATGACCACCGATGCGCTCGGCCGGGTGTGGATCTGCCACTGGGGCGGCGGCTGCGTCACCTGCCACGACCCCGACACCGCGCAGGAGCTGGCCCGGGTGCGCCTGCCCGTGAGCCGGGTGACCTCGTGCACCTTCGGCGGGCCGGACCTCTCGACCCTGTTCATCACCTCCGCGCGCTTCAGCCTGGACGAGGCGGCGCTGGGTCGCGAGCCGCTGGCCGGCGGCCTGTTCGCCGTGCGGCCGGGTGTGGCGGGCCTTCCCGCGTCGCCCTTCGCCGGCTGATCTTCAACGCACCCACCACAGGAGCAGACCATGGGCGAACAGAGTTTTGGCGGTGTGCACTGGATTGAGCAGCACGCGCAGCGGCTGGCGGTGATGCCCGGTGCCGGCGGCGGTGTCGTGGCCTGGCAGTGGGTGCGCGATGGTGAGCCGGTCGACCTCTGGCGGGCGTGGGACGGCCGCACCCCGCGCATGCAGGCGCTGGCCAGCTACCCGTTGCTGCCCTGGTCCAACCGCATCAGCGGCGGTGGCTTCGAGCACGCCGGGCGCTTCCATGCGCTGGCGCCCAACACGCCCGACGACCCGTACCCGATCCACGGCGACGGCTGGCTGCAGCCCTGGCAGCTGACCCGTTCCAGCGAGGACGGCGTGCATATGCAGCTGCGCAGCGCGGGCTTTGGCGGCAGCCCCTACCACTACGAGGCCAGCCAGTCCTTCACCCTGGTCGACGGAGGCATGGACCAGTCGCTGAGCGTGACCAACCGGGGCGAACATCCGCTGCCCTTCGGCCTGGCCCAGCACCCCTGGTTCACGCGCACGCCCGCGTGCCGCCTGAGCGCCCGCGTCGATGGCGTGTGGCTGGCCCGGCCCGACAAGATCCCGACCGGTTACACCACCGACTTTCCCGAGGGCTGGAACCTCGGCCAGGGCGCGCTGGTGGACCGCCTCGTGATCGACAACGGGTTCGGTGGCTGGGACGGTGAGGCGCTGATCGAATGGCCCGAGCGCGACCTGGCGCTGCGCATGCACAGCACGCTGACACTGCCCGACGGATCGCAGGCGCGCCCGGACTGCCTGCTCTACGCGCCGGCTGAACCGCCGGTGTTCTGCTTCGAGCCGATCAGCCACCCCATCGACGCCGCGCACCTGCCCGGCCAGCCCGGCTGGACCGAGGTGGCGCCAGGCCAGTCCATGGCGCTGGTGGTGGAGTGGCGCTTCAGCAGCTCACCGGCAGACCGGTCCGCAGCGACTGCGTGATCGCCTGACCGATGCGCGTGGCCTCGGTCGCGTCATTCAGCGTCAGCGGCGCCGGGCGCTCGCCGCGGCAGGCCGCCACGAAGGCCTCCATCTCCAGCCGGAAGGCGTCGCCGAAGCGCGCGAAGAAATCCGGCAGGGCGCGGTGGCCCACGCCGTCCGCGTCGCGGTACTGCACGCGGCTCAGGTGCGCGCCCATGCCCACCTGCAGCGTGCCGGCGGTGCCGATCACCTCGGTGGTGGTCTCGTGGCCGTGCGGCATGGTGCGGCTGGCGTAGAACACCGCACGCTGGCCGCCCTCGAACTCGACAATCGCCAGGCCGTTGTCCACGTCGCCGAAGGGCTTGAGGCCTTCGTGGATGGCGATGGTGCCGCTGGCGAACACGCGCGTGGCCTTGGGGTTGCCCAGCATCCAGCGTGCGAGGTCGATGTCGTGCACGCTGCAGTCCATGAAGATGCCGCCCGACGACTCGGCAAAGCGCACGAAGAAGCCCGTCTCGTCGTTCTGGTCGCAGGTCTGCGAGCGCACGAGGAACGGCCTGCCCAGATCGCCCTTGTCGATGGCGGCCTTGGCCTCGGCGTAGCTGGGGTCGAAGCGGCGCACGAAGCCGACCATGGCGACCAGGTCCGGATGGTCCTTGGCCACGGCCTCGACCGCTTCGCAGGTGGCCACGTCGAGCGACAGCGGCTTTTCCACAAAGACGTGTTTGCCCGCGCGCAGGCAGGCGCTGGTCTGGTCGGCGTGCAGCGTGGTCGGCGTGACCAGCACGATGGCGTCGATGTCGGCATCCGCCAGCATGGTTTCCAGCGTCTCGTGGCAGCGGGTGATGCCCAGCTCCTGCCGCGCCCAGTCGAGTTCGGAAGCGACGGGGCTGCAGGCCGTAACCAGGCGCGCGCCCGGCGTGTTGCGGGCCAGCTGCTGCGCATGGCGCTTGCCCAGCCGGCCCAGGCCGGCGATGCCGACGTTGAGGATCTTGGTGCTCATGCGTGCGGCCTTCAGAACGTGACGGGCTGGCCCGTGGTCGCGCTCTGCGTGGCGGCGTCTGCCAGCTTCTGCGCCATCACGCCGTCCTGCACCGTGGTCTTGAAGGGCTGGCCCGACTGCAGGCAGCTGAAGAAGTGCTCGATCTCCAGCCGGTAGGCGGCGGCGTAGCGCTGCAGGAAGAAGGCCTCGGGCTTGTCGGCCTGGATGCCGTTGGCGCCCCAGTGCTGCACCTCGGTGGGCGTGTGGTTGCCGCATTGCAGCAGACCGGCCGAGCCCAGCATCTCGAAGCGCTGGTCGTAGCCGTAGGCGGCGCGGCGCGTGGTGTTGATCTGGCACAGGCGACCCTTGTGCGTGCGGATGGTGACGGCGGTGCAGTCGAAGTCGCCCGCGGCGCCCACGGCCGGGTCGGTCAGCACCGAGCCGGTGGCGCTCAGCCAGGCGGCCTCGTCGCCGTCGGCGCAGAGGATCCACCGGAACACGTCGAAGTCGTGAATCAGCATGTCGCGGAAGATGCCGCCGGATTGTTTGATGTACTCGACCGGCGGGGCGCCGGGGTCGCGGCTGGTGATCACCATCATCTCGGGCGTGCCGATCTCGCCGGCGTCCATGCGGCGGCGGGCCTCGTTGAAGGTCGGGTCAAAGCGGCGCTGGAAACCGATCATGCAGCCCACGCCGGCGGCGGCCACGGCCTGGGCCACGGCCTCGGCGCGCGGCACCGACAGGTCGACCGGCTTCTCGCAGAAGATGTGTTTGCCCGCGGCGGCGGCGCGCGCGATCAGGTCGCTGTGGGTGGTGGTGGGCGAGCAGATGGCGACGGCGTCGATGCCCGGGTCGGCGAACACGGTGTCGACATCGGTGGCCTGGGCACCCAGGGTATGGGCCAGATCGGCCGCGGCGGCCGGCACGGCGTCGCAGACATATTTGAGCTTCACGCCCGGCTGGGCGGCGAGGTTGGTGGCGTGGATGCGGCCAATGCGGCCTGCGCCCAGAACGGCAACGTGTTTCATGGGTTCGAAGGGTGGGGTTGGGAGGGGAAACGGGTCAGCGCGCCGCGGCGCCGCTGGGCTTGTATTCGAGTTCGAGCCGATAGGCGAGGGCGATGAACAGGCACTGCGCCAGGGCCATGGTGCTGGAGAGCGCGCGGAAGCCGAACACGGCGCTCTCTTGCACCACCAGCGCCACGTCGGCCAGCTGGGCCAGGGCGCCGACGCGGCTGTCGGTGATGGCGATCACGGTCGCGCCCGCCTGGGTCGCCTGCCGCACCACGTCCATGGTCTCTTCGGCGTAGGGCGCAAAGCTGATGGCGACCATCACGTCGCCGCGCCGCAGCCCGCGCACCTGGCCGACGTGCATGGCGCCGGCAAAGTCCACCAGCTGCACCGGCTTGTCGGTGTGCTGCAGCGCGTAGGCCAGGTAGGTCGCCACCGGGAAGGCCCGGCGCGCGCCGGCCACCCACAGCGACGGGGCGTGGGCCAGCAGGTCCACCGCGCGGTCGATGGGCAGCTCGTGCAGATGGCGGCCCAGCTCTTCGAGCCCGGCCACGGCGCCGCCCACGAACTCCTGCGCGATGCTGGTGCTGTCGAGCGGGTGGTCGCTGCGTGCCACGGCTTCGCGGATGCGGTTCTGGTAGCTGCGGCTGGGGGCAATCTGGGTGGCGATGCCGGCGCGGAACAGGGCCTGCATTTCCGAGAAGCCGGAGAAGCCGAAGTGTTTGGCAAACCGCACCACGGCCGAGGGCTGCACGCCGCAGTGGTCGGCGATGTCCTGGATGCGCTCCAGCCCCACGTGGTCGCGGTGCTGTTCGATGTAGGTGCCGATCAGCTTGAGCTGCCGGCTGAGCTGTCCGTGCTCCTGCACCAGGCGCTGCAGGAACTCGTCCACAGGGGTGGCGGGCTTGGGAGAAGTCATGGGTCGCACTGTAGCTGAGAAATGGAAAAATAGAAAAAAAAATCATTCATTAGGGAAAATATCTAGAAGAAAAATTCTCTTCGCGTTCTACCATCCGTCCCGTGCCACCGCTGGGCCGGTCTGTCCGCTCCTGACGGCACGCAGGCATTCGCTTCAACCAACGACTGGAGACATTCATGAACGCTTCTTCCGTGCGCCCCGTGCTCAAGACACTGGCCCTGGCCGCCCTGCTGGCCGCCGGTGCCGCCCACGCCGAGGGCCGCTACGTGCTCATCAGCCACGCGCCCGATTCGGACTCGTGGTGGAACACCATCAAGAACTCGGTCAAGCAGGCGGGTGAGGACTACGGCGTGACGGTCGAATACCGCAACCCGGCCAACGGCGACCTGGCCGACATGGCCCGCCTGATCGAGCAGGCCGCGGCGCAGAACGTGGACGGCGTGATCACCACCATCGCCGACTTCAACGTGCTGCAGGGCGCGCTCAAGAAGGTCACCGACAAGAAGATCCCGCTGATCACCATCAACTCCGGCACCACGGCACAGAGCGAAAAACTGGGCGCGATCATGCACGTGGGCCAGCCCGAGTACGAAGCCGGCAAGGGCGCTGGCGAGCGCGCCAAGGCCGCGGGTGTCAAGAGCTTCCTGTGCGTGAACCACTACGCGACCAACCCGGCCTCGTTCGACCGCTGCCGCGGCTTTGCCGAGGCCATCGGCGCCGACTTCAAGAAGAGCACCATCGACTCCGGGGACGACCCCACCACCATCGAGTCCAAGGTCAGCGCCTACCTGCGCCAGAACGCCGGCACCGGCGCCGTGCTGACGCTGGGCCCGACCTCGGCGCACCCGACGCTCAAGGCGCTGGAGAAGGGTGGCCAGGCCGGCAAGCTCTGGTTCGCCACCTTCGACCTCTCCGATGAAATCGGCAAGGGCATCAAGGCCGGCACCATCCAGTTCGGCATCGACCAGCAGCCCTACCTGCAGGGCTACATCCCGGTGGCGGTGATGGCCACCATGAAGGCCCAGAAGACCAGCGATATCAAGAAGGTGTCCGAGGCCATCCAGGCCAACGCCAAGACCAAGGCCCGCTTTGCCGAGTACGGCCTGGCACCGGCCTTCGGCGCGCGCCACATCGGTTCGGGCCCCGGCTTCGTGACCAAGGACACGCTGCCCAAGGTGGAAAAGTACGCGGGCCAGTACCGCTGAGTGAGTGCAGGGCCGGCGCCGCTGTGGGGTGCCGGCCCGCAGACAGAGACATCTTTTTGAGGACATGACATGGCCAGTGCAAACCTGAGCGGCGCGCCCGCGAACCTGCCGGGCGACGAGCGCGTGCGCAACGTGGGCTCGGTGCGCAAGCTGCTTGCCCGCCCCGAGTTCGGTGCCATTGCGGGCACCTTGCTCGTGGTGGCGATCTTCGTTTTGGCGGCCGGCGATTCCGGCATGTTCAGCGCCGAAGGCACGGTCAACTGGGGCACCGTGGCGGGCTTCCTGGGCATCATCGCCGTGGGGGCGGCCCTGCTGATGATCGCCGGCGAGTTCGACCTCTCGGTCGGCTCCATGATCGGCTTCGCCGGGATGATGGTGGCCATCCCCATTCTGGAATGGGGATGGGCGCCCAGCGCCGCGGTGGTGTTCGCTTTTGCCTGCGCCCTGGCGCTGGGCTGGCTCAACGGCTGGCTGGTGATCAAGACCGGCCTGCCCAGTTTCATCGTCACGCTCGCCTTCTTCTTCATTCTGCGCGGCCTGTCGCTGGCGGTGGCGGTGCTGCTGACGGGCAAGACCATCCTGTCAAGCAGCGGCGACATCGTGCTGCAGGAGGCCATGCTGGCCGACCCCGTGGTGTCGGCCCTGTTCCACGGCCATGTGCTGACTGGCCTGTTCGACAGCCTCGCCGCGGCCGGCTGGATGGCGGCGCGCGACGACGGCACGGCCCTGGCCATCGGCGTGCCCAAGGTGGTGGTGTGGTGGTTCGTGCTCACCGCCGTGGGGGCCTTCGTGCTGGCCCGCACCCGGGCCGGCAACTGGATCCTCGCGGTGGGGGGCGACGCGAACGCGGCCAAGAACGTGGGCATTCCGGTGGCGCGGGTGAAGATCGGCCTGTTCATGTTCACCGCCTTCTGCGCGACGCTGTTCGCCGTTCTGCAGGTGGCCGACGCCGGTTCCGCCGCCGCCGACCGCGGTCTGCAGAAGGAGTTCGAAGCCATCATCGCGGCGGTCATCGGCGGCTGCCTGCTGACCGGGGGCTACGGCTCGGTGATCGGCGCGGCCTTCGGGGCGCTGATCTTCGGCATGGTGCAGATCGGCATCGGCTACACCAGCATCGACAACAACTGGTACCGCGTGTTCCTGGGCGTGATGCTGCTGGCCGCCGTGCTGTTCAACAACTACATCCGCCGCCGCTTCGCGATGGGCCGGCTGTGAACGGGGAGATGGCCATGAGCGACTACATCCTTCAACTCGAAGACATCTCCAAGTTCTTCGGCCCGGTCATCGCACTCAACGGCGTGACGCTGCGGCTCAAGCGGGGCGAGGTGCACTGCCTGCTGGGCGATAACGGCGCGGGCAAGTCCACGCTGATCAAAACCCTGGCCGGGGTGCACCTGGCCGACAAGGGCCAGTACCTGGTCAACGGCGCACCGGTGCGCTTCCGCTCCCCGCGCGACGCGCTGGACGCCGGCATCGCCACCGTCTACCAGGACCTGGCGCTGGTGCCGCTGATGAGCGTGGCGCGCAACTTCTTCATGGGCCGCGAGCCGGTGCGCAAGCTGTTCGGCGTGCTGCCGGTGATGGACCACGTGTCCGCCGAGGCCATCGCCACCGAGAAGCTGGGCGAGATGGGCATCCGCGTGCGCAACGCGGGCCAGATGATCGGCACCATGTCCGGCGGCGAGAAGCAGTGCCTGGCCATCGCGCGCGCCATCCACTTCGGCGCGCAGGTGCTGATCCTGGACGAGCCCACGGCGGCGCTGGGGGTCAAGCAGAGCGCCAACGTGCTCAAGCTCATCCTCAAGGCGCGCCAGCGCGGCATCTCGGTGATCTTCATCACCCACAACGCCAACCACGCGTACCCGGTGGGCGACAGCTTCACCCTGCTCAACCGGGGCAAGTCGCTGGGCACCTACGCCAAGGCCGAGATCTCCAAGGAAGCCCTGCTGGACATGATGGCCGGCGGGGCCGAGATGAAGACGCTGATGGAAGACCTGGAAGGAGTGACCATCTGATGCCCACGCTCCCGTTCCCCTCCGGTCGCCGCCACGACCTGGCCTGCCTGGGCCGGCTGGCCGTCGACCTGTACGCCCAGCAGTTCGGCAGCCGCCTGGAAGACGCGCGCAGCTTTTCCATGTACCTGGGCGGCAGCTCGGCCAACCTGGCGTTTGGCGTGGCCCGACTGGGTTGCCGCAGCGCCATGATCTCCCGCGTGGGGGACGAGCAGATGGGCCGCTTCCTGCTGGAGCGCCTGCAGGCCGAGGGCTGCGACACCAGCCAGGTGCAGATCGACAAGGACCGCCTCACGGCCCAGGTGCTGCTGGGCCTGAAAGACCGCGACACCTTCCCGCTGCTGTTCATGCGCGAGAACTGCGCCGACATGGCGCTGGATGCTGCCGCTATCGACGAAACCTTCATCGCCCAGTGCCGCGCGCTGGCCATCACCGGCACCCACCTGTCGACCGACGGCACCCGCGCCGCGGCCCACAAGGCGCTGGAGGCCGCGCGCCGCCACGGCACGGTGACCGTGCTGGACATCGACTACCGCCCGGTGCTGTGGGGCCTGACCGGCCGCGGCGCCGGCGATAACCGTTTCGTCGACGACGCCGGCGTGACGCGCCAGCTGCAGCAGAGCCTGCCGCTGTTCGATCTGCTGGTCGGTACCGAAGAGGAGTTCTTCATCGCTGGCGGCGTGGCGGGCGACCTCATCGCCAGCCTGCGCGCGGTGCGCACGCTCTGCCCGACGGCGACGCTGGTGGTCAAGCGCGGCGCGCTGGGCTGCTGTGTTATCGAGGGGGACATCCCGGACGACATCGACGCTGCGCCGACCTACCGCGGCGAGCGCGTGGAAGTGCTCAACGTGCTGGGCGCGGGCGACGCCTTCCTCTCGGGCCTGATGGCCAGCCTGCTGCAGGGCAAGGACTGGGCCGAGTCCACGAAAGTGGCCAATGCCTGCGGCGCCATCGTGGTCTCGCGCCACGCCTGCTCCGCCGCCATGCCCACGCCGGCCGAGCTGGCCCACTGGTTCGGTGGCAGCCGCAATCCGAAAGTGGACGCCGACGAACAACTGGCCCACCTGCACCGCGTCACCGCCGCGCGCCCGAGCTGGGACGACCTGTGCGTGATGGCCTTCGACCACCGCAGCCAGTTCTACGACATCGCCCGCGCCGCGGGGGCCAGCGATGCGAAAGTGCCCGCGCTCAAGAAGCTGCTGGTGCAGGCCGCCGAGCAGGTGGAGCGCAGCCGCCAGCTGCAGGGCCACACCGGCGTGCTGATCGACGGCGGCGACTACGGCCGCGATGCGCTGGCCAGCGCCACCGGCCGCGGCTGGTGGGTGGGCCGCCCGGTGGAGTTGCCCGGCTCGCGCCCGCTGCGCTTCGACGGCACAAGGTCCATCGGCAGTGCGCTCATCCACTGGCCGACCGAGCAGGTCGTCAAGTGCCTTGTGCACTACCACCCGGACGATCATTTCGAGCTGCGCCTGGAACAGGAACAGACCGTGCTGGAGCTGCGGGAAGCCACGCGCGAGAGCGGCAACGAACTGCTGCTAGAAATCATTCCGCCCAAGGGCATGACGCCCGAGGGCACCGCCGACGCCGCCGTGCTGCGCGCGGTCAAGCGCTTCTACAACCTGGGCGTCAAGCCCGAGTGGTGGAAGCTGGCGCCCATGCAGGAGCAGGGCTGGCGCGATCTGGAGGCGCTGATCAGCGAGCGCGACCGCCACTGCCGCGGCGCGGTCATCCTGGGCCTGAACCAACCGCTGGACTTCCTGGCGGCCAGCTTCGCCAACGCCACCAACCCCATCGTCAAGGGCTTCATGGTCGGGCGTACGCTCTGGGCCGATGCGTCCCTGAAATGGTTCAAGGGCGAGATCGACGACGCGGCCCTGATCGACGAGGTGGCCCGCAATTTCGCGGTGCTGGTGGATGCGTGGAGAAGCCGACACTCCGCCCAACGCGCCGCGGCCTGAACACTCTGACTCAAGACATGAAAACCCAACGACTCACGATGGCACAGGCGCTGGTGAAGCACCTGGCCGCCCTGCGCGTGGAGGTGGAGCACCTCGATGGCCGCACCTCCATCGAACCCTACTGCGGTGGCGTGTTCACCATCTTCGGCCACGGCAACGTGGCAGGTCTGGGCGAGGCCCTGGCGGCCGAGCGCCACCGCCTGCCCACGCTGCGCGCCCACAACGAGCAGACCATGGCGCACGCGGCCATCGCCTACAGCAAGGCGCAGTTCCGCCAGCGCATCATGGCCGTGTCCACCAGCATCGGCCCGGGCGCGACCAACATGGTCACCGCCGCCGCGGTGGCGCACGTCAACCGCCTGCCGGTGCTGCTGCTGCCCGGTGACGTGTTCGCCAACCGCCGCCCCGACCCGGTGCTGCAGCAGATTGAGAGCTTCGGCCAGGGCGACGTCAGCGCCAGCGACTGCTTCCGCCCGGTCACGCGCTACTTCGACCGCCTCACCCGCCCCGAGCACATCCTGACCGCGCTGCCCCGCGCGATCCAGACGATGACCGACCCGGCCAACTGCGGCCCGGCCTGCCTGTCGCTGCCGCAGGACGTGCAGGCCATGGCCTTCGACTGCCCCGAGGACTTCCTCAACCCCGGCGTGCTGCGCTTCCGCCGCCCGCCGGCCGATGACCGTGAACTGGCCAACGCCATCGCGCTGCTGCGCAGTGCCAAGCGCCCGCTCATCGTGGCCGGTGGGGGCGTGCTCTACAGCCAGGCCTGGGCCGCGCTGCGCGCTTTCGTTGACGCGCACGGCGTGCCCCTGGTCGAGTCGCACGGCGGCAAGAGCAGCCTGCCCTGGGACCACCCGCTCAACCTCGGCGCCATCGGTGTCGACGGTGTGTCCCGGGCCAACGACATGGCGCGCGAGGCCGATGTGGTGTTCGCCGTCGGCACCCGGCTGCAGGACTTCACCACCGGCTCGCACGCCCTGTTCCCGCAGGCGAAGCTGCTGAGCCTGAACGTGCAGCCGTATGACGCCGGCAAGTGGAGCGGCGCGGCCCTGGTGGCCGACGCCCGCGTGGGCCTGGGCCAGCTCGAAACGGGCCTGGCCGGCTGGGCCGCCGACGTGGACTGGACGGCGCGTGCGAAACAGCAAGCCGCGGCCGCCAACGCCCGCATCACCGAGCTGACCACCAACGTGCCGAAAGACATGCTGCCCTACGACGCCGAGGTCATCGGTGCGGTGCGCGACTCGGCGCTGGAGCTGGGCCTGGACAGCGGCACCCAAGACGTGGCGCTGTGCGCCGCCGGCACGCTGCCGGCCGAGCTGCACAAACTCTGGCGCGCCAGCCTGCCGGGCAACTACCACATGGAATACGGCTACTCCTGCATGGGCTACGAAGTGGCCGGTGGCCTGGGCGTGAAGATGGCCCGGCCCGAGCAGGAATCCATCGTGCTGGTGGGCGATGGCTCCTACATGATGGCCAACTCCGAGCTGGCGACCTCGGTCCTGCTGGGCCAGAAGATCATCGTGGTGATCCTGGACAACCGCGGCTTCGGCTGCATCCAGCGCCTGCAGACGGCGGTGGGCAGCCCCGCGTTCAACAACCTGCTGGACGACTGTGTGCCCGAAGGCGGTGAGCGCAGCAGCATCGACTTCGCCATGCACGCGCGCGCCATGGGTGCCGACGCGGTACACGTCAAGGACGTGACCGAACTCAAGGCCGCCATGGTCCGGGCCCGGCAGGCGAAACGCACGCAGGTCATCGTGATCGACACCACCCACACCCGCACCACCGACGGCGGCTGCTGGTGGGAGGTGGCGGTACCCGAGGTGTCGGGGCAGGCCGAGGTGCGCGCAGCCCACACCGCCTATGTGCAAGGCCAGTCGCAGCAGCGCCTTTGACGCGAACACAACGGAGACCGGCATGAAGCGCTTTCTGAAAGGGCTGGCACTGGTGGTGGGTGCGGCGCTGCTGCCCTTGTCGGCGCAGGCCCAGAAGATCGGGTTTGCGCTGTCCGAGCAGGACGCGTTCCTGTCCCTGCTGCGCAACGGCGTGATGGACGCGGCCAAGGCCACTGGCGCCACGGTGCAGCTGGAAGACGCCAAGGGCAGCAAGACGGCGCGGCTCGACCAGATCCGCCACCTGGTGTCGCAGAAGGTCGATGCCATCGTGGTGGTACCAGTGGACACCGAGTCCACCCGCCTGATCACCTACATGGTGACGCAGGCCCGCATCCCGCTGGTCTACGCCAACCGCAAGCCGGTCGACTTCGACCAGTTGCCGCCGGGCGTGGCCCTGGTCGCGTCGGACGAGAAGGTTTCGGGCACGCTGCAGACCGAAGAGGTGTGCCGCCGCCTGAACGGCCGCGGGCAGATCGTGGTGCTGATGGGCAACCTCGCCAACGAGGCGGCCCGCACCCGCACGCAGGACGTGGAGGACGTGCTGGCCCGTCCGGCCTGCAGTGGCATCCGCATCCTGGACAAGCGCCTGGGCGGCTGGGACCGCACCCGCGCCCGCCACATCGTGCAGAACCTGCTGGCCGCCTCCGCGAACACGGGCAAGCGCTTCGATGCGGTGGTGGCCAACAACGACGAGATGGCCCTCGGGGCCATCGAAGCCCTCAAGGCCGGCAAGGCCTGGACACCCGACTTCGTCGTCGCCGGCATCGACGCGACGCCGGACGCGCTGGCGTCCATGAAGGCGGGCGACCTCAAGGTCACGGTGCTGCAGAACGCCGCCGGCCAGGGGGCTGGCGCCGTGCACACCGCGCTCAAGCTGATCCGCCAGCAGCCGGTGCCCCGTTTCGTGGACGTGCCCTTTGAACTGGTCACGCCCGCCAATCTCGACAAGCTCCTTCCCCACAACAACTGATCCTTGATCCTCTGAAAGAAAGCCAACGCCATGAGCTGGAACGTCCGCATCGGTATCAACCCCCTGTCGTGGATGAACGACGACCTGCCGTCCCTGGGCGGCGAGACCCCGCTGGAAACCGCGCTGAAAGAAGGCAAGGAAATCGGCTACGAAGGCTTCGAGCTGGGCAACAAGTTCCCCAAGGACGGCCCGGGCCTCAAGGCCAAGCTCGACGAGTTCGGCCTGGCCTGCGTGTCGGGCTGGTATTCGGGTTTCCTGGCCGAGCTGGAGCCGGGCCAGACCAATGACACCGCCGTGGCCGCCGAGATCGAACGCTGCAAGGCCCACATGAGCAAGCTGCAGTTCAACGGCGTGAAGGTCGTGGCCTACGGCGAATGCGCCGGCACCGTGCAGGGCCAGATGGACACGCCCGTGTCCAAGCGCCCGCAGTTCGCCAGCGAAGCGCTGTGGCAGACCTACGCCGAGCGCCTGAACGCCTTCGGCGAGCACCTGCTCAAGACCTACGGCATCAAGCTCGCCTACCACCACCACATGGGCGCTTATGTCGAGTCGCCCGCCGATGTGGACAAGCTGATGGCGCTGACCGACCCGGCCAAGGTCTTCCTGCTGTTCGACACCGGCCACGCCTATTTCGGTGGCGCGGTCACGCCGGTGGACCTGCTGAAGAAGCACGTCAAGCGCGTGGTGCACGTGCACTGCAAGGACGTGCGAACCCCCGTCATCGCCCAGGCACGCAACGACGGCTGGAGCTTTCTGCACGGCGTGATCAACGGCACCTTCACCGTGCCCGGCGACGGCAGCATCGACTACGCCGCCGTCCTCAAGACCCTGAAAGACAGCGGCTACGAAGGCTGGCTGGTGGTGGAGGCCGAACAGGACCCGGCGGTGGCCCCGAGCTACCAGTACGCCCAGAAGGGGTACCAGACCCTGCGCGGCCTGGTCGACGCCCTGAACTGATTGCCAGGAGACGCTACATGGTCAGCCCATTGCTTGCCAAGGCCGCGCCCAGCGGGCGCGAGATCGTCAACGTCACGCCTGAGCGCGCCGGCTGGACCCATGTGGGGTTCCGGGCGCTGCGCCTGGCGGCGGGTGAATCAGAAGTTGTGGAGACCGGGGAGCGCGAGCTGTGCCTGGTGGTGCTCACCGGCACGGTGGACGTCACCATCGACGGTGAGACCTACAGCCACCTGGGCACGCGCAACAGCGTGTTCGAAGAGGTGTCGCCGGCCGCGGTCTATGTGCCGTCCGGCAGGGCGGTGCACATCCGTGCAGTGCGGGCGGCCGAGGTGGCGCTGTGCACGGCGCCTGCTGATGCGCGCAACCGCAAGGTGCAGGTGCTCGACCCCAAGAACATGAAGCGCAGCGTGCGCGGCAAAGGCACGAACACGCGCTATGTCTGCGACATCCTGCCGCACGACGACCCGACGGCGGCTCACCTGCTGGTGGTGGAGGTGATGACGCCGGCCAGCCACTCCAGCAGCTACCCGCCGCACAAGCACGACCAGGAAGCACCACCCACCGAGACCCAGCTGGAAGAGACGTATTACCACCGCCTCAACCCGCAGCAGGGCTTTGCCTTCCAGCGCGTCTACACCGACGACCGCAGCCTGGACGAGGCCTGCGCGGTGGAAGACCACGACGTGGTGATGGTCCCGCGCGGCTACCACCCGGTGGTCGCGCCCCACGGCTACGACCTCTACTACCTCAACGTGATGGCGGGGCCGAACCGCTTCTGGGTGTTCAAGAACGACCCCCAGCACGAATGGATGTTGAAGTAGGGGGAAGCCGCGTCAGCGGCGCCGGGGGTTACCCCAGTTCGTGGCGGTCGGCGGCGGCGTAAAGGTCTTGCGCGAACGCCGGGTCGCTCTGGGCCACGTCGTCGGCCATGGCGCGCAGCTGTTCGGCTTCTTCGAAGCGGGTCAGCGGGCGGGCCGGGGTGGCGGCGCGGGTGGCGAACCAGCCGGCGAACATCTCGCGGACGGTGCTCAGAAAGTGGGTGGGATGGGAAAAGGTTGCAGTGCTCATGACACTCTCCTAACGGAAACAGCGGATTTGCTGCACTGCAGTATAGGGTAAACCCTAGGTTTTGTGTCGTGATGTTTGCCCGCTGTTCTGGAGAGAGCTCTCCAGATCGCCGAAGCCGTCCGCCAAGGCCTCGCGCAGGAAGTTCACCAAAGCCGACACCGCCAGCGGCACATGGGCCGAATACGGGCGGATCGCATAGAGCCGGTCGGCGAACGAGCCCACGGGCGTCCAGCCGGGCAGCACCTCCACCAGCTTGCCGGCTCTCAGGGCGGCCTGCGCGCTGAAGTCCGGCAGCAGCGCGATGCCCAGCCCGTCCAGCGCCGCGTCGCGCAGCGCCTCGCTGTTGTTGGCCGCCAGCGAGCCGCGCACCTGCACCGTCACCCGCTCGCCCAGGTGCGCTTCGCGCGGCTCCAGCGTCCAGGCTGGGTTGTCCTGGGAACGCGGGTAGTGCAGGCAGTTGTGTTCCACCAGATCGGCAGGGTGCCGGGGCGTGCCCTGGCGGCGCAGGTAGGCGCGGCTGGCCACCAGCACCGAGCGTGTGGCGCACAGTGTCCAGGCGACGTGCGTGTCCGGCGGGTGCGCGGTGTGGCGGATCGCGAGGTCGAAGCCCTCGGTGGCCAGCGAACTCAGCCGGTCCGACAGGTTCAGCTCGATGCGCACCTCCGGGTGCTGGCGCAGGAACTCGGCCAGCCGCGGCACCAGCTGCTGGCGCGCCAGCGCCACCGGCGCGGTCAGCCGGACCAGGCCGCGCGGCGCGCCGGCCAGGTCGCGCACCTGGGCCACGCTCTGGGCGATCTGGTCGAAGGCTGGTCGTGCCTGGTCGGCCAGCCGCTGGCCGGCCTCGGTCAGGCGCACGCTGCGCGTGGTGCGCTGCACCAGGGCCACGCCCGCCAGCCGCTCCAGCTCGGCGATGCGCTGGCTCATGGCGGCCTTGCTCACGCCCAGGCGCGCCGCCGCCGCGGTGTAGCTGCCCTGTTGGTCCAGCACGGTGAGCCAGTGGACGTGTCCCCAGAGTTCGTGGATCTTCTGTTCGTTCATGGCTCGATTGTTCACCAACGTGAACAATCAATTCAAGGTTTCGGTCTTGTATCGACAGGGGGTGCTTCCTAGACTGCGGGCATCCATCCACCGGAGACACATTCATGAACGCACGCCACCCCGCCGTCACCGACATTCCGCACTACGTGGCCGGCGCCCGCTTCGGCGGCAGCGCCACGCGCAGCCAGACCGTGACCAACCCCGCCACCGGTGCCGTCACCGGCCAGGTGCCGCTGGCCAACGCCGCGGACGTGGACGCTGCGGTGGCTGCCGCGCAGACCGCGTTCCCCGCCTGGTCCGACACGCCCCCGATCCGCCGCGCGCGCGTGATGTTCAAGTTCCTGGAGCTGGTCAACCAGCACAAGGACGAGCTGGCCCACGCCATCACCGCCGAACACGGCAAGGTCTTCACCGACGCGCAGGGCGAAGTGGCCCGCGGCATCGACATCATCGAATTCGCCTGCGGCATCCCCCAACTGCTCAAGGGCGACTTCACCGACCAGGTCTCCACCGGCATGGACAACTGGACCATCCGCCAGCCGCTGGGCGTGGTGGCCGGCATCACGCCGTTCAACTTCCCGGTCATGGTGCCCATGTGGATGTTCCCGGTGGCGATTGCCGCCGGCAACACCTTCGTGCTCAAGCCCAGCCCGACCGACCCGACCCCGTCGCTGATGATCGCCGACCTGCTCAAGCAGGCCGGTCTGCCCGACGGTGTGTTCAACGTCGTGCACGGCGACAAGGAAGCCGTGGACGCGCTGCTGGTGCACCCGGACGTGAAGGCGATCAGCTTCGTCGGCTCCACCCCCATCGCCAACTACATCTACGAAACCGGCGCCCACCACGGCAAGCGCGTGCAGGCCCTGGGCGGTGCCAAGAACCACATGGTCGTCATGCCCGACGCCGACCTCGACCAGGCAGTGGACGCCCTGGTCGGCGCGGCCTACGGCTCGGCCGGCGAGCGCTGCATGGCCATCAGCGTGGCGGTGCTGGTGGGTGACGTGGCTGAAAAGATCATGCCCAAGCTGATCGAGCGCACCAAGACGCTGAAGGTGCTCAACGGCACGAACCTGGCCGCCGAGATGGGCCCGATCGTCACCGCCGCCGCCCACGCCCGCATCAGCGGCTACATCGACGCCGGCCAGGCCGAAGGCGCGCAGCTGCTGGTGGACGGCCGCGGCTTCGACGGCAAGCAGGCCGGTGAAGGCTGCGAGGGCGGCTTCTGGATGGGTGGCACGCTGTTCGACCACGTGACGACCGACATGAAGATCTACAAGGAAGAGATCTTCGGCCCGGTGCTGAGCTGTGTGCGCGTAGCCGACTTCGGCGAGGCCGTGAAGCTCATCAACGACCACGAGTTCGGCAACGGCACCAGCTGCTTCACCCGCGACGGCAACGTGGCGCGCGAGTTCGCTCGCCGCATCCAGGTGGGCATGGTGGGCATCAACGTGCCGATCCCGGTGCCCATGGCCTGGCAGGGTTTTGGTGGCTGGAAGAAGAGCCTGTTCGGCGACATGCACGCGTATGGCGAAGAGGGCGTGCGCTTCTACACCAAGCAGAAGTCGATCATGCAGCGCTGGCCGGAGTCGATTGGCAAGGGCGCCGAGTTTGTGATGCCGACGGCGAAGTAAGGTACCCCCCCCGCGCCGCTTGCGGCGTCACCCCCCAGGGGACGCCACCAGAGGCCCGGCGAAGCCGGTTCCTCGGTGGCACTGGTCTTTCAGACACTTCTGGCCTCGTGGCGTTTCGCTGCGGGGCCCTTTTGTTGGTCGCTTGTGTGGTGGGTCTGAGCCGGGGTGGAGGACTGCGCTCATCTCCCCCGGACCGGGCTTTGCCCGGTCCTCATCCTTTACTTCGCTTCGCCCTCCACCCCAACCGCGTCTAAACTGAACCGCACTGCACATGGCGGCCGAAAGGGGTTTGTGCTTTTCAAAGCTGCCGGTACACCACGCCTCGACCTGCAGCCTGCGGCAGGTCGGGCGCCTCATCGAAGCGCTTTTGCGATTCCGCGATGACCGGCTTGTTCTTCTCTGCCCAGGCCACCAGCGCCATCACCGGCTCCAGCAGCGTCTCACCGAGTTCGGTGAGCTCGTAGTCCACGCGCGGAGGGATGGTCGGGAACACCGTCCGGGTGATCAGTCCGTCGCGCTCGAGTCCACGCAATGTCAGCGTCAGCATGCGCTGGGAGATGCCATCGATCTCGCGCCGCAGCTCGTTGAACCGCCGTGTTCCGCTGCGCAAGGTCGCGATGATGTACAGGCTCCACTTGTCGCCGATGCGATCGAGGATCTCGCGCGTCGTCTCGCGCGCGCGCTCGGAATG
>NZ_BCTF01000008.1 GCF_001571145.1 Hydrogenophaga flava NBRC 102514
CGCCGATGGTGGTGTGCCCAACATCAACCAGTACGGCAACTCGTACCAGCTGCTCCCGGCTGAATGGGTGGGACCGTTCTACTACTAAGAAACAGAGAGCTCATGTAGAAACCCCCGCTGGATGTGAAATCCAGCGGGGGTTTTCTGCATCTGGCGACACAGGGCGCGAAGGTGTCTCTGTTGGCGCTACCCGCCCTTGCCCTTGGTGCCGGGCCTCGGTGGCAAGCCTGTGTGCTGGGTAAGGATGCGGCCCTTGACCGGCGCCTTCCCACCCGGCGTCGAGTTCTTCTTGCGAGCGCTCTGATATCCGCCATCAGTCATTGGCTGGAAGGTCGGGATCAGATGGTGTTTGCCGTTGCCGATCAGGTCGGCACGGCCCATGGCCTTGAGTGCTTCGCGCAGCAGCGGCCAGTTGTTGGGGTCGTGGTAGCGCAGGAAGGCCTTGTGCAAGCGGCGGCGCTTCTCACCCCGCACGATGTCCACGCGCTCGGCCCGCTCATCGCGGTGCACGCCCTTGAGAGGGTTCAGGTTGGTGTGGTACATGGCCGTGGCGGTGGCCATGGGGCTAGGGTAGAAGGTCTGCACCTGGTCGGCGCGGAAGCCGTTTTTCTTCAGCCAGAGCGCGAGGTTCATCATGTCCTCGTCGCTGGTGCCGGGGTGTGCGGCGATGAAGTACGGGATGAGGAACTGCTTTTTGCCGGCCTCTTCGCTGTACTTCTCGAACATGGTCTTGAAACGGTCGTAACTGCCGATGCCCGGCTTCATCATCTTGGAGAGCGGCCCGCTCTCGGTGTGCTCGGGCGCGATCTTCAGATACCCACCCACGTGGTGCTGCACCAGTTCCTTGACGTATTCCGGGCTCTTGACCGCCAGGTCGTAGCGCAGGCCGGAGCCGATCAGAACCTTCTTGACACCCTTGAGCGCGCGTGCCCGGCGGTAGATCTTGATCAGCGGGTCGTGGTTGGTGGTGAGGTTCTGGCAGATGCCGGGGTAGACGCAGCTGGGCTTGCGGCAAGCCGCTTCGATCTCGGGACTGCGGCAGCCCAGGCGGTACATGTTGGCCGTGGGGCCCCCGAGGTCGCTGACCACGCCGGTGAAGCCGACCACCTTGTCGCGCATCTCTTCGACTTCGCGAATGATCGAATCTTCCGAGCGGCTCTGGATGATGCGGCCTTCGTGCTCGGTGATGGAGCAGAAGGTGCAGCCGCCAAAGCAGCCGCGCATGATGTTCACGGAAAAGCGGATCATTTCCCAGGCCGGGATCTTGGTCGCGCCATCGTGTTTGCCGTGTTCGTCCGCGTAGGCGGGGTGCGGACCACGGGCGTAGGGCAGATCGAACACGTAGTCCATTTCCGCCGTGGTGAGCGGAATGGGCGGCGGGTTGATCCACACATCGCGCGCCGTCGTGCCTTCGCCGTGCGCCTGCACCAGCGCGCGGGCGTTGCCGGGGTTGGTTTCCAGGTGCAGCACGCGGTTGGCGTGCGCGTAGAGCACGGCATCACTCCTGACCTGCTCGTAGCTGGGCAGGCGGATGACGGTGCGCTCACGCGGCAGTTTGGCCACGCCGCCCGCGCCTTGCGGGCGGTGGATGGTGATGGGCTTGACCTGCGGGCCTGCCGCTGGAGCAGCAGCGCCCTCTTCCTTGGAACAACTCTGGCCTTGCGCCTGCGCCTGTTCAGAGGTGGTCTGGTAGGGGTTGATGTGGTCTTCGACGTGGCCGGGCGTGTCGACCTCGGTCGAATCCAGCTCGATCCAGCCCTCAGCCGTCGGGTCGCCCGGGCGGCGCACGAAGGCGGTGCCGCGCACGTCGGTGATCTGCTCGATGGGTTCGCGCGCGGCAATGCGGTGCGCCACCTCGACCAGCGCGCGCTCGGCGTTGCCGTACAGCAGCAGGTCGCATTTGGCGTCCACCACGATGGAGCGGCGCACCTTGTCGCTCCAGTAGTCGTAGTGGGCAATGCGGCGCAAGCTGCCTTCGATGCCGCCCAGGACGATGGGCACGTCCTTGTAGGCCTCGCGGCAGCGCTGGCTGTAGACGATGGCCGCTCGGTCGGGGCGCTTGCCGCCCACGTCGCCGGGCGTGTAGGCGTCGTCGCTGCGGATCTTCCGGTCGGCGGTGTACCGGTTGATCATGGAATCCATGTTGCCGGCGGTCACGCCCCAGAACAGGTTGGGCTTGCCCAGCGCCTTGAAGGGCTCTGCGCTCTGCCAGTCGGGCTGAGCGATGATGCCGACGCGAAAACCCTGCGCTTCCAGCACACGGCCGATCACGGCCATGCCGAAGCTGGGGTGGTCCACATAGGCGTCGCCCGTCACCAGCACGATGTCGCACGAATCCCAGCCGAGCTGCTCCATTTCCGCCCGGCTCATGGGCAGGAAGGGCGCGGTGCCGAAGCGCTTGGCCCAGTACGGGCGGTAACTGGTCAGCGGCTTGGCGTTGCGCGCGAAAAAGGAGACGTCGATGGGCGCGTTCATGGGGCCGTTCTGGGTACTTTCGGGGGAACCCGCAAGTGTAGGGGCCCCAGCCTGCCCTGCGTGGGCCTGGGGCCTCCCGCCAGACTGTCGGCGCCTTACAGAGAGCGCTTGCGCTCCAGCGGCACCAGCGACAGTTCCGGCCCCGCTGTGTCGTGCCGCTCCCGCTCTCGCCGGCCCTCAATCTTCCCCGCTGCCAGCTTCGCGGTGTAGCGCAAGACCTTCAAGTCGTTGGGGTCGGGATCGCCCAGAGGCGCCTGGCTGAAGGTGCACAGCGTTCCATAGACCTCGCCGCTCGCCAGCACGATGAGCGTGCTGATGTGGGTGCCGATGGAAAAGGGAACATCCTTGAGCAGGGCAGCCGAGGCCGGCAGCCGCCGGGCATCGGGAATGAACTCTGGCAGGCGTCCATCCACCACCCGCTGGCACCAGGACACCTCCAGCGGATCGGCGTCGCCGACAGCCAGGAGAGGGTTCCCGGGATCGGTATCCACGTACCGGATGACCCGCTGGCCCTCGGCAAACTGAGACACGAACACCACATCCATCTTCATGCGGTCGCGCAGCAACCGCAGCACATCCGTGATGGACTGGTCAATAAGTTCATCGGACTCATCGGCGGTGGCCACCAGCAGCTCGGACACCTGCACTTCAAGATCCTCGGGCCTGTAGCCCTGTTCGTACAGCGGATTCATGCAGGGTTTTATAAGTTAAAACCGCGCACCCTGCATCCCACAAGACGAAGCCTGTCCCGCTCAAAGGTCCTTGACCGCTGCGTCGATATGCGCCTGGAACAGGGCCGGGTCGGCCAGCGCATTGGCGTTCATCAGCGCAAGCTTCACGAGGAACAGCTCGGTTTTCGCGGGGTCGACGGCGTCGATGGCTGTCGCCAGCTGGTCGTAGACCTGCTCCAGGCCCGGGACCGTCAGGGTCTGCTGAGAGAGATGCTGGCTGCTCATGACGTGGCTCCTGTGTGCAGGCCGGTGGCGGTGTGGAGAGCGGCGCACAGCCGGCTGGCGTCCAGCGACGTCCATCGGGCGCAGACGTGCTGGTCGGGCCGCAGCAGGTAGACACCACCCGAGCAGAGCCCGTGGCGCAGGCGCAGGTGGCCGTCCGCATCGGACAAGGTCTGGTCGGCACCGGCAACCGGCTGGCGCGCCCCGACTGCGATCACCTGCAGCGGCAGGCCTTGGGCCCGGGCAGTATCGACCACCTCACGCACGTCGGCGGGAAGGCTGGCCCCCTCTTCGGCTGCCCACAGCAGGGTGAAGCGGTGGTCCAGGTGATCGAGCAGGAAGCAGTCGTCGCTCAGGCGGATGTTGCGCGGCGGCGCGCCGTGACCTGGCCCAGCCTCGAACGCCGCGTTGTCGTCGTCCACCGCATTGAGCGGCGAGCGGGTGTACTCGTGCGGGCGGGAGGTGCGCCAGTGGTAGAGCGGCCCGACGAAGGGCTGGCTCAGCGAGAGCGAGAGCACCGCGTCGCGCAGCAGCCGGAAACCGCGCGTGGGCGGTGTCATGAAGCGGGTGCTCTTGCCCGCCTCGTCGATGATCTCGCGCGCCGCGCCCACGCGCTCGCTGCTGTAGCTCTGCAACAGCGATGCAGGCGCCACGCCCCGGGCCACCAGCGCGAGCCGCCAGGCCAGCGCCTGTGCATCCTGAAAACCAGTGTTGGCGCCGCGCACCCCGAAGATGGGCAGCAGGTGCGCCGCATCGCCGACAAACAGCACATGGCCGTGCACGTAGTCGGGCAGCGTGAGCGCGCGCGCCGAATAGACCGAGCACCAGTCCATTTCCCAGGGCACGCCGGCGCGGCCGATCATGGCCAGCTGGGCGTCGATGCGCGCCTTCAGCGATTCGGGCTGGAGCGCGTCTTCGGGCGTCTCGCCGGGTGGCAGCTGGTAGTCCAGCCGCCACAGACCGTGCGGCTCGCGGTGCATGAGGATGGTGTTGCCCGGGTTCCAGTCGGGGCCGAAGAAGGCCAGGCGCTCGGTGGGCAGCGGCAGGTCCACGCGGATGTCGGCGATGACGAACTTGCCTTCGTAGGACGCGCCTTCGAGCTTGAGGTCCATGAGGGCGCGGATCGCCGAACGGGCACCGTCGGCGGCCACCAGCCAGTCGGATTTCAGCGTGTACGGGCCTTCGGCGGTGTCGACCTGCAATGTGGCACCGGAGGCGTCCTGCCCGAACGACACCAGCTTGTTGCCCCAGCGCAGTTCCACCATCGGATGGGCGTCGCAGGCCTCCACCAGGTACTGCTCCAGATACTGCTGCTGGATGTTGATCAGCGGGGCGAAACGGTCGTCGGGGTCGTGCGGGTTCTCCATGCGGAACACGCGCTGGCCACGGTAAATGGAGTTGCCACAGTTCCACGGCAGGCCGTTCTCTGTGACGCGGCGTGCCACACCCACCTGCTGCAGGATCTCCATCGAGCGCCGCGTGAAAGCGATGGCCCGGCTGCCCTCGGACACCTGTCGCTCGGCTTCTAGCACCACGCAGCGCACGCCCTGCTGCGCCAGCGCCAGCGCGGTCACCAGGCCAATGGGGCCGGCCCCCGCGATGACCACCGGGGCGTGCTGCTGCGCCGGGTGCTGCGATGGAACCCAGGCATCAAACACCTGGTAGCTGTAATAGATCGAGCGCCGTGGTTCCGCGTGGGGCTGGTGCATGCGTGTCTCCTGTAATGCGCCGCAGTGTAGGCAGCGACGAGCCGATCGATGTCCTTTTTTCAGGACATCCGGGACAAGTGATCAGGTCGACGCCAGCAGCGCGGCGAACAGTTCACGCTGCCCCGCCACACCCAGCTTGCGGTAGACCCGCTGGCAGTAGGTCTGGGCGCTGGAAGGCGTCAGGCCCAGGCGTTCGGCCAGGGTGTTGGTGTCCAGACCGTCCATGAGTGCCTGCAGCACGTCCTGGTCTCGGCGGGTGAGCTGCGGCCAGCGCCGGACGGCGCGCGCCAGCAGCAGTCCGCCCAGGTCCTGATGGACCGCCAGGCCTGTGTGGTGCAGGCGCACGGCCTGCACGATCAGTGGTGAAAAGGCCTCGACCACGGCGACCGCCGCGTCGTCAAAGGGGCCGTGCTCGGTGCCGCGGTAGAGGTGCACCGACATCCAGCGCCGCCCCTCATACAGCGCCAGCACCGCAAGCCGCTCGGCCACCTGCGGCAGCGTGTAGCAGGTCTGGCGGTAGCCGGCGTGGGCGATGTCGACACCGGTCTGGCGGTGCAGCAGGATGCGCGGCTGCTCGGTGCCGGCCTTTTGCGCGGCGGCCCACTCGGCCTGCATCACGGCGGCCAGCCCATCGAGCCGGTGGTAGCGGTTGACATAGGCCTCGGCAATGTGGGGCAACTCCTGAGTGCGCGAACGATCGCCCACCGCCACCACGACGGGCCTGCGCCCGGGCTCGAAGGAAAAAATGGTGCACTGGGCGAGAGGCGCGTGCGCACCCACAAGACGCAACAGGTCTTCGGCCACCGCGTCCCTGGCGCCCTGGCCCAGGTGGGTCAGCAGTGCGCTGGCCTGCGCCAGCGGCAGGTCCAGCGCAGGCGGCTGGCGGGAGCCCAGCTCCCAGTGGCGTCGCGATGGGGTGACCATGCGCGGCACTGTAGCTCAGGCGACGCGCACGGGTTACACAACACTCCTAGCATGCGGGCACCGCCACCGAGGAGCCCTCCATGCCCGAATTCAGCACCCTGCGCATCACGCCCGACCCGCATCAGCCGCGCATCGCCCGCCTGCTGCTCAACCGGCCAGAACAGTACAACGCGATCAACGACGCCATGCCCGGCGAGATCCGCGCCGCGGTGGACTGGGCCAACGCCGAACCAGAAATCCATGTCATCGTGGTCGAGGGGGCGGGCAAGGGCTTCTGTGGCGGCTACGACCTCGCCGGCTATGCCGAGCAGCGGATCGAACACCCCTGCCAGCAGGAAGCCCACCCCTGGGACCCGATGGCCGACTACGCCGTCATGAAGCGCAACACCGAGGACTTCATGAGCCTGTGGCGCTCATCCAAGCCGACCATCGCCAAGGTGCATGGCGCCGCGGTGGCCGGTGGCAGCGACATTGCGATGTGCTGCGACCTGCTGGTGATGGCCGAGGATGCGCGCATCGGCTACATGCCCACCCGCGTCTGGGGCTGCCCGACCACGGCCATGTGGACCTACCGGCTCGGGCCACTGCGCGCCAAGCAGATGATGTTCACCGGCGACGTGATCGACGGCCGCACCGCCGCCGACTGGGGCCTGGCCAACGAAGCCGTGCCGGAGGAACAGCTGGAGGACGCAGTGATGCGGCTGGCCGGGCGCATCGCGGGCGTGCCCTCGTCGCACCTGGCGATGCACAAGCTGGTGGTCAACCAGGCCATGCTCAGCATGGGTCTGGAACAGACCCAGATGTTCGCCACCGTGTTCGACGGCATCACGCGCCACAACCCCGAAGGCCTGTGGTTCCGCCGGTACGCCCAGGAACAGGGTTTCAAGGCCGCGGTGCAGTGGCGCGACAGCGGCCGGCCCATCCCCGAAGGCGACGAAGCACGCGCACTGATCCAGGAAATGGACGCGCGCGAATAGCAAGCGCGTGTTACGCAACAGGCGCAACCAGACGTACGGTTCATCTCGTTACCCCTCTTACGGCAGTGTTCCGAATGTAAGCCTCATGGTCCGTAGCATGAGCGCTTCACTTTCAGAAGGAGCTCGCATGGCACTGCATTTCGGAAAACGCGACAACGAACCCACCAACACCCTCAACCAGGGGCTCAACTCCCCCCGTTACGGCGCCAGCAGCATGAACACACCCTCCTCCAGCACCACACCCGAAAGCCGCCAGCCGGCATCGGCTGCGGCATCCGCCAGCACCACAGTGCCTGAAGGCGGCAGCAAGCTGACGGTCGGTCCGAACATCAAGCTCAAGGGCGTGGAAATCACCGACTGCGACACACTCGTGGTGGAAGGTCTGGTCGAAGCCACGATGGACTCGCGCGTGATCCAGATCGCCCAGCAAGGCGCCTTCAAAGGCTCGGCCGAGATCGACATCGCCGAGATCCACGGCGTGTTCGACGGCAACCTCACCGTGCGCCAGAAGCTCGTGATCTACGCCACCGGCAAGGTCACCGGCAAGATCCGTTACGGCAAGGTGGTGATCGAAGAAGGCGGCCAACTCTCGGGCGACATCGAGTGCTCGGTGGCCGGCAGCACCAAGTCATCCTCTTCCGCGGCCAAGCCCTCCATGGCGCTCGCCGCCTGAGCAACACCACCCTCTGAACCTCACCGCCCGCTTCTGCGGGCGGTATTCATTTGCGCCTGCCCCGGCGGCCCCGCTATCCTCTGGGCATGTACGCCGGTTATTTCGGTCTCCAGCAGACCCCCTTTTCCATTGCCCCGGACCCCCGCTACCTCCTGATGAGCGAGCGGCACCGGGAGGCGCTGGCGCTGCTTCTGTACGGGGTGCAGGGCGGCGGCGGCTTCGTCCTGCTCACCGGCGAGATCGGGGCCGGCAAAACCACGGTCTGCCGCTGCTTCCTCGAACAGGTCCCCGAGAACTGCAGGGTCGCCTACATCTTCAACCCCAAGCTCACCGTCGGCGACCTGCTCAAAACCATCTGCCACGAGTTCCAGCTGGAGGTGCGGCATGAGGGCATCGGCCCGGCCACGATCAAGGACTATCTTGATCCGCTGAACGAGTATTTGCTGCGCAGCCACGCCGCCGGTCAGCGCAATGTGCTGATCATCGACGAGGCGCAGAACCTCACGCCCCATGTGCTGGAACAGCTGCGGCTGCTGACCAATCTGGAAACCAACGAACGCAAGCTGTTGCAGATTGTTCTGATCGGGCAGCCTGAACTGCGCGCCGTGCTGGCCAGGCCCGAGCTGGAACAGCTGGCGCAACGTGTGATCGCGCGGTTCCACCTGGGGGCCCTCAGTCCGGCCGAAACCCGGCAGTACGTGCGGCACCGGATGGAGGTGGCAGGCCTCAAGGGCCCCCTGCCGTTCAGCGCCGAAGCGCTGGCGCGCGTCCATGCGATCACCCGCGGGGTGCCCCGGCGCATCAACCTGCTGTGTGATCGAGCGTTGCTGGGCGCCTACGCCACCGACAGCCGGCAAGTTGGTCCCGCGATGGTGGACAAGGCGGCCAGCGAGGTGTTCGACATGCCCGCCACCCGGTCCGCGCCTCCACCCGTCAAGACACTGGTCAGCCGCCCCTGGCAGACGCTGGCCCTGGGCGCACTGGGCGGCGCCGTGCTGGCCGCCGCAGTGGCCGCCGTGCTCTGGCAGCAGCGCGCACCGTCACAGACACCTGCTCCCGATCCATCCAGCCCCACCGCCAGCCCCACCAAGGGTCCGGCACCGGTGGCACCGACAACCGCGCCAGCCCCGCCCCCGCCCACCGCGGCCATCGAGGCTCCTGCCGACCCACTGCCTGCAAGCGCTCCTGCTCCACTCGTCAAGCCGCCGGTGGCCGCAGACCTGCTGGGCTCCGAGGTCACCGCTTGGCGCGAGCTCGGCGCGCTCTGGGGTGAGCCCTTGGCCGGAGGGGACCCCTGCACCGCGGCCCTGCAACGCCAGTTGCAGTGCTTCAGCACGCAGCGCATGACGCTGCACGGCCTGCGCCAGCTGAACCGCCCGGGCATCCTGTTGCTGCGCATGGGCAGTGAGGAACCGCGGCGGGCCCTCGTGACCGCCATGACCGCAGAAACTGCCACACTGCAGGCCAATGGTCAGCGCTGGCTGATGCCGCTGACCGCGCTGGCCGACGTCTGGCGCGGCGACTACGCAACCCTCTGGCGCCAGCCCGAGGGCACGCGGGGCCGTATCACACAGAACCCCCAGGGTGTGGCCGGTGACTGGCTTTCGGGAGAGCTCATCAGCCTCCAGACCAAGGGCCTGATTCCCGCCGAGGCCAGCACCTTCGCCACCCGCCTGAAGGCCTTCCAGCGGACACAAGGCCTGGAGGCCGACGGCGTGGCCGGGTCCATGACCTTCATGCAGGTCAACCTGGCAGCGGGTGTGGACGAACCCCGCCTGAGCAAGCCCTGAACGCCGCCGCGCCATGTCCTACATCCTTGATGCACTGAAACGGGCCGACGCCGAACGCGAGCGGGGCCACGTGCCCGGCCTCCACAGCCAGGGCACGCCGGCCCCCGCAGCGGGTGCGGCGCGGGCGAGGCGGTTCGGCCTGCCCATGATGGCGGGAGCCATCGTCCTGCTGCTGGCCGCAGCGACCGCCTTCTGGTGGTGGAACACGCCCCCCCGAGAGGCAGCGGCGCCAGTTGCTGTGGCGCAAGCACCGGTCAGCGCGCTGGAGAAGCCGGGCACGGCCCCGGAAGCCTCGGCGACACCCCCTGCCCCTGCGCTGCCCATTCTGGCACCGCCACAGGTGGTCGCCCCGCCGCCTGCGCCCCGCGCCGCGCCTGCCCCTGCGACGGCTTCTGCAACCTCACCCGCAGCGGCGTCCAGTGCGCCCACACCCCCTGCACCATCCGCCTCCGCCGGCATGGACGGACAACCTCCGCCGGCCGCCGCGGCCCCCGCATCGGCGCCTGCGGTCAAGGTCTCTGGTGTCACCTACTCCTCCAACGCGTCCCACCGGATGCTGATCGCGAATGGCAAGGTGGTGCGCGAAGGCGAAGAAATCGAGCCCGGTCTCAAGGTAGAGGTCATTTCCCCCAGAAGCGCCATACTCAACCACCGTGGCTCCCGATACAACATCAACTACTGAACGCCCCCTGCCGACGAGCCCTGCCCCGATACACAACAGGCCAGGCACCTGGGGCCATCCGGTGCTGTGGGTGGTGGTGCTGATCGGTATCGGATGGCTGCTGCGAGGTCGCCAGTACCTGTTCAACCGGTCCCTGTGGCTGGACGAGGCCTACCTGGCGGTCAACTTCATGGACCGCGATCTCGGGCAGTTGCTGTTCGAACCACTGTCCAACGGCCAGGCGGCCCCCCTCGGGTTTCTTGCGCTGACCAAGCTGCTGACGACGGTGTTGGGCGTGGAGGACTGGGTGCTGCGCTTGCAGCCACTGGCCGCGGGCCTGCTGACCCTGCTGGCGGCCTGGGGTCTGGCGCGCAGGACGCTGCCGCACCGCGCCGCCCAGGCCACCTTCGTGGGTCTGCTGGCCTTGTCCCCGGTGCTGGTGTACTACAGCTCGGAGTTCAAGCAATACCAGAACGACGTGCTGGCCACGGTGGGCCTGCTCTGGCTGGCCGCGCGCTTCGACCTGCAGCGCTGGCAACGGGATGCCCCTGTGCTGGCCGTGGCCGGCGTTCTCGCCATCTGGCTGTCCCACCCCAGCCTGTTCGTGCTCGCAGGCGTGGGCCTGGTGCTCTGGATCGAGGCAATCCGCCAGCGCCAGCGGGCGGCCTGGCTGGCGGTGTCCGGCGCAGGGCTGCTGTGGGTGCTGGCCTTTGCGGTTCACCACACCCTGGTGATGAAAACGCTTGCCGGCAACCAGCACCTGCTGGATTTCTGGCGGTTTGCCTATGCGCCAATGCCACCGGTCTCGCCGACCGAATGGCGCTGGTACCTGGACAGTGCGCTCGCACTGGTCTACCTCGCCATGCGCCATGTGGGCGTGGCGCACCACGGCATGCTGGTCGCCTGGTTCGACGGGCTGAACCTGGGTCTGCTGGCGCTATCTGCAGTAGGTTCGTTGACTCTGGCGTGGCGCGCACCGCGGATTGCTGCCATCGGGTTGGCCGTGCTGCTGGCCACGCTGGCGGCGTCGGCGCTGCACCTCTACCCGTTCCGTTCACGCCCAACCATCTTCCTGGTGCCGCTGGTGCACCTCGGCCTGGCCGCCCTGGTGCAGGCGGTGCTGGACCGCCGGCACCTGCCGGCGCGGCACCTGCTGGTGACGGTGGTCGCCGGCTTCGTGCTGCTGGTGCCCGCCTCTGCGTCCTGGAAGGTGCTGCGCAAGCCCCACAACGACCAGGACATGAAGGCCGCGCTCCTGCACATCGCCAGTCAGGCCAAGCCCGGGGACGGCATCGTCATCGACTCCATGTCGCACAAGGCGCTCGACTTTTATGCACGCCCCTATGGTGTTGACGCCATGCCCGACATCGTCTTCCGCCCCACCATCAACCAATACCACGACGCCAAGGCCACGGTGCGCCGCCTGTGCATCGAACAACCCATGCAGCGCAGCTGGGTCATCGTCACGCACCGGCTCCAGGAGCGCGCAGGCTTTCTGCAGCACATCGAGGGTATCGCCCCGGCCCTCCAGCGATGGGACGGGCAAGGTGCCACGGCACTGCTGTACGACTTCCGGGGCAGTGACTACTGCAAAAAATACACCGCGCCCAACCGCCCTGCCTCCGCGCCCTCTTCAGCATTCCCGACACAGTGACCGAATCCAGCACATTCATCTACAGCGGCACCGAACTCGACCTGTTTGCCACCGCCAAGCACTGGAAGTCCTATTGGACCCAGGTCATTGATCCCTATCTTGGCCAACACGTGCTGGAACTCGGTGCCGGAATCGGCACCAATGCGCAGGCCCTGCAACACCGACCCTATGCGCGCTGGCTCAGCGTTGAGCCCGACGCGGCCATGGTGCAACTGATGAAGCGGGGCATGGCCCAAGGTCTGCTCTCGCCCAGCCACGAGGCGGTCTGCGGCACTTCCCTGAACCTGTCAAGAGACGAGCGCTTCGACACCATCCTGTATCTCGATGTGCTGGAGCACATCGAGGACGATCGTGCCGAACTGCAGCGCGTGACCGGCCTTCTGCAACCCGGCGGACACATCGTCGTCCTGGCCCCGGCCCACAACTTCCTCTACACACCGTTCGACAGAAAGATCGGGCATTTCCGCCGCTACGACAAGGCGATGCTGCGCGCCATCGTCCCGACGGAGCTGCGCATCCGCAGGATGCAGTACTTGGACAGCGTTGGCATGCTCGCCAGTCTGGCCAACAAGCTGCTGCTGCGCTCCGATTCGCCCTCGCCTGGTCAGGTTCGTTTCTGGGACTCGGTCATGGTGCGCACGTCCCGGCTGGCCGATCCGCTGACCGGCTTCCAGCTGGGCAAGAGCATTGTTTGCGTTCTGCAAAAGTCATTGACTGTTTGAATCAAATCAATACGCGCGAAAATCCATTATTCACACCAATTGACTGTCGAATAATCTATTGCGAGACACCCAATATCACTCAATCGAGCAATCAGATAGAGAAATCCCTCGCACAGGATTGCATCCGCCAAACCTTAAGCAGCCTAAGCCAGCAGGCCGTTTCGGGCCACACCTTCGATGTCATTGGCAAGGCAGTTGCAGCAAGCCAATTGATGGCCGCAGCGCCCACCGGCGAATTCATCCAGGAGCCGTCGGCCAATCAGAGCCGACTGGACGTGCCGGTACAATGCCGCGGCCTGCACAGCAGGCCATCGCCACCGAATAAAGCGAATCCTGCCCACCCGACGCCCCGGAGCCCCGCATGCGCATTTCCAACAGAAAAAGAATCCTGATCACCGGGGGAGCCGGCTTTCTGGGCTCGCACCTGTGCGAGCGGCTGCTGGCCGAGGGCAACGACATCCTGTGCGCCGACAATTTCTACAGCGGCACCAAGGACAACGTGGCCCACCTGATGGGCAACCCGCACTTCGAGCTGATGCGCCACGACGTGACCTTCCCGCTGTATGTGGAGGTCGACGAGATCTACAACCTGGCCTGCCCCGCCTCGCCGGTGCACTACCAGTGGGACCCGGTGCAGACCACCAAGACCAGCGTGCACGGCGCCATCAACATGCTGGGCCTGGCCAAACGCACCAAGGCCAAAATCTTCCAGGCCTCCACCAGCGAGGTCTACGGCGACCCCGAGGTGCACCCCCAGCCCGAGAGCTACTGGGGCAAGGTCAACCCCATCGGCATCCGCTCCTGCTACGACGAAGGCAAGCGCTGCGCCGAAACCCTGTTCTTCGACTACCACCGCCAGCACCAGGTGGACATCAAGGTCGCCCGCATCTTCAACACCTACGGCCCGCGCATGCACCCCAACGACGGGCGCGTGGTGAGCAACTTCATCGTGCAGGCCCTGCGCGGTGAAGACATCACCATCTACGGCGACGGCTCGCAGACCCGCAGCTTCTGCTATGTGGACGACCTGATCGAGGGCTTCGTGCGCCTGATGGCCAGCCCCGACGGCGTGACCGGCCCTGTCAACCTGGGCAACCCCAACGAGTTCACCATCCGCCAGCTGGCCGAGGCCGTGCTGGCCAAGGTCGGCGGCCAGTCCCGGCTGGTCTGCAAGCCTCTGCCTTCGGACGACCCCAAGCAGCGCCAGCCCAACATCGAGCAAGCCAAGGCCGTGCTCGGCTGGCAGCCGCAGGTCCAGCTCGAAGAAGGCCTGGACAAGACCATCGCCTACTTCCGCCGCTTCCTGCAATCATGAGCTTCGCGCAGCACGAGATCGTGATCGTGACCCCGGTCTACGAAGACCTGGAGGCCAGCGGTCGACTGTTCAAGGAACTGGCCAAGGAGTTCGGCCAGCGGGTGTTCGTGGTGGCGGTGGACGACGGTTCGGTGCGCCAGCCCCTGACCATCGCCAGCCTCGAAGACGCAGGTGTGGCCGGGGTGGTGCTCAAGCTGCGCCGCAACGTGGGCCACCAGCGGGCGATTGCGATCGGGCTGAGCTACGCGGCCGAGCACCTGGCACCCCACCAGAAGGTGGTGCTGATGGATTCGGACGGCGAGGACCTGCCCTCGACCATCACCGAGCTGCTGCAACCGCTGGACCAGGCCGACGTGGACGTGGTGGTCGCGCAGCGCAAGAGCCGGGTGGAGACGCTCAAGTTCAAGGCCTTCTACCAGGTCTACAAACGCTTCTTCAAGGTGATGACAGGCCGCCCGATCAGCTTCGGCAACTTCATGGCGCTCAAGCCGGCTGCCGTGCAGCGCCTGGTGGCGATGCAGGAGCTGCCGATCCATGTGGCGGCGGCGGTGCTGGCCTCCAAGCTGCGCACCCGCGTCTGCCCGCTGGACCGCGGCCCACGCTACGCGGGCCAGTCCAAGATGAACTTCGTGGGCCTGGCGCTGCACGGCTTCAAAGCCCTGATGGTGTTCGCCGAGGACGTGCTGGTGCGCGTGGGCATCTTCAGCGCAGTGATCGCCGCGATGTCCGTGGTGGGATCGACCTGCGCCGTGGTGCTCAAGCTGCTGGGCTACTCCACCCCCGGCTGGTTCTCGCTGGTGCTGGGCATCTTCGTGCTGCTGTTCCTGCAGACCGGCGCCCTGGCGCTGATGACCCTCATGCTCACCGGCGTCATGCGCAGCGGCAGCGTGGTCACCGCCGTCGCCCACCGCGAGTTCATCGCCGAGGTCATCGAGACCCGACCATGAACGGTGCGGCCGCCTCCCACCCGCGCCAGGAACTGTTCCGGTTCGTGGTCAATGGCCTGGTGGCCACCGCGGTCCACTACGCGGTGCTGAGCTTCAACCTCCAGGTGCTGGGCTTTGGCTCTGCGGGCCTGGCCAACCTGTGCGCGGCGGTCGTCGGCATCACCTGCTCGTTCCTGGGCAGCCGCTTCTATGTGTTCGCCTGTTCCGCCCAGCAACCCTGGCTGCCACAGCTGCTGAAATTCAGCGGCCTCTATGGCGCCATCGCGCTGCTGCACGGCCTGGTGCTGTGGCTCTGGACCGACCGCCTCGGTCTGGACTACCGCGCCGGCTTCCTGCTGGCCACCGGCCTGCAGGTCTCGCTCAGCTACCTCGGCAACAAGTTCCTCGTGTTCAAACCCTCATGAAGCTCTTTCGCGCGCTCGCTGCCACCGCCCTGTTCGTCGTCCTGCTGCTGGCGGTCTACTACCTGCACATCCGTTTCTTTGCGGTCAACGTGGTGTTCTACTCGGCCATCGCCGACGGCGTGATCGCCGCCCTGCTCACGGGGCTGATCATCTCGACCAGCCGCACCTTCAACGGTTTCGAGAAGCTGCAACTGGTGGTGATCTGGCTGCTCTCGGGCTACTGCTTCGCGATCTCGGTGCCGACGGTCATCGACCGTTCGCTGTCCTTCTACATCCTGGAGAAGATCCAGCAGCGCGGCGGCGGCATCCAGCAGAGTCGCTTTGCCGACGTGTTCACGCAGGAGTACCTCAAGGAGCACAGGCTGGTCGATGTGCGCCTGACCGAGCAGCTCGAATCGGGCACCATCGAAATCCAGAACGGCTGCGTCAAGCTGACTGAAAAGGGCCAGCGCCTGGCCGCCGCCAGCCGCTACTTCCGCCAGAACTTCCTGCCCAAGCAGCGCCTGCTGATGGGCCAGTACTCCTCGGACCTGACCGACCCGTTCCGCCAGAGCGCAGACGTTGTCGACTACCAGTGCCAGTGAGCGCGTTCCTGGAGATCCGGGGCCTGGGCTTTGCCTGGCCCGGCCAGGCGCCGCTGTTTGCCCACCTGAACGCCTCGCTGGCACCGGGCCTGGCCTTGCTGACCGGTGACGAGCAGCGCGGCAAGACCACCCTGCTGCGGCTGCTGGCCGCAGAAATCCGTCCACAAATCGGGACGATGCAGCTGGCCGGGCAGGACATCGGCGACCAACTGGCGGGCCTGTGGCCCGACATGACCCGCCCGAACCTGGACCCGTTGGTGGTGGCCGACTGGCTGCGCACCCAGGTGCCCGAGGGCCCGGCACGCGACCGGCTGGACGAGCACATCGACGGCCTGTCGCTGGGCGAGCACCTGCACAAGGGCTTCTACATGCTCTCGGCCGGCGGGCGCCGCAAGGTGGGCCTGGCCGCCGCCATGGCCCTGCAGCAACCGCTGACCTTGCTGGACCAGCCGTTAGCGGCGCTGGACCTGGCCTCGATCCGATACCTCACCGACTGGCTGCGGGAACAGTCCCAGGCCACCGACCGGCTGGTGCTGCTGGCGGACTACGAGGCGCCCGCCGACCTGGCCATCGCCCAGCGCATCGACCTGGGCTGACACCTGGCGCTCGCGTCAGCGCCCGCCCAGCCCCATCGAGCGCGAGATCACCTCTTTCATGATCTCGTTGGTCCCGCCGTAGATGCGCTGCACGCGCGCATCGGCGTAGGCGCGGGTGATGGGGTATTCCCACATGTAGCCGTAGCCGCCGTGCAACTGCAGGCACTCGTCCATCACCTTGCACTGCAGGTCGGAACACCAGTACTTGGCCATGCTCGCGGTCGCGGTGTCAAGCTTGTCGATGTTCACCAGCTCGCAGCACTTGTCGACGAACACGCGCGCCACCTGCACCTCGGTCTGCAGTTCGGCCAGGGTGTAGCGGGTGTTCTGGTAGCTGGCCACGGCCTGGCCGAACACTTTGCGGTCCTTGACGTACTCGACCGTCCAGTCGATGGCCGCCTGCGCCGAGGCCACAGCACCAATCGCGATCTGCAGCCGCTCCCAGGGCAGTTGTTCCATCAGACAGATGAAGCCCTTGCCTTCAAAGCCAGCGCCGCCCAGCAGGTTCTCCGCCGGCACATTCACGTTGTCGAAGAGCAGCTCGGAGGTGTCCTGCGCCTTCATGCCCAGCTTCTTCAGGCGCTTGCCCTTGCTGAACCCTTCCATGCCGCGCTCGACCAGGAACAGGCTGGTGCCCTTGGCACCCGCGGCCGGGTCGGTCTTGGCAACCACGATCACCAGGTCTGCGTGCCAGCCGTTGGTGATGAAGGTCTTGCTGCCGTTCAGCACGTAGTGCGAACCGTCGGCGCTCTTGATGGCCGTGGTCTTCACGCCCTGCAGGTCGCTGCCAGCGGCCGGCTCGCTCATGGCGATGGCGCCCACCATTTCGCCGGTGGCCAGCAGTGGCAGGTATTTCTTCTTCTGCGCCTCGGTGCCGTAATGCAGGATGTACGGCGCCACGATCTCGCTGTGCAGGCCGAAGCCGATGCCGCTGACGCCCGCCCGCGCGATTTCCTCCATCTGCGCCACCGAGTACAGCCGGTCGGCCCGCGCACCGCCGTATTCCTCGGGCATGGTCATGCAGAGAAAACCGTTTTCTCCGGCGGCCTGCCAGACGGCGCGGTCCACATAGCCCTGCTCTTCCCAGCCGTCGTGGAACGGGGCGATTTCCTTCTCGACAAAGCGGCGGAAGCTGTCGCGGAAAGCCTCGTGGTCGGCGTTGAAGAGCGTGCGGTCGATCATGGTTGTCACCTTTCGGACTGGGTCAGACGATTTTTACAAAGCAAATGCTTGGCAAAAGTCTATACTGATCCGATTGGGTCCGGTACCGGACTTTTCCCCATAGGAGACACGATGAGCGAAGCCTTCGTCTACGACGCCATCCGCACCCCGCGCGGCAAGGGCAAGAAGGACGGCAGCCTGCACGAGGTCAAGCCCGTCAACCTGCTGGCCGGTCTGCTGACCGAACTCCAGAAACGCAACGACCTGGACACCGCCGCCGTGGACGACGTCGTCATGGGCGTGGTCTCGCCCATCGGCGAGCAGGGTTCGGTGCTACCCAAGGTCGCAGCGCTCAAGGCCGGCTGGGACTGGCGCTGCGCGGGTGTGCAGCTCAACCGCTTCTGCGCCTCGGGCCTGGAAGCCGTGAACATGGCCGCGATGAAGGTGAGAAGCGGCTGGGAAGACCTGGTCGTCGCCGGTGGCGTCGAAAGCATGAGCCGCGTGCCCATCGGCTCGGACGGCGGTGCCTGGGCGCAGGACCCGGAAACCAACAGCGCCACCCTCTTCGTGCCGCAAGGCATCGGCGCCGACCTGATCGCCACGCTCAACGGCTTTTCCCGCCAGGACGTGGACGCCTTCGCCCTCGAATCGCAGAAGCGCGCCACCGCCGCCCGCGCCGCCGGCCACTTCGACCGCTCGGTCGTGCCGGTCAAGGACAAGATGGGCCTGACCATCCTGGAGAAAGACGAGTTCATCAAGCCGGGCACCACCATGGAAGGCCTGGCCGGTCTCAAGCCCGCGTTCGAGCAGCTCGGCGCCATGGGCTTCGACGCCGTGGCCCTGCAACGTTACCCGCAGGTCGAACGCATCCACCACGTGCACCACGCCGGCAACTCGTCCGGCATCGTGGACGGCGCGGCGGCTATCCTGATCGGCAGCGAGGCCGCCGGCAAGACCCACGGCTTCACGCCGCGCGCCCGCATCGTGGCGGTCGCACTCTCGGGCGCCGACCCGACCATCATGCTCACCGGCCCCATGCCCGCCGCGCGCAAGGCGCTGGCCAAGGCGGGCCTGAGCATCGACCAGATCGACCTGTTCGAGGTGAACGAAGCTTTCGCCGCCGTGCCCATGAAGTTCATGCAGGAGATGGGTGTGCCGCACGAAAAGGTCAACGTCAACGGCGGCGCCATCGCCCTGGGCCACCCGCTGGGCGCGACCGGCGCCATGATCCTGAACACCCTGATCGACGAGCTGCACCGGACAGGCAAACGCTACGGCCTGGCCACTCTCTGCGTCGGCGGCGGCATGGGCATCGCGACGATTGTTGAACGCGTCTGATCGAAAGCGGAGACCACGAACATGATCACCAAAACCATCCGCTACGAGCTCGCGAACGGCATTGCCACCATCACCTTCGACGAGCAGGGCTCGCCGGTCAACACCATGTGCCTGCAGTGGCAGGACGACCTGGACGCCATTGCGGCGCAGGTGGCGAAGGACAAGGCCCAGCTCAAGGGCATCGTGCTGGCCTCGGCCAAGAGCACCTTCTTCGCCGGCGCCGACCTCAAGGGCGTGATGCGCTCGACCGAGGCCGACGGCCCGCGCGTGTTCAAGGAAATCGAGCGCATCAAGAAGAACTTCCGCACCATCGAGACGCAGGGCGTGCCGGTGGTGTCCTGCCTGAACGGTGCGGCGCTGGGCGGCGGCTGGGAGGTGGCCCTGGTCGGCCACCACCGCATCGCCGTCAACAACCCCAAAATCCAGTTCGGCCTGCCCGAGATCACGCTGGGCCTGATCCCGGGCGGCGGCGGCATCACCAAGATGACCCGCTTGCTGGGCCTGATGGCGGCGCAGCCCTACATCCTGGAAAGCAAGCTGTTCGGCCCCGAGGAAGCGCTGAAGATCGGCGTGGTGCATGAACTGGTCGCCTCACCCGAGGAGCTGCTGCCGCGCGCCCTCGCCTTCATCGAAGCCGCGCAAGGCAAGCCCGAGGCCTGCACCCACGTCTGGGACCGCAAGGATTACAAGATGCCCGGTGGCACGCCGAGCAACCCCAAGATCGCCGGCATGCTGACGGTGGCGCCGGCCGTGCTCAAGCAGAAGACACGCGGCCTCTACCCCGCGCCCGAGGCAGCCCTGGCCGCCATGGTCGAAGGCGCGATGGTGGACTTCGACACCGCCATGCGCGTGGAAAGCCGCTACCTGGCCGGGCTGATGACCGGTGGCGTGGCGCGCAACATGATCAACACCTTCTTCTTCAACATGAACGCCATCAAGGGCGGTCAGTCGCGCCCGAAGGACGTGCCGCGTTACCAGCCAAAGAAGGTGGGCGTGCTGGGCGCCGGCATGATGGGCTCGGGCATCGCCTATGCGCAAGCCACCAAAGGCATCGCCACCGTGCTCAAGGACGTGAGCGTTGAGGCCGCCGAGAAAGGCAAGTCGTACACCTCGAAGCTCACGCAGAAGCGGGTCGACAAGGGCCAGATGGGCGCCGAGAAGCAGCAGGGCATCCTGAACCTCATCACCCCCACCGCCAGCGCCGCCGACCTGCAGGGCTGCGACCTGATCATCGAGGCGGTGTTCGAGCAGCGCGAACTCAAGGCCATGGTGACCAAGGAGGCCGAGCCCATGCTCACCGAGGGCGGTTTCTTCGCCAGCAATACATCCACCCTGCCCATCTCCGGCCTGGCCCAGGTCAGCGCGAAGCCGCAGAAGTTCGTCGGCATCCACTTCTTCAGCCCGGTGGACAAGATGAAGCTGGTCGAGATCATCCGCGGCAAGGACACCGACGACGAGACCATCGCGCGCGCCTATGACTACGTGCAGGCCCTGGGCAAGCTGCCCATCGTCGTCAACGATTCGCGCGGCTTCTACACCAGCCGCACCTTCGGCACCTTCGTGATGGAGGGCGCGGCCATGCTGGGCGAAGGCATCCCGGCGCCGGTGATCGAAAACGCCGCCATGCAGGCCGGCATGCCAGTCGGTCCGCTGGCCGTGCTGGACGAGACCGCGCTCAGCCTGTCGGTGCATGTGCTGGAGCAGACCCGCCTCGACTTCCAGAAGGAAGGCCAACAGTACGTCGCGACGCCCGGCGAGACCCTGGTGGAGCAGATGGTCAAGCAACACAAGCGCCCGGGCCGCGCGGCGGGCGGCGGCTTCTACGACTACCCCGAGGGCGGCAAGAAGCATCTCTGGCCCCAGCTCAAGGCGCTCTATGAAAAGCCGGGTGTCGACTGGAACCTGCAGGACGTGAAAGACCGACTGCTCTACCGCCAGGCGGTGGAGACCGCGCGCTGCCTGGCCGAAGGCGTGCTGACCAGCGTGCACGACGGCAACATCGGCTCCATCTTCGGCATCGGCTTCCCGGCCTGGACGGGCGGCGCGCTGCAGTTCATCTACGGCATGGGTATCGACGCATTCGAGCGGCGCTGCGCCGAGCTGGCCGCCCGCCACGGCAGCGGCTTCATACTCGCGGACGCGGTGAAAGCCGCGCTGCGTCAACACCAACCCCATTACTGATTCATGAAACGACTCGAAGGAAAGATCTCTCTCATCACGGGCGCGGCACAAGGCATCGGCCTGGCCACGGCCCTGAAGTTCGCGCGCGAAGGCGCCACCGTTGTCGTCTGCGACGTCAGGCAGGCCGCAGTCGACGAGGCCGTGAAGCAATGCCAGGCCGCGGGCGCCACGGCCGTGGGCTTCGTGATGGACGTGACCCAGCGCGACATGGTCGACGCGGTGGTCGCCCAGGTGAAGGAGTACTTCGGCCGCATCGACGTGCTGGTGAACAACGCCGGCATCACGCAGGACGCGCGCCTGCAGAAGATGACGCTGGAGCAGTTCGACAAGGTGATCGATGTCAACCTGCGCGGGGTCTTCCATTGCGCGCAGGCCGTGGCCGACACCATGACGGCGCAGGGCAGCGGCGTGATCCTCAACGCCTCCTCGGTGGTCGGCATTTACGGCAACTTCGGCCAGACCAACTACGCCGCCACCAAGTTCGGCGTGATCGGCTTCACCAAGACCTGGAGCCGCGAGCTCGGCCCCAAGGGCGTGCGCGTCAACGCGGTCGCCCCCGGCTTCATCAGCACACCGATCCTGAGCACCATCCCCGACAAGGTGATCCAGGAGATGGAGCACCGCGTGCCGCTGAAGCGCCTGGGCCAGCCCGAAGAAATCGCCAACGTTTACGCCTTCCTGGCCAGTGACGAGGCCAGCTACATCAACGGGGCTGTCATCGAGGTTTCCGGCGGCATGTCGGTGTGACCTTCGGGCGCCCGGGATAATCCGGACATGCCCGAACACACACCATCCACCGACGCCGACCTCCAACGTCCCCGCTCGCGCACCGACCTCTTCCTGTCCTTCACCTGGCTGGCCCTGCAGGGCTTCGGCGGGGTGCTGGCCGTTGTGCAGCGCGAGCTGGTGGAGAAGAAGCGCTGGATGACCCGCGAACAGTTCGTCGAGGACTGGGCCGTGGCGCAGATCATGCCCGGCCCCAACGTGGTCAACCTCTCGCTGATGATCGGCGGCCGCTACTTCGGCCTGCCTGGCGCGCTGGCCGCACTCGCGGGCATGCTCGCGGCACCCTTGGTCCTGGTGCTGCTGCTGGCTGCGCTGTATGGCAGCGTGGCCGACAGCGCCGCGGCGCAGGGTGCACTGCGCGGAATGGGCGCTGTGGCCGCCGGCCTGATCACCGCCACCGGCATCAAGCTGATCGGCGCGCTGGACAAGAACGCCATGGGCCTGTGGGTCTGCATCGGCCTGGCCGCCCTCACCTTCGTCGCCATCGCCCTGCTGCGCCTGCCGCTGGCCTGGGTGCTGCTGGTCATCGGCGGCGGCGCCTGCTTCTGGGCCTACCGGGTGCTGGGCCGTGCCGGCAAGGAGACCCAAGCATGAGCATGGCGCCTACCTTTGCCAACTGGCTGGACCTGTTCCTGCACTTCGCCTCGCTGTCATTGCTGGCCATCGGCGGTGCCATCACCACGGCACCCGACATGCACCGCTACCTGGTGGGCGAGCAGCAGTGGCTGAGCGACGCGCAGTTCAACTCGTCCATCGCCCTCTCGCAGGCCGCACCGGGCCCGAACGTGCTGTTCGTCGCGCTGCTGGGCTGGAACGTGGGTCTGAATGCGGGCGGAGGCCCCTCGGCGGGCTGGCTGGCCTGGGCCCTGGCGCTGCTGGGCGTGGTGGTGACGCTGGTGGCCATCATGCTGCCCTCGTCCATCCTCACCTACACCGCCACCCAGTGGGGCCACCGCAACCGGGAACTGCGCGCCGTGCGGGCCTTCAAGACCGGCATGGCACCTATCGTGATCGCCCTGCTGATCGCCACCGGCTGGCTGCTGAGCGCGGCCCACAACGACCCAGCGCGTGACTGGCCCCTGTGGTTGCTGACCGTCTGCGCTGCGCTGCTGGTCTGGCGCACCCGGCTGCACCTGCTCTGGATGATCGGCGCGGGCGCGCTGGTGGGCGCGCTGGGCTGGGTCTGAGCCGGTTTACTTCTGCCGCTGCAGGCCGGACAGGCCCTTGACGTCCAGTGCGTTCATGGCAGCGCGCACGCCGTCGATGTTCACGTTGTCGCCGCTGACCTCGATCAGCACGCCATTGGCCAGCATCATCGACATCTCGGCGCTCGAACCGTCCTTGCGGTATTCCTCCTTGAAGGCCACGCCGTCTTTCTTGTAGACCTTCTCGACCTCGTCCTGGGTCTCGCGGCTGACCGTGCTCTGCGCCCAGGCCCCCATCGCCATCATCAGGGCGGGCATGGCGCCGATGTCCTGCACCTTGACCTCAACACGGCCCGCGTCGTTGCGGAACTCCGATGTGACGCTGGAAAAGGTCATGCCCATGGCCGAATCCGCGCGGGCCTCGATGGCGGTGCGTTCCATGCCGGCGAGCTTGGCCGGCACAAAGGTCTGCAGCGCATCGGGAGCGAACGGCTGACCACCCTGGCCGCCGCCCATGGCCGCGCCCATCATCTCGCCCAGCGCCTTGCCCGCGGCCTCCGAGTCGCCCTTGGCCTGGGCCGCCTCCATCTGCTTGCTGGCCTCTTCCATCTTCTTGGCCGCCTCTTCCAGCTGCGCGGTGTTGATGGTGACTTCAGAGCCCGGCACTTTGATGCTCACGTCCCCCGCGGGGGCGCTGGCGCCGCCCATCATCATGCCGGCACCGCCGCTGAACAGGCTGCCCACGGTCATCACCACGATACTGGCCACGATGCCGCAGACGATCAGCACGGCCGTGAAACCCAGCGCCTTGCCCTCGGGCACCTTCATCATCACCGGCACACCCGTATAGAGCAGGTAGATCGAATAGAGCGCGGCCAGCAGGCCCAGCATGGACAGCGCCGGCAGCAGGTTGAACACCCCGCCCAGCAGACCGGCGGTGGCGCCGTAGGCCACCAGCTTGAAGGCCTTGCCCATGTCCTTCTGGCCGCCGAAGCTCGGGGCCAGCGCATTGGCCACCAGGGCCAGCACATAAATCATCACCAGGGTCAGCACGAAACCGACCACCATGTTGGCCAGCCCCGCCAGGATCGGGACCCGGAAATGGATGCCCATCATGCCCGTGCCGACCAGGCTGAAGCCGATGAAGGCCGCCACCGACGACACACCGGCCAGATAGACCAGGTAGTTCTTGTAAAGGCCGGGGATGTCGTCCGGCTCGCCCTCGATGACCGGCCAGGTGGCCTTGGGCTTGAGCAGGATGGCTTGCACACGTTCTACCAGGTTCATGAGTTCCTCCTCGGGGTTGCAGACACTAGAAATCGGTCCGGCAGCGCGAACCATACCGCCATCCGCCGCGGCGGGCCACCTTTCAGCGTGGGCTCTCGAAGAACACCGCGTTGGTGTAGTCGCTGATCTCGAAATAGACCTTCTTCTCGCCCGGGTCGGCGACCATGTTCTGGTTCTCGTCGAGCACGCCATAACCGTAGCGGTAGGCTCGCGGCTTGCCATCGTCGGTGCCCAGGGCCGTGCTCATCTTGTCGATGGACAAAAAGCGCCGGGCCAGCTTGTCGCCAGCGTAGATCTCGAGCACGCCGTTGGTGCCGGTCCAGTTCTGGATGTCGCGGCTGATCTTGTTCTGCTGTTCCTGCGTGCACCCGGTCAGCAAAACCAATCCCAGAACACAGGCCAATGCGGACGTCATGGGCTTCATGCTGGCTTCCTTGAAAAAACTCAGCCGCGCTGGCGCAAGGCCTCGTACAGGCACACACCGCTGGCCACGGACACATTGAGGCTTTCGACGCCGCCCTTCATGGGAATGCCCACCAGCTCGTCGCAGGTCTTGCGCGTGAGCTGGCGCATGCCGTCGCCTTCGGCACCGAGCACCAGGGCCACCGGCCCCTTGAGGTCGACCTGGTACAGCGTCTTGGGCGCATCGTCACTGGTGCCGATGACCCAGATGTTGCGTTCCTTGAGTTCGTTCAGGGTGCGCGCCAGGTTGGTCACCATGAAATACGGCATGGTCTCGGCCGCCCCGCTGGCCACCTTGGCCACCGTCGCGTTGATGCCGACGGCGTGGTCCTTGGGCGCGATCACCGCGTGCGCACCCGCACCGTCGGCCACCCGCAGGCAAGCACCCAGGTTGTGGGGATCGGTCACGCCGTCGAGCACTAGCAGCAGCGGCGCGATGCCATCGGCCTCCAGCTTCTCCAGCAGTTCGTCCAGCGAATGGGCCTGCTCCAGCGCGTTGACCCGGGCTGCGACGCCCTGGTGGCCGTGGCTGCCCGCGAGTTTGGCCAGGCGCAGGCCATCGGCCTCGATCAGGCGCACGCCCGCCTCCTTGGCGCGCTCGATGAACTGCCGCATGCGCTGGTCGCGCCGCGTCGGCTCGAAATAGATCTCGATGATGGATTGCGGCGCGGTTTTCAGGCGCACGCCCACGGCGTGGAAGCCGAACAGGACTTTGGGGGAGGACATGCCCCGATTATCAAGCCCCCACGCGTCGCTGCCGATCGGCTCAGGCCGCCGCTGCTTCCGGCTCGCTGGCCTGACCGGCCTCGATGGTAATGCGCCGCTCGCAGCGCTGGGCGATGCCCCGGTCGTGCGTCACCAGCACCAGGGTGGTGCCCTGCTCGCGGTTGAGCTCGAACATGAGCTCCATGACCTTCTCGCCGGTCGCAAAGTCCAGGCTACCGGTGGGTTCGTCCGCCAGCAGCACCGCCGGCTGCACCACGAAGGCCCGGGCCAGCGCCACGCGCTGCTGTTCGCCGCCCGACAGCACCTTCGGGTAGTGGCCAAGGCGTTCGCCCAGACCCACGCGCTGCAGCATGGCGGTGGCGGCGCTGCGGGCATCGCGCCGGCCGGCCAGTTCCAGCGGCAGCATCACGTTTTCCAGCGCCGTCAGGTTGCCCAGCAGCTGGAAGCTCTGGAACACGAAGCCGAGCTTCTGGGCGCGCAGCGCCGCGCGCTGATCCTCGTCGCGGGCGAACAGGTCCACGCCATCGATGAACACGGTGCCGCGGGTCGGCGTGTCCAGCCCGGCGATGATGGACAGCAAGGTGCTCTTGCCCGAACCCGAGGCTCCGACGATGGCGGCGGTTTCCCCTTGGCGCAGGGAGAAATCGATATCGCGCAAAATCGTCAGCGTGCCCGTGGAGTCGGTGACCGACTTGAACACATGCTGCACCACAATCATTTCTTGTGCCATGAAGCCGCCCGGAAAGGCCCGCCAGTTGAAACGCCGCCACTTTAACGCCCTCCTCTGCTCTGCCGTCCTTACAGGGTCAATCGGGCCCGCTGCGGCACAGACCTCGGCCACCACCGCGTCCGTGCTGGTGGTAGGCGACTCGCTCAGCGCCGAATACGGCCTCAAACGGGGCAGCGGCTGGGTGCAGATCCTGCAGGAACGGCTGCTCAAGGAAGGCATTCCCGCCCGCATGGTCAACGCGGGCATCAGCGCCGACACCACCTCGGGTGGCCGGTCCCGCCTGCCGGCGCTGCTCAAGCTGCACAAGCCGGCGGTGGTGGTCATCGAGCTGGGGGCCAACGACGCGTTGCGCGGCCTACCGTTGAACATGACACGCGACAATCTGACCGCCATGGCGAAGGCGTCGAAGGCGGCCGGCGCCAAGGTGGTCATTGTGGGCATGCAGGTGCCGCCCAACTACGGCAGCCAGTACACCCGCGACTTCCGCGACCTTTTCCAGCAGGTGGCCAGCGCAGAGAAGGCCGCCCTCGTGCCCTTCCTGCTCAAGGGCGTGGCCGACCTGCCCGACCCTACCCTGCTGTTCCAGGACGACCGCATCCACCCCAACGAGGCCGCCCAGGCCACGATCGCCAACAACGTCTGGCCGGTGCTCGCGCCCTTGCTGCCGAAACGATAATCGACGGATGCCCGTCCGCACCCTGCCCGCCTCCGACGCACTGCACCGCCTCGGTGAGTTCGACGCCGTTGTCGACGCCCGCTCCGAAGATGAACACGCGCTCGACCACGTGCCCGGTGCGCTGAACTGGCCCAGCCTGAACAACGCCGAGCGCATCCTGATCGGCACCATGTACAAGCAGATCGATGCCTTCGAGGCCAAGAAGCGCGGCGCGGCGCTGGCGGCCCGCAACATCGCGGCGCACATCGAGCGCGAGGTGCTGGACAAGCCCAAGGGCTGGAAACCGCTGGTCTATTGCTGGCGCGGCGGCAACCGCAGCGGCGCACTGGCCACCATCCTGGGCGCGATCGGGTTCCAGGTCACCCTGATCGAGGGAGGCTACAAGGCCTGGCGCGCCGCCCTCGTGGACGACCTGCCTGCGCAGGCGCAGCGCCTGCACTACCGCGTGGTCTGCGGCCCCACCGGGAGCGGCAAGACCCGCCTGCTGCACGCGCTGGCGGCCGAAGGTGCCCAGGTGCTGGACCTGGAAGGTCTGGCCCGCCACCGCAGCTCGGTGCTCGGGCATATCCCTGGCGTGGAACAGCCCAGCCAGAAGCGCTTCGACAGCCTGATCTGGGCGGCGCTGCAGGCCTTCGACCCTGCGCGTCCCGTGTTCGTCGAGAGCGAGAGCAAGAAGGTGGGCAACTTGCGCGTGCCTGATGCACTGATCGACACCATGCGCGCCAGCCCCTGTATCGACCTGCGGTTGCCCGATGAAGAACGCGTGGCCCTGCTGATGGAAGACTACGACTTCTTCGTCAAGGACAGCGAGCACTTCTGCCAACGGCTGGAAGCGCTGACCGAACTGCGCGGGAAGGCCGTGGTGGGCGAGTGGATTGAAAAAGTGCGTGCCGGACGCACCAAGGAAGTGGTGTTGGACCTGCTCAGGCAGCACTACGATCCGACATATGCGGCGTCCATAGAACGCAACTTCGCGCTATATGGCCAAGCTGTTCCGTGCAGCCTGAACTCAGGCTCGGACCAATCGATGCATACCGCTGCCCGCAGCCTGCTCAGCCCCTGACTGCAGCAGATCAGCCCCCTGAAGATGTCCCGGCTTCGGAGCTGTCGCTGCCTGTTTCCGGACTCTGGGTGGCATCCTGCTCGTCAGGGCTGCCATCGCCATGTGTCTTGCGCTCGGCCTTGTTGCGCAGCTTCTCCTCTTTCTTCTGCTTCTTGGCGAGCTCGCGTTGGCGTTTTTCGTATCCGTAGTTGGGTGTGGCCAAGGGGGTATTTCCGAGGTTGAGGTGGTGAATTGGTCAGGTGTGAAGGGCCGCTAGGGCTTGAGCCAAGTCGGTCCGGAGATCATCGGCGCTTTCCAGGCCGATGGCAAACCGCACCAGCCCACCTTTGTGCGCCCAGGGCCGGGTGCGGATGGCTGGCACGTTGTACGGCGCGCAGAGACTGATCGGTCCCGCCCAGCTCCAGCCAGGACGGAACAGTCGCAGGCAGTCGCAGAAAGCGTCGATCTGGTGCTGTGAGAAGCGCTCGTCAAACACGGCGCTGAACAGGCAGGCCGCCGCGGTCGCGTCGCGTGCCCATGCTTCGTGCCCCGGAGAACCCGGCAGCGCCGGATGCAGAACGCGCACGACGCCCGGCTGGTCCTGCATCCATTTGGCCAACGCCCGCGTGGTCACGTCCTGCGCCTGGTAGCGCAAGGGCATGGAGGCCAGGCCCCGCAGCACCAGCTCGGTGTCGTTGCCGCTGACACCCAGACCCAGGCGCATGTGGCACAACAGCAGTTGGTGGTGCAGTGCGTGGTCGCGCGTCACCACGGAGCCCATCAGAACGTCGGCGCCCCCGCTGGGGTACTTGGTCAGCGCCTGCATGGAGATGTCAACACCCAGGTCGAACGGACAGAAGGCAATGCCGGCACCCCAGGTGTTGTCCAGCGCGGTCAGGATGCGGCGGTCGTCCGCCCTGCCCTGGTTGGCGCTTCGAACCACCGCCACCAGCGCCGGAATGTCCGGAAACTCCAGCGTGATCGAGCCCGGTGCCTCGATCCATACCAGGCGCGTGGCCGGTGACAGGCGGCTGGCCAGGTCCGCCGGATCCAGGGGGTCGTAGTAGCGGTGAGTGATGCCCCAGTGCGCGAGCTCGCCAGCGGCGAACGCCTTGCCCGGCCCGTAGGCGTTGTCGGGCAGCAGCACCTCATCGCCCTGACGCAGGAAGCTCATGTCGACCAAGGTCAGCGCCGACAGGCCACTGGGCGCCAGCACGCAGTACTGCCCGCCTTCAATGGTGGCGATGCGCTCTTCCAGCGTGAAGGTGGTCGGCGTGCCGTGAAGGCCATAGGTGTAGCCGCTCTTGTCGACCCACTCCTGCGTGCGAAGGGCATGCACGTCCTTGAACAGGACGGTGGACGCCTTGTGGACGCCGGGCGCAACGGCGTCAAAGCCCTCGGGAGGGCGGTAAGGATGATGGATGAGTCGGGTGGAAAGGTCTGACATTGAGCTCAGAGCTTCCACTTTTCGAGCAACTGCGCCGGTCGCATGCTGTCGTAGCTCTCGAACGGCTGATGGATCCAGGGGTTGGTCGGCAGGAACTCGACCGAGTAGTCGGGCGTGAACACCGACACCGCCTTGGTCCAGATCACGGCACTGCGAAGCTCGCTGATCGGCTTGTAGTGGTTCTTGAGGGTGTCGATCACGGCCCTGAGCGTGTGGCCGGAGTCGGCCAGATCGTCGACGAGCAGCACCTTGCCGGCGATCTTGCCCCTGGGCGTAGTGATGTAGCGGGCGATGTCGAGATTGCCCTGCTCGGTCCCGGCGTTGGCGCGGTAGGAGCTGGTGGACATGATCGCCAGCGGCACATCGAAAATGCGCGACAGGATGTCACCGGGTCGCATGCCACCCCGCGCCAGACACAGGATGGTGTCGAACTCCCATCCGGACTGGTAGACCTTGAGCGCCAGCTTCTCGATCAGGTTGTGGTATTCGTCGTACGAGACGTAGAGGTGTTTGCCGTCTTCGGTCAGCATGCGTGTCTTCCGTTCGTGGTCGCGGGTTGGTTCATTCTGCACCAGAGCAACGAGGCTCAGGCACTGAACGGATGGTGAAGCAGGATGGTGTGGTCACGGTCCGGACTGGTCGACACCACGTGGATCGGCACGCCAGTGGTCTCCTGGATGCGGTCCAGGTAGCGTTGCGCGTTGACCGGCAAGTCCTCATAACGCGTCTTGCCGACCGAGCTCTCGGTCCAGCCCGGCAGGGTTTCGTAAATCGGCTTGCAGCGAGAGATCTCATCGGCGCCGGCGGGGAGGATGTCGATGATCTCGCCATCCAGCTCGTAGCCGGTGCACAGCTTGAGCTCGGACAGACCGTCGAGCACGTCGAGCTTGGTGATGCACAGGCCAGTGAGACCGTTCACCTGGGCCGAACGCTTGAGCAGCGCGGCATCGAACCAGCCGCAGCGGCGCGAGCGCCCAGTTGTCACACCTTTTTCAGCACCCACGGTGCTCATGTGATACCCGGGGGTGCCGGGGACTTCCCAGTCCAGCTCGGTCGGGAAGGGGCCGCCACCCACCCGCGTGCAATAGGCCTTGGTGATGCCCAGCATGTAGTGCAGCATCTGCGGCCCGACGCCTGACCCGGCCGCTGCATTGCCGGCCACGCAATTGCTCGACGTCACGAACGGGTATGTGCCGTGGTCGATGTCCAGCAGCGTGCCCTGGGCGCCTTCGAACAGCAGGTTGGCACCCGCCTTGTGAGCCTCGTTGAGCTCGCGGGAGACGTCGGCGATCATGGGCTTGATCAGCTCGGCCTGGCGCATGGCTTCGTCATAGACCGCATCGAACTGGATCTCGCCGTCCTTCATGTAACCCGCGATCTTCTCGTCCCAGGCCAGCTCGGCAGAGTGGAGGAAGGTCTTGAGCACATGGTTGTGCAGTGCCAGCAGCTCGCGCAGCTTGGTCGCAAAACGCTCTGGATACTTGAGGTCCATCACACGCAATGCGCGACGGGCGATCTTGTCCTCGTAGGCCGGGCCGATGCCGCGGCCCGTGGTGCCGATCTTCTCGTTGCCAGCCTTGACCTTGGCGGCCTCGCGGGCGACGTCGATCGCGGCATGGAACGGCAGGATCAGCGGACAGCCCTCGCTCACGCGAAGACGCGAACGCACCTCCACACCGGCCTTTTCAAGCCCGGCGATTTCTTCAAACAGCTTGCCCACTGAGAGCACCACGCCGTTGCCGATGTAGCACTTCACGCCGGGACGCATGATGCCGCTGGGAATCAGGTGCAGTGCGGTCTTCACGCCATTGATCACCAGCGTGTGGCCGGCGTTGTGGCCGCCCTGGAAACGCACGACCCCCTGCGCAGACTCGGTCAGCCAGTCAACGAGCTTGCCTTTGCCTTCATCGCCCCACTGCGTACCCACGACCACCACGTTGCGTCCCGCAGAAGCGGCGCTGCTGTTCTTGCTCATTGCTTGATTCCGGTTAAAGGGATTTCACTGTCCAGGCACCCGCGCGTGCCGGATCGGGCACCAGTTCGCGGTCGCAATGGAACTCGTTGACTTCATGGTCGCGCCCAGGCAAGGCACAGACCACAGTGTGGCCCTGGGCCCGCAGCTCGGAGACGGCTTCTCGCAGACCGGGCTCCATGCCCCAGGGCGAACGGATGGCCGCGACCAGAGGACGCGGCTCCACCGCACCAACCAGTTCCTTGAGGTCCAGGCTGAAGCCCACCGCGGGGCGCTTGCGCCCGAAGACAGCCCCCACCTCGTCGTACCGCCCCCCGCGCGCCAGCTCCATCGCGGCACCTTGCGGCCCTTGAGCAAACACGGCAAAGCGCATACCGGTGTAGTAGGCGTATCCTCGCAGGTCGGCCAGGTCGACAGAGACCACAACGTCATCGCTTGCAGCCTGGTCGGCCAACCATTGCAGGTCATCCAACGCCACCTTCAAGGCAGCAGAAGGGGTCAGCAGGGATCGCGCCCTGGAGATGATCGAGGCGTCACCAAACAGTCCGGGCAGCGACATCAGGTCGTTGCACACCGCACCGGGCAGGCCTTTGGCCAGCTCGGAGAGTCTCGGCACATCCTTGCCCGCGAGGGCAGCATGAATGGAACGAACCGAGTCGACCGGCAGTTGCACTGGCGCAAGGACGGCATCGATCACGCGCACATCCGCCAGATCAAGCTGCAGCCGCCGGACACCGGCATGGTGAAGACATGCCCGCGCGAGCTCCACCACCTCGAGATCAGCCTCCAGGCCCGCATGCCCATAGATTTCAGCGCCGAACTGCAAGGGCTCCCGGCTGGCCAGTGGTCGGTCGACCCTGGTGTGGACCACCGGCCCACAATAGCTCAGGCGAGCCACACCCCGCCGGTTGAGCAAATGGGCATCGATTCGGGCGACTTGCGGCGTGCTGTCGGCACGAAGCCCCAGCGAGCGGCCGGACAGCTGGTCCACCAGTTTGAAGGTCATCAGGTCCAGCGCTTCACCGGTACCCGTGAGCAGCGAGTCCAGGTGCTCGACCATCGGCGGCATCACCAGCTCGTAGCCATAGCCGCGGGCGGTGTCCAGCAAACCCCTGCGAAGTTCTTCGATGTGCCGCGCCTCGGACGGCAGGACATCGGCAATGTGATCCGGGAGGACCCAGGCAGACATGTGAAATGAAGGGGCTGTTAAAAACGCGATTTTACCGGGTGCGGCGCACGGATCCGACGAGGCGGTTCAGGCCACCCACCACCAGAGCACGACGCCGCAGAGAAGGCAGATCAGACCGAAAAAACGGATCTGACCATCGCGCATGCGCAGCATCTCGGAAAACACGCGGCGCCAGACCCCGGGCGCCACAAAGGGCATCAGCCCTTCGAAGATGAGGACCAGCGCCAGCGTGGGCCAGAACAGGTCGGAGAGCGAAGTCGCCACTCAGCGGGTTGCCGGAGCGCCGCGCATGGCCTTGAAGAACTCCGACGACGGGTCCAGCACCATCACGTCCGACTTGCCGGTGAAGCTGGCCTTGTACGCCTCCAGACTCCGATAGAACTGCGCGAACGACGGATCTCTGCCGAATGCCTCACCGTACAGCGCAGCGGCCTTGGCATCGCCCTCGCCCTTCACCGCCTGCGCCTGCTTATAGGCGTCGGCCAGAATCACTTCACGCTGGCGGTCGGCATCGGCGCGGATCTTCTCTCCCTCGGCGAAGCCGGTGGAGCGCAGCTCGTTGGCCACCCGCTTGCGCTCGGTCTCCATGCGCTGGTAGACCGATGCCGTGATGCTCTCTGCATAGTCCACTCGCGTGATCCGCACATCGACCACATCCATGCCCCAGGGCTTTTCGGCACCAGCCACCGCGCGGAGCACTTCGCGCTTGACGTCCTCCATCAGTTCTTCACGACGGCTGGACAGCAGCTCGTTGAGCGTGCGCTTGTTGACTTCTTGCTGAAAGGAGTTGCGCACCACACGGTTCAGCTGCAGGGCGCCAGCGCTTTCATTCAGGCCCACATTGCGGATGTACTGCTGCGGCTCGCTGATGCGCCAGCGCACATACCAATCGATCACCACACGCTGCTTTTCCGCCGTCAGCGTCGGCTCCGCATCACTGCTCTCCAGCGTCAGCAGCCGCTTGTCGATGTAGGACACGTTCTGGACCAGCGGAATTTTCCAACCAAGCCCCGGCTCGGTCACCACCTTCTTGATCTCCCCCAGCTGAAACACCACGCCGAACTGGCGCTGGTCGACCACAAAAAAGGTGGCACTGAGAAACGCCAGAGCCACCAGAAAAGAGGTGACGATAAATCCAAGCTTGTTCATGTCTCGAAATCTCCGGGCGTCTTGCTTCAGCGGCTCTCACGCTCACGCGAGCGGGCATTGCTGTTGTTCGTAGTGGCAGGCGCCGGGGCCGGCGAGCTGGTCACGGGAGGCGTTGCCGCAGAAGAGGCTGCGGGCGACTGAGCGGCCTGCTGCATCAACTTGTCCAGTGGCAGGTACAACAGGTTCGAGCCAGCCTTGCTGTCGACCATCACCTTGGTGACGCTCGAATAGATGTCGGACATGGCGTCGAGGTACATGCGGTCGCGGGTCACCTGGGGCGCCTTCTGATACTCCGCCAGCACCGCGCGGAAACGCTGGGCATCACCGTCGGCCTGGCCGACGATGCGCGCCCGGTAACCTTCAGCCTCTGCGGCCAGGCGGGAGGCCGCGCCGCGGGCCCTTGGCACCACGTCATTGGCGTAGGCCTGGGCTTCATTTTTGGCGCGGTCGCGCTCCTGACTGGCCTTGAGCACGTCGTCAAACGCCGCCTGCACCTGCTCGGGAGGCCTCACATGCGTCAGGTTGACGCCCTCGACCACAACGCCCACCTTGTAACGATCCAGGATGGTCTGCATCAGCGTTCGCACCCTCGGAGCGATCTGATCGCGCTCTTCGACCAAGGCTGCATCCATCTTCATCTTGCCGACCACCTCGCGAACCGCGGTTTCAGCAGCCTTCACCACTGCAGACTCCGGATCACGGCTTTCGAACAGGTAGGCCCGGGCATCGCTGAGGCGGAACTGCACGACCAGCTTGATGTCGACGATGTTTTCGTCGGCGGTCAGCATGGACGACTCGCGCAGACCGGTGGCGGGCACGATGGCGTCACGCCCCACGTCCACGGAACGCAACTGGGTCACCGCCACGGTCTCATGGCGCTCGATCGGGTACGGCATGCGCCAGCTGATACCCGCTCCCACTGTGTTGCTGTACTTACCGAAACGCGTGATGACCGCCTGCTGGCCTTCCTGCACGATGAAGAAGCCCGTACCAAGCCAAATCAGCAACGCCACGAGACCGACCAGGCCCGCGCCGATACCCGCCGACTTGGGGCTGGGGCTGAAGCCCGGCGTGCCTCCACCGTTTCCACCGCGATTCCCGCCGCCTTTCCCACCCAGCAAACCACCCAGCTTGCGGTTGAAGTCGCGCCACAGTTCATCGAGGTCCGGCGGCCCCTGATTGGGACCCTGGGGACGTTGCCCACGAGGCTGGAAGTCGTCTTTTTCACCCGGCTTGGGTTCGGAGTCACCGCGCTGGGGCTCATCCCCTCTACCCCAACGGGGGTCGTTCAGGTTGAACACACCCAGCAGCCTCGCCCGCCAACCCTGACGGATCCCGGCACCAGGACCGCCGGAGGGAGATTCCATATTCACATTCATGGATGGTCAACTCTTGTTTCGGATCAAAACCACATTGTGCCCAATCAGGGCGCCGGATCATTGGAGGGGGCATCTTCCCCGGATGGCTCACCGTCACCGGCACGCTCCAGCACGATCGACGCCAGCAAGGCCCTCAACTCAGGCAAGCCGGTGCCCGCCAGCGCACTCACGAAGATACGAGGCACGCTGTGGCCATCGAGTTCCATAGTGTCCTGCAGCACACGCGGCGTGTTGGCGGGATCCATGGCATCAAGCTTGTTGAAGACCAGTATCTGTGGCACCTCGCTCGCCCCGATCTCCTGCAGGACGCCCTGCACCGAGGCGATCTGTTCCAAGTGAGATGGGTTGGATGCATCCACCACATGCAGCAACAGATCCGCATCGGCCGCTTCCTGCAGCGTTGCGGCAAAGGCGTCCACCAATCCGTGTGGCAGATCGCGAATGAACCCCACCGTGTCGGATAGCGACACCGACCGTCCCGCTTCACCGAGATACAGCTGCCGGGTGGTTGTGTCCAGTGTGGCGAACAACTGGTCGGCGGCGTAGGCGCGCGCCTTGACAAGCGCATTGAACAGCGAGGACTTGCCAGCGTTGGTGTAGCCCACCAGCGAGATCGCAAACGCGTCGCGCCGCTCCCGCCGACGGCGCTGGGTGGCGCGCTGCTTCTTGACTTTCTCAAGCCGGTCCTTGGTCCGCTTGATGGCGTCGGCAATCATCCGGCGGTCCAGTTCGATCTGCGTTTCACCCGGACCGCCGCGCATGCCAATACCGCCACTCTGGCGCTCCAGGTGGGTCCAGCGCCGGACCAGACGTGTCGAGAGGTACTGGAGACGCGCCAGCTCCACCTGGAGCTTGCCTTCGTGGCTGCGGGCGCGCTGCGCAAAGATTTGAAGGATCAGCAGGGTCCGGTCATTGACTGGCAGACCCAGAGCCCTCTCGAGGTTGCGCTGCTGGGCCGGACTCAGGGCCTGGTCGAACAGAACCTCGCTTGCACCAGTGGCCTGCGCGAGCATCCTGATTTCTTCCGCCTTGCCTGAACCGACGAACAACGCGGGATCGGGCGCCTTGCGCTTGCAGGTGACACGATCAGCCACAGCAAAGCCGGCCGTCTTGGCCAGCAGACCAAGCTCTTCGAGCGAGTGATCAAAATGGGGCAGACCGAAGTCCACCCCCACAAGAACAACCGACGGATGCGCCGGCGCGGTGGTACCCGAGGGGATCAAGAGCCGGACGATTCGTCCGCACCGACGGCGGAGAACTGGACAGGACGACCCGGGACGATGGTGGAGATCGCGTGCTTGTACACCATCTGGGTCACGGTGTTTCGAAGCAAAACGACATACTGGTCGAACGATTCGATCTGGCCCTGCAGCTTGATCCCGTTCACCAGGTAGATGGAGACGGGCACATGCTCCCGACGCAGCTGGTTCAGGAAGGGGTCTTGCAAGAGCTGGCCTTTGTTATTGCTCACGATATGCTCCGTGTTCAAAAATGAAGTGGATAAGGAGCCGCACCATACCACACCGGTGGCGCGGGCAGGAAGACGCCCAAGCGGGCCTATTCCTTGAAGGGATTGTCGGATGTCTTGAATTCGATCCGCAGGGGCGTTCCGACCAGATCGAACGCCTTGCGGAAGCGCCCTTCCAGAAAGCGCTTGTAGGCGTCAGGCACGTGTTCCAGCGAGTTGCCGTGAATCACGATCACAGGCGGATTCATGCCGCCTTGGTGGGCGTAGCGCATTTTGGGCCGGTACATGCCCACCTTCTGAGGCGACTGAAAGGCCACCGCCTCCTGGAGCAGACGGGTCAGCATGGGCGTCGGCATCTTGCGCATGGCCGAAGCCTGAGCCTGCACGATGGACCTCCAGACCGGGCCAAGCCCCTGGCGCTTGCGCGCCGAAATCAGGTGCAGGGAAGCAAACTTGAGAAACGCCAGCCGGGTTTCGATCTGCCGCTCGATCTGCTCACGCTGGTAGCTGTCCACCGCGTCCCATTTGTTGATGGCCAGCACCACCGCACGTCCGCTTTCTAGGATGTAACCGGCGATGTGGGCGTCCTGATCGGTCACTCCCTGCGTCGCATCGAGCAGCAGCAGCACCACATGGGCATTTTCGATGGCCTGCAGGGTCTTGACGACCGAAAACTTCTCGATCGCCTCAAACACCTTGCCCTTGCGGCGCAATCCGGCGGTGTCGATCAGTTCGAACTTCTTGCCGTCGCGCTCGAGCGGCACGGAAATCGCGTCGCGCGTGGTTCCAGGAAGGTCGAAAGCCACCAGACGTTCTTCGCCCAGCCAGACGTTGATCAGGGTCGACTTGCCGACATTGGGCCGCCCAGCCACCGCCAGCCGGATCACGCCCTCCACCGGTTCCGCTGCATCCTCGTCGTCCTCAGAGAACCCTGGAATGGCATCCAAGGCCTTCTCCAGCATTCCTCGCACACCCTGCCCGTGGGCACTCGACACCGGGAGCACTTCCCCCAGCCCGAGCTCGAAGAACTCGGCCAGCTGCACGCCCTGTGTCATGCCTTCCGCCTTGTTCGCCACCAGGATGGTAGGTTTGCCGAGGCGGCGAAGGTACTGGGCGATTTCATGGTCCTGAGCGCTCAGTCCGGCGCGCGCGTCAACCACGAACAGCACCACGTCGGATTCCGCCACCGCCTGGCGGGTCTGCTTGGCCATCTCACGATAGATGCCCTCGCTGGCATCGGGCTCGAAGCCCCCGGTATCGATGACGATGTACTCGCGCTTGCCCAGATGCCCGTTGCCGTAGTGGCGGTCGCGCGTCAGCCCCGCAAAGTCGGCCACGATGGCGTCACGGGTACCGGTCAACCGGTTGAACAGGGTGGATTTGCCCACATTGGGCCGCCCCACCAAGGCTATAACGGGTTTCACGAACAGGTACTTTCGATCAGCTCGCCCTGAGGGCGAAGGGAAAATTTATTGCGAGCGCCAGGCAAACACGCCGCCGTTGCGCGTCTGGACCACCAGAGCAGGACCAGACAGCACCGGCTGGGCAAGCACGGCCGAACCATCGGTGCTGAGACGGGTAAGCTCACTGCCATCCGACGTCGACAGCAGGTGCACCTGGCCGGACTGGTCTCCCACCACCAACAGCCTGCCAAGAACCAACGGGGCCGTCAGATCCCGGAACTTCAACCGATCCAGTTCCCAGCCTTTTTCCCCATTGGTCCGTTGCCACACCAGCACCCGACCGTCCGCTTCGGTCCCGGCGACCCACTGTGCATCACCGTGTATACCCACCACACCCTGTGCGGCCTTGTTCCATACGGAGCGGCCGGTATCGGTGTCCACGCAGGCCACCGCAGAGTTGTACGCGCGCGCGCAGACGCTAGACCCCTGGCGGCTCACAGGTCCGACGAGGTCCACGAGACGCTCAACCTCGTTGGTGCCGCGGGAGTTGGCAACCGGCACGTCCCACCGGGGCGTCCCGTTGTCTGGGTTCAAACCCACCAGTCGACCTGACAGCCCGGCGACCAGGGTGTCTCCGACAGCCAGCAGGACCCCGCCCTGCCGAAGCACCAGAGGCTCGCCTGGTCGGGTCTGCGTCCACAACTTCGCACCGGTGCGGCCATCGAACGCCAGCACACTGCGGTCGGCCGTCAGGACAAACACCCGCTGGCCCGCGACCAGCGGTGACGTGTAGGAAGCTGCGGGAAGCTGCGCCCGCCAGAGCTCCCGCCCCTCCGCCATGGCCACGAGCTGGTGTCCCTGAGTCACCACGGCAGCCACATCTCCATCGCTGCCAGCGCCCGTCGACAACGGCGTGTTGAGATTCATTCTCCAGACGTCCCGACCGGACGTGGCATCGACCACCGCCACCGTACCGGACCCACCCGCCAAGTAGACCCGCCCCTGATGGGCGAAGGGCGCCAGCGTGAGCGCCGATGCACCCACCTGGGTGGACCAGATCAGTTGTGCCGATGCCCGGTTCGCTGGTGGCGGCAGCTCTGCCGGCTTGACCTTGGCCGGCCCAGATGAGCATGCCGCAAGCACCACCAGAGCAGCTGCCGCCGCCAAGCGCTTCATCGTGAGGACAGAACCCCGGGCCACGGGCTTCACTGCGCCACCCCACCTGCCGGAGATGGCACCACGTTCACGCCCAGTGCCGCCAGCTTGACCTGGACCAGCTGCCGATACTCGGTGCGTTCGTTCATGGCGTCCCACGCCTTCTGGTACTGTGCCTTGGCTTCGTCGGCCTTGCCCTGCGCCATCAGCACATCGCCCCGGCGGTCGGCGGCAAGCGCTGCGTAGGGCTCGGGCATCGGCGCTTCCAGCACCTTCAGCGCCTCGTCGTAGGCCTGGGCCTGCAGGTGCACGCCCGCAAGTCGCAAACGGGCCACCGCCTTGTAGGAATCATCGGAGCCACTGTCGGCAACCCAGGACAATGCCGCCTTCGCCGCGTCAGCCTTGCCGGCTTCGAAAAGGCTCTGAGCAGCGAGCATCGCCCCCTGGGCTGCGAAACTGGTTCCGCCGAACTTGTCCTTCATATCAGCGAGCGCACGTTCGATCTTGTCGGCGTCGCGCGCATCGGCGGCGCGTTCAATCTCGTCGTACAGCGTCGCCGCCTTGATCGACTGGCTGCGCTGCCACCAGTTCCAGCCATTCCAGGCAGCGAACCCGCCGAGCACCACGATCAGTGACCAGGTGATCAGATTGCCGTACTGCGCCCAGAAGTGCTTGAGCTGGTCGATCTGTTCCTGCTCTTCAAGGTCTAAATGAGTAGCCATGGCTGTTGTTTGGTTGAAGTCGACGGATTGTAGGTGGTGGGGTGGCAGGCCAGACGCTTGTCAGAACCCGCGCAGTCCCTGCCCCCAGGCGGCCACCGCAGCCAGTGGCTGCAGCTGCTGCCCGCTCTCGGCGGCCCGGTCGCCACGCAGGGGTTTGACCGCCACCATGCCCTGCTCCAGTTCCTGGGCGCCGAACACAAGCGCATAGCGCGCGCCACTCGCGTCGGCCTTCTTGAACTGTGACTTCATACTGCCCATGCCCTCGGCGCCACCGGCGTGCATCGCGACCGACACACCCTGTGCGCGCAGCTGGCGCAGCAGCGGCATCGCGACCGACAGGGCCGCGCCATCCGGAATCACCGCATAGGCATCCGGCGCCACAGGCTCGGGCAACCGGCCCTGCTCCTTGAGCAGTTCCAGGATGCGTTCCATGCCCAGCGCCCAACCGACCGCTGGTGCCGGTTTGCCACCGATCTGCTCGAACAACCCGTCGTAGCGACCGCCAGCACACACCGTGCCCTGCGAGCCGAGCTGGGTGGTCACGAACTCGAACACCGAGAGGTTGTAGTAGTCCATGCCGCGCACCAGGCGCGGGTTGATCCGATAGGCGATGCCCTGGGCATCCAGCAGCGCCCGCAGGCGGTTGAAATGGTCCAGCGACTCGGCGCCGAGAAAAGCCATGAGGTGAGGAGCCCCGTTCACCATGGCCTGCATGGACGGGTTTTTGGTGTCCAGGATGCGCAGCGGATTGCTGTGCAGGCGGCGTCGCGCATCCTCATCCAGCAGGTCGGCATGTTTTTCCAGGTAGCTGATGAGCGCCTGCCGGTGGGCCAGGCGTTCGGCCGGCTGCCCGAGGCTGTTGATCTCCAGCTCGATGCCCTCCAGACCCAGCTCGGCCCACAGGTCGCAGGCCATCACGATCAGCTCCACGTCCACATCGGGCCCGGCAAACCCGAGCGCCTCGGCACCGAACTGGTGGAACTGCCGGTAACGCCCGCGCTGGGGGCGCTCGTGACGGAACATCGGGCCCATGTAATACAGGCGCTTGCCACCGTCATAGAGCATCGAGTGCTCGACCGCGGCGCGTACCACACCTGCCGTGTTTTCCGGGCGCAGGGTCAGCTGCTCGCCATTGAGGCGGTCTTCGAAGGAGTACATCTCCTTCTCGACGATGTCGGTCACTTCCCCCAGCCCCCGGATGAACAGGGCCGTCGGCTCCACAATCGGGGTGCGCACGTTGCGATAGCCGTAGCGGCGCATCAGCGACCGCAGTGTGTCTTCAAGCCACTCCCAGTGCGCGGACACGGGAGGTGCAATGTCGTTCATGCCTTTGACGGCGCTCAGTTTCTCTGCCATGGATCTGCTTCGCAATGTGGGGCGGCACGTGCCGCCGTCGGCTCAGGCTGTGGCGCCGAACCGCTTCTGGATGTAGTTTTCGACGATCTGCTGGAACTCGGTGGCGATGGCCTCGCCGCGCAAGGTCATCGCCTTCTGGCCGTCGATGAACACCGGCGCCGCAGGCGCCTCACCGGTTCCCGGCAGGCTGATGCCGATATCGGCGTGCTTGCTCTCGCCCGGACCGTTGACGATGCAGCCCATCACCGCGACCTTCATGCTTTCCACGCCCGGGTAACGTGCGCGCCATACCGGCATCGAAGCCCGCAGGAAATCGTCGATTTGCTTGGCCAGTTCCTGGAAGGTGGTGCTGGTGGTGCGGCCGCAACCAGGACAGGCAGTGACACTGGGCACGAACGTGCGCAGGCCCAGCGCCTGAAGAATCTCGGAGGCCACCACGACCTCCTGGGTCCGTGCCTCACCGGGCTGCGGAGTGAGCGACACACGGATGGTGTCGCCGATGCCCTGCTGCAGCAGCACCGACAGCGCCGCGGTGGAAGCCACAGTGCCTTTCGCCCCCATGCCCGCCTCGGTCAGACCGAGGTGCAGAACGTGGTCGGTGCGGCGCGCCAGCTCCTGGTAGACCGCGATCAGGTCCTGGACCCCCGACACCTTGCAGGACAGCATGATGTTGGCGGGGCTCAGGCCGATCTCTTCGGCACGGCGCGCGGAGTCCAGGGCAGAGGTGATCAGCGCCTCGTACATGACCTGGCGCGCATCCCAGGGTTCGGCCCGTTGGGCGTTGTCGTCCATCAGCCGAGCCAGCAGGTCCTGGTCCAGGCTGCCCCAGTTGACTCCGATGCGGATCGCCTTGTCGTGGCGAGCGGCAATCTCGACCATCTGTGCGAACTGCCGGTCGCCCTTGTCACCGCGCCCCACGTTGCCCGGATTGATCCGGTACTTGGACAAAGCCTCGGCACAGGCCGGGTGGTCGGTCAGCAGGCGGTGGCCGTTGTAATGAAAGTCACCGATCAGCGGCACATGAATGCCCATCCGGTCCAGCTGTTCCCGGATGTGCGGCACGGCCTGCGCCGCCTCATCGTTGTTCACCGTGATACGCACCAGCTCGGAACCGGCCAGTGCCAGCTCCTTGACCTGAATGGCGGTCCCGATGGCATCGGCGGTGTCGGTGTTGGTCATGGACTGCACGCGCACGGGTGCACCGCCGCCAACGGTTACCTCGTGGTCACCCCACCTCACCACGCCGGGACGGCTGTGCCGCACACGCGGTGCGCTGACGGCGATGGGCTGTGGCTCGGCAGGGCTTACTCGATCAGGAAGGGTTGCTGTGAGCATGGTCATTTCACCTGGAAGCGCGCCACGCTGTTGCGTGCAAGCGGCATCACATCAAAGCTCTGGCCTCGCACCGTCACCTGGACTGCGTCGGCCCGGCCGACCACCACCGAGTACGGCGGTGAAGCGGAAAAGTCCAGCGAATCGCCGGGTTTGAGCATGCGCTGCACCTGGGATACGCCCTTGCCATCCACCACCTCGACCCACGAAGCACCGACAGCCTGGATGCGCAATAGCACCGCGTCAGCGACATCCGCGGGGGCGGCCGCTGCAGCGGGCACCGGCACCGGTGCCGCAGCAGGGTTCGCTCCTGTCGCCGGTTCCGTCGGTGTGACAACAGTCTGCGATCCGTCAGAAGAGGTTTCGGCAGTCGCTGCCGCGGGAGGGGGCAACGATACCTCTGGTCCAGGCTCCACCCGCTCCGAAGCGTCGACCGCTGCAGACGGTGCCGCTTGCCGGAACTGATCGATCGTTGGCCCCCAATCAGGCGCCAGCAACAGACCCGCGGCGGCCAGCACCAGCAGGAGCGACGCCAGCACAGCAGGCCGCCGCAGCCATTCGACAGCGGGGGTGGTCGCTCCCTCCTGGGCAGGTTTGAAGGGTGCGTTGATGGTGTTCGGCGTATCGCCGAGCGCGGGTGTGCGACCGAAAGGAATCTGTTCCAGCACCGGCCCCGGGTCGATCTTCAGATGCCGGCAGGCGCTGGACGCAAGCGCTCTGGCAAATGTCAGATCGGGCAACTCTTCATACCGGCCGGCCTCCAGCGCCTCCAGTTTTTTGACAGGCACCTTGAGCGCTGCCGCCAGCGCGGCAATGTGCAGGCCGGCCGCCTCTCTCGATTGCTGCAGCAGCACCGGCCGCATCCAGGCCACATCCTGGGACATGGACGCCTCACTCATTGAAAGCCCCTCGCTGATAGGACGCCCACTCCTTGGAACGGGGGAAGCGGCGCTGCAGTTGCTGGGCCAGTTGCTCGACCACCTGGACGTTGTTGAGCCTGCGCTCGATCTTGATACCGAGCCAGAGCGTTTCGGAGTTGGCCTGTTCAGAGTTGTTGATGCGACGGATCACAAACTGCGCCTTGGTGAATTCGCCCCTGAGATATTCCAGATTCGCGAGGTTGTATCCCACGAAGGGATTGGCCGGATCGAGTTCGTACGACCGCGCGAAGCTGGCCTCCGCCTCGGCGGCCTGCCCCATGCGCAACTGGCAGGTGCCCTGCATCATCAGGGTCTTGGCCTGGTTGACGTACAGAGGGTTGGACAACGCGCTGCGGAACAGTTGCACGCCCTCGGCGTACCGCTGCCGCTGACAAAGAAACACGCCGTAGTTGTGCATGGCGTCGGCGTCGCGCGGATTGATCTGGAGCGCGCGGCGGAAGCTTTCTTCAGCCGGCGCCTGCTCGTTCAGCCGCATGTACACCAGCCCGCGCAGCGAGTAGGCAGGTCCGAAGCTGGCGTCGGCTGCAAGGGCCTGCTTGATCTGGTCGAGGGCCACCGAGGTCTGCCCCTGCTCGAAGTAACCCGCCGCGAGCTCCAGCCGGAGCCTTGCCCGCTTGCGGCCTTCCGGCTCATCCGATTCGGTGATGGGCTCGGTGCCTGTACCCGCGTTGGTGCTGGCATTGTTGGCTGCGGAAGCGGATGTGGCAGCACAGCCGCCCAGCCACAACATGACCCCCAGCAGCAGGAGCATCCCCAGAGCACGAACCAGCCATACAGACCGACCGACCTGCTGGGTCGGTCCGGGCAGAATTTCTGATCGCGCGCTGAAATCGGTCATGCCTGTCATTCCTTGGCTAGGTGCACAAATCGGATGGGTTGGGCCGAAGCGATCCGCCTGGCGACCTGGGTTCGGTCCATCACGTCTCCAGCCAGCTGGCCGCAGGCCGCATCGATGTCGTCACCACGCGTCTTTCGCACAGTGGTCACGATGCCGGCCTCGCTGAGGATCCTGGCAAACGCCTGCACCACCGGGCGCGGCGAACACTTCAGGCCGGAGTCGGGAAACGGGTTGAAGGGTATCAGGTTGAATTTGCACGGCACACCCCGACCGCCGTGATGCCGCACCAGGTCCAGCAATTGCTCGGCGTGTTCGGGTTGGTCATTGACCCCGTCCAGCATGCAGTACTCGAACGTTATGAAGTCGCGCGGCGCGGCAGGCAGATAGCGCAGGCAGGCGTCCAGCAGTTCGGCAATCGGGTACTTGCGGTTGATGGGCACGAGAACATCGCGTAACTGGTCGTTGGGCGCATGAAGCGACACTGCAAGCGCCACTGGGCAGTCCTTGGCCAGACGGTCGATCATGGGTACCACGCCCGAGGTCGATACCGTAACGCGGCGCCTCGAAAGCCCGTAACCATGGTCGTCCAGCATCACCCTCAACGCAGGCACAAGCGCGCTGTAGTTCTGCAAGGGCTCGCCCATGCCCATCATCACCACGTTGGTGACCACACGCTCGGACGACTTCAGGTGCTGACGCAGGAAGTGCTCGGCATGCCAAAGCTGGGCGAGGATTTCGCCAGTGGTCAGATTGCGGGAAAAGCCCTGATGACCAGTGGAGCAGAAGCGGCAGCCCACGGCACAACCCGCCTGTGAGGACACGCACAGCGTGCCTCGGTCGTCTTCGGGAATGAACACGGTCTCGACGGCATTGCCGTCGCCCACATCGAACAGCCACTTGATGGTGCCGTCGGCCGAGTCCTGCCGCGAGAGCACAGGAAGCCCGGAGATGGAGCAGACCGATGGGAGCTTTTCGCGCAGGCTCTTGGCGAGATCGCTCATCTCGTCAAAACGCGACGCACCCTTCTGGTGAATCCAGCGAAACAGCTGGACGGCGCGGAAGCGCTTTTCGCCCAGCTGTTCGCAAAAGGCGGTCAGGCCCTCGAGATCGAAATCGAGCAGGTTGACCGTCATGATGGCATGGTCAGCCCGCAATCAGCGCGAGTAGACGTTCATGCCGGGGAAGAAGAAGGCCACTTCCACGGCAGCGGTTTCGGGGGCGTCGGAGCCGTGCACGGCGTTGGCGTCGATGCTGTCGGCGAAGTCGGCACGGATGGTGCCGGCGGCGGCCTTCTTGGGGTCGGTGGCGCCCATCAGGTCACGGTTCTTGAGGATGGCGCCTTCGCCTTCCAGGACCTGGATCATCACGGGACCGGAGATCATGAAGCCCACCAGGTCCTTGAAGAAAGGACGCTCCTTGTGCACGGCATAGAACTGCTCGGCTTCGCGCTGCGACAGGTGAGCCATCCGGGCGGCCACAACCTTCAGGCCAGCCGCTTCGAAACGGGCGTAGATCTGGCCGATGACGTTCTTGGCGACGGCGTCGGGCTTGATGATGGAGAGGGTGCGTTCGATGGCCATGATGGTCCTTGGAGCAGGTTATGAAATAGAAATCGTGCGCCTTGCGGCAAAGCCTTTGATTCTACATCGCACCTATGTCAACACACACCCGATGCCCTCAAGAGCGCGCCGGGCTCAACGCCCGCCGGAACGCCCCGGCTTTCGGCCCTTCTGCGGCATTTTGTCGCGCGCCTCATCACGCTCCCTGCGCCGTTGCAGCGAGTCCTGCCCGATGTACCCATACGAGGTTTTCATGGGGTCCGGTTGTCCACCCGCCCCAGCGCCTTTGCCGGGCCCCTTGCCAGGACTCTTTCCAAAGCCCCTGGCACCGGCCCCTCCAGGCTTGCCGTCCTTGGCAAAGGAAGTGCCGGCGCGCGCGCCGCCACCTTTCCCGTCGGGTCGGGGGCCCTGCCCGAAATGCCGGCCACGCCCACCGGTGTTGCGGGCAGAAGCTGGGCCCTCGCCACTTTGCGGCATGCCGGCCGCCGTGGTCAGGCGCTCGATGTCCCGATGGTCCAGTTCGAGCCAGACACCTCGTTTGAGCCCGCGCGGAAGCATCATGGCGCCGTAGCGGATGCGGATCAGGCGGCTGACGGCATGCCCCACCGCCTCGAACATCCGGCGCACCTCGCGGTTGCGCCCCTCGGCGATGGTCACCCGGTACCAGCAATTGGCACCCTCACCCCCACCATCCTCGATGGACGCAAACTGGGCCATCCCGTCGTCGAGCCTCACCCCATCGAGAAGGCGCTGCTTTTCTTCAGAGGACAACGCACCCAGCACGCGCACGGCGTATTCCCGCTGCAATCCAAACCGGGGATGCATCAGCCGGTTGGCCAGCTCACCAGAGTTGGTGAGCAGCAGCAACCCCTCCGTGTTGAGGTCCAGACGTCCCACGGACTGCCACTTGCCGGTCTGCAGCCGCGGCAGACGACGAAACACCGTGGGCCGGTTCTGCGGGTCGTCGTGTGTCACCACTTCGCCAGCGGGTTTGTGATAGGCGAGCACCCGCGGCGGAGGCGGCGCGATGCGAACACGCACCGGCTTGCCATTGACCTTGATGGTGTCCCCGAACTGGATGCGCTGACCAATGTGAGCCGGCTCCCCATTGACGGAGATGCGCCCCTCCAGAATCAGCTGCTCCATCTCCAGCCGCGAGCCCAGCCCCGCCTGCGCCAGCACCTTGTGGAGTTTGGGAGAGTCGGCCTCAGGCTGCAGCACGCGCCTGGAAGGCAGGGGCAGGTCCTGCTCCTGCACGGCGTCAAACGCCCCGCTGACCACATCATCAAAGGCCATGTCGCCTGAAACCGGGGCCGCGGCGGGCCCGGACGCGGGCACAGACCCTGCAGGCGAAGCAGCCTGAGCGTCGTCCGGAGGGGTCTCATTCGGCTGTCGGGGGGGCACCATGTTCATGCTGTTCCTGAAAAAGTTCGGATGTCTGGGATTCAACGGGCTCGCCCGCCGGCTCCGCGGTGCTGCTGCCCAAGGCGTCAAAGTCCAGCCGTCCCAGAGCGGACTCCTGAACCTCGCTGCTGTCCAGCGGCGGCAGCTGATCAAGCGACGACAGGCCAAGGTCGTCCAGAAACTGGCGTGTCGTGGCAAACAGCGCAGGCCGCCCGACGGTTTCCCGATGGCCGATGACCTCGATCCAGCCCCGGTCTTCCAGCTGCTTGAGGATCAGGGAGTTGATGGTCACGCCCCGGATGTCCTCCATGTCGCCTCGCGTCACGGGTTGCCGGTAGGCAATGATCGCCAGCGTCTCCATGGCCGCTCGCGTGTACTTGGGCGGCTTCTCGGGGCGCAACCGGTCCAGGAAAGGTCGCAACTCGGGACGGCTCTGGAAGCGCCAACCAGAAGCGACCTGTACCAACTCCACGCCGCGACCGGTCCATTCGGCCTGCAGGTCCGACAGCAGGGTTTTGAGCGTGTCGGCCGACAGCTCTCCATCGAACAGCACGCCCAGTTCCCTCACGGACAAGGGCTGGGGCGCACAGATCAGGGCCGTCTCGACGACGCGCCGGGCATCCGAAGTGTTCATCGGTGGTGCCTGAATATGAATAGTGGGGGTCCTGACCAAGCCGCAACAGCGGCAGCGGGCGTCGCGCAGGACTGACCGAGTGCTACAGGAATCGGGGATTTGACGCGGCGCTTCAGAGGCCCTGAGGGCTGCTGGAACCGCGTCTACAGATCACCCTCATTGTAACGGAGCCCCGCTGCGTCCAAGGTGGCCCGAAAATCGGCGGGTACCACACCGGAGAAACCCAGCTCGCCACCCGTCACCGGATGAGTTAGACGCAAGCGCGCTGCGTGCAACGCCTGCCGCTGCATGCCCCACGCCACGCGACCACCATACAGCGCATCGCCCACCAGGGGATGACCGAGCCAGGCCATGTGCACCCGGATCTGGTGCGTTCGGCCGGTGTGAAGCTTGCAAGCCACCAGGCACGCCTGATCGACGGTATCCATCACCCTGAAGGTCGTGCGAGCCGGCTTGCCCGCAGTACTGTCTTTGCGCAAAACGGCCATACGCAGGCGATTGGCCGGGTCGCGCCCCACCGGCTGATCGACCTCACAAGACTCGTCTCGCCGCCAACGGCCCTGACCGATGGCCAGGTACTCGCGCTGTACCTCGCGCGCAGCAATCGCCCGCACCAGGCCATCCACTGCACGACGGCTCTTGCCCACAAGCATCAGCCCGGAGGTGTCCTTGTCCAGCCGATGCACGATGCCGGCGCGTGGCAAACTGGCCGCGCCCACGTGATGGGCCAGCAAACCATTGAGCAGCGTGCCGCTCCAGTTGCCGGCGGCTGGATGAACCACCAGTCCCACCGGCTTGCAGATCACCAGCAGGTCCTCGTCCTCGTACACGATGTCCAACGCCATGGGCTGGGCCACAAAGGCCATGGCCTGCTGCGTAGGCCGCAGCTCGACGCGGAGCCGACCGCCCGCCGCCACGCGCGCCGAGGGCTTGGCGGCCAGCCGCCCATTCAGCGACACCGCGCCCTCCACCATCAGTTGCTGGAGGTACGACCTCGAAAGCTCGGGCACCAGGGTGGCCAGCGCCTTGTCGATGCGCCAACCGTGCATGTCTGCAGGCACAGTGAGGTCGCGCACCTCGGTGTCCGCGAGCACATCGGTGGCGTCGATTTCGGCCTCGCTCACACCGGGGCCGTTCACCCCCCCCGTCGATATAATTTCTGCAGCCAATCCGGTGTTCCAGTTGTGAAGGTAAGCGTGTGATTCCTCGTTCGAGATTATCGGTCGTGCCCCTGTGTGCCGTAGCCGCCGCGCTGAGCTTCTCGGGCTGCAGCTCCACTCCCGTGGACCCGACCAAGGACTGGAGCCCCAACAAGATCCACAGCGAGGCGATGGACGAGCGCAACGCGGGCAACTACGAAAAGGCCATCGGCCTGTACGAGAAGCTCGAAGGTCGCGCGGCTGGCACGCCTCTGGCCCAGCAGGCACAGCTTGAAAAGGCCTACACGCAGTACAAGTCTGGCGAGCAGGCCCAGGCACTGGCCACCATCGAGCGCTTTCTGCGCCTGCACCCGGCCAGCCCTGCGCTGGACTATGCGCTCTACCTCAAGGGCTTGGTGACGTTCAACGAAAACCTCGGTCTTCTTGGCTCACTCGTCCAGCAGGACCTCTCTGAACGCGACCAGAAAGCGGCCAAGGAGTCGTTCGAGGCCCTGCGCGAGGTGGCCACCCGGTTCCCCGACTCGCGTTATGCACCGGATGCCCGGGCGCGCATGACCCACATCGTCAACTCGCTGGCGCAGTCGGAAGTGCATGTGGCCCGCTACTACATGAGCCGTGGTGCGTACCTCGCGGCCATCAACCGCGCGCAAACCGCCATCACCGACTACCCCAAGGCGCCCGCCCTGGAAGAAGCCCTGGCCATTCTCGTGAGCAGCTACGACGCGCTCGGAATGACCCAGTTGCGTGACGACGCCAAGCGGGTGCTTCAATCCAGCTTCCCGAACAGCGCCTACCTCGGTCGCACGCAGAGCTCCGGTGGCAAGCCGTGGTGGAAGCTCTGGTGACGCCACACTGCCAGCAGCAGTGGGCTGGAAATTAGTGGTTACCATGCGGACCAGTGTGGGCAGCCCGCCCGCTCCAAAAGACCCTCTCCCATGACCAAAGGCTATCGCATCCATGCGTCAACAGGCATCCATCGGGGTGACCGTGACTACCAGCAGGATCAGGTCTGTCTGCTGCACCATCCCCGCGAAAGCGGTTGCCTGCTGGCGGTGGTGGCGGATGGCATGGGTGGCCGAAGCGGAGGACGAAAAGCGTCGGATCAGGTGATGCTGACCTCGCGCCAGCTGTTCGAGCGCTACGACCCGGACACCGACGACGCCGCTGCCATGCTGCGCCAGGTGGTTGAGGAGTCGCACCTCGTCATCAAGCTCACCGCCGTGTCGGCCGAGCAGGAGCCGCACAGCACGATTGCCGCGTTTCTGCTCACCCCGGGTGGCAGCAGCCACTGGGTGCATGCGGGTGACTCACGGATCTACCACTTCCGCAACGGCAAGATGGTGTTCCGCACCATGGACCACTCCTATGTGCAGTCGCTGGTCAACCAGGGCGAGATCACCGAGGAAGAGGCGCTGGACCACCCGCACTCCAACATCCTGATGGGTTGCCTGGGCACCGACAGCGATCCCCCGGTGGACCTGCATGTGGTGCCGCAACTGGGACCCGGCGACGCGATCATGGCCTGCAGCGACGGCGTGTGGCACTACTTCACGCCCGACGAACTCGCCAGCACGGTGGCCATGCTCTCTCCCCGCGAGGCCTGCGAGTTCCTGATTCAGAAGGCCCGTTCACGGGCCAAGGGCTCTGGTGACAACCTCTCGCTCACCATCGTCAAGCTCGACCCGCTGACCTGATCAGCGCAGCCCCCAGGCAGGGGCGGCACGGACATCTCAGGTCAACCCGGTGTCGACCGTCCGGTGCTCCAGCGCCAGGTATTCGGCCGACTGCATCTCACCCAGGCGCGAAACCGTCCTGGGGAACTCGTGCGCCATCGGGCCATCGGTGTAGAGCTGCTCGGGCCGCACTGCGGCGGACATCACCAGCTTGACGCGGCGGTCGTACAGCACGTCGATCAGCCAGGTGAACCGGCGCGCTTCCGACGCCTGGCGCACCGCCATCTGCGGCACATTGGACAGCAGCAGCGTATGAAACTGCGAGGCGATTTCCAGGTAGTCGTTCTGTGAGCGAGGGCCGCCGCAAAGAGTCTTGAAGTCGAACCAGATCACGCCACCCGCCCGTCGCTTGGAACGGATCTCGCGTGACTCGATGTGCATCACCGGGTCTTCGTCGTGCGCCTCGGCCAGTTCGCCGAATGTCTTGTCCATCGCCGCATCAGCCGCCTCACCCAACGGACAGTGATAGAGCTCGATGTGCGTCAGGGTGCGCTGGCGGTAGTCGGTGCCGTTGTCGACATTGATCACCTCCAGCTTCTGCTTGAGCAGCTCGATGGCCGGCAGGATGCGGTCACGGTGCAGACCGTTGGGATACAACCCGTCCGGGTGGAAGTTGGAGGTGGTGACAAAGCCCACGCCTGCCTTGAACAAGGCGTCCAGCAGGCGGTGCAGGATCATGGCGTCGGTCACGTCCGCCACGTGGAACTCATCGAAGCAGATCAGCTTGTAGCGCTCGGCAATGCGCCGTCCCAGCTCATCCAGCGGGTTGACCGTTCCTTGCAGGTCGCGCAACTCGCGGCGCACTTCCCGCATGAATTCATGGAAGTGCAACCGCGTCTTGCGCCGGATCGGGACTGCGTTGAAGAAGCAGTCCATCAGGAAACTCTTGCCGCGCCCCACCCCGCCGAACATGTAGACCCCGCGCGGGATCTCGGGCTTGACGAACATCTTCTTCAGCGCGTTGGAGCGCTTCTGCTTGTAGTTCGTCCAGTCGACGGCACACCGCTCCAGAGCGTCGACGGCACGCTGCTGGGCGGGATCGGTGGTGTAGCCGCGCTGCTTGAGCTCGGCTTCGTAGGTGGCGCGGACCGACAAGGGCTAGACCGGATCAGAAGTTCAGGGTGCGCTTGTCCACCGCCAGCGCGGCTTCCTTGGTCGCTTCCGACAGCGAGGGGTGCGCGTGGCAGATGCGGGCGATGTCTTCGGCGCTGGCCTTGAACTCCATGGCCACCACGGCCTCGGAGATCAGCTCGGACGCCATCGGACCCACGATGTGCACGCCCAGGATCTCGTCCGTCTTGGCGTCGGCCAGGAACTTGACCATGCCGGTCGTGTCGCCCAGTGCGCGCGCGCGACCGTTGGCCAGGAACGGGAACGTGCCGGCCTTGTACGCCACGCCATCGGCTTTGAGCTGCTGCTCGGTGCGGCCGACCCAGGCGATTTCCGGGCTGGTGTAGATCACCCAGGGGATGGTGTTGAAGTTGACGTGACCGTGCTGGCCAGCCATGCGCTCGGCCACCGCCACGCCCTCTTCTTCCGCCTTGTGCGCCAGCATCGGGCCGCGCACCACATCGCCCACCGCCCAGACGCCCGGCAGATTGGTTTTGCAGTCGCCGTCAACCACGATGGCGCCGCGCTCGTCCAGCTGCAGGCCCACCGCTTCGGCGTTCAGGCCGATGGTGTTGGGCACGCGGCCGATGGAGACGATCAGCTTGTCCACGTCCAGCGACACTGCCTCGCCCTTGGCATTGGTGTAGGCGACGTTCACGCCCTTCTTGCCGGTCTTGATCTCGCCGACCTTCACGCCCAGCTCGATCTTCAGGCCCTGCTTGTCGAAGGCCTTCTTGGCTTCCTTGGCGATCTGCTCGTCCACGGCCCCCAGGAAGGTCGGCAGACCTTCGAGGATGGTGACGTCAGCGCCCAGGCGGCGCCAGACCGAGCCCATTTCCAGGCCGATCACACCGGAGCCAATCAGGGCCAGCTTCTTGGGCACTGCGCCGATGCGCAGCGCGCCGTCGTTGGACAGGACGTGCTCTTCGTCGAACGGAACGCCCGGCAGCGCGCGGGCATTGGAGCCGGTGGCCACCACGACCTGTTTGCCGGTGATGACTTCCTCAGCTGCGCCGGCCACCTTGATCTGGTAGCCACCATCGGCGGCGGCCACGAAGGAGCCGCGACCATGGAAGAAGGTCACCTTGTTCTTCTTGAACAGGTAAAGGATGCCGTCGTTGTTCTGCTTCACGACAGCGTCCTTGCGACCCACCATCTTGGCCACGTCCATCGTCACCTTGCCGGTGCTGATGCCATGGTCGGCGAAATGGTGGTTGGCGTGCTCGAAATGCTCGGACGATTGCAGCAATGCCTTGGAGGGGATGCAGCCCACGTTGGTGCAGGTGCCGCCGGGGGCGGGGCCGCCAGCGGCGTTCTTCCACTCGTCGATGCACGCGACCTTGAAGCCCAGCTGGGCTGCGCGGATGGCCGCAATGTAGCCGCCGGGGCCGCCGCCGATCACGACGACGTCAAATGCTTGGGACATGATTTCTTATCCTGAATGGGGTTGGACAAACGCCCCCGAAGGGGCGTCTGCAATTTCACTGTTCGATCAGATGTCGAAGAGGAGACGGGCCGGGTCTTCCAGCGCTTCCTTCATGGCCACCAGGCCCAGCACGGCTTCGCGGCCGTCGATGATGCGGTGGTCGTAGGACATGGCGAAGTAGTTCATCGGGCGCACCACAACCTGGCCGTTTTCGACCATGGCGCGGTCCTTGGTGGCGTGTACGCCCAGGATGGCCGACTGCGGCGGGTTGATGATGGGGGTGGACATCATCGAACCGAAGGTACCGCCGTTGGAGATCGAGAACGTGCCACCGGTCATGTCGTCGATGCCCAGCTTGCCATCCTTGGCCTTCTGGCCGAACTCGGCGATCTTCTTCTCGATCTCGGCGAAGCTCATCTGGTCGGCGTTGCGCAGGATGGGCACCACCAGACCGCGCGGCGAACCGACGGCGATACCGATGTCGAAGTAACCGTGGTAGACGATGTCGTTGCCATCGACCGAGGCGTTGAGGATCGGGAACTTCTTGAGGGCATGCACAGCAGCCTTCACGAAGAAGCTCATGAAGCCGAGCTTGACGCCGTGCTCCTTCTCGAATTTCTCCTGGAACTTCTTGCGCATCTCCATGACCGGTGCCATGTTGATTTCGTTGAAGGTGGTCAGGATGGCGTTGGTCGATTGCGACTGCAGCAGACGCTCGGCCACGCGGGCCCGCAGACGGGTCATCGGCACGCGCTCTTCGGGACGGTCGCCCAGGTCGGGAGCGACCACCGCCACCTGCGGCAGCACCTTGGTGGGCGCGCCGGTGGGAATGGCGGCCGGTGCGGCGACCGCAGCCTTGGGAGCACTCGCGGCGGCCAGCACATCACCCTTGGTGACGCGCCCGTCCTTGCCAGTGCCGGCCACGGAGCCAGGAGCCATGCCGTTGTCGGCCATCAGCTTGGCAGCGGCGGGCATGGCCACGCCAGCCTTGCTTGCGGTGGCTGCAGCCACAGAGGCAGCAGCAGCTGGTGCGGGCGCTGCGGCCGCCGGTGCGGGGGCGGCTGCCGGAGCAGCGGCGCCGGCCACCGCCGCGGTATCGATCCTGGCGATGACCTGGTCGGCGGCCACGGTGGCACCGTCGCCTTGCACGATCTCGACCAGCACGCCACCGGCGGGCGCCGGGCATTCGAGCACGACCTTGTCGGTCTCGATCTCGATCAGGATCTCATCGGCGGCGACGGCTTCGCCGGCCTTCTTCTTCCACTGCAGCAGGGTGGCCTCGGCCACGGATTCAGAGAGCTGCGGAACCTTGACTTCTACGATTGCCATGTTTGTTCTACCTGGAATGTTTCGAGGGACGTGGCCCAAAGGCTGCCCCGGCACGAAGGTGCCGGGGCGCTGGGCTCACAACGCCGGAACGTTTATTTGGTGAGGATGAAGCCCTTGAGCTTGGAGAAGGCGGCCTCGATGAGGGCCTTCTGCTGGTCTTGGTGCAGGTGGGCGTAACCAACGGCCGGCGAGGCCGAGGCCGCACGACCGGCGTACCCGAGCTTCTGTCCATCGAGCATGTTCTCGTGCACCTGGTGCTGCACGAAGAACCAGGCGCCCTGGTTCTGCGGCTCATCCTGGCACCACACGATGTCGGTGGCGTTCGGATACTTCTTGAGTTCGGCGCCGAAGACCTTGTGCGGGAACGGATACAGCTGTTCGACGCGGATGATGGCCACGTCGTCGGCACCCTTTTCCTCGCGCTTCTTGACCAGGTCGTAGTAGACCTTGCCCGAGCAGCAGATCACGCGCTTGACCTTGTCGGCCTTCTTGATCACCGCCTCGTTCTGCTCCGGGATCACGGTCTGGAAGCCGCCCTTGGTGAATTCGGACAACGGGGAGGTCGCGTCCTTGTTGCGCAGCAGGGACTTGGGCGTGAAGATCACCAGCGGCTTGCGCAGGTTGCGCACCATCTGGCGGCGCAGCAGGTGGAAGATCTGGCTGGCCGTGGTGGGCTGGCAGAGCTGCATGTTGGTGTCGGCCGCCAGCTGCATGAAGCGCTCGACGCGGGCTGAGCTGTGCTCGGGGCCCTGGCCTTCGTAGCCGTGCGGCAGCATCAGCGTCAGGCCATTGGCACGGCCCCACTTCACTTCGCCGGAAGCAATGAACTGGTCGATCACCACCTGGGCGCCGTTGGCAAAATCGCCGAACTGGGCTTCCCAGACCACCAGCGTGTTCGGGTCAGAGCCGGCGTAGCCGTACTCGAAGCCCAACACTGCCTCTTCAGACAGGATGGAGTCGATCACCACGAACGGTGCCTGGCCCTCACCCACGTTCTGCAGCGGCACATAGGTGCCCACGTCCCACTTCTCGCGGTTCTGGTCGTGGATCACGGCGTGACGGTGCGTGAAGGTGCCACGACCGCAGTCCTCGCCCGAGAGGCGCACCGGATAGCCCGAGGCGACCAGCGATGCAAAGGCCATGTGCTCGCCCATGCCCCAGTCCACGTTGATCTCGCCACGACCCATGGCCGCGCGGTCGTCGTACACCTTCTTGACCAGCTGGTGCGGGGTGACGGTCGCGGGAATGGTCGTGATCTTCTCGGCCAGGCGCTTCCACTCGGCCAGCGGAATCGCGGTGTCGGCCTGGTCGGTCCACTTCTTGCCCAGGAACGGCGACCAGTCGACCGAGTACTTGCTCTTGAAGTTGGTCAGCACCGGGTCGACCGTGTGCTTGCCGGCATCCATGGCGGCACGGTAAGCCTTGACCATGTCGTCACCGAGGGACTCACCCAGACCTTGCGCCGCCAGCTTGTCGGCGTACAGCTTGCGGGTGCCTGGGTGCTGGGCGATCTTCTTGTACATCAGCGGCTGGGTCAGGCTCGGGGTGTCCTGCTCGTTGTGGCCCAGCTTGCGGAAGCAGATGATGTCGACGACCACGTCCTTGCGGAAGGTCATGCGGTACTCCAGCGCCAGCTGGGTGGCCAGCACGACCGCTTCCGGATCGTCACCATTGACGTGCAGCACCGGCGACTCGACACCCTTGACGATGCCTGTGCAGTACAGCGTGGAACGCAGATCGCGCGGGTCAGACGTGGTGAAACCGATCTGGTTGTTGATGATCAGGTGCACCGTGCCGCCCGTGGTGTAACCGCGAGTCGCAGCCAGCGCCAGGGTCTCCTGGTTCACGCCCTGACCGGCAAAGGCGGCGTCACCGTGCACCAGCACCGGCAGCACCTGCTTGCCCAGCGGATCGCCTCGGCGGTCCATGCGGGCGCGCACCGAGCCCTCGACCACCGGGTTGACGATTTCCAAGTGCGAGGGGTTGAAGGCCAGCGACAGGTGGACCGGCCCGCCGGGGGTGGTCACATCGGAACTGAAGCCCTGGTGGTACTTCACGTCACCGGCCGGCAATTCTTCGGGCGCGGTGTGATCGAACTCTGCGAACAGATCCTTGGGCATCTTGCCCAGGGTGTTGACCAGCACGTTCAGGCGACCACGGTGGGCCATGCCGATCACGATTTCCTGCACGCCCAGGGCACCAGCCTGCTGGATCAGCTCGTCCATGGCGGCAATGAAGCTCTCGCCACCTTCGAGCGAGAAGCGCTTCTGGCCCACGTACTTGGTGTGGAGGAAGCGCTCCAGACCTTCGGACGCCGTCAGGCGGTCGAGGATGTGTTTTTTCTTTTCAGCGTTGAACGAGGGCTTTGAGCGGATCGACTCCAGTTTTTCCTGCCACCAGCGCTTTTGCGCCTGGTCGCTGATGAACATGTACTCCGCACCGACGCTGCTGCAGTAGGTTTCGCGCAGCGCGTTGATGAGGTCGCGCAAGGACATGACTTCCTTGCCGAAATAGGTGTTGCTCGTGTTGAAGACGGTCTCGAAATCCGCGTCGGTGAAACCGTAGAACGACGGATCGAGCTCGGGAATGTGTTCGCGCTCGGTGCGCTTGAGCGGATCTAGGTCGGCCCAGCGGCAACCACCGTTGCGGTAGGCGGCAATGAGCTGCTGCACCGCCACGCGCTTGCGACCCAGGTCGGAGTCGGCGCCAGCGGCCATGACCACCTTGGTGCCGCCTTGCTTGGCGCGCTCGGCAAATGCGTTGATGACGGGCTGATGGGGAACGTCGCGTGCGTCGGTTCCATCAACGGCAGGAACGTGCTGCAGGGCATCGAAATAGCCACGCCAGTTGTCTGGCACGCTGCCCGGGTTCTCCAGGTATTTTTCGTACATCTCTTCGACGTAAGGGGCGTTGCCCCCGAAGAGATACGAGTTGCCCTTGTAGGCAACGTAGACGTTCGTCTCGCTCATTGATCCGCTGACCTCCGTTTCCCTCTGGGAAACATTAGCTGGTTAAAACAACCTTCCGCGACACGGCTGAACCGGTTGGCGGATGCGACAGTGACTTTGGAAGGACCTGACTGCAGCCTGAGATTGTGCCACCGCGAGCACCTGCCGGCAAATGAAATGCCGGGGATGTTCGCAGCAGTTCAGGAAAACGGCACGCAGTGTTGCTTGCCGGTGAAGAAAGCGCCGTGTTTTAAACGCGGGCTTCAGGAGCCCACACGCGGTGACAGCCGCTCGGACGCCGGCACAGCGCTGGGCTCGTCCATCTCGATGGCGATCTGGGTGCACACCGTGCGGCACAGGGTCACCGCCTTCTCGCTCTGAACCCGGTAGATCACCTGCGTGCCCTCCTTGCGCTTGGCCAGGACGCCGGCGCGGTACAGCAGATTCAGGTGCTGGGACAGGTTGGGCTGAGTGGTCTGGATTTCCTGCAACAACTGCGAAACCGATTTTTCCTTGTCGCAGAGCGCGCTGAGGATGCGCAACCGCATCGGAGTGGCCAGCACACCGAACAATTCGGCCGCCAGTTCGAACACCCGGACTTTCTCGATTTGGGCATCCGCCCCGATCATTTGTTCCATGGCTTTCCGCGAGGTTGTCAATATAAGCATTCATGATACTGACAAGCCCCATCAAACCCAATGCCCGCATACACCAGGGGGTTCAAAAAAACAGCGCCCTGAGGCGCCGTCTATCAGCCGCGCAGCTCTCAGACCTGCATGTCCTTGATCTGCTGCAGGGCAGCCGGGTCGTCCATCGTGGTCAGATCTCCCGGATCACGCCCTTCGCATACCGCCTGAATCGCGCGACGCAGCAGCTTGCCGCTGCGAGTCTTGGGCGGCACGCCTACGAAGCGCACGCGGGCCGGACGCGCTACCGCCCCGAGCTGCTCGTCCACCAGCTTCATGACCTCACCCTCAAGCTTGAGCAGTGCCGTCTCGTCACCCAGCAGCGCGGCGTCCTTAAGAACGGCGAACGCCATTGCCACCTGACCTTTGAGCTGGTCGGCAACACCCACCACCGCCACCTCGGCGATCTTCGGGTGGCTGGAGATGCTCTCTTCGATCTCACGGGTGCCCAGACGGTGGCCGGCGACGTTGATCACATCATCGGTGCGGCCTAGGATGAAGTAGTAGCCATCCTTGTCGCGGATGCCCCAGTCGAAGGTGCTGTAGACCTGCCGCCCCGGTACGCTGGACCAGTAGGTCTTGACGAAGCGCGCGTCGTCGCCCCAAATGGTCTGCATGCAGCCCGGGGGCAGCGGCCCCTCAACCGCAACCACACCCTTGACGTCACCGCCCTGCAGCTCTTCGCCGGTCTGGTCGTCCAGCAGCTTGACGTTGTAGCCATAGACCGCCTTGCCGGGCGAACCGAACTTGCTCGGCGCCGTCTCGACGCCGTTGCAGATCGCCAAGATAGGCCAGCCGGTTTCGGTCTGCCAGTAGTTGTCGACGATGGGCTTGCCCAGCTCGTCGGAAATCCACTTGGCGGTCGGCTCGTCCAGTGGCTCGCCAGCCAGGAACAGTGCCTTGAGCGACGACAAGTCGTACTTCTTGATGAAGGACGAGTCGTACTTCTTGAGCACGCGCACCGCCGTCGGTGCACTGAACATCACCGATACCTTGTACTTTTCGACCAGGCTCCACCAGACGCCAGCGTCCGGGCGGATCGGCAGACCTTCGTACATGATGGTCGCCATGCCGCCGATCAGGGGGCCGTAGATGATGTAACTGTGGCCGACCACCCAGCCGATGTCGCTAGTGGAGAAATAGGTCTCGCCGGGCTCACCCATATAGATATGCTTCATGGACGCGGCCAGGGCCACGGTGTAGCCGCCGGTGTCGCGCTGCACACCCTTGGGCTTGCCGGTGGTGCCACTGGTGTAGAGGGTGTAGCTCGGGTGCGTGGCGTCGACCCATTCGCAGGGCACGATGACATCCATCACCTTGGCGCGCTCGGTCGCATAGTCGACGTCGCGCCCCTCAACTGCCGACAACGCTGCCAGACCCCGGTTGACCATCACGACCTTGCCCGGCTTGTGCGACGACAGCCGGATGGCCTCGTCCAGCAGCGGCTTGTATTCCACCACCTTGCCGCCGCGCGAGCCGGCATCGGCACTCACAATGGCCACCGGCGAGGCGTCCTCGATGCGGCTGGCCAGGGAGTGGCTGGCGAAGCCGCCGAACACGACCGAGTGGATCGCACCAATGCGCACGCAGGCCAGCATGGCAAACGCAGCCTCGGGAATCATGGGCATGTAGATCAGCACCCGGTCACCCTTCTTGACGCCCTGCGCCTGGAGGATCGCGGCCATGCGCTGCACCTCGGTGTGCAGCTCCCGGAAGCTGTAGGTCTTTTCGATGCCAGTCTCGGTCGACACGAAGATCAGCGCGTTCTGGTCCGGCCGGTCCTTGAGGTGGCGATCGACCGCGTTGTGGCAGAGGTTGGTCAGGCCACCCTCGAACCAGCGCGCGAACGGCGGGTTGTCGTAGTTGCAGACCCGATCAAACGGTTTGTGCCAATCCACCAGCTGCGCCTGCTCGGCCCAGAAAGCGTCGCGGTCGGTGATCGAGCGCTGATGAAAGGCCTCAAAGCCCTGCGGGTTGCCCATATGAGTCTCCTGGGTGGTGGATCAAACTGAATTCATAATTATGAATCTGAGACTTTCTGGAGTCTGACAAGACGATGGCAGGCCCCTGCGCCCGCCATCTTTCAACCTTATTTGATCAGCGCCTGAATCTCGCGGAAATCCGGGCGGTCGGCCGAACGCAACCACTCGAACAACACCATCTCGGTGGTCACGAGCTCACACCCCGTGCCCGCCAGCCGGTCGAAGGCCGCATCCCGGTTGCGCTCGGTGCGCGAGGCGCAGGCATCGGTGACCACCCACACATCCACTTCCTCCTCCACCAGATCCAGCGCCGTCTGGAGCAGGCAGACATGAGCCTCACATCCCGCCAGCACCACGGTGTTCCGCGGATGGGCCGCGGCAGCCGGCTTCTGCAGATGCTTGGGAAGGCTGCGGGCGTTACCACCCTTGGCCGCAGGGCGCAGGCATTCCAGCAGACCATCGGGAACGGCGCTGAAGTGCATCTTGGAAATCGTGCGCTGACAGAGGTCGCGCAGGCCCGGATCGTTCGGTCCCAGCTTGGAGGGGTTCTGCTCGGTTCCCCACACGGGCACACGCAGGCGCCGGGCCGCCTGGGCCAGCCGGCGCGCATTGACCAACACCGACTCGCGCTCCGGCAACGCCGCCATCAGGCGCTCCTGGTAGTCGACCAGAACGAGTTGGGAATCGGAAGCTTCGAGCAGCATGAAAAAATCCTGAGACTGTTCGTGCGGACTGCACAAACCGAGTGGGCGATTGTGACAAACAGGCGCAGCGCGGTCACGCAGAGAAGAGATCGCCCTGCCCCGCTTCATCCGCCTCCTGCTGCGTAGCGGCCAAGGCCAGATCCATCCATCGCTGGAGGCTCTGGACAAAACGCGACTCCATCAGCGCCCGCCCCTCTCCCCGCTTGGGGCCTTGCAGCACCAGCAGTCCCAGCCCGTAGGCCAGCACCTCGTCGTGCAACTGCTGGGCAGTATCTGGCGCCAGCCCACAGGCCTGGAGGGTCTCCAGGCAGGGCTGCAGCGCTTCCGCCAGGCGCGCCAACAACACCGAAGCCGATCCACCCGCCTCGCCCGCAGCGTCCTGAAGACCGTGTCCGCCGTGCAAAACCAGCTCCAACCGTTGGGTGTCGCCCGCCAGCCAGGCCCACCAAGCCACCGAGCGCTCGATAAACAAGGTTCGCGCCTGCACCGCCTGCACCGACGACACCGGACCGCCGTCCCTGCGTGGCCGGGCGGTGCGCTCACCGCGCGGTGCCTTGATGCCGGACACCAGATCCGCCAACTCCTGCACGACGCGTTGCTGCAGCGCAGACAGGATTGCCTCCCGTCCCGGGAAGTAGGCGTAAAGCGCCCCGGCGGTGTAGCCAGCACACTGTGCCAACTGCCGCATGTTGAAGCCCTGTCCGCCAGACTCCTGCCACAGCGCCCATGCCACATCCAGCAACTGTTGCCGCCGCTCATCACCAAAACGCTGCTGCCGCGCCTGGCGATCGGCCATGCGCTGCTGCTGCTGGCGAAGCTGTTCGGGCGTCAGGACCGGGGTGATTGCATCAAATTTGACGGACATGGCTGGGCGATATATTTCTCTGCAGATTGTTTGATTATATGAACGCAGTTCATTTTTATAAACACAGATGCATCAACTGCTGATGTTTTAGTAGGGCGAAATCATTCCAGTGGCTTGACGATTGGTTTTTTGGGTGAACACCAAGTGAGTCACCACGCCGGATTACCCAACGTCGCTTGGACCGTAGTTGTCGAAAAATTCAACAGAATCAAAGAGCTTGGTAACAAACCTCGCTTGACTTCGAAGCAAGGCTTCGCGTAAGCTGCGCCGATGCGTGTTATTTTTGTCGCTGCTCTTCTCATGGGATGTGCCTTGTGCCAGGCCGCCCCGAGCGACCAAGAGCCCGACGAGATGGTGCGAATGCTGGAGGAGCGCGGTGTGATGGCCCGACTGGGTTCACAGCTCCAACAGGCCAGAAGCGACATGGGAGAACGCGCATCCGATCTGGTGGTGCGCGCCATGGGGTTCCTGGGTGTGCCCTACCGCTATGGCGGCAACAGCGTGGACACCGGCTTCGACTGCAGCGGTCTCGTCCGGGCGGTCTATGAACAATCCTTCGGCAAGATCCTTCCCCGCCGGGCCGACCAGCAGGCCGCTGCCACGGAGGTCATTGACCGCAGCGACCTCAAGCCCGGCGACCTGGTCTTCTTCAACACCATGAGACGCGCGTTCAGCCATGTCGGCATCTACCTGGGCGAAGGCAAGTTCATCCACGCCCCACGCGCCGGAGGTGCGGTGCGTGTGGAAGACATGCGTGTGGCTTACTGGCAGACCCGGTTCAATGGTGCACGCCGGGTGCCACTGAGCAGTCCGGACGCCGCCAGTCCCTGATCCGGTTGTGGCTGGTGCCACACCACCTGCAGCGGGGACAGATCAGTAGAAAGGGCGCCACGAGGGCGCCCTTTCTACTGGAATTCTGGCCGCTCAGCCCCGCTTCTGGATCGTGCGCTTGAAGTAGCGCTCGCGCACGCGGCGCGCCGTGCGCCAGAGCACCGGAGGCGCGAAATCCTGGCCCAGGCGCCACATCACGCCGGAGAAGCTCTCCTCCGGCCGCGACTTGAAGATCGTGGTGTGGATGCCGTCCGCTTCGCCTTTCGGACGCCCGTTGGTGTAGTAATAGAGCGCCAGGGACTTGCGGGTCATGTCTTCCGGACAGTTCAGGGGATCTGGATGACCGTGGAAGGAGTCGCTGGTGGTGGTGAAGATCGCCAGGCGGTTGAACACCGGCAGGATCTTGTCGCCGCAGAACTTGGTGTCCTTGTCCCACAGCTCGAGGTAGCCACCGTACTCCTCTTTCCAGTCCTTGTTCAGGTACAGCAGGACGTTGATGCGGCGATCCAGGAAGGTGCTGTCGTGCTTGTTGAAGTCGGCGTGCAGCTTCAGCAGGCCTCCGCGACGGATCTGGTGCAGGCCGCCCCCGCGCAACAGCGGGTCGGGAATCAGATTGTCGATGCCGGTGAGTTTCTCGAGGAATTGCAGGAACGGGATCGAGTGGAACTGGTAGAACAGCTGACGGGTCACAGGGCCGAACTGGGTTTCGTCCGCGCACACCAGCTTGATCTCGGTCTGGCGGTTGTAGTTGTGCCAGTCGATATCGGCGGGCTTCGGAAACTCCGCCAGCACGGCCTCGGCCACATCCGGTGGCAGAAAGTTGTCCAGGTGGATGTGGGGGAAAGGATCGCCATTGGCGTACCGATCCGCGTTATCCGCAGCCAGTTGAAGGTACTTGGGATCGTCAAACACAAAACGATCGCTCAGATCCACGGTGGACATGTCCATGCGCTCCTCGGGAAGGGGTCGGGTCAATCCGACAAACCCATCGATGCTAGGTTGCAAGACTTAAGGTGCGTTTAAGTCTTCAGTTGCCTGGACCTGCCGCATCTTTGTTCAGATATCAAACTGGGGATGTGGGCACCTGCGGCAGCGCAATGCAGAACGTGGCGAGCTCACCGCCGTGGCGGTGCACGATGCGCTGCACCGTCGCCAGACCGATGCCGATGCCGGGAAACTGGTCATCCCGGTGCAGCCGCTGGAACGGTTGGAACAGGCGGTTCGCGTGGGCCATGTCGAAGCCCGCACCGTTGTCCGAGACGCAGATGCCATGCAGCCCATTGAGGTCCCCCGCATACACACGGATCTCTGGGTCCGGCGTTGAGCCGGTGTACTTCCAGGCGTTGTCCAGCAGATTGGTCATCACCGAGGCCAGCATGCGTTCGTCACCGGTGACCTCCAACCCGTCCTCGACAAAGGTGCGCACCTGCCGACCGGACTCATCGGCCAGCTGTGTCAGTCGCTGGCGGGCCAGCGCGGAGAGATCCACCCGGTCGTGGCGCAGCTCCCCACGGCTGCTTTTTGACAGCGCCAGGATGCCTTCGATCAGCTGGCCCATGCGCGCGGCTGACTGGTGAATCCGATCCAGATAGACCTTGGCCTGGTCGGGCAGGGTCCCTCCAAAATCCTCCTGCAGTGCCTGCGAGTAGCCGCTGAGCGCCCGCAATGGCGCGCGCAGGTCGTGGGAGACCGCATAGGCGAAGGTCTCCAGTTCCCGGTTGGCGGCGCTGAGTTCGGCGGTGCGCTCGGAGACGCGGACCTCCAGCGTGGTGTTCATCTCCCGCAGCGTGGCTTCGGCCGACTTGAGCGCGTCGATGTCGGTGTGGGTGCCCAGCATGCGCAGCGGCCTGCCGTCCGCGGACCGCTGCTCGATCTGTCCCAGGGACAGAATCCACTTCCAGCGCCCGTCCTGGGTGCGCAGGCGGAACTCGACGCGGAACGCCTCCTGGCGACCCGCGAGGTAGTCCTCCAGCAAGCGGAGAATGCGGGCCTGGTCATCGGGGTGGAGCCGTTCGCGCAACGATGCAAGGGACTCCCGGAAATCCGCGGGGTCGTAGCCGAGCATGGCTGCGTACTCAGGACTTACGGTGGCTTCACCGGTGTCCAGGTTGAGGTCGTACAACCCCTGACTGGCTGCAGCCAGGGCCAGGCGCAGCCGTTCCTCGCTGTCGTGCAGGGCCATCTCCGTGGCCCGCCGGCCACTGATGTCGAGAAAGGTCACCGCGCAGAGGCCCTCGCCCGCCCGAAACGCGGACACCGATAAGAAAGTGCCCAGCCGCTCGGACCCCTGCTCGAACTGCCGCGGTTCGCCCGTCAGGGCCACCCGGCCGTAGGTGCCGATCCAGTCCGCTTCGTCGTCCTCGATACCCGGCAGAACCTGCGTCAGCCGTTGCCCCGTGACCTGTGCCAGGTCCAGACCCGTGACTTCGGCCAGATGCCGGTTGGCGGCGAGAATCACCAGATCAACCGGTCTGCCCTGCCCGTCCTGCACCAGTTCGAACAGCACAAAGCCTGTGTTCATGTTCTCGAACAGCGAGCGGTAGCGGGCCTCGGACTCGATCAGCCGCTGCTTGGCCTGTGTGCGTTCGGTGATGTCGCGTGAGATGCCGAAGGTGCCCCGGATGTGTCCCTGCGCATCGCGCAGCGGTCCCTTGGTGGCCAGAAACACCCTCGATCCCTCTGCCGTGTCGAGGCGCTCCTCGTTGGTCTCCACGCGGCCTGACGCCAGCACCCGCCGGTCGATGGCCCGGATCAGGTCCGCCTGTTCGACCGGGAAAGCAGCCCCGTCATCCTGGCCAAGCAAGGCGCTGGCAGGACGCCCCATGTAGCGGGACGCAGCGTCGTTGACCAGGAGATAGCGGCCCTGCTCGTCCTTGGCGAAGATGGCGTCGCTGGAGCTCTGGGCAATCGCGGTCAGCAGCTCCAGGGCCTGGGCCTTTTCTTCGGCCTGTGCCTTTTCCCGCCGATGGGAAGCGTTCAGCCGCCCGACCAGCCGACGGACCAGCACATACAGCAGCAGGGTGGTGACCAGGACGAAGAGCCAGCCTTTGAGCATGCTGGCCTGCACGAGGGAATCAGGGTCGTGCCACAGCAGGCCCATGGCGCGGTCCGAAAGCAGAATCCAGAGACCCGCAAACGCGGCATACACCAGCGCCACCCGCAGAGCACCCTGCGCCAGGTTGATTCGTTCGTTGGATGTGTTCACTGGAATCCGGGTCGATGAAGCCGCCACGACAAGCTCGGGCGAACTTACCCGTCCGGGCCCCGGCTTACAACCCGGCGGCGCAAAGAACGCGAAAAAAGACCGTTCGCCCGATGTGATCCGAAGGCCCGATGCTGGCGCGTCAGGCCAACGCGTCGCTGACAGGCTGCACCAGCAACAGCCAGTCGCTGTCGCCGGCCGCGTTCCTGGCCGGCGGCGTCACATGCAGCCGGCCACCCCGCAGATCGAGGCGCAAGGGGTGCGCCTCGAAGTTGGTCGGATCGACCCAGCAACCTTTGAGCGGCGCTGTCAGCCGGTGGACGCCGAGCGCGAAGCCTTTGCTATCGACCGTGTAGGCGAGCAAGGTGGAGCGGGCTTCTGCCACTCCCACGGCGATGGGAGCTGGCGACGTGGGCCGCCAGCCGAGCTTCAGAAGCAGCCTCTGCAGGCGCCTGCTGCGCGGCAGGAAGGACTGGCGCCCCTCGGCTGGCGGCAGTGGCACGAAGTCGTGCCATGGCAGGGTAGCGAGAAAAGACCGGGCCAGGCCGATCTGGCGGGCGCCGGGCAACTGCATCGCCTGCGACCACGGCAGGTTCCCCCAGCAGGACCCGGAGGGCGACGGGCCGAACGGCCGCTGCTCCGTGTTGACCTGCCAGATCCCGTTGGCGCCATAGGTGTGCCCGGCCAGGCCGCTGTTGAGCGCGTGCGCCCAGAACGCCTCGCGCACGTCGCGGGCTGTGACGGTGGGGTTGATGTCCAGCGCCTCGTACCGGGACTCTCCGCTGATCACCGGCATGACCGGTCCCGCGCTCCAGCCCTCCTGCGCGCGCCGCGCGTGGTGCAGCGTGGGCTGCCCGTGACCGGTCTGCTGCATCTCGAAGTCGAGCAACCCCGCATCCGCGACCGATTCGCGGGCGCTCGTGATCGGGTGCGTGGAGATCATGCGGCCGAAAGCATTGAGGCGGCGCATCTCGCGGATCACCTCGGTCCATTCGGTGCGCAGCCGGGCCCGGGAGGCGTCCTTCTGCAGGTGTCCCTCCAGATACCACGGCATGGTCTGCTCGCCGGCAGCCACCCACACCACGGGCAGCGCCCCCCAACGCGCGATCAGGTGGCGCCAGTGCCGCTGCATGTTCTCCAAGCCGATCATGGGCAGGTAGTAGCCCCAGGCGCCCAGAATGCACGGCACCAGACCTTGCTCGACCAGGTGAAACACCCGCTGGTCCGCCTCGTCGAAAAAGGCCGGGTTGATCCCGCTCAGGTCGGTCTCCCAGCTGAAGCCACTGGCGCTGCGACCCCGTTCGTCGAACAGCGGCATGTCCGGGTGCAGACCGGCGACGAGCTGGATCAGGTTGAACCCACACTCCTTGCGGTTGCGCGCCAGCGCCTGGAAATCATCCGGCCGGGAGAGGCGTCCGCACAGCCCCATCCACCAGGTGTCGCCCAGCCAGAAGAACGGCGTGCCGTCGGCGTGGCAGAAGTGCCGCCGGTCCTCGGCGACCCGGATGCCACCGTGCCGGTAGAGCGGGTTGTCACCGCGGTAGGCCGTGACCTCCACCGCACCGACCTGGCCATGCAGACCCGCATTGCCCGCGTCGCTGCAGCGGGTGGTGAAGCTGTGGATGCCCGCCTCGGCACTGGCGTAGCGGACACACCAGGTGTCCCCGCCACCCCAGAAAGCTGGCACCTCGACCACACGCTGGCTGGGCGAGACGAACACCACATCCAGCAGCAGATCCCTGAACGGCTCATCGTAGGAGACGCTCGACTGGAAGCGGATCTCGACCGCTTTGTTCTGATGTGTGCGAAGCGTCATGCCTTGCTCCCGCCTGCCAGCTTTCGGGCTTCTTCGAGCATGGACGCATCGCCGTAGCGCTCAATCAGAGACACCGTGATCTGCGCCGTGGGCCTGCTCAGCCACATCGGCGACTTCTTCAGAAAGCCGAAGCCCTGTTCGGGCAATGACCAGTGCGGCAAGGCATAGGCCGGCCCGGTGGCGATGGTGGCCCAGAGAATGAAGCGGCGCAGCGTTGCAGCATCGACCGGTGCAGCCGACGGACCGATCAGGGCCCGCTGTTCTTCGCGCAGCGCGGTGTCCTCGGGGATCACCAGGTTCACAGCCAGTTCGCGCAACTGGTCGGCGTCCATGCGTTCCAAGTGCTGATCGAACCGGGTGAGGTCCAGTGTCTGGGCATGGCGGTAGCCGCGATCAATGACCCAGCGGCTCAGACCGACCTCGCCGCGGCGGATGGTCTCCAGCTTGTCGGCTGTGAGCGTCAGGCCCTGCCAGAATTTGCGAAAGCCCGGGTCCTTCAGGATGCGCGCGCCGAACAGCAGAGCGAACGAGCAGTAGTGCAGATGCGGCGCGCCCTCATCCGGCACCCAGGGCCGGCCGCGGCCGGGGTCTGCCAGATAGTCCAGCCAGCCGTCGTTGGAGACCGCGCCCGCCAAGTCCACATCCAGCCGCTCGGCCTGCGCCAGCCAGTCTGCCGAGGCTGGCACCGGGAACCAGGCGGAATCGTTGACCAGCGACAGCTGATCGAGGTCCGGCAGCTGGTCAAGGGCCATCAGCACGCCCTCGCGGTAGGCGCCAAAGTCGTAGCCATAGTTGGGCCGCTCCACCAGCAGCCAGCACAGGGGCTGCAGACGTTCGCGCTCCTGCAGCGTGAGCGGCAAGTTGCTGACCACCAGCGGCGCAAAGCCCTTGCGCGCCAGGTAGGCCAGCGAGCCCAGGTGGGAGTCCTGCAGTCCGAGGCGCGGGTACATGACATACACCGCGCAGTGCCGGGTGGCCTCCAGGGCCCCTTCGGTGATGAGCACCTGGCGCCTGAGCCAATGGTCGTGCCACAGATTGCCGAACCAGAGGTTGACGAGCAGGCCCGGTATCCGCCGTACACGCCCCCAGCGCCAGACCAGATGGTCCCGCAGGCGGGTGAGCCAGCGGCCGGCGGACTGCGCGCGCAAATCGGTCCCCATGCTGCGTCGGACGGCTCAGGACACCGAGCGCCGGAGCATGGGCAGCACCAAGCGGTGGCCCAGCGGCGCGAACACCGCCACTTCCACCAGCCCCAGCAGCAGCAGACGCACGAACGGGTGCTGGCCCGCCACCCAGGGCAGGTGGTGCACGAACCACCATCCGAGGCCCGAGGCGCCGAGCATCAGCAACAGCAGCAGACCTTCCATCCGCAGGTTGCGCAGACCCAGCTTCCAGCCCAGGTACTGGCTCGTGGCCCCGGTGACCACCTCGGCGCTCAGCACGGCCAGCACGGCTGTCTCGATGGAGTAGTCGAACTGGAGGTAGACCCCGAGGAACGCCAGGAACGAGAGCACCTTGACCGCGCTCACCATGGCGATCCATTGCGGCTTGCCCATGGCCATGAAGGCCGCGCCGTAGATGCCACTGAGACTGCTGAACCAGACCCCCATGGCCAGCAGCGGCAGAAAGTCGCCCCCCTTGACGTAGCGGTCGTCGTAGGCCAGATCGAAAAAGCTGCTGGCCCCGGTCACCAGCAGGACCACCAGAAACGTCACCACCAGCATCAGTGGCACGCGGGTGCGCCGGAAGGCCTCCTGCAAGGGCACCCCGTGCTCCAGCATGCGCGAGTACCAGGGGAACACGATGGAGGACTGCAGCGTCCCCACCAGCACCGCCACCATCAGCGACAGGCTGGTGGCGATGGAATAGACGCCCACCTCCGCCAGCGGGAAGATGGCCGCCAGCAGCACGCGGTCGATCTGAAGCGCCAGGAACGAGATCAGCGTACTCAGGAACACCCACTTGCCGAAACCGAAGATCGCCTTCACCGAGTCCCGATCAAGCCGGAACCGGTCGGTCATGCCCGACAACATCGCGTACGACAGCCAGACCCGCAGGCCACTGCTGACCACCCCGGCGATGGCCAGCGCGTACACCGAACGCAGGTACCAGGCCAGCCCCACCATCAGCACCGCGTTCAGCACCTGCACCAGAATCTCGATCTTGGTCATGCCGGCGATGTCCATCCGCCGCGCTGCGGTGAGCATGCGCGAGGACTGGAAGCCGTCGGCGATGGCGCCGAAGGCCACCAGCGGAATCAGCCAGACCAGCTCGCGGGCCATCGGGTCGTTGGCGCCATAGATGTGCGCCATCGGCCAGGCCAGCGCCACGGCACAGGTGAACAGCACCAGGCCCCGCATGACCTGCAGCGTCCACGCCGTCTGCAGGAACACCGGTTCGTCGCCGCGGGGGTTCTGCACCACGCTGGGCTTGAGCCCGATGTCGGAGAACATCGCCAGGCCCTGCATCACCGCCGACACCAGGGCCATCAGGGCAAAGGCTTCTTCAAACAGCAGCGCGGCCAGGGCGATGTTCGATACGAGCCGCAGAATCTGCCCGCCACCAAACGCAAAAACGATCCAGATCGTCCCGGTCTTCGCGCGGGCGGAGATGTGGGCCATCGAGGGCTGGCCGGTCTCTGCAACAGGTGTCACTGAGTCGGTCACGCAGCACTCCCCGGCGCCACGTCTTGGGCAGCTTGCAATCGCACCATTGGATACATCACGGTTGGTTCTGGTGCTCGGGCAGGCACCCTGTTGCGCAGGCGAATGAAAAAGTTCAAACGCGCGAGGCAAATTATCGCGAAGATTTCCCCCCGGCCCCGACCGCACGAGTCGCCCGCAACAAAACGCCCTCCGGAACACAGGGTCCCGGAGGGCGAATCGATTGGATTTTTCGACCAACCGCCAGGCTTCTGACGGTGGCCGACAAGGCTTACTTCTTCGACGGCGGCAGGTCAGTACACGACCCGTGCGCCACCTCCGCCGCCATGCCGATGCTCTCGCCCAGCGTGGGGTGCGGATGGATGGTCTTGCCGATGTCCACCGCGTCCGCGCCCATCTCGATGGCCAGCGCGATCTCGCCGATCATGTCGCCGGCGTGGGTGCCCACGATGCCGCCGCCCAGGATCTTGCCGTGGCCATGGGCCTCTGGCGAATCGTCGAACAGCAGCTTGGTGAAGCCTTCGTCGCGGCCGTTGGCGATGGCGCGGCCCGAGGCCGTCCAGGGGAACAGGCCCTTCTTGACCTTGATGCCCTGCGCCTTGGCCTGGTCCTCGGTCAGGCCCACCCAGGCCACCTCGGGGTCGGTGTAGGCCACGCTGGGGATCACGCGGGCGTTGAAGGCGGCCGAGGCCAGGTCCTTGTTGCCCTGCAGTTCACCGGCGATGACTTCCGCCGCCACGTGCGCCTCGTGCACCGCCTTGTGCGCCAGCATGGGCTGGCCCACGATGTCTCCGATGGCGAAGATGTGCGGCACGTTGGTGCGCATCTGGATGTCGACGTTGATGAAACCTCGGTCGGTCACGGCCACGCCGGCCTTGTCGGCGGCGATCTTCTTGCCGTTGGGCGTGCGGCCCACGGCCTGCAGCACCAGGTCGTAGGTGCCTTCGCTCTTGGTGCCGTCCAGCCCCTCGAACTGCACCTTGATGCCTTCGGGCGTGGCCGTGGCGCCCACGGTCTTGGTCTTCAACATGATGTTGTCGAAGCGGCCCTTGTTCATCTTCTCCCAGACCTTGACCAGGTCGCGGTCGGCGCCCTGCATCAGGCCGTCCAGCATCTCGACCACGTCCAGGCGGGCGCCCAGCGTGCTGTACACCGTGCCCATCTCCAGGCCGATGATGCCGCCGCCGACGATCAGCATCTTCTTGGGCACGCCCTTGAGCGCCAGTGCGCCGGTCGAGTCCACGATGCGATCGTCCTGCGGGAAGAACGGCAGGCGCACGGCCTGCGAGCCGGCGGCGATGATGCACTTCTTGAAGGCCACGACCTTCTTGGTGCCGGTCTTGTCCTGGCCCGTGCCGGTGGTCTCTTCCACTTCGACGTGGTTGGGGCCGACGAAGGCGCCGTAGCCACGCACGATGGTGACCTTGCGCATCTTGGCCATCGCCGCCAGGCCGCCGGTCAGCTTGCCGATGACCTTTTCCTTGTGGGCGCGCAGCTTGTCCACGCTCACGGTGGGCTTGCCGAACTCCACGCCCAGGTCGCCCAGGTGAGAGACCTCGTCCATGACCGCCGCCACGTGCAGCAAGGCCTTGGAGGGGATGCAGCCCACGTTCAGGCAGACGCCGCCCAGCTGGGCGTAGCGCTCGACGATCACGACCTTCAGGCCCAGATCGGCTGCGCGGAAGGCGGCCGAGTAGCCGCCAGGGCCGGCGCCCAGCACCAGAACGTCGCATTCGATGTCGGCCGAGCCGCCGAAGCTGGCAGCGGTCGGGGCCACCACCGGGGCAGCGGCCGGGGCCGCAGTGGGTGCGGCGGCAGGCGCAGGTCCCGCCACCGGCGCGGGAGCCGCCGCAGCACCCTCCGCTTCCAGCACCAGCACCACCGAGCCTTCCTTGACCTTGTCGCCCAGCTTGACCTTGAGCTCCTTGACCACGCCGGCGTGCGACGAAGGAATCTCCATCGAGGCCTTGTCGGACTCGACGGTGATGAGGCTCTGCTCGGCCTTGACGGTGTCGCCTGGCTTGACCAGCAGTTCGATGACCGCGACCTCGTCGAAGTCGCCGATGTCAGGAACCTTGATGTCCATGAGTGCCATGTTCCGGTTCCTTTACAGCAGCACGCGACGGAAGTCGCCGAGGATCTGGCCGAGGTACGCATTGAAGCGCGCCGCCGCAGCGCCGTCGATCACGCGGTGGTCCCAGGTCAGCGACAGCGGCAGCATCAAGCGCGGCACGAAAGCCTTGCCGTCCCACACCGGTTCCATCTGGCTCTTACAGACGCCCAGGATGGCGACTTCGGGCGCGTTGATGATGGGCGTGAAGTAACGGCCACCGATGCCACCCAGGCTGGAGATGGTGAAGGTGGCACCGGACATGTCGGCCGGGCCGAGCTTGCCGTCGCGGGCCTTCTTGGCCAGCTCACCCATTTCCTGGCTGATCTGCAGCACGCCCTTCTTGTCGGCATCCTTGATGACGGGCACGACCAGGCCGTTGGGTGTGTCGGCTGCAAAACCGATGTGGTAGTACTGCTTGTAGACCAGCGAATCGCCGTCCAGCGAGCTGTTGAACTCGGGGAACTTCTTGAGCGCGGCGACCGACGCCTTGATCAGGAAGGCCAGCATCGTGACCTTGACACCGCTCTTCTCGTTCTCCTTGTTGGTGGACACGCGGAAGGCTTCGAGGTCGGTGATGTCGGCGTCGTCGTGGTTGGTGACGGCCGGGATCATCACGGCGTTGCGCAGCAGGTTGGCGCCGCTGATCTTCTTGATGCGGCCCAGTTCCTTGCGCTCGATGGGGCCGAACTTGGCGAAGTCCACCTTCGGCCAGGGGATCAGGCCCAGCTCGGAACCACCACCGCCGGCGGATGCCGGGGCCTTGGCGGCCTGCGCCTTGGTCTGCACCGCTCCGGCCATGACCGACTTGGTGAACGACTGGATGTCGTCGGCCGTGATGCGGCCTTTCAGGCCCGAGCCCTTGACCTCGTCCAGCGGCACACCCAGTTCGCGGGCGAACTTGCGCACCGAAGGCGACGCGTGCGGCAGACCCAGTGCGGGCGTGCCGGTGGGGTTGTGGGCCGGAGCCGCTGTGGGGGCCGAGGCGACGGCCGCGGCGACCGGAGCCGCCACAGCCGCTGCGGGTGCAGCCACCGGAGCGGCAGCCGGTGCCGATGCAGCGGCGCCCGCAGCGCCTTCGAGGATCGCCAGCAGGTCACCAATGTTGACCTTGTCGCCGACCTTCACCTTGAGTTCCTTGAGCACGCCGGCGTGCGACGAGGGGATCTCCATCGATGCCTTGTCGGACTCGACCGTGATCAGGCTCTGCTCGACCTTGATGGTGTCGCCGGGCTTGACGAACACCTCGATGACCGCGACATCCTTGAAGTCGCCGATGTCGGGGACATGCACCTCCACCGGACCGGCGGCTGCGGGTGCCGCGGCCGGGGCGGCCACAGGAGCAGCCGCAACCGGTGCGGGCGCTGCAGCAGCGGGGGCTGCAGCAGCCGGTGCTGGCGCAGCGGCCTCACCGGCGGCTTCCACCACCAGCACCACAGAACCTTCCTTGACCTTGTCGCCCAGCGCCACGCGCATTTCTTTCACCACGCCAGCGGTGCTGGACGGGATTTCCATAGAGGCCTTGTCGCTCTCGACCGTGATCAGCGACTGCTCGGCCTTGACCGCGTCGCCCACCTTGACCAGCAGTTCGATGACCGCCACTTCGTCGAAGTCGCCGATGTCCGGGACTTTCACTTCTACCAGTGCCATGTTCTTGTCTCCGGATGTTTACGCGTAGAGCGGGTTGACCTTGTCCGTCTTGATACCGTACTTCTTGATCGCCTCGGCCACCTTGGCCAGCGGCAGCTTGCCCTCGTCGGCCAGCGCGCGCAGGGCGGCGACGACGATGTAGTGGCGGTTGATCTCGAAGTGCTCGCGCAGCTTGCTGCGGAAATCGCTGCGACCGAAGCCATCGGTGCCCAGCACCTTGTATTCGCGGCCCTTGGGGATGAAGGGACGGATCTGCTCGGCATAGTTCTTCATGTAGTCGGTCGAGGCGACCACCGGGCCGGCGTGCTTGGCCAGCTGTTGCGCCACAAAGGGCACGCGCTGGGCTTCGGTCGGGTGCAGCAGGTTGAAGCGCTCGCAGTCCTGGCCGTCGCGGGTCAGTTCGTTGAAGCTCGGGCAGCTCCACACATCGGCCTGCACGCCCCAGTCGGTGGCCAGCAGGGCCTGGGCGGCGATGGACTCGCGCAGGATGGTGCCGGAGCCCAGCAGCTGCACGCGCTTGTCGCCTTCGGCGCCCGGCTTGCACAGGTACATGCCCTTGATGATCTGCTCTTCCGTGCCGGCGGTCAGGCCGGGCATGGCGTAGTTCTCGTTGAGCAGCGTCAGGTAATAGAAGACGTTGTCCTGCTTCTCCACCATGCGCTTGAGGCCGTGGTGCAGGATCACGCCGACTTCGTGCGCGAAGGTCGGGTCGTAGCTGACGCAGTTCGGGATGGTGCCGGCCAGGATGTGGCTGTGGCCATCTTCGTGCTGCAGGCCTTCGCCGTTCAGGGTCGTGCGACCCGAGGTGCCGCCCAGCAGGAAGCCGCGCGCCTGCATGTCGCCGGCCGCCCAGGCCAGGTCGCCGATGCGCTGGAAGCCGAACATCGAGTAGTACACGTAGAACGGCACCATGATGCGGTTGGACGTGCTGTACGAGGTAGCCGCCGCGATCCAGCTGCTCATGCCGCCGGCTTCGTTGATGCCTTCCTGCAGGATCTGGCCGGCCTTGTCTTCCTTGTAGTACATGACCTGGTCTTTATCCACCGGGGTGTACTGCTGGCCTGCCGGGTTGTAGATGCCAACCTGGCGGAACAGGCCTTCCATGCCGAAGGTGCGGGCCTCGTCCACCAGGATGGGCACCACGCGCGGGCCCAGAGCCTGGTCGCGCAGCAGCTGCGTCAGGAAGCGCACATAGGCTTGCGTCGTGGAGATTTCACGGCCTTCGGCCGTCGGCTCCAGCACGGCTTTGAAGGTTTCCAGCGCGGGCACGGTGAAACTCTCGTCCGCCTTGGTGCGGCGCTTGGGCAGGTAACCACCCAGGGCCTTGCGGCGCTCGTGCAGGTACTGCATTTCCGGCGTGTCGTCGGCCGGCTTGTAGAACGGGATCTTGGGCAGCTCGCTGTCCGGGATCGGCAGGTTGAAGCGGTCGCGGAAGATCTTGATGTCTTCGTCGGTCAGCTTCTTGGTCTGGTGGACCGTGTTCTTGCCTTCCCCGGCCTTGCCCATGCCAAAGCCCTTGACCGTCTTGATCAGCAGCACGGTCGGCTGGCCCTTGTGGTTCACCGCCTTGTGGTACGCGGCATAGACCTTTTGCGGGTCATGGCCGCCGCGGCGCAGGTTCCAGATGTCGTCGTCGCTCATGTGCGAGACGAGTTCCAGTGCCTTCGGATCGCGACCGAAGAAGTGCTTGCGCACGTAGGCACCGTCGTTGGCTTTGAACGCCTGGTAGTCGCCATCCAGCGTCTCCATCATGATCTTGCGCAGGGCGCCGTCCTTGTCGCGCGCCAGCAGCGGGTCCCAGTTGGAACCCCACAGCAGCTTGATCACGTTCCAGCCGGAACCACGGAACTCGCCTTCGAGTTCCTGGATGATCTTGCCGTTGCCGCGCACCGGACCATCCAGGCGCTGCAGGTTGCAGTTCACCACGAAGATCAGGTTGTCCAGGTTCTCGCGCGCGGCCAGGCTGATGGCGCCCAGCGACTCGACCTCGTCCATTTCGCCGTCGCCGCAGAACACCCAGACCTTGCGGTTCTCGGTGTTGGCGATGCCGCGGGCGTGCAGGTACTTCAGGAAGCGCGCCTGGTAGATCGCCATCAGCGGGCCCAGGCCCATCGACACGGTCGGGAACTGCCAGAACTCGGGCATCAGCTTGGGGTGCGGGTAGCTCGACAGACCTTTGCCATCCACTTCCTGGCGGAAGTGCAGCAGCTGCTCTTCGGTCAGGCGGCCTTCCAGGTAGGCGCGGGCGTAGACGCCGGGCGACACGTGACCCTGGATGTACAGGCAGTCGCCGCCGTGGTTTTCGGACTCGGCGTGCCAGAAGTGGTTGAAGCCGGCGCCGAACATATGGGCCAGCGAAGCGAAGGAGCCGATGTGGCCGCCCAGGTCACCGCCGTCATCGGGGTTGTGGCGGTTGGCCTTGACCACCATGGCCATGGCGTTCCAGCGCATGTAGGCGCGCAGGCGTTCTTCGATCTCTATATTGCCGGGGCAGCGGGCCTCTTCGGTGGCCTCGATGGTGTTCACATAGCCCGTGTTGGCCGAGAACGGCATGTCGATGCTGTTCTGCCGGGCTTCTTCCAGCAGCTGTTCCAGCAGGAAGTGGGCGCGCTCGGGGCCCTCTTTTTCAATGACGGCGGCCAGCGCCTCCATCCATTCGCGGGTTTCCTGGGAATCAATGTCCCCGGCACCACGGTTGTTTTGAGCGTCTGACGCTGCCATGTGCTTGTCTCCTGAAAGGGTGTGAACGGACTGACGGAGTGCGCCCCCGCAGTGTCGCGGATTTTTCCACAGAACTGCGGTCATTTCAATATATGCTTGTTGATTTCTTTATGCGAAATCATGAGATGCGAATTCTGTAGCGTTTTCCGCGCCCACCATCCGGCCCGCCACCTGTACTCCGGGGCCTCACCCGTACACTCGACCGAATGATTCCCGCCCCTGAACAACCGACTGCCACCCCGCCCGGCGGCACCCCGCTGGACTGGTGGCGCCGCTGGTGGCGCCGTCTCCCACCCTCGCGCCAGGACCGCTTCGCCACGCTGGCGCCGCTGCTGTCCGTGCTGCTGTTTCTGTCGGCCATCGCGGTGGCCATCACCTACCTGCGCTACGAGGAACTGGAGCGCGAACAGGAGGCCGTGACGCGCGACGTCGAGTATGCGCAACAGCGCATCCGGCTGCGACTGCTCGAACGCCAGGAACAACTCATGCGTCTGGCCCGAGAGGTCGACAACAAGGAGATCAGCGCCGACGAATTCGAGTTCCAGGCCGAGACGCTCATCAGCCAGTTCCCGGAGCTGCAGGCGATCAGCTGGATCGACGCGCGCCGCACAGTCCAGGCCAGCCACGCCTCCCCCAGTGCACCGCTGAACCTGCTGCGCCCCAAAGGCAGCACGATTGCAGCAGCCGAAGGCGATGGCTCTTTCGAGCTGGCGCGCGACCTGCGCCAGCCGATCTATTCGAGACCGCTCGGTGAGGACGCCCGCCAGTCCACCCTGATGCTGCAGGTGCCGCTCACGGAGCAGGGCCGTTTTTCGGGCACCGTTATGGGCGAGTACTCCATCGACGGACTGATGCGCTTTGGCATGCCGCCGGAGATCATGGCCCGCTACGCCGTGGCCTTGATGGACGACCGCGGGCGCGTGCTCGCGGGCAACCTGCAGTCGCCGAGCACGGTGCTGCGGCTGTTGCCCTGGTCGTCGCAGCCGCTGGAGCACGAGGTACCGGTTTCGCCGGTGGGCAATGGCCTGATCCTCAAGGCCCAGGGCTACCGTACTTCGCAGGACATCGTGGGCAGCGGCTTCTTCTGGGTCATCGGCGCGCTGTCGGCGCTCACGGTGTGGATGCTGCTGGGCACCTGGCGCCACACGCGCCGCCGGGTGCAGGCGCAGCAGGCCCTGATGTCCGAGACCAACTTCCGCCGCGCCATGGAAAACTCCATGCTCACCGGCATGCGGGCGCTGGACATGCAGGGCCGCATCACCTATGTCAACCCCGCGTTCTGCTCAATGACGGGCTGGACCGAAAGCGAGCTGGTCGGCCGCACCGCTCCCTTCCCTTACTGGCCAGAGGACGACCACGAGCAACTGGCGGCGCGGCTGGAGGACGAGCTCAACGGCCGGTCCACGCCCGGTGGTTTCGAGGTGCGTGTGCAGCGCCGCGACGGCAGCATCTTCGACGCCCGCATGTACGTCTCGCCCCTGATCGATCCGAGAGGACACCAGACCGGCTGGATGACCTCGATGACCGACATCACCGAGCCCAAGCGCATCCGCGAAGAGCTTTCTGCGTCCTACGAACGCTTCACCACCGTGCTCGAGTCGCTGGACTCCGCGGTGTCCGTGGCGCCGCTGGGCAGCGACGAAATGCTGTTTGCCAACAAGATGTACCGGCTCTGGTTCGGCACCCGCGGCCAGGGCCACCGCCAGCTGGTGGACCTGGCCGGCAACCAGCCCACCCCCAGCCCGGACAACGGCGACGCGGTGGACGCCTTTGCCGGCATGCCGACCGACACGCTGACCGATGCGGGCGCGGAGAACGCCGAGGTGTTCGTCGAGGAGCTGGACCGGTGGCTGGAGGTTCGCACGCGCTACCTGACCTGGGTCGACGGCCGGCTGGCCCAAATGGTGATTGCCAGCGACATCACCCCGCGCCGCAACGCGGAAGAACAGGCCGCACGCCAGGCCGAACGCGCACAGACCGCCAGCCGCCTGATCACCATGGGCGAGATGGCGTCGAGCGTGGCGCACGAACTCAACCAGCCGCTCACGGCCATCAGCAACTACTGCAACGGCATGATCTCGCGCGTCAAAGAGCAGCGGATCAACGAGGAAGACCTTCTGGCCGCGCTGGAGAAGACCGCCAGACAAGCCCAGCGCGCGGGCCAGATCATCCAGCGCATCCGCGCCTTCGTGAAACGCAGCGAACCCAACCCCATGCCCTCGGACGTGGCGCAGATGGTGAGCAACGCGATCGAACTGGCCGACATCGAACTGCGCCGCCACCAGGTCCGTCTCTCGCCCTATGTTGCGGCGCGTTTGCCGAGCCTGATGGTCGATCCGATCCTGATCGAACAGGTGCTGATCAATTTGCTGAAGAACGCGGGCGAGGCGATTGCGCAGGCAGGCCGCCCGCCCGGCGAGCGCTACATCGAGCTGCGCGTCGGTCCGCGCCGGCTCGACGACCAGGAAGTGGTGGAGTTCTCGGTGCGCGATTCCGGCAACGGCGTGCCAGCGGAAATGATCGAGCGCATCTACGAGGCGTTCTACAGCACCAAGAGCGAAGGCATGGGCATCGGCCTCAAGCTGTGTCGCAGCATCGTCGAGTCGCACCACGGCAGGATGCAGGTGCAGAACATCTACAATGGAGATGAAGTGGTGGGTTGCTGCTTCAGTTTCTGGATACCCGTTCAGTCCCGACTGACACAGGAACCGGAACCGGGGCCATCCGCCGCGACGTCGTTGACGGACACCGAAAGAGCGAGATGAGTTTGATTCCCAAAAAAGGCACCGTCTATGTCGTCGATGACGACGAGGCCGTTCGTGACTCCCTGCAATGGTTGCTCGAAGGCAAGGACTACCGGGTCCGCTGTTTTGAATCTGCCGAAGCCTTCCTCAGCCGCTATGACGCGCGCGAAGTGGCTTGCCTGATCGCAGACATCCGCATGGGTGGCATGACCGGCATGGAGCTGCAGGAAAAGCTGATCGAACGCCAGTCCCCCCTGCCCATCGTCTTCATCACCGGTCACGGAGACGTGCCGATGGCGGTGGAATCCATGAAGCGGGGTGCGCTGGACTTCATCCAGAAACCCTTCAAGGAAGACCAGCTGGTGCTGCTGGTCGAGCGTATGCTGGAAACCGCGAAGGAGGCTTTCGCCACCCACCAGCAGGCCGCCAGCCGCGACGCCCTGCTCTCCAAGCTCACGGGCCGCGAAGCCCAGGTGCTGGAGCGCATCGTCGCAGGCCGCCTGAACAAGCAGATCGCCGACGACCTGGGCATCAGCATCAAGACTGTCGAAGCGCACCGCGCCAACATCATGGAAAAGCTGGGTGCCAACACCGTGGCCGATCTGCTCAAGATCGCCCTGGGCCAGACACCTGCCAAAGCCTGATCCTCAACACCCTGCGCCAACGCCCGCCCCTCCCGGCGGGCGTTTCCATTTCCCCTCCTCCTCCCTACGACCATGACCGCCCAACTCATCGACGGCAACGCCCTCTCCAAACAGCTCCGCACCGATGTGGCTGCACGCGTGACCGCACTAAAGGCCAAAGGGGTGACGCCGGGTCTGGCCGTCATCCTGGTCGGCGACAACCCTGCCAGCCAGGTCTATGTGCGCAACAAGGTCAAGGCCTGCGAGGACACCGGCATGCACTCGGTGCTGGAGACCTGGCCGGCCACCATGACCGAGGCCGAGCTGCTCGCCCGCGTGGACGCGATGAACAACGACGCCAGCATCCACGGCATCCTGGTGCAGTTGCCTCTGCCGGCTCACATGAACGCCCAGCGCGTGATTGAGGCGATCTCGCCCGAGAAGGATGTGGACGGTTTTCACATCGCCAGCGCTGGCGCCCTCATGACCGGCCTGCCCGGCTTCTGGCCCTGCACGCCCTACGGCTGCATGAAGATGCTGGAAAGCATCGGCTACGAGCTCAAGGGAAAACACGCGGTCGTCATCGGGCGCAGCAACATCGTGGGCAAGCCCATGGCGATGATGCTGTTGCAGCAGAACGCCACCGTCACCATCTGCCACAGCGCCACCAAAGACCTCAAGGCCATGACGCTGCAGGCCGACGTGATCGTCGCCGCTGTGGGCAAGCGCAATGTGCTGACCGCCGACATGGTCAAACCCGGTGCCGTGGTGCTGGACGTGGGCATGAACCGCAACGACGAAGGCAAGCTCTGCGGTGACGTGGACTTTGCGGGCGTGAAAGAAGTGGCGGGCTGGATCACCCCGGTGCCCGGCGGTGTCGGCCCCATGACCATCACCATGCTCATGGTCAACACCCTGGAATCGGCCGAGCGGCGCACCGCCTGAACGCCGCCCGGCTTCAGCGCAGCAGTTCGCAGGGCTGCGGGTAGAGCCGCAGCAGGTGCTCCGACGGCGCACCAGGGGCGAGCGGCCCCAGCCGATGCTGCTCCATCAGATCCCATTGCGCCTGCCGCCCCAGCCAGCCGGGCTGGAACTGGGCCCGTGCATCCAGCGCCTGCAACCGGGCATCCGCCGCCGCAACGCCACCGCCGGCGCGGTACTGTTCCAGCCAGCACAGCTTCATGCCCGCGTAGTAGCGGCCCAGCAGGTACGCCTCGCGCGTCTCCGGCAGCACGCGCGCGGCGAACAGGAGCAGCAGCACCAGCAACAGCGGTCCCAGCCGCTCGCGGTGCCGGAACAGCAGCAGGTACACCGCCAGCAGGCCGGGCAGCAGCAGGGCCGTGTAGCGTGAAGCCATCGCGGCACCGACACCCAGCTGCGCGCGCCCGTAGGCGGTGAGCAAGGCGAAGACGAGGCTGCAACCGATCAGCACCACACACACCTGCCACAGGGTGCGTTCGTCATCCCGCTCAACGGCCGGGCGGCTGAGATGCCGCACGCCCCACAAGCACGCAACAACCCAGGCCGCCAGCAGCAAGGCGCCTGCGGGGTAGAGCACCCAGGGCGAGGGTCGCTGCAGCATGAGCAGGAAGTGGCTCAGCATGGCGGCCATGAAACGCAGGTAGTCGGTGGGGTCCGGCCGCATCACCTGAAAGCCGTCGGCCGACACCACGAACTGATACCGGTGAAGAAACGCCAGCAGCGTGAGCACCCCTGCCGCCAGCACAACCACCGCCCGCGGCCGCTGTGCTCCGTCGCCGCGCCAGACGTCGATCAAGGCCACCAGCATCAGCGCGGGCAAGGCAGTGAGACCAAACCCGGTGAAGCCCAGGCACACCACCAGTGCGATCAGCGCCAGGTGGTTCAGGAGGCTAGGCGCCGCCAGCCACACGTTGAGCAGCAGCATCAGGAGCAGCAGCGGGAAGATGCTGTGCGACGCGTTGGGCGCGACGACCAGGGTCTCGAAGGTGCACACCCCCCAGAACGCCAGCAGCAGCACGGCGTCCCAGAGCGACCACGGCGCCGGCAGCAGGCGCCGCCGCAAGCGCAGCGCCAGCAGGCCGGCCACCAGCTGCACACACGCGGTCCAGAGACTGTCCCAACGCACGTTCCAGTCGCTGAAGTGGTAGGCCGGCAGCACCAGGGAGAAGTTCAGCCCCTGCCGGTGGGGACCGTGCTGCCAGATGAAGGCGATGGCCGCATCGCTCCACTGGAAGCCGTTGTAGAGACGGGTCAGCAATGCCCACTGGTCGGAGAAGGGCACATTCACCGCCAGCAGCCAGGCGAGCCCCAGCAGCCGCACAGCCAGCAGTGCCGCGACCACGGCCAGCAGCCCGGCGACCATCGGCGGAGGCAGCGCCGTCAGCCGCTGGGCCAGACGCCGCAGGGCATTCATGCCGGGGACGCCGACCGCCTGGGTGCGGCCAGGCGCCACAACACCGACCCTGCGCACAGCCACTGCCCCAGCACCAGCACCGAGCCCAGGCTGTGCCACAGGCGCAGGTCACCGCCGGTCGCGCGCGCGGTCACGATCTTCCTCGCCACACCAAATTCCTGTGTCATCGCCAGCAGCACGGCCAGTGCCACCAGGGCCATGGTGAACAGCAGAGCGCGGAGATCCGACAGCGCCTGCGGCGACGGATCGGTGGACAGCGATGCGCGCTGGCGCCGCAGCATCAGCATCAGGGCCGTGCCCAGCACGAGCCCGATCCAGCACTGGAAAGAAAAGAGCTGTGCCGCCACCGGACCGGCCACCGCCGGACTGCCCAGCTTGGCGAACAGGGTCGGCACCGCCACGAAACTCAGCCCCGTGTTGCCACCCCACCAGAGGGCGGCCATGAGGATAGACAGGCGCTGCAGCGGCATGCGGACCGGTTCAGACGTAGCGCACCGCCACGATCTCGAAGCGGCGCGTGCCGCCGGGGGTCTGCACCTCGGCGGTGTCGCCCTCTTCCTTGCCGATCAGCGCCCGCGCGATCGGGCTGCTGATGTTGACCAGCCCCTGCTTGAGGTCGGCCTCGTCTTCACCCACGATCTGGTAGGTCATCTCGTTGCCGCTGTCCTCGTCCGACAGCTCGACCGTCGAGCCGAACACCACGCGGCCGCCGGCGTCCAGCGTCGAGGGATCAATGACCTGCGCCGCCGAGAGCTTGCCTTCGATCTCGGCGATCCGTCCTTCGATGAAACCCTGGCGCTCCTTCGCCGCGTCGTAGTCGGCGTTTTCGCTCAGGTCACCCTGCGCACGAGCTTCGGCAATGGCCTGGATCACGCCCGGGCGTTCCACGGTCTTGAGCTTGTGCAGCTCGGACTTGAGCATTTCAGCGCCGCGCTTGGTGATGGGATAGGTCATTTTCAAACTCCGGGATCGGCAAAAAGCAAACCGCCGATCGTTTCCGGTCGGCGGCAATGGCCCGGATTATGCAACGAAACCCGGGCCCTCACGCCCGGGAAACCCTGGTTGTGCTCAGTCGCGGCCAGCCTGCTCGATGGCGTCGGCCAGTCGTTTCGGATCGGTGAAACACAGCTCGTGACTGCCACTGCACTCCACCAGCCGGAACAGACCGAGCCGTTCGGACAGCCGGGGGTGCCAGGGCAGGCTGTGCGGCAATGCGGTGTCCTGCTGGCAGTTGATATAGCTCTTGCCCAGGTTCATCGCCGCCAGCGGTGTCGACAGCTTCGCCGGGTCGGTGAAGGTCTTGTAGGGGTGGGGGTTGAGCAGACCGTAGGCCTTCTCGGCCAGCGCTGCGTCGGCGTCGTTGATGAAGGCCTCGCGCCAGATCGGGTACGGGAGCATCACTGAACCATTGTTCGCGGCAGCAATGCTGTCGAACAAAGCCACGTAGTGCGGTGGCACCAGGTCGTTGAGGCACTCGCCGTCCAGCGGTACGAAGGCGTTCCAGTAGACCAGGCGGCGGATGCGCTGCGCCGCCTGGTCGGCGGCGTGGCTGATCACCATGCCGCCGTAGCTGTGGCCCATCAGGCGCACATCCTGCAGGTCGTGCTGGTGCAGGAAATCCACCAGGGACGCCACCGCATCGGCCAGGCCGGTGGCGCTGCGGTCGTCGCCAGGGCGGTTGCCGGCCAGGGTCGGACAAAACACGGTGTGCCCCTTGGCGCGCAGGTGCTGGGCGACGGGCTCCATCAGCTCGCCGGTGTGCCAGGCGCCGTGGACAAGAACATAGGTATCGGCCATGAAGGTCTCCTCTATTGGGTGGCAGGGGATGGTGGCCAGCGGCCACGCCACCATCACTCTAGAAACCCATGCCGAATCGCGCTGGCCGCTTTGCGCCAGCCGGGTCGCCGGGTTGCGCCAGCCCCGCGGCGTCAGTGACCGCGCCGTTCCCGCACCCAGCGCTGGGGCGTCACCCCCATCATCCGCTGGAAGTCGCGGCCGAAATGAGAAGCGTCGGCGTAGCCGCAGCGCCACCCCACCTCGGCCATGTTCAGCCCGGCCAGCCGGGGCTGCGCGAGCAGTTCACAGGCATGGGCGATGCGCACCTGGCGCCAGCGCCCCATCACCGTCTCACCATCCGCCGTGAACGCCCGGTGCAGGCTGCGCACCGACACCTGCAGCTGCGCCGCAAGCTCGTCGGCGCGCCAGCCGGGCTCTCCACGGCGCTCCCGCATCAGGGCCACGGCGCGCTCGCGCAGGTCACCGGCGCCGGCTGTGTTGCGATGCGCCACCGGCTCCATTGACGCCGCGAGCAAGGCGCCGAACTGGGCCTCCAGCCAGTCGGGCGCCATTTCAAGCGCCAGTTCGGGCTGGCGCCCCAGTTGCAGGCTCAGCGCCGACAGCATGGCGCCCCAGCCCTGCCCACGGTGCGCCACGCGCGCATGGGACACGTCCACGGTCCGCAGCCACTGCCCGACCCAGGCGCGCGGCATCTGCACCGACAGACAGATGACCGAGTGAGGGAAGTGCAGCTCGTAGGGTTGGGCGGCGTCCACCAGCACCGCGTCGCCAGGGCGCAGCTGCAACACGCTCCCGCCCTGCTTCACCAGCCAGGGCTGCTCGATCTGCGTGATCAGGTAGAACGGCTGGTCCTTGCTTTTTGCGATGGCCGCGGGCGTCCTGTACACGTCCTGGGTGGAGGCCTGCACCCGGTTGACCGCCAACCGCTGCAGCGGCAGGTGCACAAGCCGTCCGTCGAAGTGGTCCGCGGCCGAGGAGCTGCAGTCCATCTCAAGGAACGCTTCGCAGATCGCACCCACCCAGTAATCCAGACGCTCGCGCGGCCGGGCCTGCGCGGTGGTCCATTCGCGCAGGCGGATGTCAGGGGCTGAAAACACAGCGGGCATGGCCACAATCTAGTGACCATGCCCGCGGGGGACAAGGGGACTTACGCGAATCAGGCTGTCAGCTGCGCGTGCATCTCCTGGACCGAAATCACGCGCAGGCTGTCCATGTGCCGCATGCCTTCCACCGCGGCTTCCGCGCCGGAGATGGTGGTGAAGGTGGTCACACGGGCCAGCAGTGCCGAGGTGCGGATGGCTCGCGAATCGGCGATCGCGTTGCGGCGCTCCTCAACCGTGTTGATCACCAGGGCGATTTCGCCGTTCTTGATCATGTCCACGATGTGCGGACGGCCCTCGGTGACCTTGTTGACCGTCTGCACCGGAATGCCGGCCGCGCCGATGGCCGCCGCCGTGCCCCGCGTGGCCACCAGCTCGAAACCGAGCGCGACCAGCTGACGCGCCACTTCCACAGCACGCGGCTTGTCGCCGTTCTTCACGGTCAGGAACACCTTGCCCGAGCGTGGCAGCTTGGTGCCAGCGCCCAGCTGGCTCTTGACGAAGGCCTCGCCGAAGGTCTTGCCCACGCCCATGACCTCGCCGGTGGACTTCATCTCGGGGCCGAGGATGGTGTCCACGCCCGGGAACTTCACGAACGGGAACACGGCCTCCTTCACGCTGAAGTACGGCGGTGTGACCTCGGCACCGATGCCCTGCTGGTCCAGCGTCTGGCCGGCCATGCAGCGCGCCGCCACCTTGGCCAGCTGGATGCCCGTGGCCTTGGACACGAACGGCACCGTGCGCGAGGCGCGCGGGTTCACTTCGAGCACGAAGATCACGTCGGTCTTGACGCCGTTCTCTTCCTTTTCCTGGATCGCGAACTGCACGTTCATCAGACCCACCACGTTCAGGCCTTCGGCCATCGCCGCGGTCTGGCGCTTGAGCTCGTCGATGGTGGCCTTGGACAGGTAGTACGGCGGCAGCGAGCAAGCCGAGTCACCCGAGTGCACACCGGCCTGTTCGATGTGCTCCATCACACCGCCGATGAACACGCGGCCGGCGCTGTCGCGCACGGCGTCCACGTCGCACTCGATGGCATCGTTCAGGAAGCGGTCCAGCAGCACCGGCGAGTCGTTGCTCACCTTCACCGCCTCGCGCATGTAGCGCTCGAGGTCGCGCTGCTCGTGCACGATCTCCATCGCGCGACCGCCCAGCACATAGCTGGGGCGCACCACCAGCGGGTAACCCAGCGCCGATGCCTTCTCCAGCGCTTCCGGCTCGGCGCGCGCGGTGGCGTTGGGCGGCTGGCGCAGGCCCAGGTCGTGCAGCAGCTTCTGGAAGCGCTCACGGTCCTCGGCCGCGTCGATCATGTCGGGCGTGGTACCGATGATGGGCACGCCGTTGGCTTCCAGGCCGAGCGCGAGCTTCAGCGGCGTCTGGCCACCGTACTGCACGATCACGCCGACCGGCTTTTCCTTGTCGACGATTTCCAGCACGTCTTCCAGCGTCAGTGGCTCGAAGTACAGGCGGTCGCTGGTGTCGTAGTCGGTGGACACGGTTTCCGGGTTGCAGTTGACCATGATGGTCTCGTACCCGTCTTCGCGCATGGCCAGCGCGGCGTGCACGCAGCAGTAGTCGAACTCGATGCCCTGGCCGATGCGGTTCGGACCACCGCCCAGCACCATGATCTTTTTCTTGTCGGTCGGCTCGGCTTCGCACTCGCCGTCGCCATGGCCTTCGTAGGTGGAGTACAGGTAGGCGGTGTCGGTGGCGAACTCGGCCGCGCAGGTGTCCACGCGCTTGTAGACCGGGCGCACGTTCAGCGCTTTGCGGCGTTCGCGCACGGCGGTGTCGGTGGTGGCCAGCAGCTTGGCCAGGCGGCGGTCGGAGAAGCCCTTCTTCTTCAGGCCGCGCAGCGTGTCGGCGTCCAGGCTGGCCAGCGCGCCCTCGCCCTTCTCGGCCACCAGCTGGTCCATGGCCATTTCGAGCTTGATGATTTCCTCGATCTGGATCAGGAACCATTTGTCGATCTTGGTGAATTGGTGCACCTCGTCAAGCGACCAGCCGGCCGCGAAGGCATCGCCCACGTACCAGATGCGCTCGGGGCCGGGTTCGCCCAGCTCGCGCTCCAGCGTCTCGCGGTCCTGCGTCTTCTCGTTCATGCCATCAACGCCGACCTCCAGACCGCGCAGCGCTTTCTGGAACGACTCCTGGAAGGTGCGGCCCATGGCCATCACCTCGCCCACCGACTTCATCTGGGTGGTCAGGCGGCTGTCGGCGGTCGGGAACTTCTCGAAGGCGAAACGCGGGATCTTCGTGACCACGTAGTCGATCGAGGGCTCGAACGACGCGGGCGTGGCGCCACCGGTTATCTCGTTGCGCAGCTCGTCCAGCGTGTAGCCTACGGCCAGCTTGGCCGCGACCTTGGCGATCGGGAAGCCGGTGGCCTTGGAAGCCAGCGCCGAGGAGCGCGAGACGCGTGGGTTCATTTCGATCACCACCATGCGGCCATCGGCCGGGTTGATGGAGAACTGCACGTTGGAACCGCCGGTGTCCACGCCGATCTCGCGCAGCACGGCCAGCGAGGCGTTGCGCAGGATCTGGTACTCCTTGTCGGTCAGCGTCTGGGCCGGCGCCACGGTGATCGAGTCACCGGTGTGCACACCCATCGGGTCCAGGTTCTCGATAGAGCAGACGATGATGCAGTTGTCCGCCTTGTCGCGCACCACTTCCATCTCGTACTCTTTCCAGCCGAGCAACGATTCTTCGATCAGCAGTTCGTTGGTCGGCGAAGCTTCCAGGCCGCGCTTGCAGATGGTCTCGAACTCTTCCGGATTGTAGGCGATGCCACCACCGGTGCCACCCAGCGTGAAGCTGGGGCGGATCACGGTCGGGAAACCGGTCATCTTCTGCACCGCCCAGGCCTCTTCCATGCTGTGGGCGATGCCCGAACGCGCGGAGCCCAGACCGATCTTGGTCATGGCGTCCTTGAACTTCAAACGGTCTTCGGCCTTGTCGATGGCCTCGGGCGTGGCACCGATCAGCTCCACGCCATACCGCGCCAGCACGCCATTGCGCCACAGGTCCAGCGCGCAGTTCAGCGCAGTCTGGCCGCCCATGGTCGGCAGGATGGCGAAGCCGCCCGGGGTCTGGGGCCGTTCCTTGGCGATGATCTTCTCGACCGTCTGCCAGGTGATGGGCTCGATGTAGGTGACGTCCGCCGTGGCCGGGTCCGTCATGATGGTGGCCGGGTTGCTGTTGATCAGCACGACCCGGTAGCCCTCTTCGCGCAGGGCCTTGCAGGCCTGCACGCCCGAGTAGTCGAACTCGCAGGCCTGGCCGATGATGATCGGGCCGGCTCCGATGATGAGGACGGTCTGGATGTCTGTTCTTTTCGGCATGGGTTCGCTTGTGTGTCTAGGCGGCAGGTCGGGCTCAGGCCTGGCGCTGGGTTTCCAGTTTGTTCAGCAAGGCCTGCACGCGTTCGGCAGGCACGTTCTTCTGCATCAGCTGCAGCAGGCCGTCGCCTTCGATGATCGGGCGCAGCACCTCGACCTCTGCGGGATAGAACAAGGCGTCCCATGCAGCCATTTCGGTGTTGAAGGTCTCGTCGTCCCAGGTCTTGCCCTTGGCGATCAGCGTGACCAGCGGCGATGCCTTGTTCTCGATGAAGGCCTTGCGGTAGGGCTTCTGCGCCCAGCGCTGGGCGAACCACTCCTTGTGCGGCGACTCCAGACCCAGCATGCGCTTGGCGATGGCCTTCTCGATCGCGAAAACCGGGAAACTGAAGAGCTTCATGGGTGGTTCCTTGTGGTGCGTGCTCAGGCCTTGGCCTGCATCAGGCCGATAAAGCGGTCGAACAGGTAGCCGATGTCGTGGGGACCAGGCGAGGCTTCCGGGTGACCCTGGAAGCAGAACGCAGGCTTGTCGGTGCGGGCCAGGCCCTGCAGCGTGCCGTCGAACAGGCTCACGTGCGTGGCGCGCAGATTGGCCGGCAGGCTCTTCTCATCCACCGCGAAGCCGTGGTTCTGGCTGGTGATGGAGACGCGACCACTGTCCAGGTCTTTGACCGGGTGGTTGGCGCCGTGGTGGCCGAACTTCATCTTGAAGGTTTTCGCACCCGAGGCCAGCGCCATGATCTGGTGACCCAGGCAGATGCCGAAGGTCGGCGTACCGGTCTCGATCAGTTCCTTGGCGGCGGCGATGGCGTAGTCGCACGGCTCCGGGTCGCCGGGGCCATTGGACAGGAAGATGCCGTCGGGCTGGTGCTTGAGCACCTCGGCGGCCGGCGTCTGCGCCGGCACCACCGTGACCTTGCAGCCGCGCTCAGCCAGCATGCGCAGGATGTTCTTCTTCACCCCGAAGTCATAGGCGACCACGTGGAACTTCGGTGCGGTCTGCTCGCCGTAACCGCTGCCGAGCTTCCACTCGGACTGTGTCCAGGGGTACGACTCGGTGGCAGAGACGACCTTGGCGAGATCCTGCCCCGCCATGTTCGGCGCGGCCTGGGCGGCGGCAATTGCCTGCGCACGGTGCCCGTCGGTGATCGCCTCACCAGCCGGCAGGGCCAGGATGCAGCCGTTCTGGGCACCGTGGGTGCGCAGCCGGCGGGTCAGCGCGCGGGTATCCAGCTCGGCGATGGCCACAGTGCCTTCGCGCTGCAGGTACTGGGACAGCGTCTCTTCAGAACGGAAGTTGGACGCCAGAAGGGGCAGGTCTTTGATGATCAGGCCAGCGGCGTGGATGCGGTCGGCTTCCACGTCCTCACGGTTCACGCCGGTGTTGCCGATGTGGGGGTATGTGAGGGTGACGATTTGCTGGCAGTAGCTCGGATCGGTGAGGATTTCCTGGTAGCCGGTGATCGAGGTGTTGAACACCACCTCGCCGGTCGTCTGACCGGTGGCCCCGATGGAAACCCCCGTAAAGACCGTGCCGTCGGCGAGCGCAAGAAGGGCTTTCGGATGGACGGGAAGCACGGTTTTCTCCAGAGGTTTTTCGGACGCACCCGCGCCCGCCATGGGGCACAACCGGGGAGATTCGCGCCCGCTCCCGCATCGTCGCAGGGGATCGCGATAGCGGGCTTGGGACGGGGAACCTGGGCAGGAAGCCGGGGCGGACGCAGCGAGATGCGTCGATTGCGGGTAAACCCCGGAATTATAGCGGCAGGGTCCTGGCCGCCGCGCTCGCGTGCAGGCAGATCGCTGCCGCAGCGGCCACGTTCAGCGATTCCTCGCCCCCGGGCTGGGTGATGCGAACCGAGCGGCTGGCCATGGCCTCCAGTTCGGGGCGCACGCCCTGCCCCTCATGCCCCATGACCCAGGCACAAGGCCAGGGCAGCTCGGCGCGGTGCAGGAACTCCCCCCGGTGGGAGCTGGTGACCAACATGGGCACGGCAAGCGCCCCGAGCTCGTCGAGTTCCAGCCCCTCGACCAGACGGAGTGCGAAATGCGCCCCCATGCCCGCCCGCAAAACCTTGGGCGACCACAGGCCGGCGGTGCCCTTGAGCGCCAGCACCTGGCCAAACCCCATCGCAGCGGCGCTGCGCAGGATGGAGCCGACGTTGCCGGCGTCCTGCAGGCGGTCCAGCACCACCGTCGAAGCCGACGGGTCTGGTGCCGGGCGTGTCGGAAGATCCCATAGGAAGCCCATGCCGGCCGGGGACTCCAGTCCGCTTACACCCGCCATCAACGACTCTGAAACCAAGACCCGGTGCTCGCAGGCTTCCCGCAAGGCGTCGGCAGCATCAGACCAGCCGCGCTCCGTGAACACCGCGGTGGTCGGACGCTGCCCCCGGGCCAGCATGGCCCGGCACAGGTGATCACCCTCCAGCCAGACCTGCCCCTGTTTGCGATAGGCCGTGCTGTCCTGGGACAGCAGACGCAGGCGCTTGAGCAAGGGATTGTCCCGCGAGGTGATCAGAATGGGTTCGTTCATGCGCCATGCTCCTGCATCGCCTGGGCCACCGGTGCAAACGAGCGCCGGTGTTCCGGCAGCGGACCGTATTCGCGCAGCGCCGCCAGGTGCTGCGCCGTACCGTAGCCCTTGTGGCGGTCAAACCCGTAGAGCGGGTGCTGCGCGTGAAGCTCGTCGAGCATGCGGTCGCGCGTGACCTTGGCCAGGATGGAGGCCGCGGAAATGGCTTGCACCAGCGCGTCGCCAGACACGATCGCCTCGGCCACCACATCCAGCACCGGCAAGCGGTTGCCGTCCACCAGCACCTTCGCCGGCTTCAGCCGCAAGCCCTTGACCGCGCGCTGCATGGCCAGCATCGTGGCCTGCAGGATGTTGAGCCGGTCGATCTCCTCCACGGTCGCGAGCGCCACGCTGCAACACAGCGCTTTGGCCCTGATCTCGTCGAACAGCTTTTCGCGGCGCAGCGCGGTCAGCTTCTTGGAGTCGGCCAGCCCTTTGATCGGCTTGTGGTCGTCCAGGATCACCGCGGCCGCCACCACCGGCCCGGCCAGAGGGCCACGACCCGCCTCGTCCACACCCGCAACCAGCCCGGGAACGTCCCAGGCGAGGCTGGCCTGCTCAGCCCGCAAGAACTTTTTCGATCGCATCGGTGGCCAGGCGTGCCGTGTCACGCTGCAACAGGTGGTGCAGTTGGGTGAAGCGCTCCTCCAGAGCCGCCACACGCTGGGGAGAATCCAGCCAGGCGAGCGTGGCATCGGCCAGCGCCGCCGGCGTTGCAGCGTCCTGCAGCAGTTCGGGAACCACGAACTCGCTGCTCAGGATGTTGGGCAGCCCCACCCAGGGTTGGAGCTGCTTGCGGCGCATGATGATCCACGACAGCCAGTGCATGTTGTAGGCGATCACCATGGGCCGCTTGAACAGCGCCGCCTCCAGCGTGGCCGTGCCCGAAGCGATCAGCGTCACGTCGCACGCAGCCAGCACCTCATGTGAACGCCCTTGGACGATCAGCACATCCTGAAGACCTGCGTCCCGTGCGTGGGCCTCGATGACTTCACGCAATGCGGGGACCGCAGGCACCACGAAGCGCAGCCCCGGACGGCGCGACCGCATCAGCACCGCCGCATCGAAGAATCGGCGGGCCAGGTACTGCACCTCCGAGCGCCGGCTGCCAGGAAGAATGGCCACGACCGGCCCCTCGCCTTCGATGCCCAACGAACGTCTTGCAGCCAGACGATCCGGGACCAAAGGAATCACCCCGGCAATCGGGTGGCCCACGTAGGTGGCGGCAATTCCGTGGCGAGCGAGCAGTTCTGGCTCGAACGGGAAGATGCACAATACGTGGTCGGCGCTGCGACGGATCTTTTCCACACGCTCCGGACGCCAGGCCCAGATCGACGGGCAGATGAAATGCACCGTCTTCACGCCCTCCGAACGGAGGCTGCTCTCGAGATCGAGGTTGAAATCGGGTGCATCGACGCCGATGAAGGCATCGGGCCGCTCCTGCAACAGGCGCTGCCGGAGTTGTGTGCGAATGCCCGCAATCTCGCGGTAGTGGCGCAGCACCTCGACGTAGCCTCGCACGGCCAGCTTGTCACTGGGCCACCAGGCCTCAAAGCCGTGCTTTGCCATGGCCGCGCCACCGATGCCGACAGCCGACAGATCAGGCCAGCGGCCCTTGAGCCCTTGCAGAAGCAGACCTGCGAGCAAATCGCCCGACGTTTCGCCGGCGACCAGCGCGACACGGCGGGACGCATTCATGACAGGTGATGAGAAATCAGCGCGCAATGCCGCGCGTTGCCGCAGACAGGAAGCGGCTCATCAAGGCCACATCCTCCGCCGCTTCGGGCATCTCGGTTGCCAGCGCATCAATGCCGGCACGTGCAGCATCGAGCGTGAGGCCCTGCCGGTAGAGCAGCCTGTGCATCTGCTTGATCGCCGAGATCCGCGCTGCGGAAAAGTCGCGCCGTTTGAGTCCAACAGTGTTCAGCCCACGCACCGCCAGCGGGTTGCCGTCCACCAGCATGTACGGGGGCACATCCTGCGAGACCGCGCTGGCGAAACCGATCATCGCGTGAGCACCCACCGAGACGAACTGGTGAATACCGGTAAGCCCGCCCACCGTCACCCAGTCGGCCAGCAACACGTGTCCTGCCAGGGTGGTGTTGTTCGCCAACGTGGTGTGGTTGGCCAAATGGCAGTCGTGCGCAATGTGGGTGTAGGCCATGATCCAGTTGTGATCACCCACCGTAGTCCGCCCCCCCGCGCCGGGCACGCCCAGGTTGAACGTACAGAACTCGCGGATCGTGTTGTGGTTGCCGATGATCAGCTCGGTGGGCTCACCCGCGTACTTCTTGTCCTGCGGCACCGCACCAATCGAGTTGAACTGGAAGATGCGGTTGTGCGCCCCGATGGTGGTGCGACCCTCGATCACGCAGTGCGCGCCAATCGACGTTCCAGCGCCGATCTTCACATGGGGCCCGATGATGGTGTACGGACCGACCGAAACCGAGTGGTCGAGCTCCGCAGAAGGGTCCACCAGCGCAGTGGGATGAATCTGCGTCACGTCAGCAGCCCCCCAGCACTCAGGACACCGTGCGCATGGTGCACATCAACTCGGCCTCGCAGACCACGTCGTCGCCCACGCGGGTCACGCCCTTGAACTTGTAGATGCCCGCGCGCACGCGGTCCAGCTCGATGTCCATCACCAACTGGTCACCGGGTTCGACGGGACGCTTGAAGCGGGCGCCGTCGATGCCAGCAAAGTAATAGACGGTGTTGTCGTCCATCGTCACGCCAGCAGTGTCGAACGCCAGCAGCGCGGCCGCCTGGGCCATGGCCTCCAGCATGAGCACACCGGGCATAACCGGACGGTTCGGAAAGTGACCACCGAAGAACGGCTCGTTGATGGTGACATTCTTCAGCGCCTTGATGCGCTTGCCTTTTTCAATTTCCAGCACACGGTCCACCAGCAGGAACGGGTAACGGTGAGGCAGTTGCTTGCGGATCTCGTGGATGTCCATTGTCATGATGCTCAGCTATTTGGTGTGATCGTTGTCGGTGCGTTGCTCGAGGGCACGGACGCGTTCGCGCAGGCGGCCCAACTGCTTGAGCGAGGCAGCGTTCTTTTCCCAGGCCGCATTGTCGTCGATGGGAAACATGCCGGTGTACAGCCCCGGCTGATGGATCGACCGGGTCACCACCGTCGCGGCCGAGATGTTCACCCGGTCTGCAAGCGTCAGATGGCCCAGCACGATGGCGCCACCGCCGACCGAACAATGTGCGCCAATCGTGGCCGTACCCGCCACGCCGACGCAACCCGCCATCGCCGTGTGATCGCCGATGCGCACGTTGTGACCGATCTGTATCAGGTTGTCGAGCTTGACGCCATTGCCGATGACCGTGTCGTCCAGCGCGCCCCGGTCGATACAGGTGTTGGCGCCGATTTCAACCTCATCCCCGATACGGACGGCCCCCAGCTGCTCAATCTTGACCCACTCCCCTTGATGGGGTGCGAACCCAAAGCCGTCGGCACCAATGACCACACCAGGGTGAAGAATGCAGCGTTGACCCACCACGCAACGGTCGCCGACGCTCACCTGGGCGTAGAGCAGAGTTCCCTCTCCAATCGCCGCATCTCTGCCCACGATGCAATGCGGCCCGATCCGCGCACCGTCGCCAATCCTCGCACCGGGGCCTACGACGGCGAATGGACCGATCGACACGCGGTCTCCGATGACTGCAGATGGGTGGATGCGCGCACCTGGGTCGACCCGGGGCTCCTCTGCAGGCTCGTGCTGCGCTTTCCACCATTGGGTCAGGCGCGCAAAGTACAGGTACGGATCTTCACAGACGATGCAGGTCCCTCGCGAACTGGCTGCATCTTTCAGGCTGGCAGGAACGATCAAGGCGCCCGCCTCTGTTGTCTGGATCTGGACCGCGTAGCGCGCTTGCGCAACGAATGAAAGCTCGTCCGCCCGGGCTGTTGCGAGCGGCGCCAGCCGGGCAATTTGCAGGCTGGCGTTCCCGACGAGCTCTCCACCCAGGGCGCCGACGATGTCGCCGAGCGACCGGGACATGACAGGCCTTACTTGGTGTTGTTCAAGCCACTGAGCACCTTGTCGGTGATGTCGTGCTTGGGGTTGATGTAGACCGCCTCCTGAAGGATGAGGTCGTACTTTTCGGTTTCAGCCACCTGCTTGATCACCCGGTTGGCTTTTTCAAGCAACTGCTGAACTTCTTCGTTCTTGCGCATGGTGACGTCCTCCTGAAACTCCCGCTGCTTGCGCTGGAAGTCACGGTCCTGATCCACCAGTTGTCGCTGGCGGGTCACCCGCTGTGCTTCCGGGAGAGTGGGCGCGTCGCGCTCAAGTTTTTCGGACGCAGCCTTGAGCTGTGCAGCCAGCCCCTGCAGATCCTTCTCGCGTCGGGAGAATTCCTGCTCCAGCTTGGTCTGCGACGCCTTCGCCATGTTGGCCTCACGCAGAATGCGCTCGGTGTTGACGAAACCCACCCGAAAATCCTGGGCTGCAACCGTGAAGGTCACGCAGGTGGCTGCGAGAAAAACGGCCAGGTGACGGGCAAAGCCGCGCTGCAAGGTCTTCATCAAAAGGATGTTCCGATCTGAAACTGGAATTTTTGGATTCTATCGCCGGAGAACTTGCGCACCGGATTGGCGAGCGCGAAACGCAAGGGGCCGACCGGAGAGATCCAGCTCAGACCAACGCCCACCGAAGAGCGCATCTTGCTGAAGTCGACACTTTCCGACTCACCATAGACGTTGCCAGCGTCCACGAAGGCAAACCAGCGCAATGTGCGGTCGTTGCCAGCTCCAGGGAAAGGAGCAATGAACTCTGCATTGAAGACGATATTGCGAGCACCGCCGATGTTGACGGTTTCGCCCGTCGTCGATCCGATGACCGCGGAAGTCGGGCCGAGCGTTCCCTGCTCAAAGCCGCGAACCGAGCCAAGGCCACCACCGTAAAAGTTGCGCAGCACCGGGAACGGCTTGCCACCAAGCCCCTTGCCGACACCGAGTTCGGTGTTGAAAGCAAAGGTGTACTGGCGCGTAATGGGCAGATATTGCTGGAATTGGTAGGTCAGCTTGGCATACCGCCGGTCGCCACCCAAACCGAATTCGGAATTGAGCCGCTGCAGTCGCCCCTCCGTTGGCACAAGCGCGCTGTCCCTGTTGTCGCGGGCCCAGCCGATGGTGGCTGGCAGATAGGTCCCGCTCTGGCCTCGATAGGCCTCGGGCAGTTGGTCCCCCTCCTTCACCTTGACCCGCTCAGCGCCGGCTCCGAAGAACACAGTGTCGGTTTCGGTGAAAGGCACGCCAAACCGCACGCCCACACCTGGTGTGGCGATCTCGTAGTCCCCACCCTGCGCGTCATAGGGGCGCGTGGTCTTGTAGTACAGATCGAAAGTCCGGGAAACACCATCCTGGGTGAAGTACGGATTTGTGGTGCTAAGAACGAACTGGCGGTTGTAAGAACTGGTGTTGAGATCCAGCCCGAGGTAGTTGCCAGTACCAAAGACGTTTTCCTGTTTGATACTGGCAATCAGCGACAGCTTGTCGGCCTGCGAATAGCCCGCACCGATGGACAGGTTGCCCGTGGGCTTCTCGGCCACGGTAACCGTGATGTCCACCTGGTCGTTGGTGCCAGGCACCGGCTCGGTCTCGATACCCACTTCGGTGAAGAAACCCAGCCGGTCGATGCGGTCGCGCGAGAGCCGGATGCGATCACTGTCATACCAGGCCGACTCGAACTGCCGGAACTCGCGGCGGATGATTTCGTCACGGGTCCGGTTGTTGCCTTCGACATTGATCCGGCGGACGTATACCCGGCGCGACGGCTGAGCCCTCAGCGCGAACGCCACCCGGTTGTTGACACGATCAATCAGAGGAGCCGCTTCCACCTGTGCAAACGCGTACCCGAATGCCCCGAAGTAGTCCGTGAATGCCTTGACGGTACGCGCCACATCCTCAGCGTTGTAGGCCTCACCGGCGCGAATGCTCACGAGTGACTTGAACTCCTGCTCCTTGCCAAGGTACTCGCCCTCGAGCGCGACAGAAGACACAACGAAGCGATTCCCTTCGCTGATGTTGATAGTGACCGACATGTCCTGCTTGTCAGGAGAGATGGCCACCTGGGTGGACTCGACCTTGAACTCAAGGTAGCCACGCGCGAGGTAGTAAGAGCGCAGGGCTTCCAAATCGGCATTGAGCTTGGCCCGGGAGTAGCGATCGGCCTTGGTGTACCAGCTCATCCAGCCACCCGTGTCCAGATCGAACAGGTCACGCAAGGTCGACTCGGAGAACGCCTGGTTGCCGACGATACGGATGTCCTTGATCTTCGCTACCTCACCTTCCACCACATTGAAGTTGAGGTTGACCCGGTTGCGCTCGCCCGGGGTCACGGTGGTCACCACTTGGGCAGCGTACATGCTGCGGTTGATGTATTGACGCTTGAGTTCCTGCTCGGCGCGGTCGGCCAGCGCCTTGTCAAACGGCCTGCCTTCGGCGAGCCCCACCTCGCGCAGAGCCTTCTTGAGCACCTCCGCATCAAACTCCTTGATGCCAGTGAAGCTCACATCGGCCACCGACGGGCGCTCCTCCACGATCACAACGAGAACATCCCCGTTGATCTGCAGCCGGACATCGGAGAAAAGACCCAGACCAAAAAGAGCACGGATGGCGGAAGACCCTTTGTCATCGGTGTACTGGTCGCCGATACGGAACGGCAAGGAGGCAAACACGGTGCCCGGCTCGACGCGCTGCAGCCCCTCGACCCGGATGTCCTTGACAGTGAATGGGTCCACCGCCCAAGCGGGCAAGGCCATCAACAAGGAAGTGGCGATGGCGGACAGTTTGAGCCCACGCAGGCTGGAGGCAAATGGTTTCATGAGAGAGAGATCGTTCAGCCCACGAGACGGGTGATATCGTTGAAGAGGGCAACGCACATGAGGGCCAGCAACACAGCCACTCCTCCTCGCTGCAGACGTTCCAACCAGACATCGGACACTCCGCGGCCGGTCACACCCTCCCAAAGATAATACATCAGGTGCCCCCCATCGAGGACCGGCAGCGGAAGCAGATTCAGGACCCCCAGGCTGACGCTGATCAGGGCCAAAAACACTATGTAGGACGTGAGCCCCATGCTGGCCGATTTGCCTGCGTAGTCCGCGATGGTCAGCGGGCCGCTGATGTTCTTGAGGGAGGCCTCTCCGATCAGCATCCTGCCCATCATCTTCAGCGTCAACCAGGACACCTCCCAGGTGCGCTGAACGCCCAGCCACAGCCCCTCCAGAACGCCGTGGCGCACCGTCGTCATCGCTGGCGCAGAGCCGACGTACGCGCCGATGCGACCGATCCAGGCCTCACCCGATTTCTCTGGCTTGGGTTCCACGGTCAGGCTTAGCACGCCGCCGTCACGGGACACGTCCCACATCTGGCGTACTGTCTGCCCCTCAGCATTGACGCTGTTGCGGATTCTCTGTCGCAGCGCACCGCCATCGGACACCGCCTTGCCATCGACGCGCAACACACGGTCCCCCGCCCTCAACCCGGCAGCCTCCGCAGCACCGCCAGGCATGATGTCCCCCATCACCGGATCGGTCCATGGGGACAGGATGCCAATGCGCCTGAACAGCGTGGCGTCGGCCTCCTTGACGTCGATCTGGCTGAGCGGCAGCGTCAGCTCGCGCGCAGCGCCACCCTCCTCACGGGACACCAGCAGCTGCATGTCCTGATTAGACAACGCCGCCTGCGTCAGGCGCCAACGGAGGTCCTCGAACGACCTCACGGGCGACGCTTCGTCACCGTTCACGTAAGCGCTTTGCACCCACTCCCCGCCAACGAGTCCAGCCCTTTCCGCCAATGAACCAGCCACGGGTGAAGCAAGCACCGGCTTGGGCTCCTCCACACCGCTCCAGTTAACCACTGCATACAACACCACGGCGAGCAGCAGATTCGCTGCCGGTCCGGCCGCGACGATGGCCGCGCGCGACCGCAGCGGCTGTGTGTTGAACGCAAGATGACGTTCCGCCGGATCCACCGGTGCCTCGCGCTCGTCCAACATCCGCACATACCCGCCCAACGGCAGGGCACACAACACAAACTCGGTAGGACTGCCAGGCCGTTGCCAGCGCAGCAGCGGCTTTCCGAACCCCACAGCGAAGCGAAGTACCTTGACTCCGCAGGCCACAGCCACCCGGTAGTGGCCGTACTCGTGTACGGCGATCAGCAGGCCCAGGGCCACGACAAAGGCAATCAATGTGGTCATAGGTCCCTCGAAGTATCAAATCGGCAGCACACCACAGCCCGGGCCAGCATGGCCAAGCAGCACAGGCTCAGCCGCAGCAGCGATCCACGCAGGCCGAGGCCATCGCTCGCGCTTGCTCGTCCAGCGCCAGCAAAGCTTCCAGACCATTGGCATTGGAGGGCGACAGCGCCTCCAAAGTTGCACGATTGACCACGTGAATGTGGTCGAAGCGCAGCCGCCTTTCCAGGAAGGCGGCCACCGCCACCTCGTTCGCAGCGTTAAGTACCGCGGTGGTTCCAGGAGGCCCGTCAAGAGCCTCCCAAGCCAGGCGCAGGCCGGGGAACCTCAGGTCGTCGGGCTTTTCGAAGGTCAGGGCAGTCAATGCTGAAAAATCCAGCGCCTTTGCACCAGACTCCATGCGCTCAGGCCACGACAGACCGTAGGCGATTGGAACCCGCATATCGGGTGCCCCCAGCTGTGCCACCACCGAACGGTCATGGAACTGAACCATCGAATGCACCACGCTCTGAGGATGAATCACCACCTCGATCTGAGACGGTTTCACACCGAACAGATACCTTGCCTCGATGACCTCCAGCGCCTTGTTCATCATGGTGGCGGAATCGACCGAAATCTTGCGTCCCATCACCCAGTTCGGATGGGCACAGGCTTCTTCCGGCGTCACCGAATGCATGGTGGACGGATCGCGCTGTCTGAAAGGGCCGCCCGATGCAGTCAGCAAGATCTTCTCCACACGCCCGGGCCATGTAGAAGGGTCTTCGGGCAAGGACTGAAAAACCGCCGAATGCTCGCTGTCGATTGGCAGCAACCGGCCGCCCCCCTGCGCCACCGCCTCCATGAACCATTCGCCACCCACGACCAGCGATTCCTTGTTGGCCAGCAGAAGCTTCTTGCCAGCCCTTGCCGCAGCGACACTTGGTTCGAGGCCGGCAGCTCCAACGATGGCCGCCATCACGGCATGAACCTGCGGGTCGGCACTGACCTCGCAAAGGGCACGGGGGCCCGACAACACCTGAACCTTCAGACCTTCGGCTTTCACCCGGTCCGCCAGCACCCGGGCATGCTCCGGGCTGGCCATCACGGCGTACTCGGGACGATGCACCTTGCATTGCTCGAGCATGGACTCGACCTGCGTCGCTGCCGTGAGGGCAAACACCCGGAACCTCTCAGGGTGGCGGGCGATGACGTCCAGGGTGTTGGTACCGATTGATCCGGTCGACCCGAGGATGGTGATGTTCTGCGCAGACACAATCATCTCTCCAGCAGATGGGCAAACAGCATGGCTACAGGCAACACGGGCAACAAGGCATCCACCCGGTCAAGCACCCCACCATGCCCGGGCAGCAACTGGCTCGAATCCTTCATGCCCGCACCGCGCTTGACCAATGACTCCAGAAGGTCGCCCACCACACTGGCCGCGGTCAGAAGAAGGAGTGCCGGGACGACCCAGCCCGGCCCCGCCTGCCACAAACGACTGAAAAGACTGGGCGCATCCGACGGATAGCGTTGATCAAACCAAAGCCAGAACAGCGCCAGCAGGAATACTCCGAGAAGCCCGCTGAACACCCCTTCCCAGCTCTTGCCAGGACTCAGGGTCGGCGCGAGTTTGCGGCGACCGAACGTCCTTCCGCCGGCATAGGCGGCGATGTCCGCTGCCCACACAAGAGTCAAGACCGAAAGCAGGAACACCAGCCCCGTTTGCCGGGCCTGCACGAGCGCCAGCCATGCACACGCGAGAACCACAAGACCACCCGTCAACCGCAAAGTCATCGGCCACTGCTGCCAACCGACCACCCCGCGCCTCAGCATCCAGACCGACAGCAAGAGCCACAGTCCGACAGCCACCCACCAGATGGCAGGCCAAGAGCGGTCGAGCCCTCCCCACGACCAGAAGAGAAGCAACAGTCCACCCAGCCCTGCGCCGACCAGCAACGCCGCAGGCCCTGGCACGCCATTCATGCGAGCCCATTCCCAGCCAGCAGCGGAGACCATCACCACCGCCAAGGCGGCAAACGGAACAACCGAAGCATGGAACATGGCCGGCAACACCACAGCCAGGAGCGCCAGAGCGGTGATGATGCGTTGCTTAAGCATGCGAGCCGCTGGCCGCTGCCATCGGGCTGGACGGACTCACCTGCTCGGAGGTCAATCCGAAACGGCGCTCTCGCCCTGCATAGTCCTGGAAGGCCCGATCCAGTTCGGCGGCATCGAAATCCGGCCACAGACAGGGTGTAAAAAACAACTCGGAATACGCGCACTGCCAGAGCAGGAAGTTGCTGATGCGCATCTCACCACCGGTGCGGATCAGCAGGTCTGGATCGCCCACGTGGGCCAGCGCGGTTGTTTGACACAACCCCGCTTCCGTGATGTCCCTGCCTTGGGCCAACAGCTGCTTCGCTGCGTTCACGATGTCCCAGCGGCCGCCATAGTTGAAGCACACATTGAGCACCATGCGCTCGTTGTGGGCAGTCGTTTGCTCTGCCTTGCGAAGGCCTTGCAGAAGGCGCGGAGACAGTCCAGAGGAGTCACCAGGGAAATGGAGCCTCACTCCATTCTTGTCGAGCTTGGGCACTTCACGTGAGAGAGCCAGCACCAAGAGATCCATCAGTCCAGAAACCTCTTCAGGGGGACGGTTCCAGTTCTCGGACGAGAAAGCGAACACCGTCAGCACTTGGACCTGGCGCTCAAGGCAAGCCCTGACTGTCCGGCGCAGCGCATCCACCCCTTGCTTGTGCCCCGCCACTCTGGGCAAAAGGCGCTTCTTTGCCCAGCGGCCGTTGCCATCCATGACGATGGCCACATGCCGCGGCACGCCTATGGCATTCGGCGCGCCGGTCAGGGGAATTGAAGACATCGGCAAGCGAACCTGGTGTGGGAAAGAGAACGAAAGCGGGGACGAATCAGACTGCCAGGATGTCCTGCTCCTTGGATGCGACGATCCGGTCAATCTCCCCAATCATCCGGTCGGTCAGCTTCTGGATGTCATCCTGGGCACGGCGCTCGTCGTCTTCCGACACCAGTTTGTCCTTCAGCAATTTCTTGACATGCTCGTTGGCATCACGGCGCAGGTTGCGGACAGCCACTTTCGCAGCCTCGCCCTCGCCTTTGACAACTTTGGTCAGTTCCTTGCGGCGCTCTTCCGTCATAGGTGGCATCGGCACGCGGATCAGGTCGCCCTGACTGGCCGGATTCAAGCCCAGATCCGACTCACGGATGGCCTTCTCGATCTTGGCGCCCATACCCTTCTCCCAGGGAGCCACCCCGATGGTTCGGGCATCCAGCAGGGTCAGGTTGGCCACCTGCGACAACGGCACCATGGAGCCGTAGTAGTCGACATGCACGGTATCCAGGATCTGCGGGTTGGGACGACCAGTGCGCACCTTGGAAAGGCTGCCTTTCAGCGCCTCCAGCGACTGGTTCATTTTGTGTTCGGCGTTCTGACGGATCTCGGCGATGCTCATGAATGCTCCTATGGAAGACAGGTTCTCTGTACCAAGCGTCGGTCAGACGTGGACGAGTGTTCCTTCGTCCCCGCCCAGCACCACATTGCGCAGTGCCCCGGGCTTGAAAATTGAAAACACCTTGACTGGCAGCTTCTGGTCTCGACAGAGGGCAAAGGCCGTCGCATCCATCACCTGAAGGTTTTTTGCCATGGCCTCGTCAAACGTCAACGACGCATAGCGGGTGGCCTTGGGGTCCTTGTTGGGATCGGCGGTGTACACACCATCAACCTTGGTGGCCTTGAGCACGATTTCCGCACCGATCTCGGCACCGCGCAAGGCCGCGGCGGTATCGGTCGTGAAAAACGGGTTTCCAGTGCCTGCGGCAAAGACCACCACCTTGCCTTCTTCGAGGTACTGCAGCGCCTTGGGCCGAACGTACGGCTCCACCACCTGCTCGATGGCGATCGCCGACATCACACGAGCCACCAACCCAGCCTTGTCCATGGTGTCCGCCAGCGCCAGCGAGTTCATCACCGTGGCAAGCATGCCCATGTAATCGGCCGTGGCCCGATCCATTCCGACAGATCCACCAGCCACACCGCGGAAGATGTTCCCCCCCCCGATCACGATGGCCACCTGCACACCCAGACGGGTCACTTCGGCAATCTCCTCGACCATGCGGACAATGGTTGCACGGTTGATGCCAAACGCATCGTCGCCCATCAGGGCTTCACCGGAGAGTTTCAGAAGAATGCGCTGGTAGGACGGCATGGGGAATTCCTGTGTGTCGGTTCTTGTTGTGTGTGCAACCGGCAAGTGTAGCGAGGAGCCGTGGGCGATTCGAGGCTCAGCGCCACCGGAGACCGGAAAATTCGGCTACCAGATATGACAACGGGCCTTGCGGCCCGTTGTCATGATCGGCAGGGTACTGCGACGGGTTCAGGCACCTTTGGCCGCTGCAACTTGGGCGGCGACCTCCGCAGCGAAATCATCAACCTTCTTCTCGATGCCTTCACCCACCACATACAGGGTAAAGCCCTTGACAGCGGTGTTTGCGGTCTTCAGGTACGCACCAACAGTCTGCTTGCCGTCGGCTGCCTTCACGAAAACCTGGTCGAAGAGCGAGACTTCCTTGAGGTACTTCTGAACCGAGCCCTCTACCATCTTGGCGGCGATGTCGGCGGGCTTGCCGGATTCGGCCGCCTTCGCAGCAGCCACAGAGCGCTCGCGTTCGATCAGATCGGCCGGCACATCGGCTGAGGTCAGCGAAACCGGCTTCATGGCGGCCACGTGCATGGCGACATCCTTGGCAGCGGTGGCGTCACCTTCAAACTCAACCACCACACCGATGCGGGTGCCGTGCAGGTAGGAAGCCAGCTGACCACCGTTGGCCCAGCGCTTGAAACGGCGGAAAGACATGTTTTCGCCGATCTTGCCAATCAGACCCTTGCGCACCTCCTCCAGTGTGGGTCCGAAGCCATCCTGCTCGTAGGCCAGCGCCCCCAGCGCATCGATGTCGGCGGGGTTGTGCTCAGCCACCAGCTTGGCGGCAGCGCTGGCCAAGGCCAGGAAACTGTCGTTCTTGGTCACGAAGTCTGTTTCACAGTTGACTTCAATCAGAGCGCCGGTGTTGCCATTGATGGCAGCGGCGACCACGCCTTCGGCGGTCACGCGGCTGGCGGCCTTGCCAGCCTTGGTACCCAACTTGACGCGCAGCAGCTCCTCAGCCTTGGCCATGTCGCCATCGGCTTCGGTCAAAGCCTTCTTGCACTCCATCATGGGTGCATCGGTCTTGGCACGCAGTTCTGCGACCATGCTTGCGGTAATTGCCATTTCAGTTCTCCGTTGTACGGGCCCGCCGAGCGGACCCACACTGTTCATTGATCGGTTTTGCTTATGAAAAAGGGGCTACTGGAGCCCCTCGTTCGCACAGGCTGCGAGACTCAGGCAGCAGCGTCTTCCTTGACTTCCACGAACTCGTCACCGCCCTCGGCAGAGACGGCCTTGACCACCTCGTTCACTGCGTTGGCACGACCTTCGAGGATGGCGTCGGCGATGCCGCGGGCATACAGAGCCACAGCACGGGCCGAGTCATCGTTGCCGGGGATCACGTAGTCGATGCCGACGGGCGAGTGGTTGGTGTCCACCACACCGACCAGCGGGATGCCCAGCTTCTGCGCTTCGGAAACAGCGATCTTGTGGAAGCCCACGTCGATGATGAAGATGGCATCAGGCAACGCGGTCATATCCTGGATGCCGCCGATGTCCTTTTCCAGCTTTTCCATTTCGCGAGCGAACATGAGCTGCTCTTTCTTACTCATGCTGTCCAGGCCCGCCTCTTTCTGGGCCTGCATGTCCTTCAGACGCTTGATCGAAGTCTTGACCGTCTTGAAGTTGGTCAGCATGCCGCCCAGCCAGCGCTGGTCAACAAAGGGCACGCCAGCGCGACGGGCTTCCTGAGCGACGATGTCGCGCGAAGTGCGCTTGGTGCCCACCATCAGGATGGTGCCGCGATTGGCGGAGAGCTGCTTCACGAACTTGGCAGCTTCTTCGAACATCGGCAACGTCTTTTCGAGGTTGACGATGTGAATCTTGTTGCGACGGCCGAAGATGAACGGGGCCATCTTGGGGTTCCAGAAGCGGGTTTGGTGGCCGAAGTGGACACCGGCTTCCAGCATTTCGCGCATGGAGATCGACATGATGTATTCCAGAGGTTGGGTCTAAAATCCAGCCCCGATTGCTTCGTCTCCGACCACACAAGGCCTTGAAACAGCGAAGCAACACCTGGTTGGGCTGGCTTGGGATTTGCTTGGCACCAGCGCTCCAGAAATGGAACACCAGCAGCAAAGCCTGTCGATTATAGCAGCACCACTTCTGGCGCATGTCGACCGTCGACCCTACCGCCTTACCCGACTCCTCGCCCCTGAATATTCATGCACCGTGTTGATCGCTCCTGCCCGCCCTCCTTCCGCCACTTCTGCGGGAGCTGCGATTGAAGCTGGCCGTGCTGGGTGCAGGCGTGGTCGGAGTCACCACGGCCTTCGAACTGGCCCAGGACGGGCACTCGGTCACCGTTTTTGAACGGCGCCAGACGGCGGCAGAAGAAGCCAGCTTCTCCCCGGGCGGCTTGCTCGCGCCAGAATGGACGGCCGCGTGCGCCGCCCTGGCGTGGGAACAGGCAAACGAGCGCCAACACTCTTGGTGGTCGAAGCTGTTAGGCAAACGGTCGCCGATTGCCCACAATCCAGGCCCGGCCCTTCTGGCCATGGCCTGCCACTCGCTGGAACGACTCTCGCAGCTGTCAGAACGGTTGATGCCGTCCTTCGGAGAACAGCAGGGCCTGATGACCGTGTGGAAGGATCCTTCAGGACACCCGGTGGCGGCCCGATTGCAAAACCTCCTCGCGGACTTCGGCAGCAAGTCGCATCTGACCGATGCGGAACAGGCCAGACACCTTGAGGCGGCACTGAACCCCGACACCACGCTCGCAGGTTCGCTCGTCGTTCCCGAAACGTGGTCTGCGAACTGCCGCCAGTTCGTTTTGCAACTCAAGTCCCATGCCCAGCAGGCAGGCTGCCGCTTTCGGTTCGCCACCGAGGTTCTGGGCGTTCAGCAAACGCCTGGCCAGCGTGGCGTCCGTGTGCTGTGCAGCCAACAAGAGGCTCACAGCGAGCTGTTCGATGGCGTTGTGCTGTGCACGGGTCAAGCGACGCTCGGGCTCTTGAAACCATACGGACTGGCCCTTTCGTTGGAAACCCGGGTTGCGCATGCGGTGTCAGGACTCATCCGTGAGCCCCTGGATGCGCCCTCGGCGACAGTCCACGACCTCCAGCAGGGCATCACGATCGCCCGCACGGGACAGTGGGTTCGTGCAGTTGGACCAGCCCTCCAGGCTTCGCGACTGCCAAGGGCCGAAGCCGCGTTCAAACCGCTGTACGACTCTCTCAGCAACTGGTTTCCAGGGGCACTTAGGACGGGCGTCTCGGGTGCCGTGCAGGAGTGGAGTGGCACAGTGACAACTACGCCCGACGCCCTGCCGTTGCTCGGACCCACCAGCGTACCGGACATCTGGATCAACGCGGGACACGGCATGCACGGCTGGCTGTTGGCGTGCGGCTGCGCCAAGGTACTTGCGGACCAGTTGTCTGGCCGACCACCCGAAATCGACATCACACCATTCCTGGCGCAAAGAAGCCTGCCCGCGGTTGCTTGACGGACTTGCCGTGCCGCCCCACCATGGGCCCAACGCACCGCCAAGGAGCCCGGAAACACGCCATGCAGACGCCCCGCTTCATCAACGAACAACCATGACTCAAGTGCGGCGCATCGGGATCTTCTGCAACGAGCCCCTGCACGACAGCGCAGCCACGCATTTGCTGGAACGCACGATGACGGCGTCCCTGCCGGCACATGAACTGATGGCCCGTGCAGGAAGAAGTGTGGCTGACCTTGCCATGGCCCTGACCCCCCACGCCCGTCGAATCTGGATCGCCTGCGGTCCGGGCAACAATGGAGGGGATGGTCTGGTGGCAGCCCGCCAACTGTTTCTTCACGCCAAAGGCCGCCATGGCCGACCGGAAGTGGTCGCCACGCTCACCGGCGACCCAGGTCGACTGCCACCGGATGCCGCTCACGCCCTGAGCCAGGCACTGGAAAGCGGCATGTCGCTGGCACCTTCGCCGCCGCATGACTTTGACCTTGCCATTGATGCCCTGCTGGGCATCGGAACAGTTCGCCGTCCCTCTGGAGAAATGGCGAGCTACCTGAGCCACATGCACCGATCCAGCGCCACGGTGCTGAGTGTCGATGTGCCCAGCGGTCTCCTGGCCGACACTGGAGAGTACCTGGGGCCCGCTGCGGCGGTGCCGAATGCCCCCCGGCACACGCTGTCTCTGCTGACCCTCAAGCCTGGCCTGTTCACCGCCGCAGGTCGCGATCAGACGGGAACAGTCTGGCTGGACACCCTGAGAGCAACCGCCATCGACGACCCGACACCGACCGCGATTCTTCACGGCGCAACCATGGCGCGTCCGAGCCGCGCGCATGCAGCGCACAAGGGAAGCAATGGAGACGTGGTCGTGGTCGGCGGTCAGGGTGTCGCACCCTCCGGAGCGGGCATGACCGGAGCAGCCATCCTCGCCGCACGGGCGGCACTTCACGCTGGCGCAGGCCGGGTCTATGTCGGGCTTCTTACCCATGAGGCGCAGCCCACCTCCTGGGATCCGCAATGTCCCGAGCTCATGTTCAGACGAACAGACACCCTGCTCGCCGATGAGGCACTGCTGCAACAGGCCACCGTGGTGTGTGGCTGTGGTGGCGGCCAGGCGATTGCCGGACACCTCCCCCGCATCCTGTCCTCTTGCCCGTCCCTGGTCCTGGATGCAGACGCACTGAACGCCATTGCCGGAGATGAAACGCTGCGCCGACTGGTGGCCGAGCGCCATGGGCGGAACTGGGTCACTGCGGTCACCCCCCACCCGCTTGAAGCAGCGCGCCTGCTGGCGACCACCACAGCGTCGGTCATGAAGGACCGCCTCGGCGCTGCTCGCATGCTCAGCGAACAGCTGAATGTGATCGCTGTGCTCAAAGGATCGGGAACGGTGATTCATGCGCCCGGCGAAACACCACGAATCAACGCCAGCGGCAATCCTGCGCTGTCCACCGCGGGCACAGGTGACGTCCTGGCCGGCTGGATGGGAGCCTCACTGGCGAACTCCACCAGCCGATCAGCGCCTCCGTATGAGGCGGTCTTTGAGGCCGTGTCCGGTCATGGCAGGATGGCAGACCATTGGGTGGCGGACAACGACCAGACGCTCACGGCCAGCCGCCTGGCCAAGAGCATCCGAGGAGCGCGCTGAACTGGCGCATCACCCCAGCAGGATCAGACCGATCTGCAACAGGACGATGAGCACCAGGACGGACAAGTCCACCCCACCGATCTGCGGCACCACCCTCCGGATGGGGCGCAGCAGCGGTGAGCAAAGCCGGTCCAGCGTACCCATCACCGGCGCCCCTGGCTGTACCCAAGAAAGCACCGCGTACATCAGCAACAGGAAGATGAGCCCCTGAAGCAGCACCCGGACTAGCAAATAAAACGCCAAACCCGGAATGGCAACCAAAGGCCCGGCCACACCGACGGATGAAGGCGCCAGTGCCGCACCGAGCATCAGACGCAAACCGCCATAGGCAATAGCCAGCAGCACCGCGGCCAGCAGGCTGCCCCAGTCGATCGGACTCTGGGCCATAGAGCGCGGCAGAATTTTGCGCACCGGCCCCACCAGCCAATGAGTGAGCGCCATGGCGAACCGTCCGGGCTGAGCCGACATGTTGATCCGAAGATGATTCATCCAGGCCCGCAGGAGCGCCGCTGCGATGAGCAGAAAAAAAACCGTCTCCAAAACGAAAAAAAGAGCGGCGACCATCAGCGACGCCCCTTCCGCGTCTTGCCCGAACCGCCACGTGCGGCACCTCTGGTCTCCTTGCGGCCAACGCCCTTGGAAGTTGCCCCCTTGCTGGACCCGGAGGATCCACGAGACGCCTCCTTGCCCTGCGCCCGTTCGTCACGCTCGCGCAGACGCCTTCCCCCGCCTTGATCCGACGCGCCCTCTCCGCCAGTCTTGTCGCGCATGGCCCGCAGCACGGCATCGTCGTTGCCCGACACAAGCCGGAAGTCGATGCGGCGCCCGTCCAGGTCGACCCGGCTCACCTGAACCTGCACTCTGGACCCCAGGGCGTACCGGATGCCGGTGCGCTCGCCCCGGAGCTCCTGCCGTGCCTCGTCGAAGCGGAAGTACTCTCCGCCCAGTTCGGTGATGTGCACCAGCCCTTCCACATACATCGCATCGAGCGTCACGAACAGTCCGAAGCTGGTGACCGAGGTCACGACGCCACTGAACTCCTCACCCAGATGCTCGCGCATGTACTTGCACTTGAGCCACGCCTCCACATCACGACTGGCTTCATCGGCACGTCGCTCGTTGGCACTGCAGTGCAAGCCGGCGGCTTGCCAGGCCAGCAGATCGGCCGAGGGCTTCTTCACTGGCTCGCCAGCCACAGGTGGGCGGGCTCGGCTGGCCAGGCGCTTGCTCAGCTTGGCGTGTGCTTCCCCAGGCGTTGGCAAGGCGGGCAACTGATATTTCTGCTTGGTCAGGATGGCCTTGATGACCCGGTGGACCAGCAGATCGGGGTAGCGCCGGATCGGACTGGTGAAGTGGGTATAGGCATCGAACGCGAGACCGAAATGCCCCTGATTCATCGGCGTATAGATCGCCTGCGACATGGAGCGCAGCAGCATGCTGTGGATCTGCTGGGCCTCCGGCCGATCCTTGGTCGCCTCGGCGATCTGCTGGAACTCGGACGGGTGGGGGTTGTCGCTGATGGACTGCGAAACACCCATGGCCTTGAGGTAGTTGCGCAAGGTCTCCTGCTTCTCGGGCGTCGGTCCTTCATGCACACGGAACAGGCCTGCGTGCTTGCTCTGACCAATGAAGTCGGCGGAACACACATTGGCCGCCAGCATGGATTCTTCGATCAGCTTGTGGGCGTCGTTGCGGGTGCGCGGCACGATCCTCTCGATGCGGCCGGACTCATCGCACACGATCTGCGTTTCCACCGTCTCGAAGTCGACCGCCCCCCGCTTGTTGCGGGCCGCGACCAGCGCCCGGTACACGTCATGCAGATTCAGCAGGTGCGGAACCAGTGCCTTGCGGTTCTGCGCCTCGGGGCCCCGCGTGTTCTGCAGGATCGCAGCCACTTCGGTGTAGGTGAAGCGCGCATGGCTGTGCATCACTGCCGGATAGAACTGGTAGGCATGCACCTCGCCCTTGGCATTGACCAGCATGTCACAGACCATGCACAGGCGGTCCACATCAGGGTTCAGAGAACACAGTCCGTTGGAAAGCTTCTCCGGCAGCATCGGGATCACCCGACGAGGGAAATAGACCGAGGTGGCCCGGTCGTACGCGTCAACGTCGATCGGCGCGCCGGTCTTCACATAGTTACTCACATCGGCAATGGCCACCAGCAGACGCCAACCCCTGCCCCGCCCCACCTTGGCTGGCTCGCAGTACACCGCATCGTCAAAGTCCCGCGCATCTTCGCCGTCGATGGTCACAAGGGCCACATCGCGCAGATCGACCCGATGCTTCAGGTCTGCCGACCGGACCTTGTCGGGCAGTGCCCGGGCCTCTGCAAGTGCCGAGTCCGAGAACTCGTGAGGCACACCGTACTTGCGCACCGCGATCTCGATCTCCATCCCGGGGTCATCGATCTCGCCAAGCACCTCCTTGACACGGCCGACAGGCTGTCCATACAGGGCCGGAGGCTCGGTCAGTTCGACCACCACCACCTGCCCGGTCTTGGCCGACCCGGTGGCCCCCTTGGGAATCAGGACGTCCTGGCCATAGCGCTTGTCCTCCGGGGCGACAAGCCACACGCCACTCTCTTGCAGCAGGCGACCAATGATGGGCGCAGCTGGGCGTTCGATGATCTCGGTGACGCGCCCCTCAGGACGCCCCTTGCGATCCAGCCGCACGATGCGGGCCTTCACCCGGTCCTTGTGCAGCACCGCCCTCATTTCGTTGGAAGGAAGATAGATGTCGGGCTGTCCGTCATCACGGATCACAAAGCCATGTCCGTCACGATGACCGGAGACGACACCTTCGAATTCGGCCAGAAGATTGTTTTTTTCGTTCAAGATTATGAGTTCTGTTTTTTTACTGCTATACTAGCTGTCTTCCTGAGATGCCCAGGTGGCGGAATTGGTAGACGCACTAGTTTCAGGTACTAGCGCCGAGAGGCGTGGAGGTTCGAGTCCTCTCTTGGGCACCAATCATAAGGGCTTGCAAACGAAGAGTTTGCAAGCCCTTTTCTTTTTTATCTGGACCGCAAACAGTACAGCCAAAACGCGCTGAGCCGCAGGCTATAATGCGTGCTTCCTGAGATGCCCAGGAGGCGGAATTGGTAGACGCACTAGTTTCAGGTACTAGCGCTGAGAGGCGTGGAGGTTCGAGTCCTCTCTTGGGCACCAAACACAAGGGCTTGCAAACAGTTCGTTTGCAAGCCCTTTCTATTTCCCGCATCAAATCGGCTGAGCCACGAGGTCGTGACCGTCCGCTGCAACGATGCGCGCGCGAGTGAACTCCCCCACCTTGAGCGTCTTGCTGATCTTCTCTGGTGGCAGCAGTCGCACCACCCCGTCAATCTCCGGTGCATCCGCGTAACTGCGGCCGACACCACCCTTCTTACCCAAGCCGGGCGCCGAATCCACCAGCACCTGCATGGTCGCGCCCACACGGGAGCGCAGTTTGTCAGCGGACACCGCCTCCGCGACCTCCATGAAGCGCGCGCGGCGCTCTTCCCGCACCGCATCCGCAACAGGATCGGAAAGTGCGTTGGCTGCGGCCCCCTCCACCGGCGAGTACGCGAAGCAACCCGCTCGATCAATGCGCGCTTCGACCAGGAAGTCGAGCAGATGCTGAAACTCAGCCTCCGTCTCCCCGGGAAATCCTGCGATGAAGGTGCTGCGCACCACGATCTCAGGGCAGATCTCGCGCCAGCGGGCAATACGTTCCAGATTTCTTTCCCCACTGGCGGGGCGCCTCATCCGCTTGAGCACATCGGGATGGCTGTGCTGCAACGGCACATCCAGATACGGCAGGATCAGCCCCTCGGCCATAAGCGGAATCACGTCGTCTACGTGGGGATATGGGTACACGTAGTGCAGACGCACCCATGCGCCAAATCCTCTTGCAAGCTCGCCAAGCGTGCGAACCAGATCGAGCATCTTGGTTTTCACTGGCTTGCCATCCCAGAAACCAGTCCGGTACTGCACATCGACACCATAAGCCGATGTGTCCTGACTGACCACCAACAGTTCCTTGACTCCGGCCTCAAACAATTTGCGCGCTTCTGTCAGCACATCACCCACCGGGCGACTGACCAGATCACCTCGCATCGACGGAATGATGCAGAAGGTACAGCGGTGGTTGCAGCCTTCGCTGATCTTCAGGTAGGCGTAGTGGCGCGGTGTGAGTTTGATGCCTTGGGGTGGCACCAGATCAACAAACGGATCGTGCGGCTTGGGAAGGTGCCTGTGCACTGCCTCCATCACCTCATGAGTGGCGTGAGGGCCGGTCACCGCCAGCACGCTCGGGTGCATCTGCTGCACCAGGTTGCCACCTCCGTCACCTTCGCGCGCCCCCAGGCAGCCAGTGACGATGACCTTGCCGTTCTCAGCCAAGGCCTCCCCGATGGTGTCCAGGCTCTCCTTGACGGCATCGTCGATGAAGCCACAGGTGTTGACGATGACGATGTCGGCACCGGCAAAGGTCTTGGACGTCTGGTAGCCCTCAGCGCTGAGTTGCGTGAGGATCAGCTCGGAGTCCGTGAGGGCCTTGGGGCAACCCAGGCTCACGAACCCCACTTTGGGCGCCGAAGCGCCGATGGAAACAGGGGATTCACTCATCCCCGGATTGTCTCAGACCGGCCGACCGGGTCAGCGCTTGAGGCCAAAAGCGGCCAGCATCTGCTCGCTGTTCTTCTGCATCTGCTCCTGCATCTGCGTGAACGCGCTGCGAGACTGCTCCAGATACGTCCCCATCATGCCCTGCATCATGGGAGACTGGACATTCATGAACTGCTTCCAGACCTCTGGATTGAGGCCCTTGGACTGTTCTGCCATTTTGGCTTGCAGGTCCATGAATATCTGGACGTTCTTTTCCAGATAGGCGCCCATGAAGTCCTGCATGGCATGTCCGTAAAAACGGATGATGTTGGCGAGCACCTGCTCGGTGAAGATCGGCACGCCAGCTGTTTCCTCTTCCAGGATGATCTGCAGCAGGATGCTGCGGGTCAGATCCTCGTTGGTCTTGGCATCGCGCACCACAAAATGCTCGTTGTCCATCACCAGAGACTTGACCTCTGCAAGCGTGATGTATGACGACGTATCGGTGTCGTAGAGGCGTCGATTGGGGTATTTTTTGATGACCCGCACCGCCTCCGGAGAGGAGCCATGGGCATCGGCCTTGCTTTTTTGCACTACAGGACCTTCACGTGAAGACGGAGAGCCTCCGCACTATGGAGACTGCTGTTGCGCCGGATTCTAGGAAGTCCCCCCTGTGCTGCCAGATGGGTTTTCCCTGTGCGCATCGCAGATGATGCCATGCTGGAAGGCTGTCGGACAAAGAAAAAGGGCCTGACGAAATGTCCGGCCCTTGTCGTTTCAGAGATGTTTGGTAGGCGCGATTGGACTCGAACCAACGCCCCCCACCATGTCAAGGTGGGAAACAAGGACTCTCTGGGACGTCCTAGGACACAGGTGTATCTATGAAAACGCCCTTGCTTTGTTCCAGGAAGTTCGCTCAAGCACGGGAAGGGTTTTCGTACTTTTTCCGTACTTGATCTGTACACAAATGTCACCTTGGGGGACTTGGACCTTTTGCTCAAGCAGCTGGAGGCCGTGATGCCACTGGCTCCAGACAGCCAAACAGGTCGACCGCAGCGTGGCGGAGGTGACCCAGCGCGCGAAAGAGACTCAGATTCAGGTGATGCAGGAAACTGCGCAGGAGCTGTTCAAAAAGGAGTTTCACCCGCTGGTGAATCAGGTGATCGCTCGGCTGGAACACCTCGCGCGACTGGCCCAGCCACGCCCCAACCCCTGGATGCCGCGGCTGACGCACGGCGCGGCGTTCGTGACTGGCGCCGCGCTGACCTGGCTGGTCGTGGTGATGATCTGGGTCAGATGAAGGTTGCTGTTGCAAAGCAGGTAGGCCGACCCGTCTCCAAGGCTATCCGACTTCAAACACGCGTTCTACGGGTTCAGTTCAGTTCCTGTCCATAGCAAGTCACGTAATCGGAACAGTCATTGCAGGTCGGCGACTTGCAGATCAGGATGTCCTCCTTCATGCACAGCTGCCGGTACAGGAACTTCTTCCAGCGCATGTTCCCGCTGTTGAGCTCGACCAGCGCAGGGAACCAGCGACGCATCAGTGTCGTCAGCGCCTCGCGAGACGGCAGCCCCAGGTCCTGCCAGAGGTGCCCGTCGCCCAAGCTGGCGCAAGCGATCAGCCACGCCAGGTGGTAGCGGTCGGCCTTGCTGCCAACTGAAACATCCGCATGTTCCAGCAGCAAGGCCATCAGGTCATCGATCTCGTCGTTGCGCAAGCGCATGCGCGCTTCGAGCCCGGACCAGTCCAGGCGGGGAGCAACCGGGGCCAGCATGATGTGCTCCTCAGGCGTTGGCCGGCGCGTGCGTGTAGCACTTCTTGGGGCAGATGCGCGAGCAGGCGGTGCAGCCGATGCACAGCTCCTGGTGCGCGATCGTCATGACCTTCTTTTCGTATTCGTCGTCGTCATCGCCGTCGAGATCAACGCTGATGCGCTCGCCCTCGTCGGTCAGACCGACCAGCTCCAGCACGCCGCGCGGGCAGACCTTGAAACAGCGGCCGCAGCCGATGCACTTCTCTTCGTCCAGCGACGCGACAAAGGTCGGCGTCCAGGTCGCGCCGCTGGGCATGGTGACGGAAAATGCGCTCATGGTGGTGCTCCGGATCAGGCGGCCGCTGCCGCTGCTTTCCGCGCTTCTATCAGCGCGGCGTGGGTGTCGTGGCAGCGCTGCGCGACCGAGAGGATGTTTTCCCAGTTGGTGGGCAGTTCTTCGGACAGGTCGTGCAGGTCCATCTTGGCCTGCGTGGCCTGGGCGTTGAGCTTCTTCAGGCGCAGCTTGAGTTCGTCGGCGGTCTCGCTCATGGGGTTCTCCGTTCAGGCGCCGTAGTTCGCGACGTCGGGGTAGGTGCGGATCATGGTCACGGCTTCGGTCAGGAACTTGCCGCCGGCGTCGGCCAGCTTGGCCAGGGAGGGGAAGCCGAAGCGGTGCACGTCGCGCAGCTGCTTGTTGACCACCACCAGGCGGCCGGCGATCAGCACCATGCGTCCGAAACCTTCGTGGCTCATCTTCATCATGGGCGAGACCATCTGGCCGGTCTCGCGCTCGATCGCCACGGCGATGGCGTTGTAGAAGATCTCCAGGTGCCACAGGGTCTCGGGGTCCGGGTCGCCCATGATGGGAATGGCGCGCCGCTCCTCGGGCGTGAGGATGAAGGGCTTGAGGATCTTCAGATCGCTCTTGCCTTCCCACTGGCCGTGGGTGTCCTGCGCGCGCATCTGCTTGACCAGCTGCTGCACGAAGGGGGTGGCCAGCATGGCCTCGTCGCTGGGGGCGTCGGTCTCGGGGGTGGCGGTTTCAGCCATGGGTCACCTCGTCGTCTTCAAAGTCAAAGGAAGGGGCGGCGTCGCGCTGAAGCGCCTTGCGCAGCCAGGGGGGCGGTGTGCCTTGCAGCACCACCTGCAGCTTTTCCAGGATCTCGGCGATCGGCTTGGGCTGCGGCACCTTGATCGGGTGGATCTTGGATGCGACCACGCGCGCCGCGCCGGAGCCACCGATGGCGGCCACGTACAGGATCGCGCAGTCGTGGATCGCATCGAGCTTGGGCGCGAGCTTGTCCTCGTCACCGTCTTCCTGCAGCTTGTCGCCGAAGTCGAAGCTCTGCACAAACGCATAACCCTCGGGCGACATCTCGTAGACCAGAATGTGCTTGGCCCAGCCGAAGTGCGCGTTGACGCTCTCCTTGTCCTGGGTGGCGAAGGCGATCTTCATGGTGGACTCCTGGGTCAGGCACTGGCCTCGGCCAATGGGTTGGGGGGTGTCGCTTGGGTCGGGCCACTGCGTGCCATGGCGGCGCGGCGCGCTTCAGGCGTGAGCGGCCAGTCTTCCGCGTGGTGGTGCGGAATCTGTTCGATCATGAGGTTGGCGATCTCGAAAATCAGGGCCATGGTCCCGCGGTAGCCGACCTGCACGCGGTGCGCGTTGCCGACGCGGTCGAACACCGGAAAGCCCATGCGCAGCAGCGGCTTGCCCAGGTGCTGCGCGGCCTGTCGACCGTGGGCGTGGGTGACGATCAGGTTGCAGTCTTTCGCGCCGAGCTCCAGATCCTCCAGGTCACCGAGCAACACCTTTTCGGCCGGCAGCAGCGCGTGCGAGGCGGATTGCGTGGTGCTGATGCAGCAACTCAGTTCGGCGCCCATCTCGTGCAGCAGCGCGCCGATGGCCAGCAGCAGGTCGGGCTCGGCGCCGATGGCCACGGTCATGCCACCGGTGTAGAAGTGGCCGTCGAGCATGGCGTCCAGCAGCTGGCTGCGCTGGCGACGGTACTTGGCTGGCACGGGTCGGCCGCTGTGCTGAGACAGCCGCATCAGGAACCGGTCGTTGGCCTCAATGCCGGTCAGGCGCTCGAAAATCTCGAACGGCGCACCACTGATCGCCTGCAGCGCCTCGGCACCTTCGCGGGTCTGCTCGCCAATACCGAGGGTCCAGGACGAGGCGCCGGCGGCGCGGATCTCTTCGAGCGTCGTACCACCCAGCGTGGTGCCGCGCCAATCGGGCGGAATGTGGCCGTCCAGCGAGCCCGAGATGTCGGGCAGCACGATGGCTTTCAGGCCGAAGGATTCGATGATCTCGCGCAGTTCGTCGATGTCGCCGGGCGAGAGGTGGCTGCCCGGCAGCAGCGTGACCTGGTCCTTCGCGGTGGGCAGCGGCTTGACCAGCGACTTCACGATGCCGGTGATCGCATGCTTGAACCCGTCTTCGAAAGCGCCGACGTAGTCGGGCGTCGAGACATAGATGATTTCGGTGTCGGCCAGCTCGGGGTGCTTCTGCCGGGCGAGCGCGAGGAAGCCGTTGACGTCATCTCCCTTGGTCTCGGTCAGGCCGGTCGAGCAGATCGCGATCAGCTTCGGGGCTGCGCGCTTGCGGATGTTCAACAGCGCCGCCTCGATGTTCTCGTAGCCACCCATGATGGTGGTGACCTCGTTCATCGCCGTGGTCTGCAGCGGAATCGCTTCCTTGAAATGCCGCACCAGCAGCACCAGACCAAAAGACGTGCAGCCCTGCGAGCCGTGCATCACCGGCATGCAGCTGTCCAGCCCGAGAAAAGCCAGGCTCGCGCCCAGCGGCTGGCTCATCTTGAGCGGGTTGACGGTGCAGGCTTTCCTGGATTCGACGACGCTGGCCATGGTGTGCTCCGTGTGCTCAGACCGGGACTTCTTCGGGCTCGAGGCCCATGGCGTGTGCCGCGACCGCGCTCAGGTGTGCGGTGGAGCCACCGGACCCGACCATCGGCAGCGTTTCGCCGTCGTCGCCCCAGGGCGCGGCGATGCGCACGCGCTGCCAGACCGGGTTGGACAGCGCGCGGTCGATCTGGTGCACCAGTTCGACCATGCCTTCGTAGCCGGCGTAGGCGTGGTGGCGCTCCTGGTTGATGTCCAGCCAGGGCATGCGAGCCTTGAGCGCCACGAACTGCGAGCGGCCGCCGCTGAGCATGATGTCGGCGCGCGCGTCCTTGAGCATCGCGTACATCTCGCGCGGCGTCATGTCGTCGATCATGTGGGCGTCGGCGCCCTCGCCCATGATCTCCTTGATCTTTTCCTTGTCTTCCTTGGTGCTCTTCTTGACGCTGGTGCCGACGATTTCCATGCCGCCTTCCTGCAGCGCCGCCACCACCGACCACGACTTCACGCCGCCGGTGATCAGCAGCACGCGCTTGCCGGCCAGGCGCGCCTTGTACTCGGCGATGCGCTTGTAGGCGCGCGCCTCTTCGACCTCGATCAGGCGCTCGGTGCGATCCATCAGCTCGGCGTCCGCGCCTTGCTTCACCAGCAGCTTCGCGATCTGGCGCAGCGTCTCGCTCATGTCGCTGATGCCGTAGAACGAGCCTTCGAAATACGGAATTCCCCAGCGCTGCTCCATCTTGGTCGCGATGTTGATCATCGACTTGGAGCAGACCATCATGTTGGCCTTGGCGCGGTGGGCCGAGGCGATTTCGCGGTACTTGCCGTCGCCACTGATGCACGAGAGGATGCGGATGCCCAGCGCGTCCAGCAGCGGCTTGATCTGCCAGAGCTCGCCGACCAGGTTGTACTCGCCGATGATGTTGATGTCGTACGGCGTCGTGAACTCGGGTTCGACCGTGCCGATCACGTAATCGAGGATGGCTTCGGCGCCCAGCTTGTTGCCCAGGTTCTTGGGACCGGCAAAGCCCGGCGCATTGACCGGGATCACCGGCTTGCCGAACTTCTCGGCGGCGCGCTGGCACACCGCTTCGATGTCGTCGCCGGTCAGCGCGGTGACGCAGGTCTGGTAGACGAAGACCGCGGGCGGATCGTACTTCTCGATGATTTCGCGGATCGACTTGAACAGGCGCTTTTCGCCGCCGTAGATCACGTCGAGTTCGCTGATGTCGGTGGTGAAACCGGTGCGGTAGATCTGTGAGTGCGAGGACGCGCTGTGGCGGTTGTCCCAGCTGTTGCCCTCGCAGGCGATCGGTCCGTGCACCAGGTGGGCCACATCAGCCACCGGCTGCAGCGCGATCTTGGCCCCATCGAAGGCGCAACCACCGGCCGCTGCGCCGGGAGAGAGCTGCTTGGTGCAGCCCTTCTTGCGTTCCTTCTCGCTCTTGCCCTGGTTGATGTCGCAGCCGGGCTCCTCGAACACTTCAGCGATCTTGGCCTTCAGCGATACCGACATGGCGAGCTCCTGTCAACGTGGGTGCAGGACTCTTTGCAGGTTTGATGCCAGGTGTTTTGGGCCGGTTTTGGCCGGATTCAGGGGGTGCTGTGAAGGGTTTGAAGCAATCGCGACGGGTGGTTTGCGACAGAACCCGTCACAGGTCGGTCGGGAGCGGTTTTCCCTCGCGGTGCAGCTCGATCCAGCGCTTGAGCTCCGCGACGTGCCCTGCCTCCTCTTCCGAGAACTCCTTCGCAAACGCGCGGATTTCGGGGTCGGAGGTGGTGTTCATGACGTCGCTGTAGTAGTCCAGCCCGGCCTGCTCGGCCTCTAGCGCGACCTCCAGCGCCTGTTCGCGCCCCAGCAGCGGGTCGGCGGCCCAGATCGCCGCCGCTTCGGGGCTTTCGATGTCGGGCCAGCAGAACTCGGCCGCGCCCATGTCGGGCAACTGGCGAAAGCCCGCGCGCTCGCGGGCATCGGCCAGGTGCAACAGCGAGTAGTCGGCCAGCTGGCGGAACAGGCGCCCCACCTCCTTGTTGCCCTGCGCGTGCATGGCGTCGGCGAGCTGTCCGAAACGCAGCGCCGCCTCCTGCTCGATCTGGATGGCGTGGGCCAGGAATTCTTCGACGGTGTCCATGGTGTGCTTTCTTCAGTAGTCGATACCGAACCACAGCGGTTCGCGCTTGCGCAGGTCGGCGATCAGTTCCAGCGTGGCCGGCACCAGCGCGCGCACGCCGTACCAGACCGCCTCGCGGCGCGGCTGCCCACCCGATGCCAGCAGGTGGTGCAGCTGCCCCCAGCCTTGCCAGTCCACCCGGTGCAGGCGATGGTGCAGCCCGGGCGCCAGGTGGGCCAGGGTCTGCGACATCACCAGCAGCTGCGACTCGACCACGTGCAGCGTCGCCTCGCTGGCAAACAGCTCATCTTCGCTCTGCATCTCTGCCAGCAGCTTGAGGACCGTCTCGCCCGCGATCCGCACGATGTCGCACTGCATGCGGTGCAGCATGGGCGTTCCCCCTACAGGTTGTCGGCCAGCACTTCGAGCGCCAGCAGTTGCTGGTGCAGCGCGTGGCGCGCGCGCCAGCGTTCGGGTGCGCCCAGCCACGCATCGCCGTCCTCAGTGGCCAGCACCGCCTCCTGGTCGCTCCAGTAGATGCGGCATTCGCCGGGCCGCGCTGTCAGGGCCGCCAGCAAAGCGGCGCGCTCATCCACCGGCTCGGGGCTGAGCACGCCGCGCCCCAGCAGGTGGTCGGCGCGGTAGAGCGTCGTGTCCCAGCCGAACTGGTCACCGAGGTCGCAGACCGAGGGAAACGCAGCGCGAGCGTCAGCGTCCACACTCTCGTGTCCCAGCGCATCCAGCAGCGCGCGCGGTGTCACCTCGTCGTGGATTTCCCAGGCCTCCAGCGGATCGCGTGCCGCCACCTTGCGGGCCAGGTCGCCCAGGTGGTAAGCGAACCAGGCCACAGGTTCTCCCGACGGCGGACACTCGATCACGTAGATCATGGTGGCGCGCTCATTCCACGCCTTCGGCCACGGCCTTGGCCCACAGGACACGCCGCAGGCGCTGCGAGATGGCGGTCGGGCTGGTGTCGAGTTCACGCTGCTCGGCCGTCATCGCCCCCTGGGCGATCGCAGCCTCCTCGTGGGTCAGCGGCAGGCGGCCGGCCATGTGCGTTGCGCCGGGCACCGCCGCCAGGATGGCCTGCCGGTTGGGGTGCTCGAACAGCGGCACCAGCGTGTCGGCTTCCTTGAGACCCGCCAGACATACCCAGCCGTCGATCACCTCGACCGAACGGCCGTCCTGCGTGGTCTTGACCAGCGTGCCCGCCATGGTCAGAACTCCACCAGGATGTCTTCGCTGCGCACGACGAACTGACACGCCAGGCGCCAGGGCGGCGGCAGGTCCTTCGTCTCGGCGTCCTCGATCTGCTTCGGCGTGATCTTGCCGGCAAAACGCAGCACGGTCTTTTCCTTCTCAGTCAGCGCGACGCCGATCGGCGCCTTGTCCGACAACACCGTCACCTTGAGCTGACAGGAACCGCACTCTCCGTTCTCGCACTCGAAATCCAGCGGCACGTTGTTCGCCTTCGCCACCGCCAGCAAAGTCCGCGTATCGCCCGCCACCGCATAGACCGTCAGGTCCTTCTTCATGCGCGGCGAACTGAATGTCACATTGGCCATAAGAGCCTCACTGAATGAAATGACCGGAGGCCGCAGCGACCCTGGCGAGCGTGGGGAAGCCCAACCAAGGCCGCCGCGGAACCGGCTTTGCCGGGCCGCCAGCGGCGCCCCCTGGGGGGTGACGCGAAGCGGCGCGGGGGGGGTCAACGAATAATGTCGTACGAATAGTCCGTCTTGCCCGGCACGATGGTGTTCGCATCCAGGGTCTCGAAGAACTCGTCCAGCAGGTTCACCAGCACGCGCATGCCGCCTTCGTAACCCCAGGTCGGGAAGCGGTGGTAGTGGTGGCGATCGAAGATCGGGAACACCATGCGCACCAGCGGCGTGCCGGTGTCGCGCTCCAGGTACTTGCCGTAGGTGTTGCCGATCAGGAAGTCCACCGGCTCCGTGAACAGCAGCGAGCGCATGTGCCACAGGTCGCGCTTGGGGTAAACCTTGCAGCCGGCGCCGTAGGGCGAGCTGTCGAACAGCTTCTGCACCTTGGCGGCCCAGGTTTCGGTGCCGTTGGTGGCCAGCACGTGTGCAGGCTCGGCGCCCAGCTCCAGCAGGAACTGCGCGTAACCGATCATCTGGTCCGGGTCACCGTACAGCGCGTAGCGCTTGCCGTGCAGGTGGGCCTGGCTGTCGGCCATGGCATCCACCAGCAGACCGCGCTCGAGCTCCAGCTCGGCCGGGATCGGCTTGCCGGTCAGGCGGCTGATGGCCATCAGAAACTCGTCGGTACCGGCCACGCCCACCGGGGCGTTGAGCACCACCACTTCCTGGCCCTTCTCGGTGATGTACTTGCTGGTCTTCTCGCAGCAGTACTCCTGGAACACGATGGTGGCCTTGGCGTGCAGGCCTGCGACCACCTCTTCCTTGGTGGTGCCGCCTTCGTACATGCGGAACTCGCCGTCGGTCGGGGTGCTCCACGAGCCCGAGGGGTCGCACAGCACGTTCACCTTGACGCCGAAAAGGCTGAAGATGCGGCGCATTTCCTTCATGTTGCCGACGACGAACCCGTCGAAGCCGGCGATGAAGTTGATGCTGTCGTCGGGCACGCGCTCCAGCTTCTCGGTGGTGCCGGCCTTGCCGTCCCAGAAGTGCTGCAGCACGCCCAGCAGCGCGTTGTCGTAGCCGGTGATGTGGCTGCCGACGAAGGCCGGGGTGTGGGCGAACGGCACGTCGAACTCGGCGGGCACGCTGCCCTTTTCCTTGGACGTCTTGATGAAGGCGTTCAGGTCGTCACCGATCACCTCGGCCATGCAGGTCGTGCTGACCGCGATCATGTCGGGCTTGTACAGGTTGTAGGCGTTGGCCAGGCCGTCGACCATGTTGTTCAGGCCACCGAACACCGCCGCGTCTTCCGTCATCGAGGAGCTGACGCAGGAGGTCGGTTCCTTGAAGTGGCGGGAGAAGTGCGAGCGGTAGTAGGCGACGCAGCCCTGCGAACCGTGCACGAAACTCAGGGTCTTGTGGAACCCGTTGGCGACGTAGACGGCGCCCAGCGGCTGACAGGCCTTGGCGGGGTTGACGGTCAGGGCTTCGCGGGCGAAGTTTTTCGCCTTGTAGTCCTCGGTCTTGGTCCATTCGATGATCTGACCGACCTTTTCGTCGCTGTGGTTGTATTCGAACTGTTCCTTCTTGTTCTTGAACAGTTCCTGGTACTCGGGCTCACGGAACAGCAGTTCGTGGTCGAGGATCTTGTCGGCTGATTGGGGCATGACGCTCTCCTTGGCAAGTCGGGGTGGTGTGCGGAATCAGGCGGCTTTTTTCCAGGGCGCCTTGGTCAGGCCCCAGATCGGCGAGCTGATGGCCATGTCCATGTCGCGCGCGAAGATCGCAAAGCCGTCGTAGCCGTGGTAAGGACCGCTGTAGTCCCAGCTGTGCATCTGGCGGAAAGGCACGCCCATCTTCTGGAAGACGTACTTTTCCTTGATGCCGGAGCCGATCAGGTCGGGCTTGATCTTGTCGACGAAGTGCTCGAACTCGTAGCCGGTCACGTCGTCATAGATCAGCGTGCTGTCCTTGATGTAGTGGGTGGTGCGCTGGTAGTCGTCGTTGTGGCCGAACTCATAGCCGGTGCCGACCACTTCCATGCCCAGGTCCTCGTAGGCGCCGATCACGTGGCGCGGACGCAGGCCACCCACATACAGCATCACCTTCTTGCCCTGCAGGCGCGGCTTGTACTTGTCGATCACCGCTTGCATCAGCGGCTTGTACTTGGCGATCACCTCTTCGGTCTTGGCCTTGATGGCGTCGTCGAAGTGGCTGGCGATCTCGCGCAGGCTCTTCTCGATCTGGGTCGGGCCGAAGAAGTTGTACTCGCACCATGGGATGCCGTACTTCTCTTCCATGTGTCGGCTGATGTAGTTCATCGAGCGGTAGCAGTGCAGCACGTTGAGCTTGGCCTTGGGGGTGTTTTCCAGCTCGGCAATCGTGCCGTCGCCGGACCACTGGGCGATCACGCGCAGGCCCATCTCTTCGAGCAGGATACGCGAGGACCAGGCATCACCACCGATGTTGTAGTCGCCGATGATGGCCACGTCGTACGGGGTCGAGACAAAGTCGGGGCGCTTGTTCGGGTCGGTCTTGTCGAACACCCAGTCGCGGATCGCGTCGTTGGCCAGGTGGTGGCCCAGCGACTGGCTGACGCCGCGGAAACCTTCGCAGCGCACGGGCACGATGGTCTTGCCTTCGTACTCCTTGCTCTTCTTCTTGGACACGGCTTCGATGTCGTCGCCGATCAGGCCGATCGGGCATTCCGACTGGATCGAGATGCCTTTGTTCAGCGGGAACAGGTCCTGGATCTCGTCGATGATCTTGTCGAGCTTCTTGTCGCCGCCAAAGACGATGTCCTTCTCCTGGAAGTCGGAGGTGAACTGCATCGTCACGAACGTGTCCACACCGGTCATGCCGATGTAGTAGTTGCGGCGGGCGGCCCAGCTGTACTGGCCGCATCCCACGGGGCCGTGGGAGATGTGGATCATGTCCTTGATGGGGCCCCAGACCACGCCCTTGGAACCGGCGTAGGCGCAGCCGCGGATCGTCATCACGCCCGGCAGGGACTTGATGTTGGACTTCACGCCGCAATCGGGCTTGCCCTCTTCGTACGTGCTCAGGTGTTTGGCGCGGCGCTTGGCCATCTTTTCGGGATAGGCCTTCAGCACCTCATCGATCAGGGCCTTGTTGGCGGCCTTGCGCTCTTCAACGGTGGCGGTCATGGGAACACTCCAGTGGATGGTGGATGGCTCGGGTGGCCCGCGATCCGGAGCGCCGCAGTGGCGCACCGGATGCGGTCACTGAGGCGATCAGGCGGCCAGTTCGGCGGCCGTCTTGCCGACTTCGGTTTCGTCGACGGTCTTCATGATCCCGTGCTCCATCAGCAGGTCTTCCAGCTGGTCCATGGTGATGGGGGTGGGGATGGTGCCGTTGCCGGCGTTGCCGTGGACCTTCTGGGCCAGGGTGCGGTATTCCTGGGCCTGTTTGGACTCGGGCGCGTACTCCAGCACGGTCATGCGGCGCAGTTCCGCGTGCTGCACGATGTTGTCGCGCGGCACGAAGTGGATCAGGCGCGAACCCAGCATCTTGGACAGCGAGTCGGCCAGTTCCAGTTCCTTGTCGGTCTGGCGCTCGTTGCACACCAGGCCGCCCAGACGCACGCCACCCGAGTTGGCGTACTTCAGGATGCCCTTGGAGATGTTGTTGGCCGCGTACATGGCCATCATCTCGCCCGACATCACGATGTAGATTTCCTGCGCCTTGTTTTCGCGGATGGGCATGGCGAAGCCGCCGCACACCACGTCACCCAGCACGTCGTAGGACACGTAGTCCACGCCTTCGTAGGCGCCGTTTTCTTCCAGGAAGTTGATCGAGGTGATCACGCCTCGGCCGGCGCAGCCCACGCCTGGCTCCGGGCCACCGGATTCCACGCAACGGATGTCGCGGTAACCGATCTTCATGACGTCCTCGAGCTCCAGGTCCTCCACCGAGCCGGCTTCGGCGGCCAGCGAGAGGATGGTGTCCTGGGCCTTGGCGTGCAGGATCAGGCGGGTCGAGTCGGCTTTGGGGTCGCAGCCGACGATGAGGATCTTCTGGCCCATCTCGGCCAGGGCCGCGAGGGTGTTTTGCGAAGTGGTCGATTTGCCGATGCCACCTTTGCCGTAGAAGGCGATTTGACGAAGCTTAGCCATGTCAGTACTCCAAGAAAGGAAGGGTTGAAACCAAGGTTGCGATACACCGCGACCAGGTCAGCCTGACGTGCCTATAGGTTTTCTTATCGGATCACGCATCGGCCGGACTTGTGTCCGCGCAGCCACTCCTCTGCACCTTCCGTGCCATGCCTTTCCAACCCCGGGTCGACACATCTCAAGTGCTTGTTTCTCCGAGGGAAATCGGTGTTTTCGGGGGCCCGCAGCGGCGTCAAAAGTCTTTGTTCCGAATCCGACAAAGCGCAGAACCGGCGTCGCAAACGACACGCCTGCCAACCGCCACGCCGGCCGCTTGTGTCGGGTTTGCTGCGCCTTCTCAAGTGCGCGAGGGATGCAAGGGGCTGGTACGTTCATTGCAGACAGACGTGGTGAGTCTTTCCCCTTCCCCAACCACAGGAACCGCCATGACCACGCTGACCGCGCCCGCCGCCATCGACGACACCGCCTTCGCCCGCCTCGAAAAAGAAGGCCGCATGCTCAACCCGGTGCTCAAGGCGCCGACCCACGTCGAAGGCCGTTTCGGTTTCCGTGGCGAACTGGCGCTGCGCTTTGCCGACAAGATGGCCGACGAGGCGCGCCCGCCCGAGCTCAAGTGCGACCAGGTGATGGCCGTGGCCCGCGCCGGCGAGTCGCACCTGCCCTTCTTCTGCGGCTGGCTGCTGTCCTTCGCCTCGCTCAAGGACGTGGCCGAGGTGCTGGGCGACACGCTCAGCGCCGGCGGCAAGTACTTCCTGTTCTGCGACAACATGGACATCTCGAAGAAGTACCAGGTGCCGTACAAGGGCGCGATGTTCTACGTGCTGCCCATCCTGGAGAACACGGTCTACAACGAGATGCTCGAACTGCTCTACCTGGAGAAGGGCGACCTCAAGAAGAAGGACACCGCCGGCAAGCTCGACGCCGTGGCCGACGCCGCGATGAAGTACGGCGTCACCTTCGACACCATCACCTACGACGAAGGCCTGGCGCTCATGGGCCCGGTGCGCAACGTCAACGAGAACCGGCCGGTCTGAGCGGTGGATGATGAACCGGTCCAGCCCCACCGCTGGTACAGCACCAACCTGGTCGGCGTGCCGACCCGGGTGCTGGCCGGCACCGCGTTCAACGCGCACCCGGTTCCCCTGTCCATCGCGGGCACGCGCGAAGCGCACCCCGGCCTGTTCGGCCTGCTGGACCGCTGCAGCGCCCTGAGCGACGCGTCGGAGGTGTTCGTGCACTACCTGGACATCGCCTTCGGCCTGCGCCCCCCGGCCGCGCACGAGGCCGCGGCGCTGGGTCCGGCCGAACGCTGCCGCTGGCGCAGCAGCTGGCGCAAGCTGCTGCAGGCCTGGGGCATGGACAACGCCAGCCCGGCCGGCGCCGTGCTCAAGGGCTGGGTCGAAAGCCGCTTCGGCCTGGTGCCCACGCACCACCGCCAGCCGCTGCAGCGCTATCCTTCGCCAGGCTGGATCACCTACCTCGAAGAGAAAACCTCCAGCCGCTTGCACAACAACAACGTCCACCAGCAGCTGGACCTGTTGTTCGAGTTCTGCCAATGGGCGCTGCAGCGCTTCGGCCTGCCCGGCCATGCGGCGGCGGGAGCGTCCCATGTGCGGCTGTGGCGCGGCAGCACCCGCTGCGACGAACAGCTGGTGGCCGGCACCCTGCAAAACCGCCACTGCACGGTACGGCTGAACAACCTGGTGTCGTTCAGCCTGTCGGCCGAAGACGCGGGCTGCTTCGGCGACTGGGTGTTCGAGGTGCAGGTGCCCGCCAGCAAGCTGCTGGTGTTCCCCGGCCTGCTGACCGGGCAGGTGCTGCAGGGCGAACAGGAAGTGCTCGCCCTGGGCGGCGACTACGACGTGGTGGCGCGGTATGGCTGACGCCCGCACACCCCACTTCCACGCCCGCTTCGACAAGGCGCTGGGCGCCTACCTGGGCCTGGCCATCGGCGACGCGCTCGGCGCCACGGTCGAATTCATGCGCCCGCGCGAGATCCTGCTGGCCTACGGCACCCACCGCGACATCGTCGGTGGCGGCTGGCTCAAGCTCGCGCGCGGCCAGGTCACCGACGACACCACCATGAGCCTGGCGCTGGGTGATGCGCTGTTGCAGGGCGGTGCCGGCGGCATCGCGCGCCTGCGCGACCAGGCCGACGAGGCCTTGGTGCGCTGCATCGGCGAGGCCTATGTGGCGTGGTGGCGCAGCGGGCCGGTGGACTGCGGCAACACCTGCCGCCGCGGCATCCTGCGCTTTCTGCACCAGGGCAGCCTCAGCGGCCCGCCCAACGACGGCGACGGCGGCAACGGCGCCGCCATGCGCAACCTGCCCGCCGTGCTGGCAACGCTGGGAGACCGCGCGGCCTTCGAGCGCCTGTCGCTAGCGCAGGCCCGTCTGACGCACCACCACCCGCTGTCGGACGCCGCCACGCTGGGCCTGGGCCGCCTGCTGCGCGGCCTGCTGGCGGGCGACGACCATGCCGCGCTGTGCCATCGCATAGACCAATGGGTGGCCGAAGAGCCGACCTTTCGCCACACGCCCTACCGCGGACGCGCCACCGCCTACGTGGTGGACACGGTGCAGACCGTGCTGCACTTCGTGTCGGAGCACGACGACTTTGAAGATGCCGTGGTCGCCACCGTCAACCTGGGCGACGACGCCGACACCACCGGCGCCCTCGTCGGCATGCTCGCCGGCGCGCGCTGCGGCGCGGCCCGGCTGCCCTGGCGCTGGCTCAGCCGCCTGCAGCCAGACACCGTGCGCGCCATCACCGACCAGACCAGCGGCCTGCTGGCGCTGGCCGACCAGCTGGCCCATCCTGTGACCGGCTGAATGGAGACCACCATGCCGCTGTTTGACTACCACTGCACAGCCTGCCACGCCGACTTCGAGCTGCTGGTGCGCGCCGGCACCGTGCCCACCTGCCCGCACTGCGCCAGCACCGAGCTGGACAAGTGCGTCTCGCGCATCGCCCCGGCCGGCAAGATCGAGGCTATCCGCATGTCCAACCGGCGCGCGGCCGACGCGGCCGGCCACTTCAACCACTACAGCCCATCCGAACGCGCGCGGCTGCTCAAGGGCAAGAGCGTCTGACACGGGCAACGGAGTGACCGGTTGGGTGCGGCCGAGATCGACGGCCCTGCGGACGGGAACTCCTCCTTCACCAAGCAAGCAGGCCTCTCAACGCCATCAAGCCATTTAGTCGGATATAGAATCAAAAGCTGTTGGTGCTCGCGATGCTGTTCAGGCATCGCAGTTCAACGGGAAGCAGGAGGGCGAGTCCCATACGGACGAACCTAACCTGCGCTGCCCCCGCAACGGTAAGCAGACGGGTGGCCCAAGGCATTGCCAAGGCCCCCATTTCTCAAAATTTCGCCACTGGGTCACACCGGGAAGGCTTTGAGAAACGTTCTGTCAGCCCGGATACCGGCCAACAAGGAGGCTGCGCCCCAAAGCGCAGCCGCATTACCCAAACACCGTCGGGGAAGGCGGTGAGGGGTCTTCGCCGGTGTCCTTCATGTCGTCCTTTCGCATGTTTTTGCGAGTCTGTGCCAGCGCCTGTGCGTGCGCTCGCCGGGGGCTGTCCGTTCGCCGACGGAACCAGTCCTCGCCTCTCCCTTGGGTCTTTGCCGACTTTCCAACCGCGTTGAGTCCAACGCATCCAACCCAAGGAGTCACTTCATGCACATCGAACCAGGTCTGGTGGACGGGGCCAAGCTCGCCCTGAGCGTCGCCACAGCGGCCGCCTGCATCGGCTACACGGCCAAGCTGTCGGCCGACACGATCAGAAAGGACGGCGCAACCGCCCTGCTGCTGCGGACCCTGCTGGCCACGGCGCTGGTGTTCTGCTTCTTCGAGGTGCTGCCGCACCACCCGGTGGGCGTGTCCGAGGTCCACCTGATTCTGGGCACCACGCTGATGCTGCTGTTCGGCGCGGCGCCTGCGGCCATCGGGCTGGCCGGCGGCTTGCTGGTCCAGGGCATGTTCTTCGCGCCCTTCGATCTGCCGCAGTACGGCATGAACGTGACCACACTGCTGGTGCCGCTGTTCGCCACCGCGGCGCTGGCGCGGCGCGTGATTCCCGACCAGATGGCCTATGTGGACCTGCGCTACAGCCAGGCCCTGAAGCTGTCCCTGGCCTACCAGGGCGGCATCGTGCTGTGGGTGGGCTTCTGGGCGCTCTACGGGCGCGGACTGGGCGTCGACAACCTGGTGAGCATCGGCAGCTTCGGCGCCGCCTACATGAGCGTGGTGCTGGCCGAGCCGCTGATCGACCTGGCCGTCCTGGCCCTGGCCAAGACCCTGCGCGGTCTGCAGGGCAGCGCCGTGGTGGAACGCCGCCTGCACCAGGCCGCCTGACCGCGCACGCACCATGGGTGTCGGAACGGTCTGGTTTGTGGGTGCGGGGCCGGGCGATCCGGAACTGATCACCGTCAAGGGGCGCGACCTGATTGTGCGCGCCGGGGCAATCCTGTTCGCCGGTTCGCTGGTGAACGAGGCGGCCACCCGGTGGGCGCCACCAGGTTGCGTCATCGCCGACAGCAAGGACATGACGCTGGAGCAGATGTCGGCCTGGCTGATCGCGAACGCCGCGCGCTGCGACACCGTGGTGCGCCTGCAGACCGGCGACCCGGCGCTCTATGGCGCCCTCATCGAGCTGGTGCAGCCGCTGGACGCCGCGGGTGTGCCGGTGGCGGTGGTGCCGGGCGTGTCCTCGGCCATGGCCTCGGCGGCCGCGGCGGTCGAGAGCTTCACCCTGCCCGAGGTCACGCAGACCACCATCTTCACCCGGGTCGAGGGGCGCACGCCCATGCCCGACGGCGAGGACCTGGCCGCCCTGGCGGCCCACCGCTGCACGCTGTGCATCTTCCTGTCCATCACGCTGCTGCACAAGGTCGAGGCCGGCCTGCGCGAGGCCGGCTGGCCGGAGGATGCGCCGGTGCTGGTGGTGCACAAGGCCAGCTGGCCGGGCGAAGAGCGCATCGTGCGCGGCACGCTCGCCACCATCAAACAACAGTGCCGCGAGGCCGGCATCGTCAGCCAGGCCATGGTGATCGCCAGCCCCACGCTGGGCGCGCGCCAGTGGCCCGAGCTGATCAGGTCCCGGCTCTACGACCCCAGCTTCACCCACCGTTTCAGGAAAGCCACGACATGAATCACACCACGATCCTGCTGGTGGGCCACGGCTCACGCGAGGACTCCGGCAACCAGGAAATCCGCGACTTCGTCGACCAGTGGCGCGCGCGCCAGCCGGCCTGGCGCATCGAGGTCTGCTTCATCGAATTCGCCGCGCCGTCCCTGCACGACGGGCTGCTGGCGGCGGCGCACAGCGCGCGCCGTGTGCTGGTGCTGCCGCTGATCCTGAACGCCGCCGGCCACGCCAAGATGGAGATTCCCGAGGCGATCGAACACGCCCGCGCACACGCGCCCGGCACCGAGTTCCTCTACGGTCCGCACCTGGGCGCCTGCGACCCCATCCTCGCCATCCTCAAGCGCCGCCTGCGCCAGGCCATGGCCGAGCTGGACATGCCCGACCCCACCACCACCGGCGTGGTGCTGCTGGGCCGGGGCTCGTCGGACCGCGGCGCCAACGGCGACATGGCCCGGATGGCGCGCTGGCTGCAGGAAGAAAGCGACCACGAACTGGTGGACCTGGCCTTCACCGGCATCACCTTTCCGCGGCTCGAACGCGTGGTTCAGCGCCAGGTGCTGATCGGCCTGCGCCAGGTGGTGGTGCTGCCCTACTACCTCTACACCGGCACGCTGATGCAGCGCATCCACCGCCAGGTCGACCATCTGCGGGCGCAGTACCCGCAGGTGCGCTTTGCCTGCGGCACGCACTTCGGTTTCGAGAAAGAAATCTTCGAACTGGTGGAGCAGCGCGTGCACGACCTGCTGGCCGGTGTGCCCGACAGCCGGCTGCCCTGCGACGGCTGCAGCTACCGCGAGATCGCCCACGACCTGGGGCACGGCCATTCGCACGAGCACACGCACGCGCCTGTGCATGTGCATGTGCACGCCAACGCCCCCGCCCATGCGCACGAGGGCGCCTCGGCATGAGCACGGTCAACACCGTCACCGAGCAGCTCACCGCCGCCGGCCAGGCGATCGAACACGACAGCTTCGCCATCATCGACGCCGAGGCCGGCGCGCACGCCTACACGGCCGGGCAGTGGCCGATCGTGCGCCGCATGATCCACGCCAACGCCGACTTCGAGTTCAACGGCCTGACCGCCTTCCACCCCGACGCGGTGCCGGCGGGCATGGCCGCGGTGCTGCGCGGTGGCACGCCCGTGGTGGCCGACGTGGAGATGATCTGCTCGGGCCTGTCCCGGCCGCGCCTGGCGCACTTCGGCATGGCCACACACCAGTTCATCAGCGATGCCGACGTGATCTCCCAGGCGCAGGCCGACAACACCACCCGCGCCGTGCAGGCCATGCGCAAGGCGCACCGCCTGGGCCTGCTGCAGGGCGCCATCGTCGGCATCGGCAACGCGCCCACCGCGCTGATCGAGCTGGTGCGGTTGATCGTGGAGGACGGCGTGCGCCCCGCCCTGGTGGTCGGCATGCCGGTGGGCTTTGTGTCGGCGGCGGAGTCCAAGGACCTGATGGCGCAGATCACTGACGTGCCGTGGATCGTCATCCGCGGTCGCAAGGGCGGTTCCACCCTGGTGGTCGCCGCCCTGCACGCGCTGCTGGCGCTGGCCGAGGCGCGGCAACGCGCAGAAAGCGCCTGACGATGGACGACGCCACCCCGCGCGGCACCCGCACCGGTTTCACCACCGGTGCCTGTGCGGCCGCGGCCGCCCGGGCCGCCGCAGAGGGGCTGGAAACCGGGCAGGTGCCTGACGCGATGGAGAGCCTGCTGCCCAACGGCCAGCGCGTGCGTTTTGCCGTGCACGACGGGCGCTGCGATGCGCACAGCGCCCACGCCATGGTGGTGAAGTTTGCGGGCGACGACCCGGACTGCACCGACGGCGCCCACCTCACGGTGGACCTGCGGCGGCTGCCCGGCCGCGCGGGCGAGATCACGTTCGTGGCCGGCGACGGCGTGGGCACGGTGACGCTGCCCGGCCTGGGCCTGGCGGTGGGCGGCCCGGCCATCAACCCGGTGCCGCGCCAGAACATCGCCGACAACCTGCACGAGGCCGCACCGCGGCTGCTGGCGCAGCACGGCCTGGAGGTGACCGTGAGCGTGCCGGGCGGCCAGGAGATGGCCAAGAAGACCACCAACGCCCGGCTGGGCATCCTGGGCGGCATCAGCATCCTGGGCACCACCGGCATCGTCAAACCCTACTCCACCGCCGCCTGGCGGGCCAGCGTGGTGCAGGGCATCCAGGTTGCGGCCACGCTGGACCATGGCGTGGTGGCGCTGACCACCGGCGGCCGCACCGAGACCTTTGCCATGCAGACGCTGCGCGCCGAGCGGCCCGGCCTGCCCGCCGCCTGCTTCGTGCAGATGGGCGACTTCCTGCGCTACGCGCTCGACGAGGTGGTGGCCCAGGGCCTGCCCGAGGTGGTGCTGGGCGTGATGGTGGGCAAGCTGACCAAGATCGCGCAGGGCGAGACCATCACCCACGCCAACCGCAACGTGGTGGACACCGACCTGGTGGCCGAGATCGCCCGGCAGATCGGCGCCACGGCCGAGGACTGCGCCGCCATCGCCGCCGCCGAGACCGCGCGCTTCGGCGCCGAGCTGATGGTCGAGCGCGGCCTGGGTCCGGCCTTCCACCAGGCGCTGGCGCAGCGCGCCATCGACACCCTGACCGCCCCCACGCGCTACGGCCACGCCTTCGCGCTGCGCGTGCTGGTGTGCAACTTCAGCGGCCAGCCGGTGGCCGATGTGCGCTCGGCCCCCGCCGAGGCACGGCCCCGCCCCGCCACCGCCGGCCGCACCGGCATCAGCCACACCCACCACTCCGACTTCGATACCGAATGAACGACCTGCCCTCCCACGATCCCAACCGCTGCCGCGTGATCGGCGTGCTCGACGACGGCGTGGCCAGCCTCGGCGCCACCGCGCTGGCCCACCTGCGCGCGGCCGACGTGGTGATCGGAGGCGCGCGCACGCTGGCGCTGTTCCGGCACACGCTCAAGGCCCGCGCCGTCACCCACGACCTGACCGGCCAGCTGAAGGCGGTGCCCAGCTGGGTGCGCGCCGCGCGCGAGGCTAACCAGGCCTGCGTGGTGCTGGCCACCGGCGACCCGCTGTGCCACGGCATCGCGCCCTACCTGGCCCAGCACCTGTGCCTGGAGGCGCTGGAGATCCTGCCCAACCTGTCCACGCTGCAACTGGCCTGCGCCCGCGTGGGCCTGGCCTGGCAGGACGCGCGCATCGTCTCCGTGCACGCCGCCGATGCCGGCGAGTGGCAGCGCGGCGCCCCGCCCACGCACGGCCTGTACGCGCTGGCCCAGGCCCTGCGCGCCGAGCAGCGCCTGCTGCTGCTGACCAGCCCGGCGAACAGCCCCGACCGCATCGCCCGCCTGCTGCTGGCCGAAGGCCTGGGCAGCGACTTCCACATGGCCGTGGCCGAACACCTGCTGCAGCCCGACGAGCGGGTGCATGCGCAACTCAGCCCAGCCGAGGCGGCCCGCATGCGCTTTGCCGAGCTGAACGTGGTGCTGCTGTGGCGCGCAGGGACGCGGCCGCAGCCGGTGTGCTTCGGCCTGGCCGACAGCGCCTTCGAGCAGCGCCAGCCCGAGAAGGGCCTGATCACCAAGCAGGAGGTGCGCGCCGTCAGCCTGGCGCGGCTGCAGCTGCGCACCGACAGCGTGGTCTGGGACATCGGCGCCGGCAGCGGCTCGGTGGGGCTGGAGGCCGCCCGCCTGTGCCCGCAGGGCCACGTGTTCGCCATCGAGAAGAACGAGGCCGACCACGCCATCGCCCGGCGCAACCACGCAGCCTTCGGCGTCAGCAACTACAGCCTCCACCTGGGCAAGGCGCCCGAGGGCCCGGACACCTGGCCCGACCCCGACGCGGTGTTCATCGGCGGCTCCGGCGGCGAGCTGGCCGGGCTGATCGCCCAGGTGTTGCGGCGCCTGCGGCCGCAGGGCCGGCTGGTGATGAACTTCGTGACCCTGGAGAACCTGGCCACCGCCACCCAGGCCCTGCAGCAGCTGAACGCCGACTGGGACGTGCTGCAGCTGCAGGCCGCGCGCAGCCGCCCCATCCTCCACATGCACCGCATGGCCGCCGAGAACCCGGTGTGGCTGGTGTGCGCCGGCGTGGGCCCCATGGGCCACGGCGAACACGGGCCGGTGGTGGCGGCGGAGGAGGCGGCGCATGGCTGACGTCACGCCTTCCACCGCCCCGCGCATGGGTACCCTGCACGGCATCTCGCTGGGCCCGGGCGACCCCGGCCTGATCACCCGCACGGCCTGGGCCGCGCTGGAGCGCCGCGACGCCATCTGGGTCTACCCGGTGCGCAGCGGCAAGACGCCCAGCTATGCGCTGGACATCGTGATGCGCGCCGGGCTGCCGCTGCCCGAGACCCACACACCGCTGCTGTTCCCGATGACGCACGACGGCGAGAAACTGGCGCGCGCCTGGCTGAAGGCTGCACAGACCGTGCTGCCCTGGCTGCAGACCGGGCGCGACGTGCTGTTCCTGGTCGAGGGCGATGCCTCCACCTACGCCACCTTCGGCCACCTGGCGCGCACCCTGCGCGGGCTGGACGAGCGGGTGCCGGTGCGCACCATCGCAGGCGTCAATTCGTTCACCGCTGCCTGTGCGGATGTGGGCGAACCGTTCGCCGAGCAGGACGACACCGTGGCCATCGTGCCGGCGGCCTACGGCGTGGGCGCGGTCGACCGGCTGCTGCCCGACTTCGACACCCTGGTGCTGATGAAGATCAAGCCGCTGATCGAGGACCTGCTGGACTGGCTGGAGGCGCGCGGCCTGCTGGCTGGCGCGCACTTCGTCGAACGCGTTGGCGCGCTGGACGAGCGGCGCCTCTCGGGCCCCGCGCTGCTCGCGCTGCGCGGCACCAAGGTCAGCTACCTCTCGCTGCTGATCGTGAAGAACCCCCACCGCGTGCGCGGCGAGCGCATCAAGGGCTGTCTCAAGAAAACCCCGGAACCGGCTGCATGAACCCCGACCATCCCCATCTTCTTCCCCGCTTCGTGCTCGTCGCCATCACCAAACACGGCGCCGCGCAGGCCGCCACCCTGGCACGTGCGCTGCCCGCGGCCAGCGTCTGCGTGGCCGCCCGGTTTGCCGACGCCTGCGCCGGCCTGCCCAACCCGGTGCTCGCCTACGACGGCCCGTTCAAGGACCAGATCGGCAGCCTGTTCGAGCAGTTCGACCAGATCGTGTTCTTCGTCTCGCTCGGCGCGGTGGTGCGGCTGATCGCGCCGCACCTGAAGAACAAGGACGAGGACCCCGGCGTGCTGGTGGTGGACGACGCCGGCCAGTTCGCCATCCCCGTGCTCTCGGGCCATGTGGGCGGCGCCAACGCCATGGCCGAGACCGTGGCCGCGCTGCTGGGCGCCACGGCGGTGCTCACCACCGCCTCGGACGTGGGCAGGACCATCCCGGTCGACATCCTGGGCCGCGAACTGGGCTGGCAGGTCGAGGCGCCCAAGCTCAACATCACCCGCGTCTCCGCCGCCGTGGTCAACGAAGAACCGGTGGCCCTGGTGCAGGAGGCCGGCAGCCCGCATTGGTGGACCCGCCCCACCCCGCTGCCGCCGAACATCCACCGCCACGCGCGGCTGGAGGACGTGGACCTGGCCCGCTACCGCGCGGTGTTGTGGATCACCCACCGCCCGGTCGACGACGCGCTGTGGGAAACCCTGCACGAACGGCTGGTGGTGTACCGCCCGCCGCTGCCTGCCGGCCCCGGCGCTACCACCGGGGTGGCGGCATGACGGTGGCCCTGGGCATCGGCTGCGACCGTGGCACCCCTCTGGCCACGCTGGAGCGCGCGGTCGACGAGGCCCTGGCCGCGGTCGGCCTGGACCGCCGGCAGGTGAGCGGCGTGGGCAGCATCACGCTCAAGGCCGACGAGCCCGCGCTGCTGGCCCTGGCGGCGCAGGCCGGCTGGCCGCTGCACTTCTACCCCGGCGCACAACTGGCCGAGGTCGCAGTGCCGAACCCGTCCGAAACCGTGCGCCGCCACACCGGCACCCCCTCGGTCTCCGAAGCCGCAGCGCTGCTCGCCGCAGGCACCACCGATGCCTCCGCCCTGTGCGTCGAGAAGCACCGGCTGCGCGGCGACGATGGGCGCAATGCCACTGTGTCCGTGGCGCGCGTGATGCCCCGAACGGCCATCCCGCCTTGTGTCGCCAACACCGACCCCAACCGCCGCTTCACGGTCGCCGAGCGCGAGGCGGTGCAGTCGCTGATGCAGGTACGGCGCGACATGCGCCACTTCAGCGCCGGTGCGCAGATCGCCGACGACGTCAGGGCGCGCCTGCAGTCGGCGCTGCTCGCCGCGCCGTCGGTGGGGCTGATGCAGCCCCTGCGGGTGCTGCGCATCACCGCCCCGGCGCTGCGCGACCAACTGGCCGTCGCCGTGGACGAGGAGCGGATGCGCACCGCCCAGGCCATGGGGTCGCGCGCGGCCGAGTTCCTGGCGCTGAAGGTGGAAGGGGTGCGCGAGTGCGCTGAACTGTGGGCGCTGGTACTGGCGCCAGACGACGGCACGCTGTTCGGTCGCCGCACGCTGGCGAGCGAAATGGCGTGGTGCTCGGCGGGCGCCGCCGTGCAGAACCTCTGGTTGGCCGCGCGCGCCGAACACCTGGGTCTCGGATGGGTGTCGCTGTTCGAACCCGGCGACTTGCACACGCTGCTGGCGCTGCCCGCGGGCGTCGTGCCGCTGGGCCTGCTGTGCATCGGTCCGGTGGATCGCTTCTACGAAACACCCCTGCTCATCGAGCAACAGTGGCGCCAGGCACGTCCGGCGCCGGCCCTGTTCACCGAGAACACCTGGGCCCCGTCCTGGAACACCGACACCAGCGCCACCACCGAACAACCGCTGCATGGCTGACCGCGGCCTTGCCATTGAACCCCGCCCGTCCCAAGGAACGACATGACCACCGACACCCCCGTCACTGCCCCGCACAACGCAGTCACCACCGGCCGCATCAGCCTGGTGGGCATCGGCCCCGGCCACACCGACCACATGACCGCCCGCGCGCGCGCCGCCATCGCCGAGGCCGACGTGGTGGTGGGCTACGTCACCTACATCAAGCTGGTGGCCGACCTGCTGGACGGCAAGGAAGTCGTGCGCAAGGGCATGACCGAAGAGCTGGACCGCGCCGTGCACGCGCTGGCCGCGGCCCGCGCCGGCAAGAAGGTGGCGCTGATCTCGTCGGGCGACGCCGGCGTCTACGGCATGGCCGGCCCGACCTACGAGGTGCTGTTCCAGGCCGGCTGGACGCCGGAGGACCATGTGGCGGTGGAGATCGTGCCCGGCGCGTCGGCCATCAACGCCTGCGCCGCCCTGGTCGGCGCGCCGCTGACGCACGACTTCTGCTCCATCTCGCTGTCCGATCTGCTGACGCCCTGGCCGGTGATCGCTCGGCGCCTGGACGCTGCCGCCGCGGCCGACTTCGTGGTCGCGCTCTACAACCCCAAGAGCGGGCGCCGCACGCGCCAGATCGTCGAGGCGCAGCGCCTGCTACTGCGGCACCGCCGGGCGGACACGCCGGTGGCTATCGTCAAGAGCGCCTACCGGCGCCGCCAGCACATCGTCCACACCACGCTGGACCAGATGGCCGAACAGGAGATCGGCATGCTCAGCACCGTGCTCATCGGCAACAGCAGCACCTTCCTGCGCTCGGGCCTGATGGTCACCCCGCGCGGCTATGCCAACAAGTACGACTCGGACCAGGGGTTCGAGACCCGCGACGGCGAGAAGGCCGGCCGCTCACTCTCCAGCGGCCTGCTGGGGTGGATCGAGGGGCTGCGGGCCGACCATGCGTCCGGCGCGGACCTGACCGAACTCGCCGACCGCCACCGCCTGCCCGTGGACTACATCGAACAGGTGCTGGCAGCACCCGAGTCGCCCGAACCGCCCGACACCACCACCGAGGAAACCGAGCAATGAGCACCACGGAAAAACCCCGCATCGGCGACTACCGCCGGCACCTGCTGGTCTGCACCGGCGCACGCTGCACGCAGGACGGCGCAGCGCAGGAGCTGTTCGACAGCCTGGGCGAGAAGTTCAAGGCCGCCGGGCTGCACGAGGGCGCGCTGCGCGTCAAGCGCAGCCGCGTGAGCTGTTTTGCGGCCTGCAAGGGTGGCCCCATCCTGTGCGTGCAGCCCGACGGCACCTGGTACCACGGCGTGACCCCCGACAACATGGACCGCATCATCGGGCAGCACCTCGTGGGGGGACAGGTGGTAAGCGATCTGGTGTTCCACCAGGGACCGGGGGTTCTTGCTATCCACCCACCGCCTGGCGCGCCAGAAACACCTGGTGCAGCGTGATCTTGCGCACCTCCACCTGGCTGGACTGGATGTGCGAGCGCAGCAGCAGCTCGGCGCGGTCGGCCTTGCGCGCAAGGACGGCGCGCAGGATCTTGGCGTGTTCGTCGTAGGTCGCGTCGATGCGCATCTGCTTTAGAAAGTCGAGCCGCCGGATGATGCGGATGCGCTCGGTCACCTCGTGGTGCACGCGCGCCATCTCCGGGTTGCCCGCGGCCTGCACCAGGGTTTCGTGGAAGGCCTCGTCCCAGGCAGCCACCTGGGCGGCGTCGCTGCTGCGCTCGCCCGCCGGCACCAGCCAGCGCTCCTTCAGGGCTTCCAGCAAGGGCGACGACTCGGCCGACGCCTGCTGGCACAGGCGCTGCGCGGCCGCGGTTTCCAGCACCATGCGCAAATCGTAGAGCTGGTCGAACCGGTCGAAGTCGAACGGCAGCACACGCCAGCCGCTGCGGAACATCACCTCCACCAGACCCTCCTGCTGAAGGCGGAACAGGGCCTGGCGCACCGGCGTGCGCGAGACCGCCAGGCGGTTGCAGATGTCGTGTTCGCTGAAGCGGTCGCCCGGCACCAGCCGGAAGTCGGCGATGTCGCGCTTGAGCTGCGCATAAACCTCTTCGGCGCGAGAAGGCTGCGAAGAGACAGGGTCAATGGGGTGGACGGTTGCCGGGGTGTTGCTCACGGAGAAACTCTAGCAGCGTCGTCGGCTGCAGGCTTGATGGCGGTCAACACGGCGGCCGAAGGCGCCGTCCAGCCCACGATGCCGCCCTGGGCGCGCAGCATCTCCAGCGTGGCCGTCTTGAAGTGGGGGAAGTAGCTCTCGGTGCAGTCTTCCAGCAGCAGGCCGTCGTAGCCGCGGTCGTTGGCCTCGCGCATGCTGGTCTGCACACAGACCTCGGTGGTCACGCCCATGAACAGCAGGTGGCTGATGCCGTGGTCCTGCAGGATCTCGTGCAGCCCGGTGGCATAGAACGCGCCCTTGCCCGGCTTGTCGATCACGATTTCGCCGTCCACCGGGGCCAGCTCGGGAATGATCTGGTTGCCCGGCTCGCCCGCCACCAGGATGCGGCCCATCGGCCCCAGGTCGCCAATGCGCAGCGCCGGGTTGCCGCGCTCGCGCTTGGCCGGCGGGCAGTCCGAGAGGTCGGGCCGGTGCGCCTCGCGCGTGTGCACGACCAGGCCACCGGCAGCGCGCCAGGCCTGCAGCACGGCCTGGCAGGCCGGCACGATGGCCGAGAGCAGCGACACGTCGTTGCCCAGCGTTTCACCAAAGCCGCCGGGCTCGATGAAGTCGCGTTGCATGTCGATGATCACCAGCGCGGTGTGCGCCAGATCGAACGCGTAGGGAAAGGGTTGGGCGGGAATCTGCATGGTCAATGTCCTCCGCCCATGTGGGCACCGATGGCATGGCGGTCGGCGCTTGCGGCCGGTGTCTCGAACACGATGCGGCCCTCGCTCATCACCACGATGCGGTCGGCCAGCTCCAGCAGCTCGTCCAGGTCTTCGCTGATCAGCAGCACCGCGCCGCCCTGGTTGCGCACGCCGCGCAGCCGGGTGTGGATTTCCTTGACCGCCGCGAAGTCCAGGCCGAACACCGGGTTGGCCGCGATCAGCACGTTGATGTCGCCGTGCAGCTCGCGCGCCAGCACCGCGCGCTGCACGTTGCCACCCGAGAGGCTGCGGATCGGCGCGTCCTCGCCCTGTGTCTTGATGCCGTAGCCGGCGATCCATTCGCGTGCGCGGCTGCGCCACTGGCCAAAGCGCAGGCGGCCCCCGCTGCACAGCGGTGCCCGGTCGAAGTCGCGCAGCGCCATGTTTTCGGCCACCGACAGGTCACCCACGCAGGCGTTGCGCAGTGGCTCCTCAGGCAGGCTGCGCACCTTCAGGCGGTGGTTTTCCTCGCGCCGGGCGGTGTAGGGCTGGCCCTGCACCGACACCGTGCCCGCCGAGCGGGGGCGCTGGCCCACCAGGGCCTCCACCAGTTCGCGCTGGCCGTTGCCCGACACGCCGGCCACACCCAGGATCTCGCCGCGGGCCACGGCCAGGCTCAGGTCCTGCACGGCCAGCGTCCCACGGTCGCCCATCACCTGCAGGCCTTGCACCGCCAGCGACACCTCGCCGCTGGCCGGGGCTTCGTTTCGGGGCGCCGGTTCGACGCCGTCCGTGCCCTCGGCACCGCCGCCCACCATGGCCTGCGCCAGCAGCGCCGGCGTGGTGTCGGCCACGGCGCAGTGGTGCACCGCCTGGCCGCGGCGCAGCACCGTCACGTCGTCGGCGTAGGCCATCACCTCGCGGAACTTGTGCGTGATGATCAGCACCGTGCACTGCCCGCTGCGCGCGAATTCGCGCACATGGCCCAGCACCTCGTCGGCCTCCTGCGGCGTGAGCACCGAGGTGGGTTCGTCCAGGATCAGCAGCCGCGGTTTCAGGTAGAGCTGCTTGAGCAGTTCCAGCTTCTGCTTCTCGCCAGCAGCCAGTTCCTGCGGGCGCGCGTCCAGGTCGAGCTGGAACGGCGTGGTTTTGAGGAACTGCGCCAGCTCGGCGCGCTGGCGTTTCCAGTCGATGACGCCCGGCGTCTGGCCACCGGCCAGCAGCAGGTTCTCGGCCACCGTCATGCCGGGCGCCAGCGTGAAGTGCTGGTAGACCATGCCGATGCCCAGCGCGCGGGCCACCACCGGGTTGGGGATGGCCTGCTCGCGACCGTCGATCAGGATGCTGCCCGAGGTGGGCCGCTGGAAGCCGGCCACGCACTTGACCAGCGTGCTCTTGCCGGCGCCGTTCTCGCCCAGCAGCGCGTGCACGGTGCCCGGGGCAACCTTCATGCTCACGCCCTGCAGCGCCTGGAAGCTGCCAAAGCGCATGCCCATGTCATAGGTGTCCAGCGCCAGCGCGCCGGTGGACGGCGGCAGACCGCCGATGGGAACGTCGTCTGCGCTCATGCCAGCGCCTCCAGCACAGCGGTTGATGGGGCGTGCGCGCCGAACACGCCGCCCTGCATGGTGATCATCTTCAGCGCGGCCTCGTGGTTGCCGCGGTCGGTGGCGGCGGTGCAGTCCGACAGCAGCAGGCATTCGAAGCCCCGGTCGTTGGCGTCGCGCATGGTGGTGTGCACGCACACATCGGTGGTGATGCCGGCGAGCAGCAGGTTGCTGATGCCGCGCGTGCGCAGCAGCAGTTCCAGGTCGGTGGCGTAGAACGAGCCTTTGCCCGGCTTGTCGATCACCACCTCGCCCGGCAGCGGCGCGAGTTCAGGAATGATCTCCCAGCCCGGTTCGCCCCGCACCAGGATGCGCCCGCAGGGCCCGTCGTCGCCGATGCCCACGCCGTTGGTGCCGATCTGGCGCGAGCGCCAGCGCTTGTTGGCCGGCAGGTCGGAGAGATCGGGCCGATGGCCTTCGCGGGTGTGGATCACGGTGTAGCCGGCGCCGCGCATCGCGGCCATCAGCGTCTGCAGCGGCGCAATGGGTGCGCGCGTGAGCGAGATGTCGTAGCCCATCTGGTCCACATAGCCGCCGATGCCGCAGAAGTCGGTCTGCATGTCGATGACGATCAGGGCGGTGTTCTCGGGCCGCAGGTCGCCGTTGTAGGGCCAGGCGTAGGGGTTGGCGTCGATGAAGCGTTCCATGGTTCAGGCCACCTTCTTCAGGGTGACCACCGCCGCATCCGGCACCAGAGGGTGCGGCTCCGGGCCTTGGTACGAGCGTGTGGGCGCATCGAACCCGCAGGGCGTGCCGTCGGTCACGTCCACCTTCCAGGGCAGCTGGTAGGTGCCGGCGGCCATGTCGTGCATGTAGGTGTAGGGGCAGTCTTGCGCCCCGCCCTTCACCGCCACGTAGCCGCGGTGGTAGAGCTGGTAGATGTTGTTCTCCACACCCCAGCCCTGGCGCGCCTCGCGCACCAGGTCGGGCCGCAGTTCGGCGGTGATGATTTCGTCGACCCGCCCGCCGCCTTCGGCGATCACCGTGCCGTCGAAGCTGCAGAACATGCCCTCGCCCATGGAATCGAACGTGCCGTCGCTGCCGCACAGGCACACGCTGGCGGTGATGGCCAGGTTCTGGAAGGCGTTGGCCTGGTTGGTGATCTTCCAGGCGTGGCGGATGGGCGCGGTGTAGCCGGCGGTGCGCAGGATGATCTCTGCGCCCTTGTAGGCCGCCTCGCGCGCCATCTCGGGGAACATGCCGTCGTGGCAGATGATCAGCGAGAGCTTGCTGCCATTCGGGCCGTCGCACACCGGCACGCCCAGGTTGCCGGGTTCCCAGGGCTCCACCGGCACCCAGGGGTGCAGCTTGCGGTAGTAGAGGCGGATGGCGCCGGTGTCGTCGATGATGAGGCCGCTGTTGTACGGGTTGCCGCCGGGGTTGGCCTCCATGATGGAGAAGCAGCCCCAGATGCGGTGGTCCACGCAGGCCTGCTTGAAGGCCGCCACCTCCGGGCCGTCGAGCGAGACCATCAGCTCGGGCGCCGTGCTCATGGACAGGCCGTGCAGCGCGTATTCCGGGAACACCACCAGGTCCATAGTGCCCTGGTTGCGCCGCGCCTTGCCCACCAGCTCGCAGATGCGCCGGGTCTGCGCCGCCAGCTGCGCAGGCGTCTCGACCACCGGCAATTGCAGCTGCACCAGGCCCACGACCACGCCGTGCTTCGATTTGTTGAGACCGCCGAGTCCGCTCATGGTGTTTCTCCTAGCGTGTTGAGGACAGTTCGCCCGGGCTGCCCGGCACCACCACACCGGGTCGGCAGGTGAGCACCAGGATCAGCAGCGTGAGCACATAGGGAACGATGTTGAAGAGGTGGTAGCCCCAGCCGATGCCGACCGACTGCAGCGCCGGGCCGATGGCGCCGGCGCCGCCGAACAGCAGGGCCGCACCCACGCAGCGCAGCGGGCTCCAGCGCGCGAAGATCACCAGCGCCACGGCGATCAGGCCCTGCCCGCTGGAGATGCCTTCGTTCCAGCTGCCGGGGTAGAACAGCGTGAGCGAGGCGCCGCCGAGGCCAGCGATCAGGCCGCCCGCCGCGGTGGCAGCGATGCGGATGCCCGAGACCGAATAGCCCAGCGCGCGCGTGGCGTTGGCCGAGTCGCCGGCCAGGCGCACCAGCAGGCCCAGGCGCGTGTTGGCAAAGGCCCACCACATGACCACCGCCAGCAACAGCCCCAGCGGCAGCAGCGCATTGACTTCCAGCGCCGAGCGCACGGCGGGCGAGTCGCTCCAGCCACCCAGCGACAGCGCGAGCAGTTGCGGCGCCTGCGGCTGGATCAGCGGCTTGCCGAGGTAGAAGGCCAGGCCCATGCCGAGCAGCATCAGCGCGATGCCGGTGGCCACATCGTTGACCCGCGGCAGCGAGCACAGCAGGCCGTGCAGCGTGGCCAGCAGCGCGCCTGCCACGGCCCCGGCCATCACACCCACCCAGGGCGAGCCGCTCAGGTACGAAGCCCCGAAAGCCGTCATGGCCGAAAGCACCAGCACGCCTTCGAGGCCCAGGTTGATGCGGCCCGACTTTTCGGTCAGACACTCGCCCAGGCTCACGAACAGGAAGGGCACGCCCACGCGCAGTGCGCCGCCGACGATGCCGGAGAGGAAGATGATCAACTGGTCTGCGGTCATGCCTTCTCTCCTTGTGGCGCCGGCCCATCCGACGGGACGCGGGCAAGCTTGGCGAACCAGGCTTTCCAGTCGGTGTCGCGCAGCGCTTCGCTGGCCAGGATCAGCACGAAGGCAATGCCCTGCAGCAGCAGCACCGAGGCGTCGGGCAGGCCCAGGCGGCGCTGCAGCAGGCTGCCGGCGGCCCCGAAGCCACCGAACAGGATGGCCACCGGGATCACCGCCACCGGGTGGTGCCGCGCCATGAACGACACCAGGATGCCGGCGTAGCCGTAGCCCGCGATCAGCGCGGCGTTGGCGCTGGTGTGCACGGCGGCGACCTCGATGGCACCGGCCAGCCCACCGGCCGCCCCGCCGAGCGCGCAGGCCAGCACCACCAGCCGCGTGGCGGGCAGGCCCACCAGCTGGGCTGCGCGCGGGTTGCCGCCGACCACGCGCACCGCAAAACCCGAGGGCGTGAGGCGCAGCCACAGGCCTGCGACCAGGCACACCACCACCCCGATCACCAGGCCCCAGTGCACGTCGGAGCCGGCGATGGTGCCGATGAGCAGGCCCTCGTCGAGTGCGGGCGTCGAAGGCTTGTTGAGGCTGGCGGGGTCGCGCAGCGGCCCCTCCACCAGGTGCTTGAACAGACCGATGGCCACGTAGGCCAGCAGCAGGCTGCTGATGGCTTCGTTGATGCCCCGGTACTGGCGCAGCCAGCCAGCCAGCGCCACCCACAGCGCACCCGCGAGCGCGCCGGCCAGGCACACCACCACCGTGCCGGCGACGCTGGTGGGCAGCGGCACCGACTGCGCCAGCGCGGCGCAGGCCAGGCCACCCAGCACCAGCGCGCCCTCGCCGCCGATCACCACCAGACCGGCGCGCGCCGGGATGGCCACGCACAGCGCCGTCAGCATCAGCGGCGCGGCGCGCTGCAGCGTGTTCTGCCACGAGTACCAGTCGCCGAAGGCCCCCTTGAACAGCAGCACCCAGACCTCGACCGGGCTCACCCCCGCGAACGAGACGATGAGGCCGAACAGCAGCAGGGCCAAGCCGATGGCGCCGACGGGAAGGAGAACGTTGCGCATGGCCACGGAACCTTCAGACGGAACCGTTCACACCTTCGACCAGGTAGTTCATCTTCTCCAGCTCCAGGTCGGTCTGCTTGAACGCCTTGCCCGCCGGGATGATGGTGGCGCCCTTGTTGTCCTTGAGCGGGCCCTTGAAGATGTCGAAGCTGCCGGCCATCATCTGTGCCTTCACGCCGTCGGCCTGCTTCTTGGCCGCATCGGTGACCGCAGGGCCGTAGGCCGACATCTTCACGAAGCCGTCCTTGAGCCCGCCGCGCACGAAGTTGGGGTGCGGCTTGCCGCTGCGCGCCGCCTCGATGAAGGCGGTGTAGGCGGTGAGCCAGTTCCATTCGGCACCGGTGAGGTAGGCTTGGGGCGCGAGCTTGGCCTGGCTGGCGTGGTAGCCGCAGACCATCTTGCCGCGCTTGGCGGCGGTCTCCACGATCACCTTGGGGCCGTCCACGTGCATGGTGAACACGTCCACGCCCTGGTCGGCCAGGCTGTTGGTGGCCTCGGCCTCCTTGACCGGCATCGACCAGTCGCCGGTGAAGATCACGCTGCAGGTGATCTTCGGGTCGACCGAGCGCGCGCCCATAGTGAAGGCGTTGATGTTGCGCAGCACCTGCGGGATCGGCTTGGCGGCGATGAAGCCGATCTTCTTGCTCTTGCTCATGTGCCCGGCGATGACGCCGTTGAGGTACTGGCACTCGTCGATGTAGCCGAAGAAGCTGGCCGTGTTCTTGGGGTGCTTGCCTTCGGTCCACATGCCGCCGCAGTGAGCGAAGCGCACATCGGGGAACTTGGCGGCCACCGCCAGCATGTGCGGGTCGAAGTAGCCGAAGGATGTGGGGAAGACCAGGCTCGCGCCGTCCTGCGCGATCATGCCGGTCATCGTGCGCTGCACGGTGGCGGTCTCGGGCACGTTCTCCTCTTCCACCACCATCACGCCCGGCATCTTCTTGAGCATGGCCGCGGCTTCGGCCTGGGCCTGGTTGTAGCCGTAGTCGTCGCGCGGGCCCACGTAGATCACACCCACGGTGATGGGTTTCTGCGCGAAGGCGAAGGGGCTGCTGGCCGCCGCGCCGAGCGCGGCCAGGGTCTTGATCGAATCGCGGCGACTGGAGATGAAGTGGCTCATGGAAAGGCTCCTGGTGGGGTGGTTGGGCGGGAAATGGGATGAAGGGTTCAGGTGAGCAGGCTCACGTGGGCGGCGACCACGCGCCAGCCGTCGGCCGTGCGCAGCCAGGTCTGGCTCTGCCGGCCGGTGCGGTCACTGCCGGTGCGGAAGAACTCGGTATTGGCGGTGGCGAAGTCGCGGCCGTAGGTGGTGATGACGGTCTTGCCCAGCGTGCGCGCCAGCCCGGCCGAGGGGCGGCTGGCGCGGAAGGCGCGAATGGCGTCGTAGCCGTAGAGGTTTTCAGTGGCGCCGTAGCGCAGCGTGTGCGGGCTGTCCCAGAACAGTTCGTCGAGCACGGCCACGTCGTTGCTCACCAGCGCGGCTTCGTAGCGCTCGAACACAGCCGTCACTTCGGCCAACACATCGGGCTCATTGATGATCACAGGGAGGTCTCCTTCACACGGGCCACGCCCGACTGCGCCAACGTCCAGCCGGCGCGCAGCGCCAGGTCTTCGCGCCAGGGTGCGGCGATGAGTTGCACACCGATGGGCAGGCCGCCGGTTCCGCCAGGCCACAGGGGCGCGGCCACCACCGGGCAGCCGGAGAACGACACCGGCTGCGTGAGCAGCCCGATGGAAGGACGGCACGGCAAGCGCTGGCCGTTGATGTGAATCCATTCGCTGCCGATGGCGGGCGCGGCCACCGGGGTGGCGGGTGCGATCAGCACGTCCCAGTCGCGGAACAGGGCGTTGACCTTGTCGCGGTAGGCGCGGCGGAAGCGCTGCGCGCGCACGTACCAGGCCGCCGGTTGCAGCGCGCCCGAGATGAGGCGGTCCACCGACAGCGGCTCGTGTTCATTGGCCCGCGTGCGCAGGGTCTCCAGGTGCAGCTGCCCGCCCTCGCTGGCGCTGACGATGAAGGCCGCTGCACGCGCAGCGGCCGCGTCGGGCCATTCGATGCCGTGCTGCACCGAGGTGTGGGCACCCAGCGCGTCGGCCGCCAGGGCCACGGCCTCGCGCGCGGCCGGTGTGGCCATCGCGTCGAAGTAACCACCGAGCACGCCCACGCGCAAGCCCTCCACCCCCTGGGCTAGTGAGCCGGTGGTGGGCTGCACCGCCGTCGCGAAGCAGCCCGGGTCCAGCGGGTCGGGGCCTTGCAGCGCGTCGTAGGCCAGGGCCAGGCCGGGCAGATCGTCGGCGAAGGGGCCGAGGTGGTCGATGCTGTGCACGAAGGGGAAGCTGCCGCGCCGCGAGAGCCGCCCGAAGGTGGGCTTGAGGCCCCAGATGCCGCAGAACGACGAGGGCACACGGATCGAGCCGTTGGTGTCCGACCCCAGCGTGAGCGGCACCTGGCCCGCGGCCACCGCCGCGCCCGAACCGCCTGAGGACCCGCCGGCCGTGCAGTCCAGCTTGTGCGGGTTTCGGGTGGGGCCGTAGTGCGTGTTTTCGGTCGTGAAGCCGTAGGCGAACTCGTCCATGTTGAGCGAGCCCACCAGCACCGCGCCGGCGGCCTGCAGGCGCTGCACCAGCACTGCGTCGTCGGCGGCGGACGGGTTGGTCCGGTTGACCCTGGAGCCGGCCAGCGTCACCTCGCCGGCGATGTCGAACAGGTTCTTCACCGCGAACGGCACACCGGCCAGTGGTCCCAGCGGTTCGCCGCGCGCGCGCCGGGCGTCCACCTGTTCCGCCTGGGCGCGGGCGGCGTCGAAGCGCGTGCCGGTGAAGGCGTTGATGCGGTCCTCGGTGGCCTCGATGCGGGCGATGCAGGCCTCCAGCACATCGGCGGCACTGCGCTCGCCGCTGGCGACGGCCTGCACGGTCTGTGAAAGTGAAAGCGTGGACATGGCGCGGCTCACCGAGCGGGGTGGAACGGCGCCGGGCAGAACAGCTCGGCAGGCTCGTCGTGCGGGTCCAGCGGGATCTCCTCCAGCGTGGCCGCCAGCCCGGCCGTGCGCTGCAGGTGCACCGCCACACGCGCGATCTGCTCGCCGTCCAGCGGCAAGCCCACCACCACCGCGGCGGCCTGCACATAGGCCAGGGTCTGGGCGTCGGTCATCGCCCTGCTCCACGCTGCAAGCTGGCCGGTCTTTCTCTCCACTGGTGTTGCGTCATGTCGAGACTCCTGCGGGTTCAGGGAAAAGCGATCTGGGTCGGCGAGGTGGAGGCCAGGTACGCGCGCCAGCCACCCAGGTGGGTGATGTCGGCCGCGCCCTGCAGCGCCAGGGGCTCGCACAGGAAGCCTTGCACGCTGCCGCCATCGGCCAGCTGCAGGCTGCCGATGGACAGCGGCGCGGGCACGAGCGCGACAAAGCCTCCGTATTCGGAGAGCGGCATCTCCCACACCTCGATCTCGATGCGCCCGCCCTCCCCTGGTGCCACGCGCAGCAGACCCGGCTTGGGCGGCGTGGTGTCGGGCAGCGCGTAGAGGCGGTAGACCGGCGCGGTGTGGGTGCGGCTGACCAGCGTGGCACCGCGCTCGGTGAGCTGGCCATTGAGCGGCATGCCGGAGAGGTGGGCCCCGACCACGGCGACGCGCACCCGCGGCGGCGCGGCCTGGGTCAGGCCCGCGATGGGCTGCGGCTCGGGCAGCGGCCGGCCGGTGGCGCCCTGGGTCAGACCGGTGGCGTGGTGGTAGCGCTGGCCCAGCTCGGCCAGCTGCCAGTCGCTGCCACAGCGGCCGATCAGGGTGATGCCGAAAGGTAGCCCATCGGGGCGGAAGCTGCTGGGCACCGACAGCGCCGCGTAGTCCAGCAGGTTGACGAAGTTGGTGTAGGCGCCGAGCTGGCGGTTGAGCACCACCGGATCGGCGAGCATCGCTTCGATGGTGGGGTGTGTGGGCGCGGTCGGCACCACCATCAGGTCGATGCCACGCCACAGCGGCTCGGCCTGCTGGGCCAGGGCCGCCAGGCGGGTCTGTGCCGCCACCAGATCCGCCGCACTGTAGTTTCGGCCGGCGCCCACGATGCTGCGCACTGGCTCCATCACTTCGGCCTCGTGCGCGTCGAAGAAACCGCGGATGGCTTCGTAACGCTGGGCCACCAGCGCGCTGCCGTAGAGCATGTCGGCGCATGCGGTGAACACGCCGAAGTCGACGGCCACGGCCTCGCCGCCCAGGTCCTTCAGGCGCTGAACCGCCTCGTCAAAAGCCGCGCGCGCCGCCTCGTCACCAAAGAACTCGGGCGCGGCCGGCAGACCGAAGCGAAAGCGCGAACCGAAAGGCGCGCTGGCCAGATGCAGCGTGCGCGAATACGGGTCTGCCGCGTCGTGCCCCAGCGCGGCGGCCAGCACCTGCGCAGCGCGCGCCACGGTGGTGGCGAAGATGGACACGCAGTCCACCGCCTGCGCAGCGGGCACCACGCCCTTGGCGCTGATGAGCCCGCGCGAGGGCTTGAGCCCCACGATGTTGTTCAACCCCGCCGGCACACGGCCCGAGCCGGCGGTGTCGGTGCCCAATGCGAAGTCCACCTGGCCAGTGGCCACCACATAGGCAGACCCCGAGCTGGAACCGCCCGACACATACAGCGGGTTGATGGCGCTGGGCACCGCGCCATACGGCGAGCGCGTGCCGTTCAGGCCGCAGGCGAACTGGTCGAGGTTGGTCTTGCCATGCAGCGACGCACCAGCATCGAGCAGCCTCTGCACCACCGTGGCATGGGCGGTGGCGGTGTAGGCAAACGCCGGGCAGGCGGCGGTGGTGGGCCAGCCGGCCACGTCGATGTTGTCCTTGACCGCGAAGCTCAGCCCGCCCAAAGCCCCGGCAGCCACCGTAGGCTGAACGGGCTGGGTCGCCCGGTAAAGCCAGGCAGCGGATGGGTCGCGGTCTTGCACCATATTGATTCATTCCATCTTGGATACAAGTTGTGATGCAATATGGATGCCATGGTGCGAAAGAACCAGTTCTCCCCTTGGGGAGCGGCGACCTGATCAGCCGATCAAAGCCACCGCCTTGATCTGCGCCCACACCGACTGACCGGGCTGCAGGTTCAGTGCGGCGGCCGAACGCCGCGTCAGCCGCGCGAGCAATGACGAAGAACCGCGGCCTACCTTCAGGCGGCACAGCGCCAGCGCCGGGTGGCTCTCGTCGCCCAGCGCATCTACCACCACCGGCAGGCTGTTGAGCAGGCTGGTGTCGGCCGACGGGGACAGCGCCAGACTCACGTCGCGCGCCAGGATGCGGATACGCACCGACGTGCCCTTGTCGTGCCCCCCGTCGCGCACCCACAGGCAGCCGCCCGGGAAGGCGATGCGCGCCAGGTGCCACTGCACATCGCGCTCCACCACCACGCCGTCGAGCACCACGCCCGCGTCCTCGCCCAGGCGGATGGGCAGGTCCACGCGCGAGAGCACTTCGGCCAGCGGGCCGGCGGCCACCGCACGGCCCGCTTCCATGGCGACGATGTGGTGGGCCAGCCGCGCCACCTCGTCGGGCGCGTGGCTCACATAGACCACGGGGATGTCCAGCTCGTGCGTGAGCCGCTCCAGGTAGGGCATCAGCTCTTGCTTGCGCGCCAGGTCCAGCGCGGCCATGGGCTCGTCCATCAGCAGCAGCTGCGGACCGGTGAGCAGCGCGCGCGCGATGGCAATGCGCTGGCGCTCGCCGCCCGACAGGCCGTCGGTGCGCCGCTGCAGCAGGTGACCGATGCCCAGCAGTTCGATGGCGCGTTCGCGCGCCACGCGCTGCCCGGCGTCGCCCGCACGGCGGCGGCCGTAGTCCAGGTTGGCCTGCACGCTCAGGTGCGCGAACAGCGCCGGCTCCTGGAACACGTAGCCCAGCGGTCGGCGGTGCGTGGGCAGGCTGGTGGCGCCGTCCTGCCAGACGGCGCCGTTGACCACGCAGCGCCCGCCCTGCGCGGCGTTCAGCCCGGCGATGCAGCGCAGCAGCGTGGACTTGCCGCAGCCCGAGGGACCGAACAGCGCGGTGACGCCCTGGCCGGGCAGCTGCAGATCCACGTCGAGCGTGAAGCCGGGGAAGTCCTGGCGGAAGCGGATGTCCAGGGTCATGTGCGGCGCTTTCCCTGCAGGCTGTTGAGCGCCAGCAGCACCGCGAACGAAAACACCAGCATGCCGCCGGCCAGCCAGTGGGCGTTGGTGTAGTCCATCGCCTCCACGTGGTTGTAGATGGCCATGGACAGCACCTGCGTCTGGCCCGGGATGTTGCCGCCGATCATGAGCACCACGCCGAATTCGCCCACGGTGTGCGCAAAGCCCAGCACCGTGGCGGTGAGCAGCCCCGGCCGCGCCAGCGGCAGCGCGACGGTGAAGAACGCGTCCCACGGCGAGGCGCGCAAGGTGGCAGCCGCTTCCATGGGTGCGCGACCGATTGCGGCAAAGGCCTGCTGCAGCGGCTGCACCACGAAGGGCATGGAGTACAGGCACGAAGCCACGACCAGCCCCGCAAAGGTGAAGGGCAGCAGGCCCAGGCCCAGCGCCTGCGTGAGCCGGCCGACCGGGCCGTTTGGCCCCATGAGCACCAGCAGGTAGAAGCCCAGCACGGCGGGGGGCAGTACCAGCGGCAGCGTCACCACCGAACCGATCAGGCCTTTGAGAGGCGAGCGCGTGCGCGCCAGCCACCAGGCCACGGGTGTGCCGAGCAACAGCAGCAGCACGGTCGTGAGTGCCGCCAGCTGGACGGTGAGCCAGACGGCGGCGAGGTCCTGGGGCGACAGCATTGGCGGCTCCTCAGCGGCGGATGAAGTCCACCTGCACGTCGCGCGGCGGCGCGGTGAACGGGGCGGAGGTGACCAGCAGGTCGGCACCCGCGGCCACGTAGGCGGCGGCGTTGTCGGCCCGCACGCCACCGGCGGCGGCCAGCAGGGGCCGGTCGGGCAGTGCGCCGATGGCGGCGCGGCATTCGCCCAAGGCAGCGGGGCTGAACTTCTCCAGCTGCAGCACGTCGGCACCGGCTTGCGCCCAGAGCTGCGCCTCGGCCACGTCGCTGACCTCGACCACGATCTTCTTCTCGGGCTGGTTGCGGTGCAGCCGCGCCACCGTCAGCACGGGTGCTTCGTCCAGGAACAGCCGGTGCTCGGCGAACACCAGCAGCGTTTCGGACAGGCCGAGCCGGTGCATCACCGCGCCGCCGGCCTTGACCGCTTTCACCGACAGCGCCTTGGTGCCCGGCACGTTCTTGCGCGTGCAGGCCACGGCCACACCGCCGGCCTGCGCCACGATGGCCGCCGCAACCGTGCTGATGCCGCTGGCCCATTCGACCAGGGTCTGCGCGGTCTTCCAGGCGCGGTGCAACTGCGCAGCTGTGCCTTCGGCCACCAGCAGGCGCTCGCCCGCGTCCAGCGCGCTGCCCGAGTCCACCCGCCAGATGGTCCGGGCACCCGCGAGTTCGAACAGGCGCGCGGCCTCTTCCACGCCGCAGACCACCATGGCCCCGCGCGCGCTGCAGTCCAGCCGGGCGGCGGCTGTGCCGATGACCAGGCTCTCGGTCGTCAGGTCGCCGCAGGGCGCGTCATCCTGCAGCAGGCGGTACAGCTCCTCGTCGCCCAGGGTCGGCATGTCGCTCACCCGGTCCGTCACTTCGCCAGTTCGTAGCCGTAGGACTTGATCACCGCCTGTGCCTTGGCGCTTTGCAGGTACTTGAGCAAGGCCACCGGGCCGGGCTTGCCCTGGCCGGCATTCAGCAGCACCGCGTCCTGGCGGATGGTGGTGTACATATCGGCCGGCACGATCCAGGCCGAGCCTTCGATCTTGCCGTCCTTGAGCACCTGCGACAGCGCCACAAAGCCCAGCTGCGCGTTGCCGCTGGCCACGAACTGGTAGGCCTGCGCGATGGTTTCGCCGGTCACCAGCTTGGGCGTGAGCGCGTCGTACACACCGAGCTTCTTCATGGCCTCCACCCCTGCAGCGCCATAGGGCGCGAGCTTGGGGTCGGCGATGGCGATGCGCTCGAAGGCAGCGCCCTTGAGCACGGCGCCCTTGTCGTCCACCACCCCCGGCTTGGCCGACCACAGCACCAGCTTGCCGATGGCGTAGCTGTAAGGGCTGCCGGCCACGGCGGCGTTTTCCTTCACCAGTTTGATCGGGGTTTCGTCATCGGCGGCCAGCAGCACCTCGAAGGGTGCGCCGTTTTTGATCTGCGCGTAGAACTTGCCGGTTGAGCCGAACGAGGCCACGAGCTTGTGCCCGGTCTCTTTCTCGAACTCGGGCGCGATCTTGTTGAAGGGCGCGGTGAAGTTGGCGGCCACGGCCACCGGCACCTCGTCGGCGCGCGCGGCCGTGGTGGCCAGCAGCAGGCCAGAGAAAAGGGAAGCAACAAGGGTCTTGGGGGTCATGGCAGCACTCCTGTGGATGAAAGAAAACTCAATGGCGGGAAAACAGGTCGCGCACCTTGCACAGCGCGGTGGTGACGTCGAAGCGGGTGTCGGGCAGGGCCTCGCCGGCCAGCACCTTCTGCAGCGCGGCGCGCGGGTCGGTCTCGCCGGTCAGCAGCACCTCGGCGCCCCAGCCCTTCATGTGGCGCAGGAAGCCGTCGCCCGCGCTGCCGGCGATCAGCATCTGCACACCGTGCAGCGGGTGCGGACCGTGGTCCTTGAAGTGGTGCGGCAGCTGTTCTTTGCTGAGCGCGATGCGCTGCGGTTCGGGCAGCGGCGCGTCGGGCCGGCAATCGAACAGCAGCCATTCGCGGGTCTGGCCGGCGTGGCCGCTGACCTGGGTCCAGTCCTTGTGGGTGGCGATGGCGACTTTGATGAGGTGCTTTCAAACAAGAGGGATCAGTCGGTGGCGACCAGGAACACGCTGGAGGCCTTGAAGATGGCGGTCACCGGCTGGCCTTCGGCCAGGCCCAGGCGCTGCACGCTCTGGTCGGTGACCACGGCGGTCAGCACGTGGTGGCTGCCCGGCAGGGCCAGGGTCACCTCGGTGTTGACCGGGCCGTGGTGGATCTGCAGCACCTCGCCGCGGAAGCGGTTGCGTGCCGAGACCCGCGTGTCGTCGCTGCCCACCAGGAGCACGATGGACGAGGCCTTGACGAAAGCCAGCACGTCGCGGCCTTCGGCCAGGCCCAGGTTCTGCACCGATTCGTTGGTGACGATGGCGGCCAGCGCCAGCGACGGGCCCAGGCGCAGCGTGACCTCGCTTTCCACCGGGCCGGAGCGGATGGCGACGATCGGACCGCCGAACTGGTTGCGCGCACTGGTCTTCATGGACAGCTTCCTCAGCACCTGCCGGAACTCGGCGACATCGGGGGCCCCGGCCTGGGTGAGCCGTTCGGTCAGGCGCGCCAGCGCGGCCTGCGACTCCTGCTCCAGCGCGCGGTAGAAGGCGATCAGGCGGCGGCCGTAGTCGGTCAGCTCGGTGCCACCGCCGTGGCGTCCGCCGGTCACGCGCAGCACCAGCGGCTCGGACGCGACGTTGTTCATGTCGTCCACCGCGTCCCACGCGGCCTTGTAGGCCATGGGAACGGCCTTGGCCGCCTGCAGGATGGAGCCGTGCCGGGCAATCGCCTCCAACAGGCGGATGCGCTTGTCGCCCAGGAAGCTGCCCAGGTCGGTGTCGATGACCAGCCGGCCGGTGAGCACGGGAGATGCGGTGCTCATGCGGCGCGCCTCCGGGCTGTCAGCAGGCTGACGCAGCGCGCCCAAGTGCTGCGCTGTGCTTGAAACCACCGAACGCCTTCGAACAGACTGCCGTCCATCACCACTTCGGGCGTCCAGCCCAGCATGAAAGGAAGCTCCCCATGGCCGTCAGCGCACGCAATGTATTCAAGGGTTCGGTCGCGTCCATCCAGGAAGGCCCGATCCACGCCGAAGTGGTGGTCACCACCGCCGGCGGCGACAGCATCGTGGCCACGCTCACCGGCACCAGCGTCAAGGCCCTGGGCCTGAAGGTGGGCAGCGCGGCCGTGGCGGTGGTCAAGGCACCGTCGGTCATCCTCATGAGCGGCACGCCCGAGTACCGCTTCAGCGCGCGCAACCAGATCAGCGGCACGGTCAGCAGCATCCACGCGGGCGCCATCAACAGCCAGGTCACGCTCACGCTGACCGGCGGCTCCAAGGTCGATGCCATCGTCACCAACGAAGCCGTCTCGGCGCTGGGCCTCAAGCCCGGCGAACCGGCGGTGGCCCTCTTCAAGGCGGGTCAGGTCGTGGTCGGCGTGCCGGTCTGAGCGCATCGCGTTCTCACTCAGCGGCAACCGCCGAACGCCGGGTGCCGCACCTGGCGCAGCACCCATTCGTAGGGGTAACGCGGTGCGCGGTCGGTGGGCTGCGCGCTCATGCACAGCGACCAGCGTTCGGCCCAGCTCCAGCAGGCCTTGCGTTCGTGATCGGAGAGGTCGGAGCCGTCGAGCGATCGCATGAAGGCGAACAGCCAGGCCTGGCGGTCCAGTGCGCTGGCCCGCAGGTAGTCGGGCAGGTCGGCGTTCATCGCGGCATCCCCCGGCTCAGCGACAGCTGCGGCACCGCCGCGACCGAACAGCCTTCCTGCACGACCTTGCGGCTGGTGATCCAGCGCCGGTCGGGCAGGCGCCAGGCGGTCACCGTCTCGATGCGGACCGGCGCCTCGTAGAAGAACTCGTCGTCGTCCGAACGCAGCGCGGTCTGCACATGGCGGAAAGCGCAGAAGCAGGCCTGGCCCTGCGCGTCCAGGCCCAGGCTGCGGTCGGCCACGATGAGGTGGTCCTGCGCGATGTCGAAGCGCACCGGCGGCACCACCACGCCGATGAGATCCGGCGGCAGTTCTGCCGTCCAGGCCACACGCCGGGGACGCTGGCCGTGGCAGGCGCTGTGTTCCGCTCTGTACAACGTATGGAACATGACAGGCTCCTTTGAACATCGGGTTGGTCTTTGTATGGATGGCTACACAACGGTCCGCCGGTTTGGGTCTCGTTGTGTGCTTAGCTACACAACGCGGTGTTTTCGGCGGCGATGCAGGGTGCTTTGCAAAGGGCGGGCCAGCCCTCAGACCGAGGTCATTGAGAAGAGTTGAGGCTGACTCTGGCGGTACACGCGCAGCCACAGCAGCGTGGCCGGCACGACCGAGTGGATGGCGAACCAGATCGCCTCATCGAGGTCTTCGCCGGTCTCGGCCTGCAGCCGCAGCGCGAGCAGGCGCCAGCCTTCCCAGTAGAGCTCGGGCATGTCTTCCCGCACCGAGGGCGGCACACCGATGGCCCCGCGGGCCAGCACACGCAGGTGGCGCAGCAGCTCGGCGCGGGTCAGGCGCGAGCGGCGCAGGTCGGCCTCGTCCAGGCCTTCGGCCAGCGTGGCCACGTCCAGCCCGGTCTGTTCGATCAGGTTGAGCAGGGCACTGGAGGCGATGCGGTTCATGCACGCTCCCGTTCGGCCGGCGCGGCGACCAGGCGCGCGTTGAGTTCCAGCGCGAACTCGCGCCAGGCAGCGGCGAGATCGCGCGTGATGGTGCGCAGAAGTTCGGTGTCGGGCCGGTGGTCCTGCGGGAAGTTGGACAGTGCGCACGAGGTGGCGTTGTGCGCCAGCGCGTCGTCCAGCAGCGCCTTGTTCCAGCCGTCGAAGGCCTTGAGCAGTGCGGGCGTCAGCGAGTGGCGACCCTGCTTGGTGTGCGCACTGCCGGCCCACGGCGCGAAGGCGTCGAGCTGGGCCAGCGCCTCGCTGTAGGTCTGGTCGGCCGCGGCGAGCAGCGCGCGCTGCGTGAGCTGCTCGTTCTGCTGGGCCGACAGCAGACGCACCAGCTGCTGCCTGTAGCGGCCGCCCGCCAGGGCGCGCAAGCGCTGCACGCCGCTGCTGAACTCCGCGACGGCGCTCGTCGGATCGCTGGTCTGCGCAACGGCCGTTGCCGGGGCCAGTAGCGCATGCGCGAGGCGGTCGGCAGACGCCAGCGCGCCTTCCATGTGGCCGGCGCCGTGGGTGGCGGTTTCGGTGCCGCCGAACCACAGGCGCCCGCCCCAGTGGCAGCGGCGCAGCAGCGGGTCGGCCTGCGGCCAGGCGGGTGGTTCGGCCCGGTCGGCGTCGCTGCAGGTCCAGCGCTCCTGCGCCCAGTCCTGCAACATGAGCTGCCCGGCCTGCGCCTCGATGCCGTAGAGCTGCGCCAGCTGGCTTTCCACCAGCAGCGGCAGGCCGACCCGGAAGTGTTCGCGCTGCGACGCGTCGAGCGCCACGAAACCGCCGAGCGCACCCGCAGGTCCGCGGCTTTGGTCAAACACCTCGCCCAGCACCGCCTGTGGGTGCCGCACAAAGGCGTTGCCCGAATGGCCGGCCGCGCGCCAGAACGGGGTGGCGAACGACACCAGCGCCTTGGCCTGCGCCGCCATCCAGGTGGGCGTGTCTTTCAATGCTTCGTCCAGCGCGGCCGACAAGGGCGGGTCGAAGGCGATGCGCTCCTGCACCAGCCGCGGCGGCAGCGCCAGCACCACGCGGCGTGCGCGCAAGGCCGGGCCGCCGCTGCGCAGCAGCTCGACGGATTCGCCGTGGTCGCGCAGGCCGATCAGCGCCGAGCCGGTGAGCACGCTGCCCCCGGGCAAGGCGGCCAACAGCACCTCGACCAGCGACGCACTGCCGCCCGCGATGCGGTGCGCGCCGGCGTGTACGCCACCGGCTTCCATGCGCCGCTCTGGCTGCCGGTTGGGGTCGACCAGCCAGAGCGCATCACCAGGGTCGTGTTGCGGCACGCTCTCCAGCCCGAGTGACCGGAGCAGCGCCACCATGTGCGGCTCGGTCTCCGGCCAGAACCACGAGGGGCCCAGGTCCAGCGGCTGGCCGGTGGTTGCGCAGGTCTGCGTCAGCACGCGGCCGCCGATGCGCTCACGCGCTTCGAGCAGACACACGCGCTGCCCGCGTGCAGTCAGCCGGTGTGCCAGCGCCAGCCCACAAAGGCCAGCCCCGACGATCACCACGTCCCACACCGTGGCGGGGCGCAGGACGTGCACCTCGGCCATGGGGCGCTCAGACAAACGTCAACAACTCGACCGTGACCGGCTCTTCACCCAGCACGGCCTGGCAGGCCAGGCGCGACTTGGAGCCGATGCCCACCAGCGTGTCGAGCTTTTCGTTTTCCTGCTTCTGGATGCGCGAGATGCTCTTGCGACCTTCGGTCACAAAGATGTGGCAGGAGCCGCAACTGGCGTTGCCGCCGCACTTCTGGGCGATGCTCTCGCCCGCGGCGAGCAGGGCTTTCATGATGGTCGTGCCGGCGGCGACGTCGTAGGTCTTGCCAGAGGGGAGAACGGTCAGTGTGGTCATGGTTTTCTCTGAGGTTCGTGGGACAACAAAGGGATGGAGCAAATCTCAGGCGGCCTCGGTCTGCAGCGCGTCGGTGAGCTGGGCCGCGAAGTCGGCCAGCGACATGGGAATGCGGGTGATGCCCTGCTCTTCGAGGAAGCGCGCCTCCATGCGCGTGGGTTCGTCGGGCAGCACGGCCCAGTGGGCGTCGCTGGAGCGCTTCATGATCTGGCGCGCGAAGCTGCGGGTGAGCTGGTCGTCGAAGCGGCAGCCCAGGAACAGGAAGCCCCTGCCCTTGCGCCGCTCCTGCACCACCGCGGGAATGGGGGTCTGGATGTCGATCTCGGTCAGCACCTCGACGTAGTCGCTGTCGGAGACGAGGTAGTTGCTGGCCGGGCTGCGGCCTCCGATGGGGCGGTAGAGCAGCGGCGTCGCGTCGTTGGCCGGCATGTCGGCCACATGGCCTTCGGCGTCGTAGTCGGCCGTCCACTGTCCGAAATGTTCGGACTGCGACAGGCCCTGCAGCTGGTGCCAGCCGCCCTGCGGCCGCGCGGCCTTGAGCGCGGCGAGCATGGTGTCGTCGTACCAGGTGTCCACCCACAGCGTGGCGCCGCTGGCGGCCAGCGCACGGTGCAGCGGCGACGGCGTGGGCACGCTGGCATAGGCCTCGTCCATGATCATCACCACCGACTTGCGGTGCTTGAAGTTCTCGATGAACTGCGCGGCCTGCGTGAGCTTGGCGCGGATCTTGTGCGGCACGCTGACCTTGGCGGTCATCACCGCCACCAGGGCGCCTGGCGTCGCGGGCACGGCCACGTCGTCGCACAGCGACAGCATGCCGGAGCCCAGGTAGGGGATGACGCGGCCGGCGTCGAGCTGGCGGGCGATGTCGGCGATCAGGCCATCGGTGGGGTCGGACATGGAGGTGCTCCTTCAGAGGTAAATGGCTGCGCCAGCGCCCACATTCGTGGCGGTGTCCTTGAGCGTCTTGACGATGTACTTGACCTGGTCGGCGTCCAGGCCGGCGTGCAGGGGCAGCGCCAGCGCTCGTGCGCCGATGCGGTCGGTGTCGGGCAGTGCGCCGCGCCGCTGACCCACCGCGCCGGCCGCGTTCATGTAGAAGAACTGCTGGTGCAACGGGTGGCTGTAGGCCGCGGTCTCGACGCCACAGGACTTCATGTCGTCGATCATCTGGGCGCGCGCGCTGGCGGTGAACCGGTGGCCCAGGTGCACCACGTACAGCATCCAGTGCACCTCGTCCACGTCCTCGGCCAGGTAGGGCGGCTTGACGCCTTCGAAGCTCTGCATCTCGGCGTGGTACCAGGCCTCGACCCGTTTGCGCTGCAGCAGCCGCTCGTCGAGGTCGCTCAGTTGCGCCAGGCCCAGCGCGGCGGTCAGCTCGCTCATGCCGGCCTGCAGCGGCACGCGCGAACCGATGGAGACCGAGGCGCGGTCGGACAGGCGGCGCTGGCGCAGGTAGCGCAGCTCGATGGCCAGCGCCTCGTCGTCGGTCAGCAGCATGCCGCCCTCCCCCGTGCACAGGGCCGAGGGCATGGAGAAGTCGAACACCGACACGTCGCCGAAGCTGCCGACGTTGCGGCCCAGGTAGCGCGAGCCCAGCGCTTCGGTGCTGTCTTCGATCAGCTTGAGGCCGTGCGCGTCCGCCAGTTCGCGCAGCGGCTTCCAGGCGGCCGGGTGGCCGTTGGTGTTGCCGGCGAGGATGGCCTTGGTGGCGGGCGTGATCTTGAGCGCCGCTTTCTCGGGGCTCAGGCAGCCGCTCCAGTAGTTGATGTCGGCGAACACCGGCGTCGCGCCCGCCAGCGTGATCGCCTGCGCCACCTGGTGCCAGGTGTGCGAGGCGCAGACCACCTCGTCGCCCGGGCCGATGCCCATCGCCCGCAGGGTGATCCAGGTGCCCAGCGTGCCGCTGCCCACCGCCACCGCGTGCCGGCGGCCGACCCACTGCGCAAAGGCCTGCTCGAAGGATTCGAGCATCGGCCCGTCGCCCCAGCGGCCCGATTCGAGCACCGCCTCGACCAGCGACACACCCTGCCCGCTGATGGAGGACTCACACAGCGCAATGGTCTCGATGTCCATGGCGGCCCCGGTCAGTGTTGGGTGAGGATGAGGGCAGACGCCTCGTCGGCGCTCTGCGTCACGTGCCAGCAGTGGCCGTCGGTGGCGGCGAGGTAGACGTTGCGGTGGCCCAGACGCAGCGCCGGGGTCTCGTCGCGCATGTCCATCTCGTCCACCACGATGGCGCGCACGCCGGGGTAGCGGCCGCGCAGGATGGTGGCGGCGTCGCGGATGGTCGGCGCATAGCCCACCACCTCGCGCGCGGAATCCAGTTGTTCGCCAGACAGGCCCATGGTGTTGCTCCTTGGAAAGATCAGTCTTCTTCGTTCGTGGCCAGCTTGCGAGCCTCGACCGTGATCGGCAGCGGCGTGTCGGCCGCCATCGCCGGCAGGTCCAGCTGCCAGCCGTTGGCCAGGGTCACCAGGCCGCCCCACATGCCGGGGTTGACCATCGAGACGATGGGTTCCTCCAGATCCTTCTTGGGCACATAGGCGCTGAGCACGCCCTTGCTGTCTTTGCGGATCATCACTTTCATCGTCGGCTCCAGTTGGGTGTGTTCGGGAATGCAGGAAAGGGTCAGGCGGCCACGGCCTCGGCCGCAGGCAAGAGAGAGCGCAGGGTCGGCAGCGCGGCGATCAAGGCATCCACGTCGGCGTCGGTCGTGGTGCGGCCCAGCGAGAGGCGCACCGCGCACAGCGCCTCGTCTTCGGGCACACCCATCGCGGTCAGCACGTGCGAGGGCGCGCTGCCCGATGACGAACAGGCCGCGCCCGACGAGGCGGCGAAGCCCAGGCGCTCCAGTCGGCCCAGCAGCACATCGGCCTCCCAGCGGCCCACGCGAAGCAAGCTCACGCCCGGCAGGCGCGGCACGCCGCGCGACCAGATCTGCACACGCGGCAGTTCGGCCACCAGCGCGGCTTCCAGCCGGTCGCGCAGCGCGGCCTGGCGCGCGGTTTCGGCGTTCAGGTCGCCCAGCGCTTCCAGCGCCGTGGCCAGGCCCACGATGGCCGGCAGGTTCTCGGTGCCGCCGCGCCGGCCGCGCTCCTGCGAACCCGGCATGGTCGGGCGGATCACCACGCCCTGGCGCAGCAGCAACCCGCCCACGCCCTTGGGGCCATTGAACTTGTGGGCCGAGAAGCTCACCGCGTCGGCGCCCCATTCGGCAAAGGTGAAGGGCCGTTTGCCAATCCACTGCGTCGCGTCCACGTGCAGCCTCGCCCCGGTGGCTGCGGCGAGCGCCGCCACCTCGGCCACCGGCATGACCGCCCCGGTCTCGTTGTTGGCCGCCATCAGCGAAACCACCGCCACGTCGGCGCCGATCAGTCGCGTGGCGGCGTCGATATCCAGCGTGCCGTCCCGCTGCACAGGCAGAAAGTCCACTGGCACACCCGCGTCCATCAACTCGCGCGCCAGCTTCAGGTGGCCCGCGTGCTCCACCGCGCTGAACACCACGCGCCGCCGGCCCTCGGGCGCCGCCGCCAGCAGGCCGCGCACCGCCAGGTGGTTGGCCTCGGTGGCACCGCTGGTGAAGATCACTTCGGCGGGCTTGCAGCCCAGCGCCTGCGCCACCACCGAACGCGCCCCCGCCAGCACCCGGCCCGCCGCCTGCCCCGGCCCGTGTTTGGACGAGGCGTTGGCCCAGCTGCCCGCCATCACCGCCGCCATGGCGTCGATCACGGCCTGCGATGGCGGCGTGGTCGCGTGGTGGTCGAGGTAGATCATGGCCAGAACCTCCGTTCGGCGTCGACGCACAGCGTGTCCAGCGCCTCGCCCAGCGAAAGGCCCTCGGCGTGGGCTTCCCACACACCCGCCGCGTGGTTGCGCGCCTGCAAGCGCCAGCGCCCGTCAGGGGACGGCGTCAGCAGGGCGATGTCGATCACCTCACCCTCGCGGTTCACGTTGCGCGAGCAGCACGGCGCCTCGATTCGGAAGCCCTCGCCCTCGTGCAGCACCACCGGCTGCACATAGCGGTAGCGCACCCGGTCCTTCAGCGCCCGCTCGATGAAGGGGCGCATGAAGCCGACGACCTGGGCGGCCGTCGGATCGGGCGGGGCCGTGCGGGCCGCGGCGTTCATCCCGCCGCCGCCTCCACGTCGGCGATCCAACCTGCTGGAACCGGTGCCAGTTCAATTTCGAGACAGCCCACCACGCAGCCCCCGAAGTCCACCAGGTACACCGGCTCGTTCACCTCGGTCGCGTGGCCAATGTTCACCACCTCGCCCACGTCGCCGCGGGCGGCCAGCAGCGCCTTGGGCTCGCGCTCGGGGTGGCTGCCGTCGTTGACCAGGTCGTCCAGCGCCACCACGCGCTGGCCCCAGGCGTAGACGGGCGTGCGCGGCTCCACAAAGGCGGCGGGGTCCATCGGCGTGGTGGTGTTCATGGCGTGGCTCCTGTGTCCTGGGGGTTGGCAAGGGGTTTTCCGGAACCGAGGCTGGCCAGCACGGTGGCCTTTTCGCCCAGCTGCGCCAGCACCTCGTCGGGCAGGTGGTCGAGCGTGCACAGCTCCTTGGCGCGCATGCCCACGCGGTGGCCGGTCTCGATGAAATCCACCGCGTAGATGTAGAACTGCTGCAGGAAGGTGTTGATGCTCACGACGTAGCCGATGTCGCCCTTGTTCACCAGCACCTCGCCGATGTCCTTGCCGTTGTAGGTGCCGTCGTTGCGGATCACCGAACGCGCGATCACGCGTTCGCCGAAAGCAAAACGCGGTGGTTCGGCCACCTCGATCACGTCGTCGTCGCGCACGATGTCAACCATGGTGATCCTCCTTCGGCACCGCCAGCCGGCTGCGCACCATCTGCCGGACTTCGCTGTCCGGGTCGTCCCGCATGGCCACCAGCACGGCCGGCACCGCGCGCCGCGCCACCTCCCAGCGCACACGCCAGTCGCGGTCGTCCACCATGCGGCCCAGCAGCGCCTCGGGCAGGCTCTCCGCCACCGCACGCCGCACCTCCGGCTCGGGGTCGTTCGCGAGGATGAAGAGCGCCGGCATCTGCAGCCGGCGCGCCACGATTTCGCGCACCGAGCGCTCCGGGTCGTAGGCCAGCGTCGTCAGCAGGGCCAGCGGCAGCCGCTGCGCGACGATCTCGCGCACGCCGTAGTCCGCGTCTTGTCGCATCGCCGCCAGCCGCGCCGGGTCGATGCGCTGCGCCACGCGCAGGCGCACCTCGCGGTGCGGGTCGTGCATCAGCCGCTCCAGCTGCGCGGGCGAGAGCCGCGCCGCCACCTGCAGCCGCACCGTCTCGTCGGGGTCGTTCATCAGCCCGCCCAGGCGGAACACGCTGGCGTGGCGCACGGCGATGGCGCGCACCTCGAAGTACGGGTGTTCGAGCTGCTGGTCGGCCAGCTCCGGGTGCCAGCGGAAAAAGCGGTCGATTCGGCGCGCGTAGGCGTCCTGCATGCAGGCGTGGCCCGGCTCGCAACCACGGCCGCCGTCGCTGGCGCGCAGGTCGATGTAGGCGCAGGCCTCGCAGTTCACCGCCCCACCCTGCCAGTCCATCGGCGGGATGTCGCCTTCGGGCGCGCGCGCCATCAGGCGTTGCGGTGCGGCCAGGAGCGCAGCGACGGCGGCCATGCTATTTCCCCAGCGGCGCCCAGCCGCGCACAGGGTAGTCCACCGGTCCGTCGACCAGCGAGGTGGTGTGGCCGGCCTCGTGCCGCGCCAGCACGTGCGAGAGCAGGCCACCGCCCAGGTGGTCTTTCGGGTCGAGGCGGCGCAGCTCGCCGAGCATCAGCCGCGCCTCGTCCAGATCGCCCAGGCGCAGATTCAGATACGCCAGGCCCTTGAGCGTGAACAGGTAGAAGCGCACCGCCGCGTCGCCGCGTGTGGTGTCGTCGTCTGGCGCCATATCGCCGAAGTCGGGGCCGAGCGCCGCGCGCGCAATCGCCAGCGCGTCTTCGCCCGCCGCCCTCGCCTGTGCCAGCGCATGGCCGTAGAAGTGGAAGCGGTAGATCGCGATCAGTGGCACCGGGTGTTTCGGCGCCAGCGCGCGGGCGCGTTCGAGCAGCGGCAGGGCCTGGTCGGGCTGGTCGCGCAGCGCGCCGGCCTGCGCGATCAGCGCCTCCACGTCGGGGACCAGGTGGCCGCCGATGACCGTGGCCGCGAAGGCCGCCGCGGCGGCTTCGAAGTCCCGGTCGGTGTCGGTGTTCACGGCGGCTCCCGATGGCGTGGGCGCGTCAGGAAGCGAGCGTGGCCGGACGGCCACCACGACCGATGGAGCCGACCGAGATGGTGGCCACCCCGGGGGGCGCGGCGTTCTCGGCGCTGCTGCAGCCGCAGGCGGCCTGGTTCGGGTTGATGAAGCTCAGGCCCGACGAAGTGGCGGTCTCGGTGAAGTCGATCGTCACGCCGTCCAGCAGCAACCGGCTTTCGGCCGCCAGGAACAGCTTCAGGCCCGAGACCTCGAAGGCCTGTTCGCCTTCCTTGGGCGCGGCCGCGGCGGCGAACTCGGAGCTGTAGCCCGAGCAGCCGCCCGGGCTGACCTGCAGGCTCAACCCGGCGCCCGCGGGCAGGCCCGAGAAACGCACGATGCGGCCGATGAATTTCTGCGCGGCCGGGGTCAGGGTGAAGTTGGCGGCCATGTTCAGACCTTCACGATGCAGCCGTCGACCGGGCAGACCGCCACGCACTGCGCCTCGTCGAAGTGGCCTTCGCACTCGGTGCACTTGGCCGGGTCGATGATGTAGGTGCCGCCCTTTTCGCGGATGGCGACGTTCGGGCACTCGGGCTCACAGGCGGAGCAGCCGGTGCAGGTGGAGGCGATGATCTTGTAGGCCATGGTGGTTCTCCTTCAGGGGATCAGGGGGTCGTGGGGAAACTCGGGGTTCGTTGACAACGCGGCTCAGGCCGCCGCGGCCAGGCCGGTGAAGGCGCCCTGGCGGATCTGCGCGTCGCCGCGGTCCTGGTGGGTGATCTCGCCGGCCGCAATGCGCTGGCGGTAGCCGCTGAACCAGTCCAGCGCGGCCTTCTCGATGAACTCGCCGCTGTACTGCTCCACCGGCTCGATGCCGGCAGCGCTGAGTTCGTCGCGCGGGCAGGCGCCGATCTTGGCGACCAGCACCGCATGGCAGTCGTTGATCGCCTTGACCACGCTGGGCAGCTGCTCGTCGTCGCCATGGCCGCCCTGGCAGTACAGGTCCACACGGCGGTGGCCAACGAACAGGGCCTCGGCGGCGCTGACTTCAAAGATCTGGAACTCGGTGACGTGGCCGAAGTGCTCGTTGACCCGACCGCCGCCCTTGGTGGCGACCGCCACCAGCACCTTCATGTGCTGGTCGACATCGATCGCGGCGCTGGCGGCCAGCGCGTCCTGCTTGGCGGCGTGCTGCGCCTGGCGCTCGGCCTCCACCTTCTCCTGGTAGCTGCGGCGTTTGTCGAGGTCGTACACGACCTCCATCTCTTCGATCTTGTCGAGCGTGAACTCTTCCGAGCGGTCTTCGCCCAGCAGGCCCACCGCGTCGGCGCGGCACTGGCGGCAGTGGCGCATCAGGTTCGCGCCGCCCATGCAGGCGTCCTGCACCACCTTCAGCTCCTGCGCGGTGGGGCCGCGCTGGCCGGTCAGGCCGAACACCGTGCCGTGTTCCGCTTCGCTGATGAGCGGCATGATGTTGTGCAGGAAGGCGCCGCGCTTCTTTACCTCGCGGTTCACCTCGATCAGGTGCTCGTCGTTGATGCCGGGGATCAGCACCGAGTTGATCTTGGTGAGCACGCCGCGCGCGGTCAGCATCTCCAGCCCCAGCATCTGGCGCTCGTGCAGGATCTTCGCGGCCTCGTAGCCGGTCACGCGCTTGTGGTTCCAGAAGATCCAGGGGTAGATCTTCTCGCCCACGGCCGGGTCCACCATGTTGATGGTGATCGTCACGTGGTCCACGTTGTATTTGCAGATCTCGTCCACGTGGTCCGGCAGCGCCAGGCCGTTGGTCGAGATGCAGAGCTTGATGTCGGGCGCCTGCTCCTGGAGCATGCGGAAGGTGTCGAAGGTCTTGGCCGGGTTGGCCAGCGAATCGCCGGGGCCGGCGACGCCGAGCACCGTCATCTGCGGAATCTCGCTCGCGACCGCGACCACCTTCTTGACGGCCTGCTCGGGCGTGAGCTTCTGGCTCACCACGCCTGGGCGGCTTTCGTTGGAGCAGTCGTACTTGCGGTTGCAGTAGTTGCACTGGATGTTGCAGGCCGGCGCCACAGCCACGTGCATGCGGGCGTAGTGGTGGTGCGCCTCTTCGGAGTAGCAGGGGTGGTTCTTGACCTTGTCCCAGATCTCGGCCGGCATGTCGTCGGGGCCACCCGACGAGCCACAACTGGCCTTGCCCTCGCCACCGGTGGTGCCACAGCCGCCACCCGCGTCCGGCACATCGAGCCTGGCGCCCAGCGGCTTGATCGAGCCGATGGACAGGTACGTCTTGGCGGGCATGGAACCCGCAGCGGTGCTTGTCGACATGAAGACCCTTCCTGCGACCGACCATGGCCGCGCCGGGAGCCTTCAGCGAAATCCGTGCCACGGAAAAAACCGTTTCAGATCAACGGTTTGTGAGGTTTGTCGTGTGTAGGAAAGGGGACAGGCAACCAAACAAAAGCCATATTGAGTCGAAGTTCCGACAAAACGCAGAAGTGTCTGCGCTCGCAACAAGCAAAGCTCCCGCTCGGAAGCTGTGCAGCAAGGCAGCGATACCCCGGAGTAGAGTGTTGAGGTACAAAAGCAATCGTGACCATTCACGATAGATCAGCAACGCCTTACAACTAAATTGCTTGAAGACGGAGGAACATGGATCCAAGCTACTCTGAGAAATCCTTCTGGCGACTTCTCCGCAAAGGCGATGTTCAAAATTTCAGTCTTGGAAAAAGCAGATCTGAGATCCGAACAAAACTGCAGGAGGTAGAAGCTGCTGCCGCTTCAAGCTCGTTCCATTTCTCGGCATTCACACTCGTAACCAGAAATGGCTTCAATGCTTACACCACCAACAGCGCAAATGATGAGTTCATTTTGCGCAAGGTTGCAGACAACATCAAACGGGCGCTAAACATTAAGCCCTCCGATCGAGCCGAACTCATACCGACTGCCATTCAACTTGTTCGTGAAGCAAGAGACTGCACAATTCATAAACTTGATATTGAGCTATTTTTCGAATCAATCTCAAAAGATGATTTAATTCAAAAGATAAAGCTTGAACAGTCCCTCGACTCCCGCACGAAAGACTTCATTCAGATACTGTTAAAGTCACCTCAACTCAAGAATCTTCCGGGCATACCGCGAGGTCTATCGGTCAGCCCAATCCTTGCAGAATACTATCTATCCAATCTAGAACGGTTTTGTCGACGCATAAGCTACTCATATTTCTACTCAAGGTACGTCGACGATATGCTATTTTTCTGTCACAAGCCGGCTGCACAACTAGAGGCGGAAGTCGAAGCAGCGCTTCCCAAAGGACTGTCACTCAACCTCAAGAAGAGCAGCCACATATTCATCAACAAAGACGGCTACCTAGCTGCAGGCTCGCCCAACCAGTCTATTAGCTACCTTGGCTACGAAATATTTCCAGCCCTTTCGAAGTCAGCCCCGATCAGAATATCGATTCCAAAAAAGAAAATTGAAAAAATCAAAACCCGAATAGCACTTTCATTTCTTCGATTCTCGGTTGATCAAAACTTTTGCGCACTCAAAAATCGAATTCAATTCATCAGCAGCAACTTTAATGTCGGAGGAACAAAGCAGAGCGGAAAACTGTACTCTGGGATTCACTACAACCATAAGTACATGGACCCACAGTCCGCCGAAGCGGTATTCCAGGAAATCGATCAGTATTTGCAGAAATTGATATACGCAAAAAAAGGCAGCTTTGGAAAGCGGTTGGGACCACTACTAACAAATAAGCAGCGAAAAGATCTCGCCTCACACTCTCTCCTAGCAGGCCACCGGAATCAGGTATATAGGCACTTCACGAATAAGACATTAGGAGAAGTAAAGGAGGTTTGGCAACATGCGTAAAAATATGATCAAGATACGCAAATCGGACAATCTAAGATCATTGCTGACCGAAACACTTCCGTATGAAGTTCCGCTCCCATTCTCCAACGAGGGGCTGTATGATTTCTTGAAGACCAACTCGCAAGATGCCTTCAAAAACGAAGTTCACCCCGAATTAGATTTGCTGTCGACGAGTAGTTTCACCATCCCATACTCGTTCAAAATTAGAAAGAGTCCATCGGAGTACAGGACTCTTTCAATCATGCATCCTTCGATGCAGATAGAAGTTGCAAACTTCTATCAGAGCTACAGCAGCATGATTCTTGCGCAATGCAAGAAGAGCAACTGGACACTCCGTGCTCCGGCTGTTGTGGCAACCTATTTTGTTGAGCGATCAAGAATTGCAAAAGAGTCAGCCAGCAAAAGCTCTGGTGTGGAACAAGCTACTTCAGGTTTCGACCACTTAGCAAGAAACGCATCGTCATATTTTGCCTACCGCCCATACAGCCTCCTTCATAGGTTCGTCGACTCGTCAGAGTTTCACAGGCTCGAAAGAAAATATGAGCATCTTTTGCGACTGGATATATCCCAGTGCTTTGGCAGGATATATACACACACCATCGAATGGGCCGTCAAGAGCAAAGAACATGCTAAAGACAACAGAAATAGCGTCTCAAAGACATTTGAGGCAAAGTTCGACAGGTTGATGCAGCGAGCGAACTATGATGAGACAGCAGGAATATTGGTCGGCCCGGAAGTCTCAAGAATATTTGCTGAAATAATTCTCCAGCAGATCGATTTAGATATCGAAGAGACACTTAGCACTTCGAAAAATCCACTAAGAGCAGGCGCCGACTACGATATCAGGAGATATGTAGATGACTATTTTGTATACGCCCGGAGCACAGAGGTTCTCCAGCGAATTCAGCTGACAGTCTCAGAATGCTTGAAGCCTTACCGTTTAAGTTTAAACGAGTCAAAGTCCGAGATTCTTCGTCGTCCATTTTCGTCTCCGGAAACAATGGCGAGGCCGCAAGTTGCGAGGATTTTGGAAGAGTACTTTGAAAAGTCCATTTCCTCTGAGGGCGTAGAAGAGCCCGTTTCAGGAAAGTCAAAAAAGGTATTCAGACCAACACGAATCTCCTCCGCAGACCGACTCTCGAACTCCATCATCAGGGATATCAAGATCGCTCTGAAAGCTAGCGAGATTCAATTTGATACGGTTTCAAATTACTTTTTCTCCACAGCAAAAAGGTTGATCTATCGCTATACGACCAAGGTAGATG
>NZ_BCTF01000009.1 GCF_001571145.1 Hydrogenophaga flava NBRC 102514
AGAGCGGATTGCCATCCACATCGCTGGCGTTGTTCAACAGGTCGCCCGTGGCGCCGTCGGTCACCGTCAGCGTCGTGTCTTCCGTGACCGTATTGGTCTCGTCGCCGTCCACCGGCAGATCGTTGACCGGCGTCATCGTGAGCGTCAGCGTGGAGGTATCGGTGCCGCCAGCTCCATCGGAGACGGTGTAGGTGATGACCGGAACGACTCCCGCGAAATTGGGTTGCGGCGTGAAGCTGTAGCTGCCGTTGCTGTTGATGGTGATCGAGCCCACGCGGGGAATCACCAGGGGCGCGCCCACCACACCCGCACCGACGCCGGGCACGGTGAAGCCGGTGATGGTGGCCGTGCCGCCGTCGACGTCGATGGTGTTGTTCAGCAGATCGCCCACGGCGCCGTTGGCCACCGTCAGCGTGGTGTCTTCGGTGACCGTGTTCGTCTCGTTGCCGTCGACCGGCGGGTCGTTCACGGCGCTCACCGTGATGTTGACCATGTCGCTGTCAGAGAGCCCGCCCACGTCGGTCGACCGGACGGTCAGCACCGCCGGACCGAAGTAGTTGGCCGTGGGCTGGTAGCCAATGGAAGCCAGCGCCGCGTTGATCTGGGCCGAGGTGCCCGACAGGGTCAGGGTGCTGCTGCCGTTGGCGCCCGCAGAAATGGTGGCCCCCCCCGCCAGGCTCACGTTCAGCACGCCGTTGGTCACGCTGAGCTGGGTGGTGGCCAGGTTGCCGTCCGGGTCGCTGGTCGACACACCGGTGATGGTCAGCGTGCCGTCCTCGGCCACGGTCTGTGCACCCGGCACCACGTTGACCGGCGGGCGGTTGTTCAGGCCGAAGTCGATCGCCAGGTTGGTGGAACCGATCTGGTTGACGTCTGCAGTGGCATTGGTGTTGCCACCGGCCGTGGTGTAGGTGCGACCGGCACCCAGCACGTTGCCGGTGTCGGTCACCTGCACGATGTAGCTGCCAGGCAGCGCGCCGGTGAACAGGTAGTTGCCGTTCGCATCGGTGGTGTCGGTGGCCAGCACCCGCTCGCCGGCATCCACCACGCCGTTGTTGTTCACATCGTCCACCAGACGCACGGTCACACCGGCAATGCCGGTGTCGGCGCCGTCGAAGCTGCCGTTGCCGTCGACGTCGGTGAAGACCCGGTCGCCGATCTGTGCCGTGGGCGGCGTCCAGCTGGCGGCGTCGTTCAGCGAGCCCAGCGATGTGGTGCCGTTGGTGGTGATGTTGATGGCAGTGCCGATCACCGCGCCCGTGGTCGCGTTGATCTGCTGGATCTGCGTCCCCATGCGGTAGTTGTTCCCGGTCTGGCTCTCCGCCAGCTGAACCCCGGACCCCACGCCTCCGTTGGTGAGCGTCGAGGTGGCGGTGACCGCGGTGCCACCGGCGTTCAAGGCGTAACGCGTGAGCGAGTCACCATCGGAACTGAGCAAGGCGTTGGACCCGGCGTGATACCCCAGATCACCCCAGTCGTTGCCGGTGATGTTGCTCACCAGGAGCGTCACCGACCCCGCAGCGGTGTTGACCGACCGGCCGTCAGCAGCCATCACGATCCGGTAGATGGCGTCATCGCTGACGGTGCCGCCACCGTCCCCGCCCGAGTTGTTCTCCACACCAAAGTACAGCGCGCCATTGGCGTACACGGCACCGCCGCTGCCAACACCCGTGTTGCCGACGGTGATGTTGCCGGCCCCGCCGTTGCTGGTCAGATCGGCATCGACCAGGATGTGGACGTTGTTGATGTAGTCGTAGGCAAACAGCGCACGGTTGGAGTTGACCGTGTCGTTGGACACGTAGTAGATCAGTCCGGCGGTGTGGTTTACCGCCAGGGAGTTCTGCAGCGAGCCCGTCGAAATGCCGCCGACGGTGGCAGGCACCGTGGTCAGCAACGTGGCCCTGCCAGTGGTGAGGTCGATGCTGTAGATGTCTTTCCCGATGGTGCCGAGCACGGCGCCTGCGCCCACGTTGACCGCCGTGGTCAGCACGCCGGCCCATTCGGTGGCCGAGATCACCGTGGTCTCGATCGAGTCGCCCACCTGGGTTTCAAGCACCCAGTTGCCACCAAGGGCCTCGGCGCCGGTGTCGTCGCTGGAAGCCGCCACATCGGCGCCCGTTGCATCGGCCAGGGCTTCGACGAAGGCCACCCCGTCGGCAGACGACGACACATCGCACCCGTACAGAAGGATGTCCGCCTCTTCGGCGAGTGACGCGCGGATGACGGCCAGCTCGTCGGCGTGCATCCCCGTGATCGAGGTGGTGTCCAGGGCGGTGTTGCCCAGCTCCAGACGGCCCGGTGTGCCGTGGCTGATGATGTGGATCGCGTCAATGCCGGTGCGGCCATTCAGGATTTCGGCCATCTGCTCAAGGCCGTCGCGGTCCGCGTCCAGCACGTAGACCTCGCCCGGGTGCCAGTCCAGCTGCCCGACCACGTCGGCGGCCACCGCGTCCACGAAGATGATCTCGACGCGCTCGTCGGTGTCGGCGACGGCAGCTTCGTCGGTCGCCAGATCGTCCGAGGCCGTGGTGTCGGCGGTCTCATCGGCCGTGGTGTCCGTACCAGTGGCCTCTGGCGCCTCCGCGTCCGCTGGGGCCGTCTCGTCCGAGCCAGCCAGTTCAGTGTCGGCGTCCGCATCGGCATCTGCATCGGCACTGGTGTCGGCGTCGGCGTCGGTGTCGGTGTCGGCCGCCACCTCTTCGGCCGCAGGCGTTTCATCGGACACCGTGGCAGTCGTGGAGGTTGCCGGAGCGACCACCGGCTGGTCGGCCCCGGGCTCATCGGATGTCTGTTCCGCCGCGCTGTCCGCAGAGCCGGTGTCGGTCGCAACGTCGAGCACCGTGGCCGGCAAAGCCGCATCAAAAACGATGCGCTGCTCCAGGACGATCTGGCTCGACAGGGCCCGCTCCGGCGCCCTGCGCGCCTTGCGTCCCGACGACACCTTGCGACCACCGGACGTGGCGGCCTCTGATGCGGCCACGTAGGTTCCGAGGGATTCGTTCCAGATCGACTTGTATGACTTGTTCATGCTGGTGTTCTTGTTGTAACAAGGCGCTACAAAGGGCCTAATTTGTTACTTACGATGTACCAGCCGAGGTTATCAAAATTGATGATGCGCCAGCCCGCGCATAGCCCTTTTGGTTCACATTTCCGTAATTTCCTGCACGGTAATGATGCACAGATGGTCCCCCACCTATGACAAAAAGAACACAAGGGCCGGCCCAGCCGAAAGTTGCAACGAGCCTATTTTTGTGCTCGGAAAATGCGCGGCAGCTGCAAGATGGCCTCTGCATTGGAGAACGAGTAGCACCGGTCCGCCGCCGCCAGCCGGGGCAACCAGACCTGCGCCCGGTGTTCCCGCGGGTTCAGCACCACCGGCCGCGTCCCGGGCACGCACAGGCCGAACACGCGCTCGGTGTTCAGGACCACCCCGGGCGCGTACCGATGGCGCCACTGCGGATAGATCTCGTAGATGTTCTGCAGGCCCCAATCGCTGAGCCGGTGACCTGGCGCGGACACATCCAGCCCGGTTTCTTCGGCCACCTCCCGCGCGGCCGTGGCTTCAAACGGCTCGTCCCACGCGTCCTTGGAGCCGGTCACCGATTGCCAGAAACCCGGCGACTCGGCCCGCTCGATCAGCAGCACCTCCAGCGCCGGGGTGTGGATCACCACCAGCACCGACTCGGGGATCTTGTAGGGAGGAGAGGACGGCACAGCGGTTCGGTCAATGGCGCAAAAAAGGCGCCCGCAGGCGCCCTTTCATCCTAGCCGAAGCCTAGTTTCAGGCCGGCTTGACCGCGTCCGGGTTGCGCAGGCGGATGTGCAGCTCGCGCAGCTGCTTCTCGTCCACCGGGCTGGGCGCCTGGGTCAGCAGACACTGGGCGCGCTGCGTCTTGGGGAAGGCGATCACGTCGCGGATCGACTCGGCGCCGGTCATCAGCGTGACGATGCGGTCCAGACCGAAGGCCAGGCCGCCATGCGGGGGCGCACCGTACTGCAGCGCATCCAGCAGGAAGCCGAACTTGAGCTGGGCTTCCTCAGGCGTGATCTTCAGTGCGTCGAACACCTTCTGCTGCACATCGGCGCGGTGGATACGGACCGAACCGCCACCGATTTCCCAGCCATTGAGCACCATGTCGTAGCCTTTGGCGATGCACTTCTCGGGCGCGGTGACCATCCAGTCCTCGTGGCCGTCCTTGGGTGCCGTGAAGGGGTGGTGCACGGCCGTCCAGCGGTCTTCTTCCTCATCGTGTTCGAACATCGGGAAGTCCACCACCCACATCGGCGCCCAGCGGTCCTCGAACAGGCCGTTCTTCTTGCCCAGTTCGCTGTGGCCGATCTTCAGGCGCAGCGCGCCGATGGCGTCGTTGACGACCTTGGCCTTGTCGGCGCCGAAGAAGATGATGTCGCCGTCCTGCGCGCCGGTGCGCGAGAGGATCTCGGCAATCGCCTTGTCGTGCAGGTTCTTGACGATGGGCGACTGCAGGCCGTCCTTGCCCTTGGCCGCTTCGTTGACCTTGATCCAGGCCAGGCCCTTGGCGCCGTAGATCTTCACGAACTCGGTGTAGGCGTCGATCTCGCTGCGGCTCATCTCGGCGCCGCCGCGCACGCACAGGGCAACCACGCGGCCGTTCTTCATGGTAGCGGGCGCGCTGAAGACCTTGAAGTCCACATCGGCCATCACGTCGGTCAGCTCGGTGAACTCCATCTTCACGCGCAGGTCGGGCTTGTCCGAGCCGTAGCGGTGCATGGCTTCGCTGTAGGCCATCACCGGGAACTCGCCCAGGTCCACACCCAGGGTGTTCTGGAACACCGTCTTGATCATGCCCTGGAACATGTCACGGATGTCCTGCTCGGTCAGGAACGAGGTCTCGATATCGATCTGGGTGAACTCGGGCTGGCGGTCGGCGCGCAGGTCTTCGTCACGGAAGCACTTGGTGATCTGGTAATAGCGGTCGAAGCCCGCGACCATCAGCAGCTGCTTGAACAGCTGGGGCGACTGCGGCAGCGCGAAGAAGTGGCCGTCGTGCACGCGGCTGGGCACCAGGTAGTCGCGCGCGCCTTCGGGCGTGCTCTTGGTCAGCATCGGGGTTTCGATGTCGACGAAACCATTGGCGTCCAGGAACTTGCGCACTTCCATGGCCACGCGGTAGCGCAGCATCAGGTTGTTCTGCATGTAGGGGCGGCGCAGGTCGAGCACGCGGTGCGTCAGGCGCGTGGTTTCGCTCAGGTTGTCATCGTCCAGCTGGAACGGCGGCGTGACCGAGGCGTTGAGCACCTTGAGCTCGTGACACAGCACTTCGATCTGGCCGCTTTTGAGCTTGTCGTTGGTGGTGCCGGCGGGGCGGGCGCGCACCACGCCGGTGACCTGCACGCAGAACTCGTTGCGCACGTCCTCGGCGGTCTTGAACATCTCGGGACGGTCCGGATCGCAGACCACCTGCACATAGCCTTCGCGGTCGCGCAGGTCGATGAAGATCACGCCGCCATGGTCGCGGCGGCGGTTGACCCAGCCGCAGAGTTGCACGGTTTGCCCCAGCAGGGCTTCGGTCACCAGACCGCAATAGTGGGAACGCATGGCCATATCGGTTCTTCTTTCAGCAGGCGGGCTGCAAGGCTGCAGCCACGGGTGTCAGGCGGTCGCGGGAGCGGTCGCCTTGAGGTTGGGGTTCTTGGGTCCACCGGGCACGATCACACCCATGGAGACGATGTAGGTCAGGGCTTCGTCCACCGACATCTGCAGCTCCACGCAGTCGCGCGCGCGCACCATGACGAAGTAGCCGCCCGTGGGGTTGGGGGTGGTAGGCACGTAGATGCTGACAAAGTCGTCGTCAGGGGCACTGCCCGGTTTGGCGCGCAGCTGCTGCAGCACCTCGCCCTGCGGCGTACCGGTCAGGAAGGCGATGGTCCACATGCCCTCGTGCGGCCACTGCACCAGCAGTGCCTTGCGGAAGGCGTTGCCCTTTTCTGAAAACAGCGTGTCGGAGACCTGCTTGACCCCCGAGTAGATGGACCGCACCACCGGAATGCGGTGCAGCAGCGCGTGCCACCAGTTCACCAGCCGGTGGCCGATGATGTTGGACGCCAGGGCACCGATGGAGAGCACCACCACCAGCGCAAAGATCACGCCAAGGCCGGGCACGTGGAAGCCGAACAGCTGGTCCGGCTGCCAGGCGCCAGGCAGGATGCGCAGGGTCTGGTCCAGCGTGGTGACGACCCAGTCCAGCACCCAGAGGGTGATGACCAGGGGCACCAGGACCAGCAGGCCCGAGAACAGCCACTTGCGCAGGTTGGCCACAGGGAAGGTCTTTCCGGTTCGCTCAGTGGCAGGCGCAGGAGCCGCCACAGGGGGTGGCCGGCGCGGCACTGGCGGCTTCGGCCGGTTTGGACTCGGTCGAGGAAGCGGTGGCCGATCCGGCGGCCGTGGCAGCCGAACCACCTGTGCTGCCCTTGAAGTCGGTCGCGTACCAGCCCGAACCTTTGAGCTGGAAGCCAGCGGCGGTCAGCTGCTTGTTGAACGTGGAGGCACCACAGGCGGGGCAATCCGTCAGAGGCGCGTCGGAGATTTTCTGCAGGACGTCCTTGGCATGGCCGCAGGACTCGCACTTGTAGGCATAGATCGGCATGGCGTGAACGGTGGAATGGTCCGGCGACCACAGCCCCAAGGGCCCGAAATGCACCGCAGCGGTGCAAAAACGGCAGGGCGCCGGGAAGTTGAACAAAACCCGTCATTATAGGTGGGGCACCCCACCCACGCCTTCAAGGGCGGCCCGCCGGTCGGCCCCTCACCACAGGCGGATGCGCAGCATCACCTGGGTGACGATCAGCCCCAGCACGAAGCCGATGCCGCCGTAGATGATGTACTGCAGCAGGCGGTTGGTCCGCCGCTGTTCCGCCATGAGTTCGTCCAGTTCGGCCCTCAGCTGGTGTGGCCGGTGCTGCAGGTAATCCTGCAGCAGGCGCGGCAGGGCCGGAAGCAGCTTGGCGTACTGCGGCGCCTCGGCCTTGAGCTGCTGCAGCAGCTTTTGCGGGCCCACCTGCTCCAGCATCCACTTCTCCAGGAAGGGCTTGGCGGTGTTCCACAGGTCCAGCTCAGGGTCCAGATCGCGGCCCAGGCCCTCGATGTTGAGCAGGGTCTTCTGCAGCAGCACCAGCTGGGGTTGGATTTCGACATGGAAGCGGCGCGAGGTCTGGAACAGGCGCATCAGCACCATGCCCAGCGAGATTTCCTTGAGCGGCCGGTCGAAGTAGGGTTCGCACACCGCCCTGATGGCCGATTCCAGCTCGTCCACCCGGGTTTCGGGCGGCACCCAGCCGCTTTCGATGTGCAGCTCGGCCACGCGCTTGTAGTCGCGCCGGAAAAAGGCGGTGAAGTTCTGCGCCAGGTATTCCTTGTCGAACTCGGTCAGCGTGCCGACGATGCCGAAATCAAGCGAGATGTAGCGACCAAAGGTGGCCGGATCGACGCTGACCTGGATATTGCCCGGGTGCATGTCGGCGTGGAAAAAGCCGTCGCGGAACACCTGGGTGAAGAAGATGGTCACGCCGTCGCGCGCCAGTTTCGGGATGTCCACGCCCTTCTGGCGCAGCTCGTCCACCCGATTGATCGGAACGCCGTGCATGCGCTCCATCACCATCACCTCGGTGTGGCAGTAGTCCCAGAACATCTCCGGGATCAGCACCAGGTCCAGACCCGCCATGTTGCGGCGCAACTGGGCCGCGTTGGCGGCCTCCCGAAGCAGGTCCAGCTCGTCGTGCAGGTACTTGTCGAACTCCGCCACCACCTCCAGCGGCTTGAGTCGCTTGCCATCGGCCGAGAGCTTTTCGACCCAGCCGGCCATCATGCGCATCAGGCTCAGGTCTTTCTCGATCACGGGCAGCATGTTGGGTCGCAGCACTTTCACCGCCACCTCGCGCCCGCCATGGCGCCCGTCCCGCAAGGTGGCGAAGTGCACCTGGGCGATCGAGGCGCTGGCCACCGGCGTGTGGTCGAAATAACTGAACACCGCATCCAGCGGCTTGCCAAAGGCCCGTTCGATGGTGGCCACGGCGATGGCGCTGTCGAACGGCGGCACCCGGTCCTGCAGACGCGCCAGTTCGTCGGCGATATCGGGCGGCAGCAGGTCGCGTCGGGTCGAGAGCACCTGACCGAACTTGACGAAGATGGGACCCAGGCGCTCCAGCGCCTCGCGCAGACGCTGCCCCCGCGGGGCGTCCAGGTTGCGACCGACGGAAACGATGCGCGTCAGCAGCCGGATGCCCGGTCGCTGGAAGCTGGACAGCACCAGCTCGTCCAGGCCGTGGCGCAGCACCACCCAGACGATGAACAGGCCGCGGAGCAACCGCGTCATGCCGAGGGTCCGTCGCTGTGACCCGGTTCGGTCGGCGAACGGCGCCCGACGAACGCCTTGAGACCGGCCGCGGCCGACTTGGCGCCACCCACCAGGGTGTGCGCGGCGGCATCACCAACGATCCGGGACAGGTCCTCCTCGACATCCCAGCGCACGTTGTCCACCAGCCAAGCCACCTCGGCCGCCAGCTGGACATCGCCCTGGATGTCGACATTCGGCCGTTCGCCGCCCAGCACCTGCTGGGCCAGGGCGAAGGGCGAGGTCTGGGTCACGGTCACGTGCAGCTCGGGCTGCCGATCACCGGTCGGCCGCTCCAGCAGGCCTGCGGCAGTGGGGGCCAGGGTGAGGTGGAAGTCGCCCCAGGCCACGCGCACCGGCTTGCCCAACTGGCGGCGCAGGCGCTGCTGCGCCTGGGGCTCCTGCATCAGGACATGGTTGAGGAACAGCACCACCCGGTTCTGAACCTCGTCCACCACCCATTCCGGTGGCCGGACACTGCCCAGCAGGGACTGGAGCATGCCCAGAGGAGAACGGGAACTGGTCGAAGGGTTGGGGGATTCGCTGTTCATGATCCCCCGATTCTGACGGATAACCGGTGCGCTTCTACCTCAGCGCCTGCACCCCAGCCACCAGCCAGCCAGCATCACCAGACTTGGGGCGGGTGATGTTCCAGATCTCCCGGAACGGGTTCGGACCGGCCGACGGCTCCTCCCGGATCAGCCCGGAGAACTCCACGCTCGCCAGGTAGGCCTCGTCCTGCTCTTCCAGCCCAAGCAGCTGCGCTTCCAGCGTGACCACCTCGGTCTTGTTTGGGGCAGCGCCAGCACGCTCGCGCTCGGCCAGCTGGGTCTGGATCTCGGCCAGCATGCCACCAGTCATCATGGCGCGCAGGCTGGCAATGTCGGAGCGGTCCCAGGCATCCTGGAGATTCACGAAATTCGTCTTGGAAGCCCGCAGGAAGCTTTCGGCATCAAACCCGCCAGCCTTGTGCGCAGCCGGTTCGGGCGGATGCGGGGCATCCGCCAGAGATTCCCAGGGCCGCGCCGACGCATCGTTGCCCACGTTCTTAGGGCTGTACCCCCGGGGCGCCGACACCGCACTGTCTGGTCCCACCCCTGCGAGCAGGCCGGGCGCTCCGGTCGTGGAATCGTTGCGGCGCAGCGTCTTGCGCTGCGCACGGCGCCCCCCCAGCAAATCCGACCACCACCGAGCTTCCATGACGCTGTCCTCCTTTTGTCCCCGTCATCAACACTTGATACCGACGTGGAGTGCCACCACCCCCGCGCTGAGGTTGTGCACGTCCACATGACCGAAGCCCACCGACTTCATCAGTTGGCGCAGTTCCTCCTGCCCAGGGTGCATGCGGATCGACTCCGCCAGGTACTGGTAGCTGTGGGCATCGCCCGCCACCATCTGACCCAGCTTCGGCAACACGTTGAACGAATACCAGTCATAAGCCTTTTCCAGTGGCTTGGCGACACGGGAAAACTCCAAGACAAGCAATTTACCCCCCGGTTTGAGGACACGCCGCATCTCGGACAGGGCCTGCTCCTTGTGCGTCATGTTGCGCAAACCGAAGGCCACGGACACCAGATCGAAGCTGTTGTCGGCAAATGGCAGCTTCTCGGCGTCGCAGACCATGGCGGGCAACACCAGGCCTTCATCAAGCAGGCGGTTGCGGCCTTCGCGCAACATGGCCTCGTTGATGTCTGTGTGCACCACGCGGCCTGTCGGGCCGACACGTTTCGCGAACGCGCGCGAAAGGTCGCCGGTGCCGCCCGCGATGTCCAGCACCTGCTGGCCCGGTTGCGGGTTGGCCACAGTGATGGTGTAGCGCTTCCAGATGCGGTGCAGGCCTGCCGACATGAGATCGTTCATCACGTCGTACTTGGGCGCGACCGAATCGAACACGCTGCGCACGTGTTTCGCCTTCTCCTGTTCGTCGACGGTCTGGAAGCCGAAATGAGTCGTGGCCATGAAATGGGTCTCCGTCGGGGTCAGTGGCTGCCGCAGGCGTGCCCGCCTTTTTCCGGCATGGGTGCGTCGCGGTCCACCCCCGCGGCCTGAAGCCGCTGGTGGTAATCGTTCCAGAGTTGTTCCTGCTGTGATCCCAGGAAATACAGGTAATCCCAGGCATAGATGCCGGAATCATGACCATCCGAGAAGGTGGGCTGCACCGCGTAGTTGCCCACCGGCTCCAGCGCCACCAGGGTCACATCGCGCTTGCCGGTCTGCAGCGTTTCCTGTCCTGGCCCATGGCCTTGCACCTCGGCCGAAGGCGAATAGACGCGCATCAGCTCGAACGGAATGCGAAAACTCGCCCCATCCGAAAACGCCACCTCGAGCACGCGCGAGGCGCTGTGCACCGTGATTTCCTGCGGCGTCGGGGTGTCTTTGTTGAGTCCAGCCATGGGGGCCTCCAGTGTATTCAGACCAGCACGCGCTCGATACCGCCCTGGTTTGCTTTCTCGACGTATTCGGGCAGCCAGTTCTCGCCCAGAATCTGGCGCGCCATCTCGACCACGATGTAGTCGGCCTCGAGCAGCCCGTTCTGCAGGTCGTCGGTGTAGCGCGACAGGCCCTGCAGGCAGCTCGGGCAGGAGGTCAGCATCTTGACGTTGGCCTTCTCGCCCACCGTGCCGGCAGCGCGCAGGGCCGCTTCGCCCTTGCGGATTTCCTCTTCCTTGCGGAAGCGGATCTGGGTCGAAATGTCGGGCCTGCTCACACCGAGCGTGCCGCTCTCGCCGCAACAGCGCTCGCTCTTGACCACGCCATCGCCCACCAAGGCCTTGACGGTCTTCATCGGGTCCTGCAGCTTCATCGGGCTGTGGCAGGGGTCGTGGTAGAGATAGCCACCCTGCCCCGCCGGCAGCGTGATGCCCTTCTCCAGCAGGTACTCGTGAATGTCGATGATGCGGCAGCCGGGGAAGATCTTGTCGAACTCGTAGCCCGCGAGCTGGTCGTAGCAGGTGCCACAGGACACCACCACCGTCTTGATGTCCAGGTAGTTCAGCGTGTTGGCCACGCGGTGGAACAGCACCCGGTTGTCGGTGATCATCTTCTCGGCCTTGTCGAACTGGCCCGAGCCGCGCTGCGGGTAGCCACAGCACAGGTAGCCGGGCGGCAGCACGGTCTGAACACCCGCGTGCCACAACATGGCCTGCGTGGCCAGGCCGACCTGGCTGAACAGGCGCTCCGAGCCGCAACCCGGGAAATAGAACACCGCTTCGGTCTCGCTGGTGGTGCCCTGCGGGTTGCGGATGATCGGGACGTAGTCCTTGTCTTCGATGTCCAGCAGCGCACGCGCTGTCTTCTTGGGCAGGCCACCCGGCATCTTCTTGTTGATGAAGTGGATCACCTGCTCCTTGATAGGCGCGGGACCCAGGCTGGCGGGTGGCGCGCTGCTCTGCGCCCTGGCGGCCGGCTTGAGCAGGTTGTTGGCCAAGCGCTGGGCCTTGAAGCCCACATCCACCATGGCCGAACGCATGAACTTGATGGTCTCGGGGTTCGTGGCGTTGAGGAAGAACATGGCCGCAGCATTGCCCGGACGCCAGCTCTTCTGCCCCATCTTGCGCAGCAGGTTGCGCATGTTCATCGACACGTCGCCGAAGTCGATCTTCACCGGACACGGGCTCAGGCACTTGTGGCAGACCGTGCAGTGGTCGGCCACGTCCTCGAACTCTTCCCAATGCTTGATGCTGATGCCGCGGCGCGTCTGCTCTTCATACAGGAAGGCCTCGATCAGCAGCGAAGTCGCGAGGATCTTGTTGCGCGGGCTGTAGAGCAGGTTGGCGCGCGGCACGTGCGTGGCACACACCGGTTTGCACTTGCCACAACGCAGGCAGTCCTTGACCGAATCGGCGATGGCGCCGATGTCGCTCTGCTGCATGATCAGCGACTCGTGCCCCATCAGGCCGAACGAGGGCGTGTAAGCGTTGGCCAGATCGGCCTGGCGCACGCTGGCATCGCCCGCCACCAGCGCCTGATGTGCCGCACCCCGCAGGAGCTTGCCCTTGTTGAAGCGGCCTTCGGGGTCGACCTTGGCCTTGTACTCAGCGAACGGGTTCAGCTCGTCGTCGGCCAGGAATTCCAGCTTGGTGATACCGATGCCGTGCTCGCCCGAGATCACCCCGTCCAGGCTGCGCGCCAGCACCATGATGCGGGCCACCGCCTCGTGCGCGGTCTGCAGCATCTCGTAGTCGTCGCTGTTGACCGGGATGTTGGTGTGCACGTTGCCGTCACCGGCGTGCATGTGCAGCGCCACCCAGACGCGGCCCTTGAGCACGCGCTTGTGGATGGCATTGCACTCGGCCAGGATGGGGCCGAAGGCCGCGCCGGTGAAGATCTGCTGAAGCGGTGCGCGGATCTGAGTCTTCCAGCTCGCGCGCAGCGAGTGGTCCTGCAGCTGCGGGAACAGCGCTTCCACGTCGCGCAGCCAGCCGGCCCACAAGGCCCGCACCTCGCGCACCAGCGCCAGCGCCTGCTGCACACGGTCTTCCAGCAGCTCGGCACTGGGGATGTCGTTGGCGTCGTCGGTCTTGCCCAGCGGCAGGCTGCCCCGGGCAAAAAATGCCTCCAGCGCGTCGCACAGCTTGAGCTTGTTGCGCAGCGACAGCTCGATGTTGATGCGCTCGATGCCCAGGGTGTACTCGCCCATGCGCGGCAGCGGGATCACCACGTCTTCGTTGATCTTGAAGGCGTTGGTGTGCTTGCTGATCGCCGCTGTCCGCTTGCGGTCCAGCCAGAACTTCTTGCGCGCCTCGTAGCTGATGGCGATGAAACCCTCGCCGCTGCGGCCGTTGGCCAGGCGGATCACCTCGCTGGTGGCGCGCGCCACGGCGTCGGCGTCGTCACCGACGATGTCGCCGATCAGGACCATCTTGGGCAGGGTGCCGCGCTTGCTCTTGGTCGCGTAACCCACGGCCTTGAGGTAGCGGTCATCCAGGTGCTCCAGGCCCGCCAGCAGCGTGCCTGATCGCTTCTGCTCGGCGAACATGAAGTCCTTGATCTCGACAATCGAAGGCACGCCGTCCTTGGGGTTGCCGAAGAACTCCAGGCACACGGTGCGGGTGTGCTCGGGCATGCGGTGCACCACCCAGCGGCCGCTGGTGATGAGGCCGTCGCAGCCTTCCTTCTGAATGCCTGGCAGGCCGCTGAGGAACTTGTCGGTCACGTCCTTGCCCAGACCTTCCTTGCGGAAGGTCTTGCCCGGAATGGCCAGCTGCTCGGTGCGCAGCGGCGTCTTGCCGTCGGCGGCGAAGTACTTCAATTCGAACGTCGCGACCTCGGCGTCGTGGATCTTGCCCAGGTTGTGGTCCTGTCGGGTGACCTCCAGCCATTCGGCCTGCGGCGTCACCATGCGCCAGCTCACCAGGTTGTCCAGCGCCGTGCCCCAGAGCACCGCCTTCTTGCCACCCGCATTCATGGCGATGTTGCCGCCCACGCAGGAGGCTTCGGCCGACGTCGGGTCGACCGCGAACACATAGCCCGCGCGCTCGGCCGCGTCGGCCACGCGCTGGGTGACCACACCGGCCTCGGTCCACACGGTGGCCACAGGCTGCGCATGGCCCGGAATCGAGACGTGCTCGACCTCGGTCATGGCTTCGAGCTTCTCGGTGTTGATGACCACGCTTTTCCACGTGAGCGGGATCGCACCGCCGGTGTAGCCGGTGCCGCCGCCGCGCGGGATGATGGTCAGGCCCAGCTCGACGCAGCCCTTGACCAGGTGTGCCATCTCGGCTTCGGTATCGGGCGTAAGCACCACGAAGGGGTATTCCACGCGCCAGTCGGTCGCGTCTGTCACGTGCGACACGCGCGAGAGCCCGTCGAACTTGATGTTGTCCTTGGCGGTCAGCTTGCGCAGCACCTTGTTCGTGCGCTGGCGCAGTTCGGCCATCTCTTCAAAAGACCGAGCAAACGACTCGACCGCCCCCTTGGCCGCGGTCAGCAGCTGACCCACCGACTCGTCGCGCGCCGGATCGTCCTGCGGCGTGCGGCGCTTCTGCACCTCGCCCAGGCGGTGGTGCAGGGCATCAACCAGCGCCGAGCGGCGCTTGGGGTTGTCCAGCAGATCGTCCTGCAGGTAAGGGTTGCGCTGCACGACCCAGATGTCGCCGAGCACCTCGTAGAGCATGCGGGCCGAGCGGCCGGTGCGTCGCTCACCGCGCAATTCGTCCAGCAGCGCCCAGGCCCGGGAGCCCAACAACCGCATCACGATTTCACGATCCGAGAACGACGTGTAGTTGTAGGGGATCTCTCGCAAACGGGGCGATTCGTCTGCGGCGGTTTCCAGAAGCGGGAGCGGCGTGGGGGCGTTCATGAGGGAAATGGGCCAGCAAACGGAGCTGAACCAAGGATGGTACCGCAGCGCAACATGCGCGACACCTTCTCATGGAAAGCCCCTGTTGTCACCCCTCGGAAAGAAAGCTGCAATGTCCCGGTCACATTCGTTGCCTAGGCTGGCTTTTTTTGTGTCATCGAACCCGCTCTCAACCTACAGGAGACCCACCATGCCCATGCGCCAACACCTCTCGACCCTCACCGCCGCTCTGCTTGTGTTTGGTTTCAGCAGCAACGCCCAGGCACAGACTGAAATCCAGTGGTGGCACTCGATGGGCGGGGCACTGGGCGAGTGGGTCAACGACCTGGCCAAGGACTTCAACGCCAGCCAGACCCAGTACAAGGTGGTTCCCACTTTCAAGGGAAGCTATGACGAGTCGATGACAGCCGCCATCGCGGCCTTCCGTTCCGGCAATGCGCCACACATCCTCCAGGTGTTCGAAGTCGGCACCGCCACCATGATGGCCAGCAAGGGCGCCATCGTGCCGGTGGGCAAAGTCATGGCCGATGCCGGCGTGAAGTTCGAACCGGCCGCCTACGTACCGGCGGTGGCGGGCTACTACACGGCGCCGAACGGTCAGATGCTCAGCCTCCCGTTCAACAGCTCGACGCCCGTCTTCCACTACAACAAGGACGCCTTCAAGGCGGCTGGCCTGGACCCCGAAAATCCGCCCAAGACCTGGCCCGAAGTGGCCCTGGCCGCCGGCAAACTCAAGGCCAGCGGCCACAAGTGCCCCTTCACCACCAGCTGGATCAGCTGGACCCAGCTGGAGAGCTTTTCGGCTTGGCACAACACCGAGTTCGCCACCAAGGGCAACGGCATGCGCGGCATCGACGCCCGCCTGACCTTCAACAGCCCGCTGCATGTGCGCCACATCGAGAACCTGGCCAACATGGCCAAGACCGGGCTGTTCGTCTACAAGGGCCGTGGCAACGCGGCCGACGCGGTGTTTGTTTCGGGCGAGTGCGCCATGATCACAGGCTCGTCGGCGCTGTACGGCAACATCAAGCGCAACAGCAAGTTTGCGGCCGGTATCGGCACTCTGCCGTACTACCCCGATGTGGCCGGCGCACCGCAGAACACGGTGATCGGCGGCGCCAGCCTGTGGGTGATGTCAGGCAAGAAGGCCGACGAATACAAGGGTGTGGCGCAGTTCTTTGCCCACCTCTCCAAGCCCGACGAAGCAGCCAAGAGCCACCAGCGCACTGGCTACCTGCCGGTGACCGTCGCGTCGTTCGAGCTGACCGACAAGAGTGGCTTCTACAAGCAGAATCCCGGCACCGACGTGTCGGTCACGCAGATGATCCGCAAGACCACCGACAAATCGCGTGGCATCCGCCTGGGCAACTTCGTGCAGATCCGCACCATCATCGACGAGGAGCTGGAGCAGGTCTGGGCCGGCAAAAAGGGCGGCAAGGAGGCCCTGGACACGGCCGTGACCCGTGGCAACGAACAGCTGGAGCGCTTCCAGAAGGCCAACCAGGGCAAGATGTGACCGCCTGCAGGCACCGCACCCCCGCCGGCATGCAACCCCACTGACCACGCCGCCCGCAAGCCTGGCTTGCGGGCGGCGTGGTCACTCTACCCGCTCCCATGGAAAAACGCGTCCGATTCCGATCCACCTGGCTGCCCTGGCTGCTGGTGGCGCCGCAGCTGGTCATCGTGCTGGTGTTCTTTTTCTGGCCGGCCACCCAGGCGCTGTTCCAGAGCCTGCTCCAGCAGGACGCCTTCGGCACCTCGACCGAGTTCGTCGGCCTGCAGAACTTCCAGCGCCTGTGGGAGGACGACACCTACCTGGCATCGTTCAAGACCACCGCGCTGTTTTCGGTGCTTGTCGCCGTGTCCGGGCTCAGCATCGCGCTGCTGCTGGCAGTGATGGCGGACCGCGTGGTCAGGGGTGCCAGCATCTACAAGACACTGCTGATCTGGCCTTACGCGGTGGCACCAGCGGTGGCCGGCGTGCTCTGGGTGTTCATGTTTGCATCGCCCATGGGGGTGGTGGCCTATGCACTGCAGTTCGTGGGCATCGAGTGGAACCACCTGCTCAAGAGCGAACACGCCATGGCACTGATCGTGATGGCCGCGGTGTGGAAGCAGATCTCCTACAACTTCCTGTTTTTCCTGGCGGGCCTGCAGTCGATTCCCAAGTCGCTGATCGAGGCCGCGGCCATCGATGGCGCCTCGCCCGCGCGGCGCTTCTGGACCATCGTGTTCCCGCTGCTCTCGCCCACCACCTTCTTCCTGCTGGTCATCAACGTGGTGTACGCCTTCTTCGACACCTTCGCCATCGTCGATGCAGCCACGCAGGGGGGGCCTGGCAAGGACACCGCCATCCTGGTCTACAAGGTCTACTACGACGGCTTCAAGGCGCTGGACATGGGCGGCTCGGCGGCCCAGTCGGTGATCCTGATGGTGATCGTGATCGCGCTCACAGTGGTGCAGTTCCGCTACGTCGAGCGCAAAGTCCAGTATTGAGGGTCACCCATGATCGAACGACGTCCTGTTCTTGATTTTGTGGCTCACGCGGTATTGATCATCGGCGTGGCCATCGTGGCCTTCCCTGTCTACCTCACGCTGGTGGGGTCCACCCAGTCGGCCGAGCAGATCGCCCAGAGCCGCCCGATGTCGCTCGTACCGGGTTCGCATTTTCTGGAGACCTACCGTCTGGCCCTGTTTGGCGGAAAGACCAGCCTGGGCAGCACCTTCGCTGCGGGCGGTCCGATGATGCTGGTGAGCCTGATCAGCGCGCTGGTGATCGCCATCGGCAAGATCGCGATCTCGCTGCTGTCGGCTTTCGCCATCGTCTACTTCCGCTTTCCGCTGCGAAACCTCGTGTTCTGGATGATCTTCGTCACGCTGATGCTGCCAGTGGAGGTGCGCATCGGTCCCACCTACGAGGTGGTGGCCAGTCTGGGCATGCTCAACACCTACGCCGGCCTCACCGTGCCCCTGATCGCCTCGGCCACCGCCACCTTCCTGTTCCGGCAATTCTTCCTGACCGTGCCAGACGAACTGGTGGAGGCCGCGCGGGTGGATGGCGCCGGGCCGATGCGCTTCTTCAATGACATCCTGCTGCCCATGTCGGCCACATCCATCGCGGCGCTGTTCGTGATCCAGTTCATCTACGGCTGGAACCAGTACCTCTGGCCGCTGCTGGTGACTACCGACGAAAGCATGTACCCGGTGGTGCTGGGCATCAAGCGCCTGATCTCGGGCGAGGCCTACACCGAATGGAACGTGGTCATGGCCACCGCCATGCTGGCGATGATTCCGCCGGCACTTGTCGTCATCCTCATGCAGAAATGGTTCGTCAAGGGCCTGGTCGACACCGAAAAATAAACACCCTCATGGCCTCTCTCTCCTTCCGAAACGTCGTCAAGCAATACCACCAGGGCAAGCAGTCGCTGCAGGTCATCCACGGCGTCAACGCCGAGATCGCCGACGGCGAGTTCATCGTCATCGTCGGCCCCTCGGGCTGCGGCAAGTCGACGCTGCTGCGCATGGTGGCCGGGCTTGAAGAAATCAGCGGTGGCGAGATCCGCATCGGCGAGCGCGTGGTCAACCAGCTCGAACCCGCCGACCGCGACATTGCCATGGTGTTCCAGAACTACGCGCTCTACCCGCACATGAGCGTGTTCGAGAACATGGCCTACGGGCTGAAGATCAAGAAGCTGCTAGCCGCCGAGATCCGCCAGCGCGTGGACAAGGCCGCCGCCATCCTCGAACTCGGTCACCTGCTGGACCGCAAGCCGCGCCAGCTCTCGGGCGGGCAGCGCCAGCGCGTCGCCATGGGCCGCGCCATCGTGCGCCAGCCCCAGGTGTTTCTGTTCGACGAACCGCTGTCCAACCTCGACGCCAAGCTGCGCGCCCAGACCCGGCTGGAGATCCAGAAGCTGCACCGTGAGCTGGGCATCACCTCGCTGTTCGTCACGCACGACCAGGTCGAGGCGATGACGCTGGCGCAACGCATGATCGTGATGAACGCTGGCCGCATGGAGCAGTTCGGCACCCCCGAAGAGGTCTACTCCCGCCCCGCCACCACCTTCGTCGCCAGCTTCATGGGATCGCCCCCGATGAACCTGCTGAACAACGCGCCTGGGGGGCGGCCGGGCTGCACCATGGGCATCCGCCCCGAACACATCGATCTCGCGCCGGAGGGCTGGAGCCTGCAGGTCGAGACAGTGGAATTGCTCGGTGCCGAGCGACTGATCCACGCCCGCCTGGGCGACGAGACGCTGATCATCCGCACCCACGAGGACCAGGGCGCACCCGAAGTCGGCAGCACAGTGGTGGCGTGCCCGCGCCAGGACCGGCTGCACTGGTTCGACCAGCAGACAGGAGCACGCCTGTGAAGGACACCCCCACCCCCTGGCCCTACCCGCGCTGGATCGCCCACCGCGGCGCCGGCAAGCTGGCCCCGGAAAACACCCTGGCCGCGTTCCGTCTGGGCGCGCAGCACGGCTACCGCATGGCCGAGTGCGACGCCAAGCTCAGCGCCGATGGCCAGGTCTTCCTGCTTCACGACGACACGCTGGACCGCACCACCGATGGCCAGGGCATCGCCGGCCATCAGCCCTGGGCGGAACTGAGCCTGCGCGACGCCGGCAGTTGGCACTCGCGCCAGTACGCGGGTGAGCGCCTGCCCACGCTGGAGGGCGTGGCGTGCTTCTGTCGTGCGAATGCCTGCCTGCTCAACATCGAAATCAAGCCCACACCGGGACTGGATGAAGAAACCGGGCGGGTCGTCGCGCGGGAAGCAGCCCGTCTGTGGGCGGACGCCCCCATCCCGCCGTTGCTGACATCGTTTCAGCCAGAGTCACTGGCCGGGGCCAAAGAAACCGCGCCGCAGCTCCCTCGTGGCCTGTTGCTGGAGACACTGTGGGACGGCTGGCTGGAGATGACGCAGCGGCTGGACTGCGTGGCCGTGGTCTGCGATCAGGTGCTCTGGACGGCCGAGGTGATGGCCGCTGTGCATGGCAGCCAGATGCGCGCTCTGGCCTACACGGTGAACGAGCCGCAGGAAGCCGAACGGCTCTGGGGACTGGGCATCGACGGCCTGATCACCGACCGGGTCGACCTGTTCGCGCCCGACTGACGGCGCGGCGCCCGGTCAGCGCCTGCGCAGCCACCAGCCCAGAGAGCCCTGGGCCAGCACCAGCACTGTGTAGCTGAGCATCTTGCCGTCCCGGCCGAAAAGGACCAGCCCGGCCAGCAACACCACCGCGCCCAGCGCGCAGAGCGCCAGCAGTTCGCGGCGTGCGCCCCACCGCCCCACCCGCGCTTTCGGCAAGATCCGGGGCAGGCCCCACAGCAACACGGCCACCCCGATGGCCGGGGCGATGAAGTTGGCAAAGTGCCCGATCAGGGCCAGAAACGACATAGGTGTTGAAATCCGTCCGGGCAGAGGCGGCGAATTTTATAATCCGCGCCATGTCTGTCTGGGCCCTCGGCATCAACCACCACACGGCTCCGCTTGATTTGCGGGGCCGCTTTGCCTTTGCGCTCGACCAGATCCCGCGCACGCTCGATGGCTACCGCAGCAGTCTGTCGCTCCAGCCCGAGGCCACACTGCTGTCCACCTGCAACCGCACCGAGCTGTACGCCGCGGGCGAACAGTCGGCTGTCGAGCCCACCCTGGACTGGCTGGCCCAGACCGGCGGCGTCAGCACCCATGTGCTCAAGGACCACGCCTACATCCTTCGCGAAGGTGAGGCCGCGCGCCACGCCTTCCGCGTCGCCAGCGGGCTGGACAGCATGGTGCTGGGCGAGGCCCAGATCCTCGGCCAGATGAAGGACGCGGTGCGCGCCGCCGACGAAGCGGGCGCCCTGGGCACCACGCTGCACCAGCTGTTCCAGCGCTCCTTTGCGGTCGCCAAGCAGGTTCGCACCTCCACCGAGATCGGTGCCCACTCGATCAGCATGACCGCCGCAGCCGTGCGCCTGGCTTCGCAGCTGTTCGAAGACCTCAAGGACATCAAGGTGCTGTTCGTCGGCGCCGGCGAAATGATCGAACTGGCCGCCACGCACTTCGCGGCCAAGACCCCCAAGAGCATGGCCATCGCCAACCGCACACTGGAACGCGGAGAGGCCCTGGCCGGTCGCTTCGGTGCCCAGGTCATGCGCCTGGCCGACATCCCCGAACGCCTGCACGAGTTCGACGCGGTGGTCAGCTGCACCGCCAGCACCCTGCCCATCATCGGCCTGGGTGCCGTGGAACGGGCGCTCAAGAAGCGCCGGCACCGCCCCATGTTCATGGTCGACCTGGCCGTGCCGCGCGACATCGAGATCGAGGTCAAAGGCCTGTCCGACGTGTACCTCTACACCGTGGACGACCTGGCCAGCGTGGTGCAGACCGGCAAGGAAAACCGCCAGGCCGCCGTGGCCCAGGCCGAGGCCATCATCGACGCGGGCGTGCTCAGCTTCATGCACTGGCTGGACCAGCGCAACCCTGCCAAGGGCGGCGTGGTGCCCCTGATCCAACAAATCAACGCCCAGGCCGACGCCTGGCGCGCCGCCGAACTGGCCCGTGCGAAGAAGCTGCTGGCCAAGGGCGAGCCGGTCGAGAACGTGCTCGAAGCCCTGTCCAAGGGACTGACGCAGAAGATGCTGCACGGCACCCTGGCCGAGCTGCACGCCGGCGACGCCGAGACCCGCGCCGCCACGGCACAGACCGTCTCGCGCCTGTTCCTGCGCGAAAAGTCCTAGCGACGCCGCCCGGCGCCCTCGGGCGCCCTGCACGGTCCGCCGGCCCCGTGCGCCCCTTGCCGCCGTCGCTTCCTTTTGCCTTTCGCATGAAACCCTTTGTCCGCGACACCCTGCTGCGCCAGAAAGCCCGCCTGCACGAGCTGGACGCCCTGCTCTCCGCTCCCGACGTGGTGAGCGATCTGGAGCGTTTTCGCACGCTCAGCCGCGAACACGCTGACGCTTCGGTGATCGTGGAGGCGTTCGACCGCCACCAGCAGCGCGAGGCCGATCTGGCTGCTGCGCAGGAGATGTTGGCCGACCCCGAGATGGCTGACATGGCGCAGGAGGAAATCGACACGGCAAAAGCCGACCTGGAACGGCTGGACGAAGAGCTGCAACACCTGCTGCTGCCTAAAGACCCGGACGACGAACGCCCAGCCTTCGTCGAAATCCGCGCCGGCACCGGCGGCGACGAGTCGGCGCTGTTCGCGGGCGACCTGGCCCGCCTGTACACCCGCTACGCCGACAGCCAGGGCTGGACCACCGAAATCGTGAGCGAATCGCCCAGCGAACTGGGTGGCTACAAGGAGGTGGTGCTGCGCATCGCCGGGCGTGGCCCGGGCGCCAACGTCTACGGCCAGCTGCGCTTCGAATCGGGCGGCCATCGCGTGCAGCGCGTGCCCGCCACTGAGACACAGGGCCGCATCCACACCAGCGCCGCCACCGTGGCGGTGATGCCCGAGCCCGACGAGGCCGAGGCGGTCAAACTCAACCCGGCCGACCTGCGCATTGACACCTTCCGCGCCAGCGGCGCCGGCGGCCAGCACATCAACAAGACAGACTCTGCCGTGCGCGTGGTGCACCTGCCCACCGGCATCGTGGCTGAGTGCCAGGACGGCCGCAGCCAGCACAGCAACAAGGCCAAGGCGCTGCAGGTGCTGCAGGCGCGCATCCAGGAAAAGGAGCGCAGCGAACGCGCCGCCAAGGAAGCCGCCACGCGCAAGGGCCTGGTCGGCAGCGGCGACCGCAGCGACCGCATCCGCACCTACAACTTCCCCCAGGGCCGCCTGACCGACCACCGCATCAACCTCACGCTCTACAAGCTGCTGCAGGTGATGGAGGGCGACCTGGGCGACGTGATCCACGCGCTGCAGGTGGCGCGGGGGGCCGAGTTGCTGGCCGATCTCGAACAGCAGAACAGCCGATGAACGCGCTGCAAGAAGCCCTGCGGCAGGCCGCGGCCGCTGGCCTTGACCGGCTCGACGCGCAGATGCTGCTGCTGCATGCGCTGGGCCGCTCGCCGCACGACCGCGCCTGGCTGATCACACACGACAGCGACCCGCTACCGCCGGAAGCGGCGACGCGCTGGCAGACGCTACAGCGACGACGCCAGACGGGCGAGCCGGTGGCCTACCTGCTCGGCGAGAAGGAGTTTGGCGGCCTGAACCTGCAGGTCGACGCCCGCGTGCTGGTGCCGCGCCCGGACACCGAGGTGCTGGTGGACTGGGCACTGGACGCACTGCCAACGCCCGGTGGTGCCGAAGCGCCCCGCCTGCTGGACCTGGGCACCGGCAGCGGCGCCATCGCGCTGACCGTCGCCTCCCGCCGACCAGATGCACAGGTCATCGCCACCGACGCCAGCGCCGAGGCCTTGGTGGTCGCGCAAGCCAATGCACAACGGCTGAACCTGCCGGTGCGCTTCGCCCAGGGCGCCTGGCTGGCCGCAGTGCCAGGCGAGCGCTTCCACGTGATCGCCAGCAACCCGCCCTACATCGCCGAAGGCGACCCGCACCTGCCCGCCCTCAGCCACGAACCCCTCACCGCCCTGACCGCCGGCCCCGACGGACTGGACGACCTCCGCCAGATCGTGGCGCAAGCGCCCGCCGCGCTGCACACTGGCGGCTGGTTGCTGCTGGAGCATGGCCACGACCAGGCGGCGGCCGTGCGGGAACTGCTGGGCACCCGGGGGTTCGAAGACTTTTGCAGCCGGACCGATCTGGCGGGCATTGAACGCTGCAGCGGCGGCCGCTGGCCCGGCTTGCGATAATCCGCTATCGGCCGGCAGCTTCCGGCGCCCTCAACGAACCGACACAGGACAAGCCCATGAGCGACGTGCAATCCCAGATCGACCAGCTGGTCAAATCCAACGACATCGTGCTGTTCATGAAGGGCAGCGCCAGCTTCCCCATGTGCGGCTTCTCCGGCCGCGCCATCCAGATCCTCAAGGCCTGCGGCGTGGACACCAAGGCGCTCAAGACCGTCAACGTGCTGGAAGACGACGGCATCCGCGCAGGCATCAAGGAATACAGCAACTGGCCCACCATCCCCCAGCTCTACGTCAAGGGCGAGTTCATCGGCGGTTCGGACATCATGATGGAGATGTACGAGTCGGGTGAACTGCAGAAGACCATCAGCGGTCAAGCCTGAGCATCGCCCCCGCGCCTGTGGGAAAGCCGCCTTCGGGCGGCTTTGTACTTTCTGGCATGAGTTACGGCGTGAAGCTCTGCACACTTTCGTTTCATCGCTCGTAAAGTCCTGGTATTTCAGGGTTCTTCCGGCGTTACGGGTAGGCACGTGTTGTGCTTGAATGAAGCTGTCCTTCGAACCTCCAGGAGAACCGAATGAGCTCTTGCAGCCTGGTCGCTTCCCCCACCCTCGGACTGCCCATCGCCCGGATGCGCAGTGTGTTCAGCGCCGACGCGGTCGAGCTCAAGCTTGGCCAGCTCCAGGCCAGTGGCAACGAGCGCGAACACGAAGGCCTGCGCAACACCTACCAGCGCATGCTCGAACGTGGTCCCCAGCGTTTCGCTGTCAAGCCTTCGGGCGTGCCCGACATGGCCCCGCTGTACGACCTGCTGCCCAACTTCACCGAGGTGCTCGATGACGTCAAGCGCCACGTAGCCCTGAGCCAGGACAGCCACGACAGCCTGGAAGTCACCCCCATCCTGCTGCTCGGCCCACCAGGCGTCGGCAAGACCCACTTCGCCAAGCAGATCGCCGACCTGCTGGGCACCGGAATGAGCCTCGTCCCCATGAGCAGCATGACCGCCGGCTGGCTGCTGTCGGGCTCTTCTTCGCAGTGGAAGGGCGCCAAGCCTGGCAAGGTGTTCGAAGCGCTGGTGGACGGTCAGTACGCCAACCCGGTGATCGTGGTCGACGAGATCGACAAGGCGGCGGCCGACGCGCAGTACGACCCGCTCGGTGCGCTCTACGGCCTGTTGGAGCACGACACGGCGCAGAACTTCATCGACGAGTTCGCGGAAGTGCCGATCGATGCCAGTCAGGTGATCTGGATCACCACCGCCAACGACGAGCGCAGCATCCCCGACCCCATCCTCAACCGGATGAACGTGTTCGAAATCCAGCCTCCCTCGCCCGAAGCGGCGCGCCGCATTGCCGCACACCTCTACGGCAGCATCCGGGGAGAACACGACTGGGGCAAGCGCTTCGATCCGGAACCGGCCGACGATGTGCTCGACCTGCTCGCCACCATGGCGCCGCGGGAGATGCGGCGTGCCTTGGTCACGGCCTTTGGCAACGCCCGCCTGGCGGACCGGTTCAGCGTGGAATCGGGCGATCTGCCCAAGGCGGGCAGCGGCAAAACAAGGATCGGTTTCCTGCAGTGAGCGCTCTGGCCCTCAGACGGCCGGAAGCACCCAGTTTCGGGCCGCCGCGTACACCGCGTTGGGGTACTCGGCGCGGCCACGGCTGCCGTTGTAGCGCCCCAGCGCCATGAAGGTGTCGCCACGCTCGCGGTCCAGGTAGTGGCGCAGGATCACACAGCCGAAGCGGATGTTGGTCTGCATGTGGAACAGCTTGCCAGGGTCACCGTCGCCGATCAGGCGCGACCAGAACGGCATGATCTGCATGTAGCCGCGTGCGCCCACACGCGAGATGGCGAACTTGCGGAACGCGCTCTCGACCTGGATCAGCCCCATCACCATGGTCGTGTCCAGCCCGGCGCGGCGGGTCTCATACCAGACGGTCTGAAGGAATTCGATGCGGGTCTGGAAATCCGGCTTGCGCTTCTTAAGACGCTCGCTCATCGCGCTCATCCAGCGCAGATAGGCCAGCCGCTTCTCGGTGTCGGTGAACTCGGGCACCGGCGGCGCGCTGTTGGCGATGGCCGAACTGAGCGCCGTGCGCACCGAATCGGCCAGGGGCTCTTCCACCTGACCGCCGGCATGCACCAGACCTGTGCCCAGCCATCCGGCCGAACCCAACGCCGCCACACGCAGCAGGCACTGGCGGCGGTCCAAAGAGGACATGGTTGCGGTCATCGAGCAACCTTCCGTGCTGCGCACTGCAGGGCTGAACACCTTCGGAGCGGCCGTTCGGCGTTCACGCGCCCAGTCGACCCTTGACGAAGGCCAGGGCTTCAGCGGCCGGCACCTTGGTCGCAGCGGCGTCGCGGCGGTGCTGGTACTCGACCATGCCTTCCTTGAGACCCCGATCACCGATGGTTAAGCGGTGTGGCACGCCGATCAGTTCCCAGTCCGCGAACATGGCACCCGGGCGCTCACCGCGGTCGTCCAGGATCACGTCCACGCCCGCGGCCAGCAAGCCAGCGTAGAGTTCGTCCGCCGCGGCTTTCACAGCCTCGCTGCGGTCGGCACCGACCGGGCAAACCACAACGGTGAAGGGTGCGATCGCGTCGGGCCAGACGATGCCACGCTCATCATGGTTCTGCTCAATGGCCGCCGCCGGCAGGCGCGTGATGCCGATGCCGTAGCAACCCATCTCGAAATGCTTGGGCTTGCCATCGGTGTCCAGGAAGGTCGCGTTCATGGCCTTGCTGTACTTGGTGCCCAGGTAGAACACGTGACCGACCTCGATGCCGCGCTCGATAGCCAACGGCCCCTTGCCATCAGGCGAAGGATCGCCTTCAACGACATTGCGCAGATCCGCCACCAGGTCAGGCTCGGGCAGATCGCGACCCCAGTTCACGCCCGTGGTGTGGAAATCGGGCTCGTTGGAACCGCAGATCCAATCGGCCATCACCGCCACCTCGCGGTCGGCCACGATCTTGAGCGACTGCTTCAGACCGACCGGCCCCAGGTACCCGGGCTTGCAGCCGAAGTGCGCGTCGATCTCGGGGATGCTTGCGAAGCGGAACCCCTTGTCCAGACCAGGCACCTTGCTCACCTTGACCTCGTTCATGTCGTGGTCACCGCGCAGGAGCAGCAGCCAAACCTGGCTCTTGACTATTTCCCCGGCCTCGTTGAGCTCGTCGGTCGCCAGTACCAGCGACTTGACCGTGATGACCAGCGGCACGCCCAGGTACTCGGCCACATCGGCGCAGGTGCTCTTGCCCGGTGTGGCGGTCTTCACCATCGGATTGGCCGGCGCGGGCCGCGGACCAGCCGGCGCCAGCGCCTCGGCCTTCTCCATGTTGGCCGCATAGTCGCTGGCCGGGCAATACACGATGGCGTCTTCCCCGGTCGCCGCGATCACCTGGAACTCCTCGCTCAGATCGCCACCAATGGCACCGCTGTCGGCAGCCACCGCGCGGTACTTCAGGCCGAACCGGTCGAAGATGCGGCGGTATGCCGCCGCCATGACCTGGTAGCTGGCCTTGGCGCCAGCCTCGTCGCGGTCGAAGGAATAGGCGTCCTTCATGATGAACTCGCGCCCGCGCATCAGGCCAAAGCGCGGCCGGCGCTCGTCGCGGAACTTGGTCTGGATCTGGTACAGGTTCTTGGGCAGCTGCTTGTAGCTGCGCAGCTCCTGGCGCGCCACGTCGGTCACCACCTCTTCGCTGGTCGGCTGAATGATGTAGTCCCGCTCGTGCCGGTCTTTGATGCGCAGCAGCTCCGGCCCCATCTTCTCGAAGCGGCCGGTCTCCTGCCAGAGTTCGGCCGGCTGCACGACCGGCATGGTCATCTCAACCGCGCCAGCCCGGTTCATCTCCTCGCGCACGATGGCCTCCACCTTCTGGATCACGCGCAACCCCATGGGCATGTAGTTGTAGATACCGGCGCCGAGCTTGCGGATCATGCCGGCACGGGTCATCAGCTGGTGGCTCACCACCTCGGCATCGGCGGGGGCTTCCTTGAGGGTGGTGATGAGGAACTGGGAGGCTTTCATGGGCAAACCACCACAAAGGTGGACAAGGGCATGGAGACAGGTCGGAAAGTGGCTGGAGCGCAGTGGCTCCGTCGGTCGGTGTTTACCCGGCGTTGGGCCGCTGCGGCATCGCATCTGGTACGCAATTTGTCATGCGCGATGCATAATCCAGACAGTTCAAAAATTTGGGGTTGATTATGCTTGACAGAGAAGGCTTCAGGCCCAATGTCGGCATCATTCTGCTCAACCAGCGAAATCAGGTGTTCTGGGGCAAGCGCATCCGCTCCCACTCTTGGCAGTTTCCGCAGGGCGGCATCGACCGAGGGGAAACCCCCGAGCAGGCCATGTACCGGGAGCTGCACGAAGAGGTGGGGCTCAAGCCCGAACATGTCTGCATCGTCGCCCGCACGCGGGACTGGTTGCGCTACGAAGTGCCAGACCGGTTCATCCGCAGAGATGCCCGCGGTCACTACAAAGGTCAGAAACAGATCTGGTACCTGCTGCGCCTCGTCGCGCAGGACTGGAACCTGAACCTGCGTGCCACCGACCATCCTGAATTCGATGCCTGGCGCTGGCACGACTACTGGGTGCCACTCGATGTGGTGGTCGAGTTCAAGCGCGGTGTGTACGAAATGGCGTTGACCGAACTGGCGCGTTACCTGCCCAAGAACGACCACCGCAACCGCTACCTGCGCTCGGGTGTCAGGCCGCAGCGATCCGGCGCGGAACAGATCCCTCACGCCATGCCCCGTCTGTGTCCCGGCGGCATGGAACTGCCGCCAGGCGCCAGCTTCGACCCCGACCCCCAGGCCCAGCCTCGTCCCGGCCTGGACTGACCACCCGGGACAAGTCCCCTGCTCAGGTGCGCGTGAGCACCAGGTTGTCTCGGTGGATCATCTCGGGCTCGGCGGCGTAGCCCAGCAGACGTTCAAAATCTGCAGACGATCTGCGGCAGATCAGTCGCGCTTCCGGGCTGGCGTAGTTCGCCAGGCCGCGCGCTATCTCTGTTCCGTCCGCACCCCGTACCGCAATCACGTCGCCGCGCGAGAACTCCCCCTCGACACCGGTCATGCCGATGGGCAGCAGGCTTTTGCCTTCGCCCACGATCTTTTCGACTGCCCCTGCGTCGACCAAGACCGCACCTCGCATCTGCAAGTGGTCGGCCATCCACTGCTTTCGCGCCTGCTGTTTCGCGGTCTGAGCCACCAGACAGGTTCCAATGGCCTCACCATCACAAAGGCGCTGCAACACGCGCGGCTCACGCCCCCACGCGATCACGGTGGACGCCCCCGAACCGGCGGCACGTTTGGCCGCCAGGATCTTGGTGATCATTCCGCCCTTGCCAATGCCAGAACCCGCGCCACCGGCCATGGCCTCCAGTTGCGGGTCACCTGCGCGCGCCACATGCACAAAGGTCGCCGAAGGATCACGGCGCGGATCTGCGGTGTACAACCCTTTCTGGTCCGTCAGGATGATCAATACATCCGCCTCAACCAGATTGGCCACCAGGGCGCCCAGCGTGTCGTTGTCACCGAACTTGATCTCGTCGTTGACAACGGTGTCGTTTTCGTTGATCACCGGAACCACTCCAAGCTGAAGCAATGTCAGCAGTGTGGACCGTGCGTTGAGATAGCGCTCGCGATCAGCCAGATCCGCGTGTGTCAGCAGCACCTGCGCACTGCCGACGCCACACTCGCGCAGCTTGGTCTCATACATCTGGACCAGCCCCATTTGCCCGACGGCTGCCGCAGCCTGCAGTTCGTTGATTTCTTTCGGACGGCTCGTCCAGCCCAGCCGCTTCATGCCCTCGGCGACGGCACCGCTGCTGACCATGATCAGCTCACGCCCGTCTTGAACAAGGGCTGCCAGCTGCTGACTCCAGTGGCCGATGGCCGCCTCGTCCAGCCCCCGCCCTTCATTGGTGACCAGACTGGATCCCACTTTGACGACAATGCGTCGCGCAGACCTCACCACCGGAGGAATACCGCTCAGGTCGTTGATATGAGCGGTCGCTGGGCTTCCCACATCTGCCATGGTCGTATCGGTGTTTCGTCAATCGGGTTGTTGATCACTGCCAGCAAAGCGTGGGTCTACCACAGCAGGTGCCTGCGCATCTTCGTGAACCTTGGCAATGTGTGCGCAGATCTTTTGGACCAGCAGTTCGCAGCCTTCACGGGTGAGCGCTGAAATCTCGAACATCGGTCCCTTGTGCCTGAGCCTCTTGACGATGTCTTTCACCCGGGATTCCCGCTCTTCGGCCGGGACCATGTCCAGCTTGTTGAGCACCAGCCATCGAGGCTTGGCGTACAGCTCCGGATCGAACTTCTTGAGCTCGGCCGCAATGGCCTTGGCCTGCTGCACCGGATCTACCGTGTCGTCGAAGGGCGCCACATCCACAAGATGCAGCAACAGCCGGGTGCGCTGCAGGTGACGAAGGAACTGATGCCCCAGACCTGCTCCTTCCGAGGCACCCTCGATCAGGCCCGGCACATCGGCCACCACAAAGCTCTTCTCTGGCCCCACGCGCACCACCCCCAAGTTGGGGTGCAGCGTGGTGAACGGGTAGTCCGCGATCTTCGGCCGCGCGTTGGAAATGGCTGCAATCAGAGTCGACTTGCCCGCATTCGGCATTCCCAGCAGACCGACATCCGCCAGTACCTTGAGCTCCAGCTTGAGCGTGCGCCGCTCCCCGGGCCAACCGGGCGTCTTCTGCCGGGGCGCCCGGTTGGTGGAACTCTTGTAGTGCATGTTGCCAAAGCCACCATCACCGCCTTTGGCAATGGTGATCTGTTCACCCGGCTGGAGCAACTCGAACAGCACGTCACCCGTCTCTGCGTCGGAAATGATGGTTCCCACCGGCATCTTGAGGACGATGTCATCACCCTTGACGCCAAACATGTCGGACCCCTTGCCGTGCTCGCCTCGCTGCGCCTCAAAACGGCGCGTGTAACGAAAGTCCACCAGTGTGTTCAGGCTGGCATCTGCAAGAGCGTAGACATGGCCGCCACGGCCACCGTCCCCACCGTCCGGACCACCGAACTCCTTGTACTTCTCATGCCGGAACGACGCGCAGCCGTTGCCGCCATCGCCTGCAGCGACATCGATCGTGGCTTCGTCCACAAACTTCATGATCAGTGCTTCCGAAAAATCAAACAAAAAAGGCCCGCGAACGGCGGGCCTTTCCACAGGATGCTGCCATACAGCCAGTGGCCCGGAAGGGCCACCGCATCACACCGGCGTGATGCTCACGGTATGACGGTTCAGTGCACCCTTGGTAGCGAAGGTCACATGCCCGTCCGCAGTCGCGAACAGGGTGTGGTCCTTGCCCACACCGACGTTGGTGCCGGGATGGAACTTGGTACCGCGCTGGCGCACGATGATGGAACCGGCACTGACCAGCTCACCACCGAATGCCTTCACACCGAGCATCTTGGGCTTGGAATCACGCCCGTTTCGCGTAGAGCCGCCGCCTTTTTTCTGTGCCATTTCAAACTACTCCTCAGGCGGCGATCACAGCGATCTGCAGCTCGGTGAAATTTTGACGATGACCCTGGCGCTTCTGGTAGTGCTTGCGACGACGCATCTTGAAAATGCGCACCTTGTCGTGCCGACCATGAGCCACCACGGTGGCCTTGACTGTTGCGCCAGAGACCAGGGGAGTGCCAACCTTGAGTTCGCTGCCATTGCCGACAGCCAGAACCTGGTCGATCACGATTTCCTGGCCCACTTCCGCAGCAATCTGTTCTACTTTAATTTTTTCGCCGGCAGCAACGCGATATTGCTTGCCACCGGTTTTTATGACCGCGTACATAGGAACCTCATGAAGTTTTTGCCAGCAGGGATTTGCCTGGCACTCGGCAGACGGACTTCCGCCGAACCGCGAATTGTAGCACCCTTCAACCTCCAACAGGAAGTGGCACGACACATCCCAAAGCGAGCAACCGGAAGGTCGCCACTCCCACATGGACGCCGATCAGGCACGCCCTGCCCGGTTCCTATAATCCGCGCACTTCACTCAGCCGAACCGCGGTAGCCGATCTTGACACCAGCAAGCCCTCCCAACGACTCGCCTCTCGACCTGATACGGCTGGACATGCGGGCCGTTGACCTGGTGATCAATGAGCGCCTCACCTCCGAGGTTCCTCTGGTCAAGGAAGTGTCCCAATACATCATCTCTGCGGGCGGCAAGCGATTGCGACCAGCCCTGCTGCTGCTCGTCAGCGGCGCCCTGGGGAGCGACCACCAGCACCGACACACCCTGGCCGCTGTGGTTGAGTTCATCCACACCGCAACCCTTTTGCATGACGATGTGGTGGACGAATCCACACTGCGGAGAGGCCGCGCCACCGCCAACGAACGGTTCGGAAATGCACCCAGCGTGCTGGTGGGTGACTTCTTGTATTCCCGCGCATTCCAGATGATGGTAGATGTGGACAACATGCGGGTCATGCAGGTGCTTTCCGATGCCACCAATGTCATTGCCGAAGGAGAAGTGCAGCAGTTGGTGAACATGCACGACCCCTCTCTCGACGAGACCGCCTATCTCCGCGTGATCCGATCTAAAACCGCCAAGCTGTTTGAAGCAAGCGCCCGACTGGCTCCGATCCTTGCAGGAGCGTCTGCCGAGGTGGAAAGCGCATGTGCCGTCTATGGCCAGGCGCTGGGTACTGCGTTCCAGGTGATTGACGATGTCCTTGACTACGAGGGAGATGCACAGGAGTTGGGCAAAAACCTGGGCGATGACCTGCGCGAAGGAAAGGTGACGCTCCCCATCATCTGCGCACTCAAAAAGGCATCGCCCGAACAGCAGCGACTACTGCAGGCCGCCATCGTTGAAGGAGACGTGGAACACATGGACACCATCCTGCACATCACTCGAGAAACAGGCGCCCTCGAGGCCGCCCGATCAAGTGCCATGGCCGAGGCCCGCCGAGCCATGGAAGCAGCTCGAACGCTGCCGGACAACCCGCACCGTTCGGCTTTGCTACAATTGGCGGCTGACTTGTTGGAGCGACGCTCCTGACAGACAAAAACGGCGCAGATCGGCTTACGCCAGATCGCGCGCTTCGGCGGGGTGTAGCTTAGCCTGGTAGAGCGCTACGTTCGGGACGTAGAGGCCGGAGGTTCGAATCCTCTCACCCCGACCAAGTTTTTTGTCTGCCTGCACCGGTTTCCACCGGCCTCGCGGGCATCAATCGATACCTTCATACAACGCACTGCCTATGCGCAGGTACGATTTCGACACAGTTTGGGTGAATTGTGTCTTCCAAGTTGTTGATTTACGATAGATTACGCGGTTATGGCATCTGTCGAAACAGCCCCTCAAGATACGCCTTCCATGGCTCTGCCCGGATTGGGCAGGGCGCTGGTGAGCGCAGGAAAGCTGGGACAAAAGGCCGCCGAAGATCTGTACAAGAAGGCTCAAAGCGGGCGCACCAGCTTCATTGCAGAACTGACAGGTTCTGGGGCCGTTTCCGCTTCCGATCTCGCTCACACCATGTCCACGGCGTTCGCAGCGCCCCTGCTGGATCTTGATGCGATCGACCTTCAGAGACTGCCCAAAGGCCTGCTAGACCCCAAGATCTGCAGCGATTACCGCATTGTTGTCCTCAGCAAACGCAACAACCGTTTGATGGTGGCTACGGCCGACCCGGCCGATCAGCAGGCTGCAGAGAAGATCAAGTTTGCGACCCAGTTGGGTGTGGACTGGGTCATCGCCGAGTACGACAAGCTCAGCAAGCTCATTGAAGCGCAATCCACCACCGCCAATGAGGCGATGGACCAGATCGTCGGCGGCGAGTTCGAGTTCGACGAGTTTGCAGCTGAAGCTGTCACGACCGAATCCGACAAGACCACATCGTCGGAAGTCGATGACGCGCCGGTGGTTAAGTTCTTGCACAAGATGTTGCTGGACGCGTTCAACATGCGGGCGTCGGACCTCCACTTTGAGCCATACGAGCACAACTACCGGGTGCGTTTTCGCATCGACGGGGAGTTGCGCGAAATCGCCTCGCCGCCAGTTGCGATCAAGGACAAGCTCGCGTCCCGCATCAAGGTGATTTCCAGAATGGACATCTCCGAGAAACGGGTTCCCCAAGACGGCCGCATGAAGCTCAAGGTAGGGCCTGAGCGGGTGATCGACTTTCGTGTCAGCACTTTGCCAACGCTGTTCGGTGAGAAGATCGTGATCCGTATTCTCGACCCCAGCAGTGCCAAAGTGGGCATCGATGCCCTCGGCTACGAGCCGGAGGAGAAGGAGCGTCTGCTCAGCGCGATCTCACGACCATACGGCATGGTGCTCGTCACAGGTCCGACGGGCTCGGGCAAGACCGTCTCGCTCTATACCTGCCTGAACCTGCTGAACAAGCCCGGCATCAACATCTCCACGGCAGAAGACCCGTCGGAAATCAACCTGCCTGGCGTCAACCAGGTCAACGTCAACGAAAAGGCGGGTCTGACGTTTGCTGCCGCGCTCAAGGCGTTCCTGCGGCAAGATCCGGACGTCATCATGGTCGGCGAAATTCGCGATCTTGAAACTGCAGACATCTCGATCAAGGCTGCCCAGACTGGCCACATGGTCCTGTCGACACTGCATACCAATGACGCCCCGACCACACTCACGCGCATGATGAACATGGGTATCCCCACGTTCAACATTGCTTCCAGCGTGATTCTCATCACCGCCCAGCGACTTGCAAGGCGCCTGTGCCCAAATTGCAAAGCACCGCTGGATGTGCCGCGCAAAGCCTTGCTGGATGCCGGGTACAAGGCAGAAGAACTGGATGGAAGCTGGACTCCGTACAAGCCGGTGGGCTGCTCATCCTGCAACAACGGTTACAAGGGCCGGGTCGGCATCTATCAGGTGATGCCTATTTCGGAGGAAATCCAGCGAATCATCCTCAAGGGTGGCAGCGCTCTGGACATTGCCCAACAGGCGTCGCGTGAAGGTGTCAGAAGCCTGCGCGAGTCGGGGCTCCTCAAGGTCAAGCAGGGTGTGACATCGCTGGACGAAGTGCTCAGCGTCACGAACGAGTAATCGCCATCCGGACCGGGAAACGAGGAACACATGGCTACCGCAGCATCAAAAGGCACTCAGGATTTCGTGTTCGAGTGGGAAGGCAAGGATCGCAACGGAAAAGCGGTTCGGGGAGAAACACGGGCCATTGGAGAGAACCAGGTGCTGGCCGCCATGCGCCGCCAAGGCATTGTGGTCACCAAGGTCAAGAAGCGCCGGATGCGCTCGGGCAAGCGGATCAAACCCAAGGACATCGCTATCTTCACCCGCCAGTTGGCAACCATGATGAAGGCAGGCGTTCCTCTCCTGCAAGCCTTCGACATTGTGGGACGTGGCAACCCCAATCCGAGCCTTTCCAAACTGCTCAACGACATCCGGTCCGACGTCGAGACCGGCACCTCTCTCAGCGCAGCCTTCCGCAAGTACCCGCTGTACTTTGACAGTCTGTATTGCAATCTCATCGAAGCTGGGGAGGCGGCCGGTATCCTGGAAGAGTTGCTGGACCGCCTGGCAATCTACATGGAGAAAACGGAGGCGCTGAAGTCGAAGATCAAGTCGGCCCTCATGTATCCGGTCGCGGTGATCATCGTGGCGTTCGTGGTGGTGGCGGTCATCATGATCTTTGTGATCCCGTCCTTCAAACAGGTATTTACCTCGTTCGGAGCCGATCTGCCCGGCCCCACCTTGTTCGTGATTGCGATGAGCGAGTTTTTCACCGAATACTGGTGGTTGATTTTCGGTGGCATCTTCGGCGTTTCTTACTTCTTCATGCAGGCTTGGAAGCGCAATGAAAAAGTGCAGATGTTCATGGACCGGCTGCTGTTGAAAATGCCCATCTTCGGGGCATTGGTGGAAAAGTCGGTCATCGCACGATGGACCCGCACACTGGCCACCATGTTCGCGGCCGGCGTTCCGTTGGTCGAAGCGCTCGACTCTGTCGGAGGTGCATCAGGGAATTCGGTTTTTTCCAAAGCCACCGAGCGCATCCAGCAGGAGGTGTCGACTGGCACCAGCCTGACCAACGCCATGACCAATGCCAACATCTTCCCTTCTATGGTGCTGCAGATGTGTGCCATCGGTGAAGAGTCCGGTTCCATCGACCACATGCTGGGCAAGGCCGCTGACTTCTACGAGGCCGAAGTGGACGATATGGTCGCGGGTCTGTCCAGTCTGATGGAGCCCATCATCATCGTGGTACTGGGCACGGTGATTGGTGGCATCGTGGTATCGATGTACCTGCCAATCTTCAAGCTGGGTCAGGTCGTTTGATCAGCATGGTCAACCTGCTGGACGCTGCATTGCTGGGCGTTCTGGGCCTGTTGGTTGGCAGCTTCCTCAATGTGGTCATCCACCGACTGCCCAAGATGATGGAGTTGCGGTGGGCCGCCGAATGTTCGGAACTCCAAGGCGCTGCAGACAACTCCAACGCTGCAGCCCCCTACAACCTCATGGTGCCCCGCTCTGCGTGTCCGCATTGCGGGCACCAGATCCGGTGGTTTGAGAACATCCCCGTAGTCAGTTACGTGGCGCTGGGGGGGAAATGTGCCGGCTGTAAGACATCCATCAGCGCCCGCTACCCTGCGGTTGAACTCGTGACCGGCGCTCTGTTCGCGTGGTGCGGCTGGGCCTGGGGCCTCGGCTGGGAGTCGTTGGTGTGGAGCGGATTCGCTGCAAGTCTGGTAGCGCTGACCTGCATCGACTGGGACACCACGCTGCTGCCCGACGACATCACCTTGCCGCTGCTATGGGCTGGCTTGTGCTCGTCGGCGATAGGGCTCACTCGCGTACCTCTGGCCGACTCGTTGTGGGGCGCTGTCGGCGGCTATTTGTCGCTCTGGCTGGTGTATTGGGGATTCAAGCTGGCGACGGGCAAGGAAGGCATGGGCTACGGCGATTTCAAGCTCTTCGCTGCGCTGGGGGCTTGGTTCGGCTGGCAGGCACTGGTGCCGATCATCCTCATGGCTTCGGTCATCGGAGCCATCGTCGGTATTGGCATCAAGGTGTTCTCCCAGTTGCGCGAGGGGGGCTATGTGCCGTTCGGCCCCTTCCTGGCCCTGGCTGGGCTCACTTCGCTGTTCTTCGGGCCCCGCGCCATTCTGGCTGCGATCGGCCTCTGACCATCCCGCCAGCCATGCGCCGCGTGGGGCTCACAGGAGGCATAGGCAGCGGAAAGAGTACCGTGGCCAACACCCTGAAGGCGTGCGGAGCCACCGTTCTGGACGCTGATCACGTCGCGCGCATGTGCACCCAGGCTGGCGGAGCAGCCATGCCGGACATTCGGCACCACTTCGGCGAAGCATTCGTTTCCGTTGATGGCTCCATGGACCGCGACAGGATGCGGACACACGTGTTTGCAAACCCGCAAGCCAAAGTGCTGCTGGAGTCGATCATCCATCCACGGGTGCATGAGGAGCTGGAGCGACTGGTGCGCACAAGCCATACTGCTTGCGTGGTGTTCGATGTGCCCCTGCTCGTCGAATCGGGCCGCTGGCGCTCCCGCCTCGACACCGTGTTCGTGGTGGACTGCGCGCGCGAAACCCAGATCGCTCGGGTCATAGCGCGCAACGGCTGGCCCCGCCAGCAGGTCGAGAGCGTCATCGCCCAGCAGAGCCCACGTGCCGTACGACTGGCCAGCGCTGACGGTGTGCTCTGGAACGATGGAATCGATCTACCAGCGCTGCAAGCCTTGGTCCTGGGAATGGCTCGCCGGTTGGGACTATGATGAACGGCCCATGACCGAACCTCTGCGCCCTTTGACGCTGTGATCCTGTACGAATACCCCTTCAACGAGCGCGTCCGGACGTACCTCCGACTGGAGCATCTGTTCACCCGCCTGACCGAGCTGGTGACTCGCACCGACGCGCTGGATCACCATTTCGCCATCCAGACCATATTCGAGATCATGGACGTGGCTTCCCGCGCGGACATGAAGTCAGACGTCCTCAAAGACATTGACCGGCACCGCATCCAGCTCAACGGCTACCGAGGCAACCCGGCCATTTCCGAGCGGGTGCTCGACGAAGTCATTGGCCAGCTGGATGCCTGCTTTTCAGAACTCAGTGGTGCGACTGGCAAAACCGGCCAGTCTCTGACCGACAACGACTGGCTGATGGCCATTCGAAGCCGCATCGGCATTCCGGGTGGGACCTGTGAGTTTGACCTGCCCGGCTACTTCCACTGGCAGCACCATCCAGCGCCGCTGCGCCAAGCCGACCTTCAGCGCTGGGTACAACCCCTGGCACCGCTGGCCGAAGCGATCATGCTGCTGCTGAAGATGATGCGGGACTCCGGGTCCCCTCACAAAGTGGTGGCGCCCGGCGGCCAGTTCCAGCAAAACCTTCCTCAAGGCCGTACCTACCAGCTGCTGCGCCTTGCCATTAATCCGAACCTCGGGCTGATCCCAGAGATCAGTGGCAACCGCCTGATGCTGTCGGTGCGCTTGCTGCGCCTGGGAGAGGACGAACGCCTGCATCCCGCCGGGGAGGATGCGTCCTTTGAGCTCACACTCTGCTCCTGAACGCCTTCATGAGCCAGAGGCCCAAACAGGTGACATGCCCGACATGCGGAGGTGCGAGCCTGTACTCCCCCACCAACCGCCACAGGCCTTTCTGCAGCGAACGTTGCAAGCAGACGGATCTGGGCGCCTGGGCCAGCGAACAGTTCAAAGTGCCTGAGCAGGCGTCCGACCGCGAGCCAGGCTTCGAAGAGCGCTGAGTCGGTTCAGCAGGCAGACGAGGCAGCTCCCGCCTCTTCTTCGGCCAGCCAGGCGAGCACCGGCACCGTCCCGGGCAACACGGGCTCGCAGCTCACTGGCAACCGCTCCCAGCGATGGCTCTGACCCTCATGCATGTGCAGGTCCCCGGACCAGTCGTAGACCTTGCAGAAGTTCAGGCGGACCAGCGCGTGGGGATAGTCGACCAGTGATTGCCGCCAGGCCATGGCTGGGCCAATGGTGACGCCGATCTCCTCCTGCAGCTCCCGTCGCAAGGCCTGCTCCACGCTTTCTCCAACCTCCAACTTGCCGCCCGGGAACTCCCAGTAACCAGCGTAGACCTTGCCGGGTGGTCGGGATGTCAGCAGATAGCGCCCCTCGACATCGACGAGGATACCGACTGCGACCTCGGTGACCGGGCGCTGCGCCCCCTCCGTGGTACCGCCGCCATCGACCACCAGCACCGCAGCCTGGTTCATGGCTGCGACCGATGAGAGCCCGCGTAGTCGCGGGCGAACTGGTAGGCCACGCGTCCGCTGCGCGACCCTCTTTCGAGCGCCCAGACCAAAGCCTGCGGTCGCGCCGCTTCGACTTCGGCAGGAGCCACACCAAACGAGGCCAGCCACTGGGCCACGATGCTCAGGTACTCGTCCTGGCTGAACGGGTAGAAGCTGACCCAGAGCCCGAAGCGCTCGGACAGGGAAATCTTTTCCTCCACCACTTCGCCGGGATGCACTTCGCCATCGGTGGTGTGGGTGTACGTGAGGTTTTCCTTCATGTACTCCGGCAGAAGATGCCGGCGGTTGCTGGTGGCGCAGATCAGGACGTTCTGCCCTGCCGCCGACACCGTTCCATCGAGGATGGACTTGAGCGCCTTGTACCCCGCCTCGCCGTCCTCGAAACTCAGGTCATCGCAGAAGACCAGGAAGCGCTCGGGCCGATCGGCCACTACATCCACGATGTCGGGGAGGTCCACCAGATCAGCTTTGTCCACCTCGATCAGTCTCAAACCCCGCGGGGCGTATTCGTTCAGGCAGGCCTTGATCAAAGACGACTTGCCGGTACCACGCGCCCCCGTCAACAACACGTTGTTGGCGGGCAAACCTTGCACGAACTGCTCGGTGTTGCGCTGGGTCTTTTCCTTCTGCCCGTCAATTTCCTGAAGATCGGCCAAGCGCATCTGGGCCACATGGCGCACCGGCTCAAGGACGCCGTGACCGCTGCTGCGTTTGCGGTAGCGGAATGCAATGGAGGCGCTCCAGTCGGGAGCACCCAATGGCTGGGGCAGCACCGACTCGATACGGGAGATCAGCTGTTCGGCTCTTTGCAGGAGCCGTTCGAATTGCTCGTTCATGCCCAGCGACCTTGCGTCACGACCGGTAGTCGGCGTTGATGGTCACGTAGTCGTGGCTGAAGTCGCAGGTCCAGACCGTTTCGGTGGCGTTTCCGCGCCCCAGTGCTATGCGCACCAGGATCTCGGCGGCCTTCATGACGCGCTGCCCGTCTTCTTCTCGATAGTCGGGGTTGCGACCACCCGCCTTGACGACATGCACATCCCCCAGATGCAATTCAATCTTGGAAGCGTCGAGATCGGCGATGCCGGCGTAACCTACGGCAGCGAGAATCCGCCCGAGGTTGGGGTCGCTGGCAAAAAAAGCCGTCTTGACCAGCGGCGAGTGGGCCACGGCGTAGGCTGCCTTCAGACATTCCTCGCTGGTGGCTCCGCCTTCCACCCGCACCGTGATGAACTTGGTGGCGCCCTCACCGTCGCGCACGATGGCATGAGCCAGGAACTGGGCCACTTCGGTCATGGCCGCCAGCAGGGCCTGGCCGTCGGCACTGGCGAGGTCGGTCACGACCGGATTGCCGGCCTTGCCCGTGGCCACCACAACAAAGGAGTCGTTGGTCGATGTGTCGCCATCGACCGTGACGCGGTTGAAGGAACCGTCGGCCAGCCGTTTGGCCAGCGCCGGCATCAGCGCGGGCGCCACCGCTGCGTCGGTGGCCACATACCCCAGCATGGTCGCCATGTTCGGGCGGATCATGCCCGCACCTTTGGCGATGCCGCTCACGGTCACGGTCTTGCCCCCCACCACCGCCTGGCGGCTGATCGCCTTGGGAAGCGTGTCGGTGGTCATGATGCCCTCGGCCGCCTTGAGCCATTGAGCACCAGTGGCACCGGCGGCACTGCCGGCGTCGGACAGAGCCGCGGGCAATCCGACGAGCAGCCGTTCCAGCGGCAGGGGCTCCATGATCACGCCGGTCGAGAACGGCAACACCTGTTCGTGCTGCACCCCCAGGGCCAACGCCAGTGCATTCGTGGTCTGCCGTGCATTCTGCAAACCCGGCTCGCCCGTACCGGCGTTGGCGTTGCCCGTGTTGATCACCATGGCCCGGATGCCCTGCCCTGCAGCGAGGTGGTCCCGGCACACCTGCACGGGCGCCGCCGCGTAGCGGTTCTGCGTGAACACAGCCCCGACGACGCTGCCCTCATCCAGCAGGAAAACAGTCAGGTCCTTGCGGTTCGCCTTGCGAATGCCAGCTTCGGCCACGCCGATGCGAACACCCGCAACGGGCAGCAGGTCCTGGGCTTGGGGAGCGATGTAGTTCACAGCCATGGCATCAGATTCCGGTCAAGAGGGCATCAGGTCAGCGCGCCGTGGCAGTGCTTGTACTTCTTACCGCTGCCGCAGGGGCAAGGGTCGTTGCGTCCCACACGCGGCATCTCGGCCACCGCTGTTGCTGGGTCGATGACGCTCTCGGCTTCACCGGTTTCGGTCGGCGCGGTGTAGGTCACGTTGGCGATCTGTTCGGCGCTGGCCTCCATCTGCTCGGTGGCTTCGGAGATCTGCTCGGCCGACTGCACGCGCACGTTCATCAGGATGCGGGTCACATCGTTCTTCACACTGTCGAGCAACTGCCCGAACAGCTGGAAGGCCTCCCGCTTGTACTCCTGCTTGGGCTGCTTCTGGGCGTACCCCCGCAGGTGGATGCCCTGCCGCAGGTAGTCGAGCGCGGACAGATGATCCCGCCACTGGCTGTCGATGGTCTGCAGGAGCACCATGCGCTCGAATTGGGTGAAATTCTCATCACCGACCAGCGCCACCTTGTCTTCGAACACCTGCTTGGCGGCTTTCTGAACGCGCTCAACGATGTCGTTGACCTCGACCGACTCGGACTCGGACACCCAGCCGGAAACCGGCAGGTCCACCGACCACTCCTCGCGCAACACACGCTCGAGGCCAGGCAAGTCCCACTGTTCTTCCACACTGCCCTCGGGCACGAACTGGTGCACCAGGTCCGTCATGCAACCCTCACGCAACGCGTCGATCTGGGCCCGCAGGCTCTGCGCATCCAGGATGTCGTTGCGCTGCTGGTAGATCACCTTGCGCTGGTCGTTCGACACGTCGTCGTACTCCAGCAGCTGTTTGCGGATGTCGAAGTTGCGGGCCTCGACCTTGCGCTGGGCACTTTCGATGCTACGCGTGACGATACCGGCCTCGATGGCCTCGCCTTCGGGCATCTTCAGCCGGTCCATGATCGCCCGCACCTTCTCACCAGCGAAGATACGCATCAGCGAGTCGTCCAGGCTCAGGTAGAAGCGGGACGAACCCGGGTCGCCCTGGCGGCCCGAACGGCCTCGCAACTGGTTGTCAATGCGGCGGCTTTCATGGCGCTCGGTCGCGATGATGCGCAGTCCACCGAGCGACTTCACCTTCTCGTGGTCCGACTGCCACTGATCGCGCAGCGACTGAACGCGCTGAGCCTTGCTACCCTCGTCCAGCGACTCGTCGGCCTCGACCGCAGCGACCATCTTTTCCAGATTGCCACCGAGCACGATGTCGGTGCCGCGGCCCGCCATGTTGGTGGCAATGGTGATGGCACCCGGGCGCCCCGCCTGCACGATGATGTCCGCTTCGCGGGCGTGCTGCTTGGCGTTGAGCACCTCGTGCGGCAGCTTTTCAGCGATCAGCAGACTGGAGATGATTTCCGAGTTCTCGATCGAGGACGTGCCCACCAGCACCGGCTGCCCACGCTCGTGGCACTCGCGGATGTCCTGGATCGCTGCGACGTACTTTTCCTTGGTGGTCTTGTACACACGGTCGAGCTGATCGACGCGCTGGCTGGGCCGGTTGGGCGGGATCACCACCGTCTCCAGACCATAGATTTCCTGGAATTCGTAGGCCTCCGTGTCGGCGGTACCGGTCATGCCCGACAACTTGCCGTACAGACGGAAGTAGTTCTGGAAGGTGATCGATGCCAGCGTCTGGTTCTCGGGCTGGATCGCCACACCTTCCTTGGCCTCCACCGCCTGGTGAAGGCCATCGCTCCAGCGGCGACCGGACATCAGGCGGCCGGTGAATTCGTCCACGATGACGATCTCATCGTTCTGCACCACGTAGTGCTGGTCGCGGTGGTAGAGATGGTGGGCCTTGAGCGACGTCACCAGGTGGTGCATCAGCGCGATATTGGCCGGGTCGTACAGCGACGCGCCTTCCGGCAGCAGCCCCGCCTGGCTGAGCAGGCGCTCGGCATTCTCGTGCCCCTGCTCGGTCATGTGAATGGAATGCGCCTTCTCGTCGACAGTGAAGTCGCCCGGCTTGATCACGCCCTCGCCGGTGCGAGGGTCGGCCTCGCCCTCCTGACGGGTCAGGTGCGGCACAAGTTGCTTGATCGCGGTGTAGACCGGTGTCTGGTCCTCGGCCTGGCCGCTGATGATCAACGGCGTGCGTGCCTCGTCGATCAGGATGGAATCCACCTCGTCGACGATCGCAAAGTTCAGTCCTCGCTGCACGCGGTCCTTGGCCTCATGCACCATGTTGTCACGCAAGTAGTCGAAGCCGTACTCGTTGTTGGTGCCGTAAGTGATGTCGGAACCGTACGCGGCCTGCTTGTCCTCACGCGGGGCCTGGGGCAGGTTGATGCCAACCGACAGCCCGAGAAAGTTGTACAGCCGACCCATCCACTGGGCATCGCGGCTCGCAAGGTAGTCGTTCACAGTCACGACGTGTACGCCTTTGCCCGACAGCGCATTGAGGTACACCGGCAGCGTGGCGGTCAGTGTCTTACCTTCACCCGTGCGCATCTCGGCAATCTTGCCGGAGTGCAGCGCGATGCCACCCACCAGCTGCACATCGAAATGGCGCATCTTCATCACGCGCTTGCTGGCCTCACGCACCACGGCAAATGCCTCGGGAAGGATCGCATCCAGGGTGGCCCCGTCGGCCAAGCGGCGCTTGAAGACCTCCGTCTGCGCCTTCAACTCATCGTCGCTGAGCTTCTCGAACTGCGGCTCCAGGCTGTTGATGCGTTCCACCGTTTTGCGGTAGGTCTTGAGCAGACGGTCGTTGCGACTACCGAACAGTTTGGTGAGGAAATTTGTGGCCATAGGTGCGGACCGGCAACGGGCATGCAAATGCCAGGCAGGCGAAATGATCGAACAACTCCTGCCAGCCGGATTGGCTTGCACGGGCACGCGGAAGGTGCCGGCAAACGCTGCTGTTTCAAGAGCAAAGCTGCAATTTTACCCGGCGGTTTCGGTGACCCCGATCAGGGCCTCCGCGGGTTGCCCGGGACCAGCTGGGCCGCCGCGAGCGTCTCTCCTGCGGCCAGGAACCGGGAGGGGTCCTGCGGTACACCCGACACCCACACCTCGAAGTGCAGATGCGGACCCGTCGACCGTCCAGTGGAGCCCACCTCGGCAATGACCTGACCACGCTTGACAATGTCCCCCTTCTTGACCAGCACCCGTGAAGCATGGGCGTAGCGGGTGATCAGGTCGTTGCCATGATCCACTTCGACCATGTTGCCGTAGGCAGGATGCACATCCTGAACCACCACCACGCCACCAGCGGCAGCCAAGATGGGCGTTCCGGTGTCTGCGGGAAAATCCAGGCCCGTGTGCAGCGCTGAACGACCAGTGATGGGATCAATTCGAAACCCAAACGGAGAGCCGATACGGCCACCCGCCACCGGCTCTTCCGTCGGAACAAGCGTGCGCTGTATCTTCTGGTCGAACAGTCGCGACTCGATCACTGTCAACCAGTCCACACCGGCGCCACTGACCCTGTCCAGCTGGTTCATTGCAGACATCAGCTCGGGCAGCGTGATGTCCCGCCCGGACACCAAAGCCCCACCCGATCCCGGCTGCACCTTGAACTCTTCAGGCTTGAGCCCTGCGAGTCCGGCCACGCGCTCCCCCAGCGACTCGATCTGGAGCATGCGGGCCTGCATTTCGCCGAGCTTGCGCGCCATGGCGTCCAGGTTCTCTCGCATGTACAGCTCTTTGGAGTCGACATCACCCTGAGTCACCAGACGAGCCACCGACTCGAAGCCAGGCCACCCCTGACGCACTCCTTGCAGGAACACCCAGTGGTATGCGGCCACAGAACCCAGCATGACCACTACCGACAACAGAATGCCGGAAAGGGCTAGCTTGAGACCGCTCAGATGGAGCGCCTGGCTCTTGGCCAACCAAGCATCCGTGATAATGATGTGCACTGTCAGACCACCTCTTTCAACGGCAGCAAAGCGTTGCCAAGCCTGCTAAGCATGACCACCGCCTCCCGGTACAACAGACGCGTGTTCAGCCTCGAGCAGGCTGTTGGCGAAGAGCCCACTCTGGCACTACTGCAAGAACGCATTCACGCTTCCCGGAACTGCCTGGAAGCGGTCACGGCACTGATACCTGCGCCGCTGCGTTCACAGGTTCAGCCTGGCCCACTGGAGAACGGCGAATGGTGTCTGCTGGTCAGCAGCGCCGCCGCGTCAACCAAACTTCGCCAACTCCTGCCGTCCATGCGGCAGCGTCTGGCGCAAAACGACATGGAGATTACCTCCATTCGTCTGAAAATCCAAACACCAAGGCGCTGAAGTCTTTGGATGGTGCCGCTTGTCTGACTCGAACAGACGACCTATCGCTTACAAGGCGAGTGCTCTACCAACTGAGCTAAAGCGGCTTCGGGGGAAAATTCTACTTGACGCGCTTGAGTTGGGGCCGACCGCCACTGCGACCTGATCCATCCGGCGGAGGCTCCGCTCCGCCCTCTTCAGCTCCGGCCGGCACCGGAACCGATCGTAGGGAAGACACGCGGTCCGACGCAGCCTGATCACCAGACTCCGGCGTCATCTGCACGGGTTCCTCGTTGGCCGTTTGCAGCTCATCCGGAGGGGGAAATGCCATACCCTGCCCGTTCTCTCGCGCGTAAATAGCGATCACATGGGTTGTAGGCACCACCACGTCTCGTGGAACGCCACCGAACCGCGCCTTGAACTCGATGAACTCGTTGCCCAGGCACAAACCATTGGTCGCGTCAAAGCTCACGTTGAGCACGATCTCGCTGTTGCGGACGTACTCCATCGGCACATTCACCGCCCCATCCACACGCACGGCGATATGGGGCGAGTACCCGTTGTCGGTGCACCACTCGTGCAGGGCTCGTATGAGGTAGGGACGGGTGGACGTTGGTTCCATGTCGTCACGAATCATCGCTGAAGGCTCGCGTCAGGTGAGGCAAGACCTCATCACTTGCGCATGACCTTCTCGGACGGTGTCAGCGCCTCAATGTAGGCTGGACGAGAAAAAATCCGCTCGGCGTATTTCAGCAGAGGTGCCGCGTTCTTGCTCAGCTCAATGCCATAGAAATCCAGGCGCCAGAGCAAAGGGGCAATCGCCACGTCCAGCATCGAGAAGTTGTCACCCAGCATGAACTTGTTCTTAAGGAACACCGGTGCAAGCTGGGTCAGACGGTCGCGAATGTGGGCGCGCGCCTTTTCGAGCGCCTTCTCGTTGCCCTTGCTGCTTCGGGATTCCAGCACGGACACGTGAGTGAACAGTTCCTTTTCGAAGTTGAGAAGGAACAGACGAACCCGAGCGCGATCAACCGGGTCTCCGGGCATCAGCTGCGGATGTGGGAACCGTTCGTCGATGTACTCATTGATGATGTTCGACTCATACAGGATCAGGTCCCGCTCCACCAGGATTGGCACCTGGCCATACGGATTCATGACACTGATGTCTTCTGGCTTGTTGTAGAGGTCCACATCGCGGATCTCGAAATCCATACCCTTCTCGAACAGGACGAAGCGGCAGCGGTGGGAATAGGGGCAGGTGGTGCCCGAGTACAAGACCATCATGTGGGAGTCTCCTAAGACAAAACAGTGGTTTGCTGGCCCGCGAACCCGCAGAACCGCAAACCACTGCAAATTTCATGGGTGACCCCGATACGGCATCGGGGCCCCTGCATGCTCGATTTACTTGACGTCTTTCCAGAACGAAGCGTTCAGTCGCCAAGCCACGATGGTAAATGCCGCCAGGAACAGAAGCACCCAGACGCCAATGCGCACCCGGCTGTTCTGCGCCGGCTCGGCCATCCACTGCAGGTAGGCCACCAGGTCACCAACATTTTGGTCGTACTGCTCTTGCGACATGGTGCCAGCCTTGCCGGACTCCCAGCTCTTGAACAGCTCGACTTGCTGACCGTGGCTCTCGTGTTTTTCGAAAACCGGCTTGCGCTCGCCTTGCAGCTCCCACAGCGGATGCGGCATTCCGATGTTGGGGAAGACCAGGTTGTTCCAGCCCGTGGGCTTGGTTTCATCACGGTAGTAGCTGCGCAGAAGGGTGTAGATGTAGTCGGCACCGGTGCCAGCCCCGCTGGAACGCGAGCGTGCCACCAGGGTCAGGTCGGGCGGGTTGGCGCCGAACCAAGCCTTCGCCTGCTTGGGATCGATGGCCGCCTTCATGGTGTCACCGATCTTGTCGGTCGTGAAGGTCAGATTTTCTGCAATCTGCTTGTCGGTCAGGCCAATATCGCGCAGGCGGTTGTAGCGCATGAACGAGGCCGAATGGCAGCTCAGGCAGTAGTTGACGAACAGCTTGGCTCCGTTTTGCAGCGCAGCCATGTCGTTGGTACGGGCTGGCGCTTTGTCCAGCGGAAAGCCGGATCCGGCTGCCATGGCTGCCCCACTCAGACCGAAGGCCAGCATAAGGCCCAGAAACATCTTTTTCATGTTGGTGATTCTCCGGATCGCACTCAGTGGGGCTTGAAGGTGACGCGGCTGGGCACTTGCTTGAACTCGCCCAGGCGACTCCACCACGGCATCAGAAGGAAGAAGCCGAAGTAGAACAGCGTGCCAACCTGAGAAACACGCTCACCCACGGGGGACGGAGGCTGCACGCCCAGGTACCCCAGGATGAGGAAGTTGATCACGAAGACGGTGTAGAGCCACTTGTTCCAGCTCGGACGGTAGCGGATCGACTTGACCGGGCTGTTGTCCAGCCAGGGCAGGAAGAACAGGATGATCACGGCACCGCCCATGGTCACGACACCCCAGAACTTGGCATCGATGGCCAGCATAAGTACCACGGTCACAGCCGCGGCACCGAGCAGCACCACCTTGAACATCGCTGCAAGCTTGGACTTGAACACAGCGAACAGGGCTGCAGCCAGCACGCAGGCGATCAGCGCATACATCATCTCGCTGGTGATGGCGCGCAGCATCGAATAGAAGGGCGTGAAATACCAGACCGGCGCGATGTGCAGCGGCGTGACCAGCGGGTCCGCAGGGATGAAGTTGTTGAACTCCAGGAAGTAGCCGCCGAACTCTGGCGCGAAGAATACGATGGCCGAGAACACCATCAGGAACATCGAGACACCAAAGATGTCGTGCACCGTGTAGTACGGATGAAACGGAACACCGTCGGCGGGAGCGGACACCGACCAACGATTGCCCTTGGGACCCGCCTTGATTTCCACACCGTCGGGGTTGTTCGAACCCACATCATGCAGCGCCATCAAGTGGGCCACCACAAGGCCCAGTAGCACCAGCGGCACGGCGATCACGTGGAAGCTGAAGAAGCGGTTGAGGGTGGCATCACCAACCACGTAGTCGCCGCGGATCAGCAGCGCCAAGTCAGGGCCCACAAACGGAATGGCAGAGAACAGGTTCACGATCACCTGCGCACCCCAGTAGGACATTTGACCCCACGGCAGCAGGTAGCCCATGAAGGCCTCAGCCATCAGCACCAGGAAGATGCCGCAGCCGAACAGCCATACCAGCTCGCGCGGCTTGCGGTAGGAGCCGTAGATCAGGCCGCGAAACATGTGCAGATACACCACAACAAAGAAGGCGGAAGCCCCCGTGGAGTGCATGTAACGGATCAGCCAACCCCATGGCACGTCGCGCATGATGTATTCGACCGAGGCAAAAGCCACCGGCACGCCAGCCGCATTGAGGTTGGCGTCGGGCTTGTAATGCATTACCAGGAAGATGCCCGTGACGATCTGGATCACCAGCACGAGCATTGCCAGCGAGCCGAAGATGTACCACCAGTTGAAGTTCTTCGGCGCGTAGTACTCGGCCATGTCGCGCTTGTAGATGTAGAAGGCGGACGGAATCCGGTTCTCGAACCAGTTCGTGACCTTCTGGACAACGGGCGCGTCGGGGGAAATTTCTTTGAATTCAGCCATGGATGCCTCTGTGGGGTCGTATTGCCTGCTGAAAGCAGGTCAGGCCTTTTTCTCTTCGCCGATCAACAGCGTGGTGTCGGACGTGTAGTAGTGCGGAGGCACTTCAAGGTTGTCCGGCGCCGGCTTGTTCTTGAACACGCGGCCTGCAAGGTCGAACGTCGAGCCATGGCAGGCACAGAGGAAACCACCCACCCAATCATCGGGCAGCGAGGGCTGGGGGCCAGGCGTGAACTTGTCGCCAGGCGAACACCCCAGGTGCGTGCAGATACCCACACCAACGAACACATCCGGCTTGATTGAACGATGACGGTTTTTGGCGTATTCGGGAGTCGGGTAAGCCTTGCGTTCGGAAGTGGGGTCGGCCAGCTGAGGCTCGACCTTCTCGAGAGCCGCCAGCTGCTCAGGACTGCGACGCATGATCCACACGGGTTTGCCGCGCCATTCGACCACGCGCTTCTCACCGGGCTGCAAGGTGGTGATGTCCACTTCGACCGCGGCACCCGCTGCCTTTGCACGCTCGGACGGCTGAAAACTACTGACAAAGGGAACGGCGACGGCTGCTGCTCCCACGCCACCCATGGCGGCGGAGGTGATCAGCCAGGTACGGCGGCTGTTGTCCACAGACGCAGCGACGGTTGCTTCACTCATGGGGATCTTTCAAGGAAGTTCAAGACGTGGCCCACTAGGGTCAACCCTGCATTGTACCGGAGCGTTACAAGCCAACTTTTCACTGATCAGACACGACAGGCCAACCACCTTGCGGGCATCAAGCCTCTTTGTCTGCGTCAGGAACGGGTAATACAAATGTGTTCTGTGCGAGAATGAATTTTCCTGGTCCAAAGGGCCATTGTTTTGTAGAACGTCCATTGAAGGAGCCCATCGAATGGCCATGTTGCAAGAGTTCAAAGAATTCGCCGTCAAAGGCAACGTCATGGATCTGGCTGTGGGCGTGATCATTGGCGGCGCCTTCGGAAAGATCGTGGACTCGATCGTGGGCGACCTGATCATGCCCGTCATCAGCAAGGTATTCGGAGGCCTCGACTTCTCCAACTACTACATCGCCCTAGCGGGCCAGGCCGCAGGCCTTCCGCTGGCAGAGGCAAAAAAGGCTGGGGCGGTGCTTGCCTATGGCAACTTCATCACCATCGCGCTGAACTTTGTGATCCTGGCGTTCATCATTTTCATGATGGTCAAGCAGATGAACCGCCTGCGCAAAGAGGCACCTCCAGCGCCACCGGCGCCGACGCCGGAGGAAGTGGTTCTGCTGAGGGAAATCAGGGACAGCCTGCGCAAGTGAGCCATCCGCCGCCGGGTCGGCCGACAACCACAACCCAAGGCATCCGCAGCCGCTAAGACTGGCTCAAGCGGCTCATCCAGATAGCCGCATCCACCGCCGCCAGCAGGCTTGTGGCACTCGCCCTTCCGGTGCCAGCCAGATCGAAGGCGGTGCCATGGTCTGGGCTGGTGCGAACCATGGGCAAACCCAGTGTGGTGTTGACACCATGCTCCAGGCCGAGGAACTTGACTGGGATCAGCCCCTGGTCGTGGTACATCGCCACCACCACATCGAACTCACCTTGGCGGGCCCGCATGAACACGGTGTCGGGCGCGTGCGGGCCGCTGACCTTCAATCCATCGGCACAGGCACGATCCACAACCGGCCGCAGGATCTCGACTTCTTCCCGACCAAACAGGCCCCCCTCGCCTGCATGAGGATTCAGTCCTGCGACGGCGATGCGGATGTCCGGCATGCCGCAGCGGCGATAGTGCGCCGCGGTGATGCGGATGGTGTCCATCACGCGTTCGGCGGTGACGGCCTCGAGCGCCTGCCGCAGCGACACGTGGATGCTTACCAGCACCGTGGCCAGCCCCGGAGCACTGAGCATCATCCGCACCGGCATCTCGCTCACAGGCACACCCGCATGCTCAGCGGCCAGGGCTTGCAGGAACTCTGTGTGCCCCGGGTGCGGCAGTCCTGCGGCGGCCAGAGACTCTTTGTGCACGGGTGCAGTGACCAGTGCCCTCGCCTGGCCCGTCAGCACCCACCGTGCGGCAACAGCAATGCTGTCAGCTGCGGCACGGCCGGCCTCGGCACTGATCCGGCCCCATGAAACCAAGGGGCCTGGCGCGCAGGCCTGTATCAATGCAAGCCCTGGGCGAGAAGCATGAGCCCACTCCCCGGGGCCATCGAGCACCACCACGTCCAGCGCCCCCCGCCCGAACTGCGGCTGGACCACATCCGCTGCGCGCCGCAGGGTGGCCTCGTCACCGGCCACCACTACCTGCCCGTGGAGATCGGGGCGTTCCAGAAGGGCACGGACCACAATCTCGGGCCCTATCCCGGCGGGGTCTCCCATGGTGACCACAAGCGGGCGGTGACGCCCGGGACTCTCGAAAACAGGAGTGGTCACAGTGTCACGCCGGGTTGGGAATGTCGATGAACTGATGCTCAATGCCGAGGAGCTCCGCCACGTGAGCTGCCACTGCTGGCGCGCCGTAGCGTTCCGACGCGTGATGACCGCAGGCGATATAGGCCACACCGGCCTCCCGCGCGTAGTGCGTCTGCGGCTCCGATATCTCACCCGTGATGAACACGTCGGCGCCAGCGGCGATGGCCGCCTCGAAATAGCCTTGGGCACCACCCGTGCAGATCGCCACGCGCTCCACACGGCGCCCCGGATCGCCGACCAGCAGCGCGGCGCGCCCCAAGGAACTCTCGATGTCCTTGAGCAGTTCGGCCGCCGGCGCAGGCGGGCGCAACCCCAGAAAGCCCAGCGACTGATCGCCAAAACGCCCTTCCCCAGCATCCAGCACATGGACACCGATACGGCGTGCCAGCTGCGCGTTGTTGCCCAGCTCGGCATGTGCATCCAGCGGCAGGTGATACGCCAGCAGGTTGATGTCGTGCGACAGCAGGCGCGCCAGACGCTGCTTCATCCAGCCCGTCACACGCCCGTCCTGGCCACGCCAGAACAGTCCGTGGTGCACGAACAGGGCGTCCGCTCCGGCGTCGATGGCCGCGTCGATGAACGCAAGGCTGGCGGTCACACCGCTGACCAGCTTGTGCACGCGCACTCGGCCCTCCACCTGCAGACCGTTGGGTCCGTAGTCCTTGAAAAGCGCAGGCTGCAGAAGGCGGTCGCAGGCTGCGAGCAGATCGTCGCGCAGGACGCCTTGACCAGGGAATGAATCGGGTGGCATGGAGGCGGTGATATCAGAACCGGCCACCAGGGACATCCTGGCGCCAGCGTTCTATTCTGTCACCGCCCAACCGGGGACGCGGCCTCTAGAGGCGCTGCTCAGCCGCGCTTGCGCTCGGCCCGCTCGGACTCCACCATTTTGCGGTTGAAGAACCGGTAGAACCAGATCGCCATGCCGATCATGAAAGCGATGCCTGCGATGCTGAAAAGGCCATAGTCGGTGGAAAAAAGATCTGCAATGGCTTTCATCGTGTGCTCCAGTCCTCTGTGACAACAGGCAGCCATTGCATCCCCAAGCCATGCGGTCCGCATTGACTTGCATCAATCAGCTTGAACCGGCGAGCCGTGTGGTCGTATACGTGACAATGTCAGCAGGGATGCCGCGAAACGCTCCAGAGCTCCCGTTCCTTTTGCACCCGTCATCATGAAACGCATCTGGCTTCTTTTCGCCCAAACCGTCACTGTCGCGGTGGCCGTCCTCTTTGTCGTGGGTACGCTCAAACCCCACTGGCTGGACCGCCGCAATGTGCTGCCTGCGGTGGTGCCAGTGATTGAATCGCCCGGAACCCTCTCTGTCGAACCATCGGCCACTGGCTTCAGGGAGGCTGCCAAGCGGGCATCCCCTGCGGTCGTGAGCATCAACACCAGCAAGGCACCTGACCAGGCCCAGATGGTCGACCCCTGGTTCCGGTTCTTTTTCGGGGAGCAGGGGCAGGGGCAACCCCAAGCCGGCCTGGGTTCGGGCGTGATCGTGAGTGAAGCGGGTTACATCCTGACCAACAACCACGTGATCGAAGAAGCGGACCAGATCGAGGTGGTGCTCAACGATGGACGCCGAAGCACCGCCCAGGTCATCGGCACCGACCCGGAAACCGATCTGGCCATCCTGAAGATCAATCTCGGTGGCCTGCCCGTGATCACCCTGGGCAATTCCGAGGCGCTGTTCATTGGCGACCAGGTGCTGGCCATTGGCAACCCCTTCGGAGTTGGTCAGACCGTGACCAGCGGCATCGTCAGTGCCCTGGGACGCACCCAGCTGGGCATCAACACGTTCGAGAATTTCATCCAGACCGATGCGGCCATCAACCCGGGCAATTCGGGCGGTGCGCTGGTGGACATCCACGGACACCTGATGGGCATCAACACCGCGATCTATTCCCGTTCGGGTGGATCGATGGGCATCGGATTTGCCATCCCTACCTCCACCGCACGCAGCGTGATGGACGCCATCGTGCGCGATGGCAAGGTCACCCGAGGTTGGATTGGTGTGGAACCTCAGGATCTGACCCCTGAGCTGGCCGAGAGCTTCTCGATACCCTCAGGCACGGGCGTCATCATCACCGGCGTGCTGCAGAACGGTCCGGCCGCCCAGGCTGGCATCCGTCCTGGCGATGTGGTGACCCAGGTGGGAGACACACCGGTCAGCAACGTGTCCCAGTTGCTGTCTGCCGTGGCAGCTCTCGCTCCGGGCGTGCCCTCCAGTCTGGAGATCGTCAGGAAGGACGGAAAACAGCGCATCCAGATCACGCCGGGCAAGCGCAACCTGCCCAGGCCCCAGCCCAGCCGCTGATCAGGACGCCGCGCCGTCTTTCACAGATTCGTCGGGGGCCTTGGTATTGCGCACAAACCACTGCGAGCCCCAGATGCCCAGTTCGTACAGCAGGCACATGGGCACCGCCAACGCGAGCTGTGAAATCACGTCTGGCGGGGTCACAACGGCGGCGACTACGAACGCCACCACGATGAAGTAACCCCGGAACTCCTTCAGCTGCTTGACGCTGACCATGTTCATCTTCACCAGCAGCACCACCACGATCGGCACCTGGAACGCCAGGCCAAAGGCGAGATAGAGCGACAGGATTGCTTCCACATAAGAGGCAATGTCGGGGGTGGCTGCCACGCTCTGGGGGGTGAACTGCTGGATGAAGCCGAACATCTTGTCCAGCACGAAAAACTGGACGAACGCAATGCCCACGTATGCCAGCAAGCTGCCTAGGATGATCAGAGGAACCGCAAACCGCTTCTCATGGCTGTACAGCCCCGGTGCTACAAACGCCCAGATCTGATACATCCACCAGGGCAGCGACAGCAGCAATGCCCCCATGGCAAGCACCTTCAGCGGCACAAAAAACGGCGAAAACACCCCCACGGCGATCAGCTTGGCATCGGGCGGCATGTGCGCCCGGATGGGCACCGCAATCAGATCAATCAGTCCGCTGGGACCGGGCCAGATGGCCAGCAAAGCCATGCAGACCCCCAGACCGGCGATGCCATAGAGCAGCCGGTCGCGCAGCTCCATGAGGTGCTGGACAAACGGCTGCTCTGAACCGGCGAGCTCGTCGGTGGATTTGTCAGGATCGGACATCAGCGGGAAGCGGAAGAGGGGCGCGGGCGGAATCGGGCCACGCGGGCCGCACCGGATTGGGCACGCGTACGCACGCCCGTGCGGGCCTTGTACCACTGGGGCATCGCTTTCTGTTTGATGCGCCAGTTCTTCCGGGGGTGCTTATAAGACGGGAAGCTGTCGGTCCCAAGCCGGGACAGAGCTTCCGAGGTGTCGGAGGAAAACGCCGATCCATCCAGACCGGAGGTGGCTTCGGACCACGACTTTTCGAAATCGCCGGCACCGGAGGCGACCGACGACTCCACGTCGCGCGCCGCCGTCTCCACCGACTCTTTCATTTTCTTGAGCTCTTCGAGCTCCATGGAACGGCCGACTTCCGCCTTCACGTCGGCCACGTAGCGCTGGGCCTTGCCCAACAGCGTCCCGACCGTGCGAGCCACACGCGGGAGCTTCGCGGGGCCGATGACGATGAGCGCCACCGCACCGATCAGCGCAAGCTTGGAGATACCGAGATCAATCATGGATCGGTGTGCGGCAGAAAGTCACATACGGCGCACCAATGGGCGTGCACCGTAGTGACTCAGCTCTTTTGCTTGGCTTCGACGTCGATGGTGGTCTTTTCGCTGCGGCCATCCTGACCGACCTGAGCAGCCGGGGTTGCATCAGCGGTCGTCTGGCCACCGTCCTTCATGCCGTCCTTGAAGCCTTTGACGGCGCCACCGAGGTCGGAGCCGATGTTCTTCAGCTTCTTGGTGCCGAACACCATCACCACGATCAGCAACACGATCAGCCAATGCCAAATCGAGAAAGAGCCCATGAGTATCTCCAGAAACGTTGTGTGAATGCGCGACTGGCGCCAATGCTGGGATTCTACGACCCCGGGTTTGGTTCAGCCGCGCGCCCAGGGACGAGGACCGCCCATCACATGCCAGTGCAGATGCTGAACCTCCTGGCCACCTTCGATGCCGGTGTTGCACACCATGCGAAAGCCACCCTCAGGATACGGATTGCAGCCCTGCTCCAGAGCCAGCTTCGGCGCCAGCACCATCAGACGCCCCATCCAGGCCTCATCAGCGGGCGCCAAATGCGCCATTGAGGCGATGTGCCGCTTGGGAATCAGCAGGAAATGCACCGGCGCCCAAGGATGGATGTCGTGAAACGCGTACAGCTCCTCGTCCTCGTACACCTTCCGGGACGGGATCTGGCCGGCAACGATCTTGCAGAAAATGCAGTTGGGGTCTTGATCACTCATGGAGTTTCGTGCGGCTTCAGGAAGGCATTGCCTGGCCGGCGTTCATGCGCACCATGCCCCGGACAATGCGGTAGAGGAACCAGATGGAGATGATGGCCCAGGCGATCATCCCGGGCACCAGCAACAGCAGCCACAGCGGCCAGGTGACGACATACAGGATGCCGGCCCAGATCACGGAGCGGATGCGCCAAGAAAAATGACTGGCCTGCCAGGTACCTTCGGCGTCGCCCTTTTTCACCAGATCAATGATCAGTGCCACCAACAGGATGCCGACGCCCACCTGCGCTCCTGGCAACACCGCCGCCACCGCCACGATCAGGTGCAGCAGGTAGCTGATCCAGCCGACCGTCTTGAGGGACTCGGCTTTTTCGCTGTCCACCGCCTTGACGTCGATGATGTCGCTCATGTCGGCTCCTTTCAGGATTTGGGTTCCGCCTCGCGCGCCACCGCCTTGCGCAGGGCTTTTTCTTCCAGGCCACTCAGCCCTTCGCGGCGCGCCAGCTCGGCGACCACATCGGAAGGCGCCCGGCCATAGTGGGCGAGCGCGATCATGCTGTGAAACCACAGATCGGCGACCTCGTTGACCAGCTTCTGCACGTCGCCACCATGGTCACAGTCCTTGGCGGCCATCACCGCCTCGGTGGCTTCTTCACCGATCTTCTTGAGGAAAGCGTCCGGGCCCTTGTACAGCAGTCGCGCGACGTAGCTCTTCTCGGGATCGCCGCCGTTGGCTGGCTTGCGGCTTTCAATGACTGCGGCCAGGCGCGCGAGCGAATCGGTGTCGGACATGGCTCTCACTTGTAAATCGATTCAGGGTCCTTGAGCACCGGATCGACCGGCACCCACTGCCCATTCTGGTGGCTCTGGAAGAAGCAGCTGTGGCGCCCGGTGTGGCAGGCGATGCCAGGCTCGTGGCCCAACTGCGTCACCTTGAGCAGCACCACGTCGTTGTCGCAGTCCAGGCGGATGTCGTGCACCGTCTGCACGTGACCCGACTCTTCGCCCTTGAACCAGAGCCTGTTGCGCGAACGGCTGAAGTACACCGCACGCCCCAGCTCCGCCGTCTTCTGCAGTGCATCCCGGTTCATCCAGGCGAACATCAACACGTCGCCGGAAGCGGCTTCCTGCGCAATAACAGGCACCAGCCCCTGAGCATCCCACTTGATGGCGTCGAGCCAGTCCATCACAACCTCACCGGAATACCGCGCTCGGCCATGCGCTGCTTGGCCTGGGCCACGGTGTATTCGCCGTAGTGGAAGATGCTGGCGGCCAACACCGCATCGGCGCCGCCCTGCTGCACGCCGTCGGCCAGGTGGTCGAGATTGCCCACTCCGCCCGAGGCAATGACGGGCACGCTGACCGCGTCGGCCACAGCACGGGTGAGTTCCAGGTCGAAGCCGCTCTTGGTACCGTCGCGGTCCATGCTGGTCAGCAGGATCTCGCCGGCGCCGTATTCGGCCATCTGCCGCGCCCAGGCCACCGCGTCCAGCCCGGTGTTCTTGCGGCCGCCGTGGCTGTACACATCCCAGCCTGCGCCGCGCGCGGCGAGATCATCGCCATGACGGCGCTTGGCGTCGATGGCGACCACGATGCACTGCGCGCCGTACTTGTCGGACGCGTCACGGATCACCTGCGGGTTGGCGATGGCCGCCGAATTGAAGCTGGTTTTGTCAGCACCGGCATTGAGCAGTCGGCGAACGTCTTCGACCGTGCGCACGCCGCCACCAACCGTGAGCGGGATGAACACCTGCGAAGCCACCGCCTCGATGATGTGCAGGATCAGATCACGTCCATCGCTGGTGGCGGTGATGTCGAGAAAGGTCAGTTCATCGGCGCCCTGCTCGTTGTAGCGGGCGGCAATTTCCACCGGGTCACCGGCGTCGCGCAGTTCCACGAAGTTGACGCCCTTGACCACGCGGCCACCGGTCACGTCCAGGCAGGGGATGATGCGTTTAGCCAGCATCGGGTTTCATCCGTTCAACTCGTCGGCCAGCGCCTGCGCCGCCTGGAAATCCAGATCGCCGCTGTAGATCGAGCGGCCGCAGATCACGCCCTCGACGCCCTCCTCCTCCACCGCACACAGCTTGCGGATGTCTTCGAGGTTGGACAGGCCGCCGGAGGCGATCACCGGAATCGACAGCGACTGCGCCAGCTTGACCGTCGCCTCGATGTTGATGCCACTGAGCATGCCGTCGCGGCCGATGTCGGTGTAGATGATGGACTCGACCCCGTAGTCCTCGAACTTCTTGCCCAGGTCCACCACCTCGTGACCGGTGAGCTTGCTCCAGCCGTCGGTGGCGACCTTGCCGTCCTTGGCGTCCAGGCCGACGATGATGTGACCGCCGAACGCGGTGCAGGCGTCCTGCAGGAAGCCAGGGTTCTTGACCGCGGCGGTGCCGATGATCACGTAGCGCAGGCCGGCATCCAGGTAACGCTCGATGGTGTCCAGATCGCGGATGCCACCGCCCAGCTGCACATCGACCTCGGCCCCCACCTCCTTGAGCACGGCGCGGATGGCCTGCTCATTCTTGGGCTTGCCCGCAAAGGCGCCGTTGAGGTCGACCAGGTGGATGCGACGCGCACCCTTGTCGACCCAGCTGCGGGCCATGGCCGCCGGGTCCTCGCCGAACACCGTGGTCTGGTCCATGTCCCCCTGCTTGAGGCGAACGCACTGGCCGTCTTTCATGTCAATGGCGGGAATCAGCAGCATGATGGTTGAAAAAGTGAGGGCACTCAGGGTTTCCAGGACAGGAAGTTCCGGTACAGCGCCAGGCCCTGATCGGCGCTTTTTTCCGGGTGAAACTGGGTCGCAAAAATGTTATCGCGCGCAATCGCCGACGCAAAGCGGCCGCCGAAATCGGTCTCGCCCACCACATGCGCCGGATCGGCGGGGCGTGCGTAGTAGCTGTGCACGAAGTAGTAGTAGGCGCCCTCGGCGATGTCGGACCACATGGGGTGTTCGGGACGGCCATCCAGGCGGTGGAATACCTGGTTCCAGCCCATCTGGGGCACCTTGAACCGGCTACCGTCCTCTTGCAGACGGTCGCCCAGGCGGAAACGCACCACCTCGCCGGGCATCAGGGCCAGCCCGTCGGTCGGACCTTCCTCACTGCGCTCAAGCAGCATCTGCATGCCGACGCAGACACCAAACAGCGGCTTGTGGGCGGCCGCGTGCAACACCGCTTCCTTCAACCCCGAAGAGGCCAGTTCGTTCATGCAATCGGCCATGTGACCCTGCCCGGGCAGCACCACACGGTCGGCATCGAACACGGCCTGTGCGTCGGAGGTGACGATCACGTCGATTCCGGAGCCGATGGCGGCGTGCATCACCGCCTGCGAGACGGAACGCAGGTTGCCGCTGCCGTAGTCCACCACGGCGACTGTCTTGGATTTCATCAGGACCCTGAAGAGGAAAGACTCAGAGCGAACCCTTGGTCGAGGGAATCACATCGCCCAGGCGTTCATCGCGTTCCAGCGCCATGCGCAGCGCACGGGCAAAGGCCTTGAACACGGTTTCAGCCTGGTGATGGGCATTCTCGCCGTGCAGGTTGTCGATGTGCAGCGTCACACCCGCATGGTTGACAAAGCCCTGGAAGAACTCGAAGGCCAGCTGGGTGTCGAAGGCGCCGACCATGCCGGCCTTGAAAGGCACGCGCATGTGCAGGCCGGGGCGGCCGGAAAAGTCGATCACCACGCGCGAAAGCGCTTCGTCCAGCGGCACGTAGGCGTGGCCGTAGCGGCGGATGCCCTTCTTGTTGCCCACCGCTTTGGAGAAGGCCTGACCCAGGGTGATGCCCACGTCTTCAACCGTGTGGTGGCCATCGATGTGCAGATCGCCCTTGGCCTCGATCTCCAGGTCGATCAGCCCATGGCGGGCGATCTGGTCGAGCATGTGGTCGAAAAAGCCGATGCCGGTGGAGAGCTGGGCCCTGCCCGAACCGTCGAGGTTGACGTGCACACGGATCTGCGTCTCGGACGTGTTGCGCTGGACGTCGGCCACGCGGGCCGGGGCGGAAGAAGGGGTGGTCATAGACTGGATTGCAGGGCGGCGATCAGCTGCGCGTTCTCGTCGGGGGTGCCGACGGTCAGGCGCAGGCAGTGGCCCAGCAGTGGATGCATTTTAGAAACATTCTTGACCAGAACGCCGCGCGCCTTCAGGCCTTCGAAGGCTTTCTGCGCATCAGGTACCCGCACTAGCACCATGTTGGCCTGGCTTGGGAAGTGCTGCACGCCCGGCATGGCCGCCAGCGCGGCGATCAGGCTCTCGCGCTCGGCGCGGATGGTGGCGGCCTGCTGCGCGAACACGTCGGCGTGTTCCAGCGCGAACAGCGCGCATTCGGCGTTGAGCACGCTCACGTTATAGGGCGGCCGCAGCTTGTCAATCTCGTGCACCAGCGCCCGCGGGCCGACCATGTAGCCCAGCCGCACGCCGGCCAGCCCAAACTTGGACATGGTGCGCATCAGCAGTACGTTGGCGTTGGCCGCCGGGTTCGCCCGGATTTCGTCCAGCCAGCTGCGGCTGGAAAACGGCTGGTAGGCCTCGTCCATCACCACCAGGCCGCCGAAACTGCCGGCCTCGGCGATCAGGCGCCGGATCACGCCCGCATCCCACAGGTTGGCGGTGGGATTGTTCGGGTAGGCGATGTAGGTGATGGTGGGCTTGTGCTGGCGCTGCGCGGCCAGCATGGCGTCTTCGTCGAGCTCGAAATCGGCCGAGAGCTGGACGCCGTGGAAGGCCAGACCCTGCAGCTGGGCGCTCATGGCGTACATCACGAAGCCGGGCAGCGGCGCGAGGGTGGACGCACCGGGCACGTCGCAGCCCATGGCCAGCAGCGAGATCAGCTCGTCCGAGCCGTTGCCCAGCATCAGGGCGCAGCCCTCGGGCAGATCCACGTAGCGCGCCAGCGCCTGCTTCAGGTCCTCGATGCGCGCGCCAGGGTAGCGGTTGATGGCCACGGCCCCCAGGCGCTCGCCCAGGGCGGCCTGCAGTTCGGGCGGCAGCACAAACGGGTTCTCCATCGCATCCAGCTTGACCATGCCGGTCGAGTCCTGGATGGCGTAGGCGTGCATGGACTGGATGTCCTGCCGGATGTTACGCAGCGGGTTCGGCATGTTCATCGCGTTCACTTCGTGTCCCGCATCGGCGGCACGGTGGACAGGCGCAGCTCGGCGGCCCGGGCGTGGGCCTGCAGGCCTTCGCCGTAGGCCAGTTCGGCGGCGATGGCACCCAGCGGCTGAGCGCCGGCCTGGCTGACCTCGATCAGGCTGCTGCGCTTCTGGAAGTCGTACACACCCAGCGGCGACGAGAAGCGGGCCGTACCGCTGGTGGGCAGCACGTGGTTGGGGCCGGCGCAGTAGTCACCCAGGCTCTCGCTGGTGTAGGCGCCGAGGAAGATGGCGCCCGCGTGCTTGAGCAACGGCTCCCAGCGGTGCGGTTCGCTGCTGCTCACTTCAAGGTGCTCGGGCGCGATGCGGTTACTGATGGCACAGGCCTCTTCCATGTCGCGCGTGAGGATCAGCGCGCCGCGGTCGTTCAGGCTCTTGGCGATGATGGCCGCGCGCGGCATGGTGGGCAGCAGGCGGTCAATTTCGCGTTGCACTGCGTCGAGGTAGGCGGCGTCGGGGCACAGCAGGATGGACTGCGCCAGCTCGTCGTGCTCGGCCTGGCTGAACAGGTCCATCGCCACCCACTCGGCCGGCGTGCTGCCGTCGGCCAGCACCAGAATTTCGCTCGGGCCCGCGATCATGTCGATGCCCACAGTGCCGAACACGCGGCGCTTGGCGCTGGCCACGTAGGCGTTACCGGGGCCGGTGATCTTGTCGACCTTGGGCACGGTGGCGGTGCCGTAGGCCAGTGCAGCCACCGCCTGGGCGCCGCCAATGGTGAAGGCGCGGGTGACGCCGGCCACATAGGCGGCAGCCAGCACCAGTTCGTTGCGCTCGCCACGCGCGGCGGTGGCCGCGCCCGTGCCGCCAGTGGCGACACTGCCGCGCACCGGGGTCGGCACCACCATGATGATCTCGCCCACACCGGCCACGTGCGCTGGCACCGCGTTCATGATCAGGCTCGACGGGTAGGCCGCCTTGCCTCCCGGCACGTAGATGCCCACGCGGTCCAGCGGCGTGACCTTCTGGCCCAGCAGCGTGCCGTCATCGTCGCGGTAGGTCCAGCTCTCGCCGGAGGCTTTCTTCTGTGCCTCGTGGTAGCTGCGCACGCGGCGTGCAGCGCTCTGCAGCGCCTCGCGTTGGGCGGCAGGCAGTCCGTCGAACGCGGCCTTGAAGTCGGCCTGCGTCAGCTCCAGCTCGGCCATCGAGGAGGCTTGCAGGCCGTCGAAACGCGCCGTGTAGTCCAGCACCGCGGCATCACCGCGCTGCTTCACATCGACCAGGATGTCCGCCACGCGCTGTTCGATCGCATGGTCCGTGTCCGCCGACCAGTGCAGCCGGGCTGCAAACTGCGCCTCGAAATCGGGCGCGGTGGTGTTCAGGCGGGCAGGCTGGGCGGACAGGCTCATGATGGAACGGACTGTTTGGAAATGGCTTGTGAGAAGGCGTCGAGAATGGGACGGATGGTGGCCTGCTTGAGCTTGAGCGCCGCCTGGTTGACAACCAGGCGCGAACTGATGTCCATGATCTGCTCGACCTCGACCAGGTTGTTGGCCTTGAGCGTCTTGCCGGTGGACACCAGGTCGACGATGGCGTCGGCCAGACCGGTCAGTGGCGCCAGTTCCATGCTGCCGTAGAGCTTGATCAGGTCCACGTGCACACCCTTGCTGGCGAAGAACTCGCGCGCGATGGAGGTGTACTTGGTGGCGACTTTCAGGCGCGAGCCCTGGCGCACGGCTGAGGCATAGTCGAAATCGGACCGCACCGCCACGCTCACACGGCACTTGGCGATCTGCAGGTCCAGCGGTTGGTACAGGCCCTGACCGCCGTGCTCGATCAGGGTGTCCTTGCCCGTCACGCCGAGGTCGGCACCACCGTATTCCACATAGGTCGGCACATCGGTCGCACGCACCAGCACGACGCGGACATCGGGCTTGTTCGTCGTCAGGATCAGCTTGCGGGAGGTTTCCGGGTCTTCCAGCACCTCGATGCCCGCGGCCGCGAGCAGCGGCAGGGTTTCATCGAAGATGCGGCCTTTGGACAGCGCCAGGGTGATCATTTGATTCTTTCGATGTCGGCGCCAATGCCGCGCAGCTTGGCTTCCATCTGGTCGTAGCCCCGGTCCAGGTGGTAAATGCGGTCGACGATGGTTTCGCCCTCGGCCACCAGACCGGCGATCACGAGGCTGGCCGACGCGCGCAGGTCGGTGGCCATCACGGTGGCGCCCTGCAGGCGGTCGATGCCCTCGATCACGGCCACCTTGCCGTCGGTCTGGATCTTGGCGCCCAGACGGACCAGCTCGTTGACGTGCATGAAACGGTTCTCAAAGATCGTCTCGGTCACCTTGCTTGTGCCCGTGGCGATGCAGTTGAGCGCCATGAACTGCGCCTGCATGTCGGTCGGGAAACCGGGGTACTCGGTGGTGCGGAAGCTCTGCGCCTTCAGGCGCCCGGAAGCGCGCACACGGATGAAGCCGTCACCCACCTCGATTTCAGCGCCCGCGTCGCGCAGCTTGTCGATGACCGCATCGAGGTGGTCGGCACGGCCGTGGCGCAGCACCACATCGCCCCCGGTGGCGGCCACCGCGCACAGGAAGGTGCCTGCCTCGATGCGGTCGGCCACCACCTGGTGGGTGCAGCCGTGCAACCGGTCTACCCCCTGGATGTGGATGCGGCTGGTGCCATGGCCTTCGATCTTCGCGCCCATGCCGATCAGCATCTCGGCCAGGTCGGGAATCTCCGGCTCCTGTGCGGCGTTCTCCAGCACCGTCTCGCCTTCGGCCAGCGCCGCAGCCATCAGGAAGTTCTCGGTGCCGGTCACGGTCACCATGTCGGTGGCGATGCGTGCGCCCTTGAGGCGGCTGCGGCCCTGCGGCAGCTGGGCCACCATGTAACCGTGTTCAACCACGATCTCCGCACCCATGGCCTGCAAGCCCTTGATGTGCTGGTCCACCGGGCGCGAGCCGATGGCGCAGCCGCCCGGCAGCGACACCTTGGCGCGACCGAACCGCGCCAGCAGCGGGCCCAGCACCAGCACCGAGGCGCGCATGGTCTTGACCAGTTCGTAGGGCGCTTCGGGGTTGAGGCTGTCGGGCGCCACGAAACTCATGCCACCGCGCTCGCCATGCGTCTCGGTCTGAACCCCCATGTTGTCGAGCAGCAGGCGCATGGTGGCGACGTCGCGCAGACGCGGCACATTGTTCAGGTGCACCGGGTCGGCGGTGAGCAGGGCCGCACAGATCTCGGGCAGCGCCGCGTTCTTGGCACCCGAAATGGTGACCTCGCCGTTGAGGGGGCGTCCACCGGTGATTCGCAGTTTATCCATGGTGTCGGGTCGCTCAGTTCTGGGCCGCCCATTCGGCGGGGGTGAAGGTCTTCATGGACAGGGCGTGCACCTCGTCCGTCTTGATGCGTTCGCCCAAGGTGGCGTAGACGCGCTGGTGGCGCGCGATCGGCCGCTTGCCCTCGAACTCGGGCGAGACGATCACCGCAGCCCAGTGGCGGCCATCACCGGTGACTTCGATGTGCTCGCAGGACAGGCCCGCGGCGATGAGTTGTTGCAGCTGTTCAGCAGTCATGGAAGGAATCGCTCAGTGGCGGATTTTGTAGCCGGTGCGCAGCAGGTGCAGGGCCAGGGCACTGACGGCCACCAGCGCACCTCCCACCAGACCCAGACTCATCCAGGGCGACACATCGCTCACCCCGAAGAAGCCGTAGCGGAAGCCGTCGATCATGTAGAAGAACGGATTGAGATGGCTCACCGTCTGCCAGAAGTCGGGCAGGGAATGGATGGAATAGAACACGCCCGAGAGAAAGGTCATGGGCATGATGATGAAGTTCTGGAACGCGGCCATCTGATCGAACTTCTCGGCCCAGAGCCCTGCGATCAGACCCAGCGCCCCCAGCAAGGCGGCGCCCATGAATCCGAACACCAGAATCCACAGCGGCGCCACCAGACTGGGCTGGGCATACCACCAGGTCACTGCCATCACACCTGCGCCCACCGCTAGGCCGCGCACCACCGAGGAACCGACGTAGGCAAAGAACCAGGCACGGTGGGACAGCGGCGTGAGCAGCAGGAACACCAGATTGCCCATGATCTTGCTCTGGATCAGCGAAGAGCTGCTGTTGGCAAACGCGTTCTGCAGCACGCTCATCATCACCAGGCCGGGCAGCAGGAAGGCGGTGTAATTCACCTGGCCATAGACCTTGGCACCGCCTTCGAGCACGTGCCCGAAGATCATCATGTACAGGATGGCTGTGATGACCGGCGCCGCCACGGTCTGGAAACCGACCTTCCAGAAGCGCAGCACTTCCTTGTAGAACAAAGTCTGCCAGCCGCTCATGAGGTGGCCTCCTGTGCCTGACCAGAGGCCCGCTCCATCACCTCGATGAACACGTCCTCAAGATCGGCCTTGCGGATTTCCACATCCTCGGCGACCACGCCGGCCTCGCGGGCGCGGGCCAGCCACTGTTCGACCTCGATGGCGTTGTGCGCCGGCAGCTGCACCACGCGGCCCGTGACGCGCGCCTGCGCCGCCAGCCCGGGCGGCAATTTCTGGTCGGTCTTGAACCGCAGCACGTTGGATGAGGCCTGGCGCAGCAGATCGGACGTCTTCTCCAGCGCCACCACACGGCCTTGCTGCAGCATGGCGATGCGGCCGCACAGGGCCTCCGCTTCCTCCAGGTAGTGGGTCGTCAGCAGCACCGTGCTGCCTTGCTTGTTGAGCTGGCTGATGAACTGCCAGAGGGTCTGGCGCAGCTCCACGTCCACTCCCGCCGTGGGCTCGTCGAGCACGATCACCGGCGGCTTGTGCACCAGCGCCTGCGCCACCAGCACCCGGCGCTTCATGCCTCCTGATAGCTGGCGCATGTTGGCTCCAGCCTTGTCGGCCAGACCCAACCCCTGCAACAGTTCATCGATCCAGTCGTCGTTGTGGTGGATGCCGAAGTAGCCGGACTGAAAGCGGAGCGCCTCCCGGACGTTGAAAAACGGGTCGAACACCAACTCCTGGGGCACCACACCGAGCGCCCGCCGAGCGGCCGCGTAGTCGGACTGGACATCGTGCCCCTGCACCAGCACACGGCCACCGCTGGCCCGCACCAGCCCGGCCAGCACGCTGATCAGCGTGGTCTTGCCAGCGCCATTGGGGCCCAGCAGGCCGAAGAACTCCCCGGGCTGGATGTCAAAGGAGACGCCTTTGAGCGCCTGCAGCTCGCCGCGGGCCGAAGCGTAGGTCTTGGAAACGTTCTGGAAGGAAACTGCGGGCATTGCGGAGGCGGGCCAGGTCACCGGACGCTGGCAGGACATCTGCTGACCGCGGGTGAGCCGCTGATTTTATGTCGCGGCGCGCAATGCCGCTGGCGACCGGCTCAAGCGGGCAGCAACTCCGCCACGCCGTAGAGCATGACCAGCGCCTGCAGGCGCTGTGGCATGCGGGCCACCTGCAAGGTCTTGCCCTGGGACAGCAGCGCGTTGCGCAGCTCCAGCAACACCGCCACCGCCGAGGTGTCAAACACCTTCAGCGGTTCGGCGTTCAGCACCACGGTCGGGCCCGCCTGGCGGACCAGCGCATCCCGAAGCCTTTCAAGCGTCTGGGCGGCACCGGACAGGGTCAGCTGTTCCGGCATGGGAATGGCGGCGGTTTCAGACACACTCATCCACCCTCAGCTGGTTTTACCGGCGGCGCTCTTGTTGCGCTGGACCAGGTTGGCAATCAGCCCGTCGATGCCCTTGGTGTTGATTTCCTGGGCGAACTGGGACTTGTAGGTTTCCACCAGCCAGACGCCCAGCACGTTCAGGTCGTAGATCTTCCAGCCGTCATCCGCCTTTTCGAGACGGTAGTCGAGCTGGATAGGCTCGCCCTTGCCACGCACTTCGGTGCGCACCACCACCTCGGTGTCTTCCGGTTTGGCGCGCATCGGCTTGAAGCTCAGGGTCTGGTCGCGAACTTCACCCAGGGCACCGGCATAGGTCCGGACCAGCAGGGTCTTGAACTCGTCCTGGAGCTGTTTCTGCTGTTCGGGCGTTGCCTGGCGCCAGGCGCGGCCGACGGCCATGGACGTCATGCGGGAGAAGTTGACGTTCGGCATGATCTTGGCGTCCACCAGTGCGACGATGCGGCTGATGTCACCCTTCTGGATCGCCGGATCGGCCTTCACCGAGGCGAGCACATCGCTGGAAATGCGCTTGACGAGCGCATCTGGCGCTTCCACCTCTGCCATGGCCAGCGGGCTTGCGAAAACAGCGGCGGCGGTAATGAGGCTGAATATCCAGTGGCGGCGTTGCATGTGCGATGTCCTTTCAGAAGCGGTATGAGTCCAGGCGCGGCGCCGGATCTTCAGTCCGCATGGGACAGGGACTGTACGGCACCGGTTCCCGGTGAATGTGTCGGAACTGTAATTCAGAGGTATCGGTTTGTGGGTCAGTCGGACCCGTCCTTGAGCCCGATGCCCTTGTCTTTCAGGTCCTCGATCTGGCTTTCCCGGCGCTGCAGATACAGGTCGCGGGTAAAGCTGTACTTGTCCAGCGCAGCGCCCTCCAGCAAGGTCGTTGCGCGCAACAGGTTGGCCCTGGTTTCCACCGCTCGCAACACATACCGGGAGTTGCGGGTCGGGATGTCGGAAACACCTTGCACCAGATCGCCACTGGATTCGATGCTGAAGCCCGCCGCGTCGCGCACGGTGGAAGGGCCGAAGATCGGCAGTACGAGGTACGGCCCCGAGGGCACGCCCCATCGTCCCAGCGTCTGACCGAAGTCAAGGCGGGTGCGCTCGATCCCCATTTCAGAGGCCACATCGAAGAGGCCAGCGACGCCAAAGAAGGTATTGACGTTGAAGCGGAGGAAGTTCTCGGCGGCCTCGCGGGGTCGCAGCTGCAGCGAGGCGTTGATAAACGACCAGACGTCGCGCAGGTTCTCGAAGAAGTTGTTGACACCGGTGCGGACCGGGTCGGGCGTGACGTCGCGGTACACGGTGGCGACGGGCTTGAGCACCGCACCATCCACCGCGTCGTTGAACGCCGTCACCTGGCGGTTCATGGGTTCCAGCGGGTCACGCGGGCTTGCGTTCGGACCGCTGGCACAACCCGTCAGCACACCGACAAGCAACAGCGATGCAAGCCAGCGCAAGACACGGCTGCCATCGAATCTCATTTCAATCTCCTGGGCACGCACCATGGCGCACTCACTGCGGTTTCTGTTCACCGCCATCGGCGGCCTTGTTGAACAGGAACTGGCCGATCAGGTTTTCCAGCACGACCGCCGACTGGGTCTGTGTGATCACGTCACCCGCTTGCAGATTCTTCTCGTCTCCACCGGGCTCGATGCCGATGTACTGGTCACCCAGCAGGCCCGAGGTCAGGATCTTGGCGGACGAATCCTTGGGAAAGGTCACCCCTTTGTTGACTTCCATGGTCACCACACCGAGGTAGGTCTGGGCATCCAGGGTCACGCTGGTCACCCGCCCGACATGGACACCCGCCGAGCGCACAGGCGCCCGCGCCTTGAGACCACCGATGTTGTCAAAGCGCGCCTGCAGCGTGTAGGTGTCGCCGCCATTGGTGAAGCTGGCCAGGTTGGCCGCCTTGAGTGCAAGGAACAGCAGCGACAGAGCGCCGAGAGCGACAAACAGGCCAACGAAGATTTCAATGCTTTTCTTGTTCATGGGTTCTCCCGAATCAGGGGGTCGAGAACATCAGGGCGGTCAGGATGAAGTCCATCGCCAGCACACCCAGCGAGGCGGTGACCACCGTTCTTGTGGTTGCATAGGCCACACCTTCCGGGGTGGCTTCGGTTTCATAACCCTGGTAGAGCGCTACGGCGGTGCAGATGACACCAAACACCGCGCTCTTGACGACGCCGTTGCCAACGTCCCGCCAGACATCGACGCCGTTCTGCTGGATCGACCAGAAGTTGCCAGAGTCGATGCCGATCAGCAGCACGGCGACCACATAGGCGCCCAGAATACCGACGGTGGAAAACAGGGCGGCGAGCAAGGGCATCGACAGGATGCCACCCAGGAAGCGCGGTGCCAGCACCCGGGCCTTGGGGTCGATGGCCATCAACTCCATCGCCGCGATCTGTTCGCCGGCCTTCATCAGGCCGATCTCGGCCGTCAGCGAAGTGCCGGCACGACCGGCAAACAGCAGCGCCGTGACCACTGGCCCCAGCTCCCGCACCAGCGCCAGATTGACGATCAGGCCCAGCGACTCGGCGGCACCATAGGTGGTCAGCGCGTAGTACATCTGCAGCGCCAGCACAAAGCCAACGGACAGGCCCGAGGCGACGATGATCACCAGGGAGCGGTTGCCGATCGCATGGATCTGCCCGACAACCAGGCCGAAGCGGCGCAGCGCCGATGGCGCCGCACGCAGCAAATCCAGGAAGAACAGAGCGCCGTGGCCCCAGCGTGCCAGCAGGGCCAGGACCACCTGGCCAATCGTCTGCAGAAGGTTCATGCCGAGGCCCTCGGACCAAAGTCTTCGGCCACAGAGCGGGCCGGATAGTGGAACTTGACCGGCCCGTCCGGCTCACCACGCACGAACTGGCGCACCTCCGGATCGTTGCTGGCCATGAGTTCGGCGGGCGTTCCCTGGGCCACCACACGGCCACCTGGTGCGAGCAGCACCACATGGTCGCTGATCGCCATGCACTGCGGGATGTCGTGGGAAATCAGCAGCGAGGTGGCACCAGTCACGTCGGTCAGGGTTCGGATGAGCTTGGCGGCCACGCCCATGGACACCAGATCGAGCCCCGCGAAGGGCTCGTCGTACATGATCAGCTCCGGATCAAGTGCGATGGCCCGGGCGAGCGCCACGCGGCGCGCCATGCCACCGGAGACTTCGCTGATCTTGAGATGGGCCGCGCCCCGCAAGCCGACCGCATCAAGCTTCATCAGCACGATGTGGCGAATCAGCGGCTCGGGCAGGTCGCTCATTTCGCGCAGGGGAAACGCGACGTTGTCGAACACGTTCAGGTCGGTGAACAGGGCACCGAACTGGAACAGCATGCCCAGGCGGCGGCGCAGCCGGAACAGCTGCGCCTTGTCGGCGGTGTTCACCACCTCACCGTCAAACACCACCCGGCCGCTGTTCGGCGCATGCACGCCGCCAATCAGGCGCAGCAGGGTGGTTTTTCCGCAGCCGGAACCGCCCAGAACGGCCGTGATCTTGCCGCGGGCGAACTGGAGAGAGATGTCGTTGAGGATGGTCCTTCGGCTGTCGTAGCCGAAGGTGACATGGTCGATGTCGATAAAAGGGGTATCGCTCATGAGGCCAGATGTGTGACCGGGCATTGTCGCATGCGCGTCGAAAACGCCCGGCCCGCCTCCGGCAATCCCCCAGGGATCATCGCGGCAGGTCGGACTGCCCCATCAGGAACTCGTCCACCGCCCGTGCCGCCTGGCGTCCTTCCCGGATGGCCCACACCACCAGGGACTGGCCGCGGCGCATGTCGCCGGCCGCGAACACCTTGGGAACATTGGTGATGTAACCGCCGGTAAAGTCCGTCGATGCCCTGGCGTTGCCACGGGCGTCCTTGTCGACACCGAAGGCGTCCAGCACGGTGGTCACCGGGTTCACGAAGCCCATGGCCAGCAGCACCATGTCGGCCTTGTATTCCTTTTCGGAGCCGGCCACCTCGACCATCTTCCCGTCCTTGAACTCCACGTTCACAGTCTTCAGGCCGGTGAGCTTGCCGTTCTTGCCGACGAACTCCTTGGTGGAGATGGCGAACTCGCGCGCCAGGATGCCTTTTTCGGCGCTCTCGTCGTGGCTGGAGCTGGTGCGCAGCTTCAGCGGCCAGTAGGGCCACACCAAGGGCTTGTTCTCCTGCTCGGGCGGTTGGGGCATGACCTCGAACTGGGTCACGCTCACAGCGCCATGGCGGGTGCTGGTGCCCACGCAGTCGGAACCGGTGTCGCCACCGCCGATGACGATGACGTGCTTGCCATCGGCGCGCAGCTGGTTCTTCAGCTTGTCACCTGCGTTGACCTTGTTCTGCTGCGGCAGGAATTCCATGGCGAAATGCACGCCGTCCAGGTCGCGGCCAGGCACTGGCAGGTCGCGGCTCTGTTCGGAACCACCGGTCAGCAGCACGGCGTCGAACTGCGCCTTCAGTTCGACGGCGCTGATCACCGTCTTGGCGTCGTTGGTGACCTTGCTGCCCTCGGGCATGGCACCGATCAGCGTGCTGGTCTTGAACACCACACCCTCGGCTTCCATCTGCACCACGCGGCGGTCGATGTGCGACTTCTCCATCTTGAAGTCGGGGATGCCGTAGCGCAGCAGGCCGCCGATGCGGCTGTTTTTCTCGAACACGGTCACGTCGTGACCCGCGCGCGCCAGCTGCTGGGCCGCGGCCAGGCCGGCAGGGCCGGAACCCACCACCGCCACTTTCTTGCCGGTCTTGTGTTTGGCTGGCTGCGGCTGGACCCAGCCGTTTTCCCAGGCCTTGTCGATGATGGCGTGTTCGATGGACTTGATGCCCACCGCGTCGCCGTTCACATTGATGGTGCAGGCCGCCTCGCAAGGCGCGGGGCAGATGCGGCCGGTGAACTCGGGGAAGTTGTTGGTGCTGTGCAGCACGGTGATGGCGTTCTGCCAGTCGCCCTGGTACACGAGGTCGTTGAAGTCCGGAATGATGTTGTTGACCGGGCAGCCGTTGTTGCAGAACGGCGTGCCGCAGTCCATGCAGCGCGCGCCCTGGATCTTGGCCTGGCCGTCGTCGAGCGCCAGCACAAATTCCTTGTAATGCTTCAGGCGCTCGGCCACGGGCTTGTAGCCCTCTTCCAGACGCTCATATTCCATGAAGCCGGTGACTTTTCCCATGATGTTGGTCCTGCGTGGGGTGATTGCTTCTTACTTGGCGGGAGCCGCTTGTTTCTTGGCGCTGGTCTGGGCCTTGCCGGTGGCGGCCACAGCCGCCTTCTTGGCGTTGATCTCAGCCAGGGCGCGCTTGTATTCCGTCGGGAACACCTTCACGAACTTGGCACGGGCTTCGGCCCAGTTGTCCAGCAACTCGCGGGCGCGCTTGCTGCCGGTCCAACGGTTGTGCTCCTGCAGCAACTTTTTGAGCTGGGCTTCGTCGGTCTGGTCGCGGTGCCAGATGGCCTTGTCGGTGCTGGCCTCCTGCTCGGCAGCGGGCAGCACCTTGTCGAGAGTGACCTGCGCGGTGTTGCAGCGCTGGGCGAACAGGCCATCCTCGTCGTAGACGTATGCCACACCGCCGCTCATGCCGGCGGCAAAGTTGCGGCCGGTCTTGCCCAGCACGACCACGGTTCCACCGGTCATGTACTCGCAACCGTGGTCGCCCGTGCCCTCGACCACCGCGGTGGCGCCCGAGAGGCGCACGGCGAAACGCTCGCCGGCCACGCCGCTGAAGAAGGCCTCACCGCTGGTGGCGCCATACATCACGGTGTTGCCCACGATGATGTTGCGGGTCGATTCGCCACGAAAGTCGATGCTCGGACGCACCACCACACGGCCGCCCGACAAGCCCTTGCCGGTGTAGTCGTTGGCGTCGCCAATCAGGTACAGCGTGATGCCGTTGGTCAGGAACGCGCCGAACGATTGGCCACCCGTGCCTTCGAGCTGGATGCGGATGGTGTCGTCCGGGAGCCCCTCGGGGTGCACCTTGGTAACAGCGCCCGAGAGCATGGCGCCCACGGAGCGGTTCACGTTGCGGGCCACCTCGATGAACTGGACCTTCTCGCCCTTCTCGATGGCGGCCTTGCTCTTGGCGATCAGCACGTTGTCGAGCGATTTTTCCAGACCGTGGTCCTGCTTTTCGACGTGCAGGCGCGGCACGTCGGCCGGCACCACCGGCGTGGCCAGCAGCCGGCTGAAGTCCAGACCGCGGGCCTTCCAGTGCTCGATGCCCTTCTTCATGTCCAGCAGGTCGGCGCGACCGATTAGCTCGTCAAACTTGCGAATGCCCAGCTGCGCCATGATCTGGCGCGCCTCTTCGGCGATGAAGAAGAAGTAGTTGACGACGTGCTCGGGTTTGCCCGAGAACTTCTTGCGCAGCTCAGGGTCCTGCGTGGCCACACCCACCGGGCAGGTGTTGAGGTGGCACTTGCGCATCATGATGCAGCCCTCGACCACCAGCGGTGCAGTGGCGAAGCCGAACTCGTCGGCGCCCAGCAGCGCACCGATGACCACGTCGCGGCCGGTCTTCATCTGGCCGTCGGCCTGCACGCGGATGCGGCTGCGCAGGCGGTTGAGCACCAGGGTCTGTTGGGTTTCGGCCAGGCCGATTTCCCAGGGCGAACCGGCGTGCTTGATGGACGACCAGGGCGAAGCGCCCGTGCCACCGTCGTGACCTGCGATCACCACGTGGTCGGCCTTGCACTTGGCCACGCCCGCGGCGATGGTGCCCACGCCCACCTCGGACACCAGCTTGACGCTGATGTCGCTGTGCGGCGCCACGTTCTTCAGGTCGTGGATCAGCTGGGCCAGGTCTTCGATCGAGTAGATGTCGTGGTGCGGCGGGGGCGAGATCAGGCCCACGCCCGGCACGCTGTGGCGCAGCTTGCCGATGTATTCCGACACTTTGCCGCCGGGCAGCTGGCCACCCTCGCCGGGCTTGGCGCCCTGGGCCATCTTGATCTGGATCTGGTCGGCGCTGGACAGGTACTCGGCGGTGACACCGAAGCGGCCGGAAGCGACCTGCTTGATCTTGGAACGCAGCGAGTCGCCGGCTTGCAGCGGGTAGTCCACCTCGAAGATATTGCCCAGCAGGTCGGACATGGTCTGGCCCTGCTTGATCGGGATGCCCTTGAGCTCGTTGCGGTAGCGCAGCGCGTCTTCGCCGCCCTCGCCGGTGTTGCTCTTGCCGCCAATGCGGTTCATCGCCACGGCCAGCGTGGCGTGAGCCTCGGTGGAGATGGAGCCCAGCGACATGGCGCCGGTGGCGAAGCGCTTGACGATCTCCTTGGCCGGTTCCACCTCGTCGATGGAGATGGCCTTGGACGGGTCGATCTTGAACTCGAACAGGCCGCGCAGCGTCATGTGACGACGGCTCTGGTCGTTGATGATCTGGGCGTACTCCTTGTACGTGTTCCAGTTGTTGGCGCGCGTGCTGTGCTGCAGCTTGGCAATCGCGTCCGGCGTCCACATGTGTTCTTCGCCACGCGCACGCCAGGCGTACTCGCCGCCGGTTTCCAGCATGTTGGCCAGCACCGGGTCGTCGCCGTAGGCGGCCTTGTGCATGCGGATGGCTTCTTCAGCGATCTCGAACACGCCGATGCCTTCCACACGGCTGGCGGTGCCGGTGAAGTACTTGGACACCGTCTCACTGTTCAGGCCGATGGCTTCGAACAGCTGGGCGCCACAATAGGACATGTAGGTCGACACGCCCATCTTGGACATGATCTTGGACAGGCCCTTGCCGATCGCCTTGGTGTAGTTGTAGATCGCCTTCTCGGCGCTCAGCTCGCCCGGCAGGTCCGCTGCGATCGCCTGCAGGGTTTCCATGGCCAAGTAGGGGTGCACGGCTTCGGCACCGTAGCCGGCCAGCACGGCGAAGTGGTGCACCTCGCGCGCGGTACCGGTTTCGACCACCAGACCGGCGGTCGTGCGCAGGCCTTCACGCACCAGGTGCTGGTGCACGGCCGACAGCGCCAGCAGCGCCGGCACGGCCACCTGGGTGCGGCTCACGCCACGGTCGCTGATGATCAGGATGTTCTTGCCACTCTTGATCGCGTCCACGGCTTCGGCGCACAGCGAGGCCAGCTTGGCCTCCACGCCTTCCTTGCCCCAGCTGACCGGGTAGGTGATGTCCAGCGTCGCGCTCTTGAACTTGCCCTGCGTCACCGATTCGATGTTGCGCAGCTTGGCCATGTCGGCCGCGTCCAGCACCGGCTGGCTGACTTCCAGGCGCATCGGCGGGTTGACCTGGTTGATGTCCAGCAGGTTGGGCTTGGGGCCGACGAAGGACACCAGCGACATCACGATCGCTTCGCGGATCGGGTCGATGGGCGGGTTCGTCACCTGGGCGAACAGCTGCTTGAAGTAGTTGTACAGCGGCTTGTTCTTGCCCGAGAGCACGGCCAGCGGGCTGTCGTTGCCCATGGAGCCGATGCCCTCTTCGCCGTTCGCGGCCATGGGACTGAGCAGGAACTTGATGTCTTCCTGCGTGAAGCCGAAGGCCTGCTGCTGGTCCAGCAACTCGGGCGAGACGCGCTCGGTGCCGGTGGACTGCGGCTCGGTCTTGGCGATGGGCAGCTCGACCGCGTCTTCACCGGCGACCGGGTGCTCCACGTCGTCCAGGCGGATGCGCAGGTTCTCGATCCACTGCTTGTAGGGCTTGCTGTTGGCGAGGTTGGCCTTGAGCTCCTCGTCGTCGATCATGCGGCCCTGCTCCAGGTCGATCAGGAACATCTTGCCGGGCTGCAGGCGCCACTTGCGCACGATCTTGTTTTCCGGGATTGGCAGCACGCCCGACTCGGAACCCATGATGACCAGGTCGTCGTCGGTGATGCAGTAGCGCGAGGGGCGCAGGCCGTTGCGGTCCAGCGTGGCACCGATCTGGCGGCCGTCGGTGAACACGATGGAGGCCGGGCCGTCCCAGGGCTCCAGCATCGCCGCGTGGTATTCGTAGAACGCGCGGCGGCGCGGGTCCATCATGGTGTGCTGTTCCCAGGGCTCGGGAATCATCATCATCACGGCCTGGCTGATGGGGTAGCCAGCCATGGTCAGCAGTTCGAGGCAGTTGTCGAACGTGGCGGTGTCGGACTGGCTGGCGAAGCTGATCGGGTAGAGCTTCTGCAGGTCGGCGCCCAGCACCGGCGAAGACATCACGCCTTCGCGCGCCTTCATCCAGTTGTAGTTGCCCTTGACGGTGTTGATTTCACCGTTGTGCGCCACGTAACGGTACGGGTGGGCCAGTGGCCACTCAGGGAAGGTGTTGGTGGAGAAGCGCTGGTGCACCAGACCCAGGGCTGACACACAGCGCGGGTCCTGCAGATCCAGGAAGTAGGTGCCCACCTGGTCGGCCAGCAGCAGGCCCTTGTAGACCACGGTGCGGCTGCTCATGCTGGGCACGTAATACTCTTTGCTGTGCTTGAGCTTGAGCGCCTGGATGTGGGCGCTGGCGGTCTTGCGGATCACGTACAGCTTGCGCTCCAGCGCGTCCTGCACGATCACGTCGTTGCCGCGGCCGATGAAGACCTGTCGCATGATCGGCTCTTTCTCGCGCACCGTCGGGGACATGGGCATGTCCTTGTTGACGGGCACATCGCGCCAGCCCAGCAGCACCTGGCCTTCGGCCTTGATGGCGCGCTCCATCTCCTGCTCGCAGGCCAGGCGGCTGGCATGCTCCTTGGGCAGGAAGATCATGCCCACGCCGTACTCGCCGGCGGGCGGCAGGGTCACGCCCTGCTTGGCCATTTCTTCGCGGTACAGCGCGTCGGGCAGCTGGATCAGGATGCCGGCGCCGTCGCCCATCAGGGCATCAGCCCCCACCGCGCCGCGGTGATCGATGTTCTCCAGGATCTTGAGCGCCTGGGTCACGATGTCGTGGCGCTTTTCGCCCTTGATGTGGGCCACGAAACCGACGCCGCAGGCATCGTGTTCGTTGGCCGGGTCGTACAGACCCTGTTGCTGGAACTGCTGTTGTTCGGCTGCCGTGGTCATGGCGCTTCCTTTTCTGGACAAGGGCTTGGCAAAAATGCGCGGGACGCGAAGCTTAATGCACTGCAACATCGATGCCAAGAAAAATAATTAGGGTCAGATTCTTATAAATTCAAACAAGAACACGCAAATAATAAATAAGGGTCAGATTAAATAAAGAAAAAGATCTTTGATTCAAAAAGGATTTTTTCGAAGTACCGTTAGGACGGTGATTTTTTGGGTCGCCCGGCACGCGCAGGAGTCAGCCGACGATCGGTGTCTTTGGCGAGAGAGGCAAGGTAATCCGGGTCGCCCAACGCCCAGCCATGCCAGAGTGCGTCGGCGATGGCGCCCATCTGTTGCGCATTCAGCCCCGCACGCACCAAATCGGCGTATGCAGCCTCGCGCGCAAACGGCGTGTTGCCCAGCGCCCAGTACATCGCATGGGGCGTGATGTGGCGGTCCTGCGCCTGACCCGCGTGGTGACGGTGGCTTGACCAGGGATAGGACTGCGCATCGGCGCACAGACCTTCCCGCACCGGATCCAGATCGATGAAGACCATGCAGGACAGCAGGTGGCGCACCGCCTGGATCAGTGTGGACCGGTAGCGCCCTTCCCACAGCGTGCCGCTGCGACCGTGGCGCCGGTTGAAGCCGCGCACATAGTCCCTGCCCACACTCTGCATCAGGCGGGGCACGCCGTCGGCAGTCGAAGGCGTGCACAGCAGCTGGAAGTGGTCCGGCATCAGCACATAGGCGTGCACCGCCACTTTCAACTGTTCGGCCCGAGCCCAGAGCAGTTCCAGCAGGGTCTCGCGGTCGGTGTCGTCCAGCACGATGGCCTGCCGGTTGTTGCCGCGGTGCATCACGTGATGGACCTGCCCGGGCAGGGTCAGGCGGGCCAGTCGAGCCAAAACAGTCTCCGTTGGAATCCGACCCCGATTATGTTCCCGAGGTGTTCAACCGCCCTACAGAAACTGGCTGGGCTCACCCACGATCAGGCGCGCCAGCTCGTCCAGCCGGGCCGGGCTGACCTGGCCCACCGGCAGCTCGGTCGTCACGACCTCCATACCGCCAACGCAGGCCAGCCGGAACTTCAGCAGTGCCGCATCGTGGTCGGCCGTCACCATCACACTCGCCCGCGCCGCCATCTCGAACTCGAAGACGATGGCCAGAAGCGCATTGGACTCGGGGTGCCGTTGCTCGATGCGCTCATGCACCACATGGCCCGCGGCCAGGCGCTTCTGCACCCGCTCCAGGTCCGGCGGGAAGTTCACACTCACCCGGCCCCGCCGCACCTCGCCTTCGCGGGGGCCCAGCTTCCAGCCCAGCGCCAGGTAGTCGAACACCTCGCGGTCGCGCAGGCGCTTCTTCCGGGCATCGAACCGGAAGTCGTGCTGCCGCATACCGGGCCAGAGGCGCTTGTGGTCGAGCCCCAGCCGCTGCGCCGGCGGCTGAATCACGCTCAACTGGCGGGCGAGTTCGGACAGGTAGTTCCAGACCACCTGACAGGCCGCTTCCGTGGCCGCCGTGCGGGCTTCCAGCCCGTGCTGCTGCTCGCCCTGCTCCGCCTGCCGGGCCTGCGCCTGTCGTTTGAGCTGCTGGAGATAGCTCATGGGATCGGTTCGTCCTCTCTGTCCTGCCCTGGGCCGCCGAGTGGTCGCCCTCATCGGCGGCAGTGTATCGCCCCTCAGTGGGCCGCGCCCCTGGGCTGTGCAGTCCACTCCCGCTGCAGCCGCACGGCCAGCAGCAAGCCCAGCAGGGAGCACGCCCCCGTCAGCACCCAGGTCCAGTGCCAGCCTCCGACGCGAGTCACCCACCAGGCCACCGCGGGCGGACCGATGAACTGGCCCAGGGCGGAGAACTGCTGCATCCAGCCAACGGTGGTGGACACCGTGTCCCGGCCAGGAGCCAGCACCACGGCCATGCCAAACAGCGTACCGGGAATGAGTCCACCGACGGATGAGAACAGCAGCACCGCCAGGTACTGGAGCACCGGATAACCAACGGCGCCAAACGCAACCACCGCTCCCGCCGCCATCACGCCGTAGCCCAGCGCCACCAACATCCCGGGCCGCGCCCCCCGGGCCAGCCACCGCCCCGCGGCCACATTGCCCACCATGTTCACCGCCGCGGCCAGCGCGCTCAGCACCGCCACTTCGGCAGCCCGGAGGCCTGCCTGCATGTAGATCGTGGGCAGAAAGCCAATGACCGCCAGCCACTGACCCGAATAGAGAAGAAAACCCAACGCCACCAGCCAGGGCCCTGGCGCACGCAAGGTTCGCTTCAGTCGCGGCCAGAGGGACGAAGGGTTGGCCGGTTCGGCATCTCCGGCAACGGTTGCAGGCACCCGCAGCGCCAGCCAGGCTGCCGCCGCCAGACTGCACAGCGCCAGCAGCCACCAGGTGGCGCGCCAGCCCGACCAGGCCATCAGCGGTACGCCCAGCAACAGCGCGAGCGCGGTGCCCATCGGCATGTAGGTGCCCCACCAGCCCAACGCCCTGGAGAGGCGCACCGGATCATGCAGGTGCAGCCTCAGCAGGCCAGGCGCCGGCAGCACCGTCAGAAGAAAACCCGCCCCCTCCACCACCCGGAACATCAGCAACCGGTTCACATCTGGCGCCAGTGCGCCCCCTGCACTGCCCGCGGCCAGTACACACAGACCAACGAGCATCACACGGCGCGGGCCCAGCCGATCGGCCAGCAGGCCGACGACCAACCCCAGCGACAGGCCCGCCAACTGCACCAGCGACAGCAGAAAACCTGCCTGCACCAGGTTCAGCGCGAGCTCGGCCTGCAGATGCGGAATCGCCACCGGCAGTTTGCCCACATGCAGCGCGGAGCACACGCCCACCCCGACCACCACCAAAGCCAGGCCCTGGCCATCGGTGGCGGTGGAGCGCACGGGGGCTGACAGATGGCTCATGGACACTCAGGGAAACAGCACGCGGCCGCTGAGGCGCTGATGCTCCCGGATCGCAAAGCGGTCCGTCATGCCGGCGATGTAGTCGGCCACAGCCCGCGCGGGCTGGCGAACTTTAAGCGGGGAATGAGGCCATTCGTCCGGTCGTTCGAGGTACATCGAAAACAGCTCGGTCACCACCTGGGCCGCCCGCTCCGTGGTGTCCATCACCTGGGGATGGCGGTAGAGGTTGCGCAACAGGAAGTGCTTGAGCATCTGCGATTCGGCCTTCATGGCTTCGGAGAAGCCCACCAGCGGACGCGCCTGCGCACGCACCTGATCGATGGTTTCCACCCCCGAGGCCACGATGCGGGCCCGTGTCGTATCGATCACGTCGTAGACCTGGTCGCTGAGCATGAGCCGGATCGTCTCGAACAGCAGCCGGCGCCCCCCCAGACCGGGATGTGCGCCCAGGGCCTGGCGGCGGTAGCGGTCAAACAGGGGCACTTCGGAGATCTGTTCCAGCGTCAGCAGCCCGGAACGCACGCCATCATCGATGTCGTGGGCGTTGTAGGCAATTTCGTCGGCCAGGTTGCACAGCTGCGCCTCCAGCGACGGGCAGCCGCCCGACACGAAGCGCTGGGCCACACCGCCGGGTTCGGCCTTCAGCAAGCGTTCCGCATGGATTCTTGAGCAGTGCTTGAGAATGCCCTCCCGGGTCTCGAAGGTCAGGTTCAGGCCATCAAACGCCGGGTAGCGCTCCTCCAGCGCATCGACCACCCGCAGGCTCTGCAGGTTGTGCTCGAAACCCCAGTCCGCCTCGTCGGTCGTGTATGTATCCGGGCGCGCAGCCTTCATCGACGCATTGAGTGCATCCTGGCCGGCATGTCCGAAGGGCGTGTGACCCAGATCGTGGGCCAAGGCAATCGCCTCGACCAGGTCTTCATTCAGGCCCAGCGTGCGGGCGATGCTGCGCCCCAGCTGCGCCACCTCTAGGGAGTGCGTCAGACGGGTGCGGAACAGATCGCCTTCGTGATTCAGGAAGACCTGCGTCTTGTAGACGAGGCGCCGGAAAGCGGTGGAGTGGATGATCCGGTCGCGATCACGCTGGAACACAGAACGGGTGGGCGCGTCGGGTTCGGCAAAACGGCGCCCACGGCTGCTCGCCGGATCGGCTGCGTAGGACGCCAGCAGCGTCCGTGCGGGCATTGGGGGGGGAATGACCATCCTGGGCGTCAACACGAAGACCGGTGTCTCACGTGACGCAGCTTTCAACGATCACCTCACCCACCACCGCATCGGGTGCCCCCTGCATCAGGGCGTTCCCGCGCCCGTCCACCAGCACGAACCGGATCTCGCCGGCCTCGGACTTCTTGTCCAGCCGCATCAAGGAAAGGTAGCGCCCCACGTTGTCGCCCACATCCAGCACAGGCGCGCGAACCGGCAACCCAGCCGCCTCAACCAACGCCTTGATGCGCTCGACAAACGCTTTGTCGACAAGCCCCATGCGCTCGGACAGCCTAGTGGCCATCACCATGCCACACCCCACCGCCTCACCGTGCAACCAGGCGCCATACCCCATGCCCGCCTCAATTGCATGGCCGAAGGTATGGCCAAAGTTGAGGATCGCCCTCAAGCCCGACTCGCGTTCATCCTGGCCCACCACCTCCGCCTTGATCTGGCAGCTGCGCTTGACTGCATGCGCCATGGCCTGCGGATCCCGCACGCGCAGCGCCGCCATGTTGCGTTCGATCCATTCCAGAAACGCCATGTCGGCGATGGGCCCGTACTTGATCACCTCGGCAAGCCCCGCACTCAGCTCGCGCTCCGGCAAGGTTTCGAGCGTCGCAAGATCGCACAGCACCCGCTGAGGCTGGTAGAAGGCGCCAATCATGTTCTTGCCCAGCGGGTGGTTGATCGCCGTCTTACCCCCCACCGAGGAGTCCACCTGCGCCAGCAGCGTGGTGGGTACCTGAACAAATGGCACGCCTCTCATGAACGCAGCGGCGGCAAAACCAGTCATGTCACCCACCACGCCGCCCCCGAGAGCAAACAGCACCGTCTTCCGGTCACACGCTGCACCCAGCAAGGCATCGAAGATCCTGTTCAGCGTCTCCCATGTCTTGAAGGCTTCTCCATCCGGTAACACCACATGCAACACGGAGCGGTAGTGCGGTGCCAGAGAACCCCGGAGGCGTTCCAGATAGATGGGCGCCACGGTGTCGTTCGTCACGATCATGGCGGTCGAGGCCGACGGCAGTCCCGAAAAGGCTTCGGCCCGGTCGAGCAAGCCTGCCGCGATGTCGATGCAATAGCTGCGGTCGCCCAGGTTGATGACCACCTGCTCGCCGCCCACGGGGGAAAGATCTCTGTGCATAGCCCAAGTGTAGGGCCAGGAATTGACCGCCCGAAAAGACCGGCGAAGTCAAACTAGGCTGGGCCCACCTCGCGCGGAAGCTTCCGGCGCCAGTTCCAGCTGCATGACGATCATGTTCACCAGCGTGGCCACCGAAGGCCGGCCCGTATCGATGACATAGTGCGCAGCCTCCCGGTACAGAGGATCGCGCGCCGAATACAGGTCCTTGAGCCGCTGCAGGGGATCGGCCACCTGCAGCAACGGCCGGTTTCGGTCATGGCGCAAACGCCGGAACACCTCTTCTGGAGAAGACCGAAGGTAAACCACCTGACAGCGGTCGTGAAGCCGCTGCCGATTGACCGTGCGCAACACAGCCCCCCCACCTGTGGAAAGCACACTGCCCTGCCCTTGGGACAACTCATCGATCACCGACTCTTCGATGTCCCTGAACCGATCTTCCCCCTCACGCTCAAAAAACTCACGGATCGAGCATCCCAGGCGATGCTCGATCACGTGATCGGAATCCGCAAAGGAGAGGGAGAGCCGACGCGCAAGCTGCCGGCCGATGGTCGACTTGCCAGAGCCCGGCAAACCGATCAGTGCGATGGAGGACAAATGATCAACTCATTAAGGACATTGGCGCCTGCCATCACCAAGGACAGCAAGCGCCGCTCGATATTCAGGCAGACCCGCTGCCCAGACGATCACTCGGCTGGAGTGGTTTCCTCATCAGGCTTCTCTGCCTCTACAGTGAACTCGACTGTCGCGGTCCTAGAGTGGTAATCCAGAACAGTAATCACAAATGGATCGCCACATTGCCCAGTCGGTCGGACCGTGAATTTCGGGTCTTTCCCTGTGGCCTCGGTCTTGTCAACGATCAAGCCTCCAGGGTTTGCATTGACGATGCGAAAAGGTGCCTGCCCACCAATGATCGTAAAAACGGTTGGATCGGCGTTGGCAGCACTGGCACAGCTGCCGGTAGCAGAAATCACCGTCAGCGTGGCCTCATCTGGACTGACCGAAAATTCAGTCGAATCCCCTGCAATGTCACCCCCCCCTCCGCAAGACACCAACGCCAACGCCACCGCCAGACTTCCCGCAACTTGCGCCGTTTTTTTCAGCATGCGTAACTCCTAATTCCAGTAATTTCAACGACGCGCCATGGCGCCTTCAGTGATCGAGCGCGGCGTAATAAAGACCAGCAACTCCTGCTTACGCGACGACTTGTTCTTGTTCTTGAACAGATTCCCGACAATCGGCAGATCCCCAAACAAAGGCACCTTGGCAACGTCTTCGGTTTCCTCTTCAGTAAAAATACCACCGATTACCACAGTGCCACCATTTTCCACCAGCACCTGTGTCTGTACATGCTTGGTATTGATGGCAATGCCAGCAGCAGTCGTCTCGCCACGGCTGTCTTTGTTGATATCCACATCCAGAATGATGTTGCCTTCCGGCGTGATCTGGGGTGTCACTTCCAGCTTGAGGTTGGCCTTACGGAAAGCCACCGCAGTGGCTCCGCTGGATGTCGCTGTTTGGTAGGGGAATTCGGTTCCCTGCTCAATCAGCGCCTTCACCTGATCGGCAGTCACAACGCGGGGGCTGGAAACAATCTTGCCGCGACCATCCGCCTCAAGTGCCGAAATTTCGAGGTTAAGGAACCGATTGGCCGCCGAACTGAACAGCGACACGGCGAAAGCAGCGGGCAGGAAGCCACCTGCACCAGTCGACGGCAGGTTAACAAAGCTGGTGTTGATGGTATCCAGCGTGTTTTCAGACTCAACAGTGGTGCTGGACACCGCGTTGTAACTGCCACCAATGGCCACCCGGTTGGGTCCACTGACAGGGTATCCCGCCTCGCCTCCGCGGACCCCACGCAAGTCACTGCCGCCCAACCGAACTCCCAGCGACCGGCCAAAACGATCGTCGGCCTCCACAATGCGTGCCTCGATCAGCACCTGGCGAACCGGTATATCCAGTTTGGCGATCAGCTGCTGAACCTGCTCAAGCTTGGAAGGAACGTCTGTCACGAACAGTTGGTTGGTACGGGGCTCTGCAATGACGCTACCGCGGGCTGAAAGAATGCGCGCGCTGGCTCCACCAGCACCGGATGACCCGCCAGCACCGGAAATCTGCCCGGCAATGTCGCTGGCCTTGGCGTAGTTCATCTGGAAGCCTTGCGTACGCAGGGTCTCCAAACTTTCGACAGATGCCTTGGACTCAAGCTCCTGCTTCTCACGTGCAGCAATTTCGTCTTTCGGTGCAATCCAGAGCACGTTGCCGCTTTTGCGCATCCCAAGACCCTTGGCTTGGAGGATGATGTCCAAGGCCTGATCCCAAGGCACATCTTTGAGACGCAAGGTCACTGCACCGGAAACTGAGTCTGAAGTCACCACGTTGAAGTTGGTGAAATCAGCTATCACCTGCAGCAGTGAGCGAACCTCAATGTTCTGAAAGTTAAGAGACAGTTTTTCACCGTTGTAACCAGGCCCCTGAGTCAGCTTGGACGGGTCCAGCTTCTGTTCCCGAATTTCCAGCACAAACTGGTTATCACTTTGATACGCGGAATGCTCCCACAGACCTGTAGGGGTCACCAACATGCGCACCCGGTCTCCAACCTGGCTCGTCACGACAGACTGAACTGGAGTACCGAAATCGGTAACGTCCAGCTTTCTCCGCAGGCCTTCCGGAAGTGTGGTCTTGAGAAAGTCCACCACCAGATCCTTACCTTGCTGTCGGATGTCAACACCAGTTTGGTTGTTTGCAAGCTCGACAACCACCCGTCCCGAGTTGCCCACCCCGCGACGAAAGTCGATGTCCTTGAGCGCTGCGGGATCTGCATTCCCCGAAGGAGCAAATGCCGCAGGAGCGGTCTGTACCACTGGGGCCGCCGAAGCCGAGGCTGAGCCGTCCAGAACCAACAACAAAGTTTTGCCATCCAGCTTGGCCTGGTATGTGGATGGCTGCTTGAGATTGATGACCACCCTGGTCCGATCTCCCGCCTGCACAACATTGGCGGAGCGGATATTGCCCTGACCGATATCCAGGGCGCTGCGACCAATCCCATTGACGACGCCTGGGAAGTCCAGAGCAATGCGCGCTGGAGACTGAATCGTGAACCCAGAGGGAACTGCGCTCAGCGGTTCAGCAGTCTCAATGCGAATCACTTCAGCGCCCGACTGAATACTGCCTGTCAATGACTGAATGGAGTTTTGCGCAAAAGCAAAAGTACAGGCCAGCAAAGAGCCCGCGAATAATGACAGCCCACGCAGAGCGGTATGACGCCCACCAAGCAACGCCACCTGATGCATCTTTTTCATTTGGTCGATTCCTCTTGTAACTGCAGTGCCGCAGGTCGCTCAATCCACTCACCGGCTGCGTCCTGCACAATTTCGCGCAAGACAATCTGGTTTTCTTCAATTTTCAGGATGCGCCCGTAGTTTTGACCCAAATAACTCCCAGGGGATACCTGATACAACAAAGCACCAACCTTCAGAAGCCCAACAAGCTGACCGCCTCGATTCAAGCTGCCAACCATCTTCATGGTATCCAGAGGAAACGCCTCAAGGGGCTGCTTCCTCCGATTAAGTTCGGGCTCAATAAGCGCAGACTGTCCGGAAGGCAATGTCTGCCCGCTCTTCAGAATACTGGCAAGCTTTTCATTGCTGAACGGTTCAACGAAGCGCTCGCCGCCATAAGCGTAAGGCTCAAATTTGGTTGGCTCAGGGATGGGCTTAACATCCGGCTTGATGGAGTTCCGTTCACGCTGCATCCATGCACTCAACTCCTCCTGATCGGAGTCCGCGCAGCCAGCAACGCTCAAAGCCAATGCCAAAATCACCCCCCCGCCGACAAAGCATCTGTAGTTCATTTGACCGCCTCAGTCAACTTTTTACCTGAAGGCTTCTTTCCCGTGGTCGCTTTCTGCTGCACTGCAACTTCATCCTGATCAAGATACCGAAATGTCTTGGCAACGCAATCAAGAGTCAAAAAGCCATCCCTGTCTTTTACAGGAACGATCGCCAAATTGTTCAATGTCACGATTCGGGATAAATTGGCGATATCCGCAGCAAATAGGCCAATGTCGTGATACCCGCCAGTGACCCTGACCGTGATTGGAAGCTCTGCGTAATACTCCTTGACCGAGACCTGACCAGGGCGGAATAACTCAAACTGAAGACTTCTTCCCAATCCAGCTTGGTTGATATCGGAAAGGAGCGCATCCATTTCGGCTTTACTTGGAAGCTGCTTCTCAAGTTGTGCAACGTATTGCTGCACCTGCTCCAACTGCTTCTTCAATGCATCCAAGTTGACTGCTTGCACCAGCTTTTTTCGGTAGTCATCACGAAGCGTCTGTTCGCGGGCCTGTTCGGTCAAGAGCTCTTCATCAACAGTCTTCAACCATGTAAACCACAGTGCCGCAATAACCGCAGCACATACCACGATAAAAAGCAGATTCCTCGGCAGAGCGGGCCATTGGGATGGATCGTTGGGATCAAGCCCAGAAAACTGGATACGCAGCTTTTCCTGAACCGATTTCAGGTCGACCGATACTTTGGGGGGTTTTGCCATTTTGGAGAACCCTTCAGACCTTGTTTGCCACAGCAGCGCGCGCCGCGGGCTTAGACGGCTTCACCACGGCCGTTTCAGGTGCCTTAGAGCTACTGGACGGACGATTCAGCATGGCGCGGATTGTGAAGTTGGACACTCTGCGCTGCTCTTTGCTGGATACGGAGGCATTGGCTGCAACAATTTCGACCAGTTCCGGCTTGATCAGCCATTTGGTCTTGGTTGAAAGACTGCGCAAAAAGTCGGAAACCCGCTCCTGCGATTGAGCCGTACCTGTCAGCAAGACGCTTTGATTTTCCTGCTTCATGCTTCGCAGATAAATGCCGTCAGGCAACTCGCCCACCAACTCCTCCAGCAGATGGACCGGCATGTTGCGATCTGCTTGAAGATCTTCAACTGCTGTCTGACGAGCACGCAGAGATGCAATCTGTGCCTGCAAAGTCGCAATATCCTTGATCTCGGCGTCCAACCGCGCCGTTTCCTGCTTCAAAAATGCATTGCGCGCTTGCTGATCGGCGATACGGCCTTGGTACCACGTGTACACCGCGCCACAGATGATGCCGCCGAGCAAAGCAGACAAACCCAGCTGGGTGAAGAACTGCTCTTTCCGCCGCTTTCGCGTTGCTTCGCGATGCGGCAGCAGGTTGATGAGAATCATTGGTGAAACCTCCGCAAGGCAAGACCGGTGGAGGTGAGATAGGACGGGGCCTCCCTGGCGATCTTTCTCGCTTGAACGGAAGAGGCCATTTCCATGCCGTCAAACGGATTGATCACCATGCACGCGAAGGAGGTTTGATGGGTCACCGCTTCGGTCAACCCTGGCAGAGCAGCACTTCCACCAGCCAGCAAAATGTGATCCACCTTGTTGTGCGGCGTACTGGTAAAGAAAAACTGGAGTGCCCTGCCAACCTCTTGAGCCATGCTCTCGATGAATGGCTCCAAGACGGCAGACCGATAGTCGTCTGGCAAATCACCCGAGCGCTTTTTCGCCTCCGCCTCATCGGCAGAAAACCCGTACTGTCGAACAATCAGTTGAGTAAGCTGTGCACCGCCAAATGCCTGGTCACGCTCGTACAACACATCGTCGTTGCGCATCACCTGCATGCTCGTGGTCATCGCGCCTACTTCAAACAGTGCCACCAGTGAGTCGACACCTTGGTTGGGCAGCGTCTCGATCACACGGCCCGCAGCCATACGAGAGGCGAAGGGCTCCACGTCCATGATCACCGGCTTCAGCCCAGCTGCTTCAGCGAGACCCTGGCGATCAGACACCTTTTCCTTGCGAGATGCTGCAATCAGCACCTCGGCATCCCCAACAGAATTGGCGCTAGGACCAATCACACAGAAGTCCAGGCTCACTTCGTCAAGTGAAAATGGAATGTACTGATTGGCTTCTGACTCGACTTGTGCCTCCAGCTCCTTGTCTGACAGGCCGCCAGGCAGAACGATTTTCTTGGTGATCACAGCCGACGCCGGCAGAGCCATGGCGACGTTTTTTGTCTTGCTGCCGCTCTTGCGTACCACCCGGCGAACCGCCTCCGCCACCTCGTCGAATTTTTCGATGTTGCCATCGGTGATCCAGCCCCGCTCCAAGGGCTCAATGGCGCATCGCTCAAGAACCAGATCTCCGGATCGGTTGCGGCCCAGTTCAACCAGCTTGACACTCGACGAGCTCACATCGATGCCCAGCAGCGGCGCCGGATCCCGGCTAAAAAACGACCCCAATGAGATCAAGGTGGCCCCCAGAAATGGTGGCGCCAGAGGGCGCCGGACTTAAGAAATCACTTCAATGCTAGCAGCAAGCCCTTTGTGCAGCAAAGAATTTACATGTTTGGCACAAACAGAAACGTTGTCAAAAGCATACGCAAAAAGTCGGGGGTAGACCGTGGAACACCACCCCCAAGGCCGTGACCAGCCCTGACCGTCGACAATATGGAGCCAGTGTTCCGGGTCGTCACTCAGGGGCCTGAGTTTTGATGTTCCAACACAGCTTTCCACCCAACGCATGGCCCAAGAAACCGACGCATCACGACCCGACCACCCGACCGGTGCGCCCCTCGTGCTTCGATGGATTGGCAAGGGGCTGGCCACCCTCGCCGGGCTTGCGGTCGCGTCGACGCTTGCATTGCTGATGGGCGTGGGGTTGGCGTTGGCGGTGGCCTATCCCAATCTCCCTGACGTGGCCGATCTGGCCGACTACCGACCGAAGTTACCGCTGCGTGTGCTCACCGCCGATGGCCAACTGATCGGGGAGTTCGGAGAGGAACGGCGCAATCTGCTGTCCATCAAGGACATTCCGGATGTCATGAAGAATGCGGTGCTGGCCATCGAAGACTCCCGGTTCTTCGAGCACAGCGGGGTTGACTACCGCGGAATGCTGCGAGCGGCTCTGGCCAATCTGGGACAGGCCAAAAGCCAGGGTGCGTCCACCATCACGATGCAGGTGGCGCGGAATGTCTATCTCTCCGCGGAAAAGAGCTACACCCGCAAGATCTACGAGGTGTTGCTCACGTTCAAGCTGGAGCATCTGCTGACCAAGGAACAGATCCTCGAGATCTACATGAACCAGATCTTCCTGGGTCAGCGCGCGTATGGGTTCTCCACCGCCGCGCAAACCTATTTCGGCAAGCAGCTCAAGGACGTCACCATTGCCGAGGCGGCGATGCTGGCCGGCCTGCCCAAGGCACCATCGGCCTACAACCCGATCAGCAATCCGAAGCGGGCCCGCACCCGGCAGCTTTACATCATTGACCGCATGCTGGAAAACGGATTCATCACGGCCGACGAGGCGCAGCAGGCCAAGGCTGAGGAGCTCAAGCTTCGCCCGATGAATGTACAGCTCAAGGTGCATGCCGAATATGTGGCCGAGATGGTCCGCCAGGCGATGGTGCAGCAATACGGGGAAGAAGCCTACACCCGAGGTCTGGTGGTCACCACCAGCCTGAAGGCCAACGAACAGGAAGCGGCCTATCGGGCGTTGCGCCAGGGCATCCTGGATTACGAGCGTCGCCAGGCGTACCGCGGCCCCGAACAGTTCATCACCCTGCCCGAAGACAAAGCTGCGCAGGCGGATGCGATCGACGAGGCCCTTAACGAACGCCCTGACAGCGATGACCTGATGTCGGCCGTGGTGCTGTCTGCCAGCCCCCGCAAGGTGGTGGCCATCCGGCAGGACGGGGACCCCTTTGAGATCACGGGAGAGGGCTTGCGCCCCGCCGCATCGGGCTTGAGCGAGCGCGCCGCGCCGAATATCCGCATCCGACCTGGGGCGGTCATTCGGGTGGTCAAGGGGCAGAACAACTCCTGGCGGATTTCCCAGTTGCCGGAGGTCGAGTCTGCGTTTGTGGCGCTGGACCCTCGCAACGGAGCGATTCGGGCCCTGGTGGGTGGTTTCGATTTTCAGAAAAACAAGTTCAACCACGTGACACAGGCCTGGCGCCAACCGGGTTCCAGCTTCAAGCCATTCGTGTATTCGGCGGCCCTTGAGAAGGGGGTGACGCCGACGACCGTGGTGAACGACGCACCGCTGTTCTACTCCGCCGCCGAAACCGGCGGCAAGCCCTGGGAACCCAAGAACTACGACGGCCAGTTCGAAGGACCGATGTCGGTCCGCCGTGCGTTGGCGCGCTCCAAGAACATGGTGTCCATCCGAGTGCTGCAGCTCGTGGGTACACAAAGCGCCCAGGAATGGGTGACCCGTTTTGGCTTCGAGGCCGACAAGCACCCGCCGTATCTCACCATGGCCCTGGGCGCCGGAGCCGTCACCCCCATGCAGATGGCAGCCGGATACGCCGTGTTCGCCAATGGCGGCTATCGGGTGACGCCTTCGCTGGTCACCAAGGTGGTCGAGCACAAGGGACGGGTGCTGTACGAAAGCCAGCCCGAGGCCCCAACCGAATCGCAGCGAGCCATTGAGCCGCGCAACGCATTTGTCATGAGCAACCTGCTACAGGAGATCACGCGCTCGGGCACGGCGGCACGTGCCCAGGCGGTGCTCAAGCGCCCCGACCTGTATGGCAAGACTGGCACAACCAACGATTCGATGGATGCCTGGTTCGTCGGCTACCAGCCCACCGTGGTGGCGGCCGCCTGGGTCGGCTACGACACGCCACGCAATCTGGGCAGCCGCGAAACCGGCGGCGGCCTCAGCCTGCCGATCTGGATTTCCTACATGACAGAGGCACTCAAGGGTGTGCCAGTGGCTGAGATCGAGGCCCCGGCCGGGGTGATCCATGTTGGCAACGAGTGGTACTACGAAGAGTACGGCCCGGGCCGCGGTGTGCGCGGATTGGGGCTGAACGACCCCTGGCCAGGCTCAACGCCGACCGGGGACCCGGCGTCCAGCGATCAGGACGCCGGAGACACCGGCAAGGCTCCCGCCGAAGGGGAGGACCGGCGCAGCATCCTGGACCTGTTCAGAAACTGAAACTCAGCGGTTGCCCCGCCTGCTCACTGGCGCAGCGCGACAGGTGGTCAAAGAACTCACCATGTCCTTTGGTGTCCATCCACTGGGACCCATCCCAACGGTAATGAAAGCCGCCCGCGCGCGCCGCCATCCAGACTTCATGCAGCGGCTTCTGCAGGTTGATGATGATCTGGCTGCGGTTGGAAAACGTCAGTGTGACCATGCCACCCACCCGCTGGTTGTCCAGGTCGGCATCGCTCTCATCATTGATGCGGTCACAGCCGCGCTCCACAGCCTTGAGGAGCGCTTCGGCCAGGTCCATGTACTCGGAATCGGTCATTACAATGCCACCACTATGTCGAACAAAACCATTGTAGGTGGCCGTATGTTCCGTTGCAGTGCCTGGTCTGCGGTGGCCTTGCTGGTCGTGTCGACGGCGATCACGGGCTGCGGCCAAAAGGGCCCGCTCTACATGCCAGCCCCTAAGGCATCGGCATCGACTCCGGCGAAACCAGCCCCCACGAATCCCGCCAACAGTACGGTCCCGGCCCCGCCAGCTGAACCCGCTACCGATCCCGCGCGCTGACCATTCCCACAGCGCCGTTTCGCATGGGGCGCTTGAGCCGGCGCCACAGACGCCATCCCAGCAGGCCGCCAAGAATGGCGGCGTACACCGCCACCTCAGCGAAGTCCTGCTTGCCAGCGCGCATCCAGAAGAAATGCAGCACTGCCAGCGCGGCGATCGCATAGACGGATCGGTGCAGTGCTTGCCAGCGGGCCGCCCCGAGCCAGCGGATGGCCCGGTTGAACGACGTGGCCGCCAGCACCAGCAGCAGCAGCCAGCCCAGTGTGCCGACCAGGATGAACGGGCGCTTGGGCACGTCGGCCACGATGTCCTGCCACACGAAGCCCATGTCGAACCAGGCATAGGCCAGCCAGTGCAGGCTGGCGTAGAAGAACACGAACAGACCGAGCATGCGGCGCAACCGTGCCAGCTGTGGCCAGCCCATCCACACGCGCAGGGGAGTGACAAGCAGCACCAGCACCAGCGCTCGCAGACTCCAGTCGCCCAGCGAACGGATCAGCGCTTCAGCCGGATTGGCACCCAGCCGGTCATTGAATGCCGCCCATACCAGCCACGCCAATGGCAATAGCCACAACACAAACACCACCGGCTTGACCGCCGGATGGCCCAGCCAGCGCATCAGTAGAACTTCTTGAGGTCCATGCCCGCGTACATCGAGCCGACCTGCGCTTCATAGCCGTTGAAACGCTCGGTCTTCCGTCGTTTGGCCAGGAGACCACCCTCATCGCCGATGCGGCGCTCGGTGGCCTGGCTCCAGCGGGGGTGCGGCACATCGGGGTTCACGTTCGAATAGAAGCCGTACTCCTGCGGCGCAGCGATGTTCCACGCCGTCTTCGGCTCTTTTTCCACAAACCGGATCTTCACCAGCGACTTGCCGCTCTTGAAGCCGTATTTCCACGGCACGACCAGCCGCACAGGTGCGCCGTTCTGGTTCGGCAACACCTCGCCATACATGCCAAAAGCCAGCAGGGTCAGCGGGTGACGGGCCTCGTCCATGCGCAGGCCCTCCACATAGGGCCAGAGCAGCACATTGGAGGTGACACCGGGCATCGTGTTGCGATCGGCCAAGGTCACGAACTCGACGTACTTGGCGCTGCCTTGGGGCTCCACTTGGCGGATCAGCTCGGCCAGCGAAAAGCCCACCCAGGGAATCACCATCGACCAGCCCTCGACGCAGCGCAGGCGGTAAATGCGCTCCTCCATCGGCGACAGCTTCATCAGATCGTCGATACCGAACGTCCGCGGTTTGTTGACCAGCCCCTCGACCGACACCGTCCAGGGCCGTGGTTTCAGCGTCTTTGCATACGCCGCCGGGTCGGATTTGTCTGTGCCGAACTCGTAAAAGTTGTTGTAGGTGCTCGCGTGCTCGTAGCTGGTTAGCTTGTCGGGGGCTTGGGCACCCGCCACCGTGGACCGCACCGACGGCAGAGGCAGCAGCTTGCCAGGCCGAGTCACCGCCGCCTGCGCGAGCGCATCGCGCGATGCCCACGCAGCGAGGGCTGCGCCGCCGGCACCGAGCGCCATGCGCTGCATCCATTCACGGCGCCCAAGGTATGCGTCGCGTGGCGTGATCTCGCTGGAAAGGGGGTGCTGGAAACCGTTGTCGGTGGACCGGATGATCATGGCGTGCTCCTGAGGATGGACATCCGTCGTGGGAGCCGCCAGTTTCTTACAAGTTCGGGAATCAGAGTTCGCCGTAGCTGTGAAGCCCCGACAGGAACATGTTCACACCCAGGAACGCGAACGTCGTCACGGCCAGGCCGACCAGGGCCCACCAGGCCGCGACCGTGCCGCGCAGGCCCTTCATCAGGCGCATGTGCAGCCACGCCGCGTAGTTCAGCCAGACGATCAGGGCCCAGGTTTCCTTGGGGTCCCAGCTCCAGTAACCACCCCATGCCTCGGCGGCCCAGAAGGCGCCGAGCACAGTGGCGATGGTGAAGAAGGCGAAGCCGACTGCGATCGCCTTGTACATCACGTCGTCCAGCACCTCGAAGCTGGGCAGGCGCGCGGCAATGCGACCACGCACTGCCAGAATGCCACCGACGATCAGGGCTGAAATGCCGAAATAGATGAACCAGTAGCTGCCGCCCTTCTCGGTCGCTCCCTGGCGGAACACGATGGGTTCAAAACACAGCACCACACCGAGGATGAACAGCGGTGCCAGCTTGTACCAGCGGGTTTCGCTGGCGCTCTGCTTGATCAGGTAGGCAAAGGCCAGCATGGCCGAAATCGCGAAGGTGCCGTAGCCAATGAAGTTGGCCGGCACGTGCAGTTTCATCCACCAGCTCTTGAGCGCCGGCACGAGCGGCTGGATCTGGTGAGCTTCACGCACCACCGTGTACCAGAGCAGGAACCCGACCGCAGCGCTGACCACCAGCATCACGAAGGCACCCATCGAGCGCGTCTTGTACTGGTCTTCGTAGTACAGATAGAAAGCGGCCGTCATCCAGCAGAACAGCACGAACACCTCGTAGAGGTTGCTGACCGGGATGTGGCCGATGTCCGGGCCAATCTGGTGGCTCTCGAACCAGCGCACCATGGTGCCGACCAGCGCCAGCGTCACCGCCACCCAGGCCATGCGCGAACCCAGCGCTTCGAAGGTGTTGCCATCGCGCGAGAACATGCCCACCCAGTAAAACGCCGTGCTCATGAAGAACAGCATGCTCATCCACAGGATCGCGGACTGGCTGGAGATGAAGTACTTCAGCAGGAACACCGTGTCGGCGCGCGCCAGCACAGCAGCCCCGCCGTCCGGGGGCAGGTACAGCCAGATCGCCAGCAAGGGCAAGGCCGCGACCACCGCCATCAGCCGGCTCATCGGGCGCCAGAACCAGCCGAGCCAGATCAGCACCGGGGCGGTACCCACCAGGATCCACTTTTCGTAGATGTCCATCGCGGCGTCGTAACGCACAAACGCCCAGGCGGCCCCGCCGATCACCAGGGCGGCGAACAGCCAGTCCCACGCCGTGCGGCTGGCGAGAAAACCCGGGCCCAGGCCCACGCCCTGCCGGTTGTTCTTCAGTTCAAAGGTCTGGGTCGCTGTGTTCATGTATTCACCTTCAGCAATTGGGTCTTCAACTGGTCGAACTCCTGATCCGACTCCATCGTCTTGCGATTGGAAGACAGGGCCATGGACGCCTGGCTGTGGCCATCCGCACCCGGCGCCAGCCAGATCCAGACGCGCCGTTCACGCACATACAGCATCGCAAACACACCGAGGATCAGCAACACGCAGCCCAGGTAGACGATGGTCTGGCCGGGCGCGCGGGCCACCTGGAAGACGCTGGCCTGCACGTGCTGGAAGTCCTTGAGCTGGAAGGTCATCGGCGCCGGGTAGTAGAAGCTGTCGCTCAGGCTCAGCACCGCGCGCGACATGAACCGCTGGGTGGCGTCGTCCCGAGGCAGTGGCGCCAGGCCCGCCTTCTCACGGCCCAACTGGGCCAGTTCGAACAGCGTGCCATTGAGGATGCGCACCAGCACCTCGCTGGCACGCTCACGCTCGGCCTCGGGCACATTGGATTCAAGGAACGCCGACACAGCGGGAAGGCCGCCACGGATCTCGGCGTCCATCCCGGGAGGCACATCCTTGGCTGGCGGCAGCTTTTCGGCGCCGGAAAACAGGCTGATGGCCCGCTGCGCCGAAGCCTCCAGCGCCTGGCTGAGCTCCGGCTTGTCGGGTTCCACGGCCAGCGCGGCATAGCGCTTGACCGCCTGGGCCCGCATCGCCGGATCGGCCAACGCCGAGCGCAGGCGCACAAAGCCCTCGATGCTGTCCTTGTCGTCCACAGGCACGCGCAGGTAGCGCATCGGTTCGGACGGGGTTTCGCGGGCGCCCATCAGATAGACCCGTGCGCCGTCCAGCTCCATCGGCAGCATGTAGTTGTGGAATTCGACCGCCTGCCCGGCAGCGTCGCGCAACTTGTAGGTGATGCTGGGGCCGACATTGCGCAGCTTCTTTTCGGTGACCGTCTTGTGACCCGAGCCCAGCCGGCTCTCGATCGACTCGCGCAGGTCGACCTTTCGCACATCGGTGGCAGCGCTGTCGTCCTGGCTGAAGTTCTCGACGTTGATGACCCGGAGCCCGGTGTATTCGAGGGTCAGCTTGCTGTCGCCATTGGTGAGCGAGGACGAGCCGCCGATCACACCCGAAATCTCGAACGGAGCGACCACGGCACCCATCGGGTAGGCCTGCAGGCTCACCTTCGAACCACCGTCGTCGAAGCTGCTCTGGTAAATGTTGATGCCGCGGTGGTTGGCCGGGTGGTTGACCTCGACGCGCGCGGGTTTCTTTTCGCCGGTCTCGTGGTCGTGGATCACGATGTCGCTGGCGAACAGCTTGGGCATGCCGGTGTCGTAGTACTCGACAATGAACTTCTTGAGCTCGACCGAGAACGGAAGATCCTGCAGCATCACGCCGTCGGACTGGCTGAGGATGGCGGTGGACGAACTGGTGCCTTCGGTCACCAGCAGGTTGCCACGGAAGGTCGGGTTGGAAGGCGAGAGACGGTGCTGTGCGGGCACGTCGGCGATCATGCCGCCGCCGCTGAACGAGCTCTTGCCGTTGAACCACATCTGGGCACGGACGATCAGGTCGCCATCCAGCAGGCCACCGATGCACACCAGGACGATGGCGCTGTGCGCGGCCAGATAGCCGATCTTGTTGGCCGTGCCCTTCTTGGCGGCGACCATCCAGCCCTGCCCTTCCGACACCGCTCGCGACTGCAACTTCACCCGCCACCCGGAAGCCAGCAGCGTCTGACCAACCCGGTGCGCAGCCGCCTCGGGCGCTTCGGCCAGCGTGCTTTCCCCCCGGTGAGGAAAGGACTTCAGGCTCTGCTCGCGGATGTTTTCCTTGAAGGCCTTGAAGTCGGCAAAGATCTTGGGGGTGTTGCGGACGATGCACAGGGAGGTGCTGATCACCAGAAACGCCAGGATCAGCAGGAACCACCAGACGCTGTAGACCGTGAACAGGCCGGCCTTGCCGAACACCTCGGCCCAGAACGGTCCGAACTGGTTGACGTAGTTGTTCAGCGGCTCGTGCTGCTTGACGACGGTGCCGATCACCGAAGCGATGCAGATGACCGTCAGCAGCGAGATCGCGAACCGCATCGACGACAGCAGCTCCACCATGTTGCCAAGCACACGGGAACCGGATCGGAGCTGGAAACCTTGGGTGGAAGCGGTCATGAAAGCGTTGAAAACAGAAACAGGGCGGTTCCGGTACAGCCAGAACACACCCTGTTGTGAGTCGCCAGTGGTCTGGCAGTTCAACCGGTATGCAATCGCACCCGCATTTTCCCGCCAAACATTATTGGTTGCTTATATCCCCCGGGTCCGCGGGGGTCTTATGGTCAGCGCAGGCCGGCGATGTAATCGGACACGGCCTTGATTTCCATGTCGTTCATCTTGGCGGCCACGCCGGTCATCTGGGCGTTGTTGTTGCGGGCACCAGCGCGGAACGCGTTGAGCTGGGTGCGGGTGTACTCGGCATGTTGGCCCGACAGACGCGGGTACTGGGCCGGAATGCCAGACCCGGTGGGGCCGTGGCAGCCAGCGCAGGCGGCGATCTGGCGATCCTGGATGCCACCCCGGTAGATGCGCTCACCGACGCGGACCAAGTCCTTTTCGGTGGCAAAACCGGTGGTGGCATTCTGGTCGGCCAGCCAGTAGGCGATGTTGCGCATGTCCTCGTCGGACAGGGCGGAAGCAAACCCCTTCATCACCGCGTTGTCGCGCTTGCCCGACTTGAACTCCTGCAGCTGCTTGACCAGGTACTCCGGGTGCTGGCGGGCGAGCTTGGGATTGGCGGGCGTGGTCGAATTGCCATCGGCCGCGTGACAGGCCACGCACACCTGGCCGTACAGGGCAGCACCCTTGGCAAGATCGGGCTTGGCGGTCTGAGCATGAGCGCTGAACGACAGGACGGCCGCTGCGGCGGCGCAAAGAAGTGATGCAGGCAATTTCATGTCTGGGGCTGTCGTCACAGGGACGGCGTCGGGTTGATTGGAATTCGCAGGGAAACAGAAGACAACCGGGGGATTTTACAATGGCCCATTGGTAATACCCCTGATGACCCACGCCCCCACCTCCTCCTCCACCGCCCCGCGCCCCACACGCCCGGACCCCAAGATCGCCCATGGCTGGCTGCACACGGCGCGATTCCTGACCACCGCGCCACAGCTGGAGCACCTGCCTGCCCTGGATCTGCCGGAAATCGCTTTCGTCGGGCGCTCCAACGCTGGCAAGTCGACCTCGATCAACACGCTGACCCAGCAGAAGCGCCTGGCCTTCGCATCCAAGACACCGGGTCGCACGCAGAGCATCAACCTGTTCGCACTGGGCAAGCAGGGCGTCACCGATGCGGTGCTGGCCGATCTCCCGGGCTATGGCTACGCAGCGGTGCCCAAGGAAGCCAAGCTGCGCTGGCAGCGCGTGATGGCCAACTACCTGGTCACGCGTGAAAACCTGCGTGCGGTGGTGCTGCTGTGCGACCCGCGTTTGGGGCTGACCGAGCTGGACGAGGCCCTGCTGGAGATCATTCGCCCTCGCGTCGAAGAAGGTCTGAAGTTTCTGGTGCTGCTGACCAAGGCCGACAAGCTTAACCGTGCAGAGGCCAACAAGGCATTGTCTATCGCGAAGCTGCAGGCCGGCGGCGGCGAGGTCCGGCTGTTCTCGGCGCTCAAGAAGCAGGGCCTGGACGAGGTGGCGCTGCTGCTCTGGGACTGGGCCCATGAAGCGCCCGCCACGCCCCCGGCTGCGGACGAAGGCGCCGACGACGCTCAGCGATAGAACGAGGGTTCACCCGCCGGTCGGGTCTTGAAGCGCTTGTGCACCCAGTAGTACTGCTCGGGTGTTTCATCGATCCACTCCTGCAACTGCCGGTTCATGCGCGCGGTGTCGGCCACCACGTCCTCGGTCGGAAAGTCCTGCCAGGGCGGCAGCACCGTGATGTCGTAGCCCTCCGGCGTCAGGCGGCTCAGGATGGGCAGCACGCGAGCACCTCCCATGCGCGCAAAGCGCGAGAGCGAGGGAATCGTCGCCGCCGTCACCCCATAAAACGGCACAAACACCGAATCGCGGGGCCCATAGTCCATGTCAGGCAGCATGTACAGCGGCTCCCCGGCCCGCAGTGCGTTCACCAGCGCCTTGAGCCCGGCGCTCTTGGCCACGATGTGCGGCTCGCCGAAGCGGCGCCGGCCTTCGGCCATCCACTGGTCCATCACCGGGTTGCGCTGGCGGGCGTACAGGCCACAGAAGCGGCGCTCCACATGGGCCGTCAGCCCGATCCAGCCCGCGTCCATGCCGACAAAATGCGGCGCGAACAGCAGTGTCGGGGCCGTGCTCTGCAGTTCGTGCACCGCACCCCGCAGGCGCAGGCGGCTGCGGACCTGCTCCGGGTGTCCCTCCCACAGCCAGCCCCGGTCCAGCCAGGCCTGGGCAAACAGCACGAAATGCTGGCGCACCATGCGCCGGCGCTGCGCGGCGTCCTGCTGGGGAAAACAGAGCCCGAGGTTGATCTCGGCGATGCGGCGGCGGCGCCCCACCAGGGCGTACAGCAGCCATCCGAGCACCGCGCCCAACCCTCGCAGCCAGGACAGCGGCAGGTGGCGGGTGATGCGCAACATGCCCAGCACCGCCAGGCTCAGCAAGGTTTTCAGGATCGGGCCGCGCGAAGGCGAAGAAGCGGTCATGTGGAGCGCTCGGCCTCCAGCCGTGCCGAATGGCTGACGCCGGACGGCGACTTGTAGCGGTCGTAGGACCAGAGGTACTGGGCTGGACACTCCCGCACCAGGGACTCCATGGCGAGATTGATCTGGTGCGCCGCATCCTGCGGGTCCGCCGACAGCTGACCACCCGCTTCAGGGCGGAAAGGCCGCAGGCGCACCCGGTAGCCGCGCCCCCAGGACAGGCGTTCGCCCCAGATGAGCAACACGCGGGCCCCCGCTGTCAGCGCCAGCCGGGCCGAGAGGGTCATGGTGTAGGCGTCACGGCCGAAGAAAGGCGCCCAGACCCCCTGCCCTTCGGGCGGCACCTGGTCGGGCAACAGCCCTACCCCCTGGTGCTGCTTAAGGGCCTTGATCAGCTGCTTGACGCCCGCGAGCGTGGTCGGTGCGGTCAATAGGCCGGGTCGGCTGCGGGCCTGCTCCATGATTTCGCGCAGCCAGGGCTGGCGCGCCGGGCGGTACAGCACGGTCACCGGCATGCGGTCGCCGAAATGCTGGGCAAACAGCTGCGCGGTGACTTCGAAACACCCGAGGTGCGGGGTCAGGAACAGGACGCCATTGCCCTCGGCAATGGCCTGTTCGATGAGCTCCCGGCCTTCCCACTCCAGATGCACGGGTGCCCCCAGCCACAGGCGCGGCAGCTCGGTGACCATCTTGCCCGCCTCCGCCACCGAGGCGAGCGCAACCGACCGGGGGAAACCGGCCTGCGCTGCGTGGCTGAACAGGGTGCGCCGGTAGCGACCGGACAGGGCAAAACTCAGCCAGCCCAACAGCCAGCCAAGGCCATGCAGCAGTGGCAGCGGCAGGCGCGAAAGAAACCGGAACAGGAGTGGATACAAAGCCGTCAAACCAACAAGAAGGCGGGTCTCGCCACCGCTTTTGAGTGCATCTCCGGGCGTCTTCAACACGCGGCCGCCATGCGGATGGGCGTAAAATCCGCCCATCGCCGAGTTATTGAACTAATTGCGGGGCGATTCACAAATACCGCTAAAGCGTTCGCCGAACCCAGAAAGACCGGCAACGCCGGTTCAAACATTCTGGAGTTTATATGGCGAACGACTTTCTCTTCACGTCCGAATCCGTCTCCGAAGGCCACCCCGACAAGGTCGCCGACCAGATCTCGGACGCCATCCTCGACGCGATCTTCAAGCAGGACCCGCGCTCGCGCGTGGCCGCCGAGACGCTGTGCAACACGGGCCTCGTGGTGCTGGCGGGTGAAATCACCACCAACGCCCACGTCGATTACATCCAGGTGGCGCGCGACACCATCAAGCGCATCGGCTACGACAACACCGAGTACGGCATCGACTACAAGGGCTGCGCGGTCATGGTCTGCTACGACAAGCAGTCCAACGACATCGCCCAGGGCGTGGACCACGCCAGCGACGACCACCTGAACACCGGTGCCGGCGACCAGGGCCTGATGTTCGGCTACGCCTGCGACGAAACGCCCGAGCTGATGCCCGCGCCGATCTACTACGCGCACCGCCTGGTCGAGCGCCAGGCCCAGCTGCGCAAGGACGGACGCCTGCCCTTCCTGCGGCCCGATGCCAAGAGCCAGGTCACCATGCGCTACGTCGACGGCAAGCCGCACAGCATCGACACCGTGGTGCTGTCAAGCCAGCACGCGCCCGAGTGGAGCCTGGGCGACAAGATGAAGCCCGAGTTCAACGAGGCCATCATCGAAGAGATCATCAAGCCGGTGCTGCCCAAGGAATGGCTGCAGAACACCCGCTACCTGATCAACCCGACCGGCCGTTTCGTCGTTGGTGGCCCGCAGGGCGACTGCGGACTGACCGGACGCAAGATCATTGTGGACACCTATGGCGGTGCCTGCCCCCATGGTGGCGGTGCCTTCTCGGGCAAGGATCCCTCCAAGGTCGACCGTTCCGCCGCCTACGCCGCGCGCTACGTGGCCAAGAACGTGGTTGCCGCCGGCCTGGCGCGCCAGTGCCAGGTGCAGGTGGCCTACGCCATTGGTGTGGCCAAGCCGATGAACATCACGGTGTACACCGAAGGCACCGGCAAGATCAGCGACGAGAAGCTCAGCGCCATCGTGGCCGAGGTGTTCGACCTGCGTCCGAAGGGCATCATCCAGATGCTGGACCTGCTGCGCCCGATCTACGAGAAGACCGCTGCCTACGGCCACTTCGGCCGCGAGGAGCCGGAGTTCAGCTGGGAACGCACCGACAAGGTGGAGGCGCTGCGCGCTGCCGCCGGCCTGTAAGTCCTTTGCCTTCCTCTCGACAAAAGCCCCGCATCGCGGGGCTTTTTTATGGTTCCAAGCGGCGGGCCACAGGTCCACAATGCCTGAAGTTTTCCGTCCGGTCGCCGATACGGATGGAACGGCAACTCATGCCTTTTGCAACGCCACGACCTGGAGCCTGGAACCATGGAAACCCCTGTCTGCCCGGATCGGACCGACACCGCCAGTCCCGAACTTGAACGCCTGGTGGCTTTGCGCACGCAGGAGCTCAAGATCGCCCTGGAGCGTGCACAGTCGCTGTATGACCAGGCCCCCTGCGGGTATTTGTCGCTGGACGCCGACCTGCGATTTGTCAACCTCAACCGCACACTGCTGGACTGGCTCGGCTACGAGCGCGAGGAACTGATCGACCAGCATCGCGACCTGGCGTCGCTGCTGGAGCCGGAGTGGACGGCGCTCATGCGCGTGCGCATGCAGCACCTGATCGACACGGGCCGCACCGACCCGCTGGAACTGGAGGTTCGCCGCAAGGACGGCTCCCGCTTCCACGCACTGTGTTCCTCGACCTCGGTGGTCGATGCGCAAGGCCGCTTCCTCTACAGCAACACCACGGTCACCGACATCAGCGAGCGCAAGGCGACAGAGCAGCGGCTGGCCGCGCACGACGCCTTCCTGCGCAGCATCACCGACCGCATCCCGACGCACCTGGCCTACTACGACAAGGACCTGATCTGCCGGTTTGCCAACACCGCCCACGCGGCGCGCAGCGGCCGTCTGGTCAGCGAGATGGTGGGGGCCCACCTCAGCCAGCTGGTGGACCCCGAGCAGTTGCCGGACATCCTGCCGCACGTGGCCGATGCCCTGAACGGCCAGAAGCAGACCTTCGAGGCCGAGCGCACCGAAGCCGACGGCTCGCGCAGCTTCTACGAGATCCATTACATCCCCGACTTCCAGCTGGGCATCGTCGAAGGCATCTTCATCGAGCTGCACGACATCACCGAGCGCCGCCGCACCGAAGAGTTCGTGCTGGAGGCCAACCGCGACCTCGAAGAGCGCGTGCGCGAACGCACCGCCGAGCTGTTCCAGAGCGAGCAGCGCTACCGCCTGATGGTCGACGCCATCCAGGACCACTGCATCTACTTCGTCGACGAGTCCGGTGCCGTCACCGAATGGACCGAAAGCGCCCAGCGCCTGCACGGCTTCACGCGCACCCAGATGATCGGCAAGCCCTACCTGCGGCTGCTGGCGGTGGACAACGCCGGAGAAGACGAGGTCGACCCGGCGCAGGTGCTGCGCCTGGCCACGGCGCACGGCCAGTGGGAAACCCGCGGCTGGCGCCTGCGCGACGACGGCTCGCGCTTCTGGGCGCACACGGTGCTGACCGCGCTGCGCAACGAGGCCGGCGAGCTGCAGGGCCTGTCCTGCATCACGCGCGACATGACCGCCGCCAAGAGCCTGGAGGACGTGATGAACGACCTCAACAAGGAACTGGAAAAGCGCGTGGCCGAACGCACCCAGCAGCTGGTGGCGGCCAACAAGGACCTGGACGTGTTCTCGCACATGGTCTCGCACGACCTGCGCGCGCCACTGCGCCACATCAGCAGCTTCGTCACCCTGCTGCAAGAGCAGCTGGGCGAGGTCAAGGACCCGATCGCGCAGCAGTACCTGAACTCGATCAACAAGGCCAGCAAGCGCATGAGCCACATGATCGAAGGCCTGCTGGAATACGCCCGCCTCGGCCGCGTGGCCATCGAGGCCCAGCCGGTGCCGATGGCACCGCTGCTGGAGGGGCTGATCGCGCACCTGAAACAGGAAAGCCAGGGCCGCAATATCGAATGGGTGGTCGAGGACGACCTGCCGGTGGTGCGTGGCGACGCGATGCTGCTGGCCCAGGCCTTCGGCAACCTGCTGAACAACTCGGTCAAGTACACGCGGCCGCGCGAGAAGGCGCACATCGAGGTCGGCTGGAAGATCAATCCCGTGGGCGGCCGCACTTTCTTCGTTCACGACAACGGCGTCGGCTTCGACCTGGAGAAGGCGCACAACCTGTTCGTGATGTTCCAGCGCCAGCACCACTCGATGGACTTCGAGGGCACGGGCACCGGCCTGGCGCTGTCGCAGCGCATCATCGAGCGCCACGGCGGCCGCATCTGGGCCGAAAGCGCGCCCGGCGAGGGCTGCACTTTCTACTTCACGCTGCCGTTCGATGGGCCCGAGCCCGAGATGGACTTTCCGAAGTCGTCGATGGCCGACCTGACGGTCTGAGCACCCGGCCCGCCGCCGGGCTCAGATCTGAAGCGGCGGCTGCGAGAGGTGCAGCACCACCTTGCGCGGATCGTCGGAGAGGCGGTCCAGCGCCCGGTTCAGGCGCGCCAGCAGGCGCTCGTCGTCGAGCGCATCTTCCAGCGAGTCCTTGTCGTCCGGCGGGGTGCTGGACACCAGGCGGAAGCGCAGAGGCAGTTCGACGGGCAGGTTGGGCACCTTCTCCAGCCCCTTTGCCACCACGTGCTGGCCCAGCAGCTTGAGCAGTTCGGGCTTCTGCGGACCTTCAATCAACATGGCAAAGCGGGTGTCCGAGATGCGGCACACCGTGTCCACGTCGCGCACCACACTGCTCAGGCGGGACGCTGCCACCACCAGCGCCCGGTCACCGGCCTCGCGCCCTTCGCGCGCCACGATGTCCGCGTGGTTGGACAGCTCCACCAGCATCACGCCGCAGCGGTGTCCTGAGCGGCGCGCCCGTTTGAGCGCGTCGCGCAGGCGCAGAAGCAGCACCGGCGTGATCGTCAGGCCCGTCAGCGGGTCGGTGCTTTCCATCGCGCGCAGCCGCGCCCGGTTCTCGCTGAAGTCCTTGGCCCGCCGGTGCAGGATGTAGAGCAGCAGCGGAATCTCGATCGCCGAGCCGATCAGCACGCCGTACTGCGTGGCAATGCTGTCGGGCAGCACGCCGGCGCTGCGCAGCGCCGGGAACGGGTAGCCCAGGTGGACCGGCAGGAAGCCCAGGAAGAGCCAGCCGGCGTAGGTCTCCCCCCGGCGCCAGGTCCAGATACAGAGCGCGATGCTCAGCACCACCGACAGCAGGCCATAAAGGTTGAGCAGCTTGAAGGCCAGCGGCGACAGCAGGGCCGCGTAGACCAGGGAATAGACCATGCCGAACAGCGACCAGGCCACCACGAAGCGGTCGACCCCCTGGGAATGGCGCGGCACCGCGCAGGCCTCGCGCACGAACCAGATGCCCGAACCGGTGAGCCAGAGCATGAAGAACGACGGCGCCAGGTCGTTCCAGGTCGCCCAATGGGGCCAGAAGAACAGCCCCCCGATACCGGTGAACGAGGCCTGGAAGCCCAGCATGGACGCCACGTAGAAACAGTAGGCGACAAAGGCACGGTCACCATACAGCCGGACGTGAACCCAGCCCAGGAACAGCACCAGCAGCCCGAAACCGAGGTAGCCGCCGATGAACAGGAAGGTGGCGTAGCGCTTGGACTGCAGGTTCTCCTCGGTCAGCAACTGCAGCCGCGGGCTGGTGGGCGTCGGCGAGTTGGTCAGCCGCAGCCACAGCGGTTCGGTGAGCCCGGGGGTGACCGCAAACACAGGCGTCTGGTCGGGGTGGCTCCACTCGGCCACCGGCAGGTGGTCGCCGGCGCGCTGTTCGGTCCATCCCCCGTCCGCCCCGCGGGTGTAGAGGCGGGCGTCGTTGGTGAAGGCGGCGGCGGTCAGCAGCAGGTACCAGCGCCGCTCGGGGTCCAGATGGCCGGGCTCGATGCGCACCCACAGCGCCGACGAACCGAGCTCGAACGAGCGGTAGTGGTCCATCGACTCCCAGGTGCCCGGGGGTTCGGCAGCGACCTGGTCCACCGTGGCGCTGCCCAAGGTGTCGATCCAGAACCGCGTGGACAGGGTGATGTCGCCCTCGCCCGGCACCTCATCGGCCCGGGCCGCGAGGGGCAGCAGCGCGGCCAGCACCAGCAGGCCCAGCAACACCATGTGCCAGCAGGCAGGGGCACAGATGCGGAGGCGGGCGATGGCGCAAGACGGCATGGCCGGATCGTAGCGGCTGCGCCGCGCAGATGTAACAAAGATCACACCACTCATCCGGTCGTGGCGCCATCTGTCGCGTGAACGCCGCGGATCGGCCGCCGGTGCCAGTCACCGGTGGTGGTCAGCCGGTCTTCAAGACGGTTCACCCAGTCCGGTGCCAACGGGTCGTCGCTCCAGCCAGCAATCAGCTCGCCCATGGGGTTGAGCACCCGGTCTGGCAGCGCCAGGGGCCGGGTCTGGTTCATCAGGAAGCGGGTGAGCAGGTGGTAGCCGACGGCGCGGGTGAACAGCCGGGACAGCGAGAACCCGGGCACCACCAGGCCGACGACGCCATCGGTCACGCCCACCAGCAGGCGCCCGACCTGGAACACCAGCCGCGTGGCCCAGGAGACATGCTCGTCGATGCCGATGCGGGCCGCCGTGTCGGGGCCGATCAGCCAGCGCGTCAGCGGCACCGGCAGGCCACGCAGCACCGGCACGCGGATCGATTGCGCCATGGCCGCCACCAGCGCCCGGCCCAGCGGCGGCCGGGGATCGGCCTGGCCTTGCAGCAGCGGAGCCTGCGCCTGCAGCACGTCGAACAGCGCCGCCGCCTCGTCCATGGTCCAGGCCATCAGCTCCCGGCGCACGCCCAGCACATGGCCCATCACGTTCCAGGCGTGCAGGTAGGCCTCCTCGTCCTCGCGCGGCAGGCCCAGCCCGAGGGTGCGCATGCCCTTGAGGAAGGAGTAGCTGAAGGTCAGCAGGGTGTAGGCCAGTTCGATCTGGTTGCAGGGCAGGCCCTGGGCGTCGACGTCCCAACCATGCGCGGCGAGCGCGCTGTGCATGCGGCGGTCGGCATCCGCCAGCACCTGCGGCAGCACGCGCCCGCGCACCTTCTGCGGGTCGCCGCGCAGGATCAGGTGGCGGATCGTGGCGTGGATCAGCCGCACCTTGAGCACCTGGGCCACGCCCGAGCCTTCGGGGTCGGTCAGGCCGCCCTTCATCATCACCGGGAACACCATGGCGGCGGTCTGGCGGATGCGGTGCTCGGTGTGCTGTTCCAGCTGGCCGGCGATGTGCAGCACCTCGGCCAGCTGCGGCATCACATAGCACTCGGGCAGGCTGGAGCAGAACAGCAGGGTGCAGGACAGCGGGCCGTGCTCCATGAAGAGGGCCTCGGCCCGCGCGATCTTGCCCGCGTCGGCCCAGTCGGGCAGCGCCCTGGCCTGGGCCACATAAGCCTCCAGCGCGGCGGTCACCTCGGGATCGGCCTTGCTGCCCGCCGTCCAGCCCGGCGCCAGCGCCGCGTTGTGGGTCCAGGCCGACATCAGCTGGTTGGCCTGCGCCAGGCGGGTCGCCCCCTCCCCCGTGACCGCGCTGTCGCCCGTGCGCCGGCCGATCAGGGCGGTGATGGTGTCGTCCGCTGTCGGGTCGGCCTGCATCGACATAGAGGCCACATCGAGCCCGGCCAACGGACTCGCATGGGCGGCGCGCTGGTGCGGGTGGGACCACTGGCGCCAGGCGGCCCAGGCCACCACCACCGGCAGGCCCATCGCAAAGAAAGCGATGGCCCGCACCTCGATGGGGTGGCCCAGCAGCACCTGGAACACCAGCCCGCTGGCGTAGATGAGGATGGGCACCAGCACCGCCAGCGGCAGGCCATCCTCGGGCGGTGGCGAGCGGCGCGGCGCGGCCAGCGCCTGGAAGCTGCCGACGATGATCAGCGACACGGTCATCCAGCCGGCAAAACCCTGCAGGGTCTCGCCGAACCAGCCGCCGTCGGTCTTCTGCATGATCCAAGCCTTGAGCACGAACACGAAGTACGGGTCGGCGCCCAGGTCGAAGGAGGTGATCACCATCGCCGCCAGCCAGGCCGTCAGCAGGCCGCTGCGGAAACCGGGATTCGCGTGGACCGGCTGGCGCCAGAGCATCAGCGAGGCCATCACGTAGCCGATCAGCGCCAGCGCGAACCACATGAGCGGAATCGCCAGCGGCACATCCCCCAGGCGCGGGCCGAGCACCTCGGTGTAGGTGTAGCGGCCGAAGAACCAGCCGCGCGAGGAACCCATCTGCTCGGCGAACCAGCCCAGGCCCAGGGCCAGCAGCATCAGGGCGCGCGTCCGCCGGTAACCCAGCAGCCGGGTGGCCGACCAGGCGCAGACCCAGAACATCACCGCACACGAGCCCACCAGAGCCAGGGTGAGGCCGGGGTAGTGCCAGGCGGTCCAGATCAGCAGCAGCGCCGTGCCGGCAGCCGCCGCCTGGAATACCGCGCGGTCAAAAACAGATGGGGTGGAGGAAGTGAGGGCAAAAGAAGGGGCCACAGCCAACGGCTTTCAGTGCTTGGTCAACTCCCTTGGGCGGGCATTGTGACCGCAAGCACGGCGCGATACCCGCGCGGGTTTCCTCCGCGCGCAAATCGCGCGCGAAGGCGTCAGCGTGGCACGAGGAAGGTGGTCTTCTCGTCCAGCCGGATCGCCTGGTGGGTGCTTGATTGCAGGCGAAACACGATGGGATGCGAGCCGCTGTCGGCACCCGGAGGCACCTGCACCCGCACGGCCAGTGTGCGCACCTCGGTCGGCAGCACATCCACCACGGGCTCCGAGGCCAATGTGATGCCCTCCATGCCCTCCACCGCCAGCCGGATCAGCTGCCGGTCTTCGGTGGCGTTCATGATCTGCAGGCGGTAGACGTTCTCGATCCGCCCCTGGTCGACCATGCGGGCGAGCGCGCCGCGGTCGCGGATCACGTCCACCTTCATCGGCACCCGCAGGAACAGGCTCACGCCCACCGCCACCGCAATTGTCCCCAGGATGGCCGAATACACCAGCACACGCGGGCGCAGCGCGCGGCGGATGGTCTGTGCCTTGTCCCAGCCGCCGGTCATGGCGTTCTGCGTCGAGTACTTGACCAGGCCGCGCGCGTAGCCGAACTTGTCCATCACCTCGTCGCACACGTCGGCGCAGGCGCCACAGCCGATGCACTCGTACTGCAGGCCCTTGCGGATGTCGATGCCGGTGGGGCAGACCTGCACACACAGCGTGCAGTCCACACACGAACCCAGGCCCTTTTCCTTCGGATCGACCTTCTTGCCACGCGAGCCACGCGGTTCACCGCGGGCGGCGTCGTAGGTCACGATCAACGTGTCCTTGTCGAACATCGCGCTCTGGAAGCGGGCATACGGGCACATGTACTTGCAGACCTGCTCGCGCATGAAGCCGGCGTTGCCGTAGGTGGCGAAGCCGTAGAAGAAGATCCAGAAGGTCTGCCAGGCGCCCATGGTGCCCGCCAGCACCTCGGCGGTCTGGGCGCGGATCGGCGTGAAGTAACCGACGAAGGTGAAACCGGTCCACAGCGCGAACAGCACCCAGGCCAGGTGCTTGGCGCCTCGGAGGGCGACCTTGGCGCCGGACAGGGGCGCGCCGTCCAGCCGGATGCGGGCCGCGCGGTCGCCTTCGATCTTCTTCTCGATCCACATGAAGATCTCGGTGTAGACCGTCTGCGGGCAGGCGTAGCCGCACCACAGGCGCCCGGCCACCGCGGTGAACAGGAACAGCGACAGCGCCGACATCACCAGCAGGCCGGTCAGGTAGATGAAGTCCTGCGGGTACAGCACCAGGCCGCCCAGGTAGAAGCGGCGCGAGAGCAGGTCGAACAGCACCGCCTGGCGCCCGTTCCACTGGAACCAGGGCAGCGCGTAGAACAGGATCTGGGTGAACCAGACCGCGGCCCAGCGCAGGCGGGTGAAGGTGCCACTGACCGAACGCGTCTGGATCTTCTTGCGCGACTCGTACAGAGAGATTTCAACGGCGTCCGGCTCGGGACTGGCCGTTGATGCGGCGGTGGCTGCGGTCGTGGTGGACATGGTGAGGGTGGTGGGAAGTCTGCCGATACCAGCCACTGTCCAAGAACCGTGCCAGACAAAAAGGCCTTTGAATTCAGGCACTTGCCATCGGCCAAGCCCCCTTGAAGCACTGCCATCCTGCCAATGACTGCCAACATGGCAGTTCGCCCGATGGCCTGGAATTTCCAGGGATGCACTTGAAATGGGCAGGGCCGGCCCTTATCATTAGCACTCGCTGGAGTTGAGTGCTAACACCCGATTCCCAGTCGATCCGCGGGGCCCAGCCCCATGGCCAGTGGCCCCGCCCATCTGACCCCCCAACATTTGATCCATTTCAGGAGATGCAATGAACCTTCGTCCTCTCGCCGATCGCGTGATCGTCAAGCGCATTGACAGCGAAACCAAGACCGCCTCCGGCATCGTCATCCCCGACGCCGCCGCCGAGAAGCCCGACCAGGGCGAAGTCCTGGCCGTCGGTCCCGGCAAGAAAAACGACAAGGGCGAACTGTCCGCCATGAACGTCAAGGTCGGCGACCGCGTTCTGTTCGGCAAGTACAGCGGCCAGACCGTCAAGGTCGACGGCAACGAACTGCTGGTCATGAAGGAAGACGACCTGTTCGCGGTCGTCGAGAAGTAATTCGCCCCTCATCCATCCCCATTTACTGAATCGGAGAAATCAACATGGCAGCAAAAGACGTCATTTTCGGCGGCGAAGCCCGCGCCCGCATGGTTGAGGGCGTGAACGTCCTGGCCAACGCGGTCAAGACCACCCTGGGCCCCAAGGGTCGCAACGTGGTGCTCGAGCGCTCCTTCGGCGCCCCCACCGTGACCAAGGACGGTGTGTCCGTGGCCAAGGAAATCGAACTCAAGGACAAGCTGCAGAACATGGGCGCCCAGATGGTCAAGGAAGTCGCTTCCAAGACCTCGGACAACGCCGGTGACGGCACCACCACCGCCACCGTGCTGGCCCAGGCCATCGTGCGCGAAGGCATGAAGTACGTGGCCGCCGGCATGAACCCCATGGACCTGAAGCGCGGCATCGACCGTGCCGTCGAGTCCCTGATCGCCGAGCTGAAGAAGGCCTCCAAGCCCACCACCACCAGCAAGGAAATCGCCCAGGTCGGCTCCATTTCCGCCAACAGCGACACCTCCATCGGCGAGATCATCGCCAACGCGATGGACAAGGTCGGCAAGGAAGGCGTGATCACCGTGGAAGACGGCAAGTCCCTGCAGAACGAGCTGGATGTCGTGGAAGGCATGCAGTTCGATCGCGGCTACCTGTCGCCCTACTTCATCAACAACCCCGAGAAGCAGGCCGCTCTGCTGGACAACCCGTTTGTCCTGCTGTTCGACAAGAAGATCAGCAACATCCGTGACCTGCTGCCCACGCTGGAAGCCGTGGCCAAGGCCGGCCGTCCGCTGCTGATCATTGCCGAAGACGTCGAAGGCGAAGCCCTGGCGACCCTGGTGGTCAACACCATCCGCGGCATCCTGAAGGTTGTCGCTGTCAAGGCCCCTGGCTTCGGCGACCGCCGCAAGGCCATGCTGGAAGACATCGCCATCCTGACGGGCGGCAAGGTCATCGCCGAAGAAGTCGGCCTGACCCTGGAAAAGGTGACCCTGGCCGACCTGGGCCAGGCCAAGCGCATCGAAGTGGGCAAGGAAAACACCACCATCATCGACGGTGCCGGCGCTGCCGCTGACATCGAAGCCCGCGTCAAGCAAGTGCGCGTGCAGATCGAAGAAGCCACCAGCGACTACGACCGCGAGAAGCTGCAAGAGCGCGTGGCCAAGCTGGCCGGCGGTGTGGCCGTCATCAAGGTCGGTGCCGCCACCGAAGTCGAGATGAAGGAAAAGAAGGCCCGCGTGGAAGACGCCCTGCACGCCACCCGCGCTGCTGTGGAAGAAGGCATCGTCGCCGGTGGTGGCGTGGCCCTGCTGCGCGCCAAGCAATCCGCTGGCGCCATCAAGGGTGACAACGCCGACCAGGACGCCGGCATCAAGCTGGTCCTCAAGGCCATCGAAGCCCCCCTGCGCGAAATCGTGGCCAACGCCGGTGGCGAGCCTTCGGTCGTGATCAACAAGGTGCTGGAAGGCAAGGGCAACTACGGCTTCAACGCCGCCAACGACACCTACGGCGACATGATCGAAATGGGTATTCTGGACCCGACCAAGGTGACCCGCACCGCCCTGCAGAACGCCGCTTCCGTGGCGTCCCTGATGCTGACGACCGAGTGCATGGTCGCCGAGTCCCCCAAGGACGACGCTCCCGCCATGCCCGGCGGCGGCATGGGCGACATGGGCGGCATGGGCATGGGCATGTAATGCCCTGACCCGGCCCGGGGGCTTCGGCCCCCTGCCAGACAAAAAGCCCCGCAAGGCGACTTGCGGGGCTTTTTTTGTTGGGCCCCCGCCGTGGGGTCGGCAGCGCTCAGGACACCCGCTGCGGACCGGCCAGCGCATCGCGCAGCGCCAGCGGGCGGAACAGGCGCCACCAGGCCAGGCTGATGCCGATGGTGCCCAGCCCGCCCAGCACCACCGAGCCCACCGGCCCGAAGGCGGCGGCCGTCACACCCGACTCGAACTCGCCGAGCTGGTTGCTGGCGCCGATGAAGAGCGTGTTGACCGCCGCCACGCGGCCCCGCATCTGGTCCGGCGTTTCCAGCTGCACCAGGGTCTGGCGCACCACCACGCTGACCATGTCGGCCGCGCCGGACACCGCCAGCGCCAGCAGCGACAGCCAGAACGAGGTGGACAGCCCGAACACCACCATGCACAGGCCGAACACGGCCACCGACACCAGCAGCTTGCGGCCGACGCGGCGCTCCAGCGCATAGCGCGAGAGCACCAGCCCGGCCGCCAGCGCGCCCACCGCCGGTGCCGAACGCAGCAGGCCCAGGCCTTCGGGGCCGACGTGCAGGATCTCCTTGGCGAAGATCGGCAGCAGCGCGGTCGCCCCGCCCAGCAGCACCGCGAACAGGTCCAGCGACACCGCCCCGAGCAGCACCGGGTGGCCCCACACATAGCGCACCCCGGCCAGCAGGGTCTGCGCACTGACCGGCTCGCGCGCCACCGGCTGGCGCTCGTAGCGCACCCACAGGCAGGCCAGCGCGGCGCCCAAGAACAGCGCGGTGCAGACGACGTAGACCGCGTTCAGGTTCACCGCGAAGATCAGCCCGCCCAGGGCCGGCCCGCCGATGACGGCCGCCTGCGTGCCGGTGGAGGTGACCGCCGTGGCGCGGGCCAGCAGCGCGGCCGGCACCAGGGATGGCAGCAGCGCCTGCTGGGCCGACATCTGGAACGGGCGGATGGCCCCGAGCAGGGCCGAGAGCGCCAGCAGCCCTTCGCGCGAGACCGCGTGCGCCAGCGTGCCGGCCACCAGCAGCAGCGCCACCACGGCCTGTGCGGACAGGCACAGCGCCACGATGCGGGCGCGGTGGTGGCGGTCGGCGGCGTGACCGGCGGGCAGCGTCATGGCCAGCGCGGGCGCGAACTGGAACAGCCCCACCAGCCCGAGGTCCCAGGCGCTGGCGGTCAGCTCGTACATGTGCCAGCCGATGGTCAGCATCAGCATCTGGGTCCCGGCGACCGCCGCCACACGGGCACACCAGAAGCGGACGAAGGACGGGTGGGAGAGCAGGTCGGACATGGGCCGCAGGCTAGCACGCGCCCCAGGGCGGCACCCGGGACCGCGGGCTCAGTCGTGGACCACCGGCTCCCAGCGCCCGCTGCGCTCGGACTGCCACAGCGCGTCGATCACCCGGGCCTGGGCGAGCGCCTCGCCGAGACCGGACGCGTCGGGCGGTGTGCCGGCGCGCACGCGGCGTGAAAACGCCTCCACCTCCAGCCGGTACTGCTCGGCCGCGGGCAGGGTCTCGACCGTCACACCGCTGCCGTCCAGCGCACCGCCTTCGTCGAGCGCGAGCCGCATCTGGCCGCCGCGCGCGGCATTGAACGGAATGAAGAGTTCGATGCGACCGCGCGTGCCCACCACCTGCACCCGCTGGAACGGCACGCTCTGGGTCGACACGGTGAAGCTGACCTGCCGCCCGGCGCCGAAGTCCAGCAGCGCGCTGGTCAGCCGGTCGACGCCCATTACCGGGTCGCGGTCGACCAGCGACACCGCGCGCAGCGGCTCGGCCTCGAACAGGTAGCGCCCGGCCAGCACCGCGTAGCAGCCGATGTCGTACAGCGCGCCGCCACCGATGGCCGCCTGGTTGCGGATGTTGGCGCCGTCGTCGTTGAAGTAGGAGAAGAACACCTGCACCGCGCGCGGCGTGCCGATGCGCCCTTCGCGCACCAGCTCGCGGGCACGCAGCCACTGCGGGTGGTGGCGCACCATGAAGGCTTCTTCGATGTGCACGCGGGTGGCGGCGGCCTGCACCGTCAGCGCCTCGTCGGCGCTGAGCGCGAACGGCTTCTCGCACAGCACGTGTTTGCCGGCCGCGGCCGCCTGCAAGGTCAGCGGCACGTGCAGGTGGTTGGGCAGCGGGTTGTAGATGGCCTCGATGGCCGGGTCGGCCAGCAGCTCCTCATAGCTGCCGCAGGCCTGCGGAATGCCCAGCGTCTGCGCCGCCGCCTGTGCGGACGGCAGGCTGCGCGAAGCGATCGCGCGCAGCTCGACCAGCGGGCTGGCGAGCATCTCGGGAATCACCTTCTCGGTGCCGATCTTCGCCGTGCTCAGCACGCCCCACACCACTGGTTTCATACGGTCCTCACGGTAACGGTTTGCGCTTGCATCACAGATGATCCGGCCGCTCAGCGGAACAGGTAGTCCTTGTAGTAACCGGAAGTCACGAGGGCTTCGCGCCAGTTGGCGACGTCCACCACGACCGGCTTCAACAGAAGGGATCGCATGGTCTTGACGCCGTTGTCGTAGGTCTTTTCGTCGTTGACCTGGGGCTTCTTGCTGGTGAGCAGCGCCTCCGCCATGGAGGCCGCAGCCAGCGCCAGCTGGCGGGTGTCCTTGAACACCGTGAACGACTGTTCGTTGCGGATGATCGAGCGCACCGATTGCACGTCGGCGTCCTGGCCGCTGACCACCGGCCAGGGTTTGCCTTCCGTGCCATAGCCCTTGAGCTTCAGCGCCTGCAGCAGCTCAATCGCGATGCCGTCGTTGGGGGCCAGCACCGCGTGCAGCCTTTGCTTGACGTAGGTCTTCTCCAGGATCTTCTCGAACCGGAATCGCGCTGTCACGCCGTTCCAGGCCTGGGTGGAGACCACGTCCATCCCCGTCTGCCCCGACCCGACGATCAGCTGCCCGCTGTCCAGATAGGGCTTGAGGACCGACATCGCGCCGTTGTAGAAGAAGAAGGCGTTGTTGTCGTCGGGGGATCCGCCGAACAACTCGATGTAGAAAGGGCCGGCGGTCTCGCCCAGCTTGAGCCGCCGGACGATTTCCGTCCCTTGCAGTACGCCCACGCCGAAGTTGTCGAAGGTCGCGTAGTAGTCGACGTGCGGCGAGTTGCGGATCAGGCGGTCGTAGGAAATCACCGCCACTTTCTGGTCCGCCGCCTTCTTCAGCACGGGTGCCAGGGCAGGCCCGTCGATGGGCGTCACGATCAGCGCCCTCACGCCCTTGCCCAGCATGCCGTCGATCTGAGCGATCTGGGTCTGCACGTCGTTGTTCGCGAACTGCAGGTCGGAAACCAGGCGCATGCCATTGAACGAACGCGCCAGCGCGAGCCCGTCGATGACCCACCGCTGCAGCGCCAGGGTGGGCATGGCCAGGCCCACATCGATCTTGGTCTGGGCCAGCAGCGGGCGGGAGCCGGCACAGCCGGCGGCCAGGGCGGACAGAAGACACTGGCGACGTGAAATCAATGGGAACTCCGGCAGACAAAAGTCGTGAACCACATCCGGACAGCCGGTGATCAGAGATAGCGGTTGAGCAGGTTCTCCAGCAGCTCCTGCCGCCCGGAGACCGGCCGCGTGTCCTGGTTGCGCTCCAGCGCGCGTGCGGCCACCTGGTCCAGCCCGAAGCGGCCCGCCATCAGGTCCTGGCCGAAGGGGGTGTTCCAGCCGGCGTAGCGGGCCTCGACGTGGCGGGCGAGCTGGCCGTCGGTGATCATCTGCTCGGCGATCAGCAGCGCGCGCGCCGACACGTCCATGCCGCCGATGTGGCCGTGGAACATGTCCTCGGCGTCGATCGACTGGCGCCGCACCTTGGCGTCGAAGTTCAGGCCACCGGTGGTGAAGCCGCCGGCCTGCAGGATCAGGTAGAGCGCCAGCGCGGTCTCGGGGATGTTGTTGGGGAACTGGTCGGTGTCCCAGCCGCACTGCATGTCGCCGCGGTTCATGTCGATGGAGCCGAAGATGCCGAGATCGATGGCGGTGGCGATCTCGTGCTCGAAGCTGTGGCCCGAGAGCGTGGCGTGGTTGGCCTCGATGTTGACCTTGATCTCCTTCTCCAGCCCGTGGCGCTGCAGGAAGCCGTAGACCGTGGCGGTGTCGAAGTCGTACTGGTGCTTGGACGGCTCGCGCGGCTTGGGTTCGATCAGGATCGTGCCCTTGAAACCGATCTTGTGCTTGTAGTCCACCACCATGTTCAGGAAGCGGCCCATCTGGTCCAGCTCCTGGCCGACGCGCGTGTTGAGCAGGGTTTCGTAGCCTTCGCGGCCGCCCCAGAGCACGTAGTTCTCGCCGCCGAGTTTCAGCGTGGCGTCCATCGCCTCCTTCACCTGCAGCGCGGCCAGCGCGAAGATCTCGGGGTCGGGGTTGGTGGACGCGCCCGACATGAAGCGGCGGTGGCTGAACAGGTTGGCCGTGCCCCAGAGCAGTTTCATGCCGGTCTGCGCCTGCTTGGCCTGCAGCACCTCGACCATTTCGTGCAGGTGGTTCACGCTCTCGCGCGGCGTGCTGCCCTCGGGCGCCACGTCGCGGTCGTGGAAGCAGTAATACGGCGCGCCCAGGCGCGAGAAGAAATCGAACGCGGCGTCGGCCTTCATGCGCGCTGCCGCCATCGGGTCGGCCACGCGCTGCCAGGGTCGCTCGAAGGTGCCGTCGTAGCCGAAGGGGTCGAAGCCGTTCCAGCAGAAGCTGTGCCAGTAGCAGACGGCGAAACGCAGGTGGTCTTCCATGCGCTTGCCCAGCACCAGGCGGTCCTTGTCGTACCACTTGAAGGCCAGCGGGTTGGTCGATTGCGGGCCTTCGTAGGCGATGGCGGGAATGTCGGAGAAGTAGGTGCTCATGGGTGTCTCGGTCTCGGGTGAAGTCGTTCGTTGGAAGGGGTCAGGGCCTGCGGTACAGGCTGCGGAAAAGCTCGTGGCGCGGCGCCAGCAGCGCGCGCTCGGCGGGGTCGGGCCGGTAGACGGTGTCGACCGGTGGCGGCAGGCAGACCTCAGACATCGGCACGCCCACGCTGAGCGCGCCCAGGCGGGCGGCCCCCAGCGCACCGCCGACGGCCGAGCCGCCGTGGGTGACGATCTCGACGTCCAGCGCGCTGGCCAGCATCTGGGCCCAGAAGCCGCTGCGCGCACCGCCGCCCACCAGCGACAGGCGCGAGACGGTGCTGCCGGCGGCATGCAGCGCGGCCAGGCCGTCGAGCAGGCCGAAGCTCACGCCTTCCATCACCGCGTAGCCCAGGCGCGCGGCGTTGGTGTCGAAGTCCAGGCCGTGGAAGCTGCCGCGCACCTTGGCATCGTTGTGCGGTGTGCGCTCACCGCTCAGGTAGGGCAGGAACAGCGGGGATGCGGCGCGATCGCTGGCGCTCAGGGACGCGGCGCGCGTGGCCACCTCGCCCGCGCTGGCGGCGCCCAGCAGGTCGGAGACCCACAGCAGCGCGCTCGCGGCCGAGAGCATCACGCTCATCTGGTGCCAGCGGCCTGGCACCGCGTGGCAGAAGGCGTGGGTGGCACTGGCCGCGTTGGGCTGGTAGTCGGGCGTCACCACGAACAGCACGCCGCTGGTGCCCAGCGAGAGAAAGCCCTGGCCGGCCTCGACCGCGCCCATGCCCACGGCACTGGCCGCGTTGTCGCCCGCGCCGCCGGCCACCACCGTGCCCGGCCGCAGGCCCAGCGCCTGCGCCACATCGGCCTTGAGCCGGCCGCTGGCCTCGCTGCCCTCGACCACGCGCGGCATGTGGGCGCGCGTCAGGCCAGTGAGGGCCAGCAGCTCGTCGGACCAGTCGCGGCGGCGCACGTCCAGCCAGAGCGTGCCGCTGGCGTCCGAGAGGTCGCTCACGTGTTCGCCGGTCAGCATCAGGCGCACATGGTCCTTGGGCAGCAGCACCTTGGCGACCTGGCGGAACACCTCGGGTTCGTGGCGCGCCACCCAGCGCAGCTTGGGCGCGGTGAAGCCGGGCATGGCCAGGCTGCCGCCCAGGTCGCTGAGTGCGGGCAGCTCGGCCATCATCTCGGCGCATTCGGCCGCGCAGCGCGTGTCGTTCCAGAGGATGGCCGGGCGCAGCACGCGGTCCTGCGCGTCCAGCAGCACTGCGCCGTGCATCTGGCCCGACAGGCCAATGGCCTCGGTCGCAGCGTATTCGGTGGGGTGGGCGGCGCGCAGCGCGGCCAGCGCGGCCTGGGTGGCGGTCCACCAGTCGGCGGGGTCCTGTTCGCTGTGGCCAGGATGCGGGCGCGAGACGCTGAGCGCAGCACCGGCCGAGCCGATGACGCGCTGGTCGGGGCCCAGCAGCAGGGCCTTCACCTCGGAGGTGCCGATGTCGATGCCGATGTACATGGGGTCGTGTGTCAGTGGACGAGGGGTTGTGCGGCGGGTTCGGGCGCCGGGTCGGCGTCCGGCAGGTGGGTGGCGGCGGGCGCGTGCATGGGCCGCAGCTCGTGGTGCAGCACCAGGGCGGCGGCGCCCACGGCGGATGCCAGCAGTCCGTAGCGCGCCGGCCGCACCGGCGGCGGCGCCACGCCCGCGCTGGTGGCATAGGCGTCGAGCGTGTCGCGCGCCGTGCGCACGATGTCCGGGTACTGGGCGCACGACGAGCCGCCCACCACCAGGGCGCCGGGGTTGAAGGTGGTCCAGAGGTTCTGCAGCACCACGCCCAGGTACACGCCACCGCGCGCCGGGTCGGGCAGCTGGCCCAGGGCCCTCGCGCCGAAGAAGGTCTCGGCGCAGCCCCGGCGGCCGCAGGAACAGGCGGGGCCATCGATCTGCAGGATGCTGTGGCCGATTTCGCCGGCCATGCCCTGCAGGCCGGTGAACAGGCGGTCATTGAGCACGATGCCGGCGCCGACGCCGACGCCGCAGGTGACGAAGATCAGCGAGTCCATGGCGTCGCCGTCGCTGAACTCGTATTCGCTGAGCGCCGCGGTGTCGGCCTCGTTCTGCACATGCACCGCCACCGGCGGGCAGCCCGCTTCGGCCAGGGCGCGCGTGATCAGCGGCAGGAAGGACACGTTGCGCCAGCCCAGGTTGGGCGCGAAGCGCACGGTGCCGCTGGCCTCGTCGAAGGCGCCCGGCAGGCCGATGCCCACGCCCGAAACCAGCACCGGCCGCTCTGCCAGCGCGGCGTGCGCGCGCACCACCAGCTGCGCCACCTGGTGGCACACGGCCGCCGGTTCGCGGTTCGTCAGCGGCTCTTCGGCCGACCACAGCACCTCGCCGGTGAGCGACACGCCCACCACACGCAGCGTCTCGACCGCGATTTCCACGCCGACCATGGCGCGGCGGCTGCCGTCCAGCTGCAGTGGCGTCGACGGCCGGCCCAGGCCCTGCGCGGTGGCCAGGCCGGTCTCGGTGACCCAGCCTTCGTCGATCAGTTCGCGCACCAGCAGGCTGACGGTGGATTTGGTCAGGCCGCTCTCCTGCGCGAGCTGCGCGCGGGAGAGCCCGCTGCGCCGCCGCAGCAGCCGCAGCAGCACGCTGCGGTTGATGCGTTTGACAAGTTGCTGGTCGCCGGTGGTTTTCATGCGGTGTGCGGGAACACGCAGGCCTCAGAGGCTGTGGGTCTGCGCCTTGCCTTCAGGTTGTTTGCCCGCGATGATCATGCCCAGGACCTCGTCCTCGGTGACGTCGGACGTCTGGTAGGTGCCCACCATGCGCCCGTTCTTCATCACGGCCAGCCGGTCGCTCAGGCCGAACACGTCGGGCATGTCGTGCGTGATGAGAAAGATGCCCACGCCTTCGGCCTTGAGCTGGCGCACCAGGTTGCCGACCATCGCCGTCTCTTCCGGGCCAAGCGCGGCGGTCGGCTCGTCCATGATCAGGATGCGTGCGTTGAAGTAGATGGCGCGCGAGATCGCCACCACTTGGCGTTGCCCGCCGGACAGGCGACGCACCGGCGTGCGCACGTTCCTGAAGTTCTTGTTCAGGCGGTGGAAGACCTTGCGTGCCTCGGCGTCCATGCGGTGATCGTCCAGCGTGTTCCAGCGCGTGAGCAGTTCGCGGCCCAGGAACAGGTTGGCCACCGCGTCCAGGTTGTCGGCCAGGGCCAGCGTCTGGTAAATGGATTCGATGCCGCAGCGCTGCGCATCGACCGGGGTGCGGATGTGGGCCCGCTCGCCGTTGATCAGCACTTCGCCGCTGTCGATCGGGTAGGCTCCGGCCAGCATCTTCATCAGCGTCGACTTGCCGGCGCCGTTGTGGCCCAGCAGGGCCACAACCTCGCCGGGATACAGATTGATCGACACATCATCGACCGCCCGCACGCCGCCAAACGACTTGCCGATCTGGCGCATTTCGACCAGCGGTGCGCTCATGACACGTCTCCCGTCAGGCGTCGGTAGACGACATCAAAAACCACCGCGGCGATCAGCACCTGACCGATGATCACGTAGCGCAGGCCGATGGAGATGTCCAGCAGCAGCAGGCCGCTGTCGATGCTCTGCATGATCAGCGCGCCCAGCACCGAGCCGAGGATGGAGCCGCTGCCACCGGCCAGCGCGGTGCCGCCGATGACCGCGGCGGCGATCACGTACAGCTCCATGCCGGTGCCCAGCGAGCTGGTGCCGGCGTTCAGCCGCGCGATGGAGACCATGGCGGCGATGGTGATCAGCACGCCCATCAGGGCGAACAGCATCAGCGTGACGCGGCGAACCGGAATGCCCACCAGCGCCGCGGCCTCGGGGTTGCCGCCCATGGCGAACACATAACGCCCGAAGCGGGTGCGGTGCACGATGAAGGACAGCACCAGCGCCACGCTGCCCCAGATCAGCACGGGGATCGGCACGCCCTGCGGCGCGTCCTTGGTCGGGATCTGGTAGGCGTTCATGGTGGCGACGAAGCCCACCACGATCAGCGCCGGCACGGCGGCCACCAGGGCGTCCAGCCACAGCGGCGGGTTGGGCACGTCGTAGGCCGCCTTGGCGCGGCGGCGCATCACCGTCTGCAGCACCAGCGCCGCCACCAGCACGGCCGCCAGCACCCAGCTGGCCTGCACGCCGATGGCGCCGTCGAAGCCGCCGCCCAGGCGCTGGAAGAAGGCGTCGTTGACCGGCTGCGTCTTGCCGTCGGCCACCAGGAAGGCCGCGCCGCGGAAGGACATCAGCCCGCCCAGCGTGACCACGAAGGACGGCACGCCGAGCATGGCGGTCAGCGCGCCCTGGTAGAGCGAGACGGCAATCGCCACCGCCAGCCCGGCGAGCGAGGCCTCGACCCAGTGCCAGCCGGCGGTGTACATCAGCGTCGCGATCAGCACGCCGACAAAACCCATCACCGAACCCACCGACAGATCAATGTGGCGCGCCACGATCACCAGCACCACGACCGTGGCGACGATGCCGACGACCGCCGTCTGCTGGGCGATGTTGTAGAGGTTCTCGGGCGAGAGGAACAGGCCGCCCGAGAGGATGTTGAACACAATGGCGGTGGCCACCAGGACCGCCCCCATCAGCACCAGCCGCCAGTCGATGGCCAGTTGCCTGAGGACATTGGGAACAGGACTCACAGACGCACTCCGCCGAAAAAAAGGACCGCGGGCTGAACCCAGCCCGCGGTCCGAGGGCCTCCATCCATCAGGAGAAAAACGAACTCAGATTCAGATGCCCGGTCATTTGCAGGCGGCCGGGCCCTTGGCAGCGTCCACGCCCTTGCACAGGTCTTCCTTCTTGATCCAGCCGGCCTTGACCACCAGGTCCAGGTTCTTGGCCGTGATCGGCACCGGCTTGAGGAACTGCGCCTGCAGCGACACCTTCTTCTCGCCACCGGCCCAGGCCGCGGCACCCGCGACCTTCTGGCCCTTGGCCAGGGAGACGGCGGCGGTGGCAGCGTCGCGGCCGAGGTCGCGCGCGTCCTTCCACACCGACACCGTCTGCGAGCCCTGGGCCACGCGGTTGAGGGCGGCGTGGTCGCCGTCCTGGCCCGAGACCGGAATGCCCTTGATGCCCTTGGCGGTCAGCGCTGCGACCACACCGCCGGCCGTGCCGTCGTTGGAGGCCACCACGGCATCGATCTTGCCGCCGGTCTTGGTGATGATCTGCTCCATGTTCTTCTGCGCCACTTCCGGCTTCCAGCCGTCGGTGTATTCCTCGCCCACGATCTTGATGTCGCCCTTCTTGATCGCTGCGTCCAGCACCTCCTGCTGACCACCGCGCAGGAAGTTGGCGTTCGGGTCGGTGGGCGAGCCCTTGATCATCACGTAGTTGCCCTTGGGCTGGGCTTCGAGCACGGCGCGGGCCTGCATGCGGCCGACCTCGACGTTGTCGAAGGTGATGTAGAAGACACCGGGCGCTTCGATCAGGCGGTCGTAGGCCACCACCGGAATCTTCTGCTGGTTGGCCTTGTTGACCGCGGGCAGGATGGCGTCCTTGTCCATCGCCAGCACGATCAGCACCTTGGCGCCCTTGGCGATCAGCGAATCCACGTCGGAGAGCTGCTTCTCGGGCGAACCGCCGGCGTCGGCGCTGATGTAGCTGGCGCCCAGCTTGGCCAGCTGGTCCTTGATCGCCTTCTCGTCGGTTTTCCAGCGCTCTTCCTGGAAGTTGGACCAGCTCACCCCCACCACCTGGGCGAACGCGCCGGCGCTGGCCAGACCGAGCGCCAAAGCGGTCAACGTTGTCTTCAGTTTCATCCTTGTCTCCAGTGAACGGCCTGCTTGCGGGCCGCGGTTATTGAACGGATTGGTTGGACACATCGTGCGCTGGCCCCCTCACCGGCAGCCATTTAGTACGAACGACAAACTAATTATTCGCCGCCCCGGGTGCCGGCTCCTATTGGGACAAACCCGACATAGTTTGATGATTGAACTTAATAAGATCGGTGCCGGTTCCTCCCGAAAAGGTTGTCCGTGTCCCCCCTCTCCCCGCTGCTGTCCGCCCTCTGTGCGGTCCTGTTCCTGGTGTTGCCCGGCGCCCTGCGGGCGCAGGCCGCCAGCCCGGCGGTGCCACGCTTCGTCGAAGAGACCGAAAGCGCCGGCCTGTTCAGCCGCTTCGAGGGCGAGGACGAGTACATGGTGGGCGGCGGCGTCGCCACCTTCGACTGCGACGACGACGGACTGCCCGAGCTCTACGTGACGGCCGGCGTCGGCAAGGCCCGGCTCTACCGCAACCGCAGCGCGCGCGGCGGGGCGCTGAAGCTGCAGGAATTCCGCTCGGGCTTGGAGACCACCAATGCCATTGGCGCCTACCCGCTGGACATCGACGGCGACCGCCAGACGGACCTGGTGGTGCTGCGCGTGGGGGAGGTGCAGGTGTACCGGGGCCAGGGCCAGTGCCGCTTCGAGCGCGCCAACGAGGCCTGGAACCTGCACACCGGCAACGGCTGGCACACCGCCTTCTCGGCCACCTGGGAGGCCGGGCAGACCTGGCCCACGCTGGCCATCGGCACCTACGTCGACCGCGCCAAGCCCGACTTTCCCTGGGGCAGCTGCACGCCGACGCTGTTCATCCGGCCCAAGGCAGGTGGCGGCGGCTTCGGTCCCGTGCAGCCGCTCACACCGGGCCACTGCGCGCTGTCGATGCTGTTCTCCGACTGGAACCGCTCGGGCAGCGCCGCGCTGCGCGTGAGCAACGACCGCGAGTACTACAAGGGCGGCGAGGAACAGCTCTGGCGCGTCGCCCCCGGGGCCGAACCGGTGCGCTTGGGCCCGGCCGACGGCTGGAAGCCCCTGCAGATCTGGGGCATGGGCATCGCCAGCCAGGACATCACCGGCGACGGCTACCCCGAGCTCTACCTCACCAGCATGTCCGACAACAAGCTGCAGACGCTGGAAGCCGGCGCGGCCCAGCCGCGCTACATGGACATCGCGTTCAAGCGCGGCGCCACCGCGCACCGGCCCTACGTGGGCGGCGACGTGCGCCCCTCCACCGCCTGGCACGCGCAGTTCGCCGACCTCAACAACGACGGCCGTGCCGACCTGTTCGTGGCCAAGGGCAACGTCTCGTCCATGCCCGACTTCGCGGCGCTGGACCCGAACAACCTGCTGCTGCAGAGCGCCGACGGCCAGTTCGTCGAGGCCGGCCACACCGCCGGGCTGGCCAGCGTGCTGCGCGGCCGCGGCGGCATGGTGGCCGACCTCAACGCCGACGGTCTGCTGGACGTGGTGGTGGTCAACCGCGGCGACCGGGCGCAGCTCTGGCGCCAGTTGCCACCGAGCGCGACGCCACCCGCGCACTGGCTGCAGCTGCGGCTGCAGCAGGAGGGCGGCAACCGCGACGCCATCGGCGCCTGGGTGGAGGTGCGGCAAGGCGCGGACGAGAACGCCCCGGTGCAGCGGCAGGAGCTGACCGTGGGCGGCGGCCACGCCAGCGGCCACCTGGGCTGGATGCACTTCGGCCTGGGCGGCGCCGAGCGCGCCCAGCTGCGGGTGCAATGGCCGCAGGGCGGCTGGAGCGCCTGGCAGCCGGTGGAGGCCGACCGCTTCTACACCGTCACCCCTGCGGGTCTGAACCTATGGAGAGCGCCATGATCCGCCGTCCCCTGTCGCGCGGACTGCTGTGCCTGGCCGCGCTGTGCGCCTCGGTTCCTGCCGCCCGGGCCCAGTCGCCCACCGCAGCTTCCGCCGCGGCGATGCCCTCCGCCGACGCCTACAGCGCCGAGGTCGCCACCGAGTGGTTCGGCCTGGCCCTGCTGCTGACCCAGCAGACCCCGGGCATGAGCCCGCCGGTGGCCTCGCGCGCGCTGGCCTACCTCAGCCTGGCGCTGTACGAGTCGGTGGCGCCCGGCCTGCCGGGCCAGCGCAGCCTGGCCGGCCAGCTCAACGAGCTGCAGTCGCTGCCCTGGGCGCAGCCCGATGAGCCGCTGCACTGGCCGACCGTGGCCCACACGGCGATGGCCAGCATGACGCGCATGATGTTTCCGCACGCCAGCGCCGAGAACAAAAACCGCATCGACCTGCTCGAACGCAGCCTGCCGCAGAAGCTGGCGCGCGACTTCGACCCGCAGCGGGTGAACGCCGAGGTGCGCACGCGGTCCGAGACCTTCGGCAAGCTGATGGCGATGGCCCTGATGACCTGGGCCCGCACCGACGGCGGCCACGAGGCCTGGGGGCCGCTGCGCCGCCACCAGGCCAACTACGTGCCGCCCAGCGGCGCCGGCCAGTGGTCGCCCACGCCGCCGGCCTACGCCCCGGCGCTGCTGCCCTGGTGGGGCACGGTGCGCCCGTTCGCGCTGCCCGCCGCCGACGCCTGCCCGGCGCCGCCACCGCCCGCCTATTCCGAAGAGGCCGGCTCGGTCTTCCAGCGCGAGACCGCCGAGGTCCACCGCATCAGCCAGGCCGCCACGCAGGAGCAGCGGCAGGTCTCGCTCTACTGGGCCGACGACCCGCTGAAAACGCCCACGCCTGCGGGTCACTGGTCCTTCATCGCCACCGACCAGCTCAAGACCGGCAAGGCCAGCCTGGCGCGCGCGGCCCAGGTGTACGCGCGCCTGCACCTGGCCATGGCCGACGCCTTCATCGCCACCTGGAAAACCAAGTACACGGTCAACCTGTTGCGGCCGGTGACGGCGGTGCAGCTGACCATCGACAGCCAGTGGGTCCCGACGCTGATGCACACGCCGCCGTTTCCCGAGTACCCGTCCGGCCACTCGGTGCTGTCCTCGGCCGCGGCCGGCGTGCTCGAACGCGAGTTCGGCGCCAGCACCCGCTTCACCGACAACACCCACAACGACCGCGGCTGGGGCCCGCGCAGCTTCGCCAGCTTCCGGGCCGCGGCCGACGAAGCGGCCATCTCCCGCATGTACGCCGGCATCCATTTCCGCAGCGGCATCGAAGGCGGCAAGGTCCAGGGCCGCTGCGTTGCCGAGCGCGTCATCGGCCTGTCGATGGGGGCGCGATGACGGCCAGCACATCGACCGTGCCCACCAGCCGCTGCGGCGACCACACCGTGCACTGGCTAGACGACGGGCGCCAGCGCCTGGGCCTGGTGCCGGGCTTTGGTGGCAGTGTCGCCGCCTGGCTGCTGCACCCGCAGGCCGGCGCGGCGCCGCGCCAGCCCGAGGTGCCCTTCCACCTCTGGCGCCCCTGGTTCGGCGACCCCGATCCGTTCAGCGTGGCCTCGCTGCCCCTGGTGCCCTGGTCCAACCGCATCAGCGGCGGCGGCTTCGAGCAGGACGGCGTGTTCCACCCGCTGGCGCCCAACCGCGCCGGTGAGGCCTGCCCCATCCACGGTGAGGGCTGGCTGCAGGCCTGGGATGTGGTCGCCCACGACGAGCGACAGATCGAACTGCGGCTGTCCTCGCGCCACTTCATGGGCAGCCCCTACGACTACATCGCCACGCAGCGCTACCAGCTGCTGCCCGACGGCATCGAACAAACCCTGTCGGTGACCCACCGGGGCGTTGCGCCCCTGCCCTACGGCCTCGGGCAGCACCCCTGGTTGCTGCGCACACCGGGCACCCGGGTGCAGGCCCGGGTCAGCGGCGTCTGGCTCAGCCACCCCGACCGCCTGCCCCGCGCCCACACGGCCGTGCCACCGGACTGGGACCTGAGCGCTGGCATCGAGGCCCACGGGCCGCTGATCGACAACGCCTTCACCGGCTGGGACGGCACGGCGCGCATCGAATGGCCGGAAAGCGGCTGGGCCCTGACCGTGGAAGACACCACGCCGACGAGCGATGGCTGCCTGCTGCTGTTCCGGCCCGAGGCCGGGCCGAGCTTCTGCGTGGAACCGGTCAGCCACCCGATCGACGCGGTGCACCTGTCGGGCCAGCCCGGGCTGCGCCAGCTCGGGCCGGGCGGGTCGATGACCCAGCGCCTGCGGTGGCGGTTTGCCCGACTCCATGCCGATGCGGCAGCCAGGCCCTGACCGGCGCGGTCTGTCTGGGCCCCTGCATCAGGCGGTCTGGCGGGTCGTGGGACGGCGCACCGCGCGCACCTTGCCGCTGCCACCGCCGCCGCAATAGAAGAGGTCGCCGCCGTCGGATTCGAGCCCGCTGACCCCGGTACCCGCCGGCATCTGCAGGCGCTGCAGCACCGTGCCGTCGACCGGATCGATGCGGCGCAGCTCGCTCTCTTCGGCCTCCCAGGTGCCGTGCCAGAGCTCGCCGTCCACCCAGGTGACCCCGGTGACGAAGCGGTTCGACTCGATGGTGCGCAGCACTTGGCCGGTGCCGGGGTCGATCTGGAAGATCTTGCGGTCCCGGTACTGGCCCACCCACAGGCTGCCCTCGGCCCAGGTCAGGCCCGAGTCCATGCCTCCACCTGGCGCTGGGATGGAGGCCAGCACCTGGCCGGTGGCGGGGTCGATCTTGTCGATGCGCGCTTCGGCGATCTGGTAGAGGTGCTGGCCATCGAACGCAGTGCCTGCGTCGCAGGCCTGTTCGATGCGCTGCACGGTCTCGCCACTTGCAGGATCGAACGCCACCATGCGCGGGCCGATGGCGGCCCACACGCGCTGACCATCGTGTGTGACGCCGTGAACGGTGGGAGAGCCGTCGAACGGACCGTACTCACGCACGATCTCGGCGGCCAGGAGGGGAGGATTGCGGCTCATCGATGCTCCTTGGTTGAAGGCGCCAGGAGCGGCGCCATGAGGAGCACTCTAGTGAAGCGGCAGCGCAGTGGGGAGTAACAAGATCGTCGTGAATCCTGCGGAAGCAGCAATCGGTGGCACCAGCCAGCGCCGCGCCCGCCCCTGCCCCACACAGCGCACGCGCTGCCCGACCAGCAGCTCGGCCAGCGCGCGCTGCACGGTGCGCTGGCTCGCACCCAGCGCCAGCGCCAGCGCCGAGGTGGACCAGGCCGCGCCATCGGCCAGCAGGGCCAGCAGCGAGGCCTGTGCACCGTCGATGGGCGGGGCCAACACCACCACGGGCCGCCCGTGCGCGGGCCGCAGCTGAAAGCCGCGCGCGGTGGCATCGATGGTCGCCATGCCTGCGGCCAAGGCCCGCAGGCGGCCGATCTCCACCCGCAGGCGCGCACGGTGCGTGTCGTCGGGTCGGCGCGTGCGAAAGGCACGGGCAATCAATGCCTCGCGGGGCACGTCGGCGGGCCAGGCTTCGGCCAAGGCCTGCGCCAGCGTGAACAGCACCGGCCGGCTGGCCAGCGGCACCCAGCGCCCGTCCAGGCTCAGGCCGCGGCGGCAGGCGTCGATCACCAGCGAGGGCGACGCCAGCAGGGTCTCCACATCGGACAGGCGCAGCAACGCCTCGCCCTGCGCACCCAGGCGCCGCGCTGCGGGCTGGTCCAGCGCTGCCAGCGCTTCGTCCACCTCGGCCTGCAGCGCGGGCACCTGCGCGCGCTGCGCCGCCCGCTGCGCGCGCAACAGCGCCTCGCGCGCCGGGCCCGTGCGCAGTGAGCGCAACGACAACTCCGCGCCGGCCAGGCCCGCCACCGCCGCCAGCAACGGCGGCAGGCTCGGCACGTCCACCCGCGCCAGCCAGGCCGCGGCCTCGTCCAGCCGCCCCATCAACAGGCAGCCTCGCACCGCCACCAGTTGCGCCTGCGAGGCGTTGGTCTCATCTCCGCGCGCTGACAGCGTGGCCGCCGCCTGCTCCAGCGCATGCAGCATGCGCGGCGTCGCGGCCAGCTCGCGCATCGCCAGCGCCACCTCGGCCTCGGCCACGACACAGCGCGCCCGCGACAGCGCCTCGCGCGCGCCGAAGCCCCGCACGGCCAACCGCAACAGCTCGCGCGAACGCGGGTAGTCGCCCAGCTGCGCCATCGCAATGCCGCGCAAGGCCAGGGCCGGCGCATCGTGGCGCAAGGCCACGCGTTTGAGTGCCGACAGTGCATCACCCGCGGCCAGCGCGCGGGCGGCGGCGGTGAGCAGGGAGTCCATGGGGAAGCGGGCCGAGCCCGGTGTGGATCGGCGGCCCCGCCCCTCAGCGCATCATCGCTTCGAGCTTGATCGTGTCGGCCACGAAGGCGCGGATGCCTTCGGACAGCTTCTCGGTGGCCATCGCGTCCTCGTTCAGCGCGAAGCGGAAGGCGGCCTCGTCGTACTGCACGAACGGGATGTCCATGGCATGGGCCGCGCCGGCGTCCAGGGCCCTGGCCAGCGGGGCCTCGCTGGCCTGCAGCTGCGCCAGCAGGTCGGGGCTGATGGTGAGCAGGTCGCAACCGGCGAGTGCAGTGATCTGGCCCACGTTGCGGAAGCTCGCGCCCATCACCTCGGTGGCGATGCCGTGCTTCTTGTAGAAGTTATAGATCGCGCGCACCGACTGCACGCCCGGGTCGTTGGCGCCGGCCATAGCGGCCTCGTCCCACTTCGCGCCGGCCTGCTTCTTGTACCAGTCGTAGATGCGGCCGACGAAGGGCGAGATCAGCTGCACCTTGGCCTGGCCGCAGGCCACGGCCTGACAGAACGAGAACAGCAGCGTCAGGTTGGTGTGGATGCCGTCGCGCTCCAGCCGTGCCGCCGCCTGGATGCCCTCCCAGGTCGAGGCGATCTTGATAAGGATGCGGTCCACATGCACACCCTCGCCCTGGTAGAGGTCGATGATGCGGCGCGCGCGCGTCACGGTGGCCTCGGTGTCGAAGCTCAGGCGGGCATCCACTTCGGTGGACACCCGGCCGGGCACGTGCTTGAGGATCTCGATGCCAAACGCCACCAGCAGGCGGTTCATCACCTCATCGCTCCCCTGGCTGCCGTATTTCGACACCGCGTCCTGCAGCAGGTGCGCGTATTCGGGTTTCTGCACCGCCTTGAGGATCAGCGACGGGTTGGTCGTCGCGTCGCGCGGTGAATAGGCGGCGATCTGGTTGAAATCGCCGGTGTCGGCGACCACGGTGGTGAGCTGCTTGAGGGCATCGAGCTGGTTCATCGGTCTCTCTCAGGGTTGTCGAGGTTTCACAGAAAGATGTAACTGGGTTACCATTTTCGCATGCTTGACCGAATCAGAGCCTCCATGCCCTCACTGGCGCCCGCGGAACAACGCGTGGGCAAACTCGTGCTGCTCGACCCGCGCAGCTTCGCCAGCCTGCCGGTCTCCGAACTGGCCGACCGCGCGCACGTGAGCAAACCGACCGTGGTGCGCTTCTGCCGCAGCATGGGCTACGACGGCCTGTCCGACTTCAAGCTCAAGCTGGCCGGCACCGTCAGCGAAGGCGTGCCCTTCATCCACCGCAGCGTGGACGTGGACGACAAGGTCAGCGACGTGCTGGTCAAGGTGATCGACAACACGGTGGCGGCCTTCCTCAAGTACCGCAACGACGCCTCGACGCACTCCATAGAGAAGGCCGTCGACGCGCTGCTGACCACCTACAAGAACAAGGGCCGCATCGAGTTCTACGGCGCCGGCAACTCGGGCATCGTGGCGCAGGACGCGCAGCACAAGTTCTTCCGCCTGGGCATCAACGCCATCGCCTACAGCGACGGCCACATGCAGGTGATGAGCGCCTCGCTGCTGGGTCCGGGCGACTGCCTGGTGACCGTCTCCAACTCGGGCCGCACGCGCGACCTGATGGACGCCGCCGACATCGCGCGCAAGCACGGCGCAACCGTCATCACCGTCACCGCCAGCGGGTCGCCCCTGGCCACAGCCGGCCACATCCACCTGGCCGCCGACCACCCCGAAGGCTACGACCGCTACAGCCCCATGACCTCGCGCCTGATGCACCTGATGGTGATCGACGTGGTGGCGACCTGCCTGGCCCTGCGCATCGGCGGCAACAAACTGCAGCCGCTGCTGAAGGAAATGAAGAACAACCTCCGGAGCAAAAGGTACGCATGACCGTGCGGGCAGGAAGCACAGGAGGACGGCGGGTGCTCCCCGCAGCGAAATAAAGGAGGAGGCCCGCGCAGCGGGCCGGGGGACATTCGCGGAGGGGAACGCCCGTCGTCCGCGCCAACGCCCACCCGCCTCCGATCAGATCCGCCCCTCTTCAACCGCGTGGCAGGCCACCCGCACACCGCCAATGGCATGCAACACCGGCCTCTCAACCCGGCAGCGTTCGTTCGCATGCGGACAGCGCGGATTGAACGCACACCCGGCCGGCGGGTCCAGCGGGTTCGGCACCTCGCCCTGCACCGGCGTGCGCGCCCGGCCGGTGTCGTGGATCTTCGGAATCGCGTCCAGCAGCATGCGCGTGTACGGGTGCCGCGGGCTGTCGAACAGCGTGTGCTTGTCGGCCAGTTCCACCAAGCGCCCGAGGTACATCACCCCCACCTGGTCGCTCACATGCCGCACCACCGCCAGGTTGTGGCTGATGAACAGGTAGGTCAGGCCCTGCCGGCGCTGCAGGTCCTTCATGATGTTGAGCACCTGCGCCTGCACGCTCACGTCCAGCGCCGAAGTCGGCTCGTCGCAGACCAGGAACTCCGGGTGTGTGGCCAGGGCGCGCGCGATGGAAATGCGCTGGCGCTGCCCGCCCGAGAACTGGTGGGGGAACCTGGACGCGTCCAGCGGTGACAGCCCCACCGACTGCAGCAGCTCGCCCACCCGCTCGCGCAGCTCGCCGGCCCCCGAGAGCAGGCCATGCTCGACCAGCGGCTCGGCCACGATGTCCTGCACCCGCCAGCGCGGGTTCAGGCTGGCGTACGGGTCCTGGAAGATCATCTGGATGCGGCGCCGCAGCTGCCGCCCCTGCGGCGTCCTGAACGCGGCGTGCGCGTCCTGCCCGTCGAACTGGAAGCCGCCGCGCGTCGGCGCGTACAGGCCCACCAGCAGGCGGGCCACGGTGCTCTTGCCGCAGCCTGATTCGCCCACCAGCGCCAGCGTCTGGCCGCGCTGAATGTCAAAGCTCACCCCGTCCACCGCGCGCAGCAGCTGGCGCGGGCGCCGCTCCAGCACGCGGTTGAGCCAGGGCGCCGAGACGTCGAAAGTCTTGGCCAGGTCGGTGGCGCGCACCAGCGGCTGCGCAGCGGTGGCATCGCTCACGACGAGCCTCCTGTGGCATCGGCATGCAACCAGCACGCCGCCCGCGTCGTCCCGGCCGCCATCAGGTCGGGCCGCTGCGCATGGCAGCGGTCGAACGCGCGGTCGCAGCGCGGATGGAAGGCGCAGCCCGCCGGAATGGCATTGAGCCGCGGCATGGCGCCGTCGATCTGGTGCAGGCGCTCGCGGTCCTGGGTCATGTCGGGAATGCAGGCCATCAGGCCTGCGGTGTAGGGGTGCGACGGCCGGTGGATCACGTCGTGCACCGGCCCGATCTCGACCACGCGGCCGGCGTACATCACGGCCACACGGTCGCAGGTCTCGGCGATCACGCCCATGTCGTGCGTGATCAGCATCACCGCCGCGCCGCGCTCGCGGCAGATGGTCTTGAGCAAGGTGATGATCTGCGCCTGGATCGACACGTCCAATGCGGTCGTCGGCTCGTCGGCCACGATCAGCTTGGGCTCGGCCGCCAGCGCGAGCGCGATCACCACCCGCTGGCGCATGCCACCGGAAAACTGGTGCGGGTGGTGGTCGATGCGCTGCTCGGCGGCCGGGATGCCGGTGTCGCGCAGCAGCTGGATCGCCCGCTCGCGCGCCTCGGCCTGGCTCACCGGCAAGTGGGTGCGAATGGTTTCGGTCAGCTGGCGACCCACCGTGTACAGCGGGTTCAGCGAGGTCAGTGGGTCCTGGAAGATCGCGCCGATCCGCCGCCCGCGCACCTTGCGCAACTCGGCAAACGGCAGGTTGTCGATGCGGCGCCCCTCAAGCAACACCTCGCCGCCCGCGATGCGCCCCGGCGGCTCCAGCAGGCCGATGATGGACGCGCCCGTGAGCGACTTGCCCGCGCCCGACTCGCCCACCACGCCCAGGATCTCTCCGGGCGCGATGTCGAAGGACACATCGTCCAGCGCGCGCAGCGTGCCGCGGCGGTGCGGGAACTCGACGACCAGGTTCTTGACTTGCAGCAGGCTCATCGAAGTTTGGGGTTGAGGGCGTCGCGCAGCCAGTCGCCCAGCAGGTTCACCGAGAGCGCGATCAGCACCAGCATGGCGCCGGGGAATACCGTGATCCACCACTCGCCGGAGAACAGGTAGTCGTTGCCGACCCGGATCAGCGTGCCCAGCGAGGGCGCAGTGATCGGCGCGCCGACGCCGAGGAAGGACAGCGTGGCTTCGATGATGATGGCGGTCGCCACCTGGATGGTGGCCAGCACCAGCACCGGCCCCATCACGTTGGGCAGCACGTGCCGGCGCATGATGCGCAGCGGCGGCACGCCCGTGACCCGCGCGGCCTGCACATACTCCTTGTTGCGCTCGACCAGGGTGGAACCGCGCACCGTGCGTGCGTACTGCACCCAGCCCGTCAACGTGATGGCCAGCACCAGCACGCCGAACGCGAGCTCGTCCTGCGAGTTGGGAAACAGCGCCCGGCCCACGCCCGCGATGAGCAGGGCCACCAGGATCGGCGGGAACGAGAGCATCACGTCGCACAGGCGCATGAGGAAGGCGTCCACCCAACCGTCGAGGAAACCGGCGAGCAGGCCCAGCAGCACCCCGATCAGCACCGACAGCACGACCGAGGTCAGGCCCACCGCCAGCGAGATGCGGGCGCCGTACATCAGCGCCGACAGGATGTCGCGCCCCTGGTCCTCCGTGCCCAGCAGGAAGGCGGGGTTGCCGCCCTCCATCCAGGCCGGCGGCAGGCGCGCATTGCTCAGCTCCAGCGTCGCCAGGTCGAAGGGGTTGTGCGGCGCCACCCAGGGGGCGAACACCGAGCAGAACACGCAGACGAAGGCGATCAGCGCCGCCACCATGGCGGTGGGCGACGAGCGGAAGCTGTGGCCGACGTCGCCGTCTAGCCAGCGTCGAATGGCGGCGATCAAGGCTCAGCCGATCACTTCACCGAGATGAAGCGGAACGGCATGAAGTTGTCCGCCAGCTGGACCAGCTGCACGTTGCTGGCCACGCCCCAGGCCAGGGCCTGCTGGTGCAGCGGCAGATGCCCGACATCGTCGGCATGCAGCTTGAACGCCTCCTTGATCATCGCGTCGCGCTTGGGCTTGTCGGTCTCCGACTGGATCTTGTTGGTCAGCTCGTCGACCTTCGGGTTGCAGTAGGCGCCGAGGTTGAACTGGCCACTGCCCTTGTCGTCGACGCAGCGCATCAGCGCGTTCAGCGCGTTGTGCGAGTCGTAGGTGCCCGGCGTCCAGCCCAGCAGGTAGAAGCTGGTGTCGCGCTTGAGGATCTTGGGGAAATAGGTGCCCTTGGTCTCGGCCTGCAGGTTGACCTTCACGCCGATCTTCGCGAGGTTCGCGGCCACAGCCTGGCAGATGTCGCCGTCGTTCACATAGCGGTCGTTGGGACAGTTCATCGCCACCTCGAAACCGCTGGGGTAGCCGGCGTCGGCCAGCAGCTTCTTGGCGGCCTCGGGGTCGTAGGGCAGGCGGGTGTTCATCGCAGCATCAAAGCCGTTGATGCCGGGGCCGACCATCAGCGCCGTGGGCTTGGAGGCGCCCCGCATCACCACGCGCTGGATGGTGTTGATGTCGATGGCCTGGTAGAAGGCCTGGCGCACGCGCTTGTCCTTGAACGGGTTCTTGCCCTTCACGCTGGAGTACAGCAGCTCGTCGCGCTTCTGGTCCATGCCCAGGAAGATGGTGCGCAGCTCCGGCCCCTGCAGCACCTTGGATTTGCCGCTGGCGTTGATGCGCGCCACGTCCTGCAGCGGCACCGGTTCGATCACATCCACCTGGCCGGACAGCAGGGCGGCCACGCGGGTGGCGTCGTTGCCGATCGGCGTGTACTCCACGTTCACCACGTTGCCTTCGATCTTGCCCCAGTAGCTGCCGTTGCGAACAAAGCTGGTCTTCACGTTGGGCTGGCGCTCGCGCAGGCGGTACGGGCCGGTGCCGTTGGAGCGGAAGGAGGCCGCGTTCTCGATGCCCTTGCGGCGGTCCACTGGCCGGGTGGCCTGGTTCTCCTCTGCCCATGGCTTGCTCATGATGTAGACCAGCGCCAGCAGGTCGGGCAGGATGGGGAACGGCGTTGTCGTCTCGATCTCGATCGTGGACTCACCCACCTTGCGGACGGCCTTGAAGTCGTTGGTGTAGCTCTTCATGTCGGACCCTTCGCCCGCCGCTCGGGCAAAGGAGAACAGCACGTCATCGGCCGTGAACGGCTTGCCGTCGTGGAACTTCACTCCCTTGCGCAGTTCGAAGCGCCACACCGTCGGCGAGGTCTGCTTCCAGCTGGTGGCCAGTGCCGGCACGAGCTTGAGGTCCTTGTCCCGGCCCACGAGCCCTTCGTAGACGTTGCCCGTGACGCTCAGCTGCAGGGATTCGTTGAGCGAGTGCGGGTCCATCGACAAGGCGTCGCCCTGGTTGCCGATGCGCACCGTCTGCGCCACCGCCGTGCCCGCGATGGCGGCCAGCGCGATGGAGGCGATCAGCGAATGCTTGAAGTTCATGGTTTCTCCTGGTCGGTTGGATGAAAGCTCAGGGGGTTTCTTCGGACAGGGGCATGCCCTGTTCGATCAGGCTGGCGTGCAGGGCCGCGCCCAGCGGCAGCACCTCGTCGTTGAAATCGTAGCGGCTGTTGTGCAGGAAGCAGCTGCCTTCCCCGCCCTGCCCCAGCCGCAGGTAGGCGCCGGGCTTGACCTGCAGCATGAAGGAAAAATCTTCGGCCCCCATGCTCGGATCCATCTCCGCGTCCACATGCTCGTCGCCCACCAGTTCGCGCGCCACGCGGGTGGCGAACCGGGCCTCGTCGGGCGTGTTGATGGTGGCGGGGTAGATGCGCTCGTAGCGGACATGCGCCGAAGCCCCCAGGCCCAGCGCCACCCCGGAACACACCTCGTTCAGCCGCCGCTCGACCAGCGACTGGATCTCGGGACTGAAGGTGCGCACAGTCCCCACCATCGTCGCCTTGCCGGGCACCACGCTGAAGGCCCCTGGATCGCCTGCCTGCATCGAGCACAGGCTGATGACCGCGTTGTCGATGGCCCGCACATTGCGCGAGACGATGCTCTGCACGGCCGTGATGATGTGGGCCGACACCAGCACCGGGTCCACCGTGAGGTAGGGGTGCGCACCGTGGCCACCCTTGCCGGTGACCTCGATGGTGATGCGGTCGGCCGCGGCCATCATCGGCCCCGGATTCACGCCCACCGTGCCGGGCCGCATCTGCGGCCAGTTGTGCATGGCGTAGACCGACTGCACCGGAAAGCGCTCGAACAGGCCGTCTTCGATCATCGCTTTGGCGCCGGCAAAGCCTTCCTCACCCGGCTGGAAAATCAGAACGGCCGTGCCGTCGAAGCGCCGGGTCTCGGCCAGGTAGCGCGCTGCGCCGATCAGCATGGCGGTGTGCCCGTCGTGTCCGCAGCCGTGCATCAGGCCCAGCCGCGTCGACTTCCAGGCGAAGTCGTTGAGCTCGGTCATTGGCAGCGCGTCCATGTCGGCGCGCAGGCCGATCATCCGCCCGCTGTCCCGGCGGCGCCCGTGGATCAGCGCCACCACGCCGGTCTTGCCGATCTGTGTGTGGATCTCGTCCACACCGCAGACCTTGAGGGACTCGACCACCCGCCGGGCGGTGTAGTGCTCCTCGAAACCGAGTTCCGGGTGGGCGTGCAGCTCGCGGCGCAGCGCCGTCAGTTCAGGGTGCATGGCCGCGATGTGGGCGAACGCGCGGCCATGGGCACGGATGCGGGAGGTGTGGGGCATCATCAGTGGGCTCCGGCCCTTTCAATGCGCAAACGGGGATCGACAGCGAAATAGAGCAGGTCGACCACCAGGTTGATCACGACAAAGATCAATGCGATCAGACAGAGATAGGCCGCCATCACCGGGACGTCGGCGAAGGTCACGGCCTGGATGAACAACAGCCCCATGCCCGGCCACTGGAACACCGTCTCGGTGATGATGGCAAAGGCGATCAGGCCGCCAAGCTGCAGACCAGTGATGGTCATCACGGGCACCAGAGTGTTCTTCAGCGCATGGCCGAAGTGCACCGCCCGGTTGGTCAGCCCACGGGCGCGGGCGAACTTGATGTAGTCGGTGCGCAGCACCTCCAGCATCTCCGCCCGGACCAGCCGCATGATCAGCGTGAGCTGGAAAATCGCCAGGGTCAGCGCCGGCAGGACGATGTGGTGCCATCCCTTGGCGGTGAGCAGCCCGCTGCTCCACCACCCCAGCTGCACCACGTCACCGCGACCGAAGCTCGGGAACCAGCCCAGGTTCACAGCAAACACCAGGATCAGCAGGATGCCGATCAGGAATGTCGGCAGGGACACCCCGAGCAGCGAGACGGTCATGAAGAGCTGGCTTACAAAGGTGCCGCGCTTGAGGGCTGCATACACACCCATCGGAATGCCCAGCAACAGCGAGAGCAAGGCAGCCACCAGCGCCAGTTCCACGGTAGCGGGCAGGCGCTCGGCGATCAGACGCGAGACCTTGGCCCCCTGGCGCAGGCTGATGCCGAACTCGCCCTGCACCGCATTGACCAGGAAGTGCCAGAACTGCACCACCACGGGCTGGTCCAGCCCAAGATCGGCGCGGAGGTTTCTGATCTGCTCCGGCGTGGCGTCCTGGCCCAGCAGAAACACCACCGGATCACCCACATACTGGAACAGCATGAAGGCGATGAACGCCACGCTGACCATGACGAGCACCGCCTGGGCCATGCGTCGTAAAACAAATGCAAGCATGAATGACGATCTGAGACGCTTGGCTGGGACATTGGCCGCACCCACAAAGGGCAGCCGCAGAACGCACGAAGACTTTGCAACAACTGTTCCAGCCACCCAAGCGTGCTAACCCTATGGGGCGCTCGAGCAGGATGCCACAAGACTCAGCGAGCGGTGAGGGTCATGCGGCCATACCAGGCACGCAAGCTGGACTGGGTATTGTCGGTGTCGGTCATGATGGCGACTGCCCGCAAAGGTCCAGGCTCCTCCCCAAAGGCCCGGACAAAATCTGCGCGGATGTTTCTTTGGTAGTCCCGCCAGTGGCCCACCTGCTTCGCGCCGCTCTCCACCACCACCTTGCGGATGCGGTCGGTTCGTGCGTTGACGATGACCGTCTCCGGGGCATCGTGGTTCGCCCAGACGTACATCAGCGTGGCATAGGGCAACTCTTCCCCCGTAAGCAGACGACTCATTTCGGACATGCGGTGGTTGCGCCCCGTCCACTTGCTGCGGTCGCCGTCGAACGACAGCAGAATCCGGACAGGCGCATCGTCCTTACCCGCCTCCCCCAGACGCGCATCGCCGGGAAGACCATCGACCTTCCACGAGAACGCAATCCGGTCGACATCTGGAAGGGCTTTGTCGAACCGCTTGCGCAGGATGCTGACCGAGCCATCGGCGATCACCGACAGCGCCGCACCCGCTGGTTGCTTGGCCAACTCGAAAGCGGCGAAACGCTTCCCTGGCAAAAGAAAGGGTTGCCAGGCATCTCCACCAGGCGGTGTTTTCAGCAACTCATCGACAGCCGTCCGCCACTCCGCCTGCTGATGCAAGCCCACATCACGACCCGGTGATTCGGGCAGGGCTGCCCCTCGTTCTTCAAACTGAGGGGCGTGCGTCGCACAGGCCACAAGCAGCAAGGTCGCCGCCACGACCGGCAACGCCCTGATCAACCGGTTTTTCGTTGCGCCGCGCATTCATACCCCACGAACATTGTTTCTGCGACAAAAGGTAACTGCACTCCAGTCTATCGCCTCTGGGCCGCGCGTACCCCGCTCTGGGGAAGTCAAAAACTAGGTCATTCGATATATTTTTTGCCGTGGGTATGCCAACGCACCCACGTCAAACGCTGTCACTTTCACTTTTCAGGAGGAATTTATGTACAAGAAACTGTTGTCCCTGTTCATCGCGGCGTTCGCAGCCACGTCATTTGCGGCCGTGGATGTCAACACCGCCAATCCGGCCGATCTGGACAGCATCAAAGGCATCGGCCCGGGCACCTCGACCAAGATCCTTGAAGTCCGCCAGAACGGTAAGTTCAAGGACTGGGCAGACCTGATTGAACGCATGCCCGGCATTGGCGAGAAGCGGGCAGCCAAGCTGTCTGCAGAAGGTCTCACGGTCAACGGTGAGGCCTTCAAACCCGTTGCAACCACCAAGTCACCATCCACCGACAAGGCCGTCAAGACAGGTGCCGCTCCAGCCACCAAACAGTAAACAACCAGCAATAAAAAAGCCACTTGGCAGTGCCAAGTGGCTTTTTACTTTCAGACTCAAGCGGCCGAAGCCGCTGTCATCAGAAGGTGTGCTTCAGGCCAAAGCCGTAGCGGGTGTCGGGACCGGTGTTCTTCGTGTCCAGGAAACCGCCGTAAACGGTGGTGCGCTTGGACAGCGAGTAAGCAACGCCCAGACCCAGGCCGGACAGGCGCTCAGCACCGTCGGTCTTGGAGGAGGCATAACCAGCGGACAGCACCAGGTTGGCACCCAGCGGCACGTCGGCACCGAAGGACAGGTCGGTGGTCTTGACGCTACCGGCCTTCACGTTGCCGTAGCCAGCCAGCAGCTTGGCGGCGCCCAGATCATACGAACCGTTCAGGCGGGTGAACTTGGTGTCGCCAGTGGCGGTCTTGTCCACTTGGTAAGCGACGCCAGCGTAGACCGGGCCACCTTCGTACTTGACGTGGAAAGCGTTGGACTGGTTGCCCGAACCTTCCTTCAGGTTGGTGCTGAAAGCACCGCTGACACCGCCCATAGCAGGCGAAGCGTAGTAGATGCCGTTGGACGGGTTGGCTGCGTAGCCGGTGCTGGCCCAGACCGAGTTGTTCGGCGACAGAACAGAGTCGAACACCGGGTTGGTGGCGCCAGAGATGTCGTCATAGGCGGTCCAGATGCGACCCAGCTTGAACTCACCGAAGCCACCGGACAGGCCAACATAGGCTTGGCGGTTGAACGAAGAGCCTTCTTCGCCTTGCTTGCCGGTGTCAATCTTGAAACCGTGCTCCAGCAGGAAGTTGGCCTTCAGGCCACCACCCAGGTCTTCCGTGCCCTTGAAGCCCAGACGGCTACCGCTCACACCACCCGAGGTCAGAGCAGCGGACACGCCCTTGTCCTTGTGCAGCACAGCGTCGGCAACGCCGTAGACGCTGACGGAGGATTGGGCTTGGGCCACGCCGGCCACCGAACCCAGAACGGCAAGAGCAATCAGAGATTTCTTCATATCAACATCCTTTAATGCTGGGCTTTGCAGCCCGGTTGAGAAACTGACTCTTCATGGTAGCGCGAGCCATCTCGCACTTCGAGGGAAAACCCGTAAAAAGATAGCAAGCTGTGGGATTTTGGCGACATGCCGAAGTCACAGATACCGGAGGTCAGGCATAGGAATCAAAAAGGCCTGTCTTGTTCCCAAGACAGGCCTGAATTTCTTACATCAACCGGCATCCGCCGGCGAATGATCAGAAGTTGTGGTGCAGGGACACGTCGAAGCCAGACTGCTTCTTGCCGGTGACCGAGCTGACAGCCTTGCTGTCACGACCGTAGGTGGTCTCCAGAGCGGTGCGCTTGCTCAGCGGGTAGATGTAGCCCAGGCCCAGCTTCTGGTTGGTCTTCACGCCAGTGGTCTTGTTCTTGGCGGTGGCCAGACCAACTTGCACACGACCAGGACCTGCGGGAATGGTGGCACCCAGCAGCACACCTTCGGTCTTCACACCAGCGGCGCTCTTGGTATTGCCAAGGCCGAAGGCAAGCTTCGCCACACCCAGGTCGTAGGTTGCGTAGGCGTTGGTCAGCGTGCCAGGAACACCCTTCTCGGTACCGAAACCAACGTCCAGAGGACCATTCGCGTAGCCGATGGCGATGCTGTTTTGTGCCTTGGCGGCACCTTCCTTCAGGCCTGTAGAGACAGCAACGTTCACACCGCTGAAGCTGCCGCTGTAGTGAATCACGTTGGCCGTACGGATGAAGCCAGGCAGCGTGGTGGTCTGCATACCGACACCACGCAGGGCACCAGCACCGTCGCCGCCGAAAGGATCAGGCTTGTTGTTGGCACCCAGGAAGAGAGCGCTGTAGTAGCGACCCAGACGGATTTCACCGAAACCACCTGCCAGACCCACGGTGGACATACCGTTCCACATCGTAGAACTCGACGGAGTGACCACACCGGTCGTCGGGTTGGTGGAACCGGCCACGAAAGTTGCATCAGCGCCGGTGTCGGGGCGGAAACGGTGCTCGATCTGGAACTTGGCCTTCAAACCACCGCCGAGATCCTCTTCACCGCGGAAACCCAGGCGGCTGCCGTGGATGTCATCCAGCGCTGCTTTGTCGTTCTTGGTGCCGATGCTCGACTTCTCCAGGCTCACGTTGACCTTGCCGTAGATCGTCACGGAGGACTGGGCGAACGCAACACCAGTGGCAGCCACAGCGGCCAGAGCAATCAGGGTCTTTTTCATTGAGGGTATCTCCAAGGTTGATGAATGGGCCGGTGGTCTGAGCCCCCGAGCCAACCTCCGTTACTGGAAGTGTCTTCATTGCACCAGAAGGACTTTGGGGGCGCAAAGCTTTCGGCCGTGTTTGTCGTTCATGGACAACAAGGAAAAGCCCTTATTCGGGCGACTACCTAGAACATTAGTAATCATCTTTATGCAGATCATCGAGCGACAATCCATTTGCCAACTTTCATGACCGAAAACCCATGGACTCTCTTCTGGTTGCTGCCGACTCGGCCTTGCGAACCCTCTTTGCACAGCCGCGCGCGACTCGGCCTTGCAACACAGTGGCTGAAACCCAGAACACTCATCTGAGTGCGAAGGACAAGGCGATATCTGGTGCGCTGATGCGCGTGAACCACGTCGGCGAGGTCTGCGCACAAGCGCTCTACACCGCTCAGGCCATGGCTGCGCGCAACAGCACCCATCCACAACGAGAACGGCTGGCGCAACAACTGGAAGCGGCCGGACGGGAAGAGACCGACCATCTTGCCTGGACACGGGAGCGCCTGGACGAACTGGGCACCCACCCGTCCCTCCTCAACCCGCTGTGGTATGCAGGGGCGTTCGGAATCGGCCTGCTCGCCGGACGGATGGGGCCTGGCGTCAGCCTGGGGTTTGTGGTGGAAACCGAGCGCCAGGTCGAGGAGCACTTGGCCTCTCATATGGACCGGCTGCCCACCTCGGACCTCGCCTCACGGGCTATCGTGGCTCAGATGAAGGCCGATGAAGCTAGGCATGCCCGGGAAGCACAGCATGCGGGCGCCGCGGAACTTCCTTTGCCGGTCAAACTGCTCATGAAAACGGCAGCGAAGGTGATGACCACCGTGGCCCACCGGATCTGAGCCGAAAAGGAGGGGCCGCTCAGGCCTCCAGCAAATCGAAGCTGGTGCTGATCTCTGCCGTCTTGCCCAGCATGATGCTGGCAGAGCAGTACTTTTCGTGGCTCATCGCGATGGCCCGCTCCACGGCTGCCGAGGGAATTGCCCGACCTGTCACAGTGAAATGCATGTGGATCCGAGTGAACACCTTCGGATCGGTCAGCGCGCGCTCGGACGTGAGCTTCACACTGCAGCCCCGCACGTCATGGCGGCCGCGCTTGAGAATCAGGACCACATCGTAGGCCGTGCATCCACCCGTCCCGGCCAGCACGGTCTCCATGGGCCTGGGTGCCAGATTCGCGCCCCCGTTTTCAGGTTTGGCCGCATCCGGGGCACCGTCCATGGCCAAAAGATGGCCACTGCCCGTTTCAGCAACAAATCCCATGTGGGAGCGGGTACCGGCGGCGCCGGTCCAGGTCACGGTGCATTCCATAGCTGTGTCGGTTGTGAAAAATCTGACAGATCGAGAGTCAGCTCCCTAAAAGGTAGCAAAAACGCATCATGCCGTGTTGCGCCGCAGCATTTCTCGATACAATGGCGGCATTGTATTGAAGGTTGTCTCCTCTGCCCTCTACGGGTGGATTCAAACCCGGACTGGTTCCACCAGTCCGGGTTTTTTTTCGCGACTTCGGCTCGCTATCATCGTTGGACAGGACAAACAATGACCACACGATCCAACAAGAAGAGGGCCGCGGCACCGGCGCCTCACACCAGTGCCCCGCTCAGTCCGTCGGACTACCTCACCAGAATCCTGAATGCGCGCGTCTACGACGTCGCCGTGGAGTCTGCACTGGAACCGGCCCGCAACCTCAGCCGCCGCCTCCACAACAAGGTGCTCCTCAAGCGCGAGGACCAGCAGCCAGTATTCAGTTTCAAGCTCAGAGGTGCCTACAACAAGATGGCGCACCTGACCCCCGAGCAACTTCGCAAGGGGGTGATCTGCGCTTCGGCCGGCAACCACGCACAAGGCGTCGCACTGGGCGCCCACAAGCTGGGCACGCGGGCCGTGATCGTCATGCCCACCACCACGCCCCAGGTGAAGGTGGATGCTGTGCGCTCCTTTGGTGGCGAGGTGGTGCTCCACGGAGACAGCTATTCCGATGCCTATGAACATGCAGTTCACCTTCAAAAGAAGGAAGGACTGACTTTTGTCCATCCGTTTGACGACCCGGACGTGATCGCGGGACAGGGCACGATCGCCATGGAGATCCTGCGCCAGCTGCAAAGCCTTGGGTCAGACCATCTGGACGCGGTGTTCGTCGCCATTGGCGGGGGAGGCCTGATCTCCGGCGTGGCCAACTACATCAAGGCCGTACGCCCCGAGATCAAGGTGGTCGGCGTTCAGACGGTCGACTCGGACGCCATGCTGAAGTCCGTTCAGGCGGGAGAGCGGGTCACCCTCGGAGACGTTGGTCTCTTCGCTGACGGCACCGCGGTCAAGCTGGTGGGGGAAGAGACCTTCCGCATCGCCAGCGGTCTGGTCGACGAGTTCGTGGTGGTGGACACCGACGCGGTCTGCGCGGCCATCAAGGATGTCTTCGTGGACACCCGCAGCATCGTCGAGCCGTCGGGCGCCATGGCCGTGGCGGCCATGAAGCAGTACGTGGCCAAGCACAAGACCAAGGGCGAGACCTACGCCGCCATCCTGTGCGGTGCCAACATGAACTTCGACCGCCTGCGTTTTGTCGCCGAACGGGCGGAAGTCGGCGAAGAGCGCGAGGCGCTGTTCGCGGTCACCATTCCCGAGGAGCGGGGCAGCTTCAAGCGTTTCCTGGAGTCGTTCGACTCACTGCCCGGAGGTCCGCGCAACATCACCGAGTTCAACTACCGCATTGGTGATGCGAAAGTGGCCCATGTGTTTGTTGGTCTCACCACGCAGGGGCCTGGCGAGTCGACCAAGATCGCCAGCAACTTCCGCAAGCAGGGGTTCGAGTCGCTGGACCTCACACACGACGACCTGGCCAAGGAACACATCCGGCACATGGTGGGCGGCCACTCGCCCCTGGCCCAGGATGAACGCCTGCTGCGCTTTGTGTTTCCAGAGCGACCCGGCGCGCTGCTGAAGTTCCTGAGCCTGATGCGTCCTGGCTGGAACATCAGTCTGTTCCACTATCGCAACCAGGGTGCCGACTATGGCCGGATCCTGGTCGGGCTGCAGGTGCCGCCCAAGGACGACAAGGCGTTTGCGAAGTTTCTGGGGACCCTGGGCTACCCCTGCGTGGAAGAAACCCACAATCCGGTGTATCGACTGTTCCTCAAAAGCTGAGCAAGCCCATGAACCAACGGCCCGGGCCCATTCCCGACCTGTCAACGGACAGGGACGACCGGGCATTGCCGCCATGGCCCGAGGTGTCGCCGACGGCAAACACCCAACTCGACCTGATGGTGCAGAACCGCCTGAGGGGCAACCATGGGCAGGAGCCATCTCTAGGGCGTCTTGAGGGACTGGCCATGCAGCTGGCCCGTATCCAGCACCTCTCAGGGCACGGGCTGGAGGAGCTTCGGTTCGCGTCTCCCCAGCTGGTGGTGTTTGCTTCCGACCACGGCCTCGCGGACGAGGGTGTGTCCAGATCGCCGCAGGACCTGAGCTACCAAAGTGCCTGCGAGCTGCTCGCGGGCAAGAGTCCTGTCTGCGCGCTGGCCAGGCACCATGGCTTCGATGTGACCTTGGTGGATGCCGGTGTCGCCCACCACCTTCAGCTGCCCGAGGGCACCGAGCCTGCCGCCACTCTTCTTCTGCGCAAGATCGGCTACGGCACACGCAACGCTGCAATGGCGCCAGCCATGTCGCCGGCACAGGCGCACTCCGCCATACAGGCGGGTATGGACGTGGTGCGGCACCTGCCTGGCAATGTCGTGGCGCTGGGCAGCATCGGCGTTGCGGGTGAGTCCTCGGCGGCGTTGCTGTTGTCCCGCCTCTGCGGGGTTCCGCTGTCTGATGCCTGCGGCAAGGACCAGGAAACAGACGAGGTGTTCGGGCAGCGCAAGCTGGAAAGGCTGTTCGTTGCCGCCAGCAGGCACCGCCGCGCCACCTCGGCGCAGGCGGCTCTGGCCGCCATGGGTGGCTTCGAGATTGCCATGCTGTGCGGCGCGATGATCCAGGCGGCCAGTGAGCGCCGGGTGGTGCTGGTTGATGGCTTCGTGGCCGGAACTGCTGCGCTGGTGGCCCGCGCCATGGTCCCGGCAGTGGCCGACTATCTGGTGTACGCCCACCGCGCGGCCGAGCCTGGGCACCGACTCCTGCTGATCCACCTCCAGGCCAGTCCGCTGCTGGACATGGAGCTTCGCAGCGCAGAAGGCGTCGGAGCCCTGCTGGCCTGGCCGCTGCTGCAAGCGGCACAGCAACTGCTACAGCGCTGACCCGCGGCCAAGGCCCGCACTCAGCGCTCAGCCAGCCAGCGCCGGCGTCCGGCCAGCCGTACGAGATCGCGCCAGCGACCTCCCTCCGGCGCGATGCGAGGCCACAACCGAAGCAACAGCTCGGCCGTGGCCAGCGTGTCGGCAGACGCCTGGTGCCGGGCAGGGCACCGGATACCGAAATGAGCCATCCAGTCGTCCAGCGACCGGGCCCGCACCTCTTCGTAGGTCACGGCACAGAGATCGGCCAGGTCCAGCCACGGGTTGAGCAGCCGGTGTCCAAGATGCCGCCGGCAATGCCGGTCGATCAGTGTTTCGTCGAAGGCACTGTGAAAGGCCAGCAGCGGCGCTTGGCCGATGAAGTCGACAAAGGACTGCAGCGCCGTCGCAGGATCCACGCCGTCGCGCTGGCGCTGCTCACCGATGCCATGCAGGAGGATGTTGTCGCGATCGGACACCGCCACTTGACGCAGCACCACCTCGAAGCTGTCACCCAGCACGATCTCCGGTCGCGATGCCGGCCCAGACCCCACCCTGAGACCGATGGCCGCAATGGCCAGGAGCCGGTCATTCTTTGCGTCCAGTCCACTGGTTTCCACGTCGACGACCACCCAGCGGTCGGCGTCGGAAGAAAGCCCCGTCTCCTGGAGTCCCCACCACGACCGCACCGACGCCAGCAGGGTTGCACTCATCGCTGGTAGTCGAGCTGCACGCGCTGCTGAAGGCTGCGCACCACCCGCAGCGTCTCCCGCAGGATGCGGCGATCGATGTCGTTGAGTGCACCCACCGCGATGCGGTTGGGGTTGTCGCCCACCGAGGTGCCATCGAGCTGGGCACGCAGACGGAGCATCTGCAGAAACTCGAACCCGGCCACCCAGGCCTGGTGTTCGTGGGACGGGACGCCAAGCTTCGGACCCGCGTTTTCGAACCGCTCCCGGGTCGAGGTGGCCGCGATGCCATGGGCCAGCGCATACAGCCGGGCCACATCGATCAGGATGGCCGTGCCCTGCAGCTTGAGGTCCAGCGTGTCGAGACCATCCACCGGCGTGGTGTCGATCTGGCCGCGCCAGTTCAGCGGCGGGGCCTGCACCAGGCCATTGACCGCCAGCTGGCGGACAAACCGCGGATTGGCCGACGCCCGCTGGGTCACGACACCGCGCAGACTGGTGGCCAGACCGGCCTGCCCGGTCAGGGCGCGAAAGTCGAAGTAGATGCTGGCGTTGAGCAGGTCCTTGGGTGAGCCCTGCTCGATCCACTGCACGAAACGCTGCTGCCACTGGGACAGCGTCAGGCAGCAATCGGGGTTGCCCGCCATGATGTTGCCCCTGCACAGCGGGTAGCCACAGGCGTCCAGGGACTGGTTGATGTCCTGTGCCATGTGCAGCAGGGCGTCCCGCTCGCAGGGATTCACGTCGTCGGCAAGGATCAGCGCATTGTCCTGGTCGGTGGCAATGGTCTGCTCACCCCGCCCCTCGGAACCCAGGGCGATCCAGCAAAAACGCTGCAGGTCAAGACCGTGTTCGGCGGCCTTCAGTGCCACCAGCCGCGCCGTCAGCAGGTCGTTGAGGTGGCTGATCAGCTGAGTCAGCTGCAGCGCCTGCACACCCTGGCCCAGCAGGTGCCGCGCAAACTCGCGGATGTCATGAGCGGCGGCCTGCAGGGCGGGAATGCCCGTCGCATGGCGGATGCGCTCGCTCACCTGGTTGAGGCTCATGCGCTGAAGGGCATAAAGGTCGCGCTCGGACACGATGCCCACCAGCCGCCCCTGCTGCGTCACGGGCACGTGGCGAATGCCTTTGGCAGACATCAGCAGCGCCGCCTCCTGGGCGCTGCGGTCGGACTCCAGCATGTGCACCGGCCCCACCATGACCGCCGACATCGGCACATCCAGCGACACGCCGGCCAGGGCGACGCGGTCGAGCACGTCGTAGCGGGTGAGGATGCCGACGGGGCGCTGCCCTTCGTCCACCACCAGCATCGACCCGATGCGCAAGCGGTGCATGTCCTCCAGCGCCTGGCGCAACGGCGTGCCGGGCGCACAGCTGACCGGCGCGTGGCGGCACAGCCGCTCCAGCGGCGTTTCCATCGACTGCTCGGCCAGGACCCTCGATGCGTAGGCCGCCTGCAGCGCCGAGCGCGAAAGCTCCAGAAACCGCAGCACACGCCGGTTCAGGAAGTCCCCGAACACCGGACTGAGCTGCGCCAGCGCCTGCATCCGCTCGGCCGGCAGGCGCAGCACAAAGGTGTCTTCGGTCGCCAGATAGGCGGTGCTGGTGGCGCGCTGTGCGAGCACCGCGCTGATCGGGAACAGGTCACCGGCCTCGTATTCGAACGCCCCGCCAGCGACATCGGAAAGCCCCCGCTTGCCCACCACCGCGCCGCGACGGATGAAAAACAGTTCGCTGGCGGGTCCATCCTCTGGCCGGACCAGCGCCTCGCCAGGAGCGAAGTACGCCTGCCGCGTCGCCTCCACAAAGGCCCGGACATGGCCCGCATCCATTTCGTCGAAAGGGGGAAAGCGGCCCAGTTCCGCCGCCAGCTGGTCCAGCAGCGAGGCGGACGGGCTGGGGGCAGATGGTGCCGGGCTCACCGGGACTCCACGGGCTCCGGAAGATTGAGCTCCAGTGCAGCCGGGTCTTCGGCAGTCGTGCCCAAGCGGGCCACTTTGGGCCCGACCGAAAGAAGGCGCAATTCACCGTCGACCACGCCACCGACCACCACGGGGCGGGGCGGCTGTCCATCGATGGCGATCAGCGCGGCACCGCTCTGGCCTGGCTGACTGGCCAGTCCCAGAAGCTTGAAACGGGACGACAGGGGAGGCGCCACCGGAGCGGCCGCCTGCGCCTCGGGCACGGCTCCGAGCACGCGGGCAACACCCGTTGCATCCGACTGGATCGGCGGTGAGCCAAGGGCACCTACAGGCACCAGTGGTTCACGGCCCCACAGCTGCAACATCCAGTAACCCGAAAGCAGCGCCACCACCAGCCAGAGCAGGCCGGCCGTGAGGCTTGCAAGGGAAGGTGTCTTGAGCATGAACACATTATCATCCACCTTCTCTGGCGCACCGCGCCACGTGCTTCCGGGAGCCTGTCTTGAAATTCGCCTCTGTCACTTCGATCTCCACCTCTGGTTCTTCTCCTGCGCACGGTCGGCGCCAGCGAGGCTTCACGCTGATCGAGCTGATGGTGGTGCTGGTCATCATCGGTGTGCTGGCGGCCCTCATCGTGCCCAACGTCCTGAACCGCGCCGACGATGCACGCGTGACCGCGGCCAGGACGGACGTCAACAACCTGATGCAGGCGCTCAAGCTGTACAAGCTGGACAACCAGCGCTTCCCCTCCGGTGCGCAAGGCCTGACCGCACTGGTGGCCCGGCCCACTGCTGCGCCGGTACCACCCAACTGGCGTCCCTACCTCGACAAGCTGCCGGCCGACCCCTGGAACCAGCCCTACCAGTACGTGAACCCCGGTGTGCACGGCGAGGTGGACGTGCTGTCGCTGGGCGCCGATGGTCAACCTGGCGGAGAGGGCAAGGACGCCGACATCGGCAGCTGGCAGTGAACACCCGCACACGCGGCTTCACACTGCTGGAGCTGCTGGTGGTGGTGTCCATCATTGCGCTGGCCACCGCCGGTGTGAGTCTTTCCTTGCGGGACAGCGATTCCACGGCGCTTGAGAACGAGTCTCTCCGGCTGGCCGCACTGCTCGAGTCGGCGCGAGCGCAGTCGCGAGCCAGCGGCGCGCCGGTGCGCTGGAAACCCAATGGAGAGGGTTTCGAGTTCCAGGGCATCACATCGCGTTCCAAGTCGGCGGACTCACTGACCAGACCCCGCAGCTGGCTCCACCCGGAAACACGGGTGCGCGTGGTCCAGCCGCCAGGCACCTCGGAGCTGCTGCTCGGGCCGGAACCGCTGATCGCCGCCCAGCGCATCGAACTGGCCCGAGGCGAGCAGCGCCTGGTGCTGGGCACAGACGGCCTCGCACCCTTTGCCGTGATCGCTGATCCATCCACGCCATGAACCGGCACAGCCGCGGCTTCACGCTGATCGAGATCCTGGTGGCCCTGGCCGTGGTTGCTGTGGCGCTGGCCGCCGGCTCCCAGGCGACCTCCGCGCTCACACGGGCGGCCGCGCGCCAGAGCGACCAGTGGCTGGCGCAGCTGTGCGCCGAAAACGAGCTCATCCGGCTGCGCCTGCTGCGGCAGTTGCCGGGCACCGGTGAAAGCACCGCCGAGTGCCAGCAGGCAGGCCGCACACTCAAAGTGAGGCTATCCGTGCAGCCCACCCCCAACCCGAACTTCCAGCGCGTCGATGCGATCGTGGAGGGCGCGGTTGATGGCAACGAAGTCCGGCTGCTGAGCCTGTCGACCGTGATGGGACGGTACTGATGCGCACGGGTGACCCGACTCCACGACCACGCGAACGGGGCTTCACCCTGGTCGAACTGCTGGTGGCGCTGGCGGTGATGTCCATGCTGGCCATGCTGAGCTGGCGTTCCATCGATGCCATGCACCGGACGCAGACCCTGACCCAGGAACGGGCCGACGAGCTGCTGCGGTTGCAGGCGGCGCTGGGACAGTGGGCCGCCGACCTGGACGCGCTGGTGGACACCAAGGAGCTCAGCCCGCTGGCGTTCGATGGCCGGATGTTGCGCCTGACCCGGCGGGACGCCGCGGAAAGCGCGCTGCGCAGCGACGGCATTCGCGTAGTCGCCTGGACTCGCATGCAGTCCGGCAACGCGGGTGCCCAGTGGATGCGCTGGCAGTCCGGCCCGATCAAACGCCGGGACGAGCTCGCCGATGCCTGGGCCAGGGCCGCAGCATGGATTGAATCGCCCGGTGAAATCGACGGTCGCGACACCCAGGTCGCGCTGGCCGCGATCGACCAGTGGCAACTTTTCTATCACCGCGGGGAAACCTGGGGGAACCCGCAGTCGTCTGTCGGCAACGAGAACGCCGGCATCACCCTGGGAAGCGACGACGCGATCCCCAACGGCGTTCGTCTGGTGCTGACCCTGTCGGCGGGACGGGGCCTCTCCGGGAAGCTGACCAGCGACTGGGTGCGCCCATCCCTACTGGCCGCACGCTGATGAAGAAGATGCACGCTTCATCCAGGGAACGCGGGGCCGCCCTGCTGCTGGCCATGCTGACGGTCACACTGGTGGCGACGCTGGCCTCGGCAGCACTCTGGCAGCAATGGCGCTCCTCCGAAGTCGAGGCCGCCGAACGACAACGTCTTCAGGCCGGCTGGATCCTGGTGGGCGCCCTGGACTGGGCGCGGCTCATCCTGCGCGAAGACGGTCGCAGCAACCGCACCAGCGGCGCCGCCGACCACCTGGGCGAACCCTGGGCGACGCCCCTGGAAGAAGCCCGGCTGTCCTCCTTCCTGGCCGCCGACAAGAACAACAGCGCGGACGATCTGCTGCCCGCGTTTCTGTCCGGCGAAATCAAGGACGCCCAGTCCCGGCTGAACTTCGGCAACCTCGTCAGGGTCAGCCAGACGGGTTCGCAATCAAAGGTGGAGCTGTCGACCACCGACCTTGCCATGTTCGAGCGGCTGTTCACCCTGCTGAACCTGCCCAAGCCCGAACTGGCAGCGGCGTCGGCCAACCTGCTCAAAACCACCGAGCGGGCCCTCAACGACCCGGAACCGTCCACCTCGCCGCTGACGCCCCAGCGCTTTGCCCAGCTGGCCTGGCTGGGCCTGAGCCCGACCACCCTGCAGGCCCTGCGGCCCCATGTGACGGTTCTGCCCGAACGCACCCTGCTCAACCTGAACACGGTCACGCCCGAGGTGCTCAGCGCCAGCGTGCCAGGCCTGGACCTGGCGCTGGCCCAGCAGGTGGTGGCTGCCCGGGACACCGCGCCTTTCACCAAACTGGAGGATGCCATCCAGCGCATCCCGGGCGCCAGCCAGCAATCGGTCGGCAGCCAGCGCCATGATGTGCGCAGCCGGTTTTTTGAGGTGTACATCCGTCTTCGACTGGACGACACCGTGATCGAAGAACGCTCGCTGGTCCAGCGTGATGGCTTGAGAACCCGGGTGCACTGGCGCGAACGGGTGGCGCCATCATGAGCGCCGGCTTCATCCGCTGGCCCCGGCTCGTCCCTAAAATAGCCCTCCGCCCAGTACCCACGGGGCATTGCAGCCTCTCTATCACGTGCTGATCCTCACTCCGACCAACTTCAGCGCCGCCATGCCCACATCGACTTCGGTGCTGGACTGGGCGCTTTCTTCCAACGGACGGGTCGTGTCGGACCACGGGGGCTGCGCGCTGTCGCTGCTGCCCGCCGACGACGATGTCGTGCTGGTGCTGCCGCCCCGCCTCGTGTCCTGGCACCGGGTCGCCCTGCCCAAGGTGGCGAGTGCCCGTGCGAGGGCCGCCCTGGACGGGATGCTGGAGGACCGGCTGCTCAACGATCCGGCGGAGCTTCACATGGCCCTCGAACCGGGCGGCCGTCCAGGGCAGACGCTCTGGGTGGCGGCCTGCAACAAGGCATGGCTCCAGGCCTGGCTGCAGGCCCTCGAAGCTGCAGGAAGGCCCGCCACCCGCATCGTGCCGGCCCTCTGGCCCACGTCGGCAGGCGGTTCGGAATACGGTGAAACCGTGCACTGGGCGCACGACGAAGGCAACCGCGTCTGGCTGTCCACCGCCAGCCCGCTGGGGGTGCGCAGCATTCCCCTGCGCGAGAATGGTTCGAGCACCTACGGCACCAGCAGCCGGTTCGGCACCGACAGCAGGTTTGGCCCCGACAGCAGCTTTGGGCCGGCCAGCACGTTCGGTGACTCCAGCTTCGGCAGCCTCGGATCTTCCACCGGCCGAGGCCCCGAGTACACCCTGACCGCAGCGTCCGACCCGGCCACCACGAGCTGGTTCGCGGACCCGTCGATCACCGGACTGGCCGAACAGGTGTGCAACCAGCGCTTCGAGCTCATGCCGACAGCCGACTGGCTGCTGCGCTGCGCGCAGTCCGACTGGAACCTCGCCCAGTTCGATCTCCGGCTGTCCAGCGGAGCGCGGCGCACGCAGCGCATGCGGCAGGGATGGCGCCACTTTGCCAGCGCCGCACCATGGAAGCCGGCGCGCTGGGCCCTGGTGGCGCTTGTGCTGACCGTCCTTGGCGGCGTGAACGCGATGGCCTGGAAAGAACGTTCGGCCCTTCAGGCCAAGCAACAGGCCATCCGGCAGACCTTGCAGAGCACCTTCCCCGAAGTCGGTCTCGTGCTGGACGCTCCGGTGCAGATGCAGCGCGAACTCACCCGGCTGCAGCAGGCCAGCGGCACCCTGTCGGCACAGGATCTCGAAGGCATGCTCGCATTCATTGCGACGACCGAACCAAGCGCGTCTCTGAGCAGCATCGACTTCCTGAGCGGTGAAGCAAGACTGGGCATCGGAGGTCTGCCCGAAGACCGTCTGATGGCACTGCAACAGGCTATGGCCTCGCGGGGCTGGCAGGTCAGCTCGGACTCGGGCATGTTGAATGTTCAGGCAAAGGCCCCCTGATGTCTGCCAAACGATCTATCCCCGTTTCTTCGGCCTTCGCCCGGGTGGGCCAGCGCCTCGGTGCCTCTCTGGAAGGCATGCCCGCCCGCCAGCAGAAGGCGCTGCGCCTTGCGGCCTGGGTGGTGGGGCTGGCGCTCCTGTGGTGGGTGGCGCTGGCACCGGCCGTGTCCACCCTGCGGCAGGCACGCACACAGCACAACGAGCTGGACAAGGCCTTGGGGCGCATGCAGGAGCTGGCGGCCAGTGCAGAAATCATCCGCACCCAGAACGCCGCCCCCGTGCCCGCACCCGAAGTGGCCAGGCAGGCGCTGGAACAGGCCACCAGCGGACTGGGCGCCGGCGCTCAGCTCGCGCAGCAGGGCAACCGCGTCACCGTCACCCTGCGGGAGATTCCGGCCGCGACCCTGGCGCAGTGGCTGCAACAGGTGCGTGTGAACGCCCGCGTGGTGCCGGTGCAGGTGCAGCTCCAGCGCAGCGGCAACAACCCCTCATGGACAGGACAGGTGGTGCTGGCCGGTCCGGGACTGGGGGGCCAATGACGGAACACCGCAAACCCGCACGCTGGGCCTGGCTGGGGGCCATCTTCGGCACGCTGCTCGCACTGATCGCGTTTGCGCCCGCCTTGTGGGTGGGCGCCCTGCTCTCGCACTACACCAGCGGCAAGGTGCAATTGCTCAACACCGGGGGCACGGTTTGGAGCGGACGTGGCGATGTGCTTCTGAGCGGCGGCGAGGGCAGTCGCGGCCAGACGGCGCTGCCACAGGGACTTCGCTGGAAGCTGCGTCCCGGCTGGTCCCAGGGCCCGGTGCTGCGCATGAGCCTGTCCTCGCCCTGCTGCACCGAACAACCGCTGTCCATCGCCTTGCGCCCTGGCTTCGGTGGAGCGCAGGCGCGTGTCGACGCCTTCAGCAGCCGCTGGCCAGCCGCCATGCTGGTGGGCCTGGGCACGCCGTGGAACACCTTGCGCATGGACGGGCAACTGCTGGTGCAGTCGCCCGGTTTCTCACTGAACCTGAATGGCGGGCGCCCCCGCCTGGACGGACAGCTGGTGGTGGAGGCCCACGACCTCGCCACGCGCGTGTCCACCCTGCGCCCTCTGGGCAGCTACCGCGTCGAGTTCCGCTCGGCAGGGGACGGCGACAACGCGGCACTCAAGCTGGCCACGCTCAAAGGCGGCTTGCTGCTCGATGGCGATGGTCAGTGGTCGGGCGGGCGCCTGCGTTTCCGGGGCGTGGCATCGGCCGCACCCGGCCAGGAGTCGGCGCTCGCCAACCTGCTGAGCATCATTGGCCGCCGCGATGGCGCCCGTACCCTGTTGACGTTTGGTTAACAGCCAGAGCGAGACTTCGCGATAGGATCAACAGATGAAATCGACCCACTCCCCTGCCGTGCTGGCACTGGCACTCGCCGTGCTGACCGGCACCCTGGGCGCCCCCACCGCATGGGCCCAGTCCAAGAACGCTGCCGAGCCGGTCGTGCTCAACTTCGTCGGCGCCGAAATTGAAGCCGTGGCCCGCACCATGGCCACCATCACCGGACGCAATGTCGTGGTGGACCCGCGGGTCAAGGGCACCGTCAACCTGTCGACCGACAGGCCGGTGGCCCCCATCGTGGCGCTCAACCAGTTTGCCGCCGCGCTGCGCCTGCAAGGTTTCTCGCTGATTGAAACAGGCGGCCTGTACAAGATCGTGCCCGAGGCCGACGCCAAGCTCCAGAGCAACACCGTCAGTGCCGGCCCGGTCAGCCAGCTGCCCGCCAGCAACCAGATCGTCACCCAGATCTTCCGGCTCAACCACGAATCGGCCAACAACCTGGTGCCCGTGCTGCGCCCGCTGATCGGGCCCAACAACACCATCAACGTCAACCCGGGCAACAACTCGCTGGTCATCACCGACTACGCCGACAACCTGCAGCGCATCGGGCGCATCATCGCGTCGCTGGACGTCTCCGGCGCCACCGATGTGGAAGTGATTCCGCTGCAGCACGCCCTGGCCGCCGACCTGGCCCCCATGGTGCTCAAGCTGATCGAGCCGGGCAGCACGGGGGTGGCCGCCGCCGGACAGGCGGGCGACACCTCGTACAAGACCACCCTGATCGCCGAGCCCCGCAGCAACAGCCTCGTGTTGCGGGCCGCCAACCCCGCGCGCCTGGCCCTGGCCAGATCCCTGGTGGCCCAGCTGGACCGCCCGAGCAGCATCGATGCGGCCGGCAACATCCACGTGGTCTATCTGAAGAACGCCGATGCGGTCAACCTCGCAGCCACGCTGCGGGCGGCCATGGCCGGCGAAGGCAGCGGCGGAGCGGCCGGATCGGCCGGCGTCACGACGGTGCGAAGCAGCACCGGCGGCATGTCCCAGACGCCCAGCACCGCCGCCAACCCCGCCACCACGCCGGTGACGGCCAGCGCCGGCCCGTCCACCGGCGGCCAGATCCAGGCCGACCCGGCGACCAACGCACTGATCATCACGGCGCCCGAGCCGCAGTACCGCCAGCTGCGCGCGGTGATCGACCAGCTGGATTCGCGCCGTGCCCAGGTCTATGTGGAAAGCCTGATCGCCGAGGTCAACGCCGACAAGGCGGCCGAGTTCGGCATCCAGTGGCAAGGCCCCCTGGGCAACCTCGGCGAGAACACCGTGGGGCTGCTGGGCACCAACTTCGGCACCGGCGGCAACAACATCCTGACCAACCTGCTGCCCATCGCCCAGGCCGACACGGCCAACATCCAGGCACCTGGAACCGGCCTGAACTTCGGCATGGCCTCGCGCCGCAACGGCATCTACCTGCTGGGTTTCCTGGCGCGCTTCCTGCAGCAGAACGGCGACGGCAACATCCTGTCCACACCCAACCTGCTGACGCTGGACAACGAGGAAGCCAAGATCGTGATCGGCCAGAACGTGCCCTTCGTGACCGGGCAGTTCACCAACACCGGCGCCGGCAACGGCAACAACGGCTCGGTCAATCCGTTCCAGACCATCGAGCGCAAGGACGTGGGTCTGACACTGCGCGTCAAGCCGCAGATCAGCGAGAACGGCACCATCAAGATGACCATCTCCCAGGAGGTCAGCAGCGTGCAGGCGTCGTCGGTCAACTCGACCACCGGCCTCATCACCAACAAGCGCACCATCGAGTCGACCGTGCTGGTCGACGACGGCGGCATCGTGGTGCTGGGCGGCCTGCTGCAGGACGAGTACTCCGGCAACCAGGAGAAGGTGCCCGGTCTGGGCGACATCCCGCTGCTGGGCAACCTTTTCAAGAGCGAGAGCCGCAACCGCAAGAAGACCAACCTGATGGTGTTCCTGCGGCCGGTGGTGTTGCGCGACGCGCGATCCACCAACAGCTTCTCGCTCGACCGCTATGAGCTGATGCGGTCGACGCAGAAGGACGCGCAGCCCACCAGCAGCGCCACAGTTCCCGTGAACGTCGGCCCGGTCATGCCGCCGCAGCGCGCCCCTGAGAGCACGCCTGCGGCCGCCCCTGCAGCCACGCCTGCGCCGCCGGCCGCGCCGTCGAACTGACAGAGCCCCGATGAAACACCCGCTGCCCTACGCATTCGCGCGCGAAAACCTCTGGCTGCTGGAGGAGGAGGACGGGCGGCTGACCCTGCGGGGCAGCTCCAGCGCCGCCGCAGACGAAGAGGCGCAGACGCGCCGGCTCTCGGCGCTGTCGGAAATCCTCCGCTGCCACGACGTGGAGGAGCTGCAGTGGGAGCCCGGTGAACTGCTGACCCAGCGCATCAGCGCCGCCTATGCGCAGGGTGAGTCCAGCGCCGCGGCGGTGGTCAGCGAGGTGCAGAGCGACGCCGACCTCAGCCGCATGATGCAGGAGCTGCCGGCCATTGAGGACTTGCTGGAGACCGCCGACGACGCGCCCATCATCCGCATGCTCAACGCGCTGCTGACCCAGGCCGCGCGCGACGGCGCCAGCGACATCCATATCGAACCCTTCGAGCGCCATTCGAGCGTGCGCTTCCGCGTCGACGGCACGCTGCGCGAGGTGGTTCAGCCCAACCGCGCGCTGCACGCGGCACTCATTTCGCGCCTGAAGATCATGGCCGAGCTCGACATCTCCGAGAAGCGCCTGCCGCAGGACGGCCGCATCTCGCTGCGCATCGGCACGCGCGCGGTCGACGTGCGCGTCTCCACCCTGCCCAGCGCCCACGGCGAACGCGCGGTGCTGCGCCTGCTGGACAAGAGCGAGAGCCGCCTCAACCTGGAGGCGGTCGGCATGCAGGGCGATGTGCTGGAACGCTTCGAGAAGCTGATCCACCAGCCGCACGGCATCATCCTCGTGACCGGGCCGACCGGCTCGGGCAAGACCACCACGCTGTACGCCTCGCTGCAGCGGCTGGACGCGACGCAGCAGAACATCATGACGGTCGAGGACCCGATCGAGTACGAGCTGCCCGGCATCGGCCAGACCCAGGTCAACGCCAAGATCGACCTCGACTTCGCCCGCGCCCTGCGCGCCATCCTGCGCCAGGACCCGGACGTGGTCATGATCGGCGAGATCCGCGACTTCGAGACCGCGCAGATCGCCATCCAGGCCTCGCTCACCGGCCACCTGGTGCTGGCCACGCTGCACACCAACGATTCGGTCAGTGCCGTCACGCGCCTGATCGACATGGGCGTCGAGCCCTTCCTGCTGAGCAGCTCGCTGCTGGGCGTGCTGGCGCAGCGCCTGGTGCGCAAGCTCTGCCCGAAGTGCAAGCGCCAGGACGCCAACGGCCGCTGGCACCCGGTGGGTTGCGCGCACTGCAACCAGTCCGGCTACAAGGGCCGCACGGGCATCTACGAGCTGCTGGTGACGGGCGACAAGATCCGCTCGCTCATCCACAACCGCGCCGCCGAAAGCAAGATTTTTGTGGCCGCCGAAGCCGCGGGCCTGCGCACCATGCGCGCAGACGGTCAGCGGCTGATCGACGAAGGCATCACCTCGGAAGCCGAAGTTCTCAGCGTGACGAGAGACTGAGCGTTCTCATGCCCGCCTACTCCTTCGAAGCGCTGAACGCGCAGGGCGCGACGCAAAAAGGCCTGATCGACGCCGACACCGCCAAGGCGGCGCGCAGCATGCTGCGGGGCCGCGGCCTGGTGCCGCTGGCGGTCGAGCCGGCGGTGTCGTCCAACAGCGGCGGCCGTGGCAGCGGGCTGAACATGACGCTCTGGGGCGGCCGTGTCTTCAACGCCACCACGCTGGCGGTCTGGACGCGGCAGCTCGCCGGACTGGTGTCCTCGGGCCTGCCGCTGGAACGCGCGCTTTCGGCACTGGCCGAGGAAGCCGAAAAAGACGAACAGCGCCGCCTAGTCGCCAGTCTGCGCGCAGAGGTCAATGCCGGTGCGGCCTTCGCCACCGCGCTGGGTCAGCACCCGCGCGAGTTCTCGCCCATCTACACCGGCGTCATCGCGGCCGGCGAGCAGAGCGGGCAACTGGGCACGGTGCTGGAGAGTCTGGCCGACGACCTCGAAACCCGCGAGGCCCTCAAGAACAAGCTGATCGGCGCCTCGCCCTACCCGGCCATCGTCACCGTGGTGGCGATCGTGATCGTGGTGTTCCTGGTCAGCTACGTGGTGCCGCAGGTGGCGGGTGTGTTCGCGGGCAGCAAGCGCGCCCTGCCCTTCCTGACCGTGGTGATGCTGGCCATCAGCGACTTCGTGCGCAGCTACGGCTGGCTCATGCTCGGCCTGCTGGTGCTGGCCGGCGTGGGCCTGGCCCTGGCCCGCCGCAACGACGCGCTGCGGCTGCGCATGGACGCGGCCTGGCTGCGCCTGCCTCTGGTGGGGCGCCTGGCGCGCGGCTACAACGCGGCCCGCTTCGCCGCCACGCTGGCCATGCTGGCGGCGGCGGGCGTGCCGATCCTGCGGGCACTGCAGACCGCGGCCGAAACCCTGTCCAACCGCTCGATGCGCGCCGACGCGCTGGACGCGCTGGTGCTGGTTCGAGAAGGTGCACCGCTGGCGTCGGCGCTGGCCAGCAAGAAGCGCTTTCCGCCGCTGGTGGCCATGTTCGCGCGGCTGGGCGAGCAGACCGGCCAGCTGCCGGTGATGCTGCAGCGCGCCGCGGTTCAGCTCGGCGCCGAGGTGCAGCGCCGCGCCATGCACCTGGCGACCATCCTGGAGCCGCTGCTCATCGTGGCCATGGGCGTGGTCGTGATGCTGATCGTGCTGGCGGTGCTGATGCCCATCATCCAGCTCAACCAACTCGTCAAGTAAACATGCCGGTCACCCTGGACGGACAGCTCGTCGTCGCCATTTCCTCGCGCGCCCTGTTCGACTTTGAAGAGGAGAACCGCGTCTTCGAAACCGGCGACGACCGGGCCTACATGAAGCTGCAGCTGGACCGGCTGGAGCAGCCCGCCCAGCCCGGCGTGGCCTTCTCGCTGGTGAAGAAGCTGCTGGCCTTCAACGACCCCCAGGCCCAGCGGGTCGAGGTGGTGATCCTCTCGCGCAACGACCCGGTCTCGGGCATGCGGGTGTTCCGCTCGGCCCAGCACTACGGCCTGCCGATCCAGCGCGGCAGCTTCACACGCGGCCAGCCGCCCTGGCGCTACCTGAGGCCGCTGCGCGCCAACCTGTTCCTCTCCACGCACCTGGCCGACGTGCGCGCCGCGCTGGGTGCCGGCGTGCCCGCCGCCCAGGTCTATCCGCAGTCGGTGCACGCCAGCGACGCCCATCCGCACGAGGTGCGCATCGCGTTCGACGGCGACGCGGTGCTGTTCTCCGACGAGGCCGAACGGGTCTACCAGGCCCAGGGCCTGAACGCGTTCCAGCAGCACGAACAGGCCAAGGCCGGGCAACCGCTGCAGGGCGGCCCTTTCAAGCCCCTGCTCGAAGCCCTGCACCGCCTGCAGACCGAGGGCACAAGCGCCATGCACATCCGCACCGCGCTGGTCACCGCGCGCTCGGCGCCCGCGCACGAGCGCGCGATCCGCACGCTGATGGAATGGGACATCCAGGTCGACGAGGCCATGTTCCTGGGCGGTCTGCCCAAGGGCGAGTTTCTGCGCGAGTTCGAACCCGACTTTTTCTTCGACGACCAGACCGGCCACATCGAGTCGGCCGCCCTGCATGTGCCCGCCGGGCACGTGGCTTCGGGCGTGTCCAACGCCTGACGCCCGGCCACAGCCCGCACCGAATCAGGGATTGATCCGGACCAGGCGCACCCCTGTGATATCGGTGCGGTTGGTGTAGCCCACCGCACCGGTGGTGAACCCAACCGCCCAGGCGCCCGCCGTGTTCGCCACCAGGGGCGTCGACGACCAGGCGGCCGGCTCACCCAACGCCGGGAACGCAGCGGAATCGATCCTTAGTGAGGCGGTCCGCGTGCGGTCCACCAGGCTTCCCAGCTCCTTGATGTTGGGCAGGCGCCAGCCACTCAGATCCCGCGCATGGGTCAGGGCCTGCTCCTGCGTGAATGTGCTGGCCGTGCCGGTGCAGGTGCTGCCGTTCCAGGCCATGCCTTCCAGGCAGCGGCGCCACTGCAGTCCGGTGAGCGCGTCGTTGACCAGGTTGTTGGCGGCATCGCCGGCATAGGCCACGCTGCTGAAGCTGAAGCGCGGACCATTGAGCATGCTGCCGCGCACCAGCCGGACGAAATTGGCATTGCTGGTGGAGTCGGTGACGACCATGCCGTCGTCAAAGGACGTGGTGAACCCGATCGACGTCGACGAAGTGTCGGACGACCAGTACTTGCCCGCCTGCGTACCCGACGGCCCCTTGCTCAATGCCATTGGGGGCGACGTGTCGCCATAGCGGACCATGGTCTGCAGCTCCAGCGCCGTGGGCAGGCGCCAGTCGCTGAAGCCGCACAGCGCCAGTGCGTTGACCGCTGCCACATAGCCACTGGCGTCGGTGGCGGCGTTGTTGCCCAGGCGGGTGTAGGTGTTGGTGCCTGCGCGGGTGCCTGAACCGGTTTTCCCCTCCCAGATCAGACCGGTGATTTCGTCGGCCATGCACTGGTCGCTGGTGAACCCGGTCAGCAGCAAAAACCGCATGGGGTTGATCCCGGAGCGGTGCCCGTCCTGCTGAGGATTCAGACTGGTGGCGGCAATGTTGGAACAAGCGACCAGTGTGTTGCTGCCGGACTGAAGGCACTGTGTATCGGTCACCCCGCTGTTGGGTAGTTTTTCGGCCCGCCAGTCGGTGTCCAGCACGTAGTAGCCAATGCCTTCAAAGCTGTAGGTCGCCGCGAGGTTGGCGAGGATGCTGTTCTTCTCCACCTCGCTGGCCGTGTAGAAGTGAAAGCCCTTGCCGGG
>NZ_BCTF01000010.1 GCF_001571145.1 Hydrogenophaga flava NBRC 102514
TTAGGGCACGCAACGGACTCAGGGTCAAGGTAGGCGGTAACTCGAAGCAGCTCTTCGGCAATCGCAAGATTGCTGTTCAGGGGCATGCTCTCTTTGCACAAATCACAAACGAGTGCCGCCCTGCGATGGCCCCGCCCAGCCAATCGGTAGTCGCCCGGTCCCGGCGGAGCCTTGGAGCCGTCCTCGGCAGCGGCCCGGCGCTCCCACTTCGCCCGGGGAGTGGGCGGCACGCAGAAGTTGGCACACAGGGGGCTCTTGCAGAAGTTGACCTGGATGCCCGCGGCTGTCGGCGGAACCCGTGCCGAATGGCCCGCCGACCCGTCATCCGCCTGCGGCGATTTCTCCTCGGCCATAAAAAACGCCCCAAGAGTTACCTTGGGGCGCATTGTGAGGCCCGGAGGCCTGCTGAATCAACTCCTTAACCGAACGGCTAGTGTGTCCACAGCGGCTTTTTTGTTGCCGGTGCGGCCTCAGGCCTGCAGCGACTTCCACATTTCCATGTCGCGCTCTGCCGTCCAGATGCGCGGATTCTTGATGCCGCTGGCCTCGTCGTAGGCGCGGCTGACATCGAACGGCAGGCAGTGTTCGTAGATGAACACGTGGCCGAACACCGGGTCCATGCTCTGGCGGGTGTGGGCCATGGCGGCCTTGAGGTCCATCTTGGCGGCCACGGCTTCCTTGCCGGCCTGGAACAGCGTCGTGACCCAGCGCTGGGTGTAGTCCAGCGCCTTGTTCACGTTGGCGTTGCCCTTCATGGCCTCGCCTCGGCCGGGCACGATGAACTCGGCGTTCAGCGCGCGCAGGGCTTCGAGCGTGGCGGGCCACTCTTCGAGCTGGGCATCGCCGGTGTAGACGCCGGCCTCGTACTCGACCAGGTCGCCGCTGAACAGCACCTTCTCTTCTTCCACCCAGGCGATGGTGTCACCGCGCGTGTGGCCGTGGCCCGGGCTCCAGATCTGCACCACCACGCCGCCGAGGTTGATCGACAGCTTGCCGGGCTTCTCGCCCTTGGTCGGGTCGCCACCACCGATCACCATGGTCGGCCAGGTCAGACCCGGCACCGAGTCGGCGCCGCGGAACAGGCGCGGGAAACGCTCCATCTCGCTCTTCATGTCCTGTTCGCCACGCTCCTGGATCAGCTCCAGCGTGCCCTGGCTGGCGATGATCTCGGTCGCCCCTTCAGCGAAGTAGGCGCTGGCACCCAGCACGCGCACCGCGTGGTAGTGGGTCAGCAACACGTACTTGATCGGCTTCCTGGAGACCTTGCGGATCTGCCGGATCAGGTCCTGCGCCATGGCCGGGGTGGCGGTGGCGTCGCTGACCATGATGAATTCGTCGCCGATGATGACGCCCGAGTTCGGATCGCCCTCGGCGGTGTAGGCCCAGCAGTGCGGGCTCAGCTGTTCAAACGTGGTCTTCTTGTCCTGCAGATCGGCCTGTGAGGCGAAGGCTTTGCTCATGGGGTGGTCTCCTGTGGGAATGGTCGGCATCGGGCGCTGGGGCGCGAACCGACGAATTTTACCTAATCGAAATCAATTACGGATGGGTAAATCAATAACCCCGCGCGTCCACAGGGTCAGCCGCCCAGGCCCTGTTCCAGCACTGCCACCACTTCGTCGGCGAAAGCAGCGTAGCTCATGGGCCCGCCGGGACGCAGCCAGGTGAAGGTCCAGTTGATCATGCCGAACAGCATCATGGTCAGCGCGGTCTGGTTGGCCGGCGTCACCCGCCCGGGATAGGCGCGCTTGATGAACCGGGTGAAGGCCGCGACCACGTCGCGCTGGCGGTTGAGGATCAGTTCGCGCTGGGTGTCGCCCAGGAACTTGGTGTCGGACACCAGGGCCACATGGCGCGTGGCCGAGCTCTCGTATTCCGCCAGAAAGGCCCGCACCAGCGCATGCAGGGCCTCGCGCTCGCTCAGGTTCTGGCGCTGGGCGTGGGCCTCGCCCTCGCCGATCAGCGCCAGCAGGCGCTGGGTGTAGCGGTCCAGCAGGTCGAACAGGATTGCTTCCTTGCTCTCGTAGTAGTGGTAGAGCCGCGCCTTGCTGGTGCCGCAGGCGGTGGCAATGTCGTTCATGCTCGCGGCCGGGAAGCTCTGGCGCGCGAAACACTGGGCGGCGACATCGAGGATTTCCTCGCGTTTGAGGTCGTGGGAGGCGGATTTCGGGCGGGCCATGTGGAGATTGTCCACCCCCGCGGGCTTGTCTACGATGCGCGCATGGCGACCAAACCCATCACCGACCCGTTTGCCCTGCACGCCTGCGAACTGCTGTCGTGCCTGGGCCCGGTCAAGGCGACGCGCATGTTCGGCGGCTACGGCCTGGCGGTGGACGGCATGAACGTGGCCATCATTGCCTGGGACACCCTGTTCCTCAAGACCAACGCCGACACCGCGCCGCGGTTTCTGGCCGAGGGCGCCCGGGCGTTCGAGTACGAGGCCCGGGGCAAGACCATGAGCCTGCACTACCACACACCGCCCGAGGAAGCCCTCGAGTCGCCGGCGCTGATGGCGCCCTGGGCACGGCTGGCGCTGCAGGCGGCGGTGGCGGCTCGCCAGCCGGCGCCCCGCCGGGCGAAGCGCTCCTGAGCGCTTGCCGAACGGGGTCTGTCAGCGCATGCACTCCAGCGGCGACAGCACGCGACCGCGGCCGGCCACCAGGAACTCGCTGTAGCCCAGCAGGCCCCGGGCCACCCGAACCAGCGCCCAGGCCGCCTGGCCGAAGGCCGTAACCGCCTCGCGCAGCGGCGCGCGCACCTCGCGGCCGAAGCGGCTGTCCTGCGCCCGCGTGGCGCCCGACCAGTCGAAGCAGACCGGCCCGTCCGACTCCCGGGTGGACAGCGGCTCCATCACCAGCCGGGCGCCAGCAGGCACCACCATCGATTCGCCGTCCATCAGGAAGCGGTCGCCCGAGTCCTGCGGAGACAGCGCGCCGGGCTCGCCCAGGGTCACCCACACCGGTCCGCGGTGGATGCGCAGCACGGAGGTTTCCTGCGGGTGCAGGCTCATGGCATGGCCGGGGTGCAGGCGCCAGGCGCCCGGACGGAACGAGAAGGCAGAGGAAGCAGCAGATGAGGACATGACGGACTCCAGTGACGACAGCATGGGTGTCATCTTCTGTGTTGCAGTGCCGCACGTCCAATGAAATGGGGCTAAGCTATTGATTCGCCATCCGCATCAATCCAGCCAACCCGCCCGCCCATGTCCCAGGCCCTCACCCCCAGCCATCCGCGCACCCGGCCGATCTCGGCGGGCCACCTGCGCGCCTTTGAGGCGGTGGCCCGCCACCTCAACTTCCGCGCCGCCGCTGAGGAGCTGTCCCTCACGCAGAGCGCGGTCAGCCGGCAGATCCAGTCGCTGGAGGACGAGGTCGGCTCGGCCCTGTTCCTGCGCCACACCCGCTCGGTCGAACTCACCGGCGCCGGCACCATCCTGCTGCGCGCGGCGGGTTCGGCGCTGGAGCGGATTGATGCGGCGGTGAGGCAGATCCGGCAGAGCGCGGGGCGCCGCAGCGTGGCCATCACCACCTGGGCCTCGTTCGCCTCGATGTGGCTGATTCCGCGCCTGGAAGCCTTCCAGCGCGAGCACCCGGACATCGACATCCGCATCGACGCCACCGACGCCGCGGTCGACCTGGCCACCGCCGACGTCGACATGGCGCTGCGCTACGCCGTGCCCGAAACCATCGCCGCCGGCGCCATCCGGCTGTTCGGCGAACAGCTCACGCCCGTCGCCAGCCCCTGGCTGCTGCGCGAACACCGCATCGCCAAACTGGACGACCTGGCCAAGGTCACGCTGATCGAGGCCGGCGACGCACACCGCACGCGCCACCTCGAATACCTCACCTGGCAACGCTGGCTCGACCACTACGCGCCGACGCCCACCGGCAACGCGCGGGCGCGCAGCAAGGCGCGCCTGAGCCCGCAGCGCTGGCTGTACTTCAACTACGCCAGCCAGATCGTGCAGGCCGCCCTCACCGGCCAGGGCGTGGCGCTGGCGCGCATGCCCCTGGTGGCCGAGAGCCTGGCCAGCGGCGACCTGGTCGAGCCGCTGCCCACCATGCGGCTGGACTCGCCCCTGGTCTACTGGCTGGTGCTGGCGCCGCGCAGCAAGACGCGACCCGAGGTCAAGGCCTTCTGCGACTGGCTGCTGCGCGAGGCCGAGCGAACCAGGGCTGCAATTGGCGACATCCCAGACCCCGACACGGTGGACCATATCGACTGACCCCCAGTGGTGCCCGCGGCCATCCGCTGCTGATGCACACTGCGCCGCTTTGCTTCTTCGCCCATGAACTCCGCCGCCCAGCACGCCCAAGGCAATCTCCGCAGCATCGTCAACATGATGCTGGCGGTGATGTTCTTTTCGCTCATGGACGCGGTGCTCAAGACCCTCTCGGCGCACTACCCGCCGCTGCAGATGGCCTGCCTGCGCGGGCTGACCGCGCTGCCGCTGGTGCTGGCCTGGATCCAGTGGCGCCGAGGCTGGGGCCGGCTGAAGAACCTGCGCTGGTCGCTGCACCTCCTGCGCGGCTGCCTGGGCATCACCATGCTCTCGCTGTTCACGCGCGGCGTGAGCGAGCTGCCGCTGTCGGCTACCTACACCATCTTCTTCATCGCGCCGCTGCTGATCACCGCGCTGTCGGTGCCGGTGCTCAAGGAGCGTGTGCCCAAGGCGCACTGGTGGGCCATCGGCGTCGGCTTCATCGGCGTGCTGCTGGCCATCCGCCCGAGCGGCGGCGACCTGCAGGCCGGTTTTGCCACCGCCGGCGGCCTGGCCGTGATGACGGCGGCCCTGTGCTACGCCGTGGCCGCGGTGGCGGGTCGACTGCTCAGCCGCACCGACAGCACCGAATCGCTGATCCTGACCATGATGATCTTCATGAGCGTCGGCGGCGGCCTGCTGGCCTGGCCCCAGTGGAAGCCGGTGCAGCTGGACCACGCCGCGCTGCTGCTGGCGCTGGCGGTGACCGGTTTTCTGGGCCAGTTGACCATCAACGAGGCCTTCCGCAGCGGGCAGGCCAGCGCCGTCGCGCCGTTCGAATACACCGCCCTGGCCTGGGGCGTGGCACTGGACTGGCTGATCTGGCAGACCCTGCCCGAAGCCCACACCTGGTTCGGCGCCGCCATCATCATCGGCAGCGGGCTCTACCTCGTGCGGCGCGAGAAGCGCATCAGCGAGGTGCACGCCAACGCCGAACACCCCTGAACCGGGGCTTCGCGCGCGGACTCAGCCGAAGCGCTGCCGCGTCCAGCCGCTGACCAGCGCCACGCCCTGCTGCAGCTGCTCCGGCTGGCCCTGGAAGTAGTGGTTGGCGCCTGCGATCACGTGCATCTGCTTGTCGGCACTGCCGGCGGCCGCAAACATGATCCCGATGTCGGGCTGCGGCACGGCGTCGTCGGCGCCGTGTTCGATGGCCAGCAGCGGCACCGTGACCTGCCGCGCGCAGGCCTCGCCATCGGCGCGCGAGTCGTCGAAGGACCACTGCGACAGCCAGGACCGCAGGGTCGAAAAACGCGCCATGCCCACCGGCCCGGTGTTCACCGTCTCGGGCACCCCGAGGTAACAACGCCCGACCGGGCGCCCATTGGGGTCGATGGACGCATCGAGGAAGCGCGGGTCGGCCAGTGTGCGGTGGGTGACGAAACCGCGCTCGAGTTCGGCGCCGCCCCGATGCTTCAACTCGGTCAGCGTTTCTTTCACGCGCTGGGTGATGCGCCGCATGCGCGCCAGCTGGGCTGCGCGGTACGCCACCAGCCAGTCGGCCGGGTACGGCGGCGCCACCGGCAGGTCGGGCGAGTAGAGGTCCAGCGCCGGGTCGCGTCGATCCGGGTCGGCTTCGTCGGTCACGGACGGGTCGATCCAGTCGCGCAGGCACTGGGCGCGCGAGCGGTGCGCCGCCTCCAGCACCACCGCGTCGGCCGGGATCAGCCCGGCGCCCACCAGGTCGACCGGGTCGCCCGCGGGCGTGTGTGTGATCGTCGACTGCTCGGCCTGCGACTGGTAGAACAGCGCCAGCGAGCCGCCACCCGACCAGCCCATCAGCACCACGCGCCGGAAGCCCAGCACCTCTTTGGCGTGGCGCACGCAGGCGCCCATGTCCAGCAGCACCTTCTCCGTGATCAGCGCGGTGTCGTTCTTCGCGTAGCGGCTGCCCATGCACAGCACCGGGTAGCCGGCCGCGGCCAGCGTGGGCGGCAGCGGCAGCAGCTGCAGCGTCGAGCTGGGGTGCATCATCAGGAAGACCACCTCGCGCGAAGCGCCGGGTGCGCTGATCAGCAGCCCTTCGAGGTTGACCGCGCCCTGGCTGCCCGAAAAGCCGTAGGTCTCGGTGAAGGCGCTGGTCTCGCGGTAGGCGATGTGCACCCACTGGTGCTGCAGGCCCGTCACCGCGTCAGCCCTTGAGCGGCCACATCACGCCGGTGTCCGCCAGGATCGCGTCCAGCGGCACGTCGTGGGTCTCGGGCTGCAGGTCCGGCAGGTAGGCGAAGTCGTAACCCAGCCCGACAGTGAAGGGCTTGGGCTGGAGCGAGGCCAGCGTGCGGTCGTAGAACCCGCCGCCATAGCCCAGCCGGTAGCCGCCCGGCCCGTAGCCTACGCAGGGCACGAAGATCAGCGTCGGCTCGATGATTTCGGTGTCCTTGGGTTTGGGAATGCCGAAGGCGTCTTCCTCCATCGGGCAGCCGGGGTACCAGCTGTAGAAGGTGAGCGTCTTGTCCACCTTGTTCACCACCGGCAGGCCGATGCGGCGGTGCCGCGCGGCGCTCTGCGCGTCCTCTTCCAACCCGGCCTCCTGCCAGCGGAACAGCGCGGGCAGCGGGTCGAACTCGCCCTTGATCGGCCAGTAGGCCCCGATCACGGTGTCGGGCCGGTGGATCAGCCACACCCGCATCACGCGCTGCAGCAGGTCGTTGCGCCAGGCGCGGTCTGCGAGATTTTGCCGCTTGTCGATCAGCTGCTTGCGCCAGACGGCTTTGGGGCCTTGCGAGGCCGGGTCTTTCGCGGGGCTGGAGGGGTTGTTGTCCATAATCGACGCATGAGATTGATGCGCGTGAAACAGGGGCTGTTGCCCATTATGGCCGCGCTGCTGATGCAGGGACCGGTCCGGGCGCAGGGCGCTGCGGACGCTGCCCTGCTGGAGATGCGCGACGCCTTCCGGCGCAATGCCACCCCCACCCTGACCGCCCTGCTGTGGCGGGTGCAAGGCCATGTGCTCGAACCGATGGCGGTGTACTGGGAAGCCCGGGCGCGCCTGGAATCGGCACCGGCCGCGGACATCCGCGCTGCCATGGACCGCATGGCCGGCAGCTACTGGGAAGACCGGCTGCGCAACGACTGGCTGCTGCAGCTGGGCAAGCAGCGCGACTGGGCCACCTTCGAGGCCGAGCTGCCGCGCTACCGCATGAACGACGACCGCCAGGTGCAGTGCTACGCGCTGATGCTCGATGCGGCCGCACGCCGCAAGCCGTCGGACGAAGCGGCGCAGGAGGTCGCCCGCCTCTGGCATGCGCAGCGCGAGGCCGACGACGCCTGCGCCACCGCGGCCAAGGCCTTCCTGGACAGCGGCCACCTGCGGGCAGAGGCCGCCTGGCAGCGCGCACGCCTGGCCATGGAAGCCGGCCGCACGGCGGCCGCGGTGCAGGCGGTGACCCTGCTCAACCCGGACTGGGTGCCGATGGTGCACGCCATCGCCACCGACCCTGCGCGCTACCTCGACGAAAAGTTCACCGCCATCCGGCCCCGCACCAAGGAGCTGGTGACGCTGGCCCTCATCCGGCTAGCCAGCCAGGACGTGGCCGCCGCCGCCCGCGAGATGGACCACACCCGCTGGAAGGCGCAGCTCACCACCGAGGAGCGCAGCTGGGTCTGGGGCGTGATCGGCAAGCGCATGGCCCAGTCGCTGCAGGGCGATGCGCTGGCGGCCTTTGCCAACGGCAACGACCGCCACATGGCGCCCGACCACCTGGCCTGGAAGGCCCGCGCCGGTCTGCGCGCCGGCACCTGGGGCCATGTGCGGGATGCGATTGCGGCCATGGATGAGACGCAGCGGCAGGAGCCGGTCTGGGTCTACTGGCGCGCCCGGGCGATGCAGGCCCTGCGCGAACCCGATGCGCTGACGGCACACATCACGGCCAGCGGCCTCTACCGCTCAATCGCCTCGCACCAGGGCTTCTACGAGCTGCTTGCACTGGAAGAACTGGGCCACAGCGTGACCACGCCGGCACCGCCGGCGCCCCTCACCCCGCAGGAGATGGCGGCCGTCCAGACCCACCCGGGGCTGCAGCGCGCGCTGGCCGCCATGCGTCTGGGCCTGCGCAGCGAAGGGGTGCGCGAGTGGAACTACACCACCAACCTGCACACCCGCGGCGGCATGGGCGACCGCGAGCTGCTGGCCGCCGCCGCACTGGCCTGCCAGCAAGAGATCTGGGACCGCTGCATCAACACCAGTGAGCGCACCCGCGCCGTGCAGGACCAGGCCCAGCGCTTCCCGATGCCGTTCCGCGCGCAGGTGCTGCGGCGCACGGCCGAGATCGGGCTGGACCCGGCCTATGTCTACGGCCTCATCCGCCAGGAGAGCCGCTTCGTCACGGACGCGCGCTCGGGCGTCGGCGCCTCGGGCCTGATGCAGGTCATGCCGGCCACGGCCCGCTGGACCGCCCGCAAGATCGGCCTGAACGACTTCCAGTCGCACCAGATCACCGACCGCGACACCAACATCCTGATCGGCACCGCCTACCTCAAGCTGGCGCTGGACGACCTGGACGGCTCGATGCCGCTGGCCGCGGCCGCCTACAACGCGGGGCCGGCCCGGGCCCGCGCCTGGCGCCAGGGGCCGGTGCTGGCCGGTGAGATCTGGGCCGAGAACATCCCGTTCGAAGAAACCCGCGACTATGTGAAAAAGGTGCTGGCCAACACCACGCACTACGCGAGCCTGATCACCGGGCAGCCGCAGTCGCTGCGCGCCCGGCTCGGGGTTGTTGGGCCCCCTGCCCGGCAGGACAGCTACAACCGGGAACTGCCATGAAGCGGGTGCTGGTCCTGGGCGGCACCGGGTTCGTGGGGCGCCACCTGTGCGAAAAGCTGCAGCGCGCGGGCTGGCAGACCACCGTGCCCACCCGCCGGGCGGTCAACGCTGCGGCCGTGCAGCACCTGCCTCGGCTGACGGTGGTCGAGGCCTCGGTGCACGACGAGGCCCAGGTGACCCGGCTGCTCGCGGGCCACGACGCGGTGGTCAACCTCGTGGCCATCCTGCACGGCGACCAGGCCGCTTTCGAGCGGGCGCATGTTCAGCTGCCCGCCACCCTGGCCCGCGCCTGCCAGGCCAGCGGCGTGCGCCGGCTGGTGCACGTGAGTGCGCTGGGCGCCCAGCTGGACGGCCCCTCGATGTACCAGCGCAGCAAGGCCCGCGGCGAAGAGGTGCTGCGGTCCGCCGGTCTGGCGCTGAGCATCCTGCGGCCCAGCGTGATCTTTGGTGATGGCGACCGCTTCCTGAACCTGTTCGCACGGCTGCAGTCGGTGTTCCCGGTGATGCCGCTGGCCGGCGCCGGCACCCGCTTCCAGCCGGTCTGGGTGGAGGACGTGGCCGACGCCGTGATCGCCTGCCTGCGCGACACCGGCCTGCCCTGCAGCAGCATTGGCCAGACCTTCGAATGCGCCGGGCCCGACGTGCTCACGCTGGGCGAACTGGTGCGGCTGGCGGGACGGCTGGGCAGCCGCGAGCGGCCGGTGCTGCCGCTGCCCACCGCCATCGGGCGCCTGCAGGCCCTGGCCATGGAGTGCCTGCCGGGCGAGCCCCTGATGAGCCGCGACAACCTCGATTCGATGGCGATCGACAACGTCGCCACCAGCCAGTGGCCCGGACTGTCGTCGCTGGGTATCGTGCCGCGGTCGGTGCACACGGTGGCGCCTCTCTACCTGGGCCGGCAGGCGGTGCGCCAGCGCCTGGACCGTCTGCGCGGCGGCGAGCGCTGACCCGGGCGCCGCTCCGCCGCATTTTTTGGCACACTCGGCCGCTCATTCATACAAGAGGGACACCATGGCCAGCACCCCTGCCAAAACCAAGCCGACGCCGTCCACCGACGCTGCGGCAGCCTCCTTCCGTTCGGAGCACCAGCGCGACGTGGTCAACCGCCTCAAGCGCATCGAAGGCCAGGTGCGTGGTCTGATCGACATGGTCGAAAGCGGCCGCTCCTGCGAAGACGTGGCGCAGCAGATGTCGGCTGCTCGCAAGGCCATGGACAAGGCCTTCTACCGCATGATGGCCTGCTCGGTGATGGAAGCCGTCGCGGTGTCGGACTCGGAAGAGCAGACGATCCGCGAGGTCGAGCGCTCGACCCGCATCCTCGAAAAGTACGCCTGACCCTCTCGCCGGCAGGCGGCGAATCAATCGGCCGCCCCTTTGTCATCAATGGCCCGCGGTCGCAGCCCTACCATGCGGGTTCTCAACCGGAGGAACCCATGGCATTGCAGCTCTACATCGGCAACAAGAACTACTCGTCCTGGTCCATGCGCCCCTGGGTGCTGCTGACCGGGGCCGGCATCCCCTTTGAGGAAAAGATGGTGCGCTTCGACTCGTTCGATGCGCAATCGGCCTTCAAGTCGGTGATCGCGGCCATCAACCCGGTGGGCAAGGTGCCGGTGCTGGTCGACGACGGCTTCGCGGTCTGGGACACGCTGGCGATTGCCGAGTACCTGGCCGAACGTTTCCCCGAGAAACACCTGTGGCCGGCCGACGCCAGGGCCCGCGCCCGGGCCCGCAGCGTCTGCGCCGAGATGCACAGCGGCTTCACCGCCCTGCGCAGCCACTGTTCGATGAACATCGAGGCCTCGCTGCCCGAGATCGGGCGCATCCTCTGGCGCGACCAGGCCGGCGTGCGCGCCGACATCGCGCGGCTCGAATCCATGTGGACCGGCCTGCTGGCCGAACACGGCGGGCCGATGCTGTTCGGCGATTTCGGCATCGCCGACGCCTACTTCGCCCCGGTGTGCTCGCGCATCCGCACCTACGCCCTGCCCGTGAGCCCCACAGTGGCGGCGTACGTGGACCGCGTGCACCAGCTGCCGGCGGTGCAGACCTGGGTCCAGCAGGCCCTGGCCGAACACGACTTCATCGGCTTCGACGAGCCCTACCGCAGCCGGCCCTGAAGCCAGCCGACGCGACCACAGGACGGACCCCATGCAGGTCGCCGTTCACATCGTCAACGCCTTCCCCGATGCCCCTGGCGGCGGCAACCCCGCCGGCGTGGTGCTGGACGCCGACGCGCTGACCGCGGCCCAGAAACTGTCGATTGCGCGGCAGGTGGGCCTGTCCGAGACCGCGTTCGTTTCGGCGTCGCAGATGGCCTCCGTCAGGCTGGAGTTCTTCACGCCTACGCGACAGATCGCCCACTGCGGGCACGCGACCATCGCCACCTTCTCCCTGCTCCGGCAACAGGGCGTGCTCGGGGAAGGTCGCTTCTCGAAGGAGACGGTGGACGGTCCCCGCGACATCCTGCTGGACGGCGACATGGCCTTCATGGAGCAGACCGCGCCGACCTACACCCGTGTCGACCCCGCATCGGAGCTGGGCGCCCGGATCGCGTCGTCCCTGGGACTTCTGCCAGCGCAGGGAACAGGTGGGGTGGCCCCGCATGTGGTCAGCACGGGCAACGCCTTTCTGCTGGTCGCACTGCCCCACGCGCGCGCCCTGGCAAACCTCCGCCCCCGGCAGGATCTGGTGCAGGCGATCAGCGAGGAGCTGGACCTGATCGGTGTCTACGCGTTCACCACGGAAACGCAACGACCCGGCCACCATGCCGGCGCGCGCATGTTCGCGCCCCGGTTCGGCATTCCCGAGGAGGCGGGCACCGGCATGGCGGCCGGCCCGCTGGCCTGCCTGCTGCACGATGTGCTGGGTGTCCCGGACCGGGAGCTGCTCATCGAGCAAGGCTGGTTGATGCAGCCCCCGTCGCCGAGCCTGATCCGGGTCGTGCTGGAACGGGAGCATGGCCGCATCACCCGGCTGATGGCCGGCGGCACCGGCCGCATCAGCCGGTCGATGGTGCTGGAGGTCTGACCGCGCACGCTGGTGGGAGGCAGGCCGCTGTCTACACTTGCGGCATGGACATCTACCTGGTGGGCGGCGCCGTGCGCGACGCCCTGCTCGCCCGCGACACCGCCGCCGCTGCCCACGTGGACCGCGACTGGGTGGTCGTCGGGGCTACGCCCGAGGCCATGGCGGCTCAGGGTTTTCTGCCGGTCGGCAAGGACTTCCCTGTCTTCCTGCACCCGCAGACGCGCGAGGAGTACGCGCTGGCCCGCACCGAGCGCAAGACCGCCCCCGGCTACCACGGCTTTGCCTTCCACACCGACCCCGGCGTCACGCTGGAACAGGACCTGGCGCGGCGCGACCTGACCATCAACGCGATGGCGGTGGCCCAGGCCGAGTCCGACGACCCGGCGCGCGCCGCACTGATCGACCCCTACGGCGGCTGGAGCGACCTGCAGTACCGCGTGTTGCGCCACGTCACCGGCGCCTTCGCCGAAGACCCGGTGCGCATCCTGCGGCTGGCGCGTTTCGCCGCCCGCTTCCCCGACTTCACAGTCGCGCCCGACACGCAGGCGCTGATGGCACACATGGTCGAAGACGGCGAGGTCGACCACCTGGTGCCCGAGCGGGTCTGGCAGGAGCTCTCGCGCGGCCTGATGGAGCAGCGGCCCAGCCGCATGTTCGAGGTGCTCAGGGACTGCGGCGCGCTGGTGCGGCTGCTGCCCGAAGTGGACCGGCTCTGGGGCGTGCCGCAGCGCGCGGACTACCACCCGGAGGTGGACACCGGCGTGCACCTGATGATGGTGCTGGACATGAGCGCCCGCCTGGGCGCCAGCCTGCCGGTGCGCTTCGCCTGCCTGTGCCACGACCTGGGCAAGGGCACGACGCCGGCCGACGTGCTGCCACGCCACATCGACCATGAAGTGCGCAGCGCAGAGCTGCTCAAGTACGTGTGCGAGCGCTGGCGCGTGCCGCGCGAATGCCGGGAACTGGCCGACGTGGTGGCGCGCGAGCACGGCCACATCCACCGCTGCGAAGGGCTGGGTGCGGCGGCGCTGCTGCGGCTGCTGGAGCGCTGCGACGCGATCCGCCGTCCGGAACGCTTCAACGAGGTGCTGCTGGCCTGCGAGTGCGACGCCCGAGGGCGCCTGGGCTTCGAGGAACAGGCCTATCCCCAGCGCGAACGGATGCAGGGCGCGCTGCGCGCGGCGCAGACGGTCGACAGCGGGGTCATTGCGCGACAGGTGATGCAGCAGATCGGGCGATCGCGCGAGAATGTTGCCGATCCGCCCGCGGCCGACGCCGGCTCGCGCATCGCCCAGGCCCTGCACGCCGCCCGCGCGGCCGCCGTGGCCCTGGCACTGAAAGCGGAGAGCCCGACCTAGGAGACGGCCATGGCCCAGCGCAACCCGTTCAACCCCACCCTGGCCGACGGCATCCGCCGCTACGGGTTCCGCAAGTGGTACGAACGGGAGCTGCTCTCCAGCCACGCCCACATGGCGCTGGCGCTGCTGGCCTCGGTGGCCCTGATCGCCAGCTTCGAGGCCTTCCAGGGCGGCAGCTGGAGCGAGAAGCTGCTGGACACGGGCTTCGTGCTGGCCTGCGCGGCGATCGCGCTGTGGGCGCTGCGCCGCTACCTCTACCTGCTGATGCACGCCGAAGAAATGGCCAACCAGGCCAACTGCGGCCAGTGCAAGGCCTACGGCCTGCTACTCGTGCCCGACGACGCCCGCATCGAAGTGCGGCGGCTGGTGCCGGTGTGCTGCAAACGCTGCGGCTTCCGCTGGGACATGCAGGACGGCTGAGCCGCTCGCCGGATAATCGGGCGCATGGCCCATTTGCTGATTGTTGAAGACGATGAACTGCTGCGCGACGGCCTGAGTGCCCAGCTCATGCAGGCCGGTCACCGCATCGACACCGCGGTCGATGGCGAGCAGGCGCTCAGCCGCCTGGACACCGAGGCCTACGAAGGCGTGGTGCTCGACCTGGGCCTGCCCAGGGTGGATGGCCTGACCGTGCTGCGCCGCCTGCGCCAGCGCCTGCCGGCGCTGCCGGTGCTGATCCTGACCGCGCGCGACGGCATCGAGGACCGGGTCGAGGGCCTGAACGCCGGCGCCGACGACTACCTCACCAAACCCTTCAACCGCGACGAGCTGCTGGCACGCCTGCAGTCCATGCTGCGCCGCGCCAGCCTGCCGGCCTTCGGCCCCAGCCCGCAGGTGCCGCCACCGCCCGCGCCGGGCACGCTGCGGCTGGACCCGGTGCTGCCGCGCGCCTGGCTGGGCAACGAGGTGATCGACCTGACACAGCGCGAGTGGTCGCTGCTGGACCTGCTGGTGCGCCACAGTGGCCAGGTGGTCAGCCGCGAGGACGTGCTGGCGGTCTGGCAGTCCGACCCCGGCGAAACAGGGGTGACCTCCAACGCGCTGGAGGTCTACGTGCACCGCCTGCGCCGCAAGCTCGCCGGCTCGACGCTGAACATCCGCAACATCCGCGGCCTCGGGTACCTGCTGGAAAACACCGGCGCGCCATGACGGCCGCGACCACCACCCGGCTCTCGCTGCGGCGGCAGCTGCTGCTGTGGCTGCTGCTGCCGCAGCTGGTGCTCTGGGCCGGTGGCGGCCTGCTGGCCTACCGCATCGCGCTGTCCTACGCCGAGAAGGGCATCGACCAGTCGCTGACCCAGTCGGTGCGGGCGCTGGCGCGCCAGGTCAAGCCCATCGGCTCGGGCCTGCTGATCGACTTTCCGCGCGCGGCGCAGGACGTGCTGGAGCAGGACCCCAAGGACCGCATCAGCTACATGGTGTCGTCCCCGCCGGGCCAGTTCCTGCTGGGCAACCAGACCCTGCCGCAGCCGCCCGAGAGCACGGTCGGCACCGAAGAGCCCCTGCTCTACGCCTCCGAGATCGACGGCAAGCCGCTGCGCATCGTGGCGCTGGACGTGAACTACGGCGAGGTCAATGCGCCGCAGACCCTGCGCGTGCAGGTCGGCAAGAGCCTGGCGGTGCAGCAGCGCATCGCGCGCGAGCTGATCGCCGACATGCTGGCCCCCCTGCTGGCGGCCGGCGTGCTGCTGAGCCTGGCGGTGTACGGCGGCATCCAGCGCGGCCTGGCGCCGCTGACGCGGCTGACCGCCCAGCTGGAGAACCGCTCGGTCAACGCGCTCTCGCCCATCGGCATGACGCAGGCGCCCAACGAGGTGCACGCGCTGGTGCAGGCCATCAACGGCCTGCTGGACGAGGTGGCGCGCAACGTGAACCAGGAAAAGCGCTTCATCAACGACGCCGCCCACCAGCTGCGCACGCCGCTGGCCGGGCTGATCAGCCAGGTCGAGCTGGCCCAGCGCGAGAACGCCGACCCGGTGCTGGGCGCGCGCCTGACCAAGGTGCGCACCGGCGCCGAGCGCAGCGCCCACCTGGTGCACCAGCTGCTGACCCTGGCACGCACCGAGACCACGGCGCGGCGCGAGCCGCTGGACCTGGCCGCTCTGGCGCGCGACGTGGCGCGCGAATGGACGCCGCGCGCGGTGGCCGCCGGCGTCGACCTGGGCTTCGAGGGCGAGCAGCACCGCATGGTGCAGGGCGACGCGCTGCAGCTGCGCGAGGCCATGGCCAACCTGATCGACAACGCCCTGCGCTACACACCGCGCGGCAGCGCGGTGACGCTCAAGGTCGAGGCCGACGGCGATCGCACGCGCCTGCTGGTGGAAGACAACGGCCCCGGCCTGTCGGAGGCCGACATGGCCCATGTGTTCCAGCGCTTCTGGCGCGCCAGCGAACTGCCGGGCGGCTGCGGCCTGGGCCTGGCCATCGTGCAGGAGATCGCCCGCCGCCACGGCGGCGAGGCGACGGCTGAAAACATGCAGCCCCATGGGCTGCGGGTGGTTCTGCGACTGACCTGATCCGTCAGCCGACGAACAGCGAGCTCGAATCCATCGCCGTGATGCGCGCACCGCTGGTCTTGTCGAACCAGTTGTTGTGGCGCCCGCTCACCGTCATGCCCACGTTGTCGCCCACGTTGACACGGGTGTTCGCCGCCTCGCGCACGGTGATCAGCCCCACGGCCGTCTTCACCACCACGTAGGTGTCGGCGCCGGTCGGCTCCACCAGCACCACCTCGCCGCGCCAGCTGGCGTCGGCATTGAGGTGGATGTGCTCGGGCCGCTGGCCCAGCGTCGCCTCCGGGCCGTCCGGGCAGGGAAGATCCAGCGCGCCGCCTTCGAACACGAAGCGGCCGCCCTCACCGGCGCGTTCGACGCGGCCGTTGATGAAGTTCATGGTCGGCGAGCCGATGAAGCCGCCCACATAGGTGTTGGCCGGGCGGCGGTAGATCTCGTCGGGCGTGCCGATCTGCTGCAGGATGCCGTCCTTCATCACCGCGATGCGGCTGCCCAGGGTCATGGCCTCTATCTGGTCGTGCGTCACGTACACCGTGGTGATGCCGCTGTGCTGGTGCAGGCGCTTGATTTCGGCGCGCATTTCCACACGCAGCTTGGCGTCCAGGTTGGACAGCGGCTCGTCGAACAGGAACAGCTGCGGGTCGCGCGCCAGGGCACGGCCCATGGCCACGCGCTGGCGCTGGCCGCCCGAGAGCTGGGCCGGCCGGCGGTCCAGCAGGTGCTGGATCTGCAGGATGGCCGCCACTTCCTGGATGCGCTTCTCGCGCTCGGCCTTGGGCACCTTGCGCATCTCCAGCGCGAAGCCGATGTTGTCGGCCACGCTCATGGTCGGGTAGAGCGCGTAGCTCTGGAACACCATGGCGATGTCGCGCTGCGCCGGCGGCATGCCGATCACGTTCTTGCCGCCGATGTGCAGCTCGCCTTCGGTCGGCTCTTCGAGGCCGGCAATGATGTTCAGCAGCGTGGACTTGCCGCAGCCCGAGGGGCCGACCAGGATGAGGAACTCGCCCGGTGCGACGTCGATGTCGATGCGCTTGAGCACCTCGACCGCCTTGTCGCCCTTGCCGAAAGACTTGCGGATGCCCTTGATGTGGAGTGGAGAAGCCATGTGTTTCAACCTTTGACGGCGCCGGCCGTCAGACCCTTGACGAAGTACTGGCCCGCGAGGACGTAGACCAGCATGGTGGGCAGGCCGGCGATGATCGCCGCGGCCATGTCCACGTTGTAGTTCTTGACACTGCTGGTGGTGTTGGCCATGTTGTTCAGGCCCACGGTCACCGGTTTGCTGTCGGCGCCGCTAAAGGCCACGCCGAACAGGAAGTCGTTCCAGATGTTGGTGAACTGCCAGATCAGCGTCACCATCAGGATGGGCGTGGACATTGGCAGCACGATGCGCAGGAAGATGCGCCAGAAGCCTGCGCCGTCGATGCGCGCGGCGTTCACCAGCTCGCGCGGCACGGCCGTGTAGTAGTTGCGGAAGAACAGCGTCGTGCCGGCCATGCCCGCCAGGCAGTGCACCAGCACCAGCCCGCCGATGGAGCTGGACAGGCCCAGCCAGCCCAGCACCTGGCTCATGGGCAGCAGCACCACCTGGAAGGGCATGAACACGCCGAACAGCAGGAAGCCGAACAGCACCTCCGAACCGCGGAACTTCCACATCGAGAGCACGTAGCCGTTGAGCGCACCCCAGGCGGTGGAGATCAGCACCGCCGGCACCGCCATGAACACCGAGTTCATGAAATAGGGCTTGAGGCCGCGGCAGTCGACACCCGTGCATGCGGTGTTCCAGGCCAGGTGCCAGGCGTCCAGGTTGAGCGAGGTCGGCAGGCTCAGCAGGTTGCCTGCGCGCAGCTGGTCGGCGTCCTTGAACGAGGTGACGACCATCACGTACAGCGGCGCCAGGAAGAACAGCGCCGCCACCAGCAGCAGGCCGTAGGTGAACACGCGGCCGAAGGTCAGGGATTTAGCGGTCATGGGGCTTGCTCCGCAGTTCGCTGTAGAGGTAGGGCACCACGATGGCCGCCACGGTCGCCAGCATCATGGTGGCGCTGGCCGCGCCCAGGCCGATCTGGCCGCGCGTGAAGCTCATGGTGTACATGAAGGTGGCCGGCACGTCGGTCGCGTAACCGGGGCCGCCGGCCGTCAGCGCCATCACCAGGTCGAAGCTCTTGATCGACAGGTGCGACAGCACCAGGATGGTGGAGAACACCACCGGGCGCAGGATCGGCAGGATGATGCGCCAGTAGATCAGCGGCAGCGAGGCGCCGTCGATCTGCGCGGCCTTGATGATGCTGTCGTCGATGCCGCGCAGGCCGGCCAGGAACAGCGCCATCGCAAAGCCGGCCGACTGCCAGATGCCCGCGATCACCACGCAGTAGATGGCGTAGTCGGACTGCACCAGCCAGTCGAAATTGAACGAGGTCCAGCCCAGGTCGTGCATCAGTTTCTGCAGGCCGTCGCTGGGGTTGAGGATCCACTTCCAGGCCGTACCGGTCACGATGAACGACAGCGCCATGGGGTAGAGGTAGATGGTGCGCAGCCAGCCTTCGGCGCGGATCTTCTGGTCCAGGAAGATCGCCAGGATCATGCCGACCAGCATCGAGCCGCCGACGTAGAGCACGCTGAAGATGCCCAGATTCTTGAGCGCCACGTACCAGCGGTCCATGGACCACAGCTGCGCGTACTGCTCCAGGCCCACGAAGTTCTCGTAGTTGGGCAGCATGCGCGAGCCGGTCATCGACAGCACGCCGTTCCAGATCATCAGCCCGTAGATGAAGGCAAAGCCGAGCACGAAGCCCGGTGCGATCACCAGCTTGGGCAGCAGGTTTTCAAAGGATTTCATTGCAGGGACTTCTGTGGGCCGGCCGCCAGGGCCAGCAGTTGTTTCTGTGCGTCATTCACCGACATCTGCGGGTTGTTCCAGAAATCCGAGACCAGCTTGCGCATCTGCGCCTGCTGCCCCGGGGCGAGTGCCATGCCGTGGGCCACCGAGGGCACCAGGGTGCCGGCCTTGGCGGTCTTGCCAAAGTCCTGGGCAGAGACTTTGGCGCATTCGTCGAATTTGTCCATGGCCACGTTCTGCCGCACCGGGATCGAGCCCTTGCGCAGGTTGAAACGCTCCTGGAAGTCCTGCCCCATCAGCAGATAGGCCAGGTAGCCCTGCGCCTTCTGTGCCTCCCAGGCCTTGAGCTGGAACATGGCGAAAGAATCGACGTTGTAGGTGAAGGCTTCGGCCGTGCCCGGCGCGGGGAAGCAGCGGAAGTCCTTGCCCGGCTGCTGGCCGGCGGCGAGGAACTCGCCCTTGGCCCAGTCGCCCATGAACTGGAAGCCGGCCTTGCCCTTGATGACCAGGTCGGTGGTGGCGTTCCAGTCGCGGCCGGGCGAGGCTGCATCGACATAGCCGCGCAGGCGCCGGAAGGTGTCGAGCGAACGGCGCATGGTGTCGCTGCCCAGGGCCTGCGTATCCAGCTTCACCAGGGCCGCGTCGTAGAACTTCGCACCGCCCACGCCCAGCACCACCGACTCGAAGGTGGTGAAGTCCTGCCAGTCCTGGCCACCGTGGGCCAAGGCGATCAGGCCGGCCGCGCGCACCTTGTCGGCGGCCTTGAAGAATTCGTCGAAATTGCGCGGCGCCTCGTTCACGCCCGCCTGGCGCAGCACCTCGGCGTTGGCCCAGAGCCAGTTCACCCGGTGCACGTTGACCGGCACGGCCACGTAGCGGCCCTTGTGCTTCATCTGGTCGGCCACCACCTTGGGCAGCACCTCGTCCCAGCGGTCAAAGGAGGCCATGGCGTCGAGGTTGGTCAACGCGCCCAGCGCCGCCCACTCCTGGATCGCCGGCCCCTTGATGTTGGCCGCGGCCGGCGGGTTGCCCGCCAGCACACGCGCCTTGAGCACGTCCATGGCGTTCTGCCCGCCGCCGCCCACCACCGCGAAGTCTTTCCAGCTGTGGCCGCGCTGCGCCATCAGGCCCTTGAGCTCGGCCAGCGACTTGGCCTCGCCGCCCGAGGTCCAGTAGTGCAGCACCTCGACCTCACCCGCCCGGACACCGGAGCCGGTGGCCAGCAGCAGCGATGCCAGCAGCGGTGCACACGCGCGACGAAAGCCTGTGTAGTGACGCATGGTGAAGCTGAAAAAGGGGTGGCAGGCGCCCGGCGGGCAACACCCGTCCCCACCCACCCCGGTGGCGGGGCGGGCGAAGGCCGGGCGAGGCTCCGGACGGGGCTTACTTGGTGGTCGCGGCCTTGGCGATGTTCTTCACACCGTCGGCAACCGAGATCTTGTCGTCGTTCCAGAACTGGCTGACGGCGTCCTTGATGGCGCCTTCAGCGGCCGGGCTGACGGCCATGCCGTGGGCGATCGAGGGCACCAGGCCACCGCTCTTGGCGGTGTCGACGAAGTCCTTGCTGGAGAGCTTGGCGCAGTCGTCGAACTTGTCCATCTTCATGCCCAGACGGACCGGGATGGAGCCCTTGTTCAGGTTGAAGACTTCCTGGAACTCGTTGCCCATGATGGCAGCGGCCAGGTCGCCCTGGGCCTTCTGGGCGGAGGCGTCCTTGAGCTTGAACATCGCGAACGAGTCGACGTTGAAGGTGTAGGCGTTGCCCGTGCCCGGGGCAGCGGCGCAGATGTAGTCCTTGCCCGGCACCTTGCCGGCGGCGGTGAACTCGCCCTTGGCCCAGTCACCCATGAACTGGAAGGCGGCCTTTTCCTGGATCACCATGACCGTGGCCAGGTTCCAGTCGCGGCCCGGGGCGGCGGGGTCGGTGTAGGACTTGATCTTGCGGAAGGTTTCCAGCGACTTGGTCATGGTCGGGCTGGTCAGGGCCTTCTGGTCGAGCTTGACCAGGGCGTCCTGGTAGAACTTGGCGCCACCGACGCCCAGCACCACCGATTCGAAGGTGGTGAAGTCCTGCCAGTTCTGGCCACCGTGGGCCACGGGGATCAGGCCGGCGGCCTTGACCTTGTCGGCGGCGGCGAAGAACTCGTCCCAGGTCTTGGGGGCGTTGGCCACACCGGCCTTCTTCAGCACATTGGCGTTGGCCCACATCCAGTTGACGCGGTGCACGTTCACCGGCGCGGCGACGTAGTTGCCCTTGTACTTCATCACGTCGGCGACCACGCCGGGCAGCAGGCTGTCCCACTTCTCGGCCTTGGCGACGGCGTCCAGGTTGGCCAGCACACCTTCGTTCGCCCATTCCTGGATGCCCGGGCCCTTGATCTGGGCGGCGGCGGGCGGGTTGCCGGCGACGACGCGGCTCTTCAGGACGGTCATGGCGGCATCGCCACCGCCGCCGGCCACGGCGAAGTCCTTCCAGGTGTGGCCCTTGCCCTGCATGATCTTCTTGAGCTCGCCGACCGACTTGGCCTCACCGCCCGAGGTCCACCAGTGCAGCACTTCCACCTCGCCGGCGATGGCGGCGGAGCCGGCCATCACGAAGGCGGCGGCGGCAGCGAGTTTCGACAGTTTCATCATCATGTCTCCAGTAAAGAAGGGACGCCGCACGCGAGGGCGTGCACGGCGCGGAACCATCCAGAGCGGCACCATGCCGCCGGATGTCTGTAATTTATCTTTAATTAAAGAAATATTACATCCGCAGAAACCCGAAGTCCCTGCCCGCCCCTTCGCTGGTGACAAAGTTTCAGCGGTGGCCGTCCAGCGCGCGGGCCGCGCCCAGCAGCGCGGGCGACTGGGCCGAGGTGATGACCCAGACCGGCATGCCCTGCAGCAGGCCGGTGAAGCGGCCCTTGTTGTCGAAACGCTCGCGGAACGGCGATGCATCGAACCAGGCCCCCAGGCGGGGCACGATGCCGCCGCCCACGTACACGCCGCCGCGCGCGCCCAGCGTCAGCGCCAGGTTGCCGGCCACCGAACCGAGCATGGCGCAGAAGATATTCAGCGTTTCCAGCGCCTGCGGGTGGCCGGCCTTGAGCGCGGCCTCGCTCACCGCGCTGGCGCTGTCCAGGCCCTGCGCCGCCACACCGTCGGCCTCGCAGAGGATGGCGCAGGTGTCCACCAGCCCCTGGCCACAGCACACGCGCTCGGCCGAGGCGTGGCCGTAGCGGCGGATCAGGCCGTCCATGACGGTGCGCTCGCGCGCCGTGGTCGCCGGCAGCGTGACGTGACCGCCCTCGCCTTCGAGCGGCACCCAGCCGCCGTGGCCGTCGGGCAGCAGGCCGGAGACACCCAGCCCGGTGCCGGCGCCGACCAGGCCCATGGCCACGCCGGGCACGGCTTTGCCGCCACCGACCTGGCGCAGCTCGGCCGCCGGCAGGTCCGGCAGGGCCAGGGCCAGGGCGGTGAAATCATTGAGCAGGCGCAGCGTGCGCAGGCCGAACTCGGCCTTGAGGGCGGACTGGGAGAAGGCCCAGTCGTGGTTGGTCATGCGGACCATGTCGCCGGTGATCGGGTTGGCAATCGCGATGGCCACCGCCGCGGGTGCTCCGCGGCCCAGCCCGTCGAGGTAGGCGTGCATGGCGGCCTGCAGCGTGGGGTAGTGCGCGCCGGGCAGCACCTTTACATCGGTGATGGGCGCGCCGGGCGCGGCCTGCCAGGCGAAACGGGCGTTGGTGCCGCCGATGTCGGCCAGCAGCCGGGCGGTGTCGGATGGGGTCTGGAGCATGGCGTCGGTTCCGGAAAAGGTCCCGGAATTATGCCGGAGCTGTAACCAAATTACAGCCGCCCTGCCCCTTGCGGGGGCTTCAGCCCAGGTGCGAGCGGGTCCAGCGCACGATGTCGGCGGCGCCCATGGCGCCCGGCTGGCGCGCCACCTCGCGGCCGTTCACGAACAGCGCCAGCGTCGGGATGCTGCGGATGTTGAGCCGCGCGCCCAGCGCCTGCGCCTCTTCGGTGTTGACCTTGGCCAGGCGCACATGGGGCTCCAGCTGTCTGGCCGCGGCCTCGAACTGCGGCGCCATCATGCGGCAGGGGCCGCACCAGGGCGCCCAGAAATCCACCAGCACCGGCAGCTGCGAGCGCGCGATGTGCTTCTCGAACGCCGCCTCGTCCAGCGCGACCGGGTGGCCATCGAACAGCGGGCGGTGGCACTTGCCGCAATCGGGCGTGGCCGACAGATCGGCCGGCGCCACGCGGTTGGTGGTGTGGCAGTGCGGGCAGACGACGTGCAGGGATTCGGTGGCGACGGTCATGGGCAGGCTCCAGGGGTTTGCGGGCAGATGGGGACCGCCTGCACCACTTCAAGAGACACCCCGCCGGGTATGCGACGGACGCTCAGATCAGCTGGCCGATCAGGCTGGCGATGAAGCTCAGCAGGATGGTGGTGGTCAGCGGTATGAACCACTCGCGGCCGAAGGCCTTGAAGCGCAGGTCGCCCGGCAGCTTGCCGAAACCCAGCTTGTGCAGCAGCGGCGTGAACCAGCTGATCAGCAGCAGGGCCAGGAAGATGACGATCATCCAGCGGATCACGGCGGCTCCTACAGGCGGTGGGTGCGGTCGCCCGCAGAGAAGCCGATGGGATCCCAGCCTTCCGCACTGGGCGCCGGTGCCAGGCCGATCACCTTGAACAGCTCGCCCATCTCGTGCTCATTGACCAGCTTGGAGAGCATGGCGTTCTCGCGCGGGCCGGCGTCCTTCGCCACCTCCAGCAGGCCGCAGTTGATCAGGAAGCGCCCCTGCGAGGTGTAGCCCAGCACCGCCATGCCGGCGTCCTGCGCGGCCAGCGCGATGCCGGTGAAGTTGACGTGCGCGGTGATGTCCTTGAGGCCCAGGTCGGTCAGCGGGTCATCGTCGCTGCGGTGCGCGCGGTGGCAGATCAGCGTGCCCATGTGGCGCTGCGGATGGTAGTACTCGGCTTCGGGGAAGCCGTAGTCGATGAAGAAGGCCGCGCCGCGCACCAGGCGTTCGGCCAGCGTGCGGACGAAGGCCTCGCCCTGCGGGTGGATTTCGGTCAGGTAGTCGTGCGGGCCTTCGATGTCCAGCGGTGGCCGCAGCGCGGTCGGCCGGTCGGCCCAGGCCAGGCTGACGCCGTCCGCCAGCGCCACACCGCGCTCGTGCCAAGTGCCGTCGTCCTGCCCGCCCACGCGGCGCAGCAGCTGCACCGGCATCGCGTCCAGCACCTCGTTGCCGATCACCACGCCGTCGAACACCGCGGGCAGCCGGTCGGCCCAGACCACACGGTCCGCATGGCGTGCCAGCGTGGCCTGCTGGCGCTCGCGCAGGCTGCCCGAGAGGTCGACGATGGTGTAGCGGCGCGGCGCCTGGCCCAGCGCCGTGAGCGCGTCCAGCAGCTGCAGTGCGAGCGCGCCGGTGCCGGCGCCGAACTCCCAGACCTCGTCGGTGCCCGTGGCGGCCAGCGCCTGCGCCACCTGGCGCGCCAGGGTGTGGCCGAACAGCGGCGAGAGCTCGGGCGCGGTCACGAAGTCGCTGCCCTGGCCGGCCACGCCCTCGGGCATCTGACCGAACTTCGGCGTGGCGTTGGCGTAGTAGCCCAGCCCCGGCTCGTACAGGGCGATGGCCATGAAGCGGTCGAAGGGCAGCCAGCCACCGGCCTCGCGGATGGCCTCGGCCACGCGTTCACGCAGGGCGCTCGTTACACTGCCGGGCTGGTTCACTGTGTCGATGTTCACACGCCGATTGTCCAGGATCGACCGCCCACCATGTCCGGAACTGCCCCCCTCCCCCCGAACCCCGTCCGCACCGCGCTGGTCACCGGTGCCGGCAAGCGCCTGGGCCGCGAGATCGCGCTCACGCTGGCCCGCGCCGGTTGGAACGTGGCTGTGCACTTCCGGCAGTCGGCCGCCGAAGCCGGGCAGACCGCGCGCGACTGCGACGCGCTCACCGGCCGCGCGGGCAGCGCCGCCACCTTCGGCGCCGACCTGGCCGACGAGTCCGCGGTGCGTGCCCTGCTGCCGGCCGTGGTGGCGCACTTCGGCGCGGTTGACGCTGTCGTCAACAGCGCCTCGCTGTTCGAACACGACGACGTCACCAGCTTCGGTTTTGCCAGCATGGAAACCCACCTGCGCAGCAACACCGGCGCGCCCATCCTGCTGGCGCAGGCGCTGCACGAGCACCTGGGCGCGCGCGATGCGGACGGCGCGGTGGTCAACCTGCTGGACCAGAAGCTCTGGAACCTCAACCCGGACTTCCTGAGCTACACCCTCTCCAAGGCGGCGCTCGAAGCGGCCACCGGCATGCTGGCGCTGGCGCTGGCGCCGCGCGTGCGCGTGGTGGGCGTGGCGCCGGGCCTGACGCTCACCAGCCACCTGCTGTCGGACGAGAAGTTCCAGGCGCTGCACCGGCAGTCGCCGCTGGGCCGCTCGTCCACCCCGGAAGACGTGGCCGCCACCGTGGCCTTCGCGCTGCACAACCGGTCCATCACCGGCACCACGCTGCTGGTCGACGGCGGCCAGCACCTGATGCGCTTCGAGCGCGACTTTTCGATGATGTGAGGCGGACGCCCATGAACACCCCGAACTACGCCGGCACCCAGATCCTCACGCTCACCGGGCTGCGCTTCGACGCCAACCTGGGCATCCTGGAGCACGAGAAGACCAGCCCGCAGCCCATCCAGGTGGACGCCGAGCTCAACCAGGGCACCCAGCCCCTGCTGCCGCACGACGACGACATCAGCCACGTGCTGGACTACCGCAAGGTGCGCCAGATCATCATCGACGAGTGCACCGCCGAACACGTCAACCTGCTGGAGAGCCTGATCGGCAAGCTCACGCGGCGGCTGATGCAGCTGCCCGGCGTGATCGGCGTGCGGGTGAAGATCGCCAAGCTGGAGATCTTCGAGGACTGCGAGGTCGCGATCCGGATGGAAAGCGGGCAGTGGTGATCAGGCCGGCGCCGCCGGTGGGGCCACCACATTGAGGCTCGCCCCCGAGCACCGGTGGGCCCAGTTCACAGCGCACCACTGCGCAGCGTGAGCTTCGGGGTCAACACCCTGTCCACAGAAAGTGGCAATGGCCCGAACTTGCGTTCCATCTGCGGACGCAGCCAGCACACGGCGAGAAAGCGGATCGATTCGGGTCGGCTGTTGGCGCGGAACTCGTCGAGCTTCATGCGGTGGGCGGACTCCCCGGCGTAGATCACCCTGGCCAGCCTGCGAACGTTGTTGGTCGCCGTGGTGCCGATCCATTCAAGACAGTTGCTGGGCAGCTTGTTTCCGTACGCCTTGATGATTTCGTAGCTCAGGTCGTCCAGCACGGCCACCACCAGGTTGTCCATGTCGCCCGCCAGCCGGTCCATCACCTCCTGATGCGACGCGAATCTCGACAGCTGGTCGGGAGGCCGGGTGGTGGAGCGCAGCAGCTGACGGGTTTCCATGCTCATCATCAGAGGTCCCAGGCCAGCGAGGCGTCCGCGCCGTGGAAGGCCACCCGGTACAGCTCGGTGAGTTGCTCCGCCAGCCGGACCGCGCAGGGCGCGTCTTCACCCACACCGATGGCCAGGCGCATCACCTCCCCGCAGCTGGCGTCGAGCAGCAGCTCCAGCTGGGCGCCCCTGGAGGGAATGTGGCCCGCGATTTCCGCCCGCGCCGCCAGGAAATGCCGCCCGGCCAGCCAGGAGAAGGGCGCGTCGCCCATCTTCAGCAACATGGAAGCGACCCGCCAGGGCATGCCGAGCATCGGCACCGGCTCCACGCCGGACAGCTTCAACAGGTCCAGCGTTTCTTCCCAGAGCCTGGCCAGCTCGGTCCGGCCCGAGCGGCTCCCGAGCCAGTCCTCCATCGACCGCCCCGAGACCAGCACGCACAGCGCGGCCAGCTGCAGCAGCGTCTGGCCCCATTGCACCGCCCGCATGTCCGGCCTCAGATCCACCGCGTACCCTGCCCGCTCGAAACAGCCCTGCCACAGCGCCAGGCGGCTGTTGGCGGTGAGGTACAGCAAGGGCGTCACCGGCCCGCCAGTGACCGGCGGCTGAGGGGCCACCGCGCCGGGCCGGAACACGCAGCGGATCCACTGAAGCCCGGGGGCTGCGTTCGCGGTCCATGCCAGACGCCGGATTCCGGGCAGCAGGGCGATGACCGGCGTTCCGGGCGCCACCAGACGCTCCAGCCGCTGGGCCTCACCGACCGCGCGGTCCGGGTCCACACCGAACAGCACCAGGTCCGCCGCATCGCCAGAACGGTCCGTCGGTGACCCCATCCCGACCGTCCCACCGTCCACGCTGGCCAGAAACGTCACGGACACGCCCGCCGCCCGCAAGGCCTGTCCCATCTGGACGGCGCCTCTCTGACGACCCACAACAAGCACGTGATTCGGGTTCAATTCCATTGCTGCAGGACCTCGTCATCCCGTTAGATTGACCATTCATCGCAATGAGCCTGGGGCATCGACCCATACCACCTAAGAACTACATTGCTTGACCAGTGCACCCACTTTGCCCAAGCCAACTTAGTTCGACTGTCAAACTTTGGACAATTTACGGACTATCCCGTACATGTCTTTAATTCTCTGTTCATGCTTTTATGAAAACAGTCACACTCCGGCGCGCCCTCTGCGCCGACCGCTGGTTTCAGGCGTGTCCTGAAGAACTGCAGACGGCGCTCATCAGGCTCGGTCGGTCCCGACGGCTGGCGCATGGCGAGCCCCTCTTCCGCGTGGGAGACCAGGACCAGGGGCTGTTCTGTGTGCTGCAAGGGGCTGTTCTGGTCAGCAACATCAACCAGGAAGGCAAGGTTTCTGTGCTGTCCCAGGTGGAGCCGGTGCAGTGGTTTGGCGAGATGGCCACGCTCGACCGGGGTCCACGCCATTTTTCCGCCCACGCCAACGCAGAGGCCGAGGTGCACTGCGTGGACGGCCCCGGGCTGGAAGAGTGGCTGAACGCCCACCCGCAGCACTGGCGGCACATCGGGATTCTGGCCAGCGCCAAGCTGCGCGTGGCCCTGGACGTGCTGCAGGAAGCCGCCTTTCTGTCGCTGGAGCAGCGCATCCTCAAGCGGCTCGAACGGATCGCGTCGGGCTACGGCAGCCGGGTCACGCCCCAACGGCATGTCAAGGTCCCCCAGGAAGTGATCGCCCAGATGATGGGCATCAGCCGCCAGAGCGCCAACAAGGCGCTCAAGACCCTTGAAGAGTCGGGTTTCATCGCCAGGAACTACGGGATGGTCGAGCTGCTGACCAAGGCCTGAAGCAGGCGGTCGAACCGCGCCGGCTGTTCCAGCTGCGGCGTGTGCCCGCAGTCGGCCAGCACCACCAGCTCCGACCCGCTAGCAAGCGTGTGCGCACGGCGCGAATGCGCCACCGGCAAAACCACATCGTGTTCGCCATGCACGATCAGCACGGGCAGACCCGGCAGTTGACGCAGGATGTCGTGCGAGCGCTGCCACACCCCGGCGTGCTGCCCGCGCAGCGAGGTGAGCCCGCGCAGCAGGGCCAGGAAATGCCGGCCGCCGCCCGGCCGCTGCACGTTGCGCTCGATCGCGGCCCGGACCTCGGGGGTGATCGCTTCAGGGCGGTGCACGATGGCCTTGATCTGCTGCGCCACCGCGCTCGGCCCTGGCTTGTTCATCAGCTCCCCCAGCAGCGGCAGCGTCATGAGCCGGAAGGCGCCGAACACCTCGGCCCCCAGGGCGGCCGAATTGGCCAGCAGCAGCGACGCCGCGCGCGCCGGCACCTGGGCGGCCATGCGCAGGGACATGGCCGCGCCCAGTGAGTTGCCCACCAGGTGGGCCCGGTCCACGCCCAGATGATCGAGCAACCGCCAGGCCACCGCGGCCTGGCCTTCCAGACTCATGGCGTCCGCCCGCTCGTCCGACAGCCCATGGCCGGGCAGGTCCCAGGCGATCAGGCGCAGGGACTGGCCCAGCGTGTCGAACTGCCGGTGACAGAACTCCAGCGACTCGCCAATGCCGTGCGTCATCAGCACGGCAGGGCCGGCGCCCCCGCTGTCGCGGTAGCGCACCCGGGTGCCGTCGATGTGGGCGAACTGTTCAGCCATGGGCGCTCCTTCAGAAGGGAATGGTGGTCTTGATCCAGAACGAGGTGCCCTCGGTGCGCGAGCGCACCGAGAACTCCTTGCTCAGCTTGGCGGTGATGAACCAGCCCTTGCCGCTGTCGTACTTCAGGTTCGGGCCGAGGGCGTAGGAGCGGCCCTTGTTGCCGCGAACGGTCTCGCCGTGTTGCCGGTCATCGCTCAGCTGCTGGTAGAGGTGGCCGCCCACGCCCACCACCCACCCGTTGCCCAGGCCCCAGCCCAGCGCGTAGTCGATGTTGAGTTCGGTGCCCGAGCGGTAACCCGTGTCCTTGTTGGTCCGGTTGAAGCTCATGCCGATCTTGGCGTCGGCGTTGAACCCGGCCGGGTCGATCCGGGACACCAGATAGGCCGGTTGCAGGGCGGCGTAGTTGCGGCCGATGTTCACCGGCTTCGCGGCGTCGTACTTGCCAACCGGCAGCACCAGGTCCAGCGCCAGCACGCTGTGCAGCTGCGGCGAGTGGTGCCAGGCCACGCCGGTGCCCAGGCTCACATCCCCGAGGCCCGAGGCCGAGTTGCTCTGCCCTGTGGCGCTGACCTTCACGCTGACCAGCGGCAGGATGGCGTGGGCCACCACATTCCCGCCCAGCAGGGGCTGTTGCGTGGACCAGGCGATGCGCGTCGCCGCGGCGGTGGCCCGGACCTTGAAGCCGGGCACCGGCACGGCGTTGCCCTGGCCGTCGTTGAGGCGGTCGGCGCTGTACACGTTCACGTACTCCAGCACGTAGACGCCGGGGGGCGGTGCCGCACCGGCCAGGTGGTTCTCGGCGCCGACGGGGTAGCTCGATCCGCCGCCTTCGGTGGCGAAGCTCGCCGAAGTGGCGCTCAGCAGGGCCAGGGCGGCCAGGGACAGGGTCGTCTTGTTCATACAGTCTCCTCTTGTGGTTGAAAGAACTCGGGTTGAAAAAAATCGGTGTTCAAGGTGGGCCGGCGGCCAGGGGCGGCGCCTGGATCCAGACGGGGGCGGCGATCTTCCAGAGCCCGTTGCGCCAGACGACGGGCAGGCTGGCGCGGTTGGGCGCGTGGGCCTGGGCGGGCCCCACATGGAAGGGCATGCCCAGGAACGAGAGCGGGGTCGGCGGCAGCTCGCGCAGGGCCTGGGTGAACGAGGCGCGGGAGACGGGGCCATTGATCCCACGCGCCACACGCACGAACAGCTGCGCCGAGACATAACCGCCCTGCGACAGCGCACTCAGCGGGAGGTTGCCCTCGCGCATCACGCGCTTCCAGTCCAGCATCGCCAGCGAGGCGCTCTGCCAGGGCTCGAACTCGGCCATGGCGTGCATGCGCGCCTGGGGGTCGCGAATGGCCTTGGCCACCCGGTCGGTGTAGGCCGGGGTGAGGAAGATCCAGTCGACCTCGCCAAGGCCCTGCTTCTGCGCCTCGTCCAGCCAGCGCAGCACGGTGGGCTCGTGGCCGGTGAACACGATGGCACCGCAGCGGCGCGCCAGGCGTTCGCGGACGGCGGCGGCGAAGTCGGCGTCGGGTGCGATGAAGGCCACATCGTCCAGCGCGGCCTTGAGGGCCGGCTTGAGCCGGGCCAGCGCGCGCTGGTAGCCACTGGCCATGCCGGGCAGGTCCAGGACCGTCAGGCAGACCCGCTGCTGCTTGAGCTGCTCCACCGCATAGGCGACGGCGTTCTCCAGACCCAGGTAAGGCCCGTTGTTCATGGGCACGATGTGCGACGACGCGAAGCATTCGGGCGCCACCGAGGCTCCCTGCAGCGACACCAGGCCGGCGGCCGCGTAGGCGGCGGCGTTGACCGGGCAGTCGAACAGGCCCGAACCACCGACCAGGGCCACCACCTCGGGGTCGGCGATCAGCCGGCGCGCGGCGCTGGCCGCGGTCTGCGGGTTGGGGCCTTCGTCCAGCGACACGTATTCGATGCGCCGGCCGTTCACCCCGCCGGCGGCGTTGACGGCGTCGAAGTAGCGCCGCGCCGCCTGAGAGGACTCAGGAAAGCCCGCCTGAACGCCCAGCGCGCTCACCGCGCCCACGCGGATGGGGCGGTCGCTCTGGGCCAGCGCCACCGTGGCGCAGGCGGCAGCCAGCAGCGCGCCGGCCATCCAGCGCCAGGCCGACCGTACAGAGGGAAGCGACCGCACGCCCGTCTCCGCTCAGATGTAGGTGGAGGCCAGCCCGCCGTCCACCGGCAGGTTGATGCCGCTGACCCAGCGCGAGGCGTCGCTGCACAGGAAGGCGATCACCGGCGCCACCTCGTCGCTGAAGGCGGGGCGCTTCATGCGGTGGGCGTCCTTCTCCACGCGCTCGTTGCCCAGCATCTGCACGAAGTCGCCCAGGATGGGGGTGAACACCGGGCCGGGCGCCACACAGTTCATGCGCACGTTGTGCTGCATGAAGATCGGCTGCGACTGGGTGTAGGTCCAGACGATCAGCGCTTCCTTGAAGTACTGGTAGCAGGTCTCCTGCGGCACCGGGTGCTGGTCCAGCCAGGCCTGGCCGTCGGCGAACGAGGCGGTCTGCCCCAGCGCGCGGTGCGGCTCCAGCCGGGCCGGCCACTCGGCACCCAGGATGGACGAGATGTTGACCACGCTGCCGCCGGACATGCGGTCCAGCAGGCCCAGGGTGAGGTGGCGCAAGCCCAGGTAGTTGACCTTGGCCACCAGGTCCACCGGCGCCGTGCCCGGCACACCGGCGATGTTGCACAGCGCGTCGATGCGTTCGGGCAGCTGGGCGATAGCGGCGTCGATGGCCGCGGGTGTGGACAGGTCGGCCTTGACGAAGCCGTCCAGGGTCAGCATGGGGTCGTTGCGGTCGACGCCGATCACGCGGGCGCCCTGCAGGCGCAGCAGCTTGGCGGTGTCGCTGCCGATGCCCGAACTGACGCCGGTGATGACGATGGTTTTGCCTTGCACGCTCATGGTGTGGAACTCCTTGGGAGGTTGGGGATGGAAAGGGAGGGATCGGTGGCGGGCGTGGCGGCCTGACGGGCGCGCCAGTCGTCCCAGACGCCGGCCAGCCCGCGCGGCAGCCACAGCGCAAAGACCGCGGCCACCACGCCGATGCCGGCGAGGTACCAGGCGCCCAGGTGGCCCAGGCTTTCCTGCAGCACGAACAGCAGCAGCGCGCCGAGCAGCGGCCCCCACTGGCTGCGCAGGCCGCCGACCAGGGCCATGAAGAGCATCAGCACCGACCACTGCACGCCGAAGTTGGTGCGCGGCAGGAAGGTGATGGCCGAGGCCAGCCAGGCCACGCCGGCCAGCGCCGCGCCGAAGGACGCCAGCACATAGACCCGGCGCCGCGTGGGCGTGACGCGCACGCCCAGCGAGGCCGCCGCCTCGTCGTCTTCGCCGATGGCGCGGGTGGCGGTGCCGACCGCGCTGCGCAGCAGCCAGGCGGTGACGAGCAGCATGAGCACCAGCGAGCCCAGCGCCATCCAGAAGCCGAGGTTGCGGCGCAGCTCGGGTTCGACCGCATTGAGCGCGATCAACGAGGTCCCGGTCTCGCCCTGCACCAGCGGGTCGAGCATCACGCCGATGCGGATCACCTCGGCCACCACCCAGGTGGCGATGGCGAACTCGCCGTCCTTGAGCCGCAGCACGAAGAAGGACAGGCCCCAGGCCACCAGCGCCGCGCCCACGGCACCCGCGAACAGCGCCGGGTAGGCGGCCCAGCCGCCGTCGACCAGCCGCAAGGCGAAGTAGGCGCCGAGACCGAAGAAGGCCTGCTGGCCGACCGATACCAGCCCCGCCTGCCCCGCCAGCAGTCCCCAGGTGGACGCCAGCAGCATGAAGATGAACAACGTGGTGAGCTTGTCGATGGCATTGGCCCCCAGGAACAGGGGCAGCGCGGCCAGCGCCAGGGCGGCGGCCAGCGTCCATGAGAATTGGTGTTTCATGGCTGCGCCTCCAGGGTCTTGGCCACCCCCGTGGGCGCGGCCGCCGGGCGCCGCGCCACGGGCCAGACCGACAGCCCCAGGCCGTGCCGGTGCTGGCTCCACAGCCGGCCGCCCAGCACCGCCAGGAACAGCAGGTGCCCGCCCAGCTGGAATCCCTGGGGCGAGACCAGCGCTCCGAAGCTCTGTGCCAGACCCAGCAGCACGCCACCCAGCAACGTGCCCCAGAGCGAGCCGATGCCGCCGATGACCACCGCCTCGAACGCCATGATCAGCAGCAGCGGCCCGCCATAGGGTTCGATGGTGGCGCGGGTGGCCAGCATGGCGCCGGCCAGCGCCGCCAGCGCCACCGAGATGGCCGCGGCGGCGCGGTGCACGCCGGCCGCGTCCACCCCACACAGGGCGGCGGCCTCGGCGTCGGACGAGGCGGCGCGGATGGAACGGCCCAGCCGCGTCTTGTTCAGCAGCAGCTGCAGCCCGGCCAGCACCGCCACACCCAGCACCAGGGTCAGCACCGGCAACTGGCCGACGACGACGTCGCCCGGCAGCGTCCAGCTGGCCCAGGACAGCTCACCCAGCGCATCGGCCAGCGAGCGCGACTCGGAGCCGAACAGGCCATACAGGCCGTTCTGGATCAGCGCGCCCAGGCCCATGGTCACCAGCAGCGGCAGCAGCACGCCCGAGCGCAGCGTGCGCGCCAGCACCCACTTCTGCAGCAGCATGCCGACCGCGCCCATGGCGGGCACCGTGACCAGCACCGCGAGCCAGGGCGACCAGCCCAGGCCCACCAGCCACAGCACGCCGAAGGCGCCGGCCATGGCCAGGTCGCCATGCGTGAGGTTGATGATGCGCATGACGCCGAACATCAGCGAGAGTCCGGCCGCCAGCACGGCGTAGTAGCCCCCCAGCAGGGTGCCTTGAATGAGGGAGTCGATCATGCGGCGTGCTCCATGCCGAAATAGGCGTCGGTGACGGTCTGGCGGTCGAGCCCGGCGGCGGGCGCGGCCAGCACGATGCGGCCTTCGCGCAGGCACAGCACCCGGTCGGCGAAGGCCATGGCGCGCCCCAGGTCCTGCTCGACCAGCAGCAGGGTGGTGCCGGCCTGCAGCCGCAGCTCGGCCAGGTGGGCATAGACCTCGTCCACCGCGCGCGGCGACAGGCCCAGCGAGACCTCATCGATCAGCAGCACGCGCGGGTTGGTCATCAGTGCGCGGGCGATGGCGGCGGCCTGCCGCTGGCCGCCCGAGAGCGCGCCGGCGGGCCGGTTCATCAGGGGCGCCAGCGCGGGCAGCGCCTGCACCACCCGTTCGATGGTCCAGCCGGCGCTGGGCTCGCGCCGCCCGCCGCGGTGCTCCTGGGCCAGCAGCAGGTTCTCGCGCACCGTCATGTCGGCGAACAGGCGCCGGCCCTCGGGCACCAGGGCCAGACCCTGCTGCACCCGGCGGTGCGCCGGCAGCGCGGTCACGTCGGCGCCGGCCAGCTGGACGCTACCCCCGCTGGCGGGGTGCACACCCGCCAGGGTGCGCAGCAGCGTGGTTTTACCGGCGCCGTTGGAACCCACCAGGGCCACCACCTCGCCGGCCTTCAACTGCAGCGAGACCTCACGCACCGCGACCAACTGGCCGTGGCCGGCGCTGAGGTGGTGAGCCTCCAGCAGCACGGGGCATGCATCGTTCTGGTTCATGCCGCCACCCCGCCCAGATAGGCCTCGACCACCCGCGGGTCGCCCATCACCGTGTGCGGGTCGCCCTGCGCCAGCACGGTGCCGGCGTCCATGCAGACCAGCCGGTCCACCACCTTGAGCAGGGCGTGCAGCACGTGCTCGATCCAGACCACCGTCAGCCCCTCGTCGCGCAGCGAGGCCACCAGGGCCGAGAGCGTGTGCAGTTCCGCCTCGGTCAAGCCGCCGCCGATCTCGTCGAGCAGCAGCACGCGAGGCTGTGTGGCCAGCGCGCGCGCCAGCTCCAGCCGCTTGCGGTCCATCAGGCCCAGGCTGGCCGCCGGGCGCTGGCTCAGGTCCGCCAGCCCGCAGCGCTCCAGGCTGCGCCGCACCGCCGCCTCGGCCTCATGCCCGCGCAGGGCGGCACCGTGCTGGGCGGCCACCAGGGTGTTCTCGTACACGCTCAGGCCCAGGAAGGGCCGCGGCACCTGGTGCGTGCGCGCGATGCCGGCGCGGCAGCGGCGCGCGGCGTCCCAGGTGTCGATGGCCTGGCCGTCGAACACCACGCGCCCGCCACTGGCCGGCAGGGTGCCCGCCAGCACGCCGAACAGCGTGGTCTTGCCGGCGCCGTTGGGGCCGACCACCCCCAGCGCCTCGCCGCGGCGCAGGCGCAAGTCCACACCGTGCAGCACCTGCAGGCGGCCGAAGTGCTTGCACACGCCTTCGGCTTCGAGGATGAGGGTCTCCGACACGTTCAGGCCCCGAGCTGATAAGGCTTCATCGCAGCCGTCAGCGGCACCTTCGGGTGGTCGGCGTTGGAGACGATCTCCAGCCCGAACTTGTTGGCCCCGCCCTTGCCGCGCAACCACTGCACGCCCACCAGGCCGGTGGTGGCGCAGTTGGGCACCGGGCCGGCCGTGAAGTCGACCGGACCCACCGCGGTGTCGGCCTTCAGGCGCGACATGGCCTGCGCCAGCGAGGCGCGGTCCTTCGGGTCGGCGGCGCTGCGCAGCGTGGCGACGGCGGCGTCGAACAGCGAGGCGGTGGCGCCGATCTGCTGGTTCCAGGCCTTGCCGCTGGCCTTTTCGTAGGCGTCGGCCAGCTGCGTGCTGCTCAGGCCGGTGGCCGGCGACGAGAAGGGAAAGCTGCGGTGCCAGTAGGCGCCCGCGTGCAGGCCGTGGCCCAGCTGGCCCAGCGCTTCGAGCTCGGCTGCGAACAGACCGGCCTTGGCCATCTGCACCACCTTGACCTGCTTGGCCAGCCCGCGCTGGGCCGCCTGGCGCCAGAACACCGCGAAGTCGGGCGGGAACGGAAAGGTGTTGAATGTCTCGACGCCTTCCTTGCGGAACATCGCGATCTGGGCAGAGAAGTCGGTCAGGCCGTTCTGGTAGGGGCCAGCGTCGACCACGGTGAAGCCGGCCTTCTGCAGCGCGGGAATCAGCAGGCCGCGGATGGCGTTGCCGTCGGCATCGGCGGGCAGCAGCATGCCCACCTTCTTGTTCGTCTCCACCTTGCTCCACTGGTCGGTGTAGAGCTTGGCGAAGTTGCCCACGCCGAAGCAGAAGTGGTAGGTCCACTTGAAAGGCGAGGGCTCGCCGGGCTTGGCGCCGCGGCCGAAATAGAAGGCCTCCCAGGGGCTGGTGGTCGAGAGCGCGGGCACGCCAGCCGCCTCGCAGGCGTCGGCCACCGGGTTCACCGTCTCGGGCGTGGAGGTGGACAGCACGAAGTCCACCTTGTCGCTGTTGATCAGCTCCTTGGCCATGGCGGCGGCGCGCACCGGGTTGCTCTGCGTGTCCTTGGCGATGAACTCGACGGCGTAGCGCTTGCCGCCGGCCTCGATGCCACCGGCCAGCTGCTTGCGCACCTGCTCGAGCACGAAGCCGTCGCCCTCGCCGAACAGGGCCAGCGGGCCCGAGCGCGGGCTGACCACGCCGATGCGCAGGGTGTGGCCCTGGGCGCGGGCGAGCAGAGGGAAGGCACCAAGGCCTGCAGCGGCCAGGCCGGCGGAAAGAACATGGCGGCGCGATGCGCCACCCTCGGAACGGGGTGTCTGAACAGTCATGTTTGTCTCCTGCCGGCGCATCGCGGCGCCGGTCCGTGCTGTTGAAAAACCGGGGGGTCACCACCCGGCGCCCGCCGGGTGGTGGTGGGGGTCAGAACGGGTACTGCGGCAGGGCGGCCTTGACCGTCCACCACTGCCAGCGCGTGTACTCGTCGATGTCGGCCGGGCCACCGACCGCGCTGCCGTTGCCACCCAGGCCGGGGCCGCCGAAGGGGTTGGTGCAGTCGTCGTTGACGGTCTGGTCGTTGATGTGGACCATGCCGGCGTTCAGCCGCTCGCCGATGGCCATGGCGCGGCCCACGTCGCGGCTGATCACCGCGGCGGCCAGCCCGCCCTGGCTGGTGTTGGCCAGGGCCACCGCCTCGTCGTCCGAGCCGAAGGTCACCAGGTTCACCACCGGGCCGAAGGGCTCCTCGTCGAAGCTGCGCATGCCGGGCTTCACACCCGAGAGCACCGTGGGCTTGTAGCAAAGGCCCTCGTGCGTGCCGCCGGCTTCCAGCGTGGCGCCCTGCTTGACGGTGTCCTGCACGACGGCGTCGAAGTGCGACAGCTGCTTCTGGTCGATCAGCGGGCCCAGGGCGACCTGGCCGCTGGCGCCGTCGCCCACCGGCAGGTGCGTGGCCTTGCCGACCAGGCGGGCCTTCAGACTGTCGGCGATGGACGCATGCACCAGCACGCGGTTGCTGGCCATGCAGATCTGGCCCTGGTGGAACCAGGCGCCGAAGGCGGCGGCGCTGGCGGCGGCGTCCAGATCGGCGTCTTCCAGAACGATCAGGTTGTTGGCGCCGCCGAGCTCCAGCGACACCTTCTTGAGGTGTTTGCCGGCCAGCTCGCCGATGCGCCGCCCCACGCCGGGCGAACCGGTGAAGGCGATCATGGGCACCTTCGGATCGATCACCAGGGCCTCGCCCGCCTCGGCGTGGCCCGGCAGCACCTGCAGCACGCCGGCCGGCAGACCCGCCTCCTGGAACACCCGCGCGATGATGAAACCGCCGCTGGCGGGCGTGCGCACATCGGGCTTGAGCACCACCGCGTTGCCCAGCGCCAGGGCGGGCGCCACCGAGCGCAGGCTCAGGATCAGCGGGAAGTTGAAGGGCGAGATCACACCCACCACGCCGTGCGGCACCCGGCGCGCGATCGACAGGCGGCCCGGTGTGCTGGGCAGCACCTGGCCCTGCGCCTGCATCGGCAGGGCGGCGGCCAGGCGGCACAGCACCACGGCCTCGCGCACCTCGTGCTGGCCCTTGGGGATGATGCCGCCGGTTTCGCGGGCAATCATCAGCGCCAGCTCGTCGAAGTGCTGCTCGAACAGCGCGGCGGCCTTGAGCAGGATGGCCGCACGGTCGCGCGGCGGCGTGGCGGCCCAGGCGGCCTGTGCGGCGTGGGCACGGCCGATGGCGGCGCTCATGTCGGCGCCACTGGCCACGCCGGTGCGCCACAGCGGCTGACCGGTCGCCGGCTCCACCACGTCCTGGCTGACGGCCAGGCGCGTGCTCCAGCCGCCGTCGAAGGCGGTGCCGTTCCAGCAGGCCGCGTCGGCCCAGTTGATGTGTTCCGCAACACCCATGTGATGTCTCCTTTGGTTGAGGGTTGTGTGCCGGGTGCGCCCCGGCTGTGCCCACCGTGCTTTGCAACGGGCGTACCAGTCGCCGGCCGCCGCACCGGTCGCGAACGTCCGCCGGGCCCCTGCACCAGAGGGAGCGCTCCGGACAAACCCTGATCGCTGGAAAGTGCCCTGCGGACCGCGTGACTGCGGGAAAACGTCACTGCAAAGAAACATTCATGAATGCGAACATTGAATGTCTGCATTCATTTTTGGTTGTCCCATGCCCGCTCCCCGCATCTCCCTGGCCCAGCTTCACCGCGCCACCGGCGCCGCCCGGCCGGTGCCGCCCGCCCAGGCGCCGTTCTCCGGCCAGTGGCGCTTCGACCTGCAGCAGGTCGACGGCAGCAGCCACCCGACCGTGGCCGACCTGAGCGAATGCCTGTTCTTCTCGCCCGGCGACGGCCGCATCTGGCTGCAGGACCAGCGCATGGTGCTGATGCACGCCGAGGCCCTGGGCGGGCTGCGCCGCGAGCTGATCGAGACCATGGGCCTGGACAAGGCGCGCGGCCTGCTGACCCGCATGGGTTATCTCAGCGGCGCGCGCGATGCCGAGCTGGTGCGCCGCCAGTGGCCCGACGCCGAACCGCCCGTGGCGGCCGTGGCCGGCACCCGGCTGCACGCGCTGGAGGGCGTGGTGAAGGTGGAGGTGGTGCGCGTGAGCTACGACGCCGCCACCGGCGACTACCAGGGCGAATTCCTCTGGCACAACTCCAGCGAGGACGACGAGCACATCGCGGTCTACGGCGTCGGCGGCTCGCCCGCCTGCTGGATGCAGACCGGCTACGCCACGGGCTATGTGAGCACGCTGTTCGGCCGGCTGATCCTGTTCCGCGAGGTGGCCTGCCGCTCCGCCGGCGACGCGCAATGCCGGGTGATCGGCAAGTCGGTGGAGCTCTGGGACGACCCGGAGGAAGACCTGCGCCACCTGCAGCTGGGCGAGGACGGGCCGGACGCCGAGCCGGCGGCGGCGCCGCTGGGGCCGTGGGCCACGCAAGGGGCCACGGGCGGGCAGGACCCGACCCTGGTCGGCGCCTCGTCCGCCTTCAACGCCGCCTTCCACATGGTGCGCCGCGTCGCCCCCACCCCCGCCACCGTGCTGTTCACCGGCGAGTCCGGCGTCGGCAAGGAGATGTTCGCGCGCAGCCTGCACCGCAGCAGCGACCGCGCCGGCCGGCCCTTCATCGCCATCAACTGCGCCGCCATTCCCGAGACCCTGATCGAGTCCGAGCTGTTCGGCGTCGAGCGCGGCGCCTTCACCGGGGCCGGCACCTCGCGCCCGGGCCGCTTCGAACGCGCCGACGGCGGCACGCTGTTCCTGGACGAGATCGGCACCCTCAGCCTCGTGGCGCAGGGCAAGTTGCTGCGTGCCCTGCAGGAAGGCGAGATCGAGCGGGTGGGCGGCACCAAGACGCTGCGGGTGGACGTGCGGCTGGTGGCGGCCACCAACGAGAACCTGCGCGAGGCGGTGCGCCAGGGGCGCTTCCGGGAGGACCTGTTCTACCGGCTCAACGTCTTCCCCATCCACCTGCCGCCGCTGCGCGAGCGGCGCGACGACATCCCGCTGCTGATGCAGCACTTCCTGCACCACTACCGCGAGCGCTACCAGCGCGACGTACCCGGCTTCAGCCAGCGCGCCGTCAAGGCCCTGTTCAACTACGGGTTCCCCGGCAACATCCGCGAGCTGCAGAACCTGATCGAGCGCGCGGTGATCATGGTCAACGACGGCGAGCTGATCGACGTGCACCAGCTGTTCCGGGGTGGCGAAGAGCTGGGTGACGGCGTGCTCTCGCTGCCCGCCGAAGGCGTCGCGGGCGGGCGCCTGGTGGGCACCCCCGAAGGCACCGCCGTGGGGGCCGCGCAGGTGCCCGGCCAGACCCTGGAAGGCGCCGAACAGCAGTGGATCGCCGCCGCCCTCAAGCGCACCGGCGGCAACGTGGCGGCTGCGGCCCGGCAGCTGGGCATCACCCGCGCCACCCTGCTCTACCGCGCCCGCCGCCACGGCCTGGCGGTCGGCCGGGACGCCCGGCCCTGAATGTGGCGATCACCACCCGCTGCCAGAATGAAAAAGGGCCCCTCGCGGGGCCCTTTCTGCTGTGCGGGCGGAGGCTTCAGGCCACCAGCGCCGGCATCACTTGAAGTTGTACTGGACGCCAACGCCCAGGTACATCAGCTCTTTCCACGAACGGGCTTCGTCCGAGCTCTTCTTCAGGAAGACGTCGAAGTCGCTGCGCAGCGACAGGTTCTTGGTGAACGCGTGGGTCAGACCCAGGCCCAGGGTCGGGCGGGTCTGCGTGCCTTCGACGGCGTCGCTGTGCTTCACGCGGGCGACGCCGGCCTTGCCGAACAGGCGGGTGGCTTCACCCAGGTCGGTGCCGGCGGTGCCGCGCAGGCCCAGGGCGCTGACCTTGGACTCCAGGCCGTTCTCGAAGTTGTGGCCGCTGCCGAACTGGGCAAAGGCTTCCGCACCCCAGAGCTTGTTGAACTGGTAGCCGGCGCCCAGTTGCAGGGCGGGCTTGGTGTCGTGGTCGTTGTGCTGGGCGATGCCGTCGATCGGGCCGTTGCCGATCAGGTCGCGCTGGGCGCCGACGGTGCCGAACACGTACGGGAAGGCCACGACTTCAGCGGCCTTGGGCACCGGCGCCGGGGCGACCGGAGCGGGCGCAGGCGCGGCCGCCACTGGGGCGGGCGCGGGAACCACGGCGGGCACCGGGGCCGGAGCGGCCACCGGGGTCGGGCGCGGCAGCAGGTCGGAGAAGTGGTTGTCGCACTGGCGCATGGTCACGCGCACGATCTTGCCGCTGGCGTCCTTGTAGGCGTTGACTTCCATGTTCGGGCTGAACGGGATCCACTTGCCCTGCAGGGCCTTGCTCACGCCGCCGCGGCCGCGGGCCGTGGCCACGCCCTTGTCGCAGGCGCCCTTGGCGTAGGTGGGGCTCAGGTCCTTGAGCAGCATCGGCGACACCGAGGCTTCACCGGCGCGCAGCTTGGGCTTCTGCTTGGTCTGGGGCTTGTAGAACTTGGCCGCGCCGCTCTGGATGGCGGCGTCGCAGGCCTCGGGCGTGGCGTAGCCCGTGTTGCCGTCGCGGTCGGTGGTCATGCCGGCGGTCTGGGCGGCGGCGACGGAAGAGACGGTGAACAGAGCGGCGGCCAGGGCCACCCGATGAAGAGCGAAAGACATCAAGAAGACTCCAAATAAAATCGTGGATCGCCCGCAACGACCGAATCGCGGGCCGCAACAGATGAAGAGGGAAAAACATGCGGTGGCCTGCGAGCCACCGACATCGGCCGGGATTCTACCTATTGACCCGTGCCGGCCACGAGGGCGTCGCCGTTCTGCCACAGCCGACGCCCGACCTGTGCACTTCCGCTCGCCGCGGCGTTTTCCCGTCGCGTCTGGCGCAACGTCCCCCCTCCGAACCGAGGCCCGACCCATGACCCCAGAAAAACTCGCCTTCGAAAACCAGAAACTCGAAAAGCGCCTGTGCCGCGAAGTCGGCCGCGCCATCGTGGACTACAACATGATCGGGGAAGGCGACCGCGTGATGGTCTGCCTCTCGGGCGGCAAGGACAGCTACGGCCTGCTCGACATCCTCATGAAGCTGCAGAAGCGCGCGCCGGTGAACTTCGAGCTGATCGCGGTCAACCTCGACCAGAAGCAACCGGGCTTTCCGGCCCACATCCTGCCCGAATACCTGTCCAAACTCGGTATCAAGTTTCACATCGAGACACAAGATACCTATTCGATCGTCAAGGAAAAGATCGAACCAGGCAAAACCATGTGCAGCCTGTGCAGCCGGCTGCGCCGAGGCATCCTCTACCGCGTGGCGAAGGAGCTGGGCGCGACCAAGATCGCGCTGGGCCACCACCGCGACGACATGCTGCAGACCCTGTTCCTGAACATGTTCTTCGGCGGCAAGCTCAAGGGCATGCCGGCCAAGCTGGTCAGCGACAACGGCGAGTTCATGGTGATCCGCCCGCTGGCCTACGTGCCCGAGAAGGACATGATCCGCTGGGCCGAACACCGGCAATTCCCCATCATTCCCTGCACGCTCTGCGGCAGCCAGGAGAACCTGCAGCGCAAGCAGGTGGGCAACCTGCTGCGCGACTGGGACAAGCAGTTCCCCGGCCGGCTGGAGAACATGCTGCACGCCCTGCAGAACGTGGTGCCCAGCCACCTGATGGACCGCTCGCTCTACCCCTTCCAGACCCTGAAGACCACCGGCGCGCCGGTGGCAGACGGCGACCTGGCGTTCGACGAGGAGCCGCTGGTGGCGCCCGCGGCCGCCGCCGAAGCGGACGCCGAGGAAGTGAACGTCCGGCCCCGTGCGACGGTCATACCGATTGCCGCCACCACCTGACCTGGGTGCCGAGCCAGGCGCCCAACCCGCCGGAGGAACCATGACCCGCCTCGCCCTTGTCCTGCTGACCACCCTCGCCCTGGCCGGCTGCGCCGGCACCTACCGCGTGGACAACGCCGTGCAGAGCTACGCGCACTGGTCGGCCGACATCCCCACCGGGCAGGCCACGGCGGCCGTGCCCCAGGCGCCGCAAACCTACCGCTTCGAGCGCCTGCCCTCGCAGAAAGAGGGTGGGTCCGCCGAGGACCAGAACCGGCTGGAAGCCTGGACCCGGACCGTGCTGGAAACGCACGGCTGGACCGTCGCCGAGGCACCCGCCGCGGCCCCCTGGCGGGTGCAGGTCACGGCCACCACCCTTCGCAACGCCCGCAGCCCCTGGGACGACCCGTGGGCCGGCTGGCGCTTCCGGGGACAGGTCGTGGCTGGCAATGGCTATTTCTACTGGTCTCCGATGTTCGTCGTGCCGATGGACATGCCCTGGTACGAGCGAAAGGTGGCCGTGGTGATCCGGGATGCGGCGTCGGGCCGTGTGGTCTACGAAACCCAGGCCAGCCACGAAGGCCGCTGGAACAGCACGCCCGCGCTCTGGCAGGCCATGCTGCAAGCGGCGCTGAACGGGTTCCCGGTGCCGCCGTCCGGCCCCCGGCAGGTCGACGTCGACCTGCCGCGCTGAGCCCGGCCGGCACCGTCAGCGCGGCGGAGCCTCCATCAGCGCGCGCACCGCATCGGCCAGCGCGTCCATGCTGTCCTGCTTGCCCAACACGTCGGCCACGCCCGCCGCAGCCGCGGCTCCGAGCAGCGCCTCGTTCACATGCCCCGAGACGATGGCGATGCGCAAGCCGGGCCGCAGCGCACGCGCCGCCTGCGCCAGCTCCACGCCGCTCATGCCTGGCATGTTGTGGTCGGTCACGCACAGGTCCACCGGCTCGCGGCTGCTGCGGAACCAGGCCAGGGCCTCCTCGCCCGACAGGAAGGTGCTGACCCGGTAACCGTGCTTGCGCAACAGCCGGCCGGCCAGGAACACCAGCGCCTCGTAGTCGTCCACATAGACGATGTGCCGCCCCGGGGGCGCGGGAACGGGCGGAGTTGGCGCAGCCGGCGCAGGCGCCTCGGCGTCTGTGGCGCCCGAGGCCAGCGGCAGGAAGACGTCGAACCGGGTGCCTTCGCCCGGCGTGCTGTGCAGCGTGATCGCACCCTGGTGCGCCTTGACGATGCCGTGCACCACCGACAGCCCCAGCCCGGTGCCGCTGCCCGGCGCCTTGGTGGTGAAGAAGGGTTCGAACACGCGCTGCTGCGTCGCCTCGTCCATGCCCGGGCCGTTGTCGGCCACGCTCAGCAAGGCATAGGCACCGGGCGGCAGATGGCCCAGCCGCAGGGCCTCTGCCGCGTCCAGCGCCACCTCGTCCAGCCCCACGGTGATGTCGCCCGGCCGCTGGTCCAGCGCCTGCCAGGCGTTGGTGCAGAGGTTCATCAGCACCTGCTGCACCTGGGTGGCATCGGCCAGCACCGGCAGCGGCGTTGCGGCCAGGCGGGCGTTCAAGCGCACGCCCGCGGGCAGCAGCGAGCGCATCAGCCGCAGCGCCTCGTTCACCAGCGGCTTGAGCGGCTGGCGCTGCAGCTCCTGCGTCTGGCGCCGGCTGAAGGCCAGGATCTGCTGCACCAGCTGGCGCGCGCGGATGGCCGCGCGGTGGATCTCGGCCAGGCTCTCCTGGGCGGCGTGGTCCGGCCCCGCGTCCTCGCGCGCCAGGGCCAGGTTGCCGAGGATGGCCGCCAGCAGGTTGTTGAAGTCGTGCGCCACGCCGCCGGCCAGGGTGCCGATGGCCTCCATCTTCTGCGACTCGCGCAGCTGCGTCTCCAGCGCCCGCTGCTGCGCCTCGGCCTGCTTGAGTTCGGTGATGTCGGTGTGCGTGCCCACCATGCGCAGGGGCCGGCCGTCGGCGTCGCGCGCGATCACCATGCCGCGCGAGAGCACCCATTTCCACGACCCGTCCTTGCAGCGGATGCGGTGTTCGTTGCGGTACAGCGCGGCGCGGCCCTCGAAGTGCGCCTGCCGGTCGGCCTGCATCTGGGCCACGTCGTCCGGGTGGGTGCGCTCGTCCAGCTCCTGTGCGCGCGGCGCCAGCTCGTCGTCGGTGTAGCCGTACATGGCCTTGATGCGCGGCGACACGTATTCTTCGCCGGTCACCAGGTTCCAGTCCCACACACCATCCCCGGCGCTGTCCAGCGCCAGCTTCCAGAGCGCCTCGCTTTCCCTGAGCGCCAGCTCGGACTGCATGCGCTCGCTGATGTCCTCGACGGTGCCTTCGTAATAGAGCAGCCGCCCCTGCGGGTCGTACACCCCGTGGGCGTTTTCGTTCACCCAGCGGTGCTCTCGGTCGCAGTGGCGAATCACCTCGGACACGAAGCCGCGCACGAAGCCGTCGCGCACCAGCTGCGCCTGGAACTCGGCCCGGCGGCCGGGTTGCACGTACCAGTCGCTGGCCGACCGGTTCACGTCGGCCAGCATGACCTGCTCGTCGCTGTAGCCGTTGATCTGCACCAGCGCCGGGTTGGCACGCAGCATCACGCCGTCCCTGGAACTGCGGTAGGCACCGATCGGCAGGAACTGGAACAGCGACGAGAAGTCCGCCACGCGGGCGTCGTGGTGATCCGGCATCGCCACATTGTGTCTTGCAACCCGAACCTCCGGCACCCGCCGGCCATCTGGTGGCCAGACCGTGCGTCCGGCGCTACAGTGGCCGTTTTCTCCCCGAGGACATCTCCTTGCACGTCACCCGCATCATCGCCGTGCGCCATGGCGAAACCGCCTGGAACCGCGACACCCGCATCCAGGGCCACACCGACATCGCCCTGTCCGACAAGGGCCGCTGGCAGGCCGAGCGCCTGGCCCAGGCCCTGCGCGACGAACCCATCGCCGCGTTCTACGCCAGCGACCTCTCGCGCGCCTTCGACACCGCCAGCACCACAGCCCGCGCCCACGGCAAGCCGGTGCAGACCCACAAGGGCCTGCGCGAACGCGCCTTCGGCCGCTTCGAGGGACTGACCTGGGCCGAGATCGAGGCCCACCACCCGGAAGATTCGCAGGCCTGGCGCAAGCGCGTGCCCGACTTCGCGCCACCGGGCGGCGAGTCGCTGCTGCAGCTGCGCGAGCGGGTGGTCGCCGCCGTCGACGAGATCGCGGCGCGCCACCCCGGCGAGCAGCTGATGCTGGTAGCGCACGGTGGCGTGCTGGACGTGCTCTACCGCGCGGCCACGCGGCTGGAGCTGCAGGCGCCGCGCACCTGGGACCTGAGCAACACCGCCGTCAACCGCCTGCTCTGGACGCCCGAGGGCCTGGGCCTGGTGGGCTGGGCCGACACCGGCCACCTGCAGGACGGGGCGCTGGACGAGAGCACCACCTGAGCCGCCGACGCCCGCCATGAGCCCGAACCAGGTCATCGTGCTCGCCACGCCGGTGTTCCTGGTGCTCATCGCCATCGAGTTCTGGGTCGGCCGGCGGCGCGGGCGCAACACCTACGCGCTGGCCGACACGCTGGGCAGCATCGGCCTGGGCATGCTCAGCCGCATCGCCGACGTGTTCACGCTCGCGCTGCGCCTGGGCATCTACGTCTGGGTGCAGGACCACGCCGCGCTGTGGCAGGGCGACACCTTCTGGACCTCGCCCGCGGGCTGGCTGCTGGCCCTGGTGTTCTACGACTTCCTCTACTACTGGAACCACCGCCTCGGCCACGAGGTGGGTGTGCTGTGGGCCGCGCACGTGGTGCACCACCAGAGCCAGCACTACAACCTCTCGACCGCGCTGCGCCAGCCTGCCAGCTACGCGCTGCTGGGCTGGGTGTTCTACCTGCCGATGGCTCTGGCCGGCGTGCCGCCGCTGGTGTTCGCCGTGGTCGGTCTGGTGGACCTGCTCTACCAGTTCTGGATCCACACCGAGCAGGTCGGCTCGCTCGGCCGCTTCGACCGCTGGTTCGCCTCGCCCTCGAACCACCGCGTGCACCACGCGGTGAACGACCGCTATGTGGACAAGAACTACGGCGGCATCCTGATGCTCTGGGACCACCTGTTCGGCAGCTTCGAACCCGAGGACCCGCAGGAGCCCTGCGTCTACGGCACACGCAAGCCGCTGCAGAGCTGGGACCCGGTCTGGGCCAACGCCGAGGTCTATGCGGGGCTGGCCCGCGACAGCGCGCGCGCCGGCCGCTGGGGCGACCGGCTGCGCACCTGGCTCAGGCCCCCGGGTTGGCGCGCGCCCGATGTGGCGGCCCGCTGGCCAGCCCCGGCCTTCGACCTCGGCGCCGTGCAGCGCTTCGCCCCACCGGCCAGCCGTGGCGCGCAGGTGCTGGCGGCGCTGGTGTTCGTGCTGCTGCTCGGTGGCGTGGCCTTCTTCCTCTGGACCGCCGACGCGCGCGCCCTGCCCGGCAACCTGGTCTGGGCCGCCGCCCTGCTGGCCGGTCTCTGGACCCAGGGCGCACTGTTGCAGGGTCGCATCGGCCCGGGTCTGGCGCTGATGCTGCTCAGCGCGGCGGTGGCCACGCTCACCGCCGCCGAGGGCTGGACCATGCTGCACCGGGTGTTCAAGCCGCTGACCATGCTGATCGCCATCGGCCTGGCGCTGCGCGCGGACGGGCGGGGCAAGGGCTGGCTGCTGGCGGCGCTGGCCGGCTCCCTGGCGGGCGACGCCTTCCTGATGTTCGAGGGTTTCTTCATTGCCGGCCTGGCGTCGTTCCTGCTGGCGAACCTGGCCTACATCATCCGCCTGCGGTCCGACGCGCCCTGGTTCGCCGACCGGCGGGCGCTGGCGGCGGTCGGCGCCGTGGGCCTGGGGATGTACGCCCTGCTCTGGAACGGAGGGCCATGGAGCGGCGGTCTGCCGCCGGGCCTGCGAGCGCCGGTGGCGGCCTATGTGCTGGCCATCGCGCTGATGGTGTCGCAGGCGCTGGGGCGGGCCCGCGTGCACGCCGATCCGGCGGCCTGGCGCGTGGCCGCGGGCGCCCTGTGCTTCATGCTCAGCGACACCCTGCTGGCAACCGACCGTTTTCTTGTGCCGCTGCCGGCGCGCGACCTGTTGGTGCTCGCCACCTACTACGCGGCGCAGGGCCTGATGGTGGCTGGGCTGTTGTCTGCGGCGCCGCGTCAGGGGGCGTAGACGCGGGCTTCCAGCCCCAGGGCCCGCACCTTCGCCGCCGCCCGCTCGGCCTCTTCACGCCGCTCAAAGGGCCCCACCCGCACGCGGGTGAGCGGCCCCCGCGCCGACTCGATCGGGTCTTCCAGCACGGGCAGACCGGCTTCGACCAGCAGGGTCCTGGCCCGCTGGGCATTGGCCTCCCGGGCGAACATGCCCACGTTGACGCCGAAGCCGCGCGGCCGGGGCCTGAGCACCGGCTCGGGCGCCGCCGGGGCGGGTTCGGCCGCAGCCGATGCGGGCACGGCCGCCACGGATTCGACAGGGGCCTGAACCGGCGGCACGTCGGGCGGAGCCGGCGGCGCCTCGGTGGGCGACGCCACGGGCGGTGACACGACCTGCGGCGCTTGCTGCGGCGGCGCAGGCGCTTGGACCTGCGCTGCTTGCGCCACCGCCGGACGCCACTGCTGCCCGACCACCCCGGCCAGCAAGGCCACCACCACCAGGGCGGCTGCCGCGGCCACCAGACCCGCCACGCGCCAGCCGTACTCGGACCGCTCCAGCCGCTCCACCGCCTCCTGGAAACTGTCGGCCTGCTCGACGGCGGCGGCCACGCGCTCGCGCAAGCCCCGGTGCAGCCAGGCCATGCCCCAGAGCCCGGGCAGCGCGCACCACAGCACCAGGGCCGTGGCCGTCAGCCCGATCCGGATGCCCGTGGGCACGCCCTCGGCGCGCATCCACAGCCAGCCCAGCGCCGCGGCGACGGCAAGCGCCAAACCGGCCTGCGCGAATGCGGCGCCCCACAGCCGCCAATAGGCCAGCCAGGCCAGCTGGCCCAGGGCCGCACGCGTGTTCCAGACCAGGGCCGAGTGCCCGCGTTCCTCGAAGCGCGCGATGACGGGCAGGTAGGCATGGGCACCGGCCGGGCCCAGCGCCGCGCGGTACAGCGACGCCGCGCTGGCGGGCAGTCCGGAGGGGTCGTGCTGCCCGGTGTCCACGTCAGCCGGCGTCCTGGAACAGCTGATCACCCGAGGCCGGCGGCGCCACGCCCAGGTGGCGGTAGGCGGCCAGCGTGGCGGTGCGCCCGCGCGGCGTGCGCTGCAGGTAACCCTGCTGGATCAGGTAGGGCTCGATCACGTCCTCGATGGTGTCGCGCTCTTCGCCAATACTGGCGGCGATGTTGTCCAGCCCCACCGGCCCGCCGTCGAAGCGGTGGATCACAGCTTCGAGCAGCTTGCGGTCCATCAGGTCGAAGCCCTGCGGGTCGACGTCGAGCATGGTCAGCGCGCGGCCGGCGATGTCGGCCGTGATGCGGCCGTCGCCCTTCACGTCGGCATAGTCGCGCACGCGGCGCAACAGGCGGTTGGCGATGCGGGGCGTGCCGCGCGAGCGGCGCGCAATTTCAAACGAGCCGGCCGCGTCGATGGGCGCGTTCAGCAGGCCGGCGCTGCGCGTGACGATGCGCGAGAGCTCCTCGGCGGTGTAGAACTCCAGCCGCGCCACGATGCCGAAACGGTCGCGCAGCGGGTTGGTCAGCATGCCGGCGCGGGTGGTGGCGCCCACCAGCGTGAAGGGCTGCAGGTCCAGCTTGATGCTGCGCGCCGCCGGTCCCTCGCCGATCATGATGTCGATCTGGTAGTCCTCCAGCGCGGGGTAGAGGATTTCTTCGACGACCGGGCTGAGCCGGTGGATCTCGTCGATGAACAGCACGTCGTTCGGTTCAAGGTTGGTCAGCAGCGCCGCCAGGTCCTTGGGCTTTTCCAGCACCGGTCCGCTGGTCTGGCGCAGGTTCACGCCGAGCTCCTGCGCAATGATGTGGCTCAGCGTGGTCTTGCCCAGGCCGGGCGGGCCGAACAGCAGCACGTGGTCCAGCGCCTCGGCGCGCTTTTTCGCGGCACCGATGAAGATCTCCAGCTGCTCGCGCACCTTCTGCTGGCCCACGTACTCGTCCAGCAGCTTGGGGCGCAGGGCGCGCTCGATCGCTTCTTCCTTGGGCGAAAAAGTGGTGGCGGAAACGACCCGCGGTGCGGGGGCGAAATCGTCGGTCTGGATGCTCACGGAGCCGACTATACAGGCCCGTTTCCGGGGCGTGGCTCAAGTCGAAGACGCAGGTTGCCGATACCCGAAACACCCCCTGTTGTCCGACCACGCCCACCATGCACCGCACCGCCACCGCCCACCGTCCAGCGACCTCGACGCTGATCCGGACCGCCCTCGCTTCGGCGCTGCTCATGGCGGCGGCCTGGTTCCTGATGGCGCCGGGCACGGCACGGGCCTCCGACGCCCCCAGCCATGCCCCGCCACCACCGGCCGCCATCACCCTGCCGGTGGGCACGGCCAAACCCGGCGCCCAGCCCCGGAACGCCGCGGCCGCCACGGCCGACGCAACGGCCTCCGACGCCCGCTCCGACCCACAAGCGGTCGCCGCCAAAATCAAGGCGGTGCTGGACAAGCACCGCGGCGCCGAGGTGGCGCCGCCCGCTCAACCGAGCGCCGAGCGGGTGGCCAAGGCCATCCGCAACGGCCACGCCGCGCCCGAGGCCCATGGCGGCCCTACGGCCAAGGGACACGACCCGCACTGGTCCTACGAGGGCAGCTACGGTCCCGAGCACTGGGCCCGCGTCAAGCCCGAGTTCAACACCTGTGCCATCGGCAAGCGCCAGTCGCCGGTGCACATCCAGGAGTCCGTCACGCTGCAGGGTCCGGCCGAGCCGCTGCAGTTCGACTACCGCCCCAGCGGCGGCAGCGTGGTGAACAACGGCCACACCATCCAGGTCGACCTGGAGCCGGGCAACACCCTGAGCGTGCGCGGCTCCACCTACGAGCTGCTGCAGTTCCACTTCCACCACCCGTCGGAAGAGCGGGTCAACCACCGCAGCTTTGCCATGGTCGCGCACCTGGTGCACAAGAACCACGAAGGGCAGCTGGCGGTGGTGGCGGTGCTGATCGACCCGGGCGCCGCCAACGGGCTGATCAACAAGGTATGGACCCACCTGCCTCTGGACAGCGGCGACCGGGTGCGCCTGCCCGCGGGTCTGATCGACCTGCGCGAGCTGCTGCCCGCCGACCAGCGCTACTACCAGTTCATGGGCTCACTCACCACGCCGCCCTGCACCGAAGGCGTGCTGTGGAACGTGCTCAAGAGCCCGGTGACGGTGAGCCGGGAGCAGCTCAAGCTGTTCTCGCAGATCTTCCCGAACAACGCCCGCCCGGTGCAGGCGCTCAACGGGCGCGTCGTGCGGGAGGGGATGTGAGCCGCGGTGCCACGGCCGGGGCGCCGCTGAACTCGTAGAGGGCCAGTCCGTCGGCGTTGCGGCCGGCGCGCCGCCCCACCGGCTCGACCGGCTGGGCCTTCACGCGCGCCAGCAGCGCCGGGTCCAGGGGCGCGCGACCGGTGCTCGCCTGCTCACGGAAAAAATCCATGTTGATCTGTCCCGACTCGACCATCACCCGGTCCAGCGGACACGCGACTTCCGCCTTTTCTTCCCCTGGGGCGCAGCGCTGCGCGTCGTAACCGATATCGAGCACCGGCACACGGACCGTGTTGATCAGCAAGGCATCCCCGGCCCGGACCTCCAGCGTGGCCAGCGGGCCCCGCCGGCCGAAGGCCAGCACACGGTCGACCACGTTGACGGCCGGGCGGTAGCGCTTCTCCTCGTACCAGCCCGCCTCCTGGGCGATGCGTTCGTAGTAGGTGGGCGGGTTCTGGCCCCACACCAGGCAGTCGCCATAGCGCCCGGCAGACGCGCAGTAGGTGGCCCCGGGAATCATCCCCCGCTCGACCACCCGGTCCTTCCAGACCCGCTCGATGTAGGGCTCGCTGTACATCCGGTTGAGCATGAAGAGCTGCCCCACCGAACCGATCGCGCCCGGCGCCGCCAGGGCCCCGGGGACCGCCCGCCCGGGCCCCGCATAGCCAGACGCGGCGACCAGGTGGTAGGTGCCCGGCTCGACCACCACCATCTGGTAGGCGCCTCCGATGCGGGTCTTGGCCTCCGCCATGACCGACAGCGTGAAGCTCTGGTCCGGGTTTCCCTGCCGCACCCACAGCGCCCCGCCTTCGGTGAATCCGGGGCTGATGACCACCGCCTGGCCGGATTCCAGCGCCTTTTCCATCTTGCCGCTGGGCGTGAACGCGCAGCCCGAGAGCGCCAGCCCCCACAGGTGCAGCCACCACATGCCTTTTTTCATTTCCCCTCCCCTGGCCGTATCGGCCTGTGCCCGCCTACTTCGCCAGCGACTTCAGCGCCAGCTTGATGCCCTCGCTCACCCCCACGCCCGCCGGCAGCGCCTTCAGGGCCGCCGCAGCGTCCTTCTCGTTGTAGCCCAGGGCCATCAGCGCCTGCTGGATGTCGCTGGCCGCGTCGCCCACGGCGGCGGCCACGCCAGGCAGCGGCAGGTCGGCGCCCAGCTTGCCCTTGAGTTCGAGCAACAGACGCTCGGCGGTTTTCTTGCCGATACCGGGCACCTTGACGATGCGGCCGGCCTCCTGCGCCGTCACCGCCTGCGCCAGCTCGGCCACGGACAGGCCCGAGAGCACGGAGAGCGCGGTGCGCGGGCCGATGCCGCTGATCTTGACGAGCTGGCGGAAGGCCTCGCGCTCGGCCGCGCTCCCGAAGCCGTAGAGGATCTGCGCGTCCTCGCGCACCACGAAGTGCGTCAGCAGCGACACCTTCTCGCCCGCCGCCGGCAGGTTGTAGAAGGTGCTCATGGGCACGTCGACCTCGTAACCGACGCCGTGGCAGTCGATCAGGATCTGGGGCGGGTTCTTTTCCAGCAACGTGCCGGTCAACTTGCCTATCATTCAAGACCTTTCTTTGGACTGCCCGGGATTATCCGTTTTGCTCCTCCGCCACACCTTCTCGCCGCCCGACAACCACCGCATGGCCCACCTGTGCGGCCCGATGGACAGCCACATCCGCAGCATCGAAGCGGCGCTGCAGGTCAAGGTTGCGCACCGCTTCGAGCAGTTCCGCATCGAAGGCCCCAAGGCCAAGGCCAACCAGGCGCTGGAAGTGCTGCAGGCCCTGTACGAGATGGCGAAAAAGCCCATCCCCGACGAGAAGGTGCAACTCATGCTGGCCGGCGACACCGCGCTGCCGCCCGGCGGCGACGAGGCCACCGCGATGCAGACGCGCCGCGGCGAGGTGCGCGGGCGCACGCCCAACCAGGCGCGCTACCTGGACAACATGGCCACGCACGACATCACCTTCGGCATCGGCCCGGCCGGCACCGGCAAGACCTACCTGGCCGTCGCCTGTGCGGTCGATGCGCTGGAGCGCAGTGCGGTGCAGAAGATCGTGCTGACCCGCCCGGCGGTGGAGGCTGGAGAGAAGCTGGGCTTCCTGCCCGGCGACCTGGGCCAGAAGGTGGACCCCTACCTGCGCCCGCTGTACGACGCGCTGTACGACCTGATGGGTTACGACAAGGTGATGAAGGCCTTCGAGCGCCAGCAGATCGAGATCGCACCGCTGGCCTTCATGCGCGGGCGCACGCTCAACCACGCCTTCGTCATCCTCGACGAGGCACAGAACACGACCGTGGAACAGATGAAGATGTTCCTCACCCGCATCGGTTTCGGCAGCAAGGCCGTGGTCACGGGCGACGTGAGCCAGATCGACCTGCCGGTGACCCAGCTCTCGGGCCTGATCGACGCCGAGCGCGTGCTCAAGCGCGTGACCGGCATCGCCTTCAACCGCCTGACCAGCGCCGACGTGGTGCGGCACCCGCTGGTCGCCCGCATCGTCGACGCCTACGAGGCGCGCAGCCCAGGCCTGGCCGAGGCCCCGCGCGGCAGCCGCCGCAAATCCGCCTGACCCACCCGCCCGACGATCCGACCATGGCCCTGCCTTCGCTTTCGCTTTCCCTGCAGTTCGGTGACCTGAAAGACGCCGCCCGCCACCGCGCCGCGCTGCCGCGCCACACCGTGATCCGCTGCATCCGCCACGCACTGGAGGCCGACGCCGAGATCACCGTGCGCATCGTCGACGCCGACGAGGGCCAGTCGCTCAACCGCGGCTACCGCGGCAAGGACTACGCCACCAACGTGCTGACCTTCGACTACGCCACCGAACCGGTGGTGATGGCCGACCTGGTGCTGTGCGCGCCGGTGGTGGCCCGCGAAGCGAAGGAACAGAAGAAGACCCTGGCTGCGCACTACGCGCACCTGCTGGTGCATGGCACCCTGCACGCCCAGGGCTGGGACCACGAGACCGGCGAAGCCGACGCCGAGGCGATGGAAGCGCGCGAGATTCAGATCCTCGCCGGCCTGGGCATCAAGAACCCGTACTGATCAGCGGACACACTGCCCTTCGATCTCGACCAGCAGATCGCTGCGGCACACGTCGGCCAGCAGATACGTGACCGGCGCGTCGCCCAGGCGCTGCGCGACCACCTCGCGCACCGTGGCCAGGTCGGCTGCGTGGCGCACATAGGCCCGGTAGCCCAGATCGCCCAGTGCGAACGGGCCGCTGCGGGATTTCGCCGAAGCCTCGTCCAGCACCGCCGCGATGTTGTCCAGGCTCTCGGCTGTCTGCGCCCGCACGTCGCCCGCGTGCACGGTCTGGTGACCGACGATGCTCGCGGTGCCCGAGACGAACAGGATCTCCTGACCCGGCGGGTGCACCAGCGCGGCGCGCGAGAAGGTGGGGCTGCGCGGTCCGTAGCGGTCGGGGTAGAGAAAGGCGCTCACCTGGCGCGGGTTCTCGACCGGCACGATGGGCGTCGGCCCGGCGAGGAAGGCAACCGTCAGCGGACCGGACGCCACCCCCAGCGCGCAGGCCGCCGGCACCCGCCCCACCACGCTGCGCGCCCCGGCCTCGAAAGCGTCGCCGCGGCCCATGTTGAACTGGCGGTAGCGCTCCAGCCCGTCGGCCTCGCCGTTGATGTCGGCCATGTAGTTCCACAGCCGCCACAGGTGCGGCAGGCCCTGGGCATCAAGCAGGCGGAAGATGCGCGCGTAGACCTCGAAGGCCGCCTGCTGCAGGGCGCTTCGGCCCGGTTCGGGGGTCACACCAGCCTCCTGCACATCCACCACCCCGAACAGCAGGTCGCCGCTGCGGCGCCAGGCCACACCCTCGTGCTCACCGGCCTGCATCGGGGCGCCCTCGGGCACCACCCAGCCCTCCAGCAACGGATCACCACCGTGCAGCACCGGGGTCGACAGGTTCTGCAGCGGCCAGCCGACGGGCTCTGGCGGCGCACCCGCGCCGACCCGGAAACCTCCGAGCACACTCCCGGCCGGCAACGACGACAAAGAACGGAAGGTCAGGAGCGACAGGCTCATTCGGTCAACAGCCAAGAAACAGGAAGGACGCGCTCAGTTCATGCGCATCGGGATGGTGACCGGGCCGTCGTTGACCAGGTGCACCTGCATGTCGGCGCCAAAGCGCCCGGTGGCCACCAGAGGATGCTGTTCTCGCGCCAGCGCGACGAAGCGGTCGTACAGCGCCTCGCCCAGGGCGGGTGGCGCCGCGCCGGTGAAACCCGGGCGGTTGCCGCCCCGGGTGTCGGCGGCCAGGGTGAACTGGCTGACTATCAGCAAGCCGCCGCCCACGTCCTGCACGCTGCGGTTCATCTTTCCCGCCTCGTCCGCAAAGATGCGCAGCTTCAGGATCTTGGACAGCAGCTTCTGGCCCACGGCCTCGGTGTCCTCCGGTTCGGCGCACACCAGCACCAGCAGGCCGGCGCCGATCTGCCCGACCGCCTCGCCCGCGATGTCCACGCGGGCCTCGCTCACACGTTGCAGCAGCGCGATCACTTCAGGTCGGCCTCGTCGTAGAAATGCGCCTCCACGTCCGAGGGCAGCAGCTGGATGCTGGCGCGCAGCCCCGGCACCGCGCTCATCAGCGCCTGTTCCACGCTGGTGCGCACGGCCGCGGCACGGCCCAGGGTCCAGGCCGCGGGCATGTGCATGTGCAGGTCCACGAAGCGCCGCTGACCCGCCTTGCGGGTGCTGACGTGGTCGAAGCGGATGATCGAGGTCTCGCCGCGCGAATGGGCAAAACCGGCCAGGGTCTGCTCGATGGTCGCCATCACCTCGGGCTCCACCGCCTCGTCCATCAGCCCCTGGGTGGAACGCCAGATCAGGTGCACGCCTTCCTTGAGGATGTTCAGCGCCACACCGATCGCCACCACCGGGTCCAGCCAGAGCCAGCCGCTGAAATGCACCAGCGCGACGCCCGCCACCACGCCGGCCGAGGTCCAGACGTCGGTGGTCAGGTGCCGCGCGTCGGCCTCCAGCGCGATCGAGCGGTGCTGGCGGGCGGCCCGGAACATCACCCAGGCCAGCAGACCGTTGAGTGCCGAACTGGCCACCGACAGCGCCAGGCCCCAGCCCACCTGCTCCAGCGGCTGCGGGTCGAACAGGCGCTGCACCGCGGTCCACACGATGCCCAGCGCGGCCACAATGATCAGGATGCCCTCGAATCCGGATGAGAAGTACTCGGCCTTGTGGTGGCCGTAGGGGTGGTCGTCGTCGGGCGGGCGGGCGGCGATGGTGACCATGACCAGGCCGAAGATGGCGCTGGCCAGGTTCACCAGCGACTCCATGGCGTCGGACAGCAGGCCGACCGAGTCGGTGACGTACCAGGCCAGGGTCTTGAGGGTGATCGTGATCAGGGCCACCACGACCGAGGCCATCAGCAGGCGCCGGGGGGTCAGCCAGGAAGAAGCGGGGGACAGCATGGACCGATTGTCGCCCGGCAAATCGATGAAACCTTGAGCCCTGAATTATGTAATTTTGTAACCACCTGGTATCCGTTCGGTGCCAGAATGGCCCGAGAGCGAGACCACCATGAACCACCCCACCCCCTCCGACGACACGTTCTGGATCGGTCCCACCGACGCCTGGCTGCTGGCCGAGGGCAAACATCTGCGGCCCTGGCAGAAGCTCGGCGCCCACCCCACCACCCTGGGGGGCCAGAGCGGTGTGGCTTTCGCGGTGTGGGCGCCGGCTGCGCGCTGGGTCGGGCTCAGCGGCGACTTCAACGGCTGGCAGCCGCAGGGCATGCGCCATCGGCCGGAGTGCGGTGTGTGGGAGCTGTTCGTACCTGGCGCGGGCGTTGGCGCCTGGTACAAGTTCCAGGTCGAGGGCGCCGACGGCCGCACCGTCATGAAAACCGACCCCTATGCTCGCGAGACCGAGCTGCCGCCCGGCAACGCGGCCCGGGTCTGCGAACCGCTGCGCAGCGCGCCACCGCCGTCCGGGCCGCACCAGCGGCCGGCCGAGCCGATGGCGATCTACGAGGTGCACGCGGGCTCCTGGAAGCGGCCCGGTGGCTGGGACGTGATGCCCACCTGGGACGACCTGGCGCAGCACCTGGTGCCCTACGCCGCCGGCCTGGGCTTCACCCACCTGGAACTGCTGCCCGTCAGCGAACACCCGTTCTACGCCTCCTGGGGCTACCAGCCGACCGGCCTGTACGCGCCCACCGCGCGCTACGGCACGCCCGAGGGCTTCCGCCGTTTCGTCGACGCGGCCCACGCCGCCGGCCTGAAGATCATCCTGGACTGGGTGCCGGCCCACTTCCCGACCGACGAACACGCGCTGGCGCGCTTCGACGGCACCGCGCTGTACGAACACGCCGACCCGAAGGAAGGCTTCCACCGCGACTGGAACACGCTGATCTACAACTTTGGCCGCCACGAGGTGAAGAATTTCCTGGTCGGCAACGCGCTGTACTGGATAGAGCAGTTCGGCATCGACGGCCTGCGCGTGGACGCCGTGGCCTCCATGCTCTACCGCGACTACAGCCGGCCAGCGGGCGAGTGGGTGCCCAACAAGGACGGCGGGCGCGAGAACTACGAGGCCATCGCCTTCCTGCGCGAGGTGCACGAGGTGCTGCAGCGCGAGGCGCCACAGGCCATGACCGTGGCCGAGGAGTCGACCGCCTTCCCGCAGGTCACCGGCGCGGTGCAGCATGGCGGCCTGGGGTTCGATCACAAGTGGAACATGGGGTGGATGCACGACACCCTGGCCTACATGTCGCAGGACCCGGTGCACCGCCGCTGGCACCACCACAAGATGAGCTTCGCGATGATGTACGCCTACAGCGAAGACTACGTGCTGCCGCTCTCGCACGACGAGGTGGTGCACGGCAAGGGTTCGCTGCTGGGCAAGATGAGCGGCGACCACTGGCAGAAGCTGGCCAACCTGCGCGCGCTCTACGCCTGGATGTACGCGCACCCGGGCAAGAAGCTGCTGTTCATGGGCGCCGAGCTGGCCCAGCCCACCGAGTGGAACCACGACGCCGAGCTGCCCTGGCACCTGCTGGAGCAGCCGGCCCACGCCGGCGTGCAGAACCTGGTGCACGACATCAACATGCTCTACCGCCAGCAGCCGGCGCTGCACGCGCGCGACACCGACCCCGACAACTTCCGCTGGCTGGTGGTGGACGACGCCGACCAGTCGGTGCTGGCCTTCGTGCGCTTCGGGCGCGCGCTGGAGGACACCCTGGTCGCGGTGGCCAACTTCACACCCGTGGTGCGGCACGACTACCGCGTCGGCCTGCCGCACGACGGTGCCTGGACCGAGCGCCTGAACACGGATTCGAGCCACTACGGCGGTGGCAACGTCGGCAACCACGGGCGGGTGCAGGCACAACCCCAGCCACTGCACGGCCAGGGCTGGTCGGCGCCGCTGACCCTGCCGCCACTGGGCGTCCTTTTTCTGCAACCCGAGAAGACATGACACATCCGGCCGCCCCGGCGCTCGGCGCACACCTGGCCTGCGAACACGGCCAGGACGGCGTGCGCTTTGCCGTCTGGGCGCCCGAGGCCACGGCGGTGGAGGTGCAGCTGTTCGGACCGGACCGCTCGCCCACCGGCGTGCTGCCGCTGGACGCGGCGGGCGATGGCCTCTGGTCGCGGTTTGTGCCCGGCCTCGGCGCCGGCCAGGCCTACGGCCTGCGCGCCCACGGCCCCTGGAACCCCGAGGCAGGACACCGCTTCAACCCGGCCCGGCTGCTGATGGACCCCTGGGCGCCCGGGTTTGTGGGCGACACCGCCCGGCTGGCGCTGCAGACCGGCCACGCGGTGGCCAACCCGCTCCAGCCGGTGCAGGCCTGGGCGCAGCACCGACCCGAGCTGGCCGACAACGCGGCGGCCATGCCCCGTTGCCTGGTGGTCGACACCGCGGCCGAGCTGGCGGCGGGTGCCGCGATCACCCCTGGCCCTGGCACCGCCGCCGACCGCGTCGTGCTCTACGAAGCCCATGTGAAGGCGCTGACCCGGCTGCACCCCGAGATCCCGCCCGCGCAGCGCGGCACCTACGCCGGCCTCGCCCACCCGACGATGCGGGACCACCTGCGCCGACTGGGCGTGACCACGGTCTGCCTGCTGCCGGTGCACGCCTTCGTCAGCGAACGCCACCTGCTGGCGCGCGGCCTCACCAACCACTGGGGCTACAACACGCTCAACGCCTTCACGCCGCACGCCGGCTATGCGGCCTGCACGGCGGGACGCGACCCGGTGGACGCCGCCGAAGCGCAAGCGGTGCGCGACGAGTTCCGCGCCATGGTCGACGCGCTGCACCGCGACGGCATCGAGGTGGTGCTGGACGTGGTGTTCAACCACACGGCCGAAAGCGACCTCGACGGCCCCACCCTCTCGTGGCGCGGCCTGGGCCAGAACCACTGGTACGCCATGGGCGAGCGCGGTGTGCCGCACAACTTCAGCGGCACCGGCAACAGCCTGAACGTGAGCGAACCGCGCGTGCTGCAATGGGTGATGGACAGCCTGCGCTGGTGGGTCGTGGCCTACGGCGTCGACGGCTTCCGCTTCGACCTCGCGGTCTCGCTCGGCCGCGACGCCTCGCAGGGCCACCGCTTCCAGCGCCACCACGCGCTGCTGGCCGCCATGCGGCAGGACCCGCTGCTGCGCGGCGTGCGCCTGATCGCCGAACCCTGGGACATCGGCCCCGACGGCCACCACACCGGCGACTTCGCGCCCGGCTGGCTGGAATGGAACGACGCCTTCCGAGACGGCGTGCGCGCCTTCTGGCTCGGCCACCCGGCCTCGCGCGGCGAGCTCGCCACCCGCGTCTGCGGCAGCAGCGACAAGTTCCGCCACAGCGCCCGCACGCCGCTGGCCAGCGTCAACCTGCTGACCGCCCACGACGGCTTCAATCTCGCCGACCTGACCGCCTACGCGCGCAAGCACAACCGGGCCAACGGCGAAGACAACCGCGACGGCCATGGCCACAACCTCTCGGCCAACGGCGGCACCGAAGGCCCCACCGACCAGCCGGCCGTGCTGCGGCGGCGCGGGCTCTGGCGCCGCGCGCTGCTGGCCACGCTGTTCTGCGCCCAGGGCACGCCGCAGTTGCTGGCCGGGGACGAGATCGGCCACAGCCAGCGCGGCAACAACAACGCCTACTGCCAGGACAACGCCCTGACCTGGCTGGACTGGCCACACGCCGACCCGGCGCTCGCCGCCTTCGTGGCCGGGCTGACCGCCCTGCGCCGCACCCACCCGGGCCTGCGGCAGGCGCGCTGGTTCGACGGCCGGCCGCCCGCGGACGGCGCCGCACCCGACATCGCCTGGTTCGACACCGACGGCGCGCCGCTGAGCGCCGCCGCCTGGCGCAGCCACGACCACCGCACGCTGGCCGCCGTCGTCACGGTCGGCGAAGGCGCGCAGCCGCCGCAGGAGTCCCTGCTGGTGGTGTGGCACGCGGGCGAGGCCGCCGAACTGCAGCTGCCACCGGGGCTCTGGGCCCTGCGGCTGGACAGCGCGCAGGCGCTGGTGGCGGACAGCCCCGGTGCACCGGCCGCGCCTTCGGTCAAGGGCCGGCTGGTGCTCAGCGAGCCGACGGTGTGCGTGCTGGTCCGGGCCTTGCATGGCCCGTCGAACCCAACCGACACCGTTTCATGAACACCAGCGTCCACCCCCTGCTCGCGCGCCGCACCAGCGGCGTGCTGCTGCACATCACCAGCCTGCCCGGTCCCCACGGCTGCGGCGACCTTGGCCCCGCTGCGCGCCACTTCGTCGACTGGCTCGCCGCCGCCGGCCAGTCGCTCTGGCAGGTGCTGCCGCTCTCTCCCGCCGGCCCCGGCAACTCGCCCTACCAGAGCGTGTCGGCCTTTGCTGGCAACCCGCTGATGGTCGACCTCGACGACCTGGTGCGCCAGGGCTGGCTGCCCTGGACGCCGCGCCAGGGCTTCGACCACCACCGCTGCGACTTCGAGCGCGTCGCACCCTGGCGCATGGCCTGCCTGCGCAAGGCCTGGAACGGCTTCGCCGAGCGCGCCAGCGACGAGTGCCGCGCCGCGCTGGCCGACTTCTGCGCCGAGCACGCGCACTGGCTCGACGACTACGCTCTGTTCATGGTGCTCGACGAGCGCTACGGTGGCCCCTGGTCACGCTGGCCCGCCCCGCTGGCCAGGCGCGAGGCCGCCGCGCTGGACGAGGTGCGCACGCAGTCGGCCCACGCCCTGGGCTTCTGGCGCTTCGTGCAGTGGCGCTTCTGGGTCCAGTGGCAGGGCCTGCGCGACTACGCCCGCTCGCAGGGCGTGCAGATGGTCGGCGACGCCCCGATCTTCGTGGCCCACCACAGCGCCGACGTCTGGGCCCACGCCGAGCAGTTCCTGCTGGACGAGCGCATGGAGCCGCACGTGGTGGCCGGCGTGCCGCCCGACTACTTCAGCCCCACTGGCCAGCGCTGGGGCAACCCGCTCTACAACTGGGACGCCATGGCGCACCACGGCTACCGCTGGTGGAAGGACCGGCTGGCGCACCAGTTCCGGCAGGTCGACATCGTGCGGCTGGACCACTTCCGCGGCTTCGAGGCGCACTGGGAGATTCCCGCCAGCGAACCGACGGCGGTGGCCGGCCAGTGGCAGACCGGGCCCGGCCTGCATTTCTTCGAGGCCATCACCGAAGAGCTCGGTCCGCTGCCCATCATCGCGGAGGACCTCGGCCTGATCACGCCCGAGGTCACCGCCCTGCGCGAGGCCTGCGGCCTCCCGGGCATGTGCATCCTGCAGTTCGCCTTCGGCAGCGGACCGAAAAACCCCTACCTGCCACACAACCTGGAACGCCACGCCGTGGCCTACACCGGCACCCACGACAACGAGACCACGGTGGGCTGGTGGAACAGTGCACCCGCGGGTGAACGCCACGCGGCACTGGACTACCTGGGCCCCTGCATCGCCACCGAGCCGCACTGGACCCTGGTGCGAGCGGCCTCGCAGTCGGTGGTCAACACCGTGGTGGTGCCGTTCCAGGACGTGCTCGGCCTGGACACCCGCCACCGCATGAACACCCCCGGCATGGCCACGGGCTGCTGGGAATGGCGCTTCGAATGGAGCCAGGTCAACCACGAGCCGGCCGAACGCCTGGCCGCGATGACCCGTGCCCATGGGCGATGGCAAGCGCCCTGAACACCCCCTTCACCACAACAACCACCGGAGACAACCCATGGACAAAACTTCTCCCCAGCAACTGGCCCGGCGCACCATCGGTCTGGTGCTCGCCGGCGGCCGCGGTTCGCGGCTGAAGGCGCTGACCGACCGGCGCACCAAGCCGGCGGTCTACTTCGGTGGCAAGTTCCGCATCATCGATTTCGCGCTGTCCAACTGCCTGAATTCCGGCGTGCGCCGCATCGGCGTGCTGACGCAGTACAAGAGCCACTCGCTGCTGCGCCACCTGCAGCGCGGCTGGAGCTTTCTGCGCAACGAGTTCAACGAGTTCATCGACCTGCTGCCCGCCCAGCAGCGCATCGACGAGGACAGCTGGTACCTGGGGACGGCCGACGCGGTCTACCAGAACCTGGACATCCTGCGCGCCCACAACCCCGAGTACATCCTGATCCTGGCCGGCGACCACATCTACAAGATGGACTACGCCGAACTCATCGCCGACCACGTGGCGCAGGGCAAGAAGTGCACCGTGGCCTGCATCGAGGTGCCGATCGCCGAGGCCAGCGCCTTCGGCGTGATGGCCATCGACCCCATGCGCCAGATCGTCGAGTTCGTCGAGAAGCCGGCGAACCCGCCCGCCATGCCCGGCAAGCCCGAGGTGTCGCTGGCCAGCATGGGCATCTACGTGTTCGACGCCCAGGCGCTGTTCGCCGCGCTGGAGAAGGACGCCGCAACCCCCGGCTCCAGCCGCGACTTCGGCAAGGACGTGATCCCCGCCATGGTGGCCGAGGGCCAGGCCGTGGCCCACCCCTTCGGCATGTCCTGCGTCAAGAGCTCGCCCGAGGCGCCGGCCTACTGGCGCGACGTCGGGACGGTGGAGGCCTACTGGGCCGCCAACCTGGACCTGACCAACACCATCCCCGAGCTGGACATGTACGACCGCGACTGGCCGATCTGGACCTACCAGGAGCAGCTGCCGCCGGCCAAGTTCGTGTTCAACGACGACGGCCGCCGCGGCATGGCGGTGGACTCGCTGGTCTCGGGCGGCTGCATCATCTCGGGCGGCTCGGTGAACCGCTCGGTGCTGTTCTCCAAGGTGCACATCCACTCCTATGCCGAGGTCGAGGAAGCGGTGCTGCTGCCCGAGGTCGATGTCGGCCGCGGCTGCAAGCTGCGCAAGGTGGTGATCGACAACGGCTGCGTGATCCCGGAAGGCATGCAGATCGGATACGACGCGGACGAAGACGCCAAACGCTTCTACCGCTCGGAAGGCGGCGTGGTGCTGGTGACGCGCGCGATGCTTGAGGCCCTGAAGTGAGTCTGCGCGTCCTCTACACCTGCTCCGAGGTGTTCCCGCTGCTCAAGACCGGCGGTCTGGCCGACGTGAGCGCGGGCCTGCCGCCGGCGCTGGCAGCGCAGGGTGCGGACGTGCGCCTGCTGCTGCCGGCCTTCCCGTCCATCGTGGCGGGCGTGACGCCCGAAGGGCCGAGTCTGCTGGTGCCCAGCGGCGACACCGTGGGACTGCCGCCGGGCCTCGGCCCGCGGCCCGGCACGGTGAACGGCCCCACCCCCTGGCTGCAGCGCGGGCGCATCGAGGCCTCGGGCCTGCCGGTGTGGCTGCTGCACGCGCCCGGCCTGTACGACCGGCCTGGCAACCCCTACCAGGACACCAGCGGCAAGCCCTGGTCCGACGCGGCCGAACAGTTCGCCTGGCTGGGCTGGGCCGCCGCCCTGCTGGGCACCGGTCTGGACAGCGCCTGGGTCCCTGATGTGGTGCACGGCCACGACTGGCACACCGGCCTGGCCTTCGCCTATCTGAACCGCCTGGTGGCCGCCGGCCACCGCCGCCCGGCCAGCGTGTTCACCGTGCATAACCTGGCCTACCAGGGCGTGTTCGGCCCGCAGGTGCGCGAGCGCCTGGGCCTGCCCGACGCGCTGTTCCACCTGCACGGCCTGGAATTCCACGGCCAGGTCTCGTTCATGAAGGCCGGCCTGCAGTTCGCCGACGCCATCACCACCGTCAGCCCGACCTACGCGCGCGAGATCACCGGCGCCGAACAGGGCTGCGGCCTGGACGGCGTGCTGCGCGAGCGGCGCGACCGCCTGCACGGCATCCTCAACGGCGTCGACGACGCGGTCTGGGACCCGGCGAACGACGCCCTCGTGCAACCCGGCTACAGCGCCGACGACCTGCGCGGCAAGGCCGCCGCCAAGGCCCGCCTGCAGCAGCGCCTGGGCCTGAAGGCCCACCCCGACACACTGCTGTTCTGCGTCGTCAGCCGGCTGACCGAACAGAAGGGCCTGCACCTGCTGCCCGGCGTGGTCGACGAGCTGGTGCGCCGCGGCGGCCAGCTGGCCGTGCTCGGTGCGGGCGACCCGCTGATCGAGCAGGCGCTGCAGCACGCGGCGCAGCGCCACCCGGGCGCGGTCGGCCTGCACATCGGCTACGACGAGGGCCTGGCCCACACCGTCATCGCCGGCAGCGACGTGATCCTGGTGCCTTCGCGCTTCGAACCCTGCGGCCTGACCCAGCTCTACGGCCTGCGCTACGGCACGCTGCCCCTGGTGCGCGCCGTCGGCGGCCTGGTCGACACCGTCACCGACAGCCGGCTGGAGAACATCGACGACGGCAGCGCCAGCGGCTTCGTGTTCCATGAGCTGACCGAAGACGACCTGCTCGCGGCGATGCGACGCGCCTTCGCCCTGCGCCGCCGCGAGGCCGACTGGCGCGCCGTCCAGCGCCACGCCATGTCGCTGCGCTTCGACTGGGCGCGCGCCGCCACCGACACCCTCAAGGTCTACACCCAGGCCCGTGCCGACACCACTGGCACGGCATCTGCTTGAGCCTTTCCACGTTCTGCTTTTCAAGCACTCCCATGCCCAACACCCCCCTGACGCCCACCGTGGGCACCGCCACCGCTCCCCTCGAGTACGACCTGCTGGAGAACAGCGTCGCGGCGCTGCGCAAGTCGATCGCCAACCGGCTGGTCTACGCCGTCGGCAAGGACCTGCGCTCGGCCACCCGGCGCGACTGGCTGTTCGCCCTGTTCCACGCGGTGCGCGACCGCATGATGCACCGCTGGCGCGAGACGCTGGCGGTCTCGCAGGACAGCGACGCCAAGCGCGTCTACTACCTCTCCCTGGAGTTCCTGACCGGCCGTGCGCTCACCAACGCCCTGCTGTCGGTCGGCATCTACGACGACGCCAGGGAAGCCTGCACCCAGCTGGGCGCCGACTTCGACGCACTGATCGACCTGGAGACCGACGCCGGCCTGGGCAACGGCGGCCTCGGGCGCCTGGCGGCCTGCTTCCTCGACTCCATGGCCACGGTGGGCCTGCCCGGCATGGGCTATGGCATCCGCTACGACTTCGGCATGTTCGCGCAGAAGATCGTCGACGGCCGCCAGGTCGAGGAGCCGGACTACTGGCTGGTCAACGGCAATCCCTGGGAGTTCATGCGCCCCGAGTTCAGCTACGAGGTGCAGTTCGGCGGCCGCCTGGTGCAGGAGGGCGACCATGTGCGCTGGGTCGACACCGACGACGTGATCGCCACCGCCTACGACACCGGGGTGCCGGGCCACGAACTCACCAGCGTGTCCACACTGCGCCTGTGGACCGCGCGCGCCACCAGCGGCATCAACCTCGACGCCTTCAACAAGGGCGACTACATGCGCGCCGTCGAGGCCAAGAACGAGTCGGAGAACGTCTCGCGCGTGCTCTACCCCGACGACTCCACCGAGCACGGCAAGGAGCTGCGCCTGCGCCAGGAGTACTTCTTCGTCAGCGCCTCGCTGCAGGACATCCTGCGCCGCTACCTCAAGAGCCACGGCAGCTTCGAGCAGCTGGCCGACAAGGTCGCGATCCACCTCAACGACACCCACCCCGCGCTGGCCGTGCCCGAGCTGATGCGCCTGCTGGTGGACGAGTACCAGGTGGAATGGGACGCCGCCTGGGCCCTGTGCCAGCGCATCTTCAGCTACACCAACCACACACTGATGAGCGAGGCGCTGGAGACCTGGCCAGTGGACCTGATGGGCCGGCTGCTGCCGCGCCATCTGCGCATCATCTACGACCTCAACGCGCGTTTCCTGGCCGAAGTGCACGACCGCTTCCCGAACGAGAACGACCTGCTGCGCCGCGTCTCGCTGATCGACGAACACGGCCAGCGCCGCGTGCGCATGGCCTACCTCTCGGTGCTGGCCAGCCACAAGATCAACGGTGTCTCGGCGCTGCACAGCGACCTGATGGTCAAGACCATCTTTGCCGACTTCGCGCGCCTGTGGCCCGAGCGCTTCAACAACAAGACCAACGGCATCACGCCGCGGCGCTGGCTCTCGCAGGCCAACCGGCCGCTGTCGGCGCTGATCGACGCGCGCATCGGCACCACCTGGCGCCGCAACCTGGACGAGCTGGAACAGCTGCGGCCGCTGGCCGACGACGCGGAATTCCAGAGCGCCTTCCGTCTGGCCAAGACGCAGAACAAGAAGCGGCTGGCCGAGCGCATCGCGCAGGAGACCGGCATCGTCGTCAGCACCGACAGCCTGTTCGACGTGCAGATCAAGCGCATGCACGAGTACAAGCGCCAGCTGCTCAACCTGCTGCACGTGGTCACGCGCTACCAGCAGATCCTGGCCCACCCCAACCACAACTGGGTGCCGCGCACGGTGATCTTCGGCGGCAAGGCGGCCTCGGCCTACTACATGGCCAAGCTGGTCATCAAGCTCATCAACGACGTGGCGCGCGTGGTGAACAACGACAAGCGCATCGGCGACAAGCTCAAGGTGGTGTTCCTGCCGAACTACCGCGTCTCGCTGGCCGAGGTGATCATCCCCGCCGCCGACCTGTCGGAGCAGATCTCCACTGCCGGCACCGAGGCCTCGGGCACCGGCAACATGAAGTTCGCGCTCAACGGCGCGCTGACCATCGGCACCTGGGACGGCGCCAACATCGAGATCGCCGAGAACGTCGGGCTCGACAACATCTTCATCTTCGGCCACCGCACCGAGCAGGTCGCCGCCCTGCGCGCCAGCGGCTACAACCCGCGCCGCTACTACGACCACAACTACGACCTCAAGACCACGATCGACCGCATCGCCGAAGGCGCCTTCAGTCCCGAGCAGCCCAACCGCTTCCACGACATCACGCGCACCCTGCTGGAATCGGACTACTACCTGCTGCTGGCCGACTACGCCGACTACATCGCGACCCAGCAGAAGGTCGACGAGCTGTATCGCCGACCAGGCGATTGGGCACGCCAGGCGATCCTGAACGTCGCTGGCATGGGCATGTTCTCGTCGGACCGCACGATCCGCGAGTACGCCGACGACATCTGGAACGTGAAGCCGCTGTTCAGTCAGTAGAGCCCCCACGCTCCGCTGTGGCGCATGACAGAATCCGCTGCATGCGGAACAGCGGCGGATCGTTGCGGTGGTGGTGGCTCGGCGGCGCGGTGCTCTCCGCCGTCGGCGCGGTCGTGATCGCCCGCCAGGCCATCGACGAACAACGAAGCCTGTTCGAGACCGACGCCCGCATCGTGCACCGGCTGCTGAGCCAGCAGGTGGTGCAGCACGACGCCATCCTCGACACGCTGGCCCTGCTGCAGCCCGCACCCGGCGCACCCGGCAGCGCCGCGCCCGAACAGCGCCTGCCGTCGCTCTACCCCCACATCCTGTCGGTGCAGCGGCGCGAGCGCGGCGCGGCCTGGGCCGACCCCGATCTGGCCGCAGCGGAACAGCGCTCGGCGCAGGACCGCCGACCCGCTCTGGCGCGGCCGGACCTGGCCTCGGGCCGCTACCGCCTGGTGCTGGCGGCCCAGCCCATCGCCTACGCGCTGACCATCGACCTGCGCGGCATGGTGCCCTGGTCCGAGTGGCCGATGAAGCCCGACACCAGCCCGGTGCGTGTGGTGCTGGAGCACGAAGGCCAGCGCGTGGACCTGCAGCCTGGCGACGCAACTGCACTGACAGGTTCGGGCGGCTGGCGCTTCGAATTCCACAAGCACCTGGCCGCCGCCAGCCAGCCCTTCGACGTGGTGGCCGAACGGCGGCTGGGCTGGTCGCAACTGCCCTGGGGCCTGATGCTGGCGTGGACCACCCTGGTCGCAACCGCGCTGACGCTGGGCGCGCAGTGGCAGCGCCAGCGCACCGCGCGCCGGCGCGCCGAGGAGCTCCTGCGACTGGGCCAGGTGGCGCGCCTGAACACCCTGGGCGAACTGGCGGCCGGCATGGCGCACGAACTCAACCAGCCGCTGACCGCGGTGCTGGCCAACACCCAGGCGGCACAGCGCCTGCTGGCCGAGAACCCGCCCGAGCTGGACACGGCGCGCCAGGCAATGGCGCAGGCGGTGGACCAGTCGCGCCGCGCGGCCGAGGTGGTGGGCCGCCTGCGGCGCACGGTGGAACGGCCCTCCACGCCCGGCGGCGCACCCACCGCCGCCCCGCTCACCCTAGACCTGGCCGAAGCGGCGCGGCGCGCGCTGCACCTGCTCGAACCCGAGTGCCGGCGGCGCGGCGTGGCGCCGCAGGTGCTGGCCGACGCCACTGTCGCGGTTGCTGGTGACCCGGTGGCGGTCGACCAGATCGTGCACAACCTGCTGATGAACGCCCTGCAGGCGCTGGACGCCGTGCCCGTGGCGCAGCGCGCGCTGCAGCTGACCCTGCACCGCGACGGGGACATGGGCGAGCTGGCCGTGGCAGACCGCGGCCCGGGCATCCCGCCCGAGGCCTTGCCGCGCCTGTTCGAACCGTTTTTCTCCACCCGCGAGGGCGGCCTGGGCCTGGGCCTGTCGCTGTGCGAAACGCTGGCCCAGGGCATGGGCGGATCGCTCGCCGCCGCAAACCAGCCGGGCGGCGGCGCGGTGTTCACGCTGCGCCTGCCACTGTCCAAAGGCACCGCATGACCAGCCTCTCGCCCACCATCCACCTGATCGACGACGACGCAGCGGTGCGCGAGGGCCTGGCGCTGCTGATCGGCACCGTGGGCCTGCGCGTGACCACCTGGGCCGACCCGCAGGCCTTCCTGGACGGCTTCGACCGCGAGGCCATTGGCGCCATCGTGCTGGACGTGCGCATGCCGGGCATCAGCGGCCTCACCGTGCTCGACACCCTGGTCGCGCAGGGCGTGGACCAGCCGGTGATCATGCTCACCGGCCACGGCACGGTGGAGATGTGCCGCCGCGCGTTCAAGGCCGGTGCGGCCGAGTTTCTGGAGAAGCCGGTCAACGACGAGCTGCTGATCGAGGCGCTGCAGAACGCCGTGCGCCAGCACGTGCGCACCCGCGAGCGCCACCAGGCGGACCGCGCGGCGCGCGAGCGCTACGCGCAGCTGTCCGAGCGCGAGCGCGAGGTGCTCGGCCTGATCGTCGCGGGCCTGACCAACAAGGAAATCGGCCGCGCGCTGGACCTTTCGCCGCGCACGGTCGAGACGCACCGTGCCAACCTGTTCGCCAAACTGCAGGCCGAGTCGCTGGCGCAGCTGATCCGTCATTACGCGGCGCTCGTGGACGAGGCGGCCGCCGGCTGACGCCCCGGCCGTGGGCGCCGCTCCGTAGTTCTACGGAGCCCGGCGCGTAGCCGTCCGAATGTTGCGAATGGGCGCAAATTTCTACAGTTCTCCCACGGTTGATCGAACCGCATCCACCTGAAGGAGAACCCCATGAAAGCCATCGTTTCCGCCTCTGCCATCGCCCTGTCCCTGATCGCATCGGCCGCCAGCGCCCAGGCCGTGCGCACCGAAAAGAACATGTCGCTCGACCTGGCCAACCAGATCGCAGCCGCCACCGTGGCCGCCTGCGCCGCGAACAACTACAACGTCACCGCCGCCGTGGTCGACCGCGCCGGCATCCTGCGCGCGCTGCAACGCGCCGACAATGCCGGCCCGCACACCGTCGGCGCGGCACAGGGCAAGGCCTACACCTCGGCCTCGGCCCGCAACACCACGGCCGCAATGCTGGAGAACGTGCAGAAGAACCCTGGCGCGCAGACGCTGGTGGACATCCCCGGCTTTCTGGTGCTGGGTGGTGGTGTGCCGGTGAAGGCCGGCAATGAGGTGATCGGTGCGGTGGGCGTGGGCGGCGCGCCCGGTGGCCATCTGGACGAGCAGTGCGCGAACGCCGGCATCGCCAAAGTGGCCGAGCTGCTGAAATGAAGACGCTGCGGGTCTTTTCGCTGGCCCTGTCGCTGGCGTTCGTCAGCGTCGGCGCGGTGGCCCAGGTCGCGCCCAGCGCGGCCGAGGCCGCGGCCTACACGGGTCTGCACGCGGCGGCGCACAAGGGCGATGTGGCCAAGGTCCAGCGCCTTGTCGCCTCGGGCGCGGTACTGAACGCCACCGACGGATACGGCCGCACACCGCTGCACGTGGCGGCGTTTGCGCGCCAGCGGGAGGTGATCCGCGCGCTGGCGAAGGCGGGCGCCGATCTGGACAAGCTGGAGAACGACCGCTACGACGCCGTCACCATCGCGTCGGTGGCGGACGACGAGGCCACGCTGAAGGTGTTGCTGGAGCTGGGGGCGAGCGCGAAGCAAGTAACCAGCCGCTACGACGGCACAGCCTTGATCGCGGCGGCGCACCTGGGGCACGACGGTGTGGTGCGGCAGCTGATCGCGGCCGGCGCACCGCTGGACCATGTGAACAACCTGCACTGGACGGCGGTGATCGAGTCCATCGTGCTGGGTGACGGTGGTGCGCGGCACCAGGCGACGCTGAAGGAGCTGATCGAAGCGGGGGCGAACCTTCAGCTGGCGGACCGTGCGGGTCAAACGCCTCTGGCGTTGGCGAAGGCCCGTGGGTTCACTGCCATGGTTTCTATGTTGGAGAAGGCTGGGGCGCGTTGAGTCTTGTTAGCGTGCGCTCCTCCATGGTTGGAAGGGCTGGGGCGGCCGACTCCGCTCATGTCCCCCGGGGCCGCTGCGCGGCCCCACCTCCTTTACTTCGCTGCGTCAGCCACCCCAGCCCTTCCAACCGCGCACAAGCAGGCAGACCCACAGTCGAGTGCCAACATTGCCTCGGGATCGGGGCGACAGTGCGTTCTGTGCAGTGAGGTAAAGGAGGAGGACCGGCGCAGCCGGTCCGGGGGACACGAACGGAACAGAGCGCGCTGGCGCCCCGAACCAGAAGCAACGCAGGCGTGAAAAAGTCAGGAAAGCGTGACGCGAGCAAACTTCCGCTTGCCCACCTGCACCACGTACACACCAACGCCCAGCTTCAGCCCCTTGTCGCTGACCACCGACGAGTCGATGCGCACACCACCGCCATCGATCAACCGGTTGCCTTCGCCATTCGACGCCACCAGACCAGCGGCATTCAGCAACGCCGCCACGCCCATCGGAGCCCCGGACAGCGACACCTCGGGGATCTCGTCCGGCACCCCGCCCTTGCTTCGGTTGATGAAATCCTGCTCCGCCGCGTCGGCCGCCGCCGCACTGTGGAAGCGCGCCGTGATCTCCTTGGCCAGCATCACCTTCGCATCCTTCGGGTTGCGGCCGCCTTCCACTTCCATCTTCAGCGCCTCGATCTCCGCCATCGACTTGAATGACAGCAGCGTGAACCAGCGCCACATCAGCGTGTCGGAGATCGACAGCACCTTGGCGAACATGGTGTTGGGCTCTTCGGCAATGCCGATGTAGTTGTTTTTGGACTTGGACATCTTCTCGACGCCGTCCAGGCCTTCGAGCAGCGGCATGGTCAGGATGCACTGCGGCTCCTGGCCGTACTCCTGCTGCAGGTGGCGCCCCATCAGCAGGTTGAACTTCTGGTCCGTTCCACCCAGTTCCAGGTCGGCCTTGAGCGCCACCGAGTCGTAGCCCTGCATCAGCGGATACAGGAACTCGTGCACGCTGATCGGCGTGCCGGCGGTGAAACGCTGATGGAAGTCGTTGCGCTCCATCATGCGGGCCACCGTGTACTTGGCGGCCAGCTGGATCATGCCCATCGAGCCCAGCGGCAGCGACCACTCACTGTTGTACCGGATCTCGGTCTTGGCTGGGTCCAGCACCAGGCTGGCCTGCTTGTAGTAGGTCTCGGCGTTGGCCTTGATCTGCTCAGGCGTGAGCGGCGGGCGGGTGCTGTTGCGGCCCGAGGGATCGCCGATCAGACTGGTGAAGTCGCCGATCAGGAAGATCACCTGATGGCCAAGGTCCTGCAGCTGGCGCATCTTGTTGAGCACCACCGTGTGGCCGATGTGGATATCGGGCGCCGTCGGGTCCAAGCCCAGCTTGATGCGCAACGGCACGCCGGTCTGCTCCGACTTTGCCAGCTTTTTCACCCAGTCGTCCTGGGGAATCAGCTCGTCGCACCCCCTCAACGTCACCGCCAGCGCCTCCCGGACACCGTCCGTCGGCTGGCCGCCTCCGCCGACCGGCAAAGACACACCTGAAACATCGGTATCGCTGTGATTCATAAGGGTTTTTTCAGATGCGAACACCCCTCGCGGGGCTACAATTGCGGGTTTGGCGAGCCCGGATTTTAGTGGGCCCGCGCCTTGGGTCTGCTCCATGGCAACCGAACAAGGGCAGGTTCTTCTGACGCCAGGCGGCTTGGTTCGCCGCTTTTTGCCGGACACCGATTTTGAAGCTCACGCACCACAACAACAGACTGCCCACCCTGGCGCGATCCAACAGCGACTCCCTGCTGTCCAGCCTCACACGCCATCCCCGCCGCGTGATGGCGGGGATCGGTGTGCTGTTGCTGGGCACCGGTGTCACGGCCTTCGGCATTGCCCCGCTGGCTCCGGACGCGGCCCTTCTGCCTGTGCAACAGGTGGTCGAGGAAATCCAGGCCCAGCCGTTCGCCCCCCTCAACGGCGCCATGCTCGATGCCTGGTCGCTCTTTCGCAGCGACACCCTTCGGCGCGACGACACCCCCCAGACCCTGCTGCAGCGCCTTGGCGTGAACGATGCCTCGGCAGCCGCCATGTTGCGCAGCGACAGCACCGCGCACCAGCTGTTCGCCGGCCGGGCAGGCAAGCTGGTCACGGTGGAAGCCAACAGCCGGCAGGAACTGGTCCGCCTGACCGCGCGCTGGCTGCCCGACGAAGGGCGCGTTTTCCAGCGTCTGGTCATCGAACGCCAGGGCGACGGCTTCAGCTCCCGCCTGGAAAGTGGTGAACTGAACGTTCAGTCCCGACTGGCCAGTGGCGTGATCCGCAGCTCTCTGTTTGCAGCCACCGACGAGGCCAGACTGCCGGACAGCGTGGCGATACAACTGGCAGAGATGTTCTCCGGAGACATCGACTTCCGCCGCGACCTGCGCGAAGGAGACCGATTCTCCGTGGTGTACGAGAGCCTGGAGGCCGACGGCGAATCGCTTCGGGCCGGCCGCGTGCTGAGCGCCGAGTTCATCAACAACGGTCGCGAACACGAGGCCGTCTGGTTCGAGGAGCCCGGACTCCAGGGCGCTTACTACGGTTTTGACGGGCAGAGCTCGCGCAAGTCCTACCTGGCCTCCCCGCTGGAATTCTCCCGCGTGAGCAGTGGCTACGGCATGCGATTCCACCCGATCTCCGGCAAGCAGAAGGCCCACCTGGGCGTGGACTATGCAGCGCCCACGGGCACACCGGTCCGCACTATCGGCGACGGCGTGGTGACCTTCGCAGGCTGGCAGCGCGGCTACGGCAACACGATCGAGGTGCGACACCGCGACAACCAGACGACGCTGTTCGGCCACCTCAGCCGCATCGACGTCCGCGTGGGCCAGAAGGTCGCCCAGGGCGAGTTCATTGGTGCCGTCGGCTCCACCGGGCTTTCCACGGGACCCCACCTGCATTTCGAGTTCCGTGACAACGGTGTTCACCAGGACCCGCTGGCCATCGCCCGTCAGAGCGAGAACATCCCCGTCAGCCCTGCAGCCCGCGCCCGCTTCGACGCTGTGGCCCAGTCGATGCGCATGCAACTGGATGCCGCTGCCACTGTTCAACAGGCCAGCGCAGAGTAAGCGTCGAGTCCTCAGGACTACAGACCAAAAAAAGGGAGCCGATGGCTCCCTTTTTTTGTGCCGACCTGGCAGCAGGTATCAGACGCTGAAGCTGGACCCGCAGCCGCAGGTGGTGGTGGCGTTCGGGTTGCGGATCACGAACTGGGCGCCTTCGAGATCTTCCTTGTAGTCGATCTCGGCACCCACCAGGTATTGGTAGCTCATGGCGTCGATCAGCAGGGACACGCCATTCTTGGTCATCTGCGTGTCGTCCTCATTGACCACTTCGTCGAAGGTGAAGCCGTACTGGAAGCCCGAGCAGCCACCACCCTGCACGAACACGCGCAGCTTGAGGTCCGGGTTGCCCTCTTCAGCCACCAGGTCGGCCACTTTGGCGGCGGCACTGTCGGTGAAGATCAGCGGGGCGGGCATTTCTGTCTGGATGGCTTCGGCGACGGCGCTCATGGTGTTCCTCGGTACGGTGGGGCGTTGGCGTGCAAGCCGGGCTCACACGTGCAGACCTTGAATGGTAGGGCAAATCACTCGGGATTGTGCTCAGGCGTTGTTTGCCGCCAGTTTCAGTGTGGGTTTGTCCTCGAGGCTGCCGGTCATGGGCTTGAGCTGGCCCGCAATGGTGGCACCCTGGTGCATCTCCAGCGACTTGTAGGACACATCGCCCTCGATGCGGGCCTTGGGTTGCAGCTCCAGCAGTTCCAGGGCGAACACCGGCCCCTTGACCGTTCCATTGATGATCACATGATCGGCGTGGATCTGGCCGGTCACGCTGGCCGACTCGCTGATCACCAGAATGCTGGGCTGCTCTTCGCTGGCACGGATGTCGCCCACCACATCACCGTCGACACGAAGGCCATCGTGAAAGAGCACATTGCCCTCGATCCGGGTGCCCTGGGCGATCAGGCTTTTGATGGGAGGCTGCTTTTTCTTGTTGAACATGTCGTGCTCCGGTGCAACGGAATCAGAGTTTGATGGTGTGGAGAGCCTTGACAGCTCCACCCTGGAGGATTCTGGCGGTCACGGTTTTTACCACGGCCTGCGGAGGAACGTCCACCAGCCCCTCCTGGCGCAAATAGCCCTTGATCAGCACCGACTGCGGCGTCGCCGCGTGCTGCGCCGACCATGGTTTGCCATCCAGCGTGCCAGCGAAACTGATCTCGAGCTGGCCCCTGAAGTCCGGGGCATTCTTTTCGGCCTGGATCATCAGAACCTGCCACCTGAGCTGGGCTTCCGCGACACGTTCGATCTGGAGCCCACGAATGCTCAGCGCATCGGACCCGGTGCCGGGGATCAGGCGCTCGAAGAAACCGAGGTCGCTGCGCAGCGTGAGGTTGTCGGCCTGCAGCTGCCGGATCTGCAGCAGAAGTTGCTCTTGTGCGGTCTTCTCGGTGGTCAGAAGGCTCTCGGAGGTGTTGGCAACCGATTGCGCCTTGCCCAGCGCCTCCCGCAATTGGCTCACTTCCGTGCGCAACTGCTCCAGCTCCTGTTTGGCGTTGCGGTCCAGCCCCGCAATCTCCTTGCCGAACTCGAAGGCCCAGAGCGCCAGCGCCCCTGAGAACCCAAGCACCACCGCCGCCAGCAACCATCGCAGCGGCCAGGGTGTGGCGCTGCGTATGGCCATGCGGGGGGCACTGACCGTCAACCGTCTGCGCAGAAGGCGCAACCTCATCGGACAGGTCCTTTCAGGAAACGGATGGTCACAAAAAACAAAAACCGCCCCAAGACGAGCTTGAAGGCGGTTGTTGCGGCAGTGAGCGGCGTGTTAACGCTTGCTGAACTGCTTGGCGCGGCGTGCAGAACGCAGACCGACCTTCTTGCGCTCGACCTCACGGGCATCGCGGGTCACGAAGCCGGCGTTGGACAGCTCGGACTTCAGTGCGGTGTCGTAGTCGATCAGCGCGCGGGTGATGCCATGGCGGACAGCGCCGGCCTGGCCGGATTCGCCACCACCGTGCACGTTCACCTGGATATCAAACGTCTCGGCGTTGTTCGTCAGCAGCAAGGGCTGCTTGGCGATCATGATCGAGGTCTGGCGGCCGAAGTACTGTTCGATGTCCTTGCCGTTGACCGTGATCTTGCCGGTGCCTTTTTTCAGAAAAACTCGGGCGACGCTGGATTTGCGACGGCCGGTGCCATTGTTCCATTCACCAATCATCGTCGGCTCCTCAGATGTCCAGCACTTGCGGCTGTTGGGCGGTGTGCGGGTGCTCGGCGCCGCCGTACACCTTGAGCTTCTTGATCATGGCGTAGCCAAGAGGACCCTTGGGCAGCATGCCCTTGACGGCCTTCTCGAGTGCGCGGCCAGGGTGCTTGGCCTGCATGTCACGGAAGCTGGTGGCGTAGATACCGCCCGGGAAGCCCGAGTGACGGTAGTACATCTTGTCGGTGTTCTTGGTACCGGTCACACGCAGCTTGGCGGCGTTGATGATGACGATGAAGTCACCGGTGTCGACGTGAGGCGTGTAAATGGCCTTGTGTTTGCCGCGCAGACGGAGGGCCACTTCACTGGCGACCCGTCCGAGAACCTTGTCGGTTGCGTCAATCACAAACCACTCGTGCTTCACGTCAGCGGGCTTGGCGCTGAACGTTTTGGTCATGAGTTTTCTCTTGCGAGTTGGTTTGGCGGACCCTTTTCCACGGTCGGTCGTTCTCTGACGGAACGCTCTTAGGTGGTGTTGATGGCTTCGTCGCGGGGCCACGAAATCGCTGCGAAGCCGAGCATTGTACGATTTTTCACCACCGGCTGGCAAACCGGGCCCGCAACAGGCCGGCCGGCGCTACCATCGCCCGATGTTCAGTTACCGCCACGCCTTCCATGCCGGCAACCATGCCGACGTGCTCAAACACATCACCCTGATGGCCACCCTGCGCCACCTGATGAAGAAGGAGGCGGGCATCACCCTGGTCGATACCCACGCCGGCGCCGGCCTGTACCGGCTGGATGGCGACTACGCCGAAAAAGGCGGAGAGGCCGCAGACGGCATCGTGAAGCTGATGGCAGCAATGCGGCCCGCCACCGGCACGCCTCCCGCGTCCACCGCGGCGCTCGACGACTACCTCGACCTCATCGCAGGCTTCAACCCGGACGGACAGCTGCGTGTCTACCCGGGCTCGCCCTTCGTGATGCAGACCCTGATGCGGACCGAGTCGCGCGACCGGCTCAAGCTGTTCGAACTGCACCCGACCGACAGCCGCACGCTGAACGCCAACATCGCCCAGCTTGAAGCCGGACGCCAGATCGCGGTCGCACTGCAGGACGGTTTCGAGGGCCTCAAACCCCTGCTGCCTCCCCCGCCATCGGTGTCGGGCTCCAAGCGCGCGCTGGTGCTGATCGACCCAAGCTACGAGATCAAGAGCGACTACGCAAAAGTGAGTGCCTGCATACAGGAGTGCATCAAGCGCTTTCCAACCGGCACCTATCTGGTCTGGTACCCGATCATTCCCCGGGCCGAGGCGCACGACCTGCCGCGCAAGCTCAAGACCCTGTGCAACCACGCCAAACGCCCCTGGTTGCATGCCACGCTGAACATCAGCCACGGCCCGCTGGCCCTCGGCGAGCGGCCGGGTCTGACCGCCAGCGGCATGTTCGTGGTCAACCCGCCGCACACGCTGAAGGCAGAACTGCAGGCCACATTGCCGCTGCTGGTGACGCTGCTGGGACGTGGCCGCGGCCAGGCGCAGACCGTGGAAGCGGGCGGCGCCTGAAGCCCGGGAAACGGGGCCACGGGTAAATCCCGATCCGCATCCGACGAATTAACCAACCGATCGGTCGGTTAACTACCTATACTGCGCATCCACCCCGCTTGGCGGGTGCAGGAGACGCGCATGTACACCCAATCTTTTTCCGTCGCCGACGGCGACGCCAAGGGAGCACCCAAGGCCGGGGCGACGCCCATCCGCGCCGAAGACGCCGCGCTCCAGGCGCATTTCGACACCGTGATCGACGCCGACGGCAAGGTCGAACCGCGCGACTGGATGCCCGAGGCCTACCGCAAGACCCTGGTGCGCCAGATCAGCCAGCACGCCCACAGTGAAATCGTGGGCATGCTGCCCGAGGGCAACTGGATCAGTAGAGCGCCGAGCCTCAAGCGCAAGGCCATCCTGATCGCCAAGGTGCAGGACGAAGGCGGCCACGGGCTCTACCTCTACAGCGCCGCCGAAACCCTGGGCACCAGCCGCGACCAGATGCTGGACGCGCTGCACACGGGCAAGGCCAAGTACAGCTCCATCTTCAATTACCCGACGCTCAACTGGGCGGACGTGGGCGTGATCGGCTGGCTGGTGGACGGCGCGGCGATCATGAACCAGATCCCGCTGTGCCGCTGCAGCTATGGCCCCTATGCGCGCGCCATGATCCGCGTCTGCAAGGAAGAGAGCTTCCACCAGCGCCAGGGCTACGAGGCCCTGCTGGTGATGATGCAAGGCACCGCCGAACAGAAGGCCATGGTGCAGGACGCGGTGAACCGCTACTGGTGGAAGTGCCTGGCCATGTTCGGTCCGCCCGATGCCGACAGCCCCAACAGCGTGCAGGGCATGCGATGGGGCATCAAGCGCATCAGCAACGACGACCTGCGCCAGAAGTTCGTCGACGCCACGGTGCCGCAGGCCGAGGTGCTGGGCGTGACCCTGCCCGATCCCGACCTGAAGTGGAACGAAGAACGCGGCCACTGGGACTACGGCGCGATCGACTGGGACGAGTTCTGGGCCACCGTGAACGGCAACGGCCCGATGAACAAGGAGCGCCTGGCCACCCGCGTCAAGGCACACGAACAGGGCGCCTGGGTGCGCGAGGCCGCCCTCGCCCACGCCCGCAAGCAGCAGCAACGTCAACAGAAGGAGGCCGCATGAGCACCGCAGCACCGGCATTGAAGGAATGGCCTCTCTGGGAGGTCTTCGTCCGCAGCAAGCAGGGCCTGGAGCACAAGCACTGCGGCAGCCTGCACGCCAGCGATGCCCGCCACGCACTGCAGATGGCGCGCGACGTCTACACGCGGCGCCAGGAGGGCGTGAGCATCTGGGTCATGCCGTCGACCGCCATCACCGCCAGCGAACCTGACAGCAAGGACAGCTTCTTCGACCCGGCGGCCGACAAGGTCTACCGCCACCCGACCTTCTACGAGATCCCGGACAAAGTGGGGCACATGTGATGAAGGCGCCCGTTGACTACCTGCTGCACCTGGCCGACAACGCCCTGGTGCTGGGCCAGCGCAACGCCGAGTGGTGCGGCCACGGGCCCATCCTCGAAGAGGACCTGGCCCTGGCCAACAACAGCCTGGACCTGATCGGCCAGGCGCGCCTGCTCTACCAGCACGCGGCCGACCTGATCAACGGCGACGGCGCGCTGTCGCAGCGCTTCGCGCACCTGCAAGGCGCGCGGCAGGACGGTCGCGTGACCGAGGACACACTCGCCTACTTCCGCGACACCGCCGAGTTCCGTTGCCACACGCTGATGGAGCTGCCGCACCACGGCCCGCTGGTCGGCTACGCGGTCAGCGAGCGCGACTACGCGGTGACCATCGCGCGCAACTTCCTGGTCAGTGCCCTGATGGTGCTGCTCTGGGACGGACTGCGCGCATCCAAAGACGAGCAGCTGGCCGGCATCGCGGCCAAATCGCTCAAGGAGGTGCGCTACCACCTGCAGCACGCCAGCGACTGGCTGGTGCGCTTCGGTGACGGCACGGAAGAGTCCCACCGGCGCGCCCAGGCCGCTGTCGACCACCTGCTGCCCTACTGCGAAGCCTTCTGGCAACCCGGCCCGACCGAGCGCGCCGCGGCACAGGACGGCACCGGCGTGGACATCACAACACTGCGCGATCCCTGGAACACACTGGTGAACGAAACCCTGGCCGAGGCCACGCTGACCCGCCACGACCAGCCACACGAAGGCTACGTGGCCCAAGGCCACGTGGGCGTGCATTCCGAGCACCTTGGTTTTCTGCTGGCCGAGATGCAGAGCCTGGCGCGCGCGCACCCGACCGCGGTCTGGTGAACACCATGGGCGTGACCGCCGAATCGTCCCTGCAGACGCTCGCCCAGGCCGTCGCCCACCTGGCCGACCCGGAGATTCCGGTCATCAGCCTGGGCGAGCTGGGCATCCTGCGCGAGATCCGCTCGGGCGCCGATGGCGTGCCCGAGGTGGTCATCACGCCCACCTACAGCGGCTGCCCGGCCATGGGCCAGATCGAGGACGACATCGTCGCCGCGCTGCGCGAGGCCGGCCTGCCCGGCCGCGTGGTGACGCAGCTTTCGCCCGCCTGGACCACCGACTGGATGAGCGAGGCGGCGAAAGAGAAGCTGCGCGCCTACGGCATCGCGCCACCGCAGTGCGGCAGCACGCCCAACGCCGACACCGGCGTGCTGCAGTTCAGTCGCCACGCCGCCCGCCCGGTCGACGTGCCCTGCCCGCAATGCGGATCGCACAACACCACACAGACCGCACCGTTCGGCTCCACGGCCTGCAAGGCGATGTACCGCTGCCTGGACTGCCTGGAACCCTTCGACTACTTCAAGCCGTACTGAACACACCATGAGCACCGCCGCCCCCCGCTTCCACGACCTCACCGTTGCCCGCGTCGACCCCGAGGCGGCTGGTGCCGTCGCCGTGTCGCTGGTCATCCCCGACGCGCTGCGCGAGACCTTCGCCTTCGAACCGGGCCAGTTCCTCACCTTGCGAGCCGACATCGGTGGCCAGGACGTGCGGCGCAGCTATTCCATCAGCAGCCCGCGCAGCCGGCTGGTGAAACATGGCGAGGTCACGCTGGGCATCCGGCCCGTCGAGGGCGGTGTGTTCTCCAACTGGGCGGCCACACAACTCAAGGCGGGCGACACGCTGCGAGTGATGCCGCCGGACGGCCGCTTCACCGTGCACAAGCCGCGCGCCATCCACCGCGTGGGTTTTGCAGCGGGCTCGGGCATCACGCCCATCCTGTCCATCATGGCCAGCACGCTGGAGGAATCGCCCGACGCCAAGTTCACCCTGGTCTACGGCAACCGCCGCATGGCCAGCGTGATGTTCAACGAGGCACTGCAGGACCTCAAGGACCGTTACCCCGGCCGACTCACGCTGGTCCACGTGCTCTCGCGCCAGGCGCAGGAAGTGCCCCTGCTCGAAGGCCGCATCGACGGCGACAAGGTGCGCGAGATCATCGCCGCGCTGCTGCCGGTCGGCAGCATGGACGAGGTCTTTGTGTGTGGCCCAGAGGCCATGATCGAAGCCACTGAGAAGGCGCTGCTGGACGCCGGCGTGCGACCCGACCGCATCCACACCGAACGCTTCACTTCACCGACGCTGGAAGCGCTGCCTGCTGGCCAGCGCCAGGCCGCCGTGCTCGGTCACCCGGCCGTGCGCACCGACGGCGAGGTGGCGCTGACCGTGGTGCTCGACGGCAAGCCGCACCAGCTGCGCATGGGCAAGGACGAGCACGTGCTCGACGTGGCCCTCAACGCCGGGCTGGACCTGCCCTGGTCGTGCCGGGGCGGTGTGTGCTGCACCTGCCGCGCCAAGGTGATGGAAGGCGCGGTGACAATGGACAAGAACTTCACGCTCGAACCCTGGGAAACCGAGAAGGGCTTCGTGCTCTCCTGCCAGGCCCGGCCGACCACCAGCACCCTGGTGGTCAGCTACGACGAGCGCTGAATCAGAATTTCCAGCCCAGGCCCACGCCCACGAGCACCGGGTCGACCTTGAACTTGCCGATTTCGCTGCCACCGGCCGAGACCTTGGTGCTGATGAAGACCTTCTTCACGTCAAAGTTCAGGTAAAGATCCTTGCCCACGGGAATGTCGACGCCCGCCTGCAGCGATGCACCCACGCTGTTGCGCTTGATGTCCACGCCCGCCGGCAGGTTCACCGAACTGAAGCGGGTGTAGTTCAGGCCCGCGCCCACATAGGGCTTCACCGGGCCGGCCGGGAAGTGGTACTGGAGGCTCAGGGTCGGCGGCAGGTGCTTGAGGCTGCCGATCTCGGCGCTACCGGCCGACAGGGTGTGCTTCTGCGGCACGGTCAGGATCAGCTCGGCGGCCAGGTTGGGGCTCATGAAGTAGGTGAAGTCCACTTCTGGCAGCCACTTGTTGTTCACGGACAGGTCCAGGCCGGTGCTGTCCTTGTTGGCGCTGTTCAGGTGCACGGCGCGGGCACGGACCAGCAGGTCGCCTGCCTTGAGGTCCTGGGCCTGCACGGGGCCGGCCACCAGGGCGGAGAGGGCAGCGATGGCAATGATGTGCTTCTTCGACATGATCAACTTCTTCCTCGTCACGGGAACATTCCCGCGCGGGCATTGGAGTCGCCCGGCCTGGTCTGCCGATTGAGTCATGTCAAGGGATTGGGGCAGCGACGCATGCGATGCGCCGCTTCCGAGCAGGCGGTTGACCCAGATCAAACCGATGCAAGGACCGGCCCGCTGACACAGGTGCCGAAGCGGCTGTTGCGGTCGTCGCCCTCAGCGGGCGGCGTCGACCAAGGCCTGCGCGTAGCGCGGGCTGGCACTGATGTCGTTGTGCCCCACGCCCGGAATGACCACCAGACGCGCCACACCGGGCCCAAAGCGCGCCATCAGCGCGGCCGTGCGCTCCAGCCGGATCAGGGTGTCGTGCTCGGCCGCGATCAGGGTCGTCGGCACATCGATGCGCGCCGCCAGGGCGGCGGAGTCGAAACGGTCGCGGATCAGCCAGCGCACGGGCCACCAGGGGAACTGCTCGACCGCGACGTTCTCGATGCTGTCGTAAGGCGTGATCAGCACCAGCCTGGTCACGGCCGTCTCGCTGGCCAGGCGCACGGCCACGCCGCTGCCCAGGCTGCGCCCCACCACTTTGATGTCGGGATGCCCGCGCCGCACATGCTCGTACAGCGCGCGGGCATCGGCGTGCAAGGCAGACTCGCTGGGCTCACCCGTGCTCCGCCCGAACCCGCGGTAGTGCAGACCGTACAGCGCATGGTCCGGAAACAGGCGCATCAGTTGCGGGATGGTGGTCGAGACGTCTTCGGCGTTGCCGCCGAAATACAGCAGGGCGGGCGCGCCGGGTCGTGTGCGCGCACTGATCTGAAGGTTGGCCCCGTCCACCGGCAGCGCCAGCGATTCGCCCGCATGCCGCGCCGGCTGAGGGTGGTAGAGCATGGAGCGCTGCCACCCGTACAGCGCCCCACAGCCGGCCAGATAGAGCAGCGCCACCGCCGACAACACCCGCACCAGCACCACCTTCAGCGCACGCATCGGGCGCCGCCCCTCACACCTTCGCCAGCGCCTGCTCCAGATCGGCGATCAGGTCGTCGATGTGCTCGATGCCGATCGACAGGCGGACCATGTCGGTGCTGACCCCCGCCTTCTTCAGCTCGTCGGGGTTGAGCTGGCGGTGCGTGGTCGACGCCGGGTGGCAGGCGAGCGACTTGGCGTCGCCGATGTTGACCAGGCGGGTGAACAGCTGCAGTGCGTCCTGGAAACGCGCGCCAGCGGCAATCGCGTCGTCGGACTTCAGGCCGAAACTGATGATGCCGGAGGCGCGGCCGCCCATGTACTGCTTCACCAGCCCGTGGTCCTTGTGGTCGGGCAGGCCGGCATAGTTGACCCAGCCCACCTTGGCGTGGTTCTGCAGGTGCTGGGCCACCTTGACGGCGTTCTCGCAGATGCGGTCCATGCGAAGCGCCAGCGTCTCGATGCCCTGCAGGATCTGGAACGCGTTCATCGGCGAGAGCGCTGCGCCCATGTTGCGCAGCGGCACCACGCGGGCGCGGGCGATGTAGGCGGCCGGGCCAGGCGCCTCGGTGTAGACCACACCGTGGTAGCTCACATCGGGTTCGTTCAGGCGCTTGAAACGCGCCTTGTGCTCGGCCCAGGGGAACTTGCCGCTGTCGACGATGGCGCCGCCGATGCTGGTGCCGTGGCCACCCAGGTACTTGGTCAGCGAGTGCACCACGATGTCCGCGCCGTGTTCGAACGGACGGCACAGGTAGGGGCTGGTCACGGTGTTGTCCACGATCAGCGGCACGCCGGCCGCGTGCGCCACCTTGGCCAGCGCGCCGATGTCGGTCACGTTGCCCAGCGGGTTGCCCACCGACTCACAGTAGATGGCCTTGGTGCGTTCGTCGATCAGGGCCGCAAACGCCGCCGGGTCGCGCGGGTCGGCGAAACGCACCGTGATGCCCTGCTGCGGGAAGGTGTGGGCGAACAGGTTGTAGGTGCCGCCGTACAGCGTCGAGGCCGAGACGATGTTGTCGCCCGCCTCGGCGATGGTCTGGATCGCGTAGGTGATGGCCGCCATGCCAGAGGCCACGGCCAGCGCGCCGATGCCGCCTTCCAGCGCCGCGAGGCGGGCCTCCAGCACCCCGTTGGTGGGGTTCATGATGCGGCTGTAGATGTTGCCCGCGACCTTGAGGTCGAACAGGTCGGCACCGTGCTGGGTGTTATCGAAGGCGTAGGCCACCGTCTGGTAGATCGGCACCGCGACGGCCTTGGTGGTGGGGTCGGGCGTGTAGCCGCCGTGCACGGCGAGGGTTTCGAGTTTCATGAGGGTCTCCTTGGGGTGTTGGATGAACAGCCGGTCATTCTGGCAGCAACTCGACCTGGGTCACCCCGCGCCCCTGCAGCCCCAGCGCGCTGAACGCCGCCTGGCTCAGATCGATGACGCGCGAGCGCTTGAAAGGGCCGCGGTCGTTGATGCGGACCACCACCTCCTTGCCCGAGACCACGCTGCGCACGCGCACGCGGGAGCCGAAGGGCAGCGTCCTGTGGGCGGCAGTGAAGGCATGGCGGTCGTAGCGTTCGCCGCTGGCGGTGCGGCGGCCGTGGAACTTGCTGCCATACCAGGACGCCAGACCCTTTTCGAGAACGCCCGCGGAGTTACGGGACTCGGCCGCGCTGCGAGCCCCGTCAGCGGACCGTTCGGCGGCTGTAGACCCGGCGGGCTCCGCCACGGTGTCGGCGCTGCGGGTCGGGGGAACGGACGGTGCATCAGACGCCGCCGGTGCGGCCACAGGCAACGGTCCGTCGGCGGCCCCGGCCGGCGCCGGACCGGCGGGCGACGCGGCACAGCCCGCCAGCACCGCCACCCACACAGCCAGCAGCGAGGACGGCGCGAAGCGCCGGGCGAAGCGCTTCAAAAGCGCCAGTCCAGACGCAGGCTGACGCCCTGGTCGGTCATCTTCCCGCGCAGACTCAGGTCGTAGTGCACGCGCATTTCCAGGGCATCGCCGGCCTTGTGGACCAGCCCCAGCCCCAGCTCGGCCAGGACGCGCCGCTGCTCCGATCCCGGGGTCGAAAATACCGGGCCACCCCCGACGAACTGGGCCGATGTGCTGTCGCGACCGCCGGACAGGTCGTACCCCACGGCGGCCTGCGCCAGCAGATGGCTCTGCGCACCCAGCGGATGGCGCGCCTCCACGCCCAGCTTGGCGACCAGTTCCTCCGCCTTCTGGGCGGCGACCCGCAGGTCGAGCGCCCCGGCCCCTGTTTCGGTGTAGGCGTTGCTGCGCGCGCGGCGCCAGTCGAGACCGACCGACGGGGTGACCGAGGTCGTGGCCACGGTCATGGGGCGCCCCATGCTCAGCCCCAGGTGCGAGGCATGGCCGCGGTAGCTGGCCTTGGCCGACCGCCCGATGAACCCCAGGTTGCGCGCGGACTTGACCGAGCTGCGCGTGGCGTCGGCCTGCCATTGCAGGCGCCATGCGGAGAGATCGTAGGAACCGTAGCCCAGCAGCTGGACACTTTCCAGGTCGCTGCGGTGCGCCTGCGCGAAGTCACGGCCTTCCACGCGGCCATCCAGGTAAGCCAGTCCGAAGCCCAGGGTGCTGCCGGACACCATCGAGGCTTGGTAACCGCCCGCCAGACCTTGTGTGCGCACCCGGTAGCCGCTGGCCTGGCGGTAGCGGTCCTGATCAACCCGGTGGTTCAACGGCTGGACCCAGAGACCCGTGCCGGACTTCGCTGCGGCCCCATCGGACCCGCTACCGGCCTGCTGCCCGACCACGGCCGAGCCGGTGCTCGACACATGCGCCAGCAGGGCCTGGGCCGCGTTGCCATGCATGGAGGGCATGGCCTGTCCCACGGCCCGCGCCACCGATGCATCGTCGGGCAGTCGTCCCAGGGCCGTCACCACGGCATCCCAGTCGGTGCCCGTGCGACCGCCGCGGATGTAGCCATCCAGCACCTGGGCGGTCGGCACCCCGTTGATCAGGCCCGCCTGGATGGTCGCCGGCACGATGCCCCGCCCGGGGGTGGGGGGCGCAGGCGCAGGCGTGGGCTCGGGCGCCGCGCCACCGCCACCCGGAGAGGGCGCAGGTGCGGGTGCTGGAGCCGGGGGAGGCGCAGGAGGCGGGGGCGCGCCCGCGGCATCGACAAGCAGGTTCACCTGGTTGCCACTGGTCTGCGACCGGAAGTTGAACAAGGCGCTGTTGTCAGACACATTCGTGGCCGAAGCGGCGTTGGTCAGAGTGCCTCCGGCGGTCAGTACCCCCTCCAGCGTGTCGCCTGCGGCCAGGGTGTTCGTGCCATTGACATCCATCACGAACGTGGCGCTGGGCTGCAGGTTCACGTCGCCAGACACTGTCAGACGCCCGAAACTGGAAGAACTGCTGACCCCCAGGCGCAGGGCCCCGGACTGGGTGTAGTGGCCTGTGATCTGGGCGTGGACGCCCTCCGGCACATGCAGGGTGCCAGCGTTGCTGAAAGCGTCCGACGTGAGGGAGAAGGCCTGGATGACATGGAAAGAGGACCCGATCACCAGGCGTGCGCCCGACTGGATGCGGAACACGTTGGACCTGAAGGTGTTTTCGGTGGTGAAGACAGCGCCAGACACAACATTGACGGAGCCGTTCGTGCCCACAACATTGACCGGCCCCGTGATGCGCGCCGCGCTACCGCTCAGATTCAGCGTGGTGTTGCCGGTCCGGATCCCGCCCAGAATGTGCCCCGCATTGTTGAGTGTGCCAAGCGTGCCGTACGACTCAATGGCGTTGATGCTTCCTGTCCCGGCCTGGATCTCGGCGCCCGCCTCGTTGTTCAGGACGTTGATCGTGCCGGTGCTGTACACGCCCAGGGCAAACGGCCCCGCGCCGATGCGACCGCGGTTGGTGACTTCGGTGATCGTCCCGGCATTCCACAAGCCGTCGGACGGGTTGCCGATGATGTCGCCGTCGTTGATGATTTGAATGCCAGTGTTCCCTGCCTCGACCCGCACTCCCACGACCGTACTTCCTCCGTCGCCGGTGATGCTGCCTGTGCCGGTGACCGAAAGCGAGTCTCCGGTTTGCAGCTGGCATTCACCGACACGAGCATCCGCCACCGTGATCGCACCCGACCCGACACACGAACCGGTGCCGGCCAGCGCGGTCGTGGCTGGCAGACCCACCGCCAGGACGGAGGCTGTGGCGAGCCCGGTGGCTGCCTGACGAAGATCGCGGCGCCTGGCGCGCGCGTTGCCGGACTGGGAAGAATGTGCTGGCTTGTTTTTCATGTGGGGCCCCTGGATGAAGTCGGCGCTGAAGGGGCGTCGGCATCGCCGGCCCTCAAGCAATGGGTATTATCTTCTTACACCCACGGGCCAATTTTCCCCTGATCCAGGGGCCACATGAACGGTCTTGGCGGGTGTCAGTGGTGAGGCTGTTGCCCCGCCAGCCGCCGCACGATCTCCAGCGTCGCCACGCTCTGGTTCATGGTGTAAAAGTGCAGCGCGGGCACACCGGCGCTGCGCAGCCGCTCGCACAGGTCGGTCACCACGTCCAGCCCGAAGGCCTTGATGGAATCGATGTCGTCGCCGAAGGCCTGCAGGCGCAGCCGGATCCAGCGCGGGATCTCGGCGCCGCAGGCGTCCGAGAACCGCAGCAGCTGCGAGGAACTGGTGATGGGCATGATCCCGGGCACCACCGGCACATCGGCACCGCGGCGGCGCGCCTCGTCCACGAAACGGAAATAGGCGTCGGCGCTGTAGAAGTACTGCGTGATAGCCGAGTCGGCCCCCGCCTTCACCTTGGTCACATACGCCTGCAGGTCGGCCTCGGGCGACTTGGCCTGCGGGTGGATCTCGGGGTAGGCGGCCACCTCGATGTGGAAGTCGCGCCCGGTCTCCTCGCGGATGAAGGCCACCAGATCGCTCGCATGCTGGAATTCGCCGCCCAGGCCGTAGCCGCTGGGCAGGTCGCCGCGCAGCGCCACCAGGCGCCGCACACCCATGGCCTTGAGCGTGGCCAGCTGCTCGCGCACGCCGGCCTTGGTGGCGCCGATGCACGAGAAGTGCGAGGCCGCGTCCACGCCTTCGGCCAGGATTTCCTGCACGGTGTCGAAGGTGCCCTTCTGGGTGGAGCCACCGGCGCCATAGGTCACCGAACAGAACTCGGGCTGCAGCGCGTACAGCTTCTGGCGCACCACGCGCAGCTTCTCGGCGCCCTCGGGCGTCTTGGGCGGAAAGAATTCAAAACTCAGGGGCAGGCCCATACGAAGAACTCCCGGTTGCCATCACCGCCGGTGATGGCGCTTTCAAAATAGTCCCGCAGGCGCAGGCCGTTGCTCTCGCAGGCCTGTGCGATGCGTTGTTGCACGAGCGGATAGCTCGCGGTGCTTTTCACCAGCCCGCCCTTGCCGATGTGCTCGGGCTGCAGTTCGAACTGCGGCTTGACCAGCATCAGCAGGCCTTTGCCGTCGCGCCGCAACAGCGGCACGAGGGCCGGCCACACCAGGGTCTGCGATATGAAGGACAGGTCGCCGACGACCAGGTCGAAGGGCGCGGCCGCCGCCTCGCCGCCCTCGGTCACCAGCTGCTGCGCCGTCAGCTCGCGCGCGTTGCACTTCTCGATGCAGACCACACGCGGGTCGCTGCGCAGCCGCGGGTGCAGCTGGCCCTGGCCCACGTCCACGCCCACCACCTTCGTGGCGCCGTGCTGCAGAAGACAGTCGGTGAAACCACCGCTGCTCTGCCCTACGTCGAGGCAACGCAGGCCGGTCACGTCGATGCCGCAATGCGCGAGCGCGCCGTCGAGCTTGAGACCACCACGCGAGACGAAACGCGACTCGGCCGTGTCCAGCAGCTGCAGCTCCGCGGTCTCGCGCAGCTCCTCGCCGTTCTTGACCACGGCCTTCCAGTCGCCGCCCGGCAGCCGCCAGCGCACGCCCGCGGCGATCAGCCGCTGGGCCTGCGAACGCGACGCGGCCAGCCCTCGCTCGACGAGCAACTGGTCAGCGCGCATCGGCGATCAGTACCGATAGGTGTCCGGCTTGTACGGGCCGTTCTTCGGCACGCCGATGTAGGCGGCCTGCTCGTCGCTCAGCTCGGTCAGCATGGCGCCGACCTTTTTCAGGTGCAGGCGTGCGACCTTCTCGTCCAGGTGCTTGGGCAGCACATAGACCTTGCCCACGTCGTAGCCCTCGGGGTGGGTGAACAGCTCGATCTGCGCGATGGTCTGGTTGGCAAACGAGTTGGACATCACGAAGCTGGGGTGGCCCGTGCCGCAACCCAGGTTCACCAGACGGCCCTTGGCCAGCAGGATGATGCGCTTGCCGTCCGGGAAGATCACGTGATCGACCTGAGGCTTGATCTCTTCCCACTGGCACTTCTCTTCCAGCTTGGCGACCTGGATCTCGTTGTCGAAGTGGCCGATGTTGCAGACAATGGACTGGTCCTTCATCGCGGCCATGTGCTCGTAGGTGATCACGTCGCGGTTGCCGGTGGTGGTCACGAAGATGTCGGCCTTGTCGGCCGCCCATTCCATGGTGACGACCTTGAAACCTTCCATCGCGGCCTGCAGGGCGTTGATGGGGTCGATCTCGGTCACCCACACCTGGGCGCTCAGGGCGCGCAGGGCCTGGGCCGAGCCCTTGCCCACGTCACCGTAACCGGCCACCACAGCGACCTTGCCGGCGATCATCACGTCGGTGGCGCGCTTGATGCCGTCCACCAGCGATTCGCGGCAGCCGTACAGGTTGTCGAACTTGGACTTGGTCACCGAGTCGTTCACGTTGATGGCACGGAACATCAGCGTGCCCTTGGCCGACATTTCCTTGAGGCGGTGCACCCCGGTGGTGGTCTCTTCGGTCACGCCCAGGATCTGCGCGCTCTTGCGGCTGTACCAGGTGCCGTCCTCGGCCAGCTTGGCCTTGATGGCGGCGAACAGGATGCGCTCTTCCTCGCTGCCGGGGTTGGCCAGCACCGACAGGTCCTTCTCGGCGCGCTTGCCCAGGTGCATCAGCAGCGTGGCGTCACCGCCGTCGTCCAGGATCATGTTCGGGCCTTCGCCTTCGCTGCCCTTGGGGCCGAAGTCGAAGATGCGGTGGGTGTAGTCCCAGTAGTCGACCAGGGTCTCGCCCTTGACGGCAAACACCGGCGTACCGGCGGCGGCGATGGCGGCAGCGGCGTGGTCCTGGGTGGAGAAGATGTTGCACGAAGCCCAGCGCACGTCGGCGCCCAGGGCCTTGAGGGTCTCGATCAGCACCGCTGTCTGGATGGTCATGTGCAGCGAGCCGGTGATGCGCGCGCCCTTGAGCGGTTGCGCCTTGGCGAACTCTTCGCGGATGGCCATCAGGCCAGGCATCTCGGTTTCGGCGATGCGGATTTCTTTGCGGCCCCAGTCGGCCAGGCCGATGTCGGCGATGACGCAGTCGGTGGCGACGGCGGGAATGCGTGCGTTCATGGTTCGCTCCATTGAAGGTTGATGAACCACTTCACGGGCGACAAGAGGGCAAAAAAAAGCCCATCGCACCGCAGAAGTGGATGAGCGTCGTTGCATGGATGTCCGAGCCTCACGAACCGCGCCGACCGGGGGTCGGGGGTGCGCTGCAACGCTCCTCGGATGGCCGCAATTCTACCGCAGGCGCCGATTTTGGGCATCTGCGAAACTGGCGGGCCTTTATGACCCATTCCCTGCTTTCCGACTGGCCGCTGGCCGAGCGCGCGCGCATTCACGGCGTGCTGACCGACATCGACGACACCCTGACCACCGACGGCGCCATCACGCCCGACGCGCTGGCCGCGCTGGCGGCCCTGCGCGCCGCGGGCCTGCCGGTGTTCGCCATCACCGGGCGGCCCGCGGGCTGGAGCGAGCCGTTTGCACTGGCCTGGCCGGTGGACGCCATCGTGGCGGAGAACGGTGCGGTGGCGCTCTGGCGCGGCGCCGACGGTTCGCTGCAGAAGGACTGGCTGCAGGACGAGGCCACCCGCAGCGCCAACTTCGCCCGCCTGCAGGCGGTGGCGCAGCGGGTGCTGGCCGAGCTGCCGCACGCCCGCCTGTCCCAGGACAGCCCGGGGCGCGAGACCGACATCGCCATCGACCACAGCGAGTTCGCCCAACTGCACGAGGTCGACATCCAGCGCGTGGTGGCGCTGATGCGCGAAGGCGGCCTGAACGCCACCGTCAGCTCCATCCACATCAACGGCTGGATCGGCGAGCACCACAAGCTCGAAGGCGCGCGCTGGATCGTGCGCCAGCGGCTGGGCCGCGCCCTCGACGCCGAACTCGACCGCTGGGTCTATGTCGGCGACTCGACCAACGACGCGCTCATGTTCGGCCACTTCCCGCACAGCGTGGGCGTGGCCAACGTCGCGCGCTTCTGGGACAAGCTGGCGCAGCGTCCGCGCTATGTGACTCAGTGCGAACGCGGCGCCGGCTTTGCCGAGGTGGCCCACACGCTACTGTTGGCGCGCCAGGAAGGCGCCGGCGCATGAGCGGCCCGCTGCAGCCACCGCTGTCCACAGCCTCAACGACCGCGCCACCCGCGCTGGCCCGTCGAGGGCTCTGGGCCATCTTCGTCGCCACCTTCTGCGAACTGGTGGGCTACTTCATGCTCATGCCCTGGCTGCTGCTGCAGCTCAAGGACGGCGGCGAGTCCACCGCGCTGGCGGGGCTGTTCGCGGCCAGCGGCTGGGTGGGCGTGTTCTTCATGACACCGTTCGCCTCGGCCATCACCCAGCGACTGGGCCGGCGGCCCACGCTGTGGCTGTCGGCGCTCATACCCGTGGTCTCCACCACCGGCTTCCTGCTCACCGACGCCCTGCCGGTCTGGTTCGCCTGCGAGTTCATCGCCGGCGCCGCCTCCGGCCTGCGCTGGGTGCTGGCCGAGGCGGTGGTGGCCGAGTTCGCGCCACCCCATCAGCGAGGGCGCATGGTGGGTCTGTTCGAGACCATGGTCGGCACCACCTTCGTGATCGGCCCGGCCTTGCTCGCGCTGGTGGGCCCCACCAGCCCGGTGGCGCTGTGGATCGTGCTGGGCTTTCTGGTGCTGGGCCTGCTGGGCAGCTTCTGGATTCCGCGCCTGCCACCAGCTGCCGACGCGCACGAGGCGCGCGTGGGCCTGCACGGTGTCTGGCACGCGCTGCGCGCGCACCCGCTGATCATGACGGTCGGCTTCGTCGGTGGCTTCTTCGAAAGCGGCCTGACCTCCATCCTGCCGCTCTACGGTCTGGCGCTGGGCATGGGGGCGGCAGCGGCGGCGCTGCTGGTGTCGGCCAGCGGCCTGGGCAGCGCGCTGATGATGCTGCCCGCCGGCATGGCGGCCGACCGGCCCTCGCTGCAGCAGCGCCACGGCGGCGAACACGGCGCCCGGGCGCTGATCCTGCATGGCTGCGCCCTGATCACCCTGCTGGCCACCGTGCTGATCCCCTTCGTGGCCGGCGCCCCCTGGCTGGCGGCGGCGGTGGCCTTCGTCTGGGGCGGCGCGGGCGGCAGCCTGTACACGCTTGCCATGATCGACATCGGCTCGCGCGAAGAAGGCATCACCCTGGTCAACAGCACCGCCGTGCTGGTGCTGTCGTACACGCTGGGCGGCGTGCTGGCGCCCGCGCTGGGCGCTGCCATGCTGGACTGGGCGCCGGTGATCGGCTTCCCGGCGCTGCTGCTGGCCGTGGCCGGGCCCGGCTGGTGGCTGCTGCGGCGCGAGCACCGCCGCCTGCGTTCAAGGCGCCGCGGCGGCGCCTGACGGTGTCTCGGCGGGAGCGGCCGGCCGGGGACGGTCCAGCACCCGGTCGGCCAGGCCGCCGCCGACCCACATGCCCGCCAGCGTGAGCCAGGCGGTGACCGCGAAGATGGCGCCGCCGGTCATGCCCGCGCCCACCGCGCAACCGCCGGCCAGCATGGAGCCAAAGCCCATGAGCACGGCGCCGACGATGTAGCGCGGCATGGTGTAGCCACCGCCGAAGCCTTCGAGTTTCCAGTCGCCCCCCACCAGCGCACCGATCAGCGAGCCCAGGAACACACCCGGCATCAGGCCCAGGTCGAAGTTCCAGGGCTCGTCCGGGTTGCTCAGCACGCGCATCAGCCACTCGGCCGAGGGTCCGCTGAAGGTCATGCCCTGCACCTGCACCGGTTCAAAGGAATGCGCCAGCACCTGGTAAGTGAACAACCAGGCCAGGGCCACCGCCAGGCCGGTGCCGATGCCGCCCAGCCATTTCCATACGCCCCAGCCGCTGTAGTAAGCGAAGAAGCCCGCGGTCACCATCCACACCGAACCAAACGCCAGGCCGTCGTTCGGCCCCACGCCGACCAGGGCCAGCAGGCTGCGCGCCGGCCCGCCATCGACCACCCACAGCCCGGCGATCGTTTCGCGCCAGGGCGCCAGCACGCCAGCCAGAGAGGCTTGCGCCGTGACCGCGAAGATCAGCCCCGACAGCAGCGCACGCAGGTTGCCGTTGGCCGAGAGCACCAGCAGGCGGCTGGCGCAGCCGCGCGTCATGACCATGCCCACACCGAAGATCAGGCCGCCGATCAGCGCGCCCGAGAGGCTGCCCCTGGATGAGAGCTGGCGCGCCGTGCCCACATCGAGCAGACCCGACACCACGAACAGCTGCACCGCCACCACCGCGGTGGAAAACGCCAGCAGCCACACCGCGAGCTTCTCGCCGAACCGGCCGTGCCAGAACTCGATGACCGCCGCGCGCAGGCAGAACTTCGAGCGCTGCGCAAAAAAGCCGAACAGCAGCCCGCTGAGCAGGCCGCCCACCAGCAGCACACGGGGCTCTCCGTAGTGTTCGATCCAGCCGGTCCAGTCCATTGCGACACTCCATTCGCACATTTGCAACAACTGATATTACGCCGACCCGGGCCACGGTGAACTGATCCAGATCAGCGCCGACGCAAGGGCATCTGGTAGAGCCAGACCGGTTTGCCCTGGACGGTTTCGAGCCGGGCCTGGGGTTTGAAACCGGTGGCCTCGAACTCCAGGCTGGCCAGCCAGGCACCGGGCGCCAGCTCGGCGGCGGCCTTCTCCATCGCCCGCGGCATGCTCTCGGGCCGCTGGAACAGGTAGACCATGCGGTAGCCCGACCAGTCCTGTGCCCAGATGTCGGCGCGGCGCACCGACGCAAAGCGGCAGCGCAGCCGGCACAGCAGGGCCAGCGGCCAGCTCCATTCCAGGCCGTGGATCTGCGCCTTCGGATACTGGCGGTGCAGCGCAATCAGGCCGGCGCCGAGCCCACAGCCTGCGTCCACCACCGCCGCACCATCGGGCAGCGGCACCTTCTGCGCCAGACCGTCCAGTGCGTTCTCGGGCGTGGGGAACAGCGGCGCGTCGCCCCAGCTGCCCAGCGGGTACAGGGCCAGCAACAGGCCCAGCGGCAGCAGCCAGACCCAGCCCGGCACCGCCCCTGCCGCACCGCTGGCCAGCAGCGAGAGCGGGAAGCCCGCCAGCATGAACAGGCGCCGCCAGGGCGTGCGACCGGTCCAGGCGGCCAGGCCGGCGGCCAGCAGCGCCACCACAAAGGCCGCCACCGGGCTCAACCCAACCGCGCAGAGACCGGTGAACAGCGCCCAGGCGCCCCCCCAAGTCAACAGCGCGGGAATCGGCCAGATCAGCATGTGGGCATTGTCACCGCTGTCTTTGCCCACAAAAAAAGCCCCGACAGGGCGGGGCTCGTGTCGTGCGACATCCGGAAGTTACTGGATTCGCAGCACCACCAGGGTCTGGTTGAGCAACTGGTAGCCGATCTCCCCAAAGGTCACCGGCCCATACAGGTCGCCGAGGCGCTGGCCTTCCAGTCCGCCAAACAAGAAATTCAAGATGCAATTGCAGGAGAGGCTGACGCCTTCGCTCGGGTAGGCCGCCAGGCGCTCTCGGAAGCTGGCGCCGTAGTCCGCCACGGGCTTGGCGAAACGGTAATCCACGCCGGTGAACACCGGTGCATAGAGCACCACCTTGCTGGCCGCGGCGTCCACCGACTGGATGGAGGCATTGATGTGCGCGCCGCCGAAATCGCCCACCAGTGGCAGCTTCCCGTCGGCAAGGCCCTTGGCCTGCACGTAGGCGGCCAGATTGGTCTTCTCGCCATTGATCAGACAGTCGCCCACCTCGAACGAGGTGTCGGTGAATCGCAGGGTGTCGCCATCGCCGGGCTCGAAGATATTGACGATCTCGATGGAGGCCAACTGGCTGTCCGGCAGGGCCACGTGTGCCACGACGACTCCGTCCTCGAACTTCTGCCCTGTGGTGCCCAGGTAGACCTTGGGCGTGACCTTCCCCAGCTCCGACAGGTGCACGCCCGAGACCCAGCCCACGGTAGGTTTGAGGAAGGCGTCGGCGTCGTTGACCGCCTCCTGCGCAAAGGTCTTGTGCGCCGCGCTGCCCGCGGGAACGACGGCCACCGTGAAACCGTTGTCCGGTCCATTGCCCAAAATGGACTTGAGCTGGTCCGCGCCGTAGTGCGCCAGCGTGGTCTTGCCGGGGACGGGCAAAGAGGTGACGAACACCTTGCCTTCGGTGGAAACCACGCCGCCGCAGGCGTCCATGAAGTAGGGAATGGTGCCGGCGATCCAGTTGCCAGCGGGCAGTGCATCCAGCGTGGACTCAGGGCCGGCCAGCGTGAGGGCCGCACCAGAGCGGATCAGTTCGGCCGCTTCGGCCAGGGTCATCAGACGGTTCATGTTGTGTGCCTCAGATGCGGTTGAGCTGATCGATTTCAGCGGAAAGGATGCGCTCCCATTTGGCGAAGAAGGACTGGATTTCGCTGGCTTTCTGGGGCATGGGATCGGTGCTTCGCTCCAGGCGTTTGACCATGAGCTGCAACGCGAGATTGGAGGTCTGGATGCGCGCAAGACCGCCACTGGCCGCACGCGACCAGCAGGGATGAGTAGGAGAAGGAATGGCCATGTTGAACTCGGAAAGGGAGGATGTAACAGCAGATGCACCCGAAATGCCCTGCCACTCACTTGGAGTAACGACCTGTGAGAAGCCCGCTTGAGTTCGTCGTGGGCCGTTCTTGATCCATATCAAGAATCTTCAGCGCGCAGGCTCGCGTCGCAGCCGATGCCGGCCGCGATCCAGCGCCTGGCCAGCCGGCGCAGCAGCGGCGCCGCCCAGCGCCCGCGCGGGCCGAGCACACCCTCAGCATCGCTGACCGCACCGCAGCGGTACAGGCCTTGCACCTCGTCCCAGCGCAGCGCATCGCAGGCGCCGTGGCGCTTGCGCGAGATCACCCGCCCCAGCGGACAGGGCTCGGCCAGGCAGCAGACACCGCAGCCGTTGCAGGGCGCGCCCTCGGGGGGCTGGGCCGGCGCGGCCGGGTGGATGTGGATGACCTGGTGCGGCACGGCCACAGCGTAGCGCAATCACCGGCGTCGCCAAGGCGATGGTGGCGGCTTGCCTCGGCTGCGCGGCGTGTCTATGGTGCGCCTTCCACCACAACATTCAGGAGACACCACCATGGGCCTCGATCCGCGTTTTTCCGTGCTCGTCTCGGGCTACACCTTCTTTGAAAGCCCGCGCTGGCACGACGACCGCCTGTGGCTGTCGGACTTCTACACCCACCAGATCATCCGCCTCGACGGGCAGGGCCGGGTGGAAAAAATCGCCGACGTACCGCAACAGCCCTCGGGCATGGGCTGGCTGCCCGACGGCCGGCTGCTGGTGGTCTCGATGCGCGACCGCCAGGTGTTGCGTCGCGAGACCGACGGCCGCCTCGTCACGCACGCGGACCTGTCGGCCATCGCGGGGGGCTCGGTCAACGACATGGTGGTGGACGCTCAGGGCCGCGCCTACGTGGGCAACTTCGGTTTCGACCTGATGGGCGGTGGAACGCCGCAAACCGCCACGCTGGCGCGCGTCGACCCCGACGGTTCGGTGCACGTGGCGGCCGAAGGCCTGTACTTCCCCAACGGCAGCATGATCACGCCCGACGGCCGGACCCTGATCGTCGGAGAGACCATGGGCAACCGCATTTCGGCCTTCGACATCCGGCCCGACGGCCAGCTGGGGCCGCGCCGCGACTGGGCCGCCTGGGGTCCGCTGCCGCCCATGACCGACGTGCCCAGCGTGCTGGGTGCGCTCAAGGCGGCGCCCGACGGCGCCACGCTGGACGCCGAGGGCGCGGTGTGGTTCGCCGACGCCGTGGGCCACCGCGTGGTGCGCATGGCACCGGGCGGCGAGATCCTGGAGAGCATTTCGACCGGGGACCAGGGCGCCTTCGCCTGCACGCTCGGTGGCCCGGATGGCCGCACCCTGTTCATCTGCGTGGCGCCAGACTTTCTGGAGCACGCGCGACAGGCCGCGCGCGAAGCCGCCATCTGGACCACCACCGTGAGCGTGCCGGGCGCCGGGCGCCCCTGAGCCTCACCGCCCGCCCTGCGGGCGGGCTGTTCAGAGATGGGGCCGATCAGCGCGCCAGCACCGGCGCGAGCACCTTGCCAGTGTGCGTGCCGAGCGCCACCACGTCCTCCGGTGTCGCCGCCGCCACGATGCGGCCACCGCCCGAGCCGCCTTCCGGCCCCAGGTCGATGATCCAGTCGGCTTCGGCCATCACGTCCAGGTCGTGTTCGATCACCACCACGCTGTGGCCGCCGTCGACCAGCCGGTGCAACACGCGGATCAGCTTCTCCACGTCGGCCATGTGCAGGCCCACCGTGGGTTCGTCCAGCACGTACAGCGTGTGCGGCGCCTTCTGGCCGCGGCGGCCGATCTCGTCGCGCACCTTGCTGAGTTCGGTCACCAGCTTGATGCGCTGCGCCTCGCCGCCCGACAGCGTGGGCGAGGGCTGGCCCAGCGTGAGGTAGCCCAGGCCCACGTCCTTGAGCAGCTGCAGCGGGTGGCTGATGGCGGGCATGCTGGCAAAGAACTCCACCGCCTCGTCCACCGCCATCTGCAGCACGTCGCCGATGTTCCTGCCCTTCCAGGTGACGGCCAGGGTCTCGGGGTTGAAGCGCGCGCCGTGGCAGACCTCGCAGGGCACCTTCACGTCGGGCAGGAAGCTCATCTCGATGGTGCGCATGCCCTGCCCTTCGCAGCCCGGGCAGCGGCCTTCGCCGGTGTTGAAGGAAAAACGCCCCGGCCCGTAGCCGCGCGCCTTGGCTTCCAGCGTGTCGGCGAACAGCTTGCGCACCGTGTCCCAGAAACCGATGTAGGTGGCCGGGCAGCTGCGCGGCGTCTTGCCGATCGGTGTCTGGTCGACTTCGAGCACGCGGTCCACGGTCTCGCTGCCCAGCAGCTTGCTGCAGCCGGTCCAGGCCGGGCGCGCGCCCTCGTTGTCCCAGGACTGGCGACCGGCGTAGGTGCTGCGCATCGACACCGCCTCGGCCACGTTGGTGAGCAGCACGTCGCGCGCCAGCGTGGACTTGCCGGAACCGCTGACGCCGGTGACCACCACCAGGCGCCTGAGTGGCACGGTCACATCCACCTGCTGCAGGTTGTGCATGGTGGCGCCGCGCAGTTCGAGCTGCTCACCGTCGGCGGTGACGGCGCGCCGCGGCTGCAGCGGGTGCTTCATCGCGTGCAACAGGTAACGCCCGGTCAGCGAGTCTTCGCTCGCCGACAGGTCGGCCACCGTGCCTTGCGCCACCACGCGGCCGCCGCGTTTGCCGGCGCTGGGTCCTATGTCGATGATGTGGTCGGCGCGGCGGATGGTGTCCTCGTCGTGCTCCACCACCACCAGGGTGTTGCCCATGTCGCCCAGCTTGTGCAGCGCGTCCAGCAGGATCTGGTTGTCGCGCGGATGCAGGCCGATGGTGGGCTCGTCCAGCACGTAACACACGCCCTGCAGGTTGCTGCCGAGTTGCGCCGCGAGGCGGATGCGCTGCGCCTCGCCGCCGCTGAGCGTGGGGGCGCCACGGTCGAGCGTCAGATACGACAGCCCCACTTCTTCAAGGAAGGCCAGGCGGCTTTCGATTTCGGGCAGCAGATCGCGCGCGATGTCGGCCTCGCGCTGGCTCAGACCACCTTCGGCCATGAGCGCACGAACCTTCTGCCGCACTTCGCTGACGGACAGGCGCGCGATGTCGGTGATCGACATACCGCCAAAACGCACCGCCCGCGCCTGCGCATTCAGGCGTGTGCCTTCACAGCTCGGACAGGCCTCATCGGTCAGGTCTTCCACCTCGGGCTCTGCAAAGCTCTGCTCGCGGCCCTTCTGGTCGTCGTCGCGCACCGAGTCGTCCAGCGCCTTGCGCTGCTCGCGCGAGAGCTTGACGCCCGTGCCCACGCAGTCGGGGCACCAGCCGTGTTTGCTGTTGTAGGAAAACAGGCGCGGGTCCAGCTCGGGGTAGCTGGTGCCGCAGGTCGGGCAGGCGCGCGTGGTGGAGAACACCTCCAGCCGGCCCAGGCCAGCGGTCGAGCGGCCCTCGGCCAGCGCGGGCGCGAGCCCGTCGAGATCGGTCAGCAGGTGCAGCGTGCCCTTGCCCAGTTCGAGTGCCTTGGCCAGCTGGGTGCGCAGCCAGGCCTCGTTCGCCGGGTCCACCACGCCGTCGGCCACCGGCAGTTCGATGGTGTGTTCCTTGAAACGGTCGATGCGCGGGAAGCCGGTGGTGGGCAGGAACTCGCCGTCCACCCGCAGGTGGGTGTAGCCGCGCGGGCGCGCCCAGTCGGCCAGTTCGGTGTAGACGCCCTTGCGGTTGACCACCAGCGGCGCCAGCAGGCCGATGTGGCGGCCTCGGTAGCGCGTGAGGATGGCGGCGGCGATGCTTTCGGGACTCTGCGGCATGACGGCAGCGCCGTCGTGCACGCAGTGCTGCGTGCCCAGCTTCACGTAGAGCAGGCGCAGGAAGTGCCAGACCTCGGTGGTGGTGCCCACCGTGGACTTGCGGCCGCCTCGGCTGAGGCGCTGCTCGATGGCCACCGTGGGCGGGATGCCGTAGACCGCGTCCACCTCGGGCCGGCCCGCCGGCTGCACGATGCTGCGCGCGTAGGCGTTGAGCGATTCGAGGTAGCGCCGCTGGCCTTCGTTGAACAGGATGTCAAACGCCAGCGTGGACTTGCCCGAACCGCTGACGCCGGAGATGACGTTGAACTTGCCGCGAGGAATGTCGACGCTCAGGTTCTTGAGGTTGTGCTCCTTGGCGTTGACGATGCGGATGGCGTTGCTGTGGTTTTCGGCGCGGGCGGCCGCGGCCTGTTGGCGCTGCGGCTGCTTGAGGTAGTCGACCAGCCGGCCTTCGTGCACCGTGTGCACCTCGCCCATGGACGCTGCGTACTCGCGCAGCGCCCTCGCGGTGTGGCTGCTGGCGTGTTGGCGCACTTCTTCGGGCGGGCCCTCGGCCACCACCAGACCGCCGCCCGAGCCGCCTTCGGGGCCGAGGTCGATCAGCCAGTCGGCGCTGCGGATCACGTCCAGGTTGTGCTCGATCACGATCAGCGAATGGCCGGCTTCGAGCAGCTTGCGCAGCGAGCGCATGAGCTTGGCGATGTCGTCGAAGTGCAGGCCAGTGGTCGGCTCGTCGAACAGGAACAGCGTGCCCTTTTTCGCCAGCGCCTGGCGGCTGGCCGCGCTGTTCTTGGCCGCCTCGGCCAGGAAGCCGGCGAGCTTGAGGCGCTGCGCCTCGCCGCCCGAGAGCGTGGGCACGGGCTGGCCCAGCTTCACGTACTCCAGCCCCACGTCCACGATGGGCTGCAGCACGCGGATGACCTCGCGGTCGGCCTTGAACAGGTCGGCGGCTTCGCTGACGGTGAGCTCCAGCACGTCGGCCACGTTGAGCATCCGCCCGCCGCGTTCGATGCGCACCTCCAGCACATCGGGCCGGTAGCGCTTGCCGTCGCAGTCCGGGCAGCGCAGGTAGACGTCGCTGAGGAACTGCATCTCCACATGCTCGAAGCCCGAGCCACCGCAGGTGGGGCAGCGCCCGTCGCCGCTGTTGAAGCTGAACTTGGCCGCGGTGTAGCTGCGCTGGCGTGACAGCGGCGCGTCGGCGAACAGGGATCGGATGGCATCCCACGCGCCGACGTAGCTGACCGGGTTGGAACGCGCGGTCTTGCCGATGGGCGACTGGTCGACATAGACCACCTCGCTCAGGAAGTCGGCGCCCAGCAGGCGGTCGTGCGCGCCCGGCGTTTCGGTGGCCTTGCCAAAGTGGCGCAGCAGCGCAGGCGCCAGCACGTCCTGGATCAGCGTGGACTTGCCCGAACCGGAGACGCCGGTGACCACGGTCAGGCGCTGCAGCGGGAACTCGACATAAAGGTTCTGCAGGTTGTGCTCGCGCGCGCCTTCGAGGATCAGGCGCGGCGTGCTGTCGGTGACCATGCGCTTGAAGCCCATGCCCACGGTCTTGCGCGCGCCCAGGTAGGCGCCCGTGAGGGTGTCGGCGCTGCGGATGGCCTCGGGCGTGCCGTCGAACACGATCTGCCCGCCGCGCTCGCCCGGGCCGGGGCCCATGTCGATCAGGCGGTCGGCCGCCAGCATCACAGCCGGGTCGTGTTCGACCACCACCAGGGTGTTGCCGGCGTCGCGCAGGCGCAGCATGGCGTCGTTGATGCGCGCCATGTCGCGCGGGTGCAGGCCGATGCTGGGCTCGTCGAGCACGAACAGGGTGTTGACGAGAGACGTACCGAGTGCGGTGGTCAGGTTGATGCGCTGCACCTCGCCGCCGGACAGCGTGCGGCTCTGCCGGTCCAGAGTGAGGTAGCCGATGCCGACTTCGCAGAGATAGCGCAGGCGGGTGTTGATTTCTTCGAACAGCAGCTTGAGCGCCTGCTGTTCACCGCCTTCGCCTCCGCTGCCCGCCAGCGTGGTGGCCAGGTCGTCGAAGAAGCGCCGCAGGCTGGTCAGCGGCATCAGCATGAGGTCGTGCAGGCACAGCCCCGGCAGGGCTTCGAGCTGCGTGCGCGACCATTGCACGCCCTTGGGCAGGTAGCGTTTGTCGGCCGGCAGCACCGCGTCGGCCTGCGCTTTCGTGCCAATGCGCCAGAGCAGGCTGTCGGTCTTCAGGCGCGCGCCGCCGCAGCTGGGGCATTCGGTGTAGCTGCGGTACTTGGACAGCAGCACCCGGATGTGCATCTTGTAGGCCTTGCTCTCCAGGTACTCGAAGAAACGCGCCACGCCATACCACTGCTTGCCCCACTGGCCATCCTTGTAAGTGGGGTTGCCGCCGATCACCCACTGCTTCTGCTCGGGCGTGAGCTTGTTCCAGGGCGTGTCGCGCGGGATACCGGCCGCTTCGGCGTGGCGCATCAGGTCGTCCTGGCATTCCTTCCACGCGGGTGTCTGGAACACCTTGATCGCACCGTTGCGCAGCGTGATCTTTTCGTCGGGGATGACCAGGCCGTAGTCCACGCCGATGACGCGGCCAAAGCCGCGGCAGGCCTCGCAGGCGCCGACGGCGGAGTTGAAGGAAAAGGCCGATGGGGTGGGTTCGGTGTAGCGGATGTCGCTCTCGGGGCAGTGCAGGCCTGTGCTGAAACGCCAGATATCCGGCTCGCCCTCTTCGCGCAAAACATAAACCATGAGTTTGCCCGCGCCGCGCTTGAGCCCGGCTTCGATGGCTTCCATCACCCGCGCCGGTTCGGCGTTGCCGAGGCGGAAGCGGTCGGCCACCACGTCCAGCAGCTTCACGGCTTCGATCACCGGCCTGGCCTTCTTGCCCTTGGCCGGCGCCTCGTCCTTCGCTTCGCGCTGGACAATGCGCTCGGCCTGCACCCGCGTGTAGCCACTGGCCGAGAGCCACTGCTCCACCTCTTCGGGCGTGGTGGACGCGGGCAGTTCGACCGGGAAGGTCACCACCAGACGCGGATCACCCTGTTCAGCGGATCGCCGCTGCAGCTCCGCAAAGATCGACTCCGGCGAGTCGTGACGCACCGGCAGCGCGGTGGCGCGGTCGAACAGGTTCGCTCCGCGCGCGAACAGCAGCTTGAGGTGGTCGTTCAGCTCGGTCATGGTGCCGACCGTCGAACGCGAGGAGCGCACCGGGTTGGTCTGGTCGATGGCGATGGCCGGGGGCACGCCCTCGACCTTGTCCACCGCCGGTTTGTCCATGCGGTCCAGGAACTGGCGCGCGTAGGCGCTGAAGGTCTCGACGTAACGACGCTGGCCTTCGGCGAACAGGGTGTCGAACACCAGGCTGGACTTGCCCGAGCCGCTGGGGCCAGTGACCACCGTCAGCTCGCCGGTGCGAATGTCCAGATCGAGGTTCTTGAGGTTGTGCTGCCGGGCGCCCCGGATGCGGATCGTGCCGCCGCCGTCTGTGGGCGCCTCGGCGGGGGACAGGGGTTCGTCGGCGGGGCGGAGATCGTCGGACATGCAGGCCTTCCTGAGAGGGAGCCGAACATTCTAGGAGCCGCACGTCGGGCTGTCCGGGGGCTACGTCATTCCCCCAATGTCGCGCCCCCCTCCACTGCCTAGACTGGCGCTCCCGAAGGAGACATACGAATGACCAACACAAAACACCTGCGCCGAGCCCTCGGCACCCTGGGTCTGACTGTCGCCATGACTTGGTCCGCAACCGCCTGGTCGCAGATCCGCATCGGCCAGACCGCCGGCTTCAGCGGGCCAGTGGCCGACGGGGTGAAAGAAACCACCGACGGCGCCAAGCTGTACTTTGACGCGGTCAACGCCAAAGGGGGGGTCAACGGAGAGAAGATCGAACTGGTGTCGCTAGACGACAAGTTCGACCCCAAACTGGCGGCCGAAAACGCCCGGACGCTGGCCAACGACAAGGCGGTGATCAGCCTGTTCCTGAACCGCGGTACGCCGCACACCCAGGCCATCCTGCCGGTGCTGGCGGACGCCAAGCTGCCCCTGGTGGGCCCCTCCACTGGCGCCATGGCGCTGCACAAGCCGGTCCACCCCTGGCTGTTCAACGTGCGCGCCACCTACCAGCGCGAGGCCGAGCGCGCGGTGCAGCACCTGAGCCTGATCGGCATGGACCGCATCGGCGTGGTGCATGTGGACGACAGCTTCGGCGCCGGCCTGCTCGAAGGCGCCCAGAAGGGCTTTGCGGCGGTGAGCAAGAGCCCGCTGTTCATCGAAAAATTCGATCGCGCCCAGTGGGACTTCAGCGCCATCGCCCCCAAAGTGGCCGCTTCGGGCGCCCAGGCGGTGCTGTTCATCGGCTCGGGCGTGGCGGTGGCCGATGGCGTGGCCGCCATCCGCAAGGCCGGTTCGCGCGCCCAGATCATCACCAACTCCAACAACGCCTCGGCCGGCTTCGTGAAATCGCTGGGCGCCAACGCATCGGGCACCATCGTGACCCAGGTCTTCCCCTACGAGCGCTCGCTCTCGGTGGCGATGGTGAAGGAAGCGGCGGACCTGGCCAGGGCCAAGGGGCTGGAGGGCGTGAGCCCGGCGATGCTGGAAGGCTTCGCGGCGGCCAAGGTGCTGGTGGCGGGTCTGCAGCGCGCGGGTGCCAACCCGACCCGGGCCAAGCTGCGCGACGCGCTGGAAGGGCTGTCCAAACTGGACATCGGCGGCCTCGAAGTGGGCTTCGGGCCAGCCGACCACACCGGTCTGGACTTTGTCGACCTTTCCATCATCGACAGCGGCGGCAAGTTCCGCCGCTGAGCACCTTCAGCCCAGGAAACCGAGGTTCCTGGTGCTGAAGTTGGTGAGGTTCGGCAGGATGGTGTTGAGCTGCGGGTCCGAGGCACCGAACCAGCGCAGCAAGGTCGCCGCATACTGGTCGACCGACGTGGTGGGAATCCACCGTCCGTGCAGCTCCCAGGACGAAACCCCCACATCGTTCGGGCCGCCAGCCACCAGCTCGGGATAGGTGCCGTAGACCGCCCCACCCTGCACCGCGCCCCCCATCACCAGATGGTGGTTGCCCCATGCGTGGTCGGTGCCGGAGCTGCTGTTGGGCACGAAGGTGCGGCCGAAGTCGCTCTGGGTGAACAGGGTCACGTTGTTGCCCATGCCGATGGCTGCCATCGCGTTGTAGAAGCAGGTCATGGCATCGGCCAGGCCCTGCAGCAGGCGGGCATGCACGCCGCTCAGGCTGTCCGCGGCAATCTGTTCGTTGTGCGTGTCGTAGCCGCCCTGCTGGGCGAAGAAGATCTGCCGGTCGCCCTGCACGGTGGCGCGCCCGGCCACCAGCTTGGCGATCTGGTAGAGCTGGCGGCCGAGGTCGGTGCTGATCGCCCCCTGCGCATTGGTCAGTGGCGCGAAGGCCGTGTCGATCAGGGTCGGTGCCGCCGGGTTGGGCTCCACCCCGACGATGGCGCCCAGCCGGGACGAGACCTCGAACGCGGTGCGCTGCTGCTGCGCGTAGGCGTCCAGCAGCACGTTGGAACTGCCCAGATTGCCCGGCTGGTACAGCGCCTCCAGCGCGTTCTTGCGCGCCACCGTGGGTGTCCAGGTGCCCTCCAGGCCCTCCACCCCGAAGGTGTCACCGGGCCCCGGCAGCACCAGCGGTGTGCCGAGCGCGGACAGGCCGAAGTGGCCGTTTCCGCCTACCGAGATCACGGGATTGGTGGTGCCCAGGGTGTCGGTCGCGCGTCCGCCCCAGCCGGTGCGCTCCAGCGAACGGGCGCTGGACGCCTCCCACTCGATCTGCTGGTCCGAGTGCGAGAACAGGTTGTCCGGAATCAGCGGCGAGGTGCCCGGCAGGCTGCGGAACTCGGTCTTGGTCAGCGGTCCGAACAGCGGCCCGACGTTGGCCACGGCGGCGATCTTTCGCGCGCTGCACACCGACGCCAGCGCGGCCATGGACGGGTGCAAGCCCAGGTCCGTGCCCGCCATCGGCACCAGGCTGTTGCGTGGCAGGGCCAGGGCCCCGCGAACGGCCGCGTACTGGTTGTAGCGTGTGGTGTCGGTCGGCACCACCGTGTTCTGTCCATCGTTGCCGCCGTACAGGAAGACACACACCAGGGCCTTGTAGCTGTCGGCCTGGGCCTTCACCGGGTTCTGCAGCAGGGCCGACAGGCTGCCCACCCCGAGGGCGCCCGCCAGGGAAGCGCCACCGAAGCGAAGCCACTGCCGCCGGTCCATCGGCGCCCACTGCGATGCATGTTGTCTTTTCATGTCGGTCACATCCCTTCAGCGGACCAGGTGGTACTGGGGCGAGGCGAGCACCAGGAAGGCGGCCTGGCGCACCCGGTTGGTCCGGTCGCTGGTGGTTCCGGACCCGAACTGGTTGACCGCAGAAATCACTGCCGTGCGCGATGCGGTGGGCAGCAACTCGCCCAACGCCAGCAAGGAGATGCGGTCCACCAGCCGGCCAGCATCGGTCGCATCCGCCGCGAACACGCTGAGATCGACCCGGGTGCCCACCGCGCCGGGCACGGACGAGCTGGCCCCGGAGCCGTTCCAGAAGATGAGGTAGTTGAGGTAATTGATCCGGTTGAGCGCAGTGTTGGCGTTGTGGATGCCAAACGCTGGTCCCACCAGCGCGGTGCCGGCCACCGGGTAGTCGGGTGAATAGAAATTGAACACCGACGGCGGACGGAAGGCGTGCTGGCGCATTTCTTCGCCCCACCACCAGCCCAGCGCATCACCATCGGTCCGGCCGTTGAGGGCCCGCAGCACGCCGGTGAACAGCTGGATGGGCTCGCGCAGCCGGCCGGCCGAACTGGCCACTGTCGTACTGCGGGCGTCTGCGTCCAGCAGCACCGCGGCCACGGTGGCGGCGAGATCGCCTTTGCGGCCGGTGCCCAACCTGCCGTGCCGACCGGTGTTGAACGCGCCCGCCACACGCTGCACATATGCGGGGCTCGGGTTGCTCGTCACCAGCTGCTGGATCAGGTGGCGACTGACAAACGGCGCCACGTTCTGGTGGGCCATGATGCTGTCGAGCACCGCCTCCAGCGCCGCCGGTGCAGTGTTGCCCGAAGGCAGGCTCACCCCGGACAGCAGCGAGCGCGCCGCGGTGTTGTGGAAAGACGCCACCGACACCATGTCGCCGTCGTAGAACTGGCAGTTGGCGCCCCGGGGCCAGCAGCCCCACGGCGTGGCGCCACCAGGGGGATAGGTCCAGCCGGTGAGTGCGTGGGCGTAGGCGCGCACACGCTCGTTGTCGTAGGTGGGCGTGCAGCTGCCACCCTGCAGCGAGCCGTCCGGGTTGAGCAGGCAGGTGCCCAGCGAGAACAGCTGCAGCAGCTCGCGGGCGAAGTTCTCGTTGGGCGCGTCCTTGTCGTTGTTCACATGGTCGAGGTAATCGCCCATGACCGGCGACAGGATGACCTTGCGCAGCAGATCTCGGTAGTTGCCGAACGCGTGGTCCAGCAGCATGTTGTGGTAGTTGCGCAGACCGTAGGTGCCGCTGACCTCGTAGTTGGACACCACCATCATCTGCTGCAGCGCCAGCCCGACGCGCTGGCGCAGCTGGTCCTGACCGGTCACCGCATTGCGGTAGAAGTCCCAGACCAGGGGTGTGGACGAATACCAGTCGCGCCAGCACTGGTCGCCCCGGTTGTCGCAGAAGTCGGCACTCTGGCTGGTGTGCTTGTGCACGGCGTTGGTTCCGCCGCTGGTGTACCGGGACCGGGGCAACGGCACGGTGACGGGCACGCGCGGCCCGCTGGGGCTGGGCTTGAAGGCCTGGCGCTGCAGGCTCATCTGCTCCGAGACCCAGCGCGCAGCACCCCACTCGCGGATCTGCGTCACCAGAGACTCGGTGGGACCGAAGGTCGCCTGGTTGGCCAGCCGCACCGCATCGGCCTGCGTCATCACCTGGGCTTTGGGCGCACCTCCCATGCCTGCATCCGGCACGGGCTCATCATCAAAGACCGTGCGCAGGCTGGACCAGAGGGTTCCTGCGGAGCCCACAGGCTCCGAAGCCCCGGACGCCGCCTCCTTCCGTGCCGATGCCTGATCGGCGCTGTCTCCGGTTTCACTGCCACCGCCGCAGGCCGCAAGGGCCGCGACCATGACCACCAACGGTAGGCGGAGCCATGTCGGGCGGTGGCGCGACGGGCCGGGCTGCGAGATAGGGGGCGCTGTGGCGTTCATGGGCCGCCAATGTAGGCGGCCGAACCCGGCCCGCGAAGGACCGGATTCGGCCGCCGTTACATATCATGAACAAATTACAGATCGTGACAACCGCGTCGGCTGCACGCACACCAGGTCTGCCGCCTGGTTGAAAAAGGCGTCCGCCGGGCGCTCAGTCCTTGACGATCAACACGGGCAGGCGGGTGTGCGTGAGCACCTTCTGCGCCACGCTGCCCAGCACCAGCGCCTTGACGCCCTGGCGGCCGTGCGAGGCCATCACGATCAGGTCACAGCCTTCGGCCTGCGCCGTTTCGATCACCCCTTCGTAGACCACGTTGCGCTCGATGGTGTCGCCGGCGAACGGCACGCCTTCGGCCGCAAAGACCTTGCCCAGTGCATCCAGCGCCTGCCCCGCCACGCTGCGCGACTCGGCCAGGTAGGCCTGCAGGCCGGCGGCCGACGCATCACCGATGCCGATGTAGGGGAACGGATCGATGACGTAGACACCGATCACCTGGGCGCCGTGCGCCTTGGCCAGCTGGACAGCGGTAGAGGCCGCACGCAGGGCCAGCGCGGAACCATCGGTCGGGACGAGGATTTTCTTGAACATGTCGTATCTCCTTGTGGGTGAGCGCATTTCTCAGAATGCCCGGGCACCGGGACAGGCCCTGGACGGCATTCATATTAGTGGCATCCCGTGCCAGCGCCTCTGCGCAAGATCAACGAGGCCGCGTCAGGCCTTGCGCTGCACGCCCATCGGCAGGCGGTGCGCCGCCTCCCAGTCAACGCCCTGGAACCAGGCCGCGCCGTCCAGGCTTTCGCGCAGCATCGGCAGCGCGTCCAGCCCCCAGAACACCCGTCCGCCCACCACCATGGATGGCACGCCGAACAGGCCCAGCGCCAGCGCCCGCTCGGTGTTGTCGCGCAGCCGCTGTTTCACCACGTCGCTGTCGGGTTCGTTCCAGGGCTTGTCGCGCTGCCGCATGTGGTCCTGCAGCTGCGATTGCAGGGCCTGCAGGCGCGCGGGGTCGAGCGGGTCGGCACCGCCGTGCCAGACGTGGTGGAACAGCAGCTCGGTCACATACCGGTTGGTCTGGCCGGGCGCATCGTCGGTGGCGGTGCACAGCCCCAGGCGCAGCAGCGGCAGCGGGTTGAAGGGGTGCATCGCCGGCAGGTCCAGCCGCACGCCGTGGTGCTGCGCCAGCCAGAGCACCTGGCGGTAGGTCCAGTCGCGCTTGGCCGGGATCTCGGCCGGGCCGAGCTGCCCGTGCGCCTTGAGCAGCGCCGCAAACAGCACCGGCCTGTAGTGCACCAGCACGCTCAGACCTTCGAGGGCCTGGGGCAGCCGCTCGAAGGCCAGGTGGGCGTAGGGCGAGATCGGGTCGTAGAAGAAGTCGATCTCGTGCAGGGTGGCGGACATGGCAGCGGGTGGCATCAGGTGATGGTGCGTGGCACCTGGCGCGACTCGATGCGCTCCCAGATCGCCAGCCGCTGGGCCTCGCCGGCCTGGCCCCAGCCTGCGATTTCGTCCACCGTGCGGTAGCAGCCGCTGCACAGCCCGGTGGTCGGGTTCATCTGGCAGACCGAAATGCAGGGCGAGGGCACTTCGGGGTCGAGGTGGCGCGCGCGCGCGTCCTCCAGGTTGATCAGGGGTTTGGGGCGCGGCGGCGGCGGCGCCTCGCGGCGGCCGAAGAGTTTCTTGAACATCTTGAAAGCTTCAGGAGGAAGGGGGCGCGGTCACATCGTGCACCGGCGCGCCGGTGAGCCGCTTGAGGTCGTCGGGGGTGAGGCGGAACACGCCGTGCGGGTGGCCGGCCGCGGCCCAGATGATGTCGAAGCGGAACAGCTGCTGGTCGATCAGCGTGACCGGCGGCTCGGCGTGCGCCAGCGGCGAGACACCGCCGATGGAGAAACCGGTCTTGGCCTTGACGAAATCGGCGTCGGCGCGGCCGAGCTTGCCGCCTTCGGCGCAGACGATGGCCTGGACCTTTTTTTCGTCGACGCGCAGGTCGCCGGAGGTAATGACCAGCACGGCCGCGTCGTCGGACTTTCGGCGAAAGATGATGCTCTTGGCGATCTGGCCCAGCGCCACGCCCAGCGCATCGGCGGCCTGCTGCGCGGTGCGCGCCGCGTCGTCAAGCATCACCGGCGCGTGCGGGTGGCCCAGCGCGGCCAGCACCTCGGTCACGCGCAGCACGCCGGGCGGCAGGGTTTCGGAAGCAGAGAGGTTCATGGCCGCCGATGGTAGCGGGCTCAGCCGCCCTTGCGCACCAGCAGCAGGCTGGCCCCCATGGCCATCAGCACGCCGCCGAACACGCGGTTCTGCGCGCGCCGCGCCTTCGCCGTCGCCAGCCAGCGCTGCGCGCGCGAGGCCAGGAAGGCGTAACCGTGCATCACCACCAGGTCCACCCCCACCGAAGTGGCGAGCAGGATCAGCAGCTGCAGCCACAGCGGGCGGTGCGGGTCGATGAACTGCGGCAGCACCGCCACCATGAACACGATGCCCTTGGGGTTGGTCACATTGGTCATGAAGCCGGTCAGCACCCGCTCGCGCACCGTGGGCAGGCCGGCGTGCTTCACCAGCGCCTCGCCAGCGGCGGGCGCCTGCTGCGCCACCGGCGCGCGCCATTGCTTCACGCCGAGGTAGATCAGGTAGGCCGCTCCCACCACCTTGACCACGGTGAAGGCGGTGGCCGAGGCCAGCAGCAGCGCGCCCACGCCGACGCCCGCGATCAGCAGGATCACGGCCAGGCCCAGCTGCAGCCCCGCGATGGTGGCGCTGGTCTGGCGCACGCCGTAGGCCAAGCCGTGGCTCATCGACAGCACCGCGCCGGAACCCGGTGAAATGGCGATCACCCAAGACGCAGCAAAGAAGGCCAGCCAGACACTGAACTCCATGGCGATCACCCTGCCCTCTTGGCCAGCAGCGCCCGCGCCACGCGCGAGCCACTCGGGCGGCCCAGGTGATCGCTGATGAACTGGCCGGCGTCGACCAGCGCGTCGAGGTCGATGCCCGTCTCGATGCCCATGCCGTGCAGCAGGTAGACCACGTCCTCGGTCGCCACGTTGCCGGTGGCGCCCTTGGCGTAGGGGCAGCCGCCCAGCCCCGCCACGGACGACTGGAAGTTCCAGACGCCCAGTTCCAGCGCCGCCAGCGTGTTGGACAGCGCCTGGCCGTAGGTGTCGTGGAAATGGCCGCTGATGTGGTCGATGTGGAAGTGCCGCTGCGTGGCCTCGATGGCCGCCTGCACCTTGCGCGGCGTGCCCACGCCGATGGTGTCGGCCACGTCCACGCGCTCCACGCCGATCTCCTTCATCAGGCCCGCGAGGTAAGCCACGCGCTCAGGCGCGATATCGCCCTCATACGGGCAGCCCACGGTGCAGCTCATGGCGCCGCGCACCGCGATGCCGGCGGCCTTCGCTGCGGCCACGACGGGCGCAAAGCGCTCGATGCTCTCGGCGATGGAGCAGTTGATGTTTTTCTGGCTGAAGGCCTCGCTCGCCGCGCCGAAGACCACGATCTCGTCGGGCCGGTCCAGCACCGCCGCTTCGTAGCCCTTGAGGTTGGGCGTGAGCACCGAGTAGCGCACGCCGTCCTGGCGCGTCATGCCAGCCATCACCTCGTGGTTGTCGGCCATCTGCGGCACCCACTTGGGCGACACATAGGACGTGACCTCGATCTCCTTCAGACCCGCCGCCTGCAGGCGGTGCACGAGTTCGATCTTGACCGCCGCCGGCACCGGCTGCTTCTCGTTCTGCAGGCCGTCGCGCGGGCCGACGTCGATAAGGCGGACTTTGGAGGGGATGTTCATGGTGTGTCTTTTCTTCAATAGCCGCGGACCGGGTCCACGACACCGGCAATCGGCTGGCCGGCTTCCAGCGCGCGGATCTTGCCGGCGATCTGGGCAATGCTCTCGTCGCGCAGCGTGCGCGCCGAGGTGTGGGGCGTAACGGTGATTTTCGGGTGCTGCCAGAAGGGATGACCGGCGGGCAGCGGCTCGGTGCGGAACACGTCCAGCGTGGCGCCGGCCATGTGGCCGCTCTCCAGCAGGGCCAGCAGGTCGTCTTCCACCAGGTGGGCGCCGCGCGCCACGTTGATCAGGTAGCCGCCCGGCTTGAGCCGGCCCAGCGTCTTGCGGTTGAGGATGTCGCGTGTGTCCGGCGTGAGCGGCAGCAGGTTCACCAGCACCCGGCTGTTGGCGAGGAAGGTGTCGAAGCCGACCTCGCCGCTGTGGGTCACCACACCTTCGATGGCTTTGGGGCTGCGGCTCCAGCCGAACACCGGGAACTCGAACACCCGCAGCGCCTTCGCCACGCGCTCACCGAGCACGCCCAGCCCCATCACGCCAACCGGGAAGTCCTTGCGCTCGCGCGGTTTGCGGAACGACCACCGGCCTGCCTTCACGTCGGCTTCGTAGCCGTCGAACTCGCGGAAGTGGCGGATCACGGCGTGGCAGACGTACTCGGCCATCTGCACCGACATGCCCGCGTCGTCCAGCCGCACCACCTTCGCGCCCGCAGGCAGCTTGAGTTTGAGCAGCGCATCGACGCCGGCGCCGATGTTGAACAGGCCCTTGAGTGCGGGCTGTTCGTCCAGGAACTGTTGGGGCGGGGCCCATACCACGGCGTGGTCGGCCTGGGGCGCGCCGGGTTGCCAGACCTCGACGGTGGCGCCGGGCAGCGCCGCGCGCAGGCCCTCCAGCCAGGGTTCGGCCTTGGCGTCGGTGCAGCAGAAGGTGATGTTCATGCGCCGAGCTTAGCGGGCCCGGAGCCGCCGGGCCGCCCCAAGGCGACGAGCGCCCCCTTGGGGGGCAGCGTCGGACACGCAGTGCCGAGCGTGGGGGCACCCATTCTTGCCTTTGGGTTCACGCGGTGGCGACGGCCAGCTTCAGCAGTTCCGCGCCCTCGGCCACCTGGTCACCGGGTGCGAACAGCAGCTCGGCCACCGTGCCGTCGGCCGGCGCGGCGATGGTGTGCTCCATCTTCATGGCTTCCATCACCGCCAGGGGCTGGCCCTTGCGGACGGTGTCGCCGGCCTTGACGGCAAAGCTCACCACCTTGCCCGGCATGGGCGCGGTCAGGCGCCCGCCTTCGGCCGCGGTCTCGCCCGCGTGCGCCAGCGCGTCCAGCTCGGTGATCACGGTGGCGCCGCGGTCGCAGAACAGGTGCACGCTCTCGCCGAGCTGCCAGCACTGCACGGTCTGGCGCTGGCCGTTGTACTGCAGGTCCACCACCGTGCCGCTGTCGGCCGGCTGGGCCTGGAAGCTCAGCACGGCGTCGGCATCGCCCACCGCCAGTTGCAACGCACCACCGTGCCCGTAGGTCAGCTGCGCGGTCAGCGCGTCGCCCTGGTATTCGAAGTCGAAGCGGCGCTGGGTCAGGCCGAACGGCCGCCAGCCGTCGGTGCGCGAGAACGGGTCGGCGCCCTCGCCGGCCTTCTCGTGCACCAGGGTCTGGGCCACCGCAGCGGCCACGGCCAGGGTGCGGCCCACCGGGTCCTGGTTGAACAGCACCTCGGCTTCGCGCGGGATCAGGGCCGTATCGAGCCTGGCGGACGAGAAGGCGCCACTGCGCACCACGTGGCGCAGGAACTGCACATTGGTCGCCAGGCCCACGATGCGCGTGGCCGCCAGCGCCGCGTCCAGCTTGGCCAGCGCCTCGGCGCGCGTGGCGCCGTGCACGATCAGCTTGGCGACCATGGAGTCGTAGAACGGACTGATCACATCGCCTTCGCGCACGCCGTCGTCGAAGCGCACCCCGCCGCGCTCGAAGGCTACGTGCGCGGGCTTGCGGTACACGGCCAGGCGCCCGGTCGCGGGCAGGAAGTTGTTGTCCGGGTTCTCGGCGCAGATGCGCGCCTCGATGGCGTGGCCTTGGATGCGCAGCTCGTGCTGCTGCAGCGGCAGCTTCTCTCCCGACGCGACGCGCAGCTGCCACTCGACCAGATCGAGCCCGGTGATGGCCTCGGTCACCGGGTGCTCCACCTGCAGGCGCGTGTTCATCTCCATGAAATAGAAGCGCATCTGCTCGGGATGCTCGTAGCCGCCGGGCTGCTCGACGATGAACTCCACCGTGCCGGCGCCCACATAGTTCACCGCCTTGGCCGCGGCCACCGCCGCCTCGCCCATCTGCTGGCGCAGCGCGGGCGTCATGCCCGGCGCGGGCGCTTCTTCCAGCACCTTCTGGTGGCGCCGCTGCACCGAACAGTCGCGCTCGAACAGGTAGACGCAGTCACCGTGGGTGTCGCCGAAGACCTGGATTTCAATGTGGCGCGGGCGCTGCACGTATTTCTCGATCAGCACCGCGTCGCTGCCGAAGCTGTTGATGGCCTCGCGCTTGCAGGACGCCAGCGCCGCGGCGAAGTCCTCGGCCTTGTCCACCGCGCGCATGCCCTTGCCGCCGCCGCCCGCGCTGGCCTTGATCAGCACCGGGTAGCCGATGCGGTCGGCCTCGCGCTGCAGCAGCGCCGGGTCCTGGTCTTCGCCGTGGTAACCGGGCACCAGCGGCACGCCGGCCTGCTCCATCAGGCGCTTGGATTCGGCCTTCAGACCCATGGCCTGGATCGCCGACGACGGCGGGCCGATGAAGACCAGACCGGCCTTGGCGCAGGCATCGGCGAAGGCCTCGTTCTCACTCAGAAAGCCGTAGCCCGGGTGGATGGCCTGCGCGCCCGTGGCCTGCGCGGCGGCGATGATGCGTTCCCACTGCAGGTAGCTCTCTTTGGGCGCGCTGCCGCCGATGTGCACCGCCTCGTCGCAGGCCGCCACGTGCTTGGCGCTGGCGTCGGCGTCTGAGTACACGGCCACGGTGCGCACGCCCAGGCGGCGGGCGGTGGCAGCGACGCGGCAGGCGATTTCGCCGCGGTTGGCGATGAGGATCTTGGAGAACATGCGGCTTTTCCTAGGCAGGGGCAGAGTCGGGAGAAAACAGGTTGCGCAGACGGCGGAACGCCGCGCGCAGGAACTTGAACAGCATCTAGGTGACGATCCACATCAGCACCAATGCGATCAGCAGCAGGATGCCGAAGACCACCGGGTGGTTGGTCGCGAGCCAGACGGCGCCGATCACTAGGCCGTCTTCGACCAGGCTCATGGCGATGTTGGAGAAGGGTTCGGGCGAGGTGTTGATGGCCGCTCGCGTGGTGGTCTTGGCCGCCTGGCTGCTGGCGGCCAGCGTGCCGCCCAGCAGCGCCGCGACCACGGCCATGGTGGCGTTGTCGGCGCCGAACACACCCGCGGCCAGCGCGGCGCCGGCCGGCACACGGACCACGCTGTTGACAATGTCCCAGAGCGAGTCCAGCCCCGGGATCTTGTCGGCGAAGAACTCGACGAACAGCAGCGCGCCGCTGGCGGCGAGCACCGCCGGGTGCTGCAGCACCTGCAGGCCATCGGGCAGCGGCAGCCAGCCCGCCAGCCCCATGGACCCGACGAGGAAGACCACCGCATACAGACGGAAACCGCTGGCCCAGCCGAGCGCGGCGGCGAGCGCGAGCAGGCTGGTCATGTCCAGCTGGCTGGCGGCCGCACCCACGCCCTCGGCGACCTGGCCGCCGAGCTGCACACCGGCCTCGGCCGCCTGCTGCCCGGCCTGGGCGCCAAAGCCCCTGAGCCATTCCACAAAGCTGTTCCAGATCGCGTCCATGCCGTGTCCTCCTGAAGGGAAAGGACCAGATTACCCCGCCAGCCAGGCAGGTTTGCGCTTCTGCAGAAAAGACGCCACGCCTTCGCGACCTTCGTCACTCGCGCGTATCTCGGCGATGCCTTCGACCGTTGCCGCCACCAGCGCAGCGTCGATTTCGCGCTCCGCCACGTCCTGCACCAGCCGCTTGCAGGCGCGCACAGCGGCCGGGCTGGCGCTCACCAGCGCCGCGCTCAGCTCGGCCACCTTGGCGGCGAGCGCATCGCCACCTTCGTCGGCATCTACCAGCTCGTGCACAAAGCCGATGCGGTGCGCTTCCTCGGCGGAAAAACGCTCGGCGGTGAGGAAGTAGCGGTGCGCGGCGCGCGCCCCCATGGCGCGGATCACGTAGGGGCTGATGGTGGCGGGGATCAGGCCCAGCTTCACTTCTGAGAGGCAGTAGGTCGCGGTGCGCACGCTGACCGCCATGTCGCACGCGGCCACCAGGCCCATGCCACCCGCGAACACATCGCCCTGCACCGCGGCGATGGTCGGCTTGGGGCATTCGTAGATGGCCTTGAGCATGGCGGCGAGCTGGCCGGCGTCGGCGATGTTCTCGTCGCGCGTGTAGTCGGCCATGCGGCGCATCCAGTTCAGGTCGGCGCCCGCGCAGAAGGCCGGGCCTTCGGCCGCCAGCACCACCGCGCGCACGTCGTCCCGCGCACCGACCGACTCGAACGCGGCTTTGAGTTCCTGGATCACGACGTCGTTGAAGGCGTTGCGCACCTCAGGGCGGGTGAGCGTGATGCGGGCGATGCGGTCTTGCACCGTGATGGTCAGGGCTGTGCTCATGGTTTCTTGGCCTCGGCAGCTTCCAGTTGCAGGTGGTACACCCAGTCCAGCTCGGGCGCCGGCTGGCCCAGCGCGGTGAGGGCGGCGGTGATCTGTCCGCGGTGGTGGGTGGCGTGGTTGAACACGTGCGCCAGCGTGGCCGCGAACGGCAGCGACTGAGGCACGCCCTTCATGGTCTTGTAGTCCAGCACGCCGTCAAACCGCTCGGCCGGCCAGGTGGCGATCAGGTGTTCCCAGTTGGCCGCGCCACCCTTGAGCGCCTGGCCCAGGCGCTCGCGGTCGGGTTCGATTTCCGCATCCAGCGCCAGCAGCGGTGACGCGCCTTTGGAAAAGCGCGCGTACCAGAGCAGGTGCTCGCCCACCAGCAGGTGGTTGAGCGTGCCGTGGATGCTCTTGAAGAACAGGCCCACGTCCTTGCGGTAGTCGTCATCGGACACCCGCGAGACCGCGTCCAGCAGGCGGTGCGTGGCCCAGACGTGGTAGCGCGCCTGGCGGGTGAAGTGGACGATCGGGTCCATGCCGGTGCTCACATCCGGAACAGGCCGAACTTCGTATCCGGGATCGGGGCGTTCAGCGACGCGCTCAGGCCCAGCGCCAGCACGCGCCGCGTGTCGGCCGGGTCGATCACGCCGTCGTCCCACAGACGCGCGGTGGCGTAGTAGGGGTGGCCCTGCACCTCGTACTGCTCCTTGATCGGCGCCTTGAACGCGGCCTCTTCTTCCGCACTCCAGCTGCCGCCCTTGCCTTCGATGCCGTCGCGTTTGACCGTGGCCAGGACGCTCGCGGCCTGTTCGCCGCCCATGACCGAGATGCGCGCGTTCGGCCACATCCACAGGAAGCGGGGCGAATAGGCGCGGCCGCACATGCCGTAGTTGCCGGCGCCGAAGCTGCCGCCGATGATGATGGTGAACTTCGGGACGGCGGCGGTCGCCACGGCCGTCACCATCTTGGCGCCGTTGCGGGCGATCCCTTCGTTCTCGTACTTGCGGCCGACCATGAAGCCGGTGATGTTCTGCAGGAAGACCAGCGGCGTTTTGCGCTGGCAGCACAGTTCGATGAAGTGCGCGCCCTTGAGCGCCGATTCGCTGAACAAAATGCCGTTGTTGGCGATGATGCCGACCGGCATGCCTTCAATGCGCGCGAAGCCGCAGACCAGGGTGGTGCCGAAGCGCGACTTGAACTCGTCGAACTCCGAGCCGTCGACGATGCGGGCGATGATCTCGCGCACGTCAAAGGGCTTGCGCGTGTCGGTCGGGATCACGCCGTACAGCTCCTCGGCCGGGTACAGCGGCGCCACCGGGTCGATGGTGGTGATGGGCGGGACCTTGCGCGCGTTGAGGTTCTTCACGGCCTGGCGCGCCAACGCGATGGCGTGCAGATCGTTCTGCGCCAGGTGGTCGGCCACGCCACTCAGGCGCGTGTGCACGTCGCCACCGCCCAGGTCTTCGGCGCTCACCACCTCGCCGGTGGCGGCCTTCACCAGCGGCGGGCCGCCCAGGAAGATGGTGCCCTGGTTCTTGACGATGATGGTCTCGTCGCTCATGGCCGGCACGTAGGCGCCGCCCGCCGTGCACGAGCCCATGACCACCGCGATCTGTGCGATGCCCTGCGCGCTCATGTTGGCCTGGTTGAAGAAGATGCGGCCAAAGTGATCGCGATCGGGAAACACTTCGTCCTGGTTCGGCAGGTTGGCGCCGCCCGAGTCCACCAGGTAGATGCAGGGCAGGTGGTTCTGCTGCGCCACTTCCTGCGCGCGCAGGTGCTTCTTCACGGTCAGCGGGTAGTAGGTACCGCCCTTCACCGTCGCGTCGTTGCAGACGATCATGCAGTCCACACCGCTGACGCGGCCGATGCCGGCGATGACGCCGGCACATGGCGCACTGTCGCTGCCGTCGCGGTCCGGGTACATGCCCATCGCGGCCAGCGGGCTCAGCTCCAGGAACGGCGTCCCCGGGTCCAGCAGCATCTGCACGCGGTCGCGCGGCAGCAGCTTGCCGCGCGCGGTGTGCTTGGCGCGGGCGGCCTCGCCACCGCCGAGCGTGGCCTTCTGGATCTGCGCCTTCAGGTCGTCGACCACGGCGCGCATGGCGGCGGCGTTGGCCTGGAAGTCGGCGGAGCGGGCGTTGAGTTTGGTGTCGAGGATCGTCATATCTGTTGCCCAACTGAGAGAGGGTTAGGAGCACCGTCCAGCGCACGCCGTGGAACCGGCTTTGCCGGGCCACAGGCGTGGTCCCCCACCGGGGGAAGACGCGAAGCGGCGCAGGGGGGCTTTCATTTCATTTCAGGCGGTCTTGGCTTCGGCCAGCCCCAGCTGGTCCTTCATGGCGTCGCGGATCTTGAACTTCTGGATCTTGCCGGTCACCGTCATCGGGAAGGCGTCGACGAAGCGGATGTAGCGCGGCACCTTGTAGTGGGCGATCTGGCCCTTGCAGAAGGCGCGCACGGCGTCTTCATCCAGCGTCTGGCCGGGCTTGACGATGACCCAGGCGCACAGCTCCTCGCCGTACTTCAGGTCGGGCACGCCGACCACCTGCACGTCCTGCACCTGCGGCATGCGGTAGAGGAATTCTTCGATCTCGCGCGGGTAGATGTTCTCGCCGCCGCGGATCACCATGTCCTTGATGCGGCCGACGATGTTGACGTAGCCCTCGTCGTCCATGGTCGCGAGGTCGCCGGTGTGCATCCAGCCGTCTTCATCGATGGCTTCGCGCGTCTTCGCCTCGTCGCCCCAGTAGCCGTGCATGACCGAGTAGCCCTTGGTGCAGAACTCGCCGCGCTCTCCGCGCGGCACGGTGGCGCCGGTCTCGGGGTTGACGATCTTGATTTGCAGGTGCGGCTGCACCAGACCCACGGTGGACACGCGCTTGTCCAGCGGCGTGTCGGTGCTGCTCTGGCAGCTCACCGGACTGGTCTCGGTCATGCCGTAGGCAATCGTCACCTCGCCCATGTGCATGTCGGCCTGCACCCGCTTCATCACCTCCACCGGGCAGGGCGAGCCGGCCATGATGCCGGTGCGCAGGGTGTGCAGGTCGAACTCCTTGAAACGCGGGTGGTCCAGCTCGGCGATGAACATGGTCGGCACGCCGTGCAGGCCGGTGCATTTTTCGGCCTGCACCGTCTGCAGCACGGCCAGCGGGTCGAAGGCGTCGCTGGGGTAGACGATGGTGCTGCCGTGCGTGAAGCAGGCCAGGTTGCCCAGCACCATGCCAAAGCAGTGGTACAGCGGCACAGGGATGCACAGGCGGTCGTCCGGCGTGAGCTTCATGCACTCGCCGATGAAGAAGCCGTTGTTCAGGATGTTGCGGTGGGTCAGCGTCGCGCCCTTGGGGAAACCGGTGGTGCCGCTGGTGAACTGGATGTTGATCGGGTCGTTCGCCGTCAGCCCCGCCGCGGCCTGCGCCACGCGCGGGTCGCCCAGGGTGCCCGAGGCCAGCAGCGCGGAAAAGCGTTGCATCCCCGGCTGCTCGGCGCCCTCACCCGCCACGTCGATCCAGGCCACGGTGCACAGCTCGGGCAGGCGCGCGGACTGCAGCGCGCCGGGCGCGCAGGTGGCCAGCTCGGGCGCCAGCTCGCGCAGCATGCCCAGGTAGTCGCTGGTCTTGAAGGTCGCCATCGACACCAGCGCCTTGCAGCCCACCTTGTTGAGCGCGTATTCGAGCTCGGCCGTGCGGTAGGCGGGGTTGATGTTCACCAGCACCAGGCCGACCTTGGCGGTCGCCAGCTGCATCAGCACCCATTCCACGTTGTTGTGCGACCAGATGCCGATGCGGTCCCCCGGCTGCAGGCCCAGGCCCAGCAGCGCACTGGCCAGCCGGTCGACTTCGGCCGCCAGCGCGGCGTAGGTGTAGCGACGGCCCTGGTGCACGCTCACCAGCGCCTCGCGCTGCGGGTGGCGCGCGGCCATGGCGTCGAAGAAGGCGCCGATGGTCTGTTCGATCAGGGGCGCGTCGGTGCGGCCCGCGGCGTGGCTCAGCGTCAGGTCCATGGGGTTTGTCTCCTCTGGCGTACGGGCGAAATCCGGTCCCCAGCATAGCGGCCTGCTCCGGTTTCGGGGCGGGCAAACAGGTCACAAATCGCGCCATCAATCGTGCCATTCATGGCAGACTCCAGCCATGCCTGCCCCGCGCCCGAACGCCCCCGCCCGCAGCACTGTCGTCGCGGCCACCCCCATGGCTTTTGTGCAGGCGATTGCGCACGCCTATGCGCTGCGGCAGATGGCGCCCGATGCCGCGCTCGCCGCCGCACAAATTGCGCCAGCCGATCTGGATCGGCCCGAGGCCCGCATCACCGCCCTGCAGATGGAGTGGCTGTCGGCCGCCGCCATGCAGGAACTCGACGACGAGGCCCTGGGCTGGTTCACCCGCCCCCTGCCCTGGGGCAGCTACGGCATGCTCGCCCGCGCCTCGCTATCCGCCCCCACCCTGGGCGTGGCGCTCAAGCGCTGGTGCCGCCACCACGGCCTGCTCACGCGCGACATCACGCTCACCGTCCAGGCCGAGGGCGACGAGGCCCGCATCGTGCTCGGCGAACACCGCCCGCCCGGCGGCGACGGTTCGCTGCGCGAGTTCTGCTTCGTCTCGGTGCTGCGCAACGTGCACGGCCTGGCCTGTTGGTTTGTGGACTCGCGCATCCCGCTGCTGGGCGCCAGCTTCCCCTTCGCCGCGCCGCCGCACGCCCAGGCCTACCGCGTGCTGTTCGACGGTCCGACGCGCTTTGACGCAGAAGACACCGCAATCCGCTTCGATGCCCGCTACCTGGCCCTGCCGATCAAGCGCGACGAGGCCGCGATGAACCAGATGCTTCAGCGCGCGCTGCCGATCCAGGTGCGCCCCTACCGGCGCGACCGCCTGCTGGTGCAGCGCGTGCGGCAGGTGCTGCTGAACCAGCCGCAGGACGCCCACAACGCCGACGACCTGGCCGCCCTGCTCCACACCTCGGCGCGCACCCTGCACCGGCAGCTCAAGGAAGAAGGCGCCACGCTGCAGGCGCTGAAAGACGAGGTGCGGCGCGAGCGCGCCATGGCGCTGCTGCAGCGCACGAACAAGCCGATCAAGCAAGTGGCCGCTGCGACCGGGTTCCAGAACGAGAAGAGCTTCATCCGCGCGTTCAAGGCCTGGACCGGGCTGGCACCGGGAGAGTGGCGCGATGCGCGTTGACCATGAGCGCAACAAACCCGAGTTGACCAGCCGGTGGCCCTCCGCTCCACCCCTTCACGGCCTCGCAAGCCCTTGATTCGCTGAGCATTTTTCTTCAGCCGCGGCATTCGATCCGCCAGGCGCCGATGCGAGTAGGCGGGCAGAAACCCGCTGCCGACAATCGTGCGATGCGACAGCCTCACCCCTTCTTCCTCCACGCCTGGCTCGGCGCCCTGCTCCTCTTCATGCTGGCGCCCTGGCTGCCGGCACACGCGTCCGGGGCGGACTGGGACCAGGCGCTGGACCGGATCGAGGCCCAGGGCCTCAACATCCACAGCGTGCTCGTGATGCACGGTGACCGCCTCGTCGCCGAGCGCTACCGCAGCGGTCAGGACAGGGGCCTCTACAGCCTCTGGTCATCCCGCCGGCACTTCGGCCCCGACGACCTGCACGACATGCGCTCCATCAGCAAGAGCGTGGTCGGCCTGGTGTACGGCGTGCTGCTGGCGCGTCAGGAGGTACCCGGACTGGACACGCCGGTCGCGTCGCTGTATCCCGACCATCCGGCACTCGATCAACCACCGAAGAACGCGATCCGCATCCGGGACCTGCTGACCATGAGCGCCGGGCTGGCCTGGGACGAACCGTCCCCCGTGCGGCGCACACCCGACGACGACCAGACGCCCCTGGTCTGGACCAGCTCGTTCTATGCCACCGTCTTCGGGCGCGAGGTCGTGGCCCGTCCGGGCGAGACCTTCGTCTACAGCGGCGGACTGACTTCGGTGCTGGTCGATGTCATCGAGCGGTCCACCGGCCGTCCCTGGGCCGAGGTGGTCGACACCGAGCTGTTCCAGCCGCTGGGCATCCAGACCTGGACCTGGAGCCGGGACCTGCGCGGCCGCCCGCTCGCCCACGCCGGTCTGCGCCTGCGCCCGCGCGATCTGCTGAAGATCGGCGTGCTGGTGTTGCAGCAAGGTCGGTGGCAAGGCCGGCAACTGGTGCCATCGGCCTGGGTCGAAGCCGCGACATCGACCCAGATCAGGGCCAGCGCCCGCCTGGGCTACGGCTACCAGTGGTGGACCAGCGAGCAGACGGTGGCAGGCCAGTCGTGGCCGGTGATCCAGGCCATCGGCAACGGGGGCCAGAGGCTGTACGTGGTGCCCGGACTCGACCTGGTGGTGGCCATGACGGCCGGCGACTACGGTCAGCCCGACATCCTGGCCGCCGAGGACGACCTGTTTGCCGCGCTGCTGGGGCTCGCCGCGCGCGAGGCTCAACCCGCGGCGACCGCCAGGTAGGCACGGACCAGACAAACCGCCTCGTCTTCCAGCGCCTGGTCGGACACGGGCAGTGCCTCGGCGTCTTCGGTCAACGCCCGGGCGACACCCAGTACGGCGCGCGAGATGACAAAGAGCTGGGCTTCGGTGAGCGACAGACCGCCCAGCGGCCCGCCTGGATGACCGGCAATCATCGCCACCTGGGCTCGCACCTGCTCTGCATCATCGGCCGCCAAGCCAGCCCCGAAGTAGGCACTCAGCAGAGTTCTGCGCAGCCCCACATCGAGCCGATGGCGCTGAAACAGCGCGCGAACGATGCCGCGCACCGGGTCGGTGTTCTGCTCGGAGGCCGCCTGCAGCGCATCCGCCAAGGCCTGCCGATCGGCCTTCAGCAGCCGGCGCGCCAGCGCAACGAGGATGGACTGCTTGTTGGGAAAGTAGCCGTAGAGCGTCCCGATGCTGACGCCTGCCCGCTCGGCAATGCGGTTGGTGTTGAACCCCGAAAGACCCTGCTGGAGCAACTGCCACGCCGCATCCAGGATCACGGCCACGGTTTCGTGCGCCCGCTCCTGGCGGGGGCTGCGGCGTGAGAGCACGGAGCGGAGCTTCTTCTGGGTGGTCATGGGCCGCATTCTCGACTTCCACAGGCACACGCCACAATGCGGCCATGACGACACCCAACCACGACGACACCGCCCGCAGCAGCCGGCGCAGACGCTGGGTGCGGCTGGGCGCCAAGACCGTGCACGACCTCGCGTCCATCACCTTCGGCGGCGCGCTGGTCGCCTGCATCGTGCTCAACCAGATGGTGCCGCGCGACACGCTGGCCGAATTCGCCGCCGCGCGGGCGCTGCACGCCACCATCGCACAGTACCTGCTGGTGCCTTCCATGGCCGTGGTGGTGCTCAGCGGCCTGCTGGCCCTGGCCGCCACCCGGGCTTACATGGGCGCGGGCTGGGCCTGGCTCAAGGCACTGCTGGGCCTGAGCGTGTTCGAAGCCACGCTGGTGGTGGTCGGCTCGAAGGAGAAGCAGGCCGCCGTCGTCGCCGCCTACACCGACCCCGCGCAGCTGGAGACCCTGCTGCGCTCCGAGCGCAACACCCTGTGGCTGCTGGTCGTGCTGGCCGCCATCAACGTGGTGCTGGCCGTGTGGCGGCCGCGGCTCGGTCCGAAGGAGCGCTGAGCCACCGCCTCCGCCCACCCCGAACTCGCCACTGCACGATCGGCACACACCACCCCGGAGAAACCTCATGACCCTGCTCAAATGGATTGCGTTCGCCCTGCTCGCCCTGGCTATCGCCGCGGCACTGGCCGGACAACTCGGACTGCTCGGCGGGAGCATGCCCGGAGACCTGGGCGTGAAGGATGGCCGGCTCAAACCGCCGTCCACAACGCCCAACAGCGTCAGCAGCCAGGCCGGCCTCTACCCCGACCACCCCATGCGCGCCTACGCTGAGATTCCGCCGCTGCCCCTCCAAGGCGACGGCCCCGCCACCCTGGCGCGGCTCCGGCAGTTGCTGCAGGCCATGCCCGGCGTGAAGATCGTCCAGGACAACGGCGATGGCTACCTGTACGCGCAATGCACCACGCGCTGGATGAAGTTCGTCGACGACCTCGAACTCTGGGTCGACCCGGTGAACCAGGTGGTGCAGGTGCGCTCGGCCTCACGCGTGGGGCGCAAGGACTTCGGGGTGAACCGGGAGCGGGTGGAGGGGCTGCGGGCGGGGTTGGCCAGGGAAGGCGGAAGGCCCTAGGCCCTAGCCCCGAGGCCCCGTGTCTGCAGACGGCATCCGCGGAGACGTGCTGTCGAGAGGCCCCTCAAACAAACCCAACCGTCCAATCAAGTCCAACACCACGCCATCAATCTGCGCACGTATCGCGTCGCGGACAGCACCATCCACCCTGGGTTGCAAGAGTGGCCCTTTTTCAAGCGCCACAAAGGGGAGGCGCTGGAAGCTTTCTGAAGACACGATCTGAACCTCTTGCGGGTAAGACGGATTCAGGATGCGGGCATCCAGTTGGACATAGGTCGCTGATGCGGCCTCCAAGCCCAACCATGTGTGCTGACGGAGTCCAATCCCGCTGACGTAAGGAGGCCGGTTGAACACCTTGTCCGGGCCATACCCTGGGGCAATGACCAGCACGACCTCATTGGTGGTGTCGATCATCTGGGCCAGGTTGACCTGTGTTCCTGGCTGAAGAACAAGCGCCCTGGCCTTCCGCCCTGTCTGACGCAGCACGGCCACGCTTCGCTCTTCGATCCAGTGCTTGATGGACCAATCCGGGTTCGAATGAGTGGCCGACTCGTTGTTCAACAGGATCGTCCCCACCCAGGACAACGACAGGTCATTGGGAACGTTCACCACCACGACAACGCCTTTGTCTCCCACTTGCGACCTGATCCGCACAGGATCGGCAGTCCCGCACCCTGAGAGGACCGCAGAAACGGCCAGCCACATCACCAAAACCAGACTTCTCATCTTCTCTCCTTCTTTTCAGTCCCAGCAAGTTGTATGAGCTCTATGGAAAACTGCAATGGAGCCGGCAGCGGGGAGTCCGAATCAGATCAGTCCAAGCTGCTGCAGGATGGCGCGCACAGAGCCTTTGACCTGGTCACGCACCGATCCTGCAACGGCCTCTTCGCTCTCAGGCTTGAGCTTGGCGCCGGTGTCGAGCACGGGGGTCGGCAACGCGACGGAAGACAGCTCCACCACCCTGGCCACGGATTGGCCCGACTTCAGATCGATCAGATCTCCTTCCAGCGAGGCAAAGGTGCTCACCAGCGGTTTCAGGCCCAGCGCGCTGTGCTGGTGGATGCCGACCCCGTTGAGCGGGGTGTCCTGATACCTCACGGGCGCAATCACCAGCACCAGATCCTCGGTCAGGACACCACCCTTCAACAGATCGGCCTTGGACATGGCGGGCAGTGCGCGAATGTTCACCGCCCGGTACGGCCCCGTGGCGGGCATCGCGCCGCGAATCGCGTCCTCCGCCGTCTTGGGCAATTGCCAGGCGGGCCTTTCCGTGCGGTCAAATTCGTTGTTGAAGACGGTCGTTCCAAGCCACGACGCTTCAACCCGGTCATTGACCAGAGACACCACCGCCAGCGACTTACCCCCAACCTGCTGCCGGACCAGCGCCGGGTCAACGCTGGCACAGCCGCCCAACAACGCGGCGGCCGCGAGCAACACCATCCAAAGGCGACGAGCCATGATTCTTTCCTCCCTGAACAGGACTTGATTGAGACGGCGCATTATGGGGCGCTCCGTCCGCTCCAGGCTGCCCAAGCATGCAGCGCGAGACCGCTCTCAAGGCCTTGGGTCAGCACTTCCCGATGGCCCCGGAATCCCCCGCCCTTCCACCGTCGTCGGCGCCACCGGATGGGCGCTCGCTGACGGCCTGACGGGCTGCGCCGCCGGGGCTGCTGCGGGAGGTGCGACGGGCGCCGCCGATGGCGCAGGCGCCGCGGCGGGTGCCGGTGCCGGCACCATCGCCTTGCCCAGCCCCAACTGACTCACCAGGCTCTGCAACGCCGCATCCACCTGCACCTTCAGCGACTCGCGCGCGGCGGCCGCCACGTCCTCGTTGAGCCGCGGGCCGGTCAGCAGGGCCGGCGCGGGCACGCGCTGGGCGGTGTGCACCGTGGCTTCGCCGAGCACCGCGCCGAAGGTGCTGGGCACCAGCAGGTCGGCGCGCAGCGAGACGTGCGCGGCGGATTCGGTGTTCACCCGCACGATGCTGCGCTGGGCGATGCCCAGCCCGTTGAATCCCTCGCGGGTGGCCCAGAGGCTGTCGCCCGAGGGCGCGGCCGAGAGCAGCAGCACATGGTCGGTGGGGGTCTTGAGCTCCTTCAGCTCCTTGAGCGCTTCTTCGCGGCGGGTCGAGGTGATGGTGACGCGCTGCACGCTGGAGAAGCGCCCCGAGGCCTTGAGCAGTTCCACCGTGCTGTTTTCCAGCTGCTCCTTGAGCCCCCAGCCGGGCACGAAGGCTTCGCCGAATTCGTTGTTGAACGGCGTGGTGCCGCGCCAGGACAGGCGCAGCGTGGTGCCCACGGTGCTGATGACGGTGATGGAGCGGCCCTGTAGCCGCGCCTGCACGCTGGGTTTGTCGACGGTGGCGCAGCCGGCCAGGCCCAGGCTGGCCAGCGGCAGGGAGGAAGAACGGAGCAGGAGCTGTCGGCGGGTGATCGGCATGGCCTGTTTTTACCGCAGCGGCGACAGGTGGTGCACCAGCTCGCCCATGTGGTGCATCACCCGCGCCACCGGCAGGTCGCCGAAAGCGCGGCCGTCACCATGCTGGCAGTAGCCCCAGACGGTGGCGCCGGCAGCCAGTCCGGCCTGCGCGCCAGTGGCGGTGTCTTCGATCACCAGGCAGCGGGCGGGGTCGACGCCCAGGTGTGCCGCGGCGGCGAGGTAGACGTCGGGGTGCGGCTTGGAGCGCGGCTGGTCGTGGCCGCTGAAGATGCGCTCGCCGAAGTACGGCGCCATGCCGGCCATGCCGATCTGCATCACCACCTTGGGCCGGTCAGCGCCAGAGGCGCAGGCGATGCGACCCGCTGTGTGGCCGTGCGCGGCGATGACGGCGTCGAGCGCGCCCTGCACGGTCTGCAGCTCGGCACGCAGGCGCTCGTCGCGGCGGGCGTAGAAGGCTCGCATCCACTCGTCGGTGAGCGGCCGGCCGGTCTCGGCCTCGATGCGCGCGCGCTCGTCGCGCACCGCCTTGCCGATGAAGATGCGCTCGCACTCGGCCTGGCTCAGCGCCCAGCCGGCTTCGTTGAGCACCTGGCGCAGCACGCCGTTGGTGATGGGCTCGCTGTCCACCAGCACGCCATCGCAGTCGAACAGGACCGCGTCAAACCGTTCCATCAATGCATGTCTCCGTCAACGTAGTACCAGCGCCCGTCCTCGCGCACGAAGCGGCTGGTTTCGTGCAGGCGCACGCCGCGGCCGCCCAGGCGCGAACGGGCGACAAACTCGACCTCGGCGTGGTCGGCATCGATCACGCGGTGCCGCTTCACCTCCAGCCCCAGCCATTTCTGCCCCGGCTCCAGCGTGAGCCCGGTGGGCCGCGTGCTGGCGTGCCAACTGACCTCCAGGTAGCCCACGCGCCCGAGCACGAAGGCGCTGTAGCGCGAGCGCATCAGGCACTCGGCGTCGGGCGCGGGAGTGTCGTGGTCGAGGTAGCGGCCGCAGCAAGCCTCATAGGCTGTCGCGCGGCCGCGCGCATCGGTGCGGCCACAGGGGCAAGCGAGGCCTATGCTCATCCACGCGCCGCCTTGCTGGCGGCCTTGTGCGCCTCCAGCGTTTCGGTGGGCGCGCCCTCTTTCACCCAGGCGGTGAAGCCGCCGTCGATGTGCGCCACATTGCTCATGCCCATGTCCTGGAGCGCCTTGGTGGCCAGCGCGCTGCGCCATCCGGCGCCGCAGAACAGCACGAACTCCTTGCTCTCGTCGCCGAACACCGGCTTGAAATAGGGCGACTCGGGGTCGACCCAGAACTCCAGCATGCCGCGCGGCGCGTGCACGCAGCCGGGCACCGTGCCCTCGCGCTCCAGCTCGCGCGGGTCGCGGATGTCGACCACCTGCAAGCGGGGGTCGCTGCCCAGGCGCGCGCGGACCTGCTCGACGCTGTAGGTGGTGATCTGCGCGTTGGCTTCATCGACGAGGGCGCGGAAACCTTTGGTGATCGGCATGGTGGTGTCTCCTGTCCGGTGGGGTGCGAAAAGGCCATCGTAGCGCGCCCTGCAGGGCCGCCGCCAAGCTGCTAGGGTGTGGGCCGCAAAGGAGATGACCATGACCGACCTGTCCGCTTTTCCCGTCACCCGCAAGTGGCCCGCACAGCACCCCGACCGCCTGCAGCTCTACAGCCTGCCCACGCCCAACGGCGTGAAGGTGTCGATCATGCTGGAGGAGTGCGGCCTGCCCTACGAGGTGCACCGCGTGAGCTTCGACACCAACGACCAGTTCACGCCCGAGTTCCTGTCGATCAACCCGAACAACAAGATCCCCGCCATCCTCGACCCGAATGGCCCCGGCGGCCAGCCGCTGGCGCTGTGGGAGTCGGGCGCCATCCTGGTCTACCTGGCCGAGAAGACAGGCAAGTTCCTGCCCACCGACCCGGCGCGGCGCTGCGAGACCCTGCAGTGGCTGATGTTCCAGATGGGCGGCGTGGGCCCGATGTTCGGCCAGGTGGGTTTCTTCACCGTCTTCGGCGGCAAGGACTACGAGGACAAGCGCCCGCGCGACCGCTACACCGGCGAAACGAAGCGGCTGCTGGGCGTGCTCAACCAGCGCCTGAAGGGCCGCAGCTGGGTCATGGGCGACGAGTACACGATTGCCGACATGGCCATCCTGCCCTGGGTGCGCAACCTGGTCGAGCGCTACAAGGCGGGCGACCTGGTGGGCTACGGCGAATTCACCGAAGTGCAGCGCGTGCTGGCTGCCTTCGTGGCCCGGCCGGCGGTGGCCAAGGGCCTGGCCATTCCCGCCGCGCCGAACTGAGCGCCCGCGCTGAAGCCGGCGGCGCCGGCTTCAGCGCCGCCAGAACGCGCCGGTGAACAGCACGAGGAACGACAGCAGCTCCAGCCGCCCGAGCACCATCGCAAAGCTGAGCATGCTCAGTTGCAGGTCGCTCAGCACGCCGAAGTTGCTGGCCGGGCCGACCTGGCCCAGCCCCGGGCCGATGTTGTTGACGGTGGCCACCACCGCGCTGAAGGCGGTGACGATGTCCAGCCCGGTGAACAGCATCAGGAAGGTCAGGCCCATGGTGGCGGCGCCGTAGATCAGCATAAAGCCCAGCACCGACGTCATCACCGGCAGAGGCACCACCTGCCCGCCCAGCGTCACCGGGTTGACCACCCGCGGATGGATGATGCGCACCAGCTCGCGCCGCGCCTGCTTGATCAGCAGGATCATGCGGACCATCTTGATGCCGCCGCCGGTGGAGCCGGCGCACGAGACGAAGGTGCCCAGGAAGATCAGCAGCACCGGCGCGAACACCGGCCACTGGGAAAAGTCGGTGGTGGCGTAGCCGGTGGTGGTGGCCATCGACACCACGTGGAAAGCGCTGTCGCGCAGCGCGTCCTCGAAACGGGTGTGCACGCCGTGCACCATCAGCAGCGCCGCCACCAGCAGGATGGCCACCAGCAGCACCACCACATAGGTGCGGATCTCGCGGTCGTGGGTCAGCGGGGTCAGCCTGCGGGTGCGCAACACCACAAAGTAGCGCACGAAGCTGATGCCCGAAATTGCCATGAAGAAGATCGCCACCAGCTCCACCCGCAGCGAGTCGAAATGGCCGAGGCTCGCATCGTGCGACGAAAACCCGCCCAGACCCATGGTGGTGCACATGTGCATGAAGGCGTCGGCCCAGCCCATGCCGGCCCAGCGGTAGGCCAGCAGGCAGGCACCCGAAAACAGGAAGTACACGCCCCAGAGGCCGCGCGCCGTCTCGGCGATGCGCGGCGTGAACTTGGTGTCCTTCATCGGGCCGGGCGTTTCGGCCTTGTAGAGCTGCATGCCGCCCAGCCCCAGCATGGGCAGCACCGCCACCACCAGCAGCATGATGCCCAGGCCGCCGATGAGCTGCAGGAAACAACGCCAGACATTGACCGACACCGGCAGCGCGTCCAGCCCCGACAGCGCGGTGGCACCGGTGGCGGTCAGCGCGCTCATGGCCTCGAAGTAGGCCTTGCTCCAGCTGATGTCGGGCACGGTGAACATCAGCGGCACCGCCGAGAAGGCGGGCAGCAGCAGCCAAACCATGTTGACGAGCAGAAAGCCGTCGCGCGCCTGCAGCTCGCGCCGGTGGCTGCGCGTCAGCGCCCAGAGCAGCCAGCCGCTGCCGGCGGCCAGCGCGAACGAGCCCTCCCAGACGTAGCGGTATTGCTCATGGTCCTCGCTCCAGGCCCAGGCCAGCGGCACCAGGAAGGCAAAGGCGAACGCCACGAGCACGCGCGAGAACACGTTGAGCGCGGGAAACAGCACGCGCATGGGATCAGCCGAAGAAGGTGGCGCCGACCTGGAACAGCTTCTCCACCTCGCGCACCAGGCGCTTGTGGGGGATGAAGATGATCACGTGGTCCCCGTCCTCGATGACGGTGTCGTGGTGCGGCATCAGCACCTCGGAGTCGCGGCCATCGCCGCGCACGATGGCGCCGAAACGGGCGCCCTGCGGCAACTTGATCTCTTCAATCCGGCGGCCGACCAGCTTCGAGGTCTTGATGTCACCGCGCGCCACGCCTTCGAGCGCCTCGGCCGCCCCGCGGCGCAGGCTGTGCACCGCCGCCACATCGCCGCGCCTCAGGTGCGCCAGCAGCTCGCCGATCACCGTCTGCGAGGGCGAGATCGCGATGTCGATGGTGCTGCCCTGCATCATGTCGGCGTAGGCGCGGCGGTTGATAAGCGACAGCACGCGGTTGGCGCCCAGCCGCTTGGCCAGCATGGCGGACATGATGTTGTCCTCGTCGTCGCTGGTCAGGGCCAGGAACATGTCCATGTCGCCGACGTTTTCCTCTTCCAACAGGTCCTCGTCGGCCGCGTCGCCGTTCAGGACCAGCATGTTCGACGGCAGCTGGCTGGCCAGGTACTCGCAGCGCTTGCGGTCGCTCTCGATGAGCTTGACCTCGCACTGCCCGACCAGGCTGCGCGCCAGCCGCAACCCCACCTTGCCGCCGCCGGCGATCATCACGCGCTGCACCGGCTTGTCGATGTTGTGGATGGCGGCGAGCACCAGCCGGATCTTGCGCACGTCGGCCAGCACGAAGACCTCGTCGCCCGGCAGGATGCGGGTTGATGGCGTGGCCTCCATCTCGGTGTCCAGGCGGTAGAGCGCGACGATGCGCATCTCCACATGGGGAATGCGATTGCGCATCTCGGCGATGGTGTGCCCCACCACCGCGCCACCGGCCGCCGCACGCACCACCACCAGGGCCGCGCGGCTCTGCGAGAACTTGACCACCTGCAGCGCCTCGGGATAGCTGATGAGCTGGTGGATGTAGCGCGTGACCGATTCTTCGGGGCAGATCACGTTGTCCACCGAGAAACCGCCCTTGCCCAGCAGCGCGTCGCCCTCGATGAACTCGGGCGAGCGCAGGCGGGCGATGGTGGTGGGCACGTTGAACACGTCGTGCGCCACCTTGCAAACCACGAGGTTGGACTCGTCGGCCGCCGCGCAGGCGATCACCATGTCGGCGTCTCGCGCGCCGGCCTCGGCCAGCACCGAAGGCTGGATGCCGTTGCCCACGACGCCGCGCAGGTCCAGCTTCTCTTCGAGCAGCCGCAGGCGGGCGGGGTCCTGGTCGATGACGGTGATGTCGTTCTGTTCCGACACCAGGCTCTCGGCCACGCTTTCGCCAACCCGGCCGGCGCCCAAAATGATGATCTTCATAGGGCTGGATCGTACCCCCGCACCGGGGGCGGCTCGCGCTTACAGCGCTCGCTGAATGATGATCTTCTGCACGTCGCTCGTGCCTTCGTAAATCTGGCAGACCCGCACGTCGCGCCAGATGCGCTCGACCGGGAAATCGTTCACGTAGCCGTAGCCACCGAGTGTCTGGATCGCCGCGGAGCAGACCTGTTCGGCGGTCTCGCTGGCGAACAGCTTGGCCATCGCCGCTTCTTTCAGGCAGGGCCGGCCGGCGTCGCGCAGGGCGGCGGCGTGCCAGATCAGCTGACGCGCGGCTTCGAGCTTCGTCGCGCACTCGGCCAGGCGGAAGCCCACCGCCTGGTGGTTGAAGATGGCCGTACCGAAGCTCTGGCGCTCCTTGGCGTAGGCGATCGCCACGTCGAGCGCGCTGCGCGCCATGCCCACGCTCTGCGCCGCAATGCCGATGCGTCCGCCTTCGAGCGCCGACAGCGCGATCTTGTAGCCCTCGCCTTCCTGGCCGATCAGGTTTTCAGCGGGGATGCGGCAGCTGTCAAAGTTGATCTGCGCCGTGTCGCTGCTGTGCTGGCCGACCTTGTCTTCCAGCCGCGCGACCACGTAACCCGGGTTGTCGGTGGGCACCATGAAGGCGCTCATGCCCTTCTTGCCAGCGCCCTTGTCGGTCACCGCGATGACCACCGCGGCCTGTCCGTTCTTGCCGGAGGTGATGAACTGCTTGACGCCGTTGATGACGTACTCGTCCCCATCGCGCACCGCGGTGGTCCGCAGACCCGAGGCGTCGGAGCCGACGTGCGGCTCGGTCAGGCAGAACGCGCCCAGGATGTCGCCGCGCGCCGCCGGCACCAGCCACTGCTGCTGCTGCGCAGGTGTGCCGTACTTCATCAGGATGGCGTTGTAGGGACAGTTGGTCACGCTGATGGCGGTGCTGGTGCCGCCGTCACCGGCCGCGATCTCTTCCAGCACCAGCGCCAGCGTCAGGTAGTCCAGCCCCGCACCGCCCAGTTCCTCGGGCACGCAGATGCCGTAGGCACCGAGTTCGGCCAGTCCCTGGTGCACGTCCTTGGGGAAGTGGTGTTCCTTGTCCCACCGCGCGGCGTTCGGCCACAGCTCTTCCTGCGCGAAGCTGCGCACGGCGTCGCGGATCATTTCCTGGTCTTGGGTCAGCAGCATGTCTTGTCTCTTTGTGTGTGTCGGTTCACCACGAACTGGCGCGGCGGCCGTCGTGGTGGATGAGTTGTCCGTTGTCGTCCGGTGTCAGGCTGGCCAGCACGGCGCGCAGGCCGCGCACGCTGGCCTCGGCGGTCAGCGGCGCTGCACCACCGCCCATGTCGGTCTGCACCCAGCCCGGGTCCAGCGCCACCAGGGTCGCCTTGGGGTAGTCGAAGCGCGCGCTGCTCACGGCCATGTTCAGCGCCGCCTTGCTCACACGGTAGAGCCAGCTGTTGCTGCCCGGCACCGGGCCGATCTGGCTCATGGCCGAGGACAGCGCGCCGAACATGCCGCCCGCCGCCTCCACCATGGGCATGACCTGCGGCAGCACCTGCATCAGGCCCAGCACATTGGTGTGCATGAGGTGGTCGAAGGCCTGCTGCGTGGGCGGCGTGGTGGCGTTGCCGCGGTCGATGACGCCGGCCACATAGAGAGCGACATCGATCTCCTCGCCATCGAGCTGCCAGGACAGGCCACTGACGCTGGCCGGGTCGGCCACGTCCACGCGCAGCGGTTTGGCGCCCAGACCGCGCAGACGTTCAAAGCCCTCGTCGTCGCGCGCCGTGGCGATCACGCGGTCGCCCGCGTCGCGGTACTGCCGCACGAACTCCAGCCCGAGGCCGCGCGAAGCGCCGATGACGAGGACGGTCTGACTGAGTTTCATGGTGCTCAATCGGTGAACTCAAAATACCCGTCCCAGGACGGATCAAAAGCCACGGTGATTTGAGGCTCAACACCGCTACCCCGACAGATTGCGTCGAGCTTGACCTTGTTCTCTCGTGGATCGGACAAGTAAAAGCGACAGGTTCGAGTGCTCTCAGTGCGATCCATGATGCTTGCAACCATGATCGAGGCTTGCTGTGACTCCATTCCTTGACGAAGAAGATCTTCCACGTCCTGAGCTCGCTGCAAGCTTGGTTTGTCGAACACCTCCATCACCACATCCAAGCAATACGCCATATCGGCACGAGTAGCCAGAGCACCTGCGGAACGATTCACAGAGACAACCAGCGGAGCCTCGCCTTCGACCTCGGACGGAAACGCCAACATAGCCCATGTCATTTTTTGCGGCCACAAGCCAGTGCGCCCCAACGACTCTGTCCACATTCGATCAAAGTTACGGGGGAGGTCTTCTAATGAACACACCCAAGGCTCGTCAACAGAAAGGTGATCCACGAAGTCAACAGCCCCGACACGAACAGCGAAGTCGTACTCACCGATGATGTGATCCAACATGATGAAGGCGGCATGTTTTGATGCGTCGATCATGTCATGTGGAACCCTCCGGTTGACCAGCAACTCCAGCCCCACCAGGCCGCCATCCTTGAAAAGACCGACTCGGTAATCTGAGGCCGACCAAGTCATGTCGTCCATGCGAATTTCAAACGAGGGTTCGCCGGTCCTGCGCCGGAACCCGATGACGCGCGAGAAGCACTGAAGGTCTGGAGCCGTTGACACAAACGTATTCACGACGGTGAACTTTTCCTTGTCGCCATGAGCAGTGAAGATCAGCTCCCGTCCCTCATCGCCAGGATCGCCCAACACCTCGACGGCCACCCCTAGCGCTTCATCATCGAGCAGCTCATTCGCCTGTTCGACGAAGTCCTGGACGGACAGTGCAGCCAACACTGTTTCCCTCGCACGAAATTCGGCCCAGAACCTCTTGGCCAACTCTTGTTCCGTCATCTCACACCTTGCGAACGCATTTGCTGAATCACCGTTCCCCCCTGGGAAGCAAGCAGTGGCGTCACACCAGTTCCACCGCCATTGCCGTGGCCTCACCACCGCCGATGCACAGCGTCGCCACACCCTTCTTCTTGCCTTGCGCGGCCAGAGCGTGCAGCAGGGTGACGACGATGCGGGCGCCAGAGGCGCCGATGGGGTGACCCAGCGCGCAGGCGCCGCCGTTGACGTTGACCTTCTCGTGCGGAATGTCCAGCTCGGTCATCAGCGCCATCGGCACCACGGCGAAGGCTTCGTTGATTTCCCACAGGTCCACGTCGCCGACCGACCAGCCTGTCTTGGCCAGCAGCTTCTGCGTCGCGCCCACCGGCGCGGTGGCGAACCAGTTGGGCTCCTGCGCGTGGGTCGCGTGGGCCACGATGCGGGCCAGCGGCTTCAGGCCCTGGCCCTTCGCGGTGGATTCGCGCATCAGCACCAGCGCGGCGGCGCCGTCGTTGATCGACGACGACGAAGCGGCGGTGATGGTGCCGTCCTTCTTGAACGCGGGCTTGAGCGAGGTGACCTTGTCGAGCTTGACCTTGCCCGGGCCCTCGTCCACCGAGACCACGCGTTCGCCGCTGCGGTCCTTGACCGTCACGGGGGCGATTTCCTTGGCGAAGGCACCGCTTTCGGTCGCGGCCTTGGCGCGCGTCACCGAGGCAATGGCGAAGGCGTCCTGCTGTTCGCGGGTGAAGCTGTACTTGGCGGCGCAGTCTTCACCGAAGGTGCCCATGCTGCGGCCGGGTTCGTAGGCGTCTTCCAGGCCATCGAGCATCATGTGGTCGTAGATCTTGTCGTGGCCCATGCGGTAGCCGCCGCGCCCCTTGAGCATCAGGTAGGGCGCGTTGGTCATGCTCTCCATGCCGCCCGAGACCATCACGGTGGCGCTGCTGGCCATCAGCATGTCGTGCGCGAGCATGGCGGCCTTCATGCCCGAGCCGCACATCTTGGACAGCGTCACCGCGCCGGCGGACAGCGGCAGCCCGCCCTTGAGAGCGGCCTGTCGTGCGGGCGCCTGGCCCTGGCCGGCCATCAGGCAGTTGCCGAACAGCACTTCGTCGACCAGATCGGCCTTCACACCGGCGCGTTCGACCGCCGCCTTGATGGCGACGCCGCCGAGGTCGTGGGCGGACAGGCTGGCGAAGTCGCTCTGGAACGAGCCCATGGGGGTGCGGGCGGCGCCGACGATGACGACGGGATCGGTGGTGTTGCTCATGGGAATCTCCTTTGAAAAATCAATCAAGCAGTTCTTTGTGCGCCTGCGCGCGGAAGCGCCGGGCACGTTCGTAAGGGAACACGTCGTAGACATGTCCTGCGGCGATGCGTTCCTTGTGTGCCTGCCAGAACGCGGCATCCAGCAGGTCGGCGTGGTGTTTCATGAAGTCCTCGCGCACCAGCGGGTTGCCCAGCAGGAAGGGCTCGAAGGTTTCGGGGAACACGTCGTGCGGGCCGACCGAATACCAGACCTCGCCGGACATCTCGTCTTCTTCGTTGCGCGGCGCAGGCACGCGGCGGAAGTTGCAGTCGGTGATGTATTCGATCTCGTCGTAGTCGTAGAACACCACCTTGCCGTGGCGCGTGATGCCGAAGTTCTTCCACAGCATGTCACCCGGGAAGATGTTGGCGGCCACCAGGTCCTTGATGGCGTTGCCGTACTCGACCACGGCCCGGGTGATCTGCTCGCGTGCGCGGCGCAACGATGTGTCGTCCACATCGGGCGTCTGCAGGGTGTCGAAGGCCTCCTGCAGGTAGATGTTGAGCGGGATCATGCGCCGCTCGATGTAGCAGTGCTTGAGGATCACCTCGGTCGTGCCGTCGCCGTCGCGGTCGCTGATCTCCAGCTGGCTGGGCGCGAACTTCTGGATCTCGGCGATCAGCTCGTCGGTGAAGCGGTCACGCGGAAAGCCCACCTCGGAAAACTCCAGCGTGTCGGCCATGCGGCCCACGCGGTCGTGCTGTTTCACCAGCAGGTACTTGCCGCGGATCTGCTCGCGCGTGGTGTCCTTCTGCGCCGGGTAGAAGTCCTTGATGAGCTTGAAAACGAAGGGGAAGCTCGGCAGGTCGAACACCAGCATGACCATGCCCTTGATGCCGGGCGCGATGCGGAACTGGTCCGTGCTGTGGCGCATGTGCGCCAGGAAGTCGCGGTAGAACAGGGTCTTGCCCTGCTTGGCCAGGCCCAGCGCGTTGTAGAACTCGGCGCGCGGCTTGCGCGGCATCAGGCTGCGCAGGAACTGCACGTAGGCGCTGGGCACCTCCATGTCGACCAAGAAGTAGGCGCGCGCGAAGCTGAACAGCATCAGCAGGTCGTCTTCGCCGAACAGCGCGGCGTCGATCACCAGCCGGCCGTTCTCGTTGTGCAGGATGGGCAGGGCGAACGGCACTTCCTGGAAGCCGTTGATGATCTTGCCGACCACGTAGGCGCCCTTGTTCCGGTAGAACAGCCCGGACAGCGCCTGGATCTGGAAATTGGCACGCAGCTTGTAGTGGTCGAAGCGCTGGCGCATGGCTTCGAGCACCAGGCCGGCGTCGCGCCCCAGGTCGTCGAAGGGCACGCGCAGGTCGAAGTCCTCGATCATGCGGCGCACGTTGTCGCGCATGGTTTCGTGCGTGGGGTAGTAGCTGCGGTAGGTCGGCAGCGCCCGGGGTTCGTCGTTCTCGATGTACTCGGTGGAGACCGCCGGCCGCACGAAGATGAAGTCGTTCTGGAAGTAGGCGCGCTTGAGGATCTTGGTGGTGACCGAGTTGAAGAAGGTCTCGGCCAGCTCGGGCTGGTGGTGGTTCACCAGCAGACCGATGTAGTGCAGCTTGACCTGCTCCCACACCGCCATCGGTTGATGGTCCGCCTTGAACTCCTTGACCAGGCGCTGCAGGCATTCGCGCACCCGCAGGTCGTAGAACTCGATGCGGTCGCGCTGCGCCCGCTGCTGGGCCGGCCAGTCGCGCGACTCGAAACGGTGCTTGGCGCGGGCGGATTCGGCGCGGAACAGTCGGTAGTGGCGGTTGAACCCGTCCATCATCGCCTTCGCGATGTCATAGGCCACGGTCGAATCCAGCCGCTGGGGGAACATGGCCTGCGGGTGCCTCAGGTCTCGGCGCGCGGGTGCCGCTTGAGCGCACTGCGGAAGATGGGCATGACCTCCTCGCGGTTGCTCATGCTCACGCCCAGGTCCTTGACCAGGCCGTCCTTGAGGCCGTAGCACCAGCCGTGCACCGACACGTTCTGGCCGCGCGCCCAGGCGTCCTGCAGCACATTGGTCAGCGCCACATTGCCCACCTGCTCGATCACGTTCATCTCGCACAGCACGTCTTCCTGCACCGCCACGGGCAGGTGGTCGAGGCGCTTGCGGTGGCGCATCTTCACGTCGTGCACGTGGCGCAGCCAGTTGTCGGCCAGGCCCACACGCGCGCCACGCAGCGTGGCCAGAACACCACCACAGCCGTAGTGGCCCACGACCAGGATGTGCTCGACCTTGAGGTACTCGACCGCGAACTGGATCACCGACAGCGCGTTCAGGTCGGAGTGCACCACCACGTTGGCCACGTTGCGGTGCACGAACACCTCCCCCGGCTCCAGACCCGTGATCTGGTTCGCCGGCACCCGGCTGTCGGAACAGCCGATCCACAGGTACTTGGGGGTCTGCTGCTGCGCCAGCTCCTGGAAGTAGCCAGGGCGCAGGCGCTCGGTCTCGGCGGCCCAGCGGCGGTTGTTCTCGATGAGGTTTTGGATGGAGGTGCTCATGCGGCGATGTTACCCATCACCGCTTCGCACCCCACCCTATTCGCGAAGCTATCGCTTACTGAAAGATGCGCCCGCCCGCCCCGAACATGGCGAAGTCCACATAGCTCGACGCCGCACGCTTGCCGTCGCTGAAGTCGAGCACGAAGCCGCCAACATCCACCGACCGGGCTGCATTCAGAGCATCCGTCACGCGACCCGGTGTCGGATCTCCGATGCCTTGCAGCACCCGGACCAGTGCCTTCGCCGCAATGAACCCCTCCATCGAGCGGGAGCGGATGTCGGCATCCTTGCTGGCGGCCTTGAGCTGCTGATACTCCCGAACCACCGACAACGTGGTGCTCTGGGCGAGCGGCGTCACCACCGAAAAGGCATAGCCCCTGGCACGGTCCGGCCCCAACTCGCCGAGCACCGCATCTGTATCGATCACCGAGAGACCGTACAGCGTGCCCTTGCCACCGGCAGCCTTGTACTGGCGAACAAATGCAATGGCTGGAGCCGTGGTCGCGGCCAGCACCACCGCCTGAACATTCGCAGCCACGAGCTCCGAAACCGCCCTCTCCACAGCAACCGTGTTGCGTGAATACCCACTGCGCGCTGCGATTTCGATGCCATGCTTCCGAGCGGCGGCCTCCGCACCGGCAATCACGTCCTGACCGAAGGTATCGTCCTGGAACATCAGACCAACACGCTTGAGCCCGTTGGTGGACAGTTGCTTGAACAGGTGTCCGACTTCGTCGTGGTAGCTGGCCTTCACAACGTGGATGTTGGACGCCTGCACGACGCTGTTGGCCCCTGAGCTCGCCCCCACCACCGACAGTCGCGCCGACTGCAGCACGCCATCCTTGTGCAGAGCCTCCAGATTGGCCGTGCCGATGGTGCCCATCAAAGCCACCGGGGATTCGGCGGCGATCAGCTCCCTGGTCAGCCGCACGGTGTCCTCCGGTTTCTGCCCGTCGTCGCGAGTCACCAGCTTCAGGGGGCGTCCATTGATGCCGCCACGCGCGTTCACGGCCTCGAAGCACAGCTTGATCCCCGCGTGTATGGCCTTGCCGGATACCGCCTGCGGCCCGCTGAAGGGGGCCACCTGACCGACCACCAGGGGATTGTTGGCAAACGCGTTCATGGGCCATGCGGTCGTTGTCGCACACGCGGCCATCCAGCCAAGGGTTTTGCGTCGTCCGGCATTCAGCGGACGACCGTTTTCGATCGACAAAAAAATCTCCATATGGGTACCGACGGCACCCTTGTGGAGGAATCGTAGCGAAAACCAAGGGTTAACCCTTAAATGACAACATCAAACCCGCTGAATGGATAGAACTTTCGACCGAACGGCCAAGCCGCTCAGCAGGTCTCGGCAAACAGCTCGCGGCCGATCAGCATGCGGCGGATTTCCGAGGTGCCGGCGCCGATCTCGTACAGCTTGGCGTCGCGCCAGAGGCGGCCCAGCGGGTACTCGTTGATGTAGCCGTTGCCACCGTAGATCTGCACGCCCTCGCCGGCCATCCAGGTCGCCTTCTCGGCCGTCCACAGGATGACCGAGGCGCAGTCCTTGCGCACCTGGCGCACGTGCTCGGTGCCCAGCAGGTCCAGGTTCTTGGCCACGGTGTAGGCGAAGCTGCGCGCCGCCTGTAGCACGGTGTACATGTCGGCCACCTTGCCCTGGATGAGCTGGAACTCGCCGATGCTCTGGCCGAACTGCTTGCGGTCGTGGATGTACGGAATCACGTTGTCCATGACCGACTGCATGATGCCCAGCGGCCCGCCGGTCAGCACCGCGCGCTCGTAGTCCAGGCCCGACATCAGCACTTTGGCGCCCATGTTCAGGCCACCCAGGATGTTCTCGGCCGGCACCTCGACGTCCTGGAACACCAGCTCGCCGGTGTGGCTGCCCCGCATGCCCAGCTTGTCGAGCTTCTGCGCGATGGAGAAGCCCTTCATGCCCTTCTCGATCAGGAAGGCGGTGACGCCGCGCGCGCCCATCTCGGGCTCGGTCTTGGCGTAAACCACCAGGGTGTCGGCGTCGGGGCCGTTGGTGATCCACATCTTGCTGCCGTTGAGCAGGTAGTAGCCGCCCTTGTCCTCGGCCTTGAGCTTCATGCTGATGACGTCGGAGCCGGCGCCCGGCTCGCTCATGGCCAGCGCGCCCACGTGTTCGCCGCTGATCAGCTTGGGCAGGTACTTGGCCTTCTGCTCCGGTGTGCCATTGCGGTTGATCTGGTTCACGCACAGGTTGCTGTGCGCGCCGTAGGAGAGACCCACCGAGGCGCTGGCACGGCTGATTTCCTCCATGGCCACCATGTGGGCCAGGTAGCCCATGTTGGCGCCACCGTACTGCTCGGGCACGGTGATGCCCAGCACACCCAGCTCGCCCATCTTGCGCCAGCAGTCCATCGGAAACTGGTCGTCGCGGTCGATCTCGGCCGCGCGCGGCGCGATCTCGGCCTGCGCGAAGTCGCGCACCGCGTCGCGCAGGGCGTCGATGTCTTCACCGAGCTGGAAATTGAGGCCGGGCAGGTTGGTCATGGGGGTCTCCGTGAGGCGTTGAATGCGTTGAGGGTCAGTAGGTCTTGGGCACCGGCACCAGGGTCTGCTGCATCACGGCGCAGTCGGTCCGCTGACCGTCGGGGGCCACGTGCACCACCTCGGCGGTGGTGACGATGATGCGTTTGCCGCCGCGCACGACGCGGCCGGTGGCCTGCAGCTCGCCACCCTGGAAGGCCGCGAGGAAATTGATCTTGTATTCGACGGTGGTGACTTCCATGCCCTCGGGCGCCACGGTCAGCGCGGCATAGCCTCCGGCGATGTCGGCCAGCGCGCCCATGGCGCCACCGTGGAAGCCGCCCTGCTGCTGGGTCACGCGTTCGGAGTACGGCAGGGCCAGCGTCACCATGCCGGGCGCCACGGCCAGCAGCTTCACGCCGAGCGCCTGCATCATTCCCTGGCGCTCCAGGCTGGTCTGCACGCGCTGGCGCAGCGCGTCGTGGTCGGGGGTTGTCTCGCTCATGATTTTTGATTTACGTTTACGTTTACGTAAACGTCAATTATGAACGACACCGCCGCGCGCGGGCAAGTGGGGATGAACCCCACAGCCAGAAAGCGGTCAGCGGGACAGGAACAGCGCCAGCAGGCCCAGCGTCGCCGGCACGGCCTGGATGAACAGGATCTTGCGGCTGGAGGTGGCGGCGCCGTACAGGCCGGCCACCAGGATGCAGGCGAGGAAGAAGACCTTCACGCCAAAACCTTCGGCCCCCAGCCAGAGGCCCCAGAACAGGCCGGCGGCCAGAAAACCGTTGTACAGGCCCTGGTTGGCCGCCAGCACCTTGCTCGCAGCGGAGAACTCCGGCGTCAGGCCGAAGGCCTTGCGCCCCTTGGGCGTGTCCCAGAGAAACATTTCCAGCACCAGGATGTAGACATGGATCAGCGCCAGCAGGGCGATGATGATCGTGGCGACAAGGCTCATGGAACGGCTCCGGCAACAGAAGAAGCCGCCGAGTCTAGGCCTTGTCGGCCTTCTCCACCTTGGCCAGCAGCGCGCGGGCTTCCTTCTCGTGCACCTTGACCTCGTCGAGGTTGGCCATCAGGTCGGCCAGTTGCTCTTCGAGCTGGCGCTTGTGGTCGGCCAGCACGGTGAGGAATTTGCGCAGCTGCGGCCCGGTGTCGCGCGGGCTGTCGTACATGTCGATGATGTCCTTGGCCTCGGTGAGCGAGAGCCCCAGGCGCTTGGCGCGTAGCGTGAGCTTCAGCCGCGTGCGGTCGCGCGCGCTGTAGACCCGGTTGCGGCCGCCCGGCCCCTCGCGCTGGGGCTGCAGCAGCCCCATGTCCTCGTAGAAACGGATGGCGCGCGTGGTCAGGTCGAACTCGCGCGCGAGGTCGCTGATGGAATAGGTCGGGTTGGTCGCCATGGTGCTCACAGGGGGGTGTCGGCTTTCGGACAGCGACGACGGGGATCGATCCCTAGAATGCGTCGCATCTTGACGTTTACGTCAACGTCAGTTTAACGGAAGCTTTTCAGGAAACACCCCGTGACCCCTCCCTCCAGGGACGCGCTCGAAGCCCGTCTGCACTACCCGCTGGGCGATGCCCTGCCCCCATCCGGCGGCGCCATCACCGTGGCGCCCGGCGTGAAGTGGGTCCGCATGACCCTGCCTTTTGCGCTGGACCACATCAACCTCTGGCTGCTGCGCGACCGGCTGGACGGCCGCGAGGGCTGGACGGTGGTGGACACCTGCATCGCACGCGACGAGGCGAGGGCGCAGTGGGAGCAGGTCTTCGAGCACGAACTCGAAGGCCTGCCGGTGCTGCGCGTGATCGTCACCCACATGCACCCGGACCACATCGGGCTGGCGCAGTGGCTGTGCGAGCGCTGGAGCAGCCCCGAGCACGATTGCCGGCTGTGGATCAGCGGCATGGATTACCACATGGCCCGCATCGGCTCGCGCAGCACCACCGGCTTCGGCGGCGACGGCGCCGCGGCCTTCTTCCGCGCCAACGGCCTGCTGGATGCCGACGCGCTGGACAAGATCCGCGCCCGCGCGGGCTACTACCCTGGTCTGGTGCCCGGCGTACCCGCCCAGTTCCGGCGCCTGATGGACGGACAGGTGGTCGACATCGGCGGCCACGACTGGCGCTGCATCGCCGGCTACGGCCACGCGCCCGAACACATGGCGCTGCATTGCGAGGTGCTCGGCGTGCTGATCAGCGGCGACATGGTGCTGCCGCGCATCAGCACCAACGTGAGCGTTTACGACGTGGAACCCGAAAGCGACCCGCTGGCGCTGTTCCTCGACTCGCTGCAGCGCTACCTGCCCCTGCCCCACGACACGCTGGTGCTGCCCTCGCACGGCAAGCCCTTCACCGGCCTGCACGAACGCATCCGGCAACTGCAGGAGCACCACGACGAGCGGCTGGCCGAGGTGATGGCCGCCTGCACCGAACGCCCGCACAGCGCCTGGGAGATGATCCCGGTGCTGTTCCCCCGGCCGCTGGACCTGCACCAGAGCACCTTTGCATTGGGCGAGTCGGTGGCCCACCTGCACCGGCTGTGGTTCCAGGGGCGGCTGCAGCGCCGCACCGGCGCCGACGGCGTGCACCGCTTCCATCCCCAGGCCTGACTGGGGCATGCCCGCCGCGCCGGGCCCCGGTTCCTACAATGGCCGCCCCTTGCCATGAGAACCGTCCCGTGCACCCTCTCCTGTCCCGGCTCCAATCCCTTGTCCCTGCGCCGCTGAGCGTTGGCCGCCGCGAGATGCTGCTGGGCTGTCTGGGGGCGGGCCTGGGCCTGTGCGTCACCGAGTGGCTCAGCCTGCACACCCTGGGCACGACCGACCCCTGGTTTCTCGCGCCCATGGGGGCCTCGGCCGTGCTGCTGTTCGCGGTGCCGGCCAGCCCGCTGGCGCAGCCCTGGTCCATCGTCGGCGGCAACACCGTCTCGGCCCTGGTGGGCGTGAGCTGCGCCCTGCTGCTCGGCCACACGGGGCTGGCCGCCAGCGCGGCGGGGGCGCTGGCCATAGCGGCCATGTTCGCGCTGCGCTGCCTGCACCCGCCAGGCGGCGCGGTGGCGGTGACGGCCGTGCTGGGCGGGCAGGCGGTGACGCACCTGGGCTACCAGTTCGTGCTCTCACCGGTGGCGCTCAACTCGGGCCTGCTGATGCTGGCGGCCCTGCTGTTCAACCACCTGACGCACCGGCGCCATCCCCACCCCGCGACTGCGGCCTCGCACCACACCCGCGACCCGCTGCCCAGCCGACGGGTGGGCTTCACGCACGACGACCTGACCCGCGCGCTGGCCAGCCAGGGCGAGCTGCTGGACGTGCGGCCGGAGGATCTGGAAGACATCCTGGTGCGGGCGCAGCTGCTCGCCAGCCAGCGCCAGTGGGGCGAGGTGCGGTGCCGCGACATCATGTCGCGCGATGTGGTGCACATCGGCCCGCGCGACTCGGTGGACGAGGCCTGGGCGCGGCTGGCGCACCACAAGATCAAGGCGCTGCCGGTGGTCGAGGCCGATGGCACGCTGTGCGGCATCGTCTCGCTGCACGACTTCTTCATCGGCCACAGCGCACCCGACCCGCGCCGCCAGCCGGTCATGAGCATGGCCCGCTATGTCGAGGAGATCATGACCCGCAAGGTGCGCTCGGCCCGGCCGGAGCAGCCCATCGGCGACCTGGTCGGCCTGTTCTCCGACGGCGGCCTGCACCACATGCCGGTGGTGAACGACGCACAGCAGGTGGTCGGCATGATCACGCAGTCCGATGTGGTGGCCGCGCTGTTCCGCAGCCGCCCCGGCGCCGAGGCCTGAGCCGGGCGCTCAGTCGCCCAGCGGCACCGCCACGCGCTTGAGCGCCTGGCGCCGGTCCAGGTGGTCGGGCATCACGCTGGCGACCACGTCCCAGAACTGCGGGCTGTGGTCCATGTGGCGCAGGTGGCTCAGCTCGTGCACCACCACGTAGTCGATCATCTCGGGCTTGAGGTGGATCAGCCGCCAGTTCAGGCGGATGGTGCCGTCGGCGCTGGCGCTGCCCCAGCGGGTGCCTGCGCTGGACAGCCGCAGCTTCGTGTACGACACGCCCAGCTGCGGCGCGAAGCGCTGCAGGCTTTCGCTGAACACCTGCTGCGCCTGCCGCATCAGCCAGGCCTGGGCAGCGTCTCGAATCTGGACTTCTGTCGCGGTCCGTGCCAGCCCCAGCCGCAGCACCGGCAGGGCCTCCCCGTCGCCCGGCTCCAGCGGTGCGCCCGCGTGCTCGAACGCATGGGCCGAGTCCAGCACCAGCCGCACCCGCTGCCCCAGAAAGTCGAACTCCGCGCCGTCGGCCCAGACCGTCTTCGCGCGCTCCAGCGCCCCGGCCCGCTCGCGCGAGGCGCGCAGCTTGTCGAGCACCCAGCCCGACTTTTCCTGGATGAAGGCCTCCACCTCGCCGACCGTGGTCCAGCGCGGCGCGCGCACGCTCAGCCCGTCCGGCCCGACCGACAGGCCGATGGTGCGGCGCTTGCCGCGCTTGAATTCGTAGCCCACCTCGCAGCCGGCCAGCCGCACGCGGCGGTTGGCGCGCGGGTGGTGCCAGGTCCCCGGCTGGAACACCGACGACATCGGCTCGGCCGGCGGCGCGTCGTCGCGCGGCGCCGGTGCCATCGTTTGTGGCGGCGGGACCACCGGATCGGGTCCGGTCAGGAAATCAAGCGCCAGCTGGACGAAGCGCTGCATGTCCCGTATCAGCCCTTGGCGTAGGCTTCAGGGTCGAGGCGGTGCATCTCCGCCTCGATCCAGCTTTCCACTTCCAGCATCAGCTCGTCGGCCTCGCGGCCCTGGCTGGGGATCGGCTTGCCGATCGAGAACTCCACGGTGCCCGGCTTCTTGATGAAAGCCTTGCGCGGCCAGCATTTGGCCGAGGTCACAGCGATCGGGATCACGGGTGCGCCGGTGCGGATCGCCAGCCGCGTGCCCCCAGTCTTGTAGACACCCTTCTCGCCCCGCGCGATGCGGGTGCCCTCGGGGAACATGATCACCCAGGTGCCCTGGTCCAGCAGGCGCTGGCCTTGCTGCACGACCTTGACGAAGGCACGGGCCCCGTCGGCGCGGTCGATGTGGATCATGTCCATGCGCGCCATGGCCCAGCCGAAGAACGGCACCTTCAGCAGCTCCTTCTTGAACACGAAGGCCAGCGGGTGCGGCATCAGGGCCGCCATGCTGAAGGTCTCCCACAGCGACTGGTGCTTGACCAGCAGCACCGCCGGCGCGGTCGTTCCCACTGGCAGGTTCTCGTAGCCGATAACCTTGTTGCGGATGCCCAGGATCACCGTGCCGCCATCGACCGCCAGCTTGAGCCAGCGCGCGCACATCCAGTAGATCTGCGTGCTGTTGAGCATGGGCGCGGCGATCACGACCGCCAGCGCCCAGGGCACCACGGTCACCGCCATGAACAGCATGTGGAGCACCGAACGCAGGAAGTTGATCAGGATCATGGAGAAATCAGGCTCATGAAGTGGCCACCGGCTGCGCCAGCAGCCAGTCGGCGAAGGCACCGAGGTCGTCGTGCAGCAGGGTGCTGGCCGGCAGCCCGGGCACCAGCGCCGCGTCGGACACACCGACGTCCCGGCGCAGATGCCCCGACTTGCCGGTCAGCAGCAGGTGGGTCGGGCAGCCCGCGGCGGCGCCGGCCTGCACATGGCGCAGCGCGTTGCCCGCCACCGGCACCTCGGCGGGCGGAATGCCAAAACGCTCCGCCACCTGTTCGAACAGGCCGGGCTCCGGCTTGCGGCAGTGACAGGCGTCTTCGGGCGCGTGGGGACAGAAAAAGACCGCCTCCACCCTCGCGCCGACCGCCGCCAGCGCGCGGTGCATCTTGGCGTGGATGGCGTTGAGCGAGGCCATGTCGAACAGGCCACGGCCGATGCCCGACTGGTTGGTGGCCAGCACCACACGCCAGCCACCCTGGTTGAGCCGCGCCACGGCCTCCAGCGCGCCGGGCAGCGCCTCCCACTCATCGGGCGAAGCCACGTGGTCGTCGCGGCTGCGGTTGAGCGTGCCGTCGCGGTCGAGGATCAGCAGTTTCATGCGGTGCTCCTTCGGAATTCCGGGACGGCCAGATCGTACGGCTTAGGCCGCGAGGCGAGACAGGTCGGCCACGCGGTTCATCGCTTCGTGCAGCGACTTCAGCAGCCCCAGGCGGTTGGCCTTGAGCGCGGCGTCGTCCGCGTTCACCATCACGCCGTCGAAGAAGGCGTCCACCGGCGTGCGCAGCGCGGCCAGCGCCTGCAGGCTGGCGGTGTGGTCGCCCGCCTCGAACTGGGCGTTGGCGGCGGGCACGGTGGCCTGCATCGCGGCGTAGAGGTCTTTTTCAGCGGGCTCCACGAACAGCGCCGGGTTCACCGCAGTGCCCTCGCCTTCCGACTTCTTGAGGATGTTGCCGATTCGCTTGTTCGCCGCCGCCAGGGCGGGTGCTTCGGGCAGCGCGGCGAAGGCGCGCACGGCCTGCAGGCGCTGGGCCACGTCGGCCAGGCGCTGCGGGCGCAGGGCCAGCACGGCGTCGACTTCCTGCGCGCTGGCGCCCTGCTCGCGCAGGCCACCTGCGAGGCGGTCGTAGATGAAGTCGGCCAGGGCCGGCGTGGCATCGCTGATCTTGTCGCCGAATGCCGGCACCGCCGCCGACAGCAGTGCGGTCAGCTCCAGCGGCAGGTCCTTCTCGACGAGCATGCGGATCACGCCCAGCGCATGGCGGCGCAGCGCGAACGGGTCCTTGTCTCCGGTCGGCAGGTTGCCGATGCCGAACATACCGACCAGCGTTTCCAGCTTGTCGGCCAGCGCGACCACCACACCGGTCTGGTTGCGCGGCAGTTCGTCGCCAGCGAAGCGCGGGCGGTAGTGGTCTTCGATGGCGAAGGCGATGTCGTCCGACAGGCCGTCGTGGCGTGCGTAGTAGCCACCCATGATGCCCTGCAGCTCGGGGAACTCGCCCACCATGTCGGTCACGAGGTCGGTCTTGGCCAGACGCGCGGCCAGCAGCGAGCGCGCCGCCAGCTCGGGGCCACCCAGCTGCAGGCCGATGGTCTCGGCGATGGCGCAGACGCGCTCCATGCGCTCGCCCTGGGTGCCCAGCTTGTTGTGGTAGACCACCTTGGCCAGGGCCGGCACGCGGCTCTCCAGCGTCTTCTTGCGGTCCTGGTCGAAGAAGAACTTGGCGTCGGCCAGGCGCGGGCGCACCACGCGCTCGTTGCCGCCGATCACCGCGCTGGCGTCGTCGGGGCGGATGTTGCTGACCACCAGGAACTGGTTGGTCAGCTTGCCCTGCGCGTCCAGCAACGGGAAGTACTTCTGGTTGGCCTTCATCGTGAGGATCAGGCACTCCTGCGGCACGTCGAGGAACTGCTTCTCGAACTCGCAGATGAGCACGTTCGGGCGCTCGACCAGGGCGGTCACTTCGTCTAACAGCGCGTCGTCTTCAATCGGCTGGCAACCGCCACCCACCTTGGCGGCCGCGGCGGCCAGCTGACGCGCGATCTCGGCCTTGCGCTCGGCGAACGAAGCGATCACCGCGCCGTCTTTCGCCAGCGTGGCGGCATAGGTGTCGGCGTCGGCCAGCGGCACCGGATCAATGGCTGCCTCGAAGCGGTGGCCGTGGGTCGTGCGACCCGCCGTCAGACCCAGCGCCTTGACCGGCACCACGTCGGCACCGTGCAGCGCCACCAGGCCGTGGGCCGGACGCACGAAGTTCACGCTGCTCCAGCCGGGCAGCTCGCAGTCGGTTTCGAGCTGGTAGCTCATGACCTTGGGGATCGGCAGCTTGGCGATGGCCTCATGGAGCGCCTTCTGCAGCCCCTCGGCCAGCTCGACGCCGGGCTGCACGCTGTCGAAGAACAGGGCTTCGGCCTTGCCGTCCATGGCGCGCTTCAGACCGGCCACGGCCGAGGCGTCGGCCCCCAGGCCGGCCAGGCGCTTGAGCAGCGCGGGCGTGGGTGCGCCGCTGGCGTCCAGACCGACGCTGACCGGCATCAGCTTCTGCGACACGGCCTTGTCGGCGGCCTTGGCGGCGACGCCGGTCACGTGCGCAGCCAGGCGGCGCGGCGAGGCAAAGGGCGTCACCACGGCTTCGGCCGCGGCCAGGCCCTGGGCCCTGAGTTGTTCGGCCAGCACGCCGGCAAACGCATCACCCAGCTTCTTGAGCGCCTTGGGCGGCAGCTCTTCCACAAACAGTTCGACGAGCAGATTCTTCGTTGTCATTCCGGTGCTCTCCCGCTCAGGCGGCTTTCTTTTCAATCTGCGCCACCCACTCGCGCGGCGCCATGGGGAAGCCCAGGCGTTCGCGGCTCTCGTAGTAACTCTGCGCCACGGCGCGCGCCAGGTTGCGGATGCGACCGATGTAGGCGGCGCGTTCGGTCACGCTGATGGCGCCGCGGGCGTCCAGCAGGTTGAAGCTGTGCGCGCACTTGAGCACCTGCTCATAAGCTGGCAGCGCCAGCTGCTGCTCCATCAGGTGTTTGGCCTGCTTCTCGTGGGCGTTGAAAGCGGTGAACAGGAAGTCGGCGTCGCTGTGCTCGAAGTTGTAGGCCGACTGCTCTTTCTCGTTCTGCAGGTAAACGTCGCCATAGCTCATGGTCTCGGTCCACTTGAGGTTGTAGACGTTGTCCACGCCCTGCAGGTACATCGCCAGGCGCTCCAGGCCGTAGGTGATTTCGCCGGTCGCGGGCTTGCAGTCGATGCCGCCCACCTGTTGGAAGTAGGTGAACTGGGTGACTTCCATGCCGTTGAGCCAGACCTCCCAACCCAGGCCCCAGGCGCCCAGCGTAGGGTTCTCCCAGTCGTCCTCGACGAAACGGATGTCGTTCTTCTTCAGGTCGAAACCCAGCGCTTCGAGCGAGCCCAGGTACAGCTCCAGGATGTTGGCCGGCGCGGGTTTGAGCACCACCTGGTACTGGTAATAGTGCTGCAGGCGGTTGGGGTTCTCGCCGTAGCGGCCGTCCTTGGGGCGGCGGCTGGGCTGCACGTAGGCCGCTTTCCACGGCTCCGGGCCGATGGCGCGCAGGAAGGTGGCCGTGTGGCTGGTGCCGGCGCCGACCTCCATGTCGTAGGGCTGGAGCAGGGCGCAGCCTTGCTTGTCCCAGTAGGACTGCAGGGTCAGGATGATTTGCTGGAAGGTCAACATGGTCGGGTGCCGACGACGGGCCGGTCGGCAAGGTGATGCGGTGTGTGGCGCAGCGCCGGCTTCATCGGCGAACTGCGCGAAACCGGTGATTTTACGGGGCGGGGCGTGCCTCGCCGCCCCCGCCGCGGACCGGCCGGCGGGCCCCGGCCTTGCGGACCAGCAGCGCGAGCGCTACCACGGCCAGACACAGCCCCCAGACCGGCCCCTGCCCCCAGCGCGAGGCCCAGCTGGCATAGGGCGTCATTCCCGTGCGGCCCTGCACCGTCGCCTCCAGCCGGTCGCGCACCATCCGCGGCAGTCGCTGCGTCACCACGCCGCGGTGGTCGATGGCGGCGGTGGCGCCGGTGTTGGTGGCGCGCAGCATCGGGCGGCCCAGTTCCATCGCCCGCAGGCGCGAGATCTGCAGGTGCTGGTCGATCGCCACGGTGTCGCCGAACCAGCCGATGTTGCTCAGGTTGACCAGCACCGTGGGTGCCACGGCCGGATCGGCGAACGAGGCCGCCAGCTCTCCGCCGAACAGGTCCTCGTAACAGATGTTGGGTGCCACGCGCTGGCCCGCCCAGTTCCAGCCCGGCTGCGCCAGCTCGCCTCGCGCGAAGTCGCCCAGCGGGATGTGCATGAGGTCGGTGAACCAGCGGAACAGCGGCGGAATGAACTCGCCGAAGGGCACCAGATGGTGCTTGCTGTAGCGGTAGAAGCGCTCATCCGGGAAGCCCCCGTCGCGGCCCTTGAGCATGTCGGCCGACAGGCCCCAGGCCGAGTTGGTGTAGCCCGACTCCATCGAGCCCAGCGGAATGCCCACCATCACGCCCAGGCCCGGCGACCCCACCGGGGCCGACGACTCGATGAAGCCGAACAGCGGCTCCCAGAACTCCGGCCCCAGCTGCTGCGGCAGCACCGGCACGGCCGTCTCGGGCGCCACGACCAGGTCCGGGCCGGCGCCGGCCCGCTTCGCGCGCGCCGCCTCGGCGATCTGCGCCGGGTACCAGGACAGCGCCGTGGCGACGCCGGTGCCGGTCTCGAACTTTTCGTTCTGCGGGATGTTGCCCTGCAGCAGCCAGACGCGCAGCGGCCCCGCGTCGCCCGTGCCGCGCAGGCCGGCGTCGCGCCAGTGCCCGCCCAGCACCACGCTCAGCAACAAGGCCAGGGCGACGGCGCCCGCGCCCACCTGGCCCAGGGTGGTGGTCCAGTGGCGAACCGGCGGCTGCAGGCGCCCGCCGATCCGGCGCACGTTGGGAAACAGCCGCCGCAGCAGCCCGCCCCACACCGCCGGCACCAGCAGCGCCAGCGCGTAGGCCAGCAGCGCGGCGATCAGGCCCATGCCGTAGACACCGACCCAGGGCGCCCAGGCGGCCATCAGGTCCGCCTGCGCATAACCGCCAGCGCCCCAGGGCAGACCGGTGAGCCAGCGGCCACGCACCAGCTCGGCCAGGGTCCACAGCGCGGCGAACAGCAGCGCCTGCAGCCAGCGCGGCCGTGGCGCCCAGGCGCACAGCGCCCACGCCGCCAGCCCGTAGAACAGCGCCAGCGCGCCGGACAGCGCCGCCACGGCGAGCACCGCCATCCACGAGGCCAGGCCCCCGTAGGTGTGCATCGACACATACAACCACCAGAGGCTGCCGGCCAGCCAGACCCAGGCGAACACCCAGCCGCGCCAGAAGCCCTGGCCGTTGCGGTGGGCGTGGCGCAGCGCAAACACCAGCAGGGCCAGCGAGACGATCTGCAGCCAGCCCGACGGCGCCCCGGCCACCACACCGGGCGGCGCCCAGGCCTGCCAGGGCCACGCGAGCGAGGCGGCCTGCAGGACACCGCCCAGCACGCAGACCAGGAACCAGAACACGCCCGAGCCCCGCGCCGGGCGACCGGGCGGCAGGCCCGTCAACGGGGACAGACTGGAGGGCGTGTGCAGGTTGCCGAACAGGCTGCGCATGGGCCGGAGGGGGTGTTCAGGCGCCTGCGGGCACCGGCATCACCTTGAACCACTTCACCGCGCCGCCCTTGGTGTGCAGCACGACAAAGCGCAGGCTGTCGAGCTCGTGCATCTCGCCGCGCTTGGGCACGTGGCCCATGGTGTGGGCGATCAGGCCGCCGATGGTGTCGAAGCCGTCCTCGGCCAGCTTCAGGCCGAAGGACTCGTTGATGCGCTCGATGGCGGTGTCACCGCTCACGCGCCAGGTGCCGTCGGCCAGGGCAAAGATGTCGCCGTCGTCTTCGGCCACATCGAACTCGTCCTCGATCTCGCCGACGATTTCCTCCAGCACGTCCTCGATGGTGATGAGCCCGGCCACACGGCCGAACTCGTCGATGACGATGGCCAGGTGGTTGCGGTTGCCGCGGAACTCGCGCAGCAGGTCGTTCAACCCTTTGCTCTCGGGCACGAAGGTGGCCGGGCGCAGCAGGGCACGGATGTTGAGCTCGGGCGCCCGCTGCAGTTTGAGCAGGTCCTTGGCCAGCAGGATGCCGATGATGTTCTCGCGTTCGCCCTCATAGACCGGGAAGCGCGAGTGCGCGGTGCCGATGACCAGGTGCAACAGCTCGTCGAACGGTGCGTCGATGTCGAGCACGTCCATGCGCGGGGCCGCCACCATCACGTCGCCCGCACTCATGTCGGCGATGCGGATCACGCCTTCGAGCATGACGCGCGATTCGGCGTTGATGATGTCGTTGTCCTCGGCCTCGGCGAGCGTCTCGATCAGCTCGTCCTTGGAGTCGGGCCCGGGGTGGATGAATTCCGCGAGCTTTTGCAGGAATCCACGCTTGTCTTCATGCCGCAGGCTGCGCTGCGGCCCCGTACTGGGGGGGTTGTCGGCCACTGGGGAGAGGGGGTGGTTGAAACAGCGGTAAAGGATACCGCAAGGCCGTGACACCGGCCAGACGCTGCGTCAGCGGCGCAGGGGGGTCACTTCATCCGGTCGCGCGAGTCGCGCACGCCCTGGCGGATTTCCTGCAGCAGGGCCAGCGCGTCCCAGAAGTTCTTGGCCTGGGCCTTGAGCTGGTAATTGGTCAGGGCCAGTTGCTCGTCGATGAGCTCGGTGACGCGGGAGTCGAAGTCCGCGGGCGGCAGGCGCAGGTGCGCTTCAGCCTCGGGGCCATCGCGCTCGATCGAAGCGCCTGCCTTGCGTGCGATGCGCAGCATGGCGGTGTTTTCGGACAGCGCGTGGATGAACAGCTGGTTCACGCCTTCATTGCGCGCGTGCATCACGGCGCGCTCGAACAGGCGGCTGCCATACCCGCGGCCCCGGGCAGATTTCGACACCGAGACACCAAACTCGGCGCAGCTGGCGCAGCTCGGGTCGACCGAATAGGCCAGGTGCGCCATGGCGATCAGTTCCAGCTTGCGGTTGAAGATGCCAAACAGCTCGTCGCGGCCGAAGTTGAGCTTGTCTACGTAACGGGCGATCTGCTCGTCGTTGGCGGAGTAGCCGAAACGAAGGTAGCGGTCATGGGGCGTCAGCGCCAGCAGGTGTGCCTGGATGCTCGCCGCATGGGAGCGGCCGATGGAGCGAATCGGAACCGCGGCGCTGGCGGCCGTTGGTGTGCGTTCCGGTGCGGGGGTGGCGGTGGCGTCGTTCGACATGGCGTGAATGTAAGGGTTTTCCCTGTATCAACAAGGTCGTGCGGCTCTAAACCCCGGAAACGCCCGATGGACGGTGTCAGACCGGCAAGGCGGTGGTGCTCTTGACCCGGTCCATCACGAAACTGGTCTTGCAATCCTGCACCGAGGGGTGGCGCAGCAGCACGTCCATCATGAAGCGCGAGTAGGCGGCCATGTCGGCCACCACCAGGCGCAGCAGGAAGTCCATCTCGCCGGTCAGCGCAGCGCACTCCACCACCTCGGGCCAGCCCATCACGCTGGCGCGGAACTCGTCCATGGGGTTGCGCTTGGCCGCACCGCTGTGTTTTTCCAGCCGCACATTCACCCAGGCGGTCAGGCCCAGCCCCACCGCCTCCGGTTTGACCAGCGCGACGTAACGGGCGATCACCCCGGTTTCTTCGAGCCGACGGACCCGGCGCAGCACCGCGCTCGGCGACAGGCCCACCGCCTCGGCGATCTGGTCGTAGGTGGCGCGGCCGTCGGCCTGAAGGCTGCGCAGGATGTGGCGATCGAGCTTGTCCAGTGCTTGCATGCACAACATTCTGCAGGAATCATGCAATCCGGACCAGTGGTGCGCCCCATTTTGCAGTGATCGTGCGACCCTGCGCTTCTACAGTGGCGCATTCAGTCCGATCACACAGGAGACCACCATGAACGCCAGCCTGCCCGCTTCCGCAACGACCGCCCTGAGCACCTGGGACAACCCCATGGGCACGGACGGTTTCGAGTTCATCGAATACGCCGCACCGGATCCGGCGGCCATGGGTGCGCTGTTCGAGCGCATGGGCTTCAAGCCGATCGCCAAGCACCGCCACAAGAACGTGACGCTGTACCGCCAGGGCGGCATCAACTTCATCATCAACGCCGAGCCCGACAGCTTCGCTCAGCGCTTCGCCCGTCTGCACGGCCCCAACGTCTGCGCCATCGCCTTCCGAGTGCAGGACGCCAAGGCCGCCTATGAACGAGCCATCAGCCTGGGCGCCTGGGGCTACGCCAACGCCGCCGGCCCGGGCGAGCTGAACATCCCGGCCATCAAGGGCATCGGCGACTCCATCATCTATTTCATCGACCGCTGGCGCGGCAAGAACGGTGCCCAGGAAGGCGACATCGGGAACATCGGCTTCTACGACGTGGACTTCTACCCGCTGCCCGGCGCCGAGCTGAACCCGGTGGGCCACGGCCTGACCGTCATCGATCACCTGACGCACAACGTGCACCGCGGCCGCATGGCCGAGTGGGCTGGCTTCTACGAGCGCCTGTTCAACTTCCGCGAGGTGCGCTATTTCGACCTGGAAGGCCAGCAGACCGGCATCAAGAGCAAGGCCATGACCAGCCCCTGCGGCAAGATCCGCATCCCGATCAACGAGGAAGGCAACGACAAGGCCGGCCAGATCCAGGAGTACCTGGACCGCTACCAGGGCGAGGGCATCCAGCACATCGCGCTGGCCTCGACCAACCTGTACGACACGGTGGACGCGCTGCAGATGGAAGGCCTGAAGCTGCTGAACACCAGCGAGACCTACTACGAGCTGCTGCCCAAGCGCATCCCGAACCACGGCGAGGACATCGAGGCGCTCAAGGCCCGCAACATCCTGGTCGACGGCGCGCCGGGCGAGCTGCTGCTGCAGATCTTCAGCGAAAACCAGCTCGGGCCGATCTTCTTCGAGTTCATCCAGCGCAAGGGCAACCAGGGTTTCGGCGAGGGCAACTTCAAGGCCCTGTTCGAGACCATGGAGCTGGACCAGGTGCGCCGCGGCGTGCTCAAGGGCTGAGCCGGCCCTGAAGCGCCGGAAGGGACAGCGTCCCTTCCAACACCTCATCCACAAACGCCATGGCGACGTGCGGCTGGCCTTGGACGAAGCGGTTGTCGGCCCCGGGCAGGGTGGCCGTCGAGGCCGGGAACACGATGTTGTCCGCGCTGGAGTACCAGCAGGTGAACGGCGCATAAGTGCCCGTGGGCCAGCGCTGCGCCTCTCGCTGGCGCAGCGCCTGCAGCCAGGGGCCTTCTTGTTTCATTTGTCGTCCGTTGGACACCCGGCTGAACTGCGCCAGCCAGGTGCCATGGTGCGGCGACCCGATGGTGACGATGTGGCGCACGATGGTGTCGGCGTCGGGTGTTGCGGCGCGCCATGCGCGCGCTGCCAGCCCGCCCATGCTGTGGCACACCAGCACGGGCGCGATGCCGGTCAGCGTCTGGGCGCGTCGCACGGCATCGTCGATCATTGGGATGTAGTCGTCGATCGACCCGAACACGGGTTCCAGGTTGACGCTGGTATAGGGCACGCCGCGCGTGCGCAAGGTGCGCATCCACGGCAGCCAGAAGCCCCGGTTGCAGACGAAACCATGCACGAAGACCACCGCAGGCCGATCTGCCCGAGCACCGGCGTCGGAGTCTGGCAGGCAGCGCCATCGAAACGGCTGGCGCCAGGAAAAAACCAGCGGCGCGACCCGCACCTCGCTCCACCAGGCCTTCACCAAAGACCCGGCGGTCGCCTTGGGCGAAGGATCGTGGCGGTTCACATGGGTCACGGCAAAGAATTCCAGGCCTAGCACCAGCGCGTATCCGAACAGCAGCAGCGCACCACCGGCAACCATCACCCAGACCTGCCGCCCCCAACTCCACGCCATCCAGACAACAACCAGCCCCGCGGTGGCGAACACGATGAACTGCTGCAAGCGGGCCAATGTCGAGCTTGCGGGCGTCGTCGCCGTGGCGAAAGGGTGTGGGTGCTGCATGGACTGCACTATGTCACGGCCGCTATCCAAACGATCCCCATTGCCCTAGAGACAGGTCACTAGGGTGCCGTGCACGCGGGCGATAGACTCGTCGCACCATGCTGCAAGCCTCCGCCGCCGACCGCATACGGGCCCACCTCGCCACCGTCGACGCGCTGCGCACCCAGGCCCGCAGCGAAGGAGTCAATGCAGCGGTGTCTGCGATCAAACGCCTCCAGGCCAAGCGTTTCCAGGGCACCTACGCCGATGTGCTCGCGCACCGGGTGCAGGGAGCCGCGGCACGCTTTTTCCTGGACGAACTGTACGGAGACCACGACTTTGGTCAGCGCGATGCCCAGTTCGGCCGGATCGCTGGGGCCATCGAGCGTCTGTTTCCGGAAGCGGTGGCCGAGTTGTCGGTGGACCTGGCCGAAATGCATGCGCTGACCGAAACCCTCGATTACACGATGGCAATGCACTGGCTGGCGCAGGATCTGCAGGAGCCCCCAGCGAAACGTTATGTGCAGGCCTGGCGAGCCACCGGTCGCCGTGATGCGCGAGAGCGGCAGCTGGGTGTTGTCGGGCACATGGGACTCGAACTGCAGCGACTCACGCGCAGCAGATCCTTGCTGATGATGCTCAAGATGATGCGGCGCCCCGCGCAGGCAGCAGGACTGTCCGATCTTCAGCACTTTCTTGAAGCCGGCTTCGCCGCATTTGCCGAACTGGGGAACGCTCGCCCGTTCCTTTCAATCATTTCAGCGCGCGAACGGCGCTGGATTGATGCGCTGTTCAACGAAGACCTCGCTGCTTGCACTGCCGCGCTTGACGCTGAGCTTTGTGTGACAGGTCCCTAGGGCTGCCCCTGAGGCTCGGCGGGAACGGGGCCATCAGAATCGCGGCATGGACCTCGCTACCCCGGAAACCTCCTCGCGCCCCTGGTTGGCCCACTATCCAGAAGGTGTCCCGCACGACATCGATCCCTCACAGTACCGTTCTCTGGCGGCACTGCTCGAAGAGTCCCTGAAGAAGAATGCTCAGCGCCCGGTGAGTGTCTGCATGGAGCGCTGGATGACCTACGGCGAGCTAGACGAGCACAGCGCCGCACTGGGGGCGTGGCTGCAGGCCCGTGGTCTCCCCGGCGACGCGCGCGTCGCGGTGATGCTGCCCAACATCCCGCAGTTCCTGGTTGCGATGACTGCGATTGTCCGCGCGGGGTTCACGGTGGTGAACGTCAATCCGCTGTACACGGCTCGCGAGCTGGAGCATCAGCTCAAGGACTCTGGCGCCGAGGCCATCGTGATCCTGGAGAACTTTGCAGCCACGTTGGAAGAGGTGATCGATCACACCCCGATCCGCCACGTGGTCGTTGCCAGCATGGGAGACATGCTGGGCTTCTGGTACGGACGCTGGATCAGCTTCGCCGTGCGGCACTTGTCGAAAATGGTCAAGCCTTATCGGCTTGCGCTCAATGGTTCGACCGGGCCACGCACCATCTTGAGCTTTCGCAATGCCCTGGACGAGGGCAGCAAGCTCTCCCTTCGCGCGAGCCAGGCCGGCCACGGGAGCACAGCGTTCCTGCAGTACACGGGCGGCACCACGGGACTGTCCAAAGGAGCAGAGCTGACGCACCGCAATGTCATAGCCGCCACCTTGCAGGCCGAGGCCTGGTTCCGCCCAGCACTCGGCCGGATTGGCGATGTGCGCAACATCAATGGCATTGCGGCGCTGCCGCTTTACCACATCTTCGCCCTCACCCTTTCACTGCTGGCGGTCCGTTGGGGTGCGCACATGACCCTGGTGCCCAATCCGCGCGATGTGTCGAAGTTCGTCGAAACTATGTCGAAGCGACCTTTTCATCTGCTGCCAGCGGTCAACACGCTGTTCAATGCGCTGCTGCAGAACCCGCGCTTCCGTCAGCTGGATTTTTCTTCCCTGCTGATGTCGCAAGCCGGCGGCATGGCCGCTTCCGAAGGAACAGCCCGCCACTGGATGGCTGTCACGGGCTGCACGATGACGGAAGGCTGGGGCATGAGCGAAACATGCGCGATTGGCACCAACAACCCGGTGACGAGTCGGCAGTTCAGCGGGACGATCGGTCTGCCCTTGCCTGGCATCGATATCGCCATCAAGGATGATGCCGGTGTCAGCCTACCGGTCGGTGAATCGGGTGAGATCTGCATCCGCGGCCCCAACGTCATGCGCGGCTACTACCGACAGCCAGAAGAAACCGAGCGTGCGTTCACGGCCGACGGCTTCATGCGCACCGGCGACATTGGGGTAATGGACGAACGAGGGTACACACGCATCGTTGACCGCAAGAAGGACATGATTCTCGTGTCCGGCTTCAACGTCTTTCCCAGCGAACTGGAGAACGTGATTTCGTTGTGCCCGGGTGTACTCGAATGCGCCGCTGTCGGCGTCGAGGACGCCAAACAAGGCGAAGCGGTCAAGGTGTTCGTGGTTCGCAGCGACCCCACACTCCGGGAGGAAGATGTGGTCAGGTTCTGCCACGACAACCTCACTGGGTACAAGCGGCCCAAATACATCGAATTTCGTGATGAACTCCCCAAGAGCAATGTGGGCAAGATCCTCCGCCGCGCCTTGCGGACCTGATTTCAGAGCGCCCGCTCATGCTTTCTTCAACTGCTCGTGAGCGCCTTGATCGCGTCGGTGCAAAGCTGTTTGAGCGCGGTTGGCTTTCATCCAACAACATCTTGATCACCGGCTCCGGCGGAGCCTCAGCGCTCATCGACTCCGGCTACTGCACCCACGCCGACCAGACTGTGGACTTGGTTGAAAGAGGGCTGGCAGGACGTCCTCTTGGATTGCTCTTGAACACGCACCTGCACAGCGATCACTGCGGAGGAAATGCCGCACTGCAACGCCGTCACCCCGGTCTGCAAACGCTGATTCCTTCGGGGTCGGCGGAAGCAGTTCGGCTGTGGGACACCGAAGCGCTCACCTATGCAAGCACAGGACAGGAATGCCCGCGCTTTGCCTTCGATGGCGTTCTCCGCCCCGGAGAGAGTTTGCGCTTAGGGGATTGGACTTGGGATGTTCACGGCGCCAAGGGACACGATCCACACGCGATCGTTCTATTTCAACCCGACAACAGGGTGCTTCTCTCTGCTGATGCGCTCTGGCAAAACGGCTTTGGCGTGGTATTCCCGGAACTCGAGGGCCTGTCAGCGTTTGAAGAAGTCGGACAGACATTGGACTGCATCGAGACACTCTCGCCTTCAGTCATTGTCCCGGGTCACGGAGGTGCATTCGATGACCTTCAACTGGCCATGGAGAAAGCGAGAAGCCGTCTGCGGCGGTTCATGGATTTCCCTGAACAGCATCTGAGACATGCGTACAAGGTGCTTATCAAATTCAAGCTGCTCGAATGCAAGAGCATCGACTATCTGCATTTGTTTCAATGGGTGCAGCAAACACCCTATCTTGCCAAGGCCGCATCATCCGAGACTGATACAGCCGAACAATGGCTCGAAGAGTTGCTTCGGGATCTTGAACGCACGCAAGCCATCAAGCGCGAAGACGACATGATC
>NZ_BCTF01000011.1 GCF_001571145.1 Hydrogenophaga flava NBRC 102514
TAGTGCTACGGGCATGGCTGCGAATCGGGCATGGGCGCCGCTGATCGCTGGCTAACCGCCTAAGAATGACGCGATCGCTTGAGTCGTCGGGTATGACCCCGCATTCAACGGTCAAGCTCTGCGCATATGTCGTCCAGCACGTATGGCCGACCACGCAAGGAGCGCACAAACGCCCGAACGGGCTGTGTATGTCTCAGCAGACGCCTGAGTCATCAACCCCCTGGCACTTCCCAGACCCGATCACCGCCCACTGCATGAAAGCGCCGGCCCGGCGCCGCGGGCAGCGCATACCCACCAGTGAACGCGCCAAAGGCCGGCAGCACGGCCTGGCCCGGTTCGCTCACGAAGCAGGGCAGGCGCAGCGCGTCGCGCGCGGGGCCGCTGAGCTGGCAGACCGGGTGCAGGTGGCCGGCGAGCACGAAGTGGGTGGGGTGCGTTTGTGGGTGGTGGCAGCAGGCGAAGGGGCCGAGCAGCCAGGGCTCGCCCACCACCTCGATGTGCGCCTCGGGCGGCGGGTCGCCCGCGCGGTCGTCGTGGTTGCCGCGCACCAAGGTCATCGCCAGGTCGCGGTGGCGTTCGCGCCAGTCGTGCAGGGCCTTGAGCACCGGTGGCGTGCGACCGCTGGCCGCGTGCAGGAAGTCGCCGAGGAACACCAGCCTTTCGGGGCGGTGCTGCGCGATGAGCTCGCTCAGCCGCGCGAGGTTGTCGCGCGTGGTGCCGCCGGGCACAGGCTGGCCCAGCGCGCGGTAGCTGGCGGCCTTGCCCAGGTGCAGGTCGGCGATGAACAGCGCCTGGCCCGCCGGCCACCACAGCGCGTGCGCGGGCAGCAGGTGCAGCGCCTCGCCGGCCCAGTGGACGGTGGCGTGCCCGTCAGGCGTAGTCGTAGGTGCCACCTTTTTCGAGTGCTGTCTTGTAAGCCTGGCGGGCGTGGATCTTCTTGAGCCAGGCCATGGTGGCCGGGCGGGACGGGCCGAGGCCGGCGCGCGAGACGGCGGCTTCGAGCGGGAAGCTCATCATGATGTCGGCCGCGGTCATGGCCTTGCCGGCGAACCAGGGGCGCGAGGCCAGCACCTGCTCCACATAGTCCAGGTGCACGTCCACCATGGGCTGCACCTTTTTCACCGCAATCCCGCCGATCAGCGGCACCTTGCTCATGGCCAGCATCAGCAGCAGGTTGGGCATGAGCGAGCCTTCGGCGTAGTGCATGAACTGGCGGTACTGCAGCAGCCCCTCGCCCTGGTTGGCGGGGCCGAGCTTGCCGGTCTTGTCCACCAGGTATTCGCAGATGGCGCCGGTCTCCACCAGCTTGAGCTTGCCGTCTTCCAGCACCGGCGACTTGCCCAGCGGGTGCACCTTCTTCAATTCGGGCGGCGCGAGCATGGTCGCCTTGTCGCGCTCGTAGAAGCGGATCTCGTAGGGCAGTTCCAGCTCTTCGAGCATCCACAGCAGGCGCTGCGAGCGGGAGTTGTTCAGGTGGTGGACGATGAGGCTCATGGTGAGAACGGTCCTTTGCGACGGGGCCTGTGCAGGGGCGGGTGGACCCGCATTGTGCGGGCTCCGTCTCAAGCTTGCAGCCGCCTCAGCCGCCGCTGCGCAGCAGCATGGCCGGGCTCAGGCGCATCTGCGACAGCAGGTAGCGCGCGCCCAGGGCCATGCTCAGGCCGCTGACGGCCAGCGCGGTCACGCCGCCGCTCCAGTACAGGCCGGCCGGGCTCATGTCCAGCCGCCACAGCAGCAGGCCGGTGGCCAGGGCGCTGCCGGCCAGCAGGGCGAAGCCGGCGGTGACGCTGGCGAGCAGCACGTATTCCCACACCAGCACGCCGCGCAGCAGCGAGTGGCGCGCGCCCAGCGCGTGCATCACCGTCGCGTCGTAGAGCTGGCGGCTGCGGCTGGCGGCGACCACGCTGGCCAGCACCAGCAGGCTGGCCGCCAGGCACACGCCGGCCACCACGCTCAGGCCGCCGCTGGCGCGGCCCATCAGCGCGCGGGTCTCGCGCAGCATGGACTCGGTGCGCGCGGTGGCGATGTTGGGCGCGGCGGCGGCCAGCCGGTCCTGCGCGTCCAGCGTCTGCTCGGCCGGCATCCAGGCCGCGCCCACGTGGCGGGTGATGAAGGGGTCGAGCACGCCGTCGCTGAAGATGGCTTCGAGCCACAGGCGCGACTGCATGCGCCGCTGGCTGTAGATGGCGGCCAGCTGCGCTTCCACCGGCTGGCCCAGGATCTCGAAGCGCAGGCGGTCTCCGACCTTCAGGCCCAGCTCGTCGGCCTCGCGGTCTTCCATTGCTACCAGAGGTTCGCCGCGGTGGTCGGTGGGCCACCAGGCGCCGCGGTCGATGACCACATCGTCGAAGTTGCCGCTGCGGTCACTGAGCTTGTGCTCGTCGCGCGATTCGCGGTCGCGTTCGGTGTCACCGCTTTCGCGCAGCGCCGCGCCGTTGACGGCCACCAGACGGCCCAGCACCAGCGGCGCGGTTTTCACATCCTGCAGGCCGGGCGAGGCCTGCAGCGTCTCGCGCAGCAGCGGGATCTGGTCGGTCTGCACGTCGTAGAACACCAGGGCCGGCGCCTGCGCGGGCACGGTGTCGTTCACGGTGCGCAGCAGGGTGACCACCACGAGGGTGCAGGCCACCAGCAGCGTGAGCGCCGAACCCAGCGAGAGCAGGGCGGTGCGCAGCGGCGACTGCGGCTGCTGCAGGCCCGCCAGCGCCAGTTGCAGCGGCAGGGGCAATGCGCGGTGGTGCTGCAGCCGCGAGGCCCCGCGGCGCAGGCCGCGCGTGGCCATGTCGAGCACCGCCAGCACGGCGGCGGTGGCGGCCACGAAGGCCAGGCCAAAGCGCGGGTCGGGCAGGGTGGTCACCAGCAGCGCCAGCGTCAGCACGGCGGCGCCCGCGGTGGCCTGACGCGCCCAGCGCGGCACGGTCAGCGTGGCGCCCTCGGTGCCGCGGAACAACACCGCCGGCGAGACCGACAGCGCCCGCCCCAGCGCCGGCAACGAAAACGCCAGCGCGGTCAGCACGCCGAACAGCAGGGCCACCAGCGCCGGCTGCCACAGGCCGGCCAGCAGGAAGCTCACCGGCAGCTTGTCCGCCGCCAGCTGCGCGCCGGCCAGCGCCAGCCCCAGGCCGAGCGCCACGCCCACCGCGCTGGCCAGCAGCGCCAGCAGCCCGATCTGCAGCAGCACGAAGGCGGCCAGCCGCCGGTCGCGCAGGCCCAGCGCGCGCAGCGTGGCCAGGCCGGTGAGCTTGCCCTGCAGGTAGGCCTGCACGCTGTTGAACACGCCCAGGCCGCCTATGAACAGCGCCGAAAAGCCGATCAGCAGCAGGCCCGAGCCGATCTGGCCCAGCACCTCGGCCATGCGGTCGCTGCGCTCGTCGAAGCTGCGCACCTCGGCGTCCAGCGCCGGGAAGGCAGCGAGAAACGCATCACGCCAGGCGGGGGCGGCGTCGGGCGTGCGCACGCGGTAGCGGTATTCGACGCGGCTGAGCGGCTGCACCAGGCCGGTGGCCATCGGCGCGCCCTCGGCCACCAGCACCGGCGCGGCGCCCCAGTCGGCGCGCAGGCTGCGGTCGGGCTGGCGCACCACCAGCGCGCGCACGGTGAGCGGCAGGTCGCCAATGTGAATGCGGTCGCCGGCCTTGAGGCCCAGGCGCGTGGCGAGCGAGGCGTCGATGGCAGCGCCCCAGCGGCCGTCTTGCTGCGCCAGGGTGTCGGCCAGCGCGCCGGCCGGCTGCAGCGCCACCGTGCCATACAGCGGGTAGGCGGCGTCGGCGCTCAGCAGCTCGATGAGCTGCGCGCGGCCGGCCTCGGTGCGCAGCATGGTGCGCAGCTCGATCACGCGCGAGACCGTGCCGCGCGCCTGCATCCAGGCCAGGGCGTCGGCCGGCAGCGGCGTGGGCGATTCCACCTCCACGTCGCCACCAAACAGCAGGCGCGCGTCGTGCCGCAGCGCGTCGGCCACCTGGCGGTAGAGGCCACCGCCCGCGGCCACCAGCGACACGCCCAGCACCAGGCAGGCCACGAAGATCCACAGCCGCCGGCCGCTGGCGCGCAGGTCGCGCCAGGCCAGGTCAAGCAGGAAGGGCATGGGCGCTCTCCGGCTGACGGGTCACAGGCGTCTCGTGCAGCTGCCCGTCGTGCAGGCGCAGCACGCGGTCGCAGCGGGCGGCAAAGTCCAGGTCGTGCGTCACCAGCACCAGCGTCGTGCCCAGTTCGCGGTTGAGGCTGAACAGCAGCTCGCGCACCGACTCGGCGGTCTGGTCGTCGAGGTTGCCGGTGGGCTCGTCGGCCAGCAGCAGCTGCGGCCGGTGCACCAGGGCGCGGGCGATGGCCACGCGCTGCTGCTCGCCGCCCGAGAGCTGCGAAGGCCGGTGGTGCAGGCGGTCGCCCAGGCCGACGCGGCGCAGCATGTCGGCCGCGGTCTCGCGCGCGCCGCTGGCCCCGGCCATCTGCAGCGGCAGGGCGGCGTTGTCCAGCGCGCTCAGGCTGGGCAGCAGGTGGAAGCTCTGGAACACGATGCCGATGCGCTCGCGCCGCAGGTCGGCCAGGCCGTCGCTGTCCAGGCTGGCCAGGTCGGTGCCGGCGATGCGGATGCGGCCGGCCGCCGGGCGCTCCAAGCCACTGAGCAGCAACAGCAGCGAGGTCTTGCCGGAGCCGGAGGGCCCGGCGATCGCCACGCGGGTGCCTGCTGCTATGCGCAGCTGCACGTCGCGCAGCACGGTCACCTGCCGCGGGCCGAGGGCGTAGTGCATGGAGAGGCCGTCGGCCTCGATCAGGTGTGGTGTGTTTTGGGGCATGGGCGGTGTGAGGGGCGGCGGGCGATCAAGTTCCCCGGCTTTTGCGCCGCCGCTCAGCGCGGGCGCCGGGGGCGGTGTGGCCGGCGTTCGCGTTTTCCGTCCGCGGTCTTCTTCTCCGGTGCCCCCTCGCGCCCGAAGGCCAGCGATTCGCGCACCGCGTCGGCGTCGCTGGTGGCGGCTCCGCCGGCCGCCTTCTCCAGCGGGGCCAGCATGCGCGCGATGCGGTCGGCCACGCTTTCGTTGCTGAGCTTCTCGCGCAGGCGCTCGACCAGCAGCGGGAAGGCGAACGGCGTCGCGCGTTCCAGAGCCTTGAGCACCAGGGTCTGCCGCGCCATGCGGTGCAGGGAGCTGCGCAGGCGGCCGATCTCCAGCTCCTGCGCCAGCAGCTCGGCCTCGGCCTGCTGCAGCAGTCGGTTGCCGGGGTCGTACTTGCGGAACACCTCCCAGAACAGGCTGCTGGAAGCCTGCAGCTGGCGGCTGCTTCGTTTCTCGCCGAGGTGGCCCTGAAAAATCAGACCCGAGACGCGCGCGATCTCGCGGAAGCGCCGCTGGGCCAGTTCGCTGGCGTTCAGGCTCTGCAGGATTTCGTTTAGCAGTGCATCGTCGTCGGTCTGTTCCTTCAGCAGCTCCGGCAGCAGCGCAGGCCAGTCAATCTCCGTCGCGCTCAGCAGTTCGAAGCCGTAGTCGTTGACCGCGATGGAAAACGTGTTGGGCGCCCGCTGCGCCACGCGCCAGGCGATCAGGTTCGCCAGGCCCAGGTGCGCGTGCCGGCCGGCGAAGGGGTAGAGGAAGAGGTGCGTGCCTTCGCGCGAGTGCATCACCTCGGCCAGCAAAGTGTCGGGCGAGGGCAGGGCAGACCACTGTGCCTGCAGTTCCAGCAGCGGTTTGGCGGCCTGCAGTTCGGGGTCGTCACAGTCGCCGGCCTGCACCCGCGCCAGCTGCGCCACCACCGCGTCGGCCAGCGTGGTCGAGAGCGGCATCTTGCCGCCGTTCCAGCGCGGCACGGCGGGCTTGCGGCCCGTGGCGCGTTTGACCCAGGCCGTCATGTCGTGGATGCGCACCAGTTCCAGCAGGCGCCCGCCGAAGGTGAAGCAGTCGCCGGGCTTCAGGCGCGCGGCAAAGCTCTCTTCCACGTTCCCGATCTTGCTGCCGCCCACGTACTGCACCGCCATGCTGGCGTCGCTGACGATGGTGCCGATGTTCATGCGGTGGCGGCGGGCCAGTCGAGCGTCGGGCACACGCCAGACGCCGTCTTCATCGGGCACGGCGCGGCGGTAGTCCGGGTAGGCGGCCAGCGACGCGCCGCCCTGCGACACGAATTCCAGGCACCAGCGCCAGTGGTCCTCGGGCAGCTCGGCGTAGGCGGCGGTGGTTCCGATTTCCACCAGCAGTTCGTCGGGCCTGAAGCCGCCGCCCAGCGCGACGGTCACCAGGTGCTGCACCAGCACGTCCAGCGGCTGCTTCGGCGTTTCACGCGCCTCGATCAACCCGGTCTTCACGGCGGCGCGCGCCGCCGCGCCTTCCACCAGTTCCAGGCTGTGCGTGGGCACGATGCTCACGCGCGAGGGCCGGCCCGGCGCGTGGCCCGAGCGGCCGGCGCGCTGCAGCAGGCGCGCAATGCCCTTGGGCGATCCGATCTGCAGCACGCGCTCGACCGGCAGAAAGTCCACGCCCAGGTCCAGGCTGCTGGTGCAGACCACGGCGCGCAGCTCGCCCGCCTTCAGCCCGGCCTCCACCCACTCGCGCACCGCCCGGTCCAGCGAGCCGTGGTGCAGCGCGATCAGGCCCGCCCACTCGGGCTTGGCGTCCAGCAGCGCCTGGTACCAGATCTCGGCCTGCGAGCGCGTGTTGGTGAACACCAGCGTGCTGCCGCTGCTGGCGATCTCGTGCACCACGGTCGGCAGCATGGCCAGGCCCAGGTGGCCGCCCCAGGGAAAGCGGTCCACGCGCGGCGGCAGCAGGGTGTCGATGGTCAGCTGCTTGGGCGTCTGCCCGCGCACCAGCCGGCCGGTCGCGGCGGCTTGCGGGCCGAGCAGGCTGTGAATCGCTTCGTCCAGATTGCCCAGCGTGGCCGACATGCCCCAGACGCGCAGCGCCGGGTTGAAGCGCCGCAGCCGCGCGATGGCCAGCTGCGTCTGCACGCCGCGCTTGTTGCCCATCAGCTCGTGCCACTCGTCCACCACCACCAGAGCGGTGCGGCCCAGGGTCTCGGGCGCGTCGGCGCGCGCGATCAGCAGGCTCAGGCTCTCGGACGTGGTCACCAGCACCGTGGGTAGGCGCTCGGCCTGCTTGGCGCGCTCGCTGCTGGACGTGTCGCCGCTGCGCGCGCCGGCGGTCCAGGCTGGTGCCAGGTCGGACAGCGGTTCTTTCAGTGCGCGCAGCGTGTCGGCCGCCAGCGCGCGCATGGGCGTGAGCCAGACCACGGTCAGCGGCGGCGTGCGCTTGGCGTCCGCATCGGCCAGCGCCTGCAACGCACCCAGCCACACGGCATAGGTCTTGCCGGCGCCGGTGGTGGCGTGCAGCAGGCCGCTCTCGCCGCGCGCCATCGCGTCCCACACCTCTTGTTGAAACGGGAACGGCGTCCAGCCGCGCGCGCCCATCCAGGCGGCGGCGTCGGGGCGTTGGGGGGCAGGGGCGTGGGCGGGCACGGTGCGGCCATTCTGGCAGCGGGTCCGCCCCAGCGCCCGGACAGGGTCAAGCCCGCGGCCGCGTCACCCACCAGGCCGAAGCCACGATCAGCAGGCCGCCGATCCAGCCTTGCAGCGCCATGTGTTCGCCCAGCCAGAACACCGCGATCAGCGCGCCCCACAGCGGCTCGCTGCCCATCAGCAACGCCACCCGCGAGGGGCTGGTGCGCGAGGCCGCACGGTTCTGCACGAAGAAGGCCAGCACCGTGCACAGCAGCACGAGAAAGGCCATGGCGCCCCAGAACGTGGTGCTGGTGGGCAGCGGCACCCACAGCGGCGTCTGGAACGCTGCCATCAGCAGCGCGCAGCCCAGCGTCATCACGCCCATCTGCACCGCGGTCATGGTGAGCGCGGGCAGGCCGTGGCGCTGACCATGGCGGCGCGTCAGGCAGACCATGACGCCGCGCAGAAAGGCGGCCAGCACCATCAGCGCGTCGCCCCAGGCCAGCGAGGACAGGGCGCCGCCGTGCTGGAAGGCCAGCAGCCCGGCGCCCAGCAGCGACACGGCCGCTGCCGCCAGCGTCGTCCCCGATGGCTTGTCCCCGAGCAGCCACCACTCGCACAGCGGCGTGAAGGCCACGCACAGGCTGATCAGGAAGGCCGCGTTGGACGCGGTGGTGAGCGACACGCCGAAGGTCTCGCAGACGAAGATGGCCAGCAGGTTGGCGCCCAGCAGCGCCGCACCGGCCAGCGCGGCGGGCCAGGACGGCCCGGCCAGGTGGCGCAGCGCCGGCAGCAGCAGCACGAAGGTCAGGCCGAAGCGCAGCAGCAGGAACTGCAGCACCGGCACTTCGGCGGTGGCGAGCTTGGCGGCGCTGTAACTGCCACCCCAGATGACGGCGACCAGCAGGAGCAGCCATTCGACACGGGGCGCACGGACCTTGGGGGCGAGCAGGGTGTGGGAAACAGACATGCGGCGATTGTTCGGTCAGGCCTGACAGCCGACTAGACTGGCCGGCAGAACAGGAGTTGTGCGCGGTGAGAACAGATTACGTCCTTGAGGTGATGCACGAACTGGTGGCCTTCGTCCGCGTGGCCGAGGCCGGCAGCTTTTCGGCGGCGGCCCGGCAGCATGGGCAGACGCCGTCGGCCGTCAGCCGCCAGGTGGCGCGGCTGGAAAAGTTCATGGGTGTGGCCCTGCTGCAGCGGAGCACGCGCCAGCTGCGCCTGACCGAGGCGGGGCTGGAGGTGCTGGAGCGCGGGCGCGAGATGGTGGCCGCGGCCCAGGCCACGGTGCGCGTGGCGGAGGGCCATGTGGGCGAGCCGCGCGGGCGGGTGCGCATCAGCGCCCCCAAGGCCGTCGCGCGCCAGTTGCTGCACCAGCCCTTGCTGGACTTTCTGCAGCGTTACCCCGAGGTGGATCTGCACCTGATGGTGGTGGACCGCCCGGTCGATGCGCTGCGCGAGGGCGTGGACCTGGTGGTGCGCCTGACCGACGACCCGCCGCCGGGCATGGTGGCCCGCGCCCTGATGCCGGTGCGCCAGTGCGTGCTGGCCAGCCCGGCCTACTTGGCGGGCCGCGCACCGGTGCACACGCCGGCTGACCTGATCGCCCACAGCTGCATTGCGCTGGGCGAACAGGAGCGCGACAACCGCTGGCGCTTTGTGCAGGGCGACGAGGTGGTTGAGGTGGCGGTGGGCGGCCGCTACACCGTCAACCACAGCGAGATGCGGCTGGCCGCTGTGGAGGCCGGCCTGGGCGTGGGGTGTGTGCCCGACTTCGTGGCGCGCGAGGCACTGGCCGCCGGGCGCGTGGTGCGCCTGCTGCCCGACTGGGTGTTCGACAACGCCTACCAGGGCACGGCCTACCTGCTGTTCCCCGCTTCACGGCACACGCCGCCCAAGGTGCGCGCACTGATCGACCACCTGCTGGCCGCGCTCGGCCCAGCGGCTCAGCCGGGCTGACCGGGCCCGTCCGGCAACAGGGCCGCCAGCGTCTGCAGCGTGTCGGCCTCTTCCACAGGCTTGTCCTCGCGCCAGCGCAGCATGCGAGGGAAGCGCACCGCGATGCCGCTCTTGTGGCGCGGGCTGCGCGCGATGCCCTCGAACCCAAGTTCAAACACCAGTGTGGGCCGCACGCTGCGCACCGGGCCGAAGCTCTCGATGGTGGTGGCGCGGATGATGGCGTCCACCTTCGCCATCTCGGCGTCGCTCAGGCCCGAGTAGGCCTTGGCGAAGGGCACCAGCTGCCGGCCTTCGGTGCCGGGCGGTGCGTTCCACACCGCGAAGGTGTAGTCGCTGTAGATGCTGGCCCGGCGGCCATGGCCGCGCTGGGCGTAGATCAGCACCGCGTCCACGCTCATCGGGTCGATCTTCCACTTCCACCAGGTGCCCGCGGCCTTGGTGCGGCCCACGCCGTAGGCGCTGCTGCGCTGCTTGAGCATGAAGCCTTCGGTGCCGCCTTCGCGGGCTTCTTCTCGCAGCGTTGCAAGTTCCGTCCAGGTGGCACCGGTCAGCAGCGGGCTGGCGATGAGCAGCGGGTGGTTGAGGTCTTGTACCAGCGTGTCCAGCGCCGCGCGGCGGGCGTGGAGCGGCTGTTCGCGCAGGTCCTGGCCGCCGTGTTCGAGCAGGTCGTAGGCGAGCAGGGCCACCGGCAGCTCGCGCAGGATCTTGGGGCCGAGGGTCTTGCGGCCGATGCGCTTCTGTAGATCGGCGAAGGGCTGCGGTTTCCCATCTCTCCACACCACGATCTCGCCGTCCAGCACCGTGCCTTCGGGCAGGGCCTCGCCCAGCGCGGCCAGCTCGGGGAAACGTTCGGTTACCAGCTCCTCGCCGCGCGACCACAGCCAGACCTGGCCCGCCCGCGCCACCAGTTGCGCGCGGATGCCGTCCCACTTCCATTCCACCTGCCAGTCGGCGGTGGGACCAAGCAGCTCGTCGAAGCGGTCCAGCGCTTCGTTGAACGGGTGCGCGAGGAAGAAGGGGTAGGGCTGGCCGCTGGTCTGCTGGTTCTGCTCGGTCGCGTTCTCGGGCGCCACCAGTGCCGCGTAGTCGGCGGCAGACGGCTGGGCGCCGATGTGGGTGTAGCCCATGAGCCGTTGGGCCACGCGCTTGGGGTCCACACCCGCCACGGCCGCCAGTGCCTGTGTCACCTGCAGCTTGGACACGCCGACGCGGAAGCCGCCGGTGATGAGCTTGAAGTAGACGAAGCGCTGGTCGTCGGGCAGGGCGTTCCACTGCTCGCGCAGGCGTTCGGCCAGCGCCTCGGGTGGCAGACCGCGCAGCGGCAGCAGGTGCCGGGTCAGCCACTCGGCCAGGCCACGGTCCAGCGGCGCCGTGGCCGGCGGCAGCAGCAGCGACACGGTCTCTGCCAGGTCGCCCACGGTCTGGTAGCTCTCTTCGAACAGCCATTCGGGCAGGCCTGCGGCTGCTTGTGCCAGTTCGCGCAGCGCGCGCGTGGGCACGGTCTGACGCGGTTTGCCGCCGGCCAGGAAGTACACCGCCCAGGCCGCGTCCTCGGCGGGCGCTTCGCTGAAGTAGCGCTGCAGCGCGGCCTGCTTCTCGCGCGTGGCGGTGCTGGCGTCCAGCTCGCGGTAGAGGGTGGCGAAGCGCTTCATTGAGCAGGCCCCGCAGGCGCAGCTTCAACGGCCTTGTCCGCCGCGTCCTCGTCGCCGTACTCGGTCTCGAAGGCCTGTGCGTCCAGCCCCTGCTCGGTCAGCCAGCGCACCAGCACCGGCACGCTGCCGTGCGTCACGCGGATGTGTTCGGCGCCGGTGGCTTTGATGGCGCTCATCAGCCCGGGCCAGTCGGCGTGGTCGGACATGACGAACCCCCGGTCCACGCCGCGCCGCCGCCGCGTGCCGCGCACCAGCATCCAGCCGCTGGCGAACGCGTCCACCGCGTCGGCGCCAAAGCGCTTCATCCACGGCGTGCCCTGGGCCGAGGGTGGCGCGACCACCAGCGAGCGCTGCAGCGCGGTCTTGTCGAGTTCAGTCACGCGGTGCGTCGGCGGCAGCGCCACGCCGGCCGCGCGGTACACCGCGTTCAAGGGCTCCACCGCACCGTGCACGACGATGGGGCCGATGCTGGTGTCCACCCTGTGCAGGATGCGCTGCGCCTTGCCGAAGGCGTAACACAGCAGCACCGAGGCGCGGCCTTCGTCGGCGTTGCGCCGCCACCAGGCATTGATCTCGTCGAACAGCACCGCCTGCGTCGGCCAGCGGTAGATGGGCAGGCCGAAGGTGGATTCGGTGATGAAGGTGTCGCAGCGCACCGGCTCGAAGGGCGCGCAGGTGCCGTCGGCCTCGGTCTTGTAGTCGCCCGACGCCACCCAGACCCTGCCGCCGTGCTCCAGCCGCACCTGCGCCGAGCCCAGCACGTGCCCGGCCGGGTGCAGCGACAGGCGCACGCCGTGGTGTTCGATCACCTCGCCGTAGTCCAGCGTCTGCAGGTTGATGTCCGCCCCCAGGCGCTGGCGCAGCGTGCCGGCGCTGTGGGTGTGCGCCAGGTAGTGGGCGTGGCCCCAGCGCGCGTGGTCCGAATGGCCATGCGTGATCACGGCCCGTTCCACCGGCCGCCAGGGGTCGATGAAGAAGTCGCCCGCTGGGCAGTACAGGCCTTCGGGGCGGGCGACGATGAGGTCGGCGGCAGGGGCGGTGGGGGTGGCGGCCATGGCGCACGCCAGTGTGCCGCAGGCGCCTTGCGGCGCCCTCTCGGTCCCCGCAGAAACCCCAGGGATGTCGACCTGGGGCGGGCGGGTCTCTGTCAGACTGCGCGTCGGCCGAACGCTGCGGGCCGCAACCGTCAAAAAAATAGGAGGCGTATGTCTGGGGGTGACTGGAAGGAGATGTTCAACGCCGGTTGCGCGGGCGACCTGGCGCTGGTGGAACACCATGTGAAGTCGGGCGTCGACGTGAACTACGCCCACCCGGAGTTCCTGTCCACGCCGCTGGTCGCAGCGATCCTGGCGGGGCAGGAGGCGGTGGCCCTCTACCTGCTGGACCATGGCGCCAACCCGGCCCTGCCGTCCGAGTTCGATGCCGCCACACCGCTGCAGGCCGCCCGGCAGATGGGCCTGGTGGCGGTGGAGGAGAGGCTGTACGCGATGGGCGTGCCCCGGCCGCCTGCGGACGTGGGCCTTGCGCTGGAGCGCCCGCCTTCGAGAACGCTGGCGCTCACCGGGGCGGTGGTGTACGGGGTGCTGTTCGTCGCGCTGGCGGTGGGGGTGGCCTATGGCCTGGGCCTGCGCTGCGAGGGCTTTGGCTGCATGGGTCTGGGGGTTTACTGGTTCGCCTGGTCGGTGGTGTACGCGGTGTCGGGCCTGATCGGCCTGTGGGCGCGCTCGGTCGGCCGGCGTGCGGGCGTGGCGGTGGGGCTGCTGAGATGGCTGGTCCGCCTGCACCTGCTCATGGGGCTGGCGCTGCTGGCGCTGTGGTGGTTCGCTTCCTGAGGCCGGCGGCCGGTTGACCGGCCCGCCACCGCCAGGCACAGTCACCAGCCTGTTCTTTCAAGGAGGTCACCATGTCCGCGAGTCCCCACGCCATCAGCTGGTTCGAGATTCCCGCCAACGACTTCGCCCGCGCCAAGGCGTTCTACGAGGCCGTGCTCGGCCGCCCCATCGAGACCATGACCATGGGGCCGTCCACCATGGGCTTTCTGTCCACCAGCCCGGAGGCCATCGGCGGCGCCATCGTGCACGGCGACGGTACCGCGCCGTCAAAGAGCGGCACCCTGATCTACCTCAACGGGGGTGACGACCTGGCGGTGATGCTGGCCCGGGTGGAGCCGGCCGGCGGCATGGTGGCCGTGCCCAAGACCGACATCGGCAGCGGCTTCGGCTTCTTCGCCCACTTCATCGACACCGAAGGCAACCGCGTCGGACTGCATTCGATGGCGTGACGGGCGTTTTTTCGGTACGGCGCCCCTTGGGTGGGGCGCTGGCTAAGTGGTGAAAAGGGAGTGGTTTGCCGTGTGTCTGCGACGAGATTTTTTGGGGCGAAGCCTCGTGTGGGCTGCAATGGGCCTCGGTTTGCAGGGTTGCCGATCTCCTCTGCTGCGCTATTCAATGCCTTCGGCGGCAGAGGGTGAGTTCAGTCCGTCTGAGGTGGACCGTCTCCTCGCGAAAGAGATCGAGAAGTTGTCCCCACCATCGCTCGACAAACCCTTGAAGGCCATCACCGTGCTAGCGCCAGACTACCCCCACTGGATTTCGAGAGTGCACTCCGGCAGCGTCCTGATCCGGTTCACGATCAATCCGCAAGGGCTGGTGACTGGCGTGACGCCTAGGCCGGATGACAACCCGGAGCTGGTCCGGTTGATGACCGAAGCGCTGGAGACCTGGCGGTTCGAGCCGCCGCTGCGCGACGGCAAGCCCACGTCCGTTCGCATGAACCTGCCATTCCGCTTTGCCGTGCAATGACCGTGGCCAGACGGTTCAGCCGCGCAACGTCGTCCGCGCGGGCGACAGCATCTCCTCCGTCAGCCCGCAGTCGCTGATGTGCGCAGGCAGCGGCAGACCGCGCGCCAGCGCCGCGCAGGCCTCGCCCATGGCCGCGCTGGTCTGGATGCCGTAGCCGCCCTGCGCCGCGCACCAGAAGAAGCCCGGCGCCGTCGCGTCGAAGCCTCCCACCAGCTCACCATCGGCCACGAAGGAGCGCAGCCCGGCCCAGGTGTGGGTGGGGCGTGGTGTGAGCGTGGTCCAGGTTTCGAGTGCGTGCAGGCCCAGCGCGATGTCCAGCTCTTCGGGCTGCACGTCCTGCGGGTGCGTGGGGTCCTGGTTGACCGGCGAGGCGAGCAGGGCGCCCGCGTCGGGCTTCATGTAGAAGCTCTCGTCGGCCGCCAGCAGCAGCGGCCAGTGCGCGGTGTCGGTGCCGGCCGGCGGCAGGAAGGTGAAGGCGGTGCGGCGTTTGGGCACCAGGCCGATGGGGGCCAGGCCCGCCAGCTGCGCCACCGCGTCGCACCACGCGCCGGCGGCGTTGACCAGCACGGGCGCTGCGAACTCGGCACCCGCCGCCGTGCGCACCCGCCACAGCCCGTCGCGGTGTTCGATGGCCACCACCTCGGCATCGCACACCAGCGTGCCGCCCGCATGCCGGAAGCCGCGCAGGTAGCCCTGGTGGATGGCGTGCACGTCCATGTCAAAACTGTCGGGCTCGTAGATCGCCGCGCTCACCTTCTCCGGCCGCAACGCCGGCACCATGGCCAGCGCATCGTTGGCGTCCAGGCGGCGCCCGCGCGGGCTGGTCTGCTGAAGGGTGGTCCAGGCCTCATCCAGGTGGTGCATTTCCTCCGGCCCGGCCACCGTCAGCAGCCCGCGCGCCGTGAGCAGCGGCGCCTCGGCGAAGCCCGGTGGCGGGTTCAGGAAGAAGGGCTCGCTGGCGCGCGACAGCGCCCGTACCTGCGGCGGCCCGTAGCTGGCGATGAACTGCGCCGCCGAGCGCCCGGTGCTGTGGTAACCCGGCTGGCTCTCGCGTTCGAGCATGAGGCAGCGGCCGTGTGGCGCGAGGAAGTGGCCGATGGACGCGCCCGCGATGCCGGCGCCGAGGATGAGGAAGTCGTGTGTGGTGGCGGTCATGGCAGGATGTTGCCATGACCGACCCGAAACGCTTTCTCTTCCTCGTCGCCTCCACCCGCGAACCGGGCCACGTCGGCAACACCGAGTGGCTGGCCCGACAGGCCGCGGCCAGCCTGCCCGCCGACACCGCCCAGACCTGGGTGCACCTGGCCCGCGCCGGCATCCCCGAATTCGTCGACCAGCGCCACACCGAGGGCAGCTACCCCATGCCCGATGACGGCAGTGTGATGCGCGGCCTGCTGGACCAGACCCTGGCCTGCACCGATCTCGTCTTCGTCGCGCCGGTCTACTGGTTCAGCTTCCCGAGCACGCTCAAGGCCTACCTGGACCACTGGAGCGCCTGGCTGCGCGTGCCGGGGCTGGAGTTCAAGGCACGGATGAGCGCCAAGCGCCTGTGGCTGATCACCACCAACGGCGACCGGGCCAAGGCCCAGCCCATGATCGACTCGACCGCCATGTGTGCCAAGTTCCTGGACATGCCGCTGGCCGGGGTGCTGTGGGGCAAGGGCGGACCACCCGACGCGGCGAAGGGCGACGAGCATGCAGTGGCCGCCGCTCCGACGTTCTTTCTCGGGGTGCCCGACCGCGACTGACGGCGGACCGCCCGATGGGCGTCACTGGGTCGAGAGGTCGAAGATCCGTTTCATCTCGACCCATTTTTCGCCGTCGGGCGTCCAGGGCGTGGGCGCCTGGTAGGTCCACATCAGCGTCTCCCAGCGCTGAATGTGCGGGTTGGCGAGCGAGGCCTCGGCCATCGCCTGCGCGCTGTACACCGCCGGGTCCACTTCCATCACCATGAACAGGCGCGTGCCCAGGCGGTAGATCTCCATGCCGCGCACGCCCTGGGCGCGCAGGTGGTCGCGCACCTCGGGCCAGATGCGTTCATGGGCTTTCTCGTAGTCGGCGATGCGCTGGGCATCGTCGACCAGGTCCAGTGCCAGTGCGTAGCGCATGGGGGCTCCGGGAGAGGGTCAGGTCAGGGCTCGGTCCAGATGGGTGTAGCCGCCGTCGACAAACACCCACTGCCCGGTCGTGTGCGACGAGGCGTCGGAGAGCAGGAACACGCAGGTGCGCGCCATTTCTTCCGAAGTCGTCATGCGGTGGCCCAGCGGAATCCTGGCGGTGATGGCGGCCAGCTTCTCGGCGGGGTTGTCGAAGGTCTGGATCCAGCGCTCGTACAGAGGGGTCATCACCTCGGCCGGAATCAGCGCGTTCACCCGGACGCCGTCGGCCAGCAGCGACGCCGCCCACTCGCGCGTGAGCGACAGCTGGGCGCCCTTGGACGCGGTGTAGCCGCTGGTGTTGCCCTGGCCGGTGAGCGCGGTCTTGGACGACACGTTGACGATGGCGCCTTTGGTGGCCTTGAGGTGGGGCACGCAGTAGTGCGCCATCACGTAGTAGTGGACCAGGTTGCGCTCCAGCGAGGCCATGAAGGCCTCGCGGCCTGCGTCCAGGCCGATGCCGTCGTTTACGCCGGCGTTGTTCACCAGGCCGTCGATGCGGCCGAAGCGCGCCACCGTCTGCTCCACGGCCGCGCGGCAGGCCGCGTCGTCCGAGAGCTCGACCTGCACGAAGAGGTGCTGCGCCGTGCGGGCCTTCAGCTGCGCCATGAACTCCTCCGTCATGGGGCTCTTGCCCAGGATGACGGGGATGGCGCCTTCGTCGGCCAGGGTGAGCGAGATGGCGGCGCCGATGCCGCTGGCGCCACCGGTGACGATGACAACCTTGTCTTTCAGATGCAGGTCCATGGGAGGGAATGGGGTGGGGAAGGGTGGGGCCGTCAGGCCGTGGTCGCCGGTGGGTTCAGGCCGTAACAGCGGATGGCGTTGCCACTCCAGAACGCCTCCTGTTCCGCGGCGCTCAGGCGCGAGGAAGCCCATTGCTCGGCCAGCTCGTGCACCAGGTCGTAGGGCGCCGCCAGCTGGCACACCGGCCAGTCGGAGCCGAACATCAGGCGCTGCGGGCCGAAGGCCTCCAGCGCCTGGTCGAAGCACACGAGGATGTGGTGGGCGTCCTGGCGCGTCAGGTCGGGCCGGTGCGGCCAGTCGGTCTCGGTCACCAGGCCCGAGAGCTTGCACATCACGTGCGGCATCGCGGCCAGTTCGCGCAGGCCCTGCCGCCAGGCGGGCGAGGCGGTGTCGTCCCGCCACTCGCGCAGCGCGGGTTTGCCCACGTGGTCCAGCACCAGCCAGTGTGCGTCGTGGCGGGCGCACAAGGCCACCGCGGCGGGCATCTGGTGTTCGAACACCAGCACGTCGTAGACGCGCTGGTGCCGTTGCAGGGTCTGCAGGCCTTGCCGGTGGGCCGGGGCTTCCACCCAGGCCATGGCATCGGCCTCGTCCTGCAGGATGTGGCGCAGGCCCTTGAAGGCCGGGTGGGCGCACCAGGCCTGCAGCCGTGCTTCCAGATCGGCGGCCGCCAGATCGGCCCAGCCCACCACGCCCAGCACCTCGGGGTGGCGCTCGGCCTGCTGCAGCAGGAAGTCGGTCTCGTCGGGCCGCGTGCGGGCCTGCACGGCCACCACCGCGTCCACGCCCGCCGCCCGCAGGGCCGCGCGGTTGTCCGGCGGCAGGCAGTCCCGCCGCAGGGCGGGCATGGCCTCGCTGATCCAAGGGAACTCCGGCGCGTTGTAGTGCCAGAAGTGCTGGTGGGTGTCGATCTTCATGCGGCGGCTGGCCTGAACTCGTACTGCTTCAGGGATTCAGGCTTCATCTCGATCGAGAAGCCCGGCGCCGTGGGCGGCATGTACGCGGCACCGCGGACCACGCAGGGGTCCTTGAAGTGTTCGTGCAGGTGGTCCACGTACTCGATCACCCGGCCTTCGTGCGTGCCGGCAATGCACAGGTAGTCGATCATCGACAGGTGCTGCACGTACTCGCACAGGCCCACGCCGCCCGCGTGCGGGCACACCGGCAAGTTGTACTTCGCGGCCATCAGCATCACGGCCAGGATCTCGTTCACACCGCCCAGGCGGCACGAGTCGATCTGCACCACGTCGATGGCGCCGCGCATGATGAGCTGCTTGAAGATGATGCGGTTCTGGCACATCTCGCCCGTGGCCACCTTCATCTTGCCCAGCATCGCCTCGCGGATCTGGCGGTGGCCCTCGATGTCGTCGGGGCTGGTGGGCTCTTCGATGAACCACGGTTTGGCAAACGCCAGCTCTTCGAGCCATGCAATGGCCTGCGGCACGTCCCAGACCTGGTTGGCGTCGATCATCAGGTGGCGGTCCGGCCCCAGCACCTCGCGCGCGATGCGCAGGCGGCGGATGTCGTCGGCCTGGTCGCGCCCCACCTTGAGCTTGATGTGGTGGAAGCCCGCGTCGACGGCCTCCTGCGCCAGGCGGCGCAGCTTGTCGTCGGGGTAACCCAGCCAGCCCGCCGAGGTGGTGTAGCAGGGGTAGCCCTCGCGCTGCAGCCGTGCCCGGCGCTCGTCCTTGCCCACGGCGCGCTCTTTCAGCAGCGCCAGCGCCTCCTCGGGCGTGATGCAGTCGGTGATGTAGCGGAAGTCGATCAGCTTGACGATTTCTTCCGGGCTCATGCGCGCCACCAGTTCCCACACCGGCACGCCTTCCTGCTTGGCCCACAGGTCCCACACGGCGTTGACCACCGCGCCCGTGGCCAGGTGGATCGCTCCCTTGTCGGGGCCGATCCAGCGCAGCTGGCTGTCGGAGGTGATGTGGCGCCAGAAGCGGCCCATGTCCTCGGCCACCCAGGCCATGTCCAGGCCCACCACCAGGTGGCGCATGGCCTCGATGGCGGCGCAGCAGATCTGGTTGCCGCGCCCGATGGTGAAGGTCAGGCCGTGGCCTTCCAGTCCGGGCCGGTCGGTTTCCAGGACCACATAGGCCGCGGAATAGTCCGGGTCCGGGTTCATCGCGTCCGAGCCGTCCAGATGCTGGGACGTGGGAAAGCGCACGTCCACGACGCGCAGGTCGGTGATCGTGGTCATGTCAGGCCTGCACGGTCTTCTGGGTCTGGGTTCCGAGGCCGTCGATGCCCAGGCGCATGGTCTGCCCGGCGCGCAGGTAGACCGGCGGCTTCTGCCCCAGGCCCACGCCGGGCGGGGTGCCGGTGGAGATGACGTCGCCCGGCTGCAGGCTCATGAAGCGGCTCAGGTAGCTGATCAGGAAGGCCACGCCGTAGACCATGGTGGCGGTGCTGCCGTCCTGGTAGCGCTTGCCGTCCACCTCCAGCCACATGCGCAGTGCCTGCGGGTCGGGCACCTCGTCGGCGGTCACCAGCCAGGGGCCGGTGGGGCCGAAGGTGTCGCAGCCCTTGCCCTTGTCCCAGGTGCCGCTGCGGTCGAGCTGGTACTCGCGTTCGGACACGTCGTTGACCACGCAGTAGCCGGCGACATGCGACATCGCGTCGGCCTGCTCGATGTAGCGGCCGCCTTTGCCGATCACCACGCCCAGTTCCACTTCCCAGTCGGTCTTGACCGAGCCGCGGGGGATTTCCACGTCGTCGTCGGGCCCGACGATGGCGCTGGTCCATTTGTTGAACACCACCGGCTCGGGCGGCACCGGCATGCCGCTCTCGGCCGCGTGGTCGGAGTAGTTCAGGCCGATGCAGATGAACTTGCCCACCTGGCCCACGCAGGCGCCCAGGCGCAGGTCCTGTTGCGGTGTGCCGGCCACCAGCGGCAAGCTGTTGAGGTCGAGGCCGCGCAGGCGCGCCAGGCTCTCCGGCAGCAAGGCCGCGCCGGCCACATCGGCGATCACGCCGGAGAGGTCGCGCACGCGCCCCTGGGCGTCGAGCACGCCGGGTTTTTCCTGGCCGGGGGATCCGTAGCGCAAGAGTTTCACTTTTAGTCCTTGAGGTGTTGGCTCCCCGCGCCGCGCCAGCGGTGCGGGGAGGGTGGGTGGTGGATCAGTCGTACAGAACAGCGGCGACCTTGGGGTCGTTCATGTTCGATTTGTCGTAGTAGTAGAAGCCGGTGTCGATGATCTTGGGCAGCTTCTCGCCTTTGAGCGTCTTCACCGCGGCTTCCACGGTCTTGTAGCCGATGCCCACCGGGTTCTGGGTGATGGCGCCGGCGATGGTGCCGTCGTTGATCATGTCCTTCTGGGCCTTGCCCGAGTCGAAGCCGATGATCACGAGGCCAGTCTTCTTGGCTTCCTTGATGCCCTTGCCCGCACCGATGGCGCCGGGTTCGTTGGTGCCGAAAATGCCCTTGAGCTTGGGGTGCGCCTGCAGCAGCGCCTTGGCGATCTCGGCCGACTTCAGCTGGTCACCACCGTACTGCACGTCCACCACCTTGATCTTGGGGTACTTGGCCTTGATCTGGTTCAGGAAGCCGTCGCGGCGGTCCACGCCGGTGCGGCTGGTCTGGTCGTGGGCGATCACCGCCACCTCACCTTCGCCACCGATCTTCTCGGCCATCTTGTCGGCGGCCAGGGCGGCGGCGGCCACGTTGTTCGTGGTGGCCGTGGTCACCGGGATGTCGCTGTCCACGCCGGAGTCGAACGCGATCACCGGGATCTTGGCGGCCTGGGCCTTCTTCAGCAGCGGAATGGCGGCCTTGCTGTCCAGCGCGGCAAAGCCGATGGCGGCAGGCTTCTTGGCCATGGCGGCCGACAGCATGTCGATCTGCTTGTCGACCTGCTGTTCGGTCTCCGGTCCTTCGAAGGTCACCTTGACCTTGTACTCCTTGGCGGCCTGGTCGGCGCCCTGCTTCACGGCCTGCCAGAACTGGTGCTGGAAGCCCTTGGACACCAGGGGGATGTAGACCTCCTGGGCCGATGCGAAGCTGGTGAAGCCGGCCAGTGCCAGGCCCGCGGTCAGTGCCAGCAGGGTTCTCTTGGTGTTCATGTTTGTCTCCGTTTGAAATAGCTTGGGTTGGGGGGAATCACGAAAGAGGGAAAGGGGTGCAAGGTCAAAGGCTTGTGGCGTGGTGCGGCCTCCTCATGGCTTGTTGCGGCGCAGGTTGTCGGTGTAGACCGCCAGGATGATGATCAGACCGGTGAGCACCATCTGCCACTCCTGCGCCACCGACATGATGCGCAGGCCGTTGATCAGCACGCTCATGATGAAGGCGCCGATGATGGTGCCGAGGATCGTGCCCACCCCGCCGCTGAGCGAGGTGCCGCCGATCACCACCGCGGCGATGGCGTCCAGCTCGTAGCCCTGGCCCAGCGCGGGTTGCGCCGAGTTCAGGCGCGAGGCGATCAGCAGGCCGGCGATGCCGCAGATGCCGCCGGAGAAGGAGTAGATGATCACTTTCCAGCGGTCCACGTTCACGCCCGACAGGCGCACTGCTTCCTCGTTGCTGCCCAGGGCGAAGGTGTAGCGGCCCAGGGCGGTCTTGTTCAGCACCACAGCACCGACCACGGCCACCAGGAACATGATGATCACGCCGTTGGGAATGGGCAGCGCCGGGATCAGGTCGCCCAGCAGCGAGCCCAGCGAGATCTGGTCGAAGCCCTCCGCGTCGCTGAAGTAGATCGGGCGGGTCTGCGTGATCAGCAGGGACAGGCCCTTGAGCAGCATCATCATGCCCAGCGTGGCAATGAACGGCGGCACCTTGAGCTTGGTGATGGCCAGCCCGGAGACGCAGCCCGAGAGCGCGCCCATGCCGATGGCCAGCACGATGCCCAGCGGCATGGGCAGGCCCAGGTTCACCATGAACACGCCGGCCATCACTGCGCAGAAGGTCATCAGCACGCCCACGGAGAGGTCGATGCCCGAGGTGATGATGATGAAGGTGCTGGCAATCGCCAGTACGCCGATCACCGTGGTGGACTGCAGGATGCCGATGATGTTGTCCTGCGTCATGAAGGCATCGGGCTTGAGCACGCTGAACACCACGATCAGCGCGATCAGGCTGGCAAAGGCCAGCAGTTTCTGTTTGGCCTGGCCGCCGGAGAGGCGGGCCAGCCAGGAGGGAGCGGTGTTTTTGTCGGTCATGGCGGGGTCTGGTTGTCTCTGGTCAATCGCGCCGGGTGGCCAGGGCCATCAGGCTTTCCTGTGTGGCGGCATCGCCCGGCACCTCGCCGGTGATGCGGCCCTCGCACATCACCACGATGCGGTGGCTCAGCAGCAGCACCTCGGGCAGTTCGCTGGAGATGACGATGATGGCGCGCCCCTGCGCGGCCAGCTCGTTGAGCAGCTTGTAGATCTCGCTCTTGGCGCCCACGTCGATGCCGCGCGTGGGCTCGTCGAAGATCAGCACCTCGCAGTCCTGCACCAGCCACTTGGCGATCACCACCTTCTGCTGGTTGCCGCCCGAGAGCAGGCGCGCCGTCTGCGTGAGCGAGGGCGTCTTGATGCGCAGCTTTTCCACCATCTGCTGCCCGATGGCGCGGATGGCCGGCTGGTTCAGGAACACGCCCCACTTGAGCCAGCGCCGCAGGCTGGGCAGGGTGATGTTGGACTCCACGTCCATGCCCGTGGCCAGGCCGAAGTGCTTGCGGTCTTCGGAGAGGTAGCCGATGCCCGCGCGCACCGCGTCCTGTGGCGAACGCAGCCGGATGGGCTCGCCGCGCACCCGCACCTCGCCCGAGTCGATCGCATCGGCACCGAACACGGCGCGCGCCACCTCGGTGCGGCCGGCGCCCATCAGGCCCGCAAAGCCCAGGATCTCGCCGCGGCGCACGCTGAAGCTCACGTCCCGGATGGCGCGGCCCCGGTTGAGGCCACGCACGTCCAGCAGCACCTCGCTGGCCGAGGTGTCGGGGATGTGCTTTTCCGCCTGGGTCAGCTGGCGTCCGACCATCATCGCGATCACCTCCGCCATGGGCGTGGTGGCCGGCACGGTGGCGACATAGGTGCCGTCGCGCATCACGGTGATGCGGTCGGCGATGCGCTGGATCTCGTCCATCTTGTGCGAGATGTAGACGATGCCCACGCCCTCGCTGCGCAGCTGCCGGATGATGCGGAACAGCTCCTCGATCTCGGCGTTGTTCAGCGCGGCGGTGGGCTCGTCCATGATCAGCACGCGCGACCTGTGCGACAGCGCCTTGGCAATCTCCACCATCTGCTGGCGAGCCACGGTCAGATCGCCCACCACGGTGGTGGGCGCCAGCGCCAGGTTCATGCGGTCGAACAGCACCTGCGCATCGCGGTTGAGCTGCTCGTCGTCCAGCAGCAGGCCGCCGAGCTTGCGCGGTTCGCGGCCGAGGAAGATGTTCTGGGCCGCCGTGAGGTGCCCCATCAGGTGCAGCTCCTGGTGGATGATGCCGATGGCCAGCGACTGCGCGTGCGCCGGGCTCTCGATGTCCACCGGCTGGCCGTCCAGCAGCACCTCGCCGCTGTCCTTGCGGTAGACACCGGCCAGGATCTTCATCAGCGTCGACTTGCCCGCGCCGTTCTCGCCCATCAGGGCGTGGACCTCGCCGGGGCGCAGGTCGAACTGCACCCGGTCCAGCGCCTTCACGCCGGGAAACGACTTGCTGAGGTTCTGGACCGAGATCAGGGGCGCCACGGAACGACCTGGTGGGCTGGGCCGGTCCATCGTCAGATCGTCACGCCGCCGTCGACCAGCAGCGCCTGCCCGGTCACGAAGCGCGATTCGTCGCTGGCCAGGTACACCACCATCGGGGTGATGTCGTCCACCGTGGCCAGGCGGCCCATGGGCTGGCGGGCGATGAAGTCCTTCTCGGCCTGCACCGGGTCGGCCGCGGAGGCGATGCGCCCGCGCAGGGACGGGGTGTCCACCGTGCCCGGGCACAGCGCGTTGGCGCGCAGGCCCTGCTTGACGTAGTCGGCTGCGAGCGATTTGGTCAGGCCGATCACCGCGGCCTTGGTGGCGCCGTAGGCGCAGCGGTTGGCAAAGCCCTTGATGCTCGACGCCATGGAGGCCATGTTGATCACGGACACGCTGCCGCCCTGGGTGCGGGCGTGTTCCAGCATGCCGGGCAGGAAGGCGCGCGTCATGCGAAACATGCTCTTGACGTTCAGGTCGAAGCTCAGGTCCCAGTCGGCCTCGGAACAGTCCAGCAGGCTGCCGTTGGCCACCATGCCGGCGCAGTTGAACAGCACGTCCAGCGCCGGGCTGCGCTGTGCCAGTGCCTGCACCGCGGCGTCGTCGCGCACGTCCAGCGTCACCACCTCGATGCCCGCGTGTTCGGCGGCCAGCTGTTGCAGCAGGGGCGCGTTGATGTCGGTGGCGATCACGCGCGCCCCCTCGGCGGCGCAGGCCAGCGCACTGGCGCGGCCAATGCCTTGCGCCGCGGCGGTGATGAGCACCGTTTTGCCTTTGAGTCGACCTTCATGCATGGGGTAAGTCCCGGTTGTTGAATTCACAGATAAACAGAAAATCCATGTATGAACAAAATCATAGGTGCATGTCCGCGGGGCCTGGCTCGGTACTTTCCCTAGCCGGACCCTGCGGTACAAACCAGCTCCACGCCCCATGCCCAGTGAAGAGAACCCCATGCCGACCACCACGCCCCGACCCCGCGGACGCCGCCCCAAGGCCGATCCCGCCCCCGACAGCGACGACCGCTACCGCGCCCCGGCGCTGGACAAGGGGCTGGACATCCTGGAGCTGCTGGCCACCCAGCCGCACGGGCTGACGCGGGCGGAAATCGTGAAAGAGATGGACCGCAGCGCAAGCGAGATCTACCGCATGCTCGAACGCCTGGTGGCGCGGCAGTACGTGATGCGCACGCGCTCGGGCGACCGCTACGCGCTCAGCCTCAAGCTGTTTGCGCTGGCCAACATGCACCCGCCGCTCAGCCGCCTGATCAACCAGGCGCTGCCCGTCATGGACGAGTTCACCCGCAAGGCCGAGCAGTCCTGCCACATGGGGGTGTACGACCGGGGCAACGTGCTGATCAGCGCCCAGGTCAACAGCCCCAGCGGCTGGAGCTTCGCGGTGCAGCGCGGCGCGCGCGTGGGCCTGGTGGACACGGCCTCGGGCCACCTGCTGCTGGCCCATGCCGACGAAGGCCAGTTCAACCGCATGCTGGCCGAGCACACGCCGCTGGACGGGGAGGTGCCCATCACCCTGGAGGAGCTCCAGGCCACGCTGGCCGCCATCCGGGCCCAGGGCTACCTGGAGCGCGAGAGCGCGCAGACCCTGGGCGTGGTGGACATTTCTTTCCCCATCCTCGGCCCCGACAACACCGCGCTGGCCACGCTGACCTGTCCCTACATCCGCCGGATCGACCGCCACGTCGGTCCGGACATGGCGCAGGTGCGCGAATACCTGCGCGAGGCGGCGGCCGCGCTCTCGCTGACGCAGGGCATGGGCGCCGCGTAGTCCGGGCGCCCGCCGTTCGCCGTCCGGCCGCCGACCCCGTGTAAACCCTCGGACACCTGCGGGTGCCTGCGGCCTACACTTCGGCCAAGTGGTCAGACCAATTTACCAACTTACCAGCCATGCCCTTTCAACCCATCGAGCCGAGACGGCTGTACCGCCAGATTGCCGACCAGCTGCGCCAGCTCATCCAGAGCGGCGAGTTCGCGGTGGGCTCGCGCCTGCCGGCCGAACGCGACCTGGCGGCCAAGATGGGTGTGTCGCGCCCCTCGGTGCGGGAAGCGCTGATCGCGCTGGAAGTGCAGGGGCTGATCGAGGTGCGCGGTGGTTCGGGCATCGTGGTCGTCCGCCGCGAGCCGGTGCAGCTGCTCGACAACGCGCACGGCCCGCTGGAAATCATCCGGGCGCGGCAGCTGATCGAATGTGAACTGGCCGCAGTGGCCGCGGGCAGCGGCGACAACACCCTGGTGCCCGACCTGGAAGAGGCCCTGCGCGAGATGGAGAGCGACATCCTTGCCAGCACGCTGCCGATCAAGGGCGACCGCAACTTCCACCTGCGCATCGCCCAGGCCAGCGAAAACAGCCCCTTGCTGGCGGTCGTCACGCAGCTCTTCGACGAGCGCAACGGCCCGCTGTTTGCCCGCCTGGGCAGCCACTTCGAGCGCGAAACCACCTGGCGGCAGGCGGTGGCCGAGCACCGGGCCGTTGTCCGGGCCATCGAGCGCAACGACGCGCAGGCCGCCCGCCAGGCCATGAGCCACCACCTCGAACGTTCGCACCAGCGCTTCTCGGCCGGCTGGATGGCGCCCACTGACACCGAAACCCCCAAGAGCACCGCATGAGCCTGGCCTGCACCCTGCACGGACCCCTGCAACTGAGCGTGGAAACGCTGGCGCCGGTCGAGCCGGCCACCGGCCAGGTGCGCCTGCGCCTGGGCGCCGGGGGCATCTGCGGCTCCGATCTGCACTACTACCAGCACGGCCGCGCCGGCGCCTTCGCCATCCGCGCGCCCTTCGTGCCCGGCCACGAGGCTTCCGGGGTGGTGGAGGCGGTGGGGCCCGGGGTCACGCGGGTGCGCCCGGGCCAGAAGGTGGCCGTGAACCCGGCCCACCCCTGCGGCGTGTGCCCGGCCTGCCGCGCCGGCCGCAGCAACCTGTGCGAAAAAATGGTCTTCCTGGGCAGCGCCGCGATCTTCCCGCACCTGCCGGGCCTGTTCCGGGAACAGTTCGTGGTCGCAGAGTCGCAGCTCACCGCGGTGGACGAAGACGTGTGCCTGGGCGAGATCGCCTGCGCCGAGCCGCTGTCGGTCGGGCTGCACGCGGTGCGCCGCGCGGGTTCCGTGCTGGGTGCCACGGTGCTGGTCACCGGCGCAGGCACCATCGGCTGCATGTCGGTGATCGCCGCGCGGCTGGCCGGGGCGGGGCGCGTGCTCTGCAGCGACCCCAGCGAGCGGGCACGCGACATGGCGCTCACCGTCGGCGCCGACGATGTCCAGCCCGACACCAGCGCCTGGAAGGGCCAGGTGGACGTGGCGATCGAGGCGGCGGGGCACCCCTCCGCGCTCGCCGGCTGCCTGTCGGCCGTGCGCCGCGGCGCGCGCATCGTGCAGGTCGGCACGCTGCCGCCCGAGCTGCCGTTCCCGGCCAACGACATCATGACCCGCGAGCTCGACTACGTGGGGGCCTTTCGGGCCGACATCGAATTCGACTGGGCCGTTCAGGCCATCCGCAGCCGGCGCGCCGACGTGCGCCCGCTCATCAGTGCACAGATCCCGATCAGCGAATCGAAGGCGGCCTTCGATTTGGCTTTGGACCGCAGCCGCAGCACCAAGGTGCAGCTCATCCCCGGCTAGGCGCCGGTTGACTCACTTTTTCTACAACGACAGGAGACACCGAATGAACACCCAACGCATCACCCTGACCCTGGCCGCCGGTCTGATCGCCGCCGCCCCCGCCTTCGCCCAGACCAAGCTCAAGTGGGCCCACGTCTATGAAACCACCGAGTCCTTCCACACCGCGTCCGTGTGGGCGGCCGAGGAGATCAAGAAGCGCAGCGGCGGCCGCTACCAGATCGACGTGTACCCCGCGTCGCAGCTGGGCAAGGAAAACGACATCAACCAGGGCCTGTCCCTGGGCACGGTGGACATCATCATTTCCGGCTCCAGCTTCGCGGCCAAGGCCTTCCCGCGCATCGGCGTCACCTACTACCCCTACACCTTCCGCGACGTGGACCACCTGCTGGCCTACACCAAGAGCGACATCTACAAGGAGCTGACGGCGGGCTACGAGCAGAAGAGTGGCAACGAGATCATCGCCACCACCTACTACGGCACGCGCCACACCACCAGCAACCGGCCCATCGCCAAGTGCGCCGACATGAAGGGCCTGAAGATGCGCGTGCCCGACGTGCCGGCCTACCTGGCCATGCCGCGTGCCTGCGGTGCGAACACCTCGCCCATCGCCTTCGCCGAGGTCTACCTCGCCCTGCAGAACGGCACCGTGGAAGCGCAGGAAAACCCGCTGCCCACCATCGATGCCAAGAAGTTCTTCGAGGTGCAAAAGCACATCGTGCTCACCGGCCACATCGTGGACCACCTGAACACCGTGGTGGCCGGCGGCCTGTGGAAGAAGCTCTCCGACGCCGACAAGAAGATGTTCACCGAGGTGGCCCAGGAGGCCGCAGCCAGGGCCTCGAAGGAAGTGGCCGCCCGCGAGAAGGAGCTGGCCGCCGTGTTCCGCAGCAAGGGCGTGAGCGTGAACGAGGTCAACACCGGCGAGTTCCGCGACACCGTGCTGAAGAACGTGCCCTTCGAGCAGTTCGGCTACCAGAAGGCCGACTGGGACCGCATCCAGGCTGTGAAGTAAGGCGGAGGACGGCATGTCGCTTCAGAGCGCTCTGCCCGATGCCGTGGGTGCGTCGGCCTCGCACCCGGTGGAAACCAGCGTGGAAGCGCTGGCCGCCAGCTTCGCCGAGGCCGACCGGCACCCGGTGGACCTCTCGGGCTACGGCATCGAGGACTGGGTCTGCCTGGGCTTCTTCTGGACCATGGCCGGCCTGGTGTTCCTGCAGTTCTTCACCCGCTACGTGCTGAACGACTCGTTCGCCTGGACCGAGGAGCTGGCCGTGTACTGCCTGATGCCGGTGGTCTTCATCGGGGCGTCCATGTGCGTGCGGCGCATGCGCCACATCCAGGTCAACCTGCTGTACGGCCACCTGCCCGCATTCGCGGGCCGGGTGCTGTCCACCGCGGTGGACCTGGCGGCCATCGCCTTCTATGGCTACGCCAGCTGGCTGGTGGCGCGCTACGCGCTGGCGGTGGACAACGAGCCCATGACCACCATCGACTGGAACAAGAGCTATGTGTACTGGCTCGCCTTCGCCGGCTTCGCCCTGATGACCGTGCGCGGCGTGCAGGTGGCGGTGGAGAACTGGCGGCGCGGCTTCTCGCCGCTGCAGAACCCCGCCCACTTCGAAGACGCGACCCACTGACGCCCGCCCACACGGAATCCTCTCCATGCTCATCCTGATTCTTTCCTTCGTGGGGCTGATGCTCTGCGGTCTGCCCGTGGCCGTGGCCATGGCGGGCGGCTCGCTGATCTACATCCTGGTCTCGGGCAGCGTGCCCGACATCGTGCTGGCCCAGCGCATGATCTCCGGCATCGAGTCGTTCCCGCTGCTGGCGGTGCCGTTCTTCATCCTGGCCGGCAACCTGATGAACATCGCCGGCATCACCGGCCGCATCTACAACTTCGCGATCGCGCTGGTGGGCTGGATGAAGGGCGGCCTGGGGCAGGTCAACATCATCGGCTCGGTGATCTTCTCGGGCATGTCTGGCACGGCCATCGCCGACGCGGCGGGCCTGGGCACCGTCGAGATCAAGGCCATGAAGGAGCACGGCTACTCCACCGAGTTCGCGGTGGGCGTGACGGCCGCTTCGGCCACGCTGGGCCCGATCTTTCCGCCGTCGCTGCCCTTTGTCATCTACGGGATGATGGCCAACGTCTCCATCGGCGCGCTGTTCGTGGCCGGCATCCTGCCGGGCATCGTGCTGACCGTGCTGATGATGCTCACCGTCGCCTACTACGCCCGCCGCCAGGGCTGGGGTGGCGACGTGGCGTTCCACTGGGGCCGCCTGGGCAGCGCCGGACTGGAGATCCTGCTGGTGCTGGCCTTCCCCATGGCCGTGTGGCTGGCGGTGAAGGCCGGGGCCTCGGTGAACGTGGCGGCCCTCTCGGCCTTCGTGGTGCTGCTGGTGCTGGACTGGCGCTACAACTTCTCGGCCGTGCTGGCCCTGATGGCCCCGGTGATCCTGATCGGCGGCATGACCATGGGCTGGTTCACCCCCACCGAGGCCGCCGTGGCCGCGGTGCTCTGGGCGCTGTTCCTGGGCCTGGTGCGCTACCGCTCCATGACGCTCAAGACGCTGGCCAAGGCCACTTTCGACACCATCGAGACCACGGCCTCGGTGCTGTTCATCGTCACCGCCGCGTCCATCTTCGCCTGGCTGCTCACCACCACGCAGGCCGCCCAGGCGCTGGCCGACTGGATCCTCTCGATCACCAGCAACAAGTGGGTGTTCCTGCTGCTGGCCAACCTGCTGATCCTGTTCGTGGGCTGCTTCATCGACACCATCGCCGCCATCACCATCCTGGTGCCCATCCTGCTGCCCATCGTGCTCAAGCTGGGCATCGACCCGGTGCAGTTCGGCCTCATCGTGACGCTGAACCTGATGATCGGCCTGATGACGCCTCCGCTGGGCATGGTGCTGTTCGTGCTGGCGCGCATCTCCAGGCTCTCGGTGGAGCGCGCCACCATGGCCATCCTGCCCTGGCTGATTCCGCTGCTGCTGGGCCTGGTGGCCATCACCTACATCCCGGCCCTCACGCTGTGGCTGCCGCAGCAGATGGGCTTGCTGAAATGAACCCGGTCATCCGCATCCACCCGAACGACGACGTGGTCATCGCTCGCCAGCAACTGCTGGGCGGCACGCGCCTCGAATCCGAAGGCATCAGCGTGTCGGGCCTGGTCCCGCCGGGTCACAAGATCGCGGTGCGCGCCATCGCGGCCGGCGAGCCGGTGCGCCGCTACAACCAGATCATCGGCACCGCCACCCAGGCCATCGCGCCCGGGCAGCACGTGCACACCCACAACCTGGCCTTCAGCCGTTTCGACCGCGGCCACGACGTGGGCGGCGATGTGCGGCCGGTGGCCTATGTGGACACCCCTGCCACGTTCGATGGCATCGTGCGCAGCGACGGTCGTGTGGCCACGCGCAACTACATCGGCGTGCTGACCAGCGTGAACTGCTCGGCCACGGTGGCGCGCGCCATCGCCGACCACTTCCGCCGCGACATCCATCCCGAGGCGCTGGCCGCGTTCCCGAACGTGGACGGCGTGGTCGCACTGACGCACGGCGCCGGCTGCGCCACCGACAGCGAAGGCGAGGGCCTGCACGTGCTGCGCCGCACGCTGGCGGGTTACGCGCGGCACGCCAACTTCGCCGCCGTGCTGGTGGTGGGGCTGGGCTGCGAGACCAACCAGATCCAGGGCCTGCTGGCGCAGGAAGGTCTGCGCGAAGGCGCCCAGCTGGTCACCTTCAGCATCCAGGACACCGGCGGCACCGCAAAAAGCGTGGCGCGCGGCATCGAGGCCGTGCGGGCCCTGCTGCCCGAGGCCAATGCGGTGCAGCGTCAGCCCGTGCCCGCCAGCCACCTGGTGGTGGGCCTGCAGTGCGGCGGCTCCGACGGCTACTCCGGCATCAGCGCCAACCCGGCACTGGGCGCCGCGGTGGACCTGGTGGTGCGCCACGGTGGCACGGCCGTGCTGTCCGAGACGCCCGAGATCTATGGTGGCGAACACCTGCTGCTGCAGCGCGCGGTGTCGCAGGCCGTTGCCGACAAGCTCGAAGCCCGGCTGCGCTGGTGGACCGACTACTGCGCCCGCCACCACGCCGAGATGGACAACAACCCATCGGCAGGCAACAAGGCCGGCGGCCTGACCACCATCCTGGAAAAGTCGCTCGGCGCCATCGCCAAGGGCGGCACCACGCCCCTGGTGGACGTCTACGAATACGCGCAGCCGATCGCTGCCAAGGGTTTCGTCTACATGGACACCCCGGGCTACGACCCGGTGTCCGCCACCGGCCAGGTGGCCGGCGGTGCCAACCTCATCTGTTTCACCACCGGGCGCGGTTCGGCCTACGGCTGCGCGCCGTCGCCCTCGCTCAAGCTGGCCACCAACAGCGCGCTGTGGGCCCGGCAGGAAGAGGACATGGACATCAACTGCGGCACCGTCATCGACGGCAGCGAGAGCGTGGAGCAGCTGGGCGAACGCATCTTCCGCGACATGCTGGCCGCCGCCTCGGGCCGCAAGACCAAGAGCGAGCTGCACGGCTACGGCCAGAACGAGTTCGTGCCCTGGGCACTCGGCGCGGTGATGTGAGGCCATGACGAACACCACGATCCGCGAGCTGCGCTTCTTTGAAGCCACCTCCACCCTGTCGCGCCCCATCGCCGATGCGACGCACCAGATTCCCGCCATCGAGTTCATCGTGGCCGAGATCGTGCTGGCCAACGGCGTGCGCGGCCAGGGCTACCTGCTGGCCTTTCACTACTCGCGCGCGGCCATCCGCGGTGCGCTGCGCGACATCGAACCCCTGGTGCTCGGGGCTGACGCGGCGGCGCCGGGTGCCTTCATCGCACAGGCCGAACGTGAGCACGAGTACTTCGGCCACGAGGGCGTGCAGCGTTGGGCGGTGGGGCTGATCAACATCGCGATGTGGGACGCCTGGGCCCGCACGCTGGGCGCGCCCATGCACCGGCTGCTGGGGCAGACGCGCGCCAGCGTGCCGGTGTACGGCTCGGGCGGCTGGCTGTCCTACAGCGACGACGAGCTGCTGGACGAGGTGCGCGGCTACGTGGGCCGCGGCTTCTATGCCGTCAAGATCAAGGTGGGCTCGCCCGACGTGCAGCGCGACCTGGAGCGCCTGCGCCGGGTGCGCGAGGCCGTGGGGCCCCGGGTGCGCGTGATGATGGACGCCAACCAGGGCTGCGACCTGGCCGGCGCGCTGACCCTGGCGCGCGCGGCCCTGCCGCTGGGCATCACCTGGTTCGAGGAGCCGCTGCACCACCACGACGTCGCGGGCTACGCCACGCTGCGCCGCCAGTGCGGCATCAGCCTGGCCATGGGCGAGCGCGAGTACGACACCCGCACCCTGCAGGCCCTGATCGCCGCCGACGGCATTGACCTCTGGCAGCCCGACCTGCTGCGCATCGGCAGCGTGGAGGCCTGGCGCGCGTCGGCCGCCCTGGCCCAGGCGCACCACCTGCCCGTGCTGCCCCACTACTACCGCGACTACGACGTGCCGCTGCTGTGCAGCATTCCCAACGGGCTGGCGGCCGAGAGCTTCGACTGGATCGACGCCCTCATCGACCAGCCCCTGACCATCCACCACGGCCAGGCCCTGCCCCGGGAGGGCGCGGGCTGGGGCTTCCGCTTCCTCGAAGCGCATCTGAAAGAAATGGCGCCATGAAAATCACCTCAGCCAAAGTCATCGTCTGCGCACCCAGCCGCAACTTCGTGACCCTGAAAATCGAGACCGACGAGGGCCTGACCGGCATCGGCGATGCCACGCTCAACGGCCGCGAACTCGCGGTGGCGAGCTACCTCACCGACCACGTCATTCCCTGCCTGATCGGCCGCGACCCGCAGCAGATTGAAGACATCTGGCAGTACCTCTACAAGGGCGCCTACTGGCGCCGCGGTCCGGTGACCATGAGCGCCATCGCGGGCGTGGACACGGCGCTGTGGGACATCAAGGCCAAGGCCGCCAACATGCCGCTGTACCAGCTGCTGGGTGGCAAGAGCCGCACCGGCGTGATGGTCTACGGCCACGCCAATGGCAAGGACATCACCCAGACCGTCGAGGAAGTGCTGCGCTACAAGGAGATGGGCTACAAGGCCATCCGCGCGCAAAGTGGCGTGCCGGGGCTGGAGAAGGTCTACGGCGTGGGCCGCGGCAGCATGTTCTACGAACCCGCCGACGCCGACCTGCCCAGCGAACACGACTGGTCCACCGAGAAGTACCTGCGCCACACGCCCGAGCTGTTCGACAAGGTGCGCGCCGCCGTGGGGCCCGACATCCACCTGCTGCACGACGCGCACCACCGCCTCACGCCCATCGAGGCCGCGCGCCTGGGCAAGGACCTGGAACCCTACCGCCTGTTCTGGCTGGAGGACACCACGCCGGCCGAGAACCAGGAGTCCTTCCGCCTGATCCGCCAGCACACCACCACGCCGCTGGCCGTGGGCGAGATCTTCAACACCATCTGGGACTGCAAGGACCTGATCCAGAACCAGCTGATCGACTACATCCGCACCACCGTGGTCCACGCCGGCGGCATCACCCACCTGCGCCGCATCGCCGACCTGGCCGCGCTCTACCAGGTGCGCACCGGCTCGCACGGCGCCACCGACCTCTCGCCCGTGTGCATGGGCGCGGCGCTCAACTTCGACCTCTGGGTGCCCAACTTCGGCATCCAGGAGTACATGCGCCACACCGACGAAACCGACGCTGTGTTCCCCCACGCCTACAGCTTCAAGGACGGCCTCATGCACCCCGGCGAGGCGCCCGGCCACGGCGTGACCGTCGACGAGGCGCTGGCTGCGAAGTACCCCTACAAGCGCGCCTACCTGCCGGTCAACCGCCTGCAGCACGACGGCACCCTGACCAACTGGTGAGCGCACCCATGAACCGACTCGACGACCGCACGGTGGGCGCCTTGCCCGCCACCGTGACTCGCCCACCCTACGACCGCCAGCGCCTGCAGCAGGGCATCGTGCATCTGGGCATCGGCGCCTTCATGCGCGCCCACCTGGCGGCCGCCACCGAAGCAGCCATCGCCGCCGGGGACCTGCGCTGGGGCATCGTCGGCGTGTCGCTGCGCCAGCCCGACACGCGCGACGCGCTGCAGCCGCAGGACGGCCTTTACACTCTGGCGATCCGTGACGCCGACGCCCAGGGCCAGCCGCGCCAGCGCCTGCAGGTGATCGGCGCGGTGCGCAGTCTGCTGGTGGCGCCCGAGAACCCCGGCGCGGTGCTGGACGCCATCGCCGCTGCCGACACCCGCATCGTGAGCCTGACCGTGACGGAGAAGGGCTACTGCCACGACCCGGCCACCGGCGCGCTGCGGCTGGACCACCCGGACATCGTCCACGACCTGGGCCACCCGCACACGCCGCGCTCGGCCATCGGCATGCTGGTGTTTGGTCTGCAGCGGCGCTTCGCGCAAGGCCGCGGCCCGCTCACGCTGATGTCGCTGGACAACCTGCCCGCCAACGGCCGCGTGCTGCGCGGTGCGGTGCTGCGCTTCGCCGAAGTGGTGAGCCCGGCGCTGGCGAAGCGCATCGCCGACGACTGCCGGTTTCCCTGCTCGATGGTGGACCGCATCGTGCCCCGCACCACCGACGCCGACCGCGCCGCCGTGTCGCAGGCGCTGGGCGCCGAAGACCGCTGGCCAGTGCTGGGCGAACCCTTTTTCGACTGGGCGGTGGAAGACCACTTTGCCGCCGACCGACCCGACTGGACGCTGGGCGGCGCGCGCTTCGTGGCCGCCGCCGAACCCTTTGAGCGGCTCAAGCTGCGCATGGTCAACGGCACGCACTCCAGCCTGGCCTACCTGGGCGCCATGGCCGGCTGGCAAACCGTGGACCAGGCGATTGCCCAGGCCCCGCTGCGCACGCACATCGAAGCGCTGATGCGCGACGAGATCGAGCCCACCCTGGCCGACCTGCCCGGGCTGGACCTGCCCGCCTACCGCGCCAACCTGCTGGCCCGCTACGCCAACCCCGCGCTGGCGCACCGCACCCACCAGATCGCCATGGACGGCTCGCAGAAGCTGCCGCAGCGCCTGCTCGGCACCGTGCGCGACCGCCTGGCGCGGGGCCTGCCTGTGCCGCGCATGGCCCTGGGGGTCGCGGCCTGGATGCACTACCTGCGCGGCGTGGACGAGCAGGGCAACGCCTACGCCATCGACGACCCCCACGCGGCCGACCTGACCGCGCTCCACCAGCGCACGCTGGGGCAGGGCGCCAGCGCCGCGGCCGTGCAGGCCATGCTGTCCTATGCGCCGGTGTTCGGTGACCTGGCGGGCAACGAGGCACTGGCCGACGCGCTGCTTCCTGCCCTGCAATCGCTGCAGACGCGTGGCGTGCGGGCCACGCTGGAGGCGGTGAACCACAGGGAGCTGGGCGCATGACGACGGTTCCCGAACCACTCGATGTGCTGACGCTGGGCGAGACCATGGCCCTGCTGGTGGCCCAGGAGCCCGGACCGCTGGAGCAGGTGCAGACCTTCAGCAAGCGGCTGGCGGGCGCCGACAGCAATGTGGCCATCGGTCTGGCCCGCCTGGGCTTCCGCGTGGGCTGGGTCAGCCGTCTGGGTGCCGACTCGTTCGGCCGTTACGTGCGACAAGCCATCGAGGCCGAAGGCGTGGACACCTCGCAGGTGGAGATCGACCCGAACCGCTCCACCGGCTTCATGCTCAAGTCGCGCAGCCTGGACGGCAGCGACCCGGCCATCGAGTACTACCGCCGCAACTCCGCCGCCAGCCAGCTCGGGCTGGCCAACCTGCCAGCTGCCTACGCGCTGCGCGCACGGCACCTGCACGCCACCGGCATCACGCCCGCGCTGTCGCCCGCGGCCTGCGAGGTGGTGGCGCACGCCATGCAGAGCCTGCGCGCCGCGGGCCGCAGCGTCTCCTTCGACCCCAATCTGCGCCCGCGGCTGTGGCCCGACACCGCCACCATGCGCGACACCCTGAACGACCTGGCCCGCCACGCCGACTGGGTGCTGCCCGGCATCGAGGAAGGCCGGCTGCTCACGGGCCAGTCCACCCCCGCCGACATCGCCGCCTGGTACCTCGACCGGGGCGCGAAAGCCGTGGTGGTCAAGCTCGGCGCCGAGGGCGCCTACTTCAGCACCGCCGATGGCGCGCAGGGCACCGTGCCCGGCTTGCCGGTGCCTGTGGTGGTGGACACCGTGGGCGCGGGCGACGCTTTCGCGGTGGGCATCATCAGCGCCCGGCTCGAAGGCCTGGGCTGGCCCCAGGCACTTAGGCGCGCCAACTGGATCGCCTCGCTCGCGCTGCAGGTGATCGGCGACATGGAAGGCCTGCCCACGCGGCGCGAACTCAACGAACAGAACATCGACTGAATACAAGGAACACCATGCTGACCGTTGTCTGCGAAACCCCTGGCACCCTGCTGGCCCAGGACCGCCCCATGCCCGAACGCGGTGCCGACGAGGTGCTGCTGCGCGTCAAGCGCGTGGGCGTGTGCGGCACCGACCTGCACATCTTCACCGGCAAACAGCCCTATCTGAGCTACCCGCGCGTGATGGGCCACGAGCTCTCGGGCATCGTGGACGCCGCGCCGGAAAGCAGCACTCTGCGCGCCGGCGACACGGTCTACGTCATGCCCTACCTGTCCTGCGGCCATTGCATCGCCTGCCGCGCGGGCAAGACCAACTGCTGCACACAGATCCAGGTGCTCGGCGTGCACCGCGACGGCGCTTTCACCGAATACCTCAGCGTGCCCCAGGCCTTCGTGCACAAGGCCGAAGGGGTGACGCTCGACCAGGCCGCCATGGTGGAGTTCCTGGCCATCGGCGCCCACGCGGTGCGGCGTTCGGGCCTGAGCGCGGGGCAGCGCGTGCTGGTGGTGGGGGCCGGCCCCATCGGCATGGCCGCCATGATCTTTGCGCAGCTGCGCGGCGCCACCGTCACCGCGCTGGACGGCCGGCAGGACCGGGTTGATTTCTGCACCCGTTCGCTGGGCGTTCACGCGGGCGTTCCGCTGGGCGAGGGCGACGAGGCCCAGCTGGCCGCGCTGACCAGCGGCGAGTTCTACGACGTGGTGTTCGACGCCACCGGCAACCCCCAGGCCATGGAGCGCGGCTTCAAGTTCGTGGCCCACGGCGGCAGCTATGTGCTGATCTCGGTGGTGAGTGCAAGCATCAGCTTCTCCGACCCCGAGTTCCACAAGCGCGAGATGACGCTGATGGGCAGCCGCAACGCCACCACCGAAGACTTCCGCACCGTGCTCGACGCCATGCGCGCGGGCCAGATTCCCGACAGCCTGAACACCCATCGTCTGGCCCTGGCCGAGGTGCCCACCCGGTTCCAGAACCTGCTCGACCCCACCGCGGGGGTGATCAAGGCCATCGTGGAGTGCTGACAGTGGACCTGCTTGGACCACCGCGCCATGCTGCACACGCCGGGACTGCATGAGCTGTCCGATCGCACCGTCCGGTCCTGCCCGATCTGGACATATGCTTCGGTCAAAGGAGGTTTGCATGAAACGCGTGATTGCTTTGTGTGTCGTTGGATTGGTAGCCTGTGCCAACACAGGCGTTGTGCCCATGGACAAAGGCACTTACCTCATCGCCAAAAAGAGCCCCCAGGTTGGCTTTGGGCCACCTATTGGTATCAAGGGAGAGGCATACACCGAGGCAAACGAGTTCTGTTCGAAGGACGGCAAGGCCGTCGAAACCATCAAGCTTGAAGAAACAAACTCCGGGTTTGCCAGATCGGCTGCCGTATCGCTTGAGTTTCGTTGTGTGCCGAAGTAGATGCAGAAATGCGAAGGGGCGACGGTCACCCGTCGCCCCTTCGCATTTCTGAACCCCTCAGCGGCAATCAGCTGAAAAAGCTCTTCGCCTTCTCGAACCAGCCCTTGTCGTTCGGGCTGTGCTTGTGGCCGCCTTTCTTGAACGACTCGTCGAGTTCCTTGAGCAGCTTGCGCTGGTGTTCGGTCAGCTTGACCGGCGTCTCCACCGCCACGTGGCAGTACAGGTCGCCGGGGTAGCTGCTGCGCACCCCCTTGACGCCCTTGCCGCGCAGGCGGAAGGTCTTGCCGCTCTGCGTGCCTTCGGGCAGGTCGATGGTGGCCTTGCCTTGCAGCGTGGGCACGTCGATCTCGCCGCCAAGCGCGGCGGTCGTCATGCTCACCGGCACCTGGCAATGCAGGTCGTCGCCTTCGCGTTCGAAGATGTCGTGCTTGCGCAGGCGGATCTCGATGTAGAGGTCGCCGGCCGGGCCGCCGTTCTGGCCCGGTTCGCCGTTGCCGCTGGAGCGGATGCGCTGGCCGTCGTCGATGCCCGCGGGGATCTTGATTTCCAGCGTCTTCTGCTTCTTGATCTTGCCCTGGCCGCTGCAGGTGGTGCAGGGCTCGGGGATGATCTTGCCGCTGCCGTGGCAGTGCGGGCAGGTCTGCTGCACGCTGAAGAAACCCTGGCGCATCTGCACCACGCCCTGGCCATGACAGGTCGAGCAGGTCTTGACGCTGGTGCCCGGCTTGGCGCCGGTGCCCTTGCAGCTTTCGCAGTCGTCCCAGCTGGGAATGCGGATCTGCGTCTCCTTGCCGGTGGCCGCTTCTTCCAGCGTGATTTCCATGGCGTAGGACAGGTCCGCGCCGCGGTACACCTGCCGGCCGCCACCGCCGCGGCGGGCGCCGCCGAAGATGTCGCCGAAGATGTCGCCGAAGGCCTCGCCGAAGCCGGCAAAACCTTCTGCGCCGGGGCCGCCCGGGCCGCGCATGTTCGGGTCCACGCCGGCGTGGCCGTACTGGTCGTAGGCGGCCTTCTTCTGCGGGTCCGACAGCATCTCGTAGGCCTCTTTGGCCTCCTTGAACTTCTCTTCGGCGCCCTTGGCAGCATCACCCTGGTTGCGGTCCGGGTGGTACTTCATCGCCAGCTTGCGATACGCCTTCTTGATCTCGTCGTCCGAAGCGTTCTTGGGCACGCCCAGCACTTCGTAAAAATCGCGTTTGGCCATGGTGGTCAATCGGGGTTCTGTTGAGTACGAACGCCGCGCCAGGTTGCCCCGGCGCGGCGGTCACGGTTGCTCGGCCGGGGCCGCCGATCAGCCCTTCTTCACTTCCTTGACTTCGGCATCGACGATGTCGTCGTCCTTGGCGCTGGACGAGGCGCCGGCGCCGGCCTGCTCGGCACCACCAGCGGCACCACCGGCGGCTCCCGCTGCTGCGGCGGCTTCGGCCTGCGAGGCGGCGTACACCTTCTCGCCCAGCTTCTGGCTGGTGGTCATCAGGGCCTCGGTCTTGGCTTCGATGGCGGCCTTGTCGTCACCCTTGGCGGCTTCTTCCAGGGCCTTGATCGCGTCCTCGATGGCGCTCTTTTCAGCGGCTTCGAGCTTGTCGCCGTGTTCGCCCAGGCTCTTCTTGACGCTGTGCACCGAGGCTTCGGCCTGGTTGCGGGCCTGCACCAGCTCGACCTTCTTGTGGTCTTCGGCGGCGTTCAGCTCGGCGTCCTTCACCATCTGCTGGATCTCGGCCTCGGACAGGCCCGAGTTCGCCTTGATGGTGATCTTGTTTTCCTTGCCGGTGCCCTTGTCCTTGGCGCCCACATGCAGGATGCCGTTGGCGTCGATGTCGAAGGTCACTTCAATCTGCGGCATGCCGCGCGGTGAAGCGGGGATGCCTTCGAGGTTGAACTCGCCCAGCAGCTTGTTGCCCGAGGCGATTTCGCGCTCGCCCTGGAACACCTTGATGGTCACGGCCGGCTGGTTGTCCTCGGCGGTGGAGAACACCTGGCTGAACTTGGTCGGGATGGTGGTGTTCTTGCCGATCATCTTGGTCATGACGCCGCCCATGGTCTCGATGCCCAGGGAGAGCGGGGTCACGTCCAGCAGCAGCACGTCCTTGCGGTCACCCGAGAGCACCTGGCCCTGGATGGCGGCGCCCACGGCCACGGCCTCGTCGGGGTTCACGTCCTTGCGCGGGTCCTTGCCGAAGAACTCCTTGACCTTCTCCTGCACCTTGGGCATGCGGGTCATGCCGCCGACCAGAATCACGTCGTGGATGTCGCCCACGGCCACACCGGCGTCCTTGATGGCCATGCGGCAGGGCGCGATGGTGCGTTCGATCAGCTCTTCCACCAGGGCTTCCAGCTTGGCGCGGGTGAGCTTGATGTTCAGGTGCTTCGGACCCGAGGCGTCGGCCGTGATATAGGGCAGGTTGATGTCGGTCGCGGCCGAGCTGGACAGCTCGATCTTGGCCTTTTCAGCGGCTTCCTTCAGGCGCTGCAGGGCCAGCACGTCCTTGCTCAGGTCGACGCCCTGTTCCTTCTTGAACTCGCCGATGATGAAGTCGATGATGCGCTGGTCGAAGTCTTCGCCGCCGAGGAAGGTGTCGCCGTTGGTGGACAGCACCTCGAACTGCTTTTCACCGTCGACGTCGGCGATCTCGATGATGGACACGTCAAACGTGCCACCGCCCAGGTCGTACACGGCGATCTTGCGGTCGCCCTTGTCCTGCTTGTCCAGGCCGAAGGCCAGGGCCGCGGCGGTGGGCTCGTTGATGATGCGCTTGACTTCCAGACCGGCGATGCGGCCGGCGTCCTTGGTGGCCTGGCGCTGGGCGTCGTTGAAGTAGGCCGGCACGGTGATCACGGCTTCGGTCACTGGTTCGCCCAGGTAGTCCTCGGCGGTCTTCTTCATCTTGCGCAGGATGTCGGCGCTGACCTGCTGGGCCGAGATCTTCTTGCCGCGCACTTCCACCCAGGCGTCGCCGTTGTCGGCGGCCACGATGGAGTAGGGCATCAGGTCGATGTCCTTCTGCACTTCCTTCTCGACGAACTTGCGGCCGATCAGGCGCTTGATGGCGTAGAGCGTGTTCTTGGGGTTGGTCACGGCCTGGCGCTTGGCCGAGGCGCCGACCAGCACTTCACCGTCTTCCTGGTAGGCCACGATCGACGGCGTGGTGCGCGCACCTTCCGAGTTCTCGATCACCTTGGTGGTGTTGCCTTCCATGATGGACACGCAGCTGTTGGTGGTGCCCAGGTCGATGCCGATGATTTTTCCCATGTTCTGCTCCGTTTTCGAAAGTTTGAATAAGTGTGTGGGGTGGGTGTGGACCCGCTGTGGAGGAGGTGTGGATAACCGGTGAAGATTTCAAGTCCGGCCAGCCAGGTTTTCTGCCCCTTCCGCTGTTTCTTCGCTGTCTTTATTTGGGGGCGGCGACCGTGACCAGCGCCGGGCGCAGCACGCGATCAGCGATCAGGTAGCCCTTTTGCAGCACGGTCACCACGGTGTTGGTGGGCTGGTCGGCCGGCACGAGGCTGATGGCCTGGTGCTGGTTGGGGTCGAACTTGGCGCCCGCTTCCGGTGCGATGGAGACCACCTTGTGGCGTTCCAGCGCGCTGCGCAGCTGCTTGAGCGTGGCTTCGGAGCCTTCGCGCAGCTGCTCCAGGGTCGCCTCCTGGATGGACAGACCGGCTTCGAAGCTGTCGAGCACCGGCAGCAGGCCCTCGGCAAAACTCTCGACCGCGAACTTGCGCGCCTTGGCCATTTCTTCCTCGGCGCGGCGCATGGTGTTCTGGGCTTCGGCCTTGGCGCGCAGGAACTGCTCGGCCAGGTCGGCGTTCTTGGCCTTGAGCTCGCTGACCTCGTTGGTCAGGGCGGCCAGCGCGTCGGCTTCCGCGACCGCAGCCGCGGCCAGGGCCTCTTCGGTGCTCATGGGGTGCTGGGGTGTCGGGGTGGTGTCGGCGGGAGGCGTGTTGGAACTCATGGCGTCAGGGGGGTGTTCTGGATGGCAAAAACAAACCGTGCGCGGCACATGGGGGCGCCGCAGCGGAATTCAAGGGAGGCCTCGCGACCGGCCGCCGGGCGGTGGAAATCGGGCCTTTGTCACGGGAACACCCATGAAACGGGTCCGATTCGGCCCCGAGGGCCGCGAAAAACCCGGTCTGGTCGACGCCGTGCTGGGGCGTGATTCTATGCGCCCGAAGGTCGTGCCAACCCCTGAGTCGCTGCGTGTCGGCCCCTTTGACGGGGCCCCCGCCCGTGGTCTGGCAGAGCCAGTTCCGCGGGGTGTGCGGGGCTCAGGGTGCGTGCGCGGCGGTGGGTGTGGCCACCGCAACCGCCATCGCTGCGCGCGCCTGCTGTTGCGCCCAGCGGCCGGCGAACTGCTGCACCTCGCCCATGCGCCGCGCCAGGTCGGCGCCCTGGTGGGTCAGGCGGTAGCCGTCGCCGGTGTGGTCCACCAGGCGGGCGGCGCGCAGTTCCTTGAGGCGGGTGTTGAGGGTGTTGGGCGTGACGCCACCGACGCTGTCCTGCAGCAGGCGGAAGGTCTGCGGGTGCCCGTCGCTCAGGGCCCAGATGACACGCATCGCATAGCGCGACTCAAGCAGGTCGAACAGCTGAATGATCGCCGCATGGTCTTTGGCACTCATGGTTTGTCTCCTGGACCAGCCTTCTGTGTCGAGGCCTGAAACCACTATACGGCGGGCGCTAGCAGTTCGCTAGCTGGAAAGCGAGCGCCAGCGGGAAAGCTCGCTCGGGATTTACCCGGATTGCGTCACTTGGAATAGACGCGCTGAAGCAGTTCCTTGAGCAGGTCCAGCTCCTGCTCCGAGAGGCGGCTGGCGACGTCTCTTTCGAGCTTCGTGGCCGTGGTCTGGGCGTCTTTCTGCAGCTTCCTGCCCGCAGGCGAGAGGTGCAGGCCCTGGGCGCGGCGGTCGGTCGGGTGCGGCCGGCGCTCGATCAGGCCGCGCTTGTCCAGGCTCTTGACCATGCCCACCAGGTTGGGCGGCAGGATGTCCAGCGCGGCGCAGACCTGGCGCGAGGTGATGCCAGGGTTGTGGGCGATGAGTGTCAGCACCGAGAAGTCCACCGGGCGCAGGCCATACGGCGCCATTCGCTGCAGGAACACGCCGATCACCGCCAGTGCGGCGCGCCGGGCGTTGTAGCCCAGCAGGGATTCGAGGTAGCTGGTGTCGATGCCGCTGTCGGTCTCAGCCGCCGGATCGGCCCTGGACGGCGCCGGGGCCGCGGTTTTCCGTGGGGTGCGCGGTCGGCGCAGGGCGTTGGCGACAGTCGTTTCGGGCATGGATGCAGAGGATAACGGTATCGCCGACGTGGCCCAGCGGGCGATCAGCCGGCCAGCGTGGCTTCCATCATGGCCGTGCGCATGGCGAACTCGGGCCAGACCCAGCGCCAGAAGCCGGTCTGCGCCGTTTGCCAACGTTCTGCATCGGCGCCGGGCGTGGCGCCAATGCGGGCCCAGGCCCAGGCCATGAGCAGCAGGGCCACGGCGCGCAGGAAGTCGTCGGCCAGCCAGTGCGGCAGGTCGGCGGGCGCGTCCTTGGCGGTGGCGCGCGGCAGCAGGCGCTCGCGCAGGAAGCTGGCGAAGCCGTCGAGTTGTGTCTTCGCGCGCACCGCCTGTGCGCCGCCGCCGAGTTCGGCGGACAGTTCGCCCAGCAGGGTCAGCAGCGCCGCGCCGCCGTCCGGCAGGGTCTTGCGCAACAGCAGGTCGATGGCCTGGATCTCGTTGGTGCCCTCGTAGATCATGGCCACGCGGGAGTCGCGCACGATCTGCTCGATGCCCCATTCGCGCACGAAACCGTGGCCGCCAAAGACCTGCAGGCAGGCGCTGGCGCCGTGGAAGGCCTGGTCGGTCCAGGCGGCCTTGAGCACCGGCGTCACCAGCGTGCACCAGCGGCTGGCGAGGTCGCGGCGCGCGGTGTCGCCGTGGTGTTTGAGGATGTCGAGTTCCAGCGCGGTGCGGTAGGCGACCACGCGGCCGGCATCGATCCAGGCGCGCTGCGCGTCGAGGATGCGGCGCATGGCGGGGTGCTGTTCGATCAGGTCGGCCTCGCCGGCTTTCGCCGAGCCACCGGGCGCGCGCATCTGGCGCCGCTCCTTCGAGTACGCGTCGGCTTTCTGCCAGGCGGCGTCGAGCAGGCCCACGCCCTGCAGGCCCACGTGCAGGCGCGCGGCGTTCATCATCACGAACATCGCGTTCAGGCCCTTGCCGGGCTCGCCGACGATCCAGCCCGGTGCCTCGTCGAAACGCATCACGCAGGTGGGGCTGCCGTGCAGGCCCATCTTCTCTTCGATGCGCTCGCAGATCACCGCGCTGCGCGTGCCGTCTTCATAGAACTTCGGCACCAGGAACAGCGACAGGCCTTTCGGGCCAGGCGGGCTGTCGGGCAGGCGGGCGAGCACCAGGTGCACGATGTTGTCGGTGAGGTCGTGTTCGCCGCCGGAGATGAAGATCTTGGTGCCGGACAGGGCGTAGCGACCGTCGGCCAGAGGGGCCGCCTTGGTGCGGCACAGGCCGAGGTCCGATCCCGCGTGCGGCTCGGTCAGGCACATGGTGGCCAGCCACTCGCCGGTGGCCACCTTCTCCAGGTAACGTGCCTTCAGCTCGGGCGAGGCGTGGTGCTTGATGCATTCGTAGGCGCCGTGCAGCAGGCCGGGTGCCATGGTCCAGCCGTGGTTGGCGGCGCTCAGGTTCTCGTACAGCATGGCCTCCAGCGCGGCCGGCAGGCCCTGGCCGCCGTCTTCGGTGGCGCAGGCCAGCGACGGCCAGCCCGCCTGCCAGAAGGCCTGGTAGGCGTCGCGGAAACCCGGCGGCATCGTCACCGATCCGGCTTTCCATTGCGCGCCCACCTCGTCGCCCTCGCGGTTCAGCGGGGCGATCACCTCGCCCACGAACTTGCCAGCTTCGTCGGTCACCTGCACCAGCAGATCGCCGTCGAAGTCGGCGTAGGCGGGCAGGGCGGCGAGCTGCTGCGGAGCCTGCAGCACATCGCACAGGATGAAGCGTTGTTCGGCGGGCTGGGGCTGGTAGGCATTCATGGGGCGGTCGGGGCGATGCGTTGCAATGGGGGATTCAGCGGGCGCGGGTTTCCTGCTGGGTCTTGTCGGGCGAACCTTCCAGCCCGGCCAGCAGCGCTTTGTTGCTGCCGGGAATGACCATCTGGAACTTGTTGTCGACCACGGTGTAGTCGTAGTAGCCCATGCGCGCGATGGGCTGGATCTTGAGCACGTCGATCAGGCCGTTGCCGTCGATGTAGTCGTCGTCGATGTGGATGCCGACCACGCGGCCGAACACCACGTCCACCGTGCCCATGGGCGGGCGGCCCGGGAAGCGCACGGTGTTCAGGTACTCGCACTCGAACTGGATCGGCGAGCCCTTGACGCGCTTGGGCTTCACGAGGCGGCTGTCCAGCTTCTCCAGCCCGGCGCGCTCGAACTCGTCGACGCCGGCCGGCAGCTCTTCGGCGCTGACGTTGACCGCCTCGCGCAGCGCATACGTCGCCATGTTCCAGACGAACTGGCCCATCTGTTCGGCGTTGCGCACCGAGTCCTTGCGCTCGCCTTGCGTGCTCTGGTTGGCGCTGAACATGACGATGGGCGGGTCGAAGGTCACGTTCTGGAACTGGCTGTAGGGTGCGAGGTTGTCGCGGCCCTGCGCGTCCACCGTGGAGATCCAGCCGATGGGGCGAGGGATCACGCAGGACTTGAACGGGTCGTGCGGCAGGCCGTGGGGGGTCTTGCCCGGCTCGTAGTACATGGCGGAACTCCGTTCGGTGGACGCGCGGGGAATCAGCGGCAGGCGAAACTGGACGCGTCTTCCATCGGCCCGGACCCCTTGTAGGTCGCGACCGTGGGGTAGGCGCACAGCGGGCGGCTGCGGTTGGGCGCCCAGCTGGCCGGCACCTCGCTGTTGGCGCCGCCGGCGTTGCCCACGCCGCGCGCGGTGGCCAGCACGGCCTGCGGCGCCTGGCCCTGCTCGACCCACTTGACCAGCGGCGAGAGCAGGTCGAACTGGTCGGTGGACGGGCCGCCGCTGCAGTGCGCCATGCCCGGCACCGGGAAGAAGCGCGCGAAGCTGTCGGCCTTGCCGCCCAGCGCCTGGTCCAGGCGCAGCAGCCACTGGCGCGTGTCCTCGGCGGAGAAGATCGCGTCGGCCACGCCGTGGTAGACGATCATCTTTGCGCCGCGGCCCTTGAGCTTGGCCAGGTTCACCGGGTTCTCGTGGCCGGGCGGCGTCATCAGCGACATTCCGGATTCGCGGTAGACCTCGTTGGTGGCGCTGAACATCGGCAGGCGCGCGTTGATGTCGACCTTGAGCGGGTCGAACATGCCCGGCGGCACGCTGAACACGGTGCCGACCGACAGCGGATCGAGCGCGACCGAGTTGGCGAACTTCCAGGTGGCCCAGTTGTCACCGGCCAGGCCCGGATCGAACGGGAAAGCCGAGTAGATCGCCTGGCCCGAGCTGGTGCGGCCACCGGCGAACACACGGGCGACCACGTCCTTCTGCGCCGCGCTCAGGCACTGGCCGTTGCGCTCGCCGGAGCAGGTGGGCACGTCGGTCTTGAGGTTGAACGCCGCCTGGCAGGCCTGCATGGACTGCACCATGCCGTCCTTCGCGCCGTCCAGCGCGTCGCACTTGGCCAGGATGGCGTCGGCCACCAGTTGGCGCTCGGCCTTGGTGAAGGCGCCGCTCAGGTCCGGGATCTTGGCGGTGGGCACCAGCGGGTGCTGGGTGGTGGCGCCGGCCACGGCCAGCGGCGCCCACTGCTGCGCCCCCCAGAGCTGGGCCAGCGCGGCGTTGGGCAGGCGGTAGCCGGGTGCGCCGACCAGGTAGCCGTCGTAGGCCTGGCCGCGCGCAGCCTCGACCAGTGCGTGGCGGCCGCCGTTGGAGCAGCCACCCAGATAGGAGCGGTCCGGCCCCTTGCCGTAGGCGGTGGCGATCAGCGCCTTGGCCATGGGCGTGAGCTTGGCCACCGCCTGGTAGCCGTAGTCCAGCCGCGACTGGGGCTCCAGACCGAAGTAGGGCGTCTGCGGGCCCGAGTGACCGGCGTCGGAGCTGATCACGGCGAAGCCCTGCATCAGCGCACCGGTCAGCGGACCGCCGCCCAGCGCGCCTTCGGCCGGACGCACGTTGCCGTCCAGTCCACCGTTGCCCTGGTAGTAGAAGCGGCCGTTCCAGGCCTTGGGCAGGCGCATCTCGAAGCCGATGGCGTAGTCGCGCCCGTCGCTGCCCTTGCGCTTGTGCATGGACCCCTTGACCAGGCAGTGCTCGGCCACCGGGTTGCCACCCGTGGGCTGCGCCGGTGCGGCACCCTGCGGCAGCGGGCGAGAGTGCTCGTGCCCGCCGAGCCGCAACGTTCCCGCGGCCACCACGGTCGCCGAGTCGATGGCGGTCTGGTCGTGCCGGAAGCTGGCCGCCAGGGTTTCACATTGCTGCAGGGCAGCGCCTTTGGCGATGGTGGATGCGCCGCCAGCGGGCGCCGGGCCCATCTGGGAGCAGGCGCTCAGGGCCAGGGCCGGCAAGGCGACCAGGGCCAGGCGTGCGGATGCGTTCGGATGCTTCATGGGGATGCCTCGTGCAAGGGGTTGGGCGTGCGATGCTGCGATCAGGACTCGGCGGTGAAACCGATCTTCTTGACCAGCGGGCCCCAGAAGTCGAAGTAGTGCTTCATGCTCTTGGCCATCTCCTGAGGCGTGCCACCGACCGGCACCATGGCCGAGAGGGCCAGGCTGTCGATGACGGTCTTTTCCTTGAGCGCGGCGTTGATGGCCTGGTTGGCGTTGGTGATCACCTGGGTCGGTGTCTTGGCCGGCGCGTAGAAGCCGAACCACTCCTCGACCACCAGATCGGGGAAGCCCTGTTCGGCGAAGGTGGGCACTTCGGGCACGAAGGTGGAGCGCTGCTTGCCGGAGGTGGCGATGATGCGCAGCTTGCCCGCCTTGTGGTTGGGCAGGAAGTCGCCATGCGGCGTGAACATCGATGCGAGCGCACCACCGATCACGTCGGTGATGCCCGGGATGGAGCCGCGGTAGGGCACGTGTTTGAGTTCGACGCCGGCCTCGATGCCCAGCAGGGCGCCCAGGAAGTGCGGCGTGGAACCGGCGGCGGGCGAACCGTAGTTGGCCAGGTTGGGGTTGGCCTTGCACCAGGCCAGGTAGTCTTTCACCGTCTTCACCGAGGCCGGCACCATGGGGCCGACGGCCAGGCCGTGCGCCAGCATCGAGGCCATCGCCACCGGCGCCAGGTCCTTGAACGGGTCGTAGCTCAGTTGCTTGTAGATGTGCGGGTAGATCGACATCATCGAATACGGGGTCAGCAGCAGTGTGGACCCGTCGGGCGCGGCGTTCTTCACGGTCTCGACGGCGATGCGGCCGGCCGCGCCGGTCTTGTTCTCCACCACGGCGGCGTTCTTCGTGTAGGCGGTGCCGCCCAGCTTGTCTCCGATGCGACGGCTGGTCACGTCGGCGCTGCCGCCGGCGGGAAAGCCGTTGACGATCTTGACCTGTTCCAGCCCCTGGGCGTGGGCGCTCTGCAGGCCCAGGCTGGCCAGCAGGGTGGAGGCGGCGGACGCCTGGATGAACTGACGGCGGGCAATGCTCATGGTGTTGTCTCCGGTGGTGGTGGTTGAAAAAGCGGACCCTTCTGCGAGGGCTTCGGAATCAGGTGCACAGCGCCCGGATGTCGGGCGGTATCGGGACGGCCTTGATGCGGTCCGGGTTGGCCGGGTCGCGCATGCAGAAGGCACGGGTCTCTTCGCCTTCGCACAGCAGGTCGTCGCCGCGCTTGACGATGTGTTTGTGGATCAGCACCTTCTCGCGCCACTCGGTGACGCTGGTGTGGATCTGCAGGCGTTCGCCGTAGGTGGCGGGCTTGAAGAACTTCGTGTGGATCTCCAGCAGGGGCGTGCCGATGATCCCGGTCGTCTTCTGCAGCTCGCGCCAGGGCGGCACGCCGCACTTCACGAAGAAGTTCAGCGACGAGGCGTCCATCCACTTGCTGAAGTTCGGAAAGAACACGATGCCGGCGGGATCGCAGTCGCCGAACATCACTTCAACTTCATACACAACGGTTTTGGACATAGACGTTTGAGAGAGAAGTGTCTGACCCAGGGCGCCGCGGAACTGGCTCTGCCAGGCCGCCAGCGCCGCCCCCTGGGGGGTGACGCCGCAGGCGGCGCAGGGGGGACTTATCTCAGCGCCATGCGCAGGGCGCCGTCCAGACGGATGACCTCGCCATTGAGGTGGCCGTTGCTCACGATGTGCGCGGCCAACTCGGCGAACTCCTCGGGCTTGCCCAGGCGGTTGGGGAAGGGAATGCTCTTGGCCAGCGACTCCTGCACCGGCTCAGGCAGTTCCTTCATCAGCGGCGTGGCGAACAGGCCGGGGGCGATGGTGCAGACGCGGATGCCGTGCTGCGCCAGGTCGCGCGCCATGGGCAGCGTCATGCCGACCACGCCGGCCTTGGACGCGCTGTAGGCCTGCTGGCCCACCTGGCCGTCGAAGGCCGCCACGCTGGCGGTGAACACCATCACGCCGCGCTCGCCGTCTTCCATCGGGTCGAGCTTGGCGCAGGCCGCTGCGAACAGGCGGGCCGCGTTGTAGGTGCCGATGAGGTTGACGTTGATGACGCGGGCGAAGTCGGCCAGCGGCGCGGCGTTGCCGTCCTTGCCGACCACGCGCTTGGCAGAGCCGATGCCGGCGATCTGCATCAGGATGCGCGCCGGGCCGTGGGCCGCGGCGGCGGCCTCGATGGCGGCCTGCATGCTGGCCTCATCGGAGACGTTGCACTGCACCGCCACACCGCCGATGTCGGCCGCCACGCGCTGCGCGTTCTCCAGGTTCAGGTCGAGCACCGCGACCTTGGCGCCCAGGCGGGCGAGTTCGCGGGCCGTGGCCTCACCGAGGCCGGAGCCACCACCGGTGACGAGGGCGGCGTGTCCTTGGATGTTCATGTGTCGCTCCTGAAGGAAGTGGATTCAGACCGTTGGCTTGAGGATGTAGCGCAGCTCGTCCGCATGCAGCTTGGCCACCGTGTCGGCGCGGTGCGTGAGCACGGCGCGCTGGTTGATCGAGCCCTTGTCGGTGATCTCGCCGCGGTCGATGGTGGGCGGGTCGGCCAGCAGGCACAGGCGCGCGATGCGGTTGGCCGAGCCGGTGGCGTTCTTGGCCAGTTCGTCCACGATCTTCTGGAACTGCGCCAGCACGCCGGGGGTGTCCAGCACGTCGTGCATCGAGGCGTCTGCCGGCAGGCCCGAGAGCTGGCGCACCGCCGCGGTGGGGAACACCATGGCGCCGACTTCCTTCATGTTCAGACCGGTCAGCACCACGTCCTGGATATAGGGCGCACCGGCGGCGATGATCTTGCCGCGCAGCGGGCCGACGCTGACGAAGGTGCCGGTGGCCAGCTTGAAGTCCTCGGCGATGCGGCCGTCGAACTTCAGGCCCTGGTGCACATCGGTCTCGTCGATCCACTTCACCGCGTCGCCGGTCTTGAAGAAGCCTTCGTCGTCGAAGGCCTCGGCGGTTTCCGCGGGCTGGCGCCAGTAGCCGGGTGTGATGTTCGGGCCCTTGTAACGGACCTCGGTCTTGCCCTGCATGTCGACCAGCTTGAGCTCCAGGCCGGGCGTGGGCAGGCCCAGGTCGCCGGCGTTCACGTTGGGGCTGGTGACGAAGATGCCGAACGGGCCGGACTCGGTCATGCCCAGGCCGGTGCCCATGACGATGCGCTCGCCCACCTCACGCTCGGCGCTCTCGAACAGGCTGTCCCAGATCGGCTGGGCCAGGGCGGCGCCGGCGTAGAAGAACATGTTGACCTTGGCCAGCAGCGTCTTGCGCAGCAGGTCGTCGGTCTTCATGGCATCGGCAATCGCCTCGAAGCCGGTCGGCACGTTGAAGTAGACCGTGGGCGAGATCTCGCGCAGGTTGCGCAGGGTCTCGTGCATCAGCGCGGGCGTGGGCTTGCCGTCGTCGATGTAGAGCGTGCCGCCGTGGTAGATCACCATGCCGAAGTTGTGGTTGCCACCGAAGGTGTGGCTCCAGGGCAGCCAGTCGACCAGCACCAGGGGCTTCTCGGCCAGCACCGGCATTGAGGCCGTCATCTGGGCCTGGTTGGCGCACCACATGCGCTGCGTGTTGATCACCGCCTTGGGCAGCTTGGTCGAGCCCGAGGTGAACAGGAACTTGGTGATGGTGTCGGGGCCGGTGGCCGCCATCACGGCGTCGATGGCCGGCGTCGGCTCGGTCGCCATCAGGGCGGCGAACGAGGTTGTGTCGCGGCCCGGCACGGTGCCGTTGGTGCAGACCAGCTCCACGTCATCGGCCACGGTGGCGAGCATGGCGCGGCTGTAGCGCAGCGCGTCGCTGGCGAACACCAGGCCCGGCGTGAGCGTCTTGATGACGTGCTTGAGCTTGTCGTAGTCCTGGCTGACCAGCGAGTAGGCCGGCGAGGTCGGGCACCAGGGGATGCCGGCGTACAGGCAGCCCAGTGCGAGCAGGGCATGTTCGAGATCGTTCTCGCTGAGGATCAGCACCGGGCGCTCGGCCGAGAGGCCACGGTTGAGCAGGCCCTGGCCGATGCGGCGCGCCGCGTCCAGCGCCTGTGCGAAGCTGATGTGCTTCCAGTCGCCGCTGCTGCCGTCGGCGTTCTTGACGCGGCGCGCAAACAGGGTCTGGTCGGGGCGCTCCTTGGCCCAGTGCACCAGCCGGTCGGTCAGGCGCTCGGGGTAGGGGCCCAGGTCCTGGTCGGCGCGCAGGTAGTGCACGCCGGTCTCGCCGTCGCGCAGGATGGCGCGGGTGACGCCGAACTTCAGGGGGCGGTATTTCGCTGTGCTCATGCTTGTCTCCTCGGGTTTTGCGGCACGCCGTAGGTCAGCTCTTCTTGACTTTCGCGGCCTTGCCTTCGAGGAAGGCGCGCACGCGCTCCTTGGCCTCAGGCGCCGACTGCGCGATGGAGGCCATCAGCGCTTCGGTGAACAGGCCGTGGTCGGTCGGCTGCTCGGCGATGCGGGGCAGGGCGTGCATGAGCGCGAAGTTGGTCATGCGCGCGTTGGTGGCAATGCGCGTGGCCAGTTCAATCGCCTTCTCGCGCGCGGTGCCGGTGGGCACCAGGTACTGCGCCAGGCCCACACGCTCGCCGTCGGCGGCGTTGTAGACGCGGCCTGTCAGCATCATGTCGGTCATGCGGGCGGCACCGATCAGCTTGGGCACGCGCACCGCGCCGCCGCCGCCGACAAAGATGCCGCGCGTGCCTTCGGGCAGCGCGTAGAAGGTGGTCTCGTCGGCCACGCGGATGTGGCAGGCGCTGGCCAGCTCCAGGCCGCCGCCCACCACCGCGCCGTGCAGCGCGGCGATCACGGGCACGGTGCCCTTCTCGACGCAGTCCAGCGCCGCGTGCCACATGCGCGAATGAAAGACGCCTTCGGCGGCGTCGCGCTCGCTCAGTTCGGACAGGTCCAGGCCAGCGCAGAAGTGCTCGCCCTCGCCGTCGATCACCGCCGCCTTCACGCTGGCGGGCAGGTTCTGGAAGGCGTCGCGGATGGCCAGGATCAGGCCATCGTTCAGCGCGTTGCGCTTGGCCGGACGGGTCAGGGTGACGATGGCGATTTCCTGTTGCTCGCCGTGCAGCTGTACGCTCAGGTCAGGGTGTTGGGTGGTCATGGTGGTTCGGGTTTTGGAGCTTGTTGGGTGGTGGAATTATTGTTATAAACAATAACCAAATCAAGCAATACCCTGCAACATAGACCCCCGTACTTACCCTAGTCCCACCTTCATAAGGAGACCATGATGGACCACCAGAACCTGATCGCGATCGATATCCACACCCACGCCGAAGTGAGCTGCTGGAACCCGTTCGACAACTACGGCGAAGAGTACGACCGCGCCGCCGACAAGTACTTCGGCAGCAACCGCCGGCCCACCATCGCCGAGACCATCGCCTACTACCGCGAGCGCAAGATCGGCCTGGTGATGTTTACCGTGGACAGCGAGTCCAAGCTGGGCCGCCGCCGCATTCCCAATGAGGAGATCGCCCAGGCCGCGCGCGAGAACAGCGACATGATGATGGCCTTCGCCAGCGTCGATCCGCACAAGGGCAAGATGGGTGCGCGCGAGGCCGAGCGCCTGATCAAGGAAGAGGGCGTCAAGGGCTTCAAGTTCCACCCCACGGTGCAGGGCTACCACCCCTACGACAAGATGGCCTGGCCCATCTACGAAGTCATCAACGCGCACAAGCTGCCGGCCATCTTCCACACCGGCCACAGCGGCATCGGATCGGGCATGCGCTGCGGCGGCGGGCTGCGGCTGGAGTACAGCAACCCGATGCACCTGGACGACGTTGCGATCGACTTCCCCGACATGCAGATCGTCATGGCGCACCCCAGCTTCCCCTGGCAGGACGAGGCGCTGTCGGTGGCCACGCACAAGCCCAACGTCTGGATCGACCTCTCGGGCTGGAGCCCGAAGTACTTCCCCAAGCAACTCGTGCAGTACGCCAACACCCTGCTCAAGGACCGCATCCTGTTCGGCAGCGACTACCCGCTGATCACGCCCGAGCGCTGGATGAAGGACTTCGAGGTCGCCGGCTTCAAGCCCGAGGTGATGCCCGGCATCCTCAAGGGCAACGCCGTGCGCCTGCTCGGCCTGGCCTGATCCGTTTTCCGTTTCTATTTCAACCATCCACCCTCTCAGAAGAAGGAGACAAGACCATGTCCGCATGGAAGTTCAGACTGGCCGCCGCTGCGCTGGCCGCCGCCACCAGCATGGGCGCGTTCGCACAGGAAGTGACGCTGCGCCTGCACCAGTTCCTGCCGCCGCAGGGCACGGTGCCGTCCAAGGCGCTCGTGCCCTGGGCCAAGAAGATCGAAGAAGACTCCAAGGGCCGGATCAAGATCCAGATGTTCCCCTCGATGCAGCTGGGCGGCACGCCGCCGCAGCTGTACGACCAGGCGCGCGATGGTGTGGTGGACATCGTCTGGACGTTGCCGGGTTACACGCCGGGCCGCTTCCCGAAGTCCGAGGTGTTTGAGCTGCCGTTCATCTCCGGCCTGTCGGCCGAAAAAACCTCGCGCGCGCTGTGGGACTACATCCAGAAGAACGCGCTCGACGAGTACAAGGATGTGCACGTTCTCGCGGTCCATACCCATGGCCCGGGCCTGTTCCACACCAAGCAGCCGGTGGTCGGGCTCGAAAGCCTGCGCGGCATGAAGATCCGCGGCGGCACGCGCGTGGTCAACAACATGCTGGTCAAGCTGGGCGCGACCCCGGTGGGCATGCCGGTGACGGGTGTCACGGAAGCCCTGTCCAAGGGCGTTCTGGACGGCACCACGATCCCCTGGGAAGTGGCGCCCGCGCTGAAGGTGCAGGAACTGGTGAAGAACCACACCACCTTCGCCGGTGACCGCGCGCTGTACGTGACCACCTTCGTGGTGGCGATGAACAAGAACGCCTACAACAAGCTGCCGGCCGATCTGAAGAAGGTGATCGACGACAACTCCGGTGCGGAGTTCAGTGCCCTGATCGCGCGCACGCAGGACGTGGGCGACGACGTGGGCCGCAGCCTGGCGCTCAAGAACGGCAACAAGATCACCGAGCTGGAGCTGGCCGAGGTGCAGCGCTGGAAGCGCACCGCCGGTGTGGTGGAGTCAGACTGGATCAAGGAGATGCAGTCCAAGAACGTTGACGGCGCCCGCCTCGTCTCCGAAGCCAAGGCGCTGATCAGCAAGTACGACAAGTAAAACCCCCCTGCGCCGTCTTGCGGCGGCGCGTGGGTGGTTCAGAGGCTGCCCCAGACCTCGCGCGCGGTTTCCACCACCAGCGCGAGCTTCCTGCGCTGGTCTTCCACGGCGATGTTGTTGCCGTGCACGGTGGACGAGAAGCCGCACTGCGGGCTCAGCGCCAGCTGGTCCAGCGGCGCGTACTGCGCAGCCTCGGCGATGCGGCGCTTGAGGTCGTCCTTGCTTTCCAGCTGTCCGAACTTGGTGGTGACCAGACCCAGCACCACGGTCTTGCCGGGCTTGAGGAAGCGCAGCGGACGGAAGTCGCCCGAGCGGTCGTCGTCGTACTCCATGAAATAGGCGTCCAGGTGCATCTCCGAGAGCAGGGCCTCGGCCACCGGTTCGTAGTTGCCGGCCGCCGCGTGGGTGCTCTTGAAGTTGCCGCGGCACAGGTGCATGCACAGCGTCATGCCCGCCGGCTTGCGCGCCACCACCTTGTTGATGAAGGCCGCGTAGCGGTGCGGCAGCTCGTTGGGGTCGTCGCCGCGCTGGCGCGCCGCCTCGCGCATCTTCTCGTCGCAGAGGTAGGCCATGTTGGTGTCGTCCATCTGCACATAGGTGCAGCCCGCGTCGGCCAGGCTCTGCAGCTCGTCGCCGTAGGCCTTGGCCACGTCGTCGTAGAACACCGGGTCCAGCTCGGGGTAGGCCTCCTTGCTGATGCCGGCGCGGCCGCCGCGGAAGTGCAGCATGGTGGGCGAGGGGATGGTGACCTTGGGCACCAGGCCGCTGATGCCCAGCGCCTCGACCTGCGACTTGAGGTACTGGAAGTCGGCCAGCTGGATGTTCTTGGCGTGGCGCACCTTGTCGATCACGCGGATCACCGGCGGTGCCAGCTCCTCGGTGCCGTCGGGCCGCACGATGGTGACCGGGATGTCGGTCTTCACGCCGCCGAGCTGCTCCAGGAAGTCGATGTGGAAGTAGGTGCGGCGGAACTCGCCGTCGGTGATCGACGGCAGGCCCACGTCGGCCTGGAACTTCACGATCTCGGTGATGGCCTTGTCCTCCACGGCGCGCAGCTGCTCGGCCGTGATCGACTTCTTGTTGAAGAACTGGTCGCGCGCTTCCAGCAGGTAGGCCGGGCGCAGGAAGGAGCCGACGTGGTCGGCACGGAACGGGATGCGGGTGCTCATGGTGTCTCCGTGTGGTGGTTGCCAGCGGCATCGTAGCCAACACAGCGGTGTCCTGGCTGGATACAGAGACTCATGGATTTCCCTGATATCGGGTTCTCTCTGAGGGAATTTCTGGGGTTTCTGTATACATTGGGTATCCATGAACACGGTCCGGGACCTTCAAGCCGATGCGGCGCTCGCTGCCACACCCAGCGGTTCTTCCGAGACCGCGCAGGTGCGCGCGCTGCTGCAATTGCGCGAGCTGATCCTCTCGGGCGAACTGCCCGGTGGCACCCGCATCGCCGAGCTGGCCATCGTCGAGCGGCTGGGCATGTCGCGCACCCCGATCCGCGCCGCGCTGGTGCGTCTGGAGCAGGAAGGCCTGCTCGAAGCCCTGCCCAGCGGGGGCTATGTGGTGCAGAGCTTTTCCGAGCGCGACGTGGCCGACGCCATCGAGCTGCGCGGCACGCTCGAAGGCCTGCTGGCCCGGCTGGCGGCCGAACGCGGCGCGCCCCTGGTGGTGCTGGCCGAGGCGCGGCAGTGCCTGGACCGCATCGACGCGCTGCTGACCGCGCCCAAGCTGGACGACGAGGCGTTCTCGGCCTACGTCGCCCTCAACAGCCACTTTCACACGCTGCTCTACGAACTGGCGGACAGCCCCACGATCACGCGCCAGCTGGAGCGCGCCGCCAGCCTGCCGTTCGCCTCGCCCTCGGGCTTCGTGCTGCTGCAGGCGCAGTCCACGCGGGCGCGCGACATGCTCATCGTCGCGCAGGACCAGCACCGGCAGGTGCTGGACGCCATCGAGCAGCGCGAGGGCGCACGCGCCGAGGCCATCATGCGCGAGCACTCGCGGCTGGCGCGCCGCAACCTGGTCGACGTGCTGGCGGCGCACCCTTCCGAACCACTGGCCGGCAACATGCCGGCGATCCGCATGATCCGGCGCCGCCGCTGAACCCATCCATCCCGTTTTTCAACCCAAGGAGACACCCATGAAGCTCATTCCCCGTCGCACCGCCCTGGCCACCCTCGGCGCGGTGGCTGCCCTGGCGACGGCCGGCACCGCGATGGCCCAGACCGTGACGCTGCGCCTGCACCAGATGCTGCCGCCACAGGCCACCATCCCCGCCAAGGCCATCGTGCCCTGGGCACAGAAGGTCGAGGCCGAGTCCGGCGGCAAGATCAAGGTCCAGCTGTTCCACGCCATGCAGCTGGGTGGCGCGCCCCCGCAGCTGTTCGACCAGGCCAAGGACGGCGTGGTCGACATCACCTGGACGGTGCTGGGCTACACCCCCGGCCGCTTCCCCAAGACCGAGGTGTTTGAACTGCCGTTCATGAGCAGCTCGGCCGAGGCCTCGTCCAGGGCCATCCAGGAGTACGTCGAGAAGTTCGCCGCAGACGAGTTCAAGGACGTCAAGCTGATCGCGGTGCACACCCACGGCCCCGGCCTGTTCCACACCAAGCAGCCGGTGGTGGGGCTGGAGTCGCTGCGCGGCATGAAGATCCGCGGCGGCTCGCGCATCATCAACAACATGCTGACCAAGCTGGGGGCCACGCCGGTGGGCATGCCGGTGCCGGCGGTGACCGAAGCCCTGTCCAAGGGCGTGATCGATGGCACCACCATTCCCTGGGAAGTGACGCCTTCGCTGAAGGTGACCGAGCTGGTGAAGAACCACACCACCTTCGCCGGCAAGGAAGGCCTGTACACGCAGACCTTCGCGTTCTCGATGAACAAGGCGTCCTACGAGAAGCTGCCGCCGGACCTGAAGAAGGTGATCGACGACAACTCGGGCCAGGTGGCCGCTGCCCTGTTCGGCAAGGCCATGGACGACGGCGACAAGGCTGGCCGCGAGATCGCGGTCAAGGCCGGCAACAAGATCACCGAGCTGGAGCTTGCCGAGGTGCAGCGCTGGAAGCGCACCGCCTCGACGGTGGAGACCGACTGGGTCAACGAGGTGAAGGCCAAGGGCATTGACGGCGCCAAGCTGGCGTCCGAAGCGCGTGCGCTGATCGCCAAGTACAACAAGTAAGCCGCGCATTCGGCGATCGGATGAGGGGCTGCCGGCGTAGGTCGGCAGCCCCTTGCTGTTCGGGGCCCTCAGGTTTTCGCGGCCTCGGCGTGCAGCCATGACAGGAACGCCTCCACCGCCGGGCGCTTGGCGTGGCGCTCCGGGTAGACGGCGAAATGCGCCTTCACGCGGATGGCCTGGTCCATGCCGAAGGGTGCCTTGAGCTTGCCTTCTTTCAGATGACCGCCGGCGTTCATGGCGCTTTCCAGCGCCACACCCAGGCCCTGTGTGGCCGCGTCCAGCGACATCTGCGCCCGGTCGAAGCGCAGCGCGAAGCGGTCGGGCGCGCGCAGCTTCGTGAAGCGGCCGAACCAGTCGGACCACTGCACGATGCTCACATTGCTCTGGATCAGCGGCACCTCCAGCAGCTGTTCCACCCGCTTGAGCTTGTGCGCCTTGATGAAGGCCGGGCTGGCCAGCGGCACCAGCGACTCGACGAACAGCGGCTCCACCACCAGATCGCCCCACTGCGGGATGCCGTAGCGGATGTCGATGTCGGACTGGCCGAGCGCGAAGTCGCTGGGCGTGTGCGCGGCTGAGAGGTTGAGCGAGATGTCCGGGTAGGCCTGCGCGAAGCGGTGCAGCCGCGGCATGAGCCACAGGCTGGCGATGCTGGGTGCGGAGTGCACGTAGAGGCTGTTGCGGATGCCCTGGCGCAGGTCGTCGGTGGCGGCGGCGATGGCGTTGAGCGCGGCGCCCACATGCAGCCGGTAGTGTTCGCCTGCGGGGCTCAGGCGCACACCGTGCGCGCTGCGCTCGAACAGGCGCACGCCCAGGTGCGCTTCGAGGCGCGAGACCTGGTGACTGATGGCCGAGGCGGTGAGGTGCAGCTCGACCGCGGCCAGCGCGAAGCTGCGGCGCCGGGCCACCGCTTCGAAGGCCTGCAGGTTGGCGATGGGGGGCAAAGCGGCCATGGGGTGAACCCTGCTGTTGAATGACGTTCTGTCATCTTACGCTGACCTTTTATCGCTTGTCATCACCATGACCGGCTTTGAGAATCCGTTCCCAGTACTGTTCAAACCACTGGAGACAAGACTCATGCTGCTCAAGGACAACGTGGCCATCATCACCGGCGGTGCCGGCGTCAACGGCCTGGGTTTCGCCACCGCCCGCCTCATGGCCGCACAAGGCGCGAAAGTCGCGATCCTCGACCTGGAACGCGCCGACCCGGCCGCTGCCGCGGCGCAGATCGGCAACGGCGCCATCGGCATCGTGGCCGACGTGACCGACAAGGCCTCGTGCGAAGCGGCCGCAGCGGCCGTGCTCAAGGCCTTCGGTCGCATCGACACGCTGGTCAACAACGCCGGCATCACGCAGCCGGTGAAGACGCTGGAGATCACCGGCGCCGACTACGACCGCATCCTGGACGTGAGCCTGCGCGGCACGCTTTACATGTCGCAGGCCGTGCTGCCCGCCATGCGCCAGCAGCAGAGCGGCTCCATCGTCTGCATCTCGTCGGTCTCGGCGCAGCGCGGCGGCGGCATCCTGGGCGGTCCGCACTATTCGGCCGCCAAGGCTGGTGTGCTGGGCCTGGCCCGCGCCATGGCGCGCGAGTTCGGCCCGGAGAGCATCCGCGTCAACTGCATCACGCCGGGTCTGATCGGCACCGACATCATCAAGGGCAAGCTGACCGAAGAGAAGAAGGCCGAGATCGCCGAGACGATCCCGCTGGCCCGCCTGGGCCGCGCCGACGACATCGCCGGCGCCTGCGTGTTCCTCGCCAGCCCGCTGTCCACCTATTGCACCGGCATCACGCTCGACGTGAACGGCGGCATGCTCATTCATTGAACCCCCCGCGCCGCCTGCGGCGTCACCCCCCAGGGGGCGGCACTGGCCGTCCGGCAAAGCCGGCTCGGCGGTGCCTCTGGATTTAGAGAACCCTTCACCCACACCAACGGAGACAAACACCATGCAACGCAAGACCTTCACCCGCACCCTGCTGTCCATCGCTGCCCTGGCCGCGGCCCTGCCGCTGGCCGCGCAGGCCCAGGCCACCAAGCTGACCCTGGGCCACGGCGCCGCGCCGGGCAACCCGCGCCACGAGGCCGCCGTCAAGTTCGCCGAGGTGGTCAAGGCGAAGTCGGCCGGCCGCATCGAGGTGCAGGTCGCGCCCTCGGCCCAGCTGGGGGATGACGCCGCCATGGTGACCGCCGTGCGCACCGGTGCGCTGGATATGACCGCCAACTCGCAGGGCGCCGTGTCGGTGGCCGTGCCCGAGTACGCGGCCTACGGCATGCCCTTCATGTTCTCCTCGCCCGAACAGGCCTTCAAGCTGCTGGACGGCCCGCTGGGCCAGGAGCTGGCGCAGAAGTCGGCCGAGAAGGGCATGGTGGTGCTGGGCTACTGGGACAACGGCATCCGCCACATGACCAGCAGCAAGCGCCCCATCAGCAAGGTGGAAGACATGAAGGGCCTGAAGATGCGCACCCCGCCGGATGCGGTGCTGGTGGACATCATGCAGGCGCTGGGCGCCGAGGCGCAGCAGATCAAGTTCGCCGAGCTGTACGTCGCGCTGCAGCAGGGCGTGGTAGACGGCCAGGAGAACCCGCTGGTCAACATCCACGCCAGCAAGCTCTACGAGGTGCAGAAGCACCTGGCACTGACCAGCCACATGTTCCAGATGACGCCCTTCCTGATGAGCAAGCGCACCTGGGACCGCCTGTCCGACGCCGACAAGAAGGCTGTGCAGGACGCCGCCGCCGAAGCCACCGCGCTGCAGCGCAAGCTCTCGGCCGACGCCGACGCCAAGCTGCTGGACGACCTGAAGGCCAAGGGCGTGCAGGTGACGACGGTGGACAAGGCCGCGTTTGCCAAGGCCACGGCCGCGGTGGACGACAAGTGGCTGGCCACGCCCATCGGCCCGTACCTGAAGAAGGTCATCGCCGCCGCGCGTTGAAGACGGCACCGATCGCCCAAGGAGCTTTCCCATGAACCTGATCGAGCGCGCCGTTGTCGGCCTGTGCCGGCTGATGCTGTGGATCAGCACGACCGTCATCTTCGTGATCCTGGTGGTCAACACCGTGCTGCGCTACGCCACCGGCAGCAGCCTGCAGTGGGCCAACGAAGTGCCCGAGCTGCTGTTCCCCTGGCTGGTCATGTCGGGCGTGGTGCTGGCTGCGGCGCACGGCGCCCACATCACCACCAGCTTCCTGATGGACGCGGTGCCCGCCACCGTGCGCCGCTGGACCGCGATCGGCACCTGGCTGGTGGTGGCGGCGCTGTACGCCACGCTGTCCTGGTCCACCTTCCAGATGCTGGAGATCGTGCACGACGAGAAGTCGCCCATCCTGCAGGTGCCCGGTTCACTCACCTACGGCTGCGTCATGGCCGGCCTGCTGATGCTGGGCCTGCTGGCGATCAAGTCGGCCTGGAACGCCTGGACCACCCCGCCGGTGGAACACGACCCGAACGCCGAGCAGGCCGTGCCGGAAGCGCACTGGTAAGCCGCCACAGCCCACGTCAAGGAACCCGCCATGAGCGCCCTCATCCTGTTCGTCTTTCTCGGTGCGGCCGTGCTGGCCGTGCCCATCGCCCACGCCCTGCTGGTGGCCGCCATGGCCGCCGCAGCCACCTCCGACCGCGTGCCGCTCGACCTGCTGGTGCAGCAGATGGTGGCGCAGGTGCAGAGCTTCCCGCTGATCGCCATCCCCTTCTTCATGCTCACTGGCTCGCTGATGATGGGCGGTCGCCTGGGCGCCGCGCTGGTCGGCGTGCTGTCCACGCTGATCGGCCGCTTCCACGGCGGCCCGGCGCAGGTGGGCGTGCTCTCGTCCACGCTGTTCGGTGGTGTGTCCGGCTCGGCCGTTGCCGACGCCTCGGCCATCGGTTCGTTGCTGATCCCCTGGCACAAGCGCCTGGGCTACCCGCCGGCCTTCTCGGCCGCCACGCTGGCGGCGGCCGCCACCATCGACATCCTGATCCCGCCCTCGATCCCGATGATCCTGTTCGCTCTGACGGCCAACGCCTCCATCGCGGCGCTATTCGTCGCCGGCATCCTGCCGGGCATCCTGATGTGCGGCGGCTTCATGTTCATGTGCTGGTTCGTGGGCAAACGCCGCAACTTCCCGCGCGACACCACGCCCATCGACTGGAGCACCTTCCGCACCCACCTGCTGTACGCCTCGCCCGCGCTGCTGCTGCCGGTGCTGATCGTGCTGTTCCTGCGCTTCGGCATCGCCACACCGACCGAGGTGGCCGTGTTGTCCACGCTGTACGCCGGTGTCGTCTCGGTGGTGGTCTACCGCGACCTCTCGTTCAAGCGCCTGAACGACGCCGTGGTCTCTGCCGGCCTGGCCACCGGGGTGGTGCTGCTGGTGATCATGGCCTCGGCCGCCATCGGCTGGCTGCTGACCTACGACCAGATGCCCAGCGGCGTGGCCCAGTGGATCACCGACAACGTGCACCAGGACTGGATCGTGATCCTGATCATGAACCTGCTGATGCTGTTCATCGGCATGTTCATCGACCTGCCCGCCGCCGTGCTGCTGCTGACCCCCGTGTTCCTGCCGCTGGCGCAGAGCATCGGCATGGACCCGGTGCAACTGGGGATCATGATGGTGGTGAACCTGGCCGTCGGCCTCTACACCCCGCCGGTGGGCACCACGCTGTTCATCACCTCGGCGCTGGCCAAGGTCAAGGTGGGCCAGACGGTGCGCGAACTCGGGCCGTTCTACCTCGTGGCCTTCCTGGTCCTGGCGCTGGTCTCTTACGTGCCGGCATCGATCCTTCGCTGACCCCCAACCCCTTCCGCTTTCACACAGGAGATTTCCATGACTTCCGCCGCAGACAAACTGCCGGCGCTGGCCCGGTGCGCCCATCGCATCCGCCGCTACGCCGTCCGCATGGGTGAGGTTCAGGGCCAGGGCTACATCGGCCAGGCGCTGGGCTGGGCCGACGTGCTGGCCGTGGCCTACGGCCACGCGCTCACCCTGCAACCGCAGAACCCCGAATGGGAAGGCCGCGACCGCTTCCTGCTCTCGCACGGCCACTACGCCATCGCCCACTACGCGGCGCTGATCGAGGCCGGCGTGATTCCGCAGGAGGAACTCGAAACCTACGGCAGCGACGACAGCCGCCTGCCCATGAGCGGCATGGCCACCTACACGCCGGGCATGGAAATCTCTGGTGGCTCGCTGGGCCAGGGCCTGGTCATTGGCGTGGGCATGGCGCTGGGCCTCAAGCAGAAGAAGAACCCGGCCTTCGTCTACAACTCCATGAGCGACGGCGAGCTGGACGAAGGATCGACCTGGGAAGCCGCCATGTCGGCCGCGCACCACCAGCTCGACAACCTGATCTGCCTGGTCGACATCAACAACCAGCAGGCCGACGGCCCCAGCAGCAAGATCCTCGGCTTCGAGCCGCTGGCCGACAAGTGGGCCGCCTTCGGCTGGCACGTGCAGCGCATCGACGGCAACGATCTGGCCGCTGTGCTGGATGCCTTTGACACCGCGCGCAACCTCAAGGAAGCCAAGCCGCGCGTGATCCTGTTCAACACGCTGATGGGCAAGGGCGTGCCCTTCCTGGAAACGCGCGACAAGAACCACTTCATCCGCGTCGATCCGCCCGAGTGGCAGCAGGCCCTCGCCATCCTCGACCAGAACGCCCCCGAAGGAGCCGCCGCATGAACACCGCCGTCGAAAAGAAACCGCGCCTGACCACCTCCGCCATGATCGCGTCCATCGCGGGTGAGGGGCAGCGCGTCAAGGCCGCGCCGTTCGGCAAGGCCCTGGTGGAACTGGCCGCCAAACGCCCCGAAATCGTGGGCATGACCGCCGACCTGGCCAAGTACACCGACCTGCACCTGTTCGCGCAGGCCTACCCCGAGCGCTTCTACCAGATGGGCATGGCCGAACAGCTGCTGATGGGCGCGGCCGGCGGCATGGCCAAGGAAGGGCTGATTCCGTTCGCCACCACCTACGCGGTGTTCGGCACGCGCCGCGCCTACGACTTCATCCACCAGGTGATCGCCGAAGAGAACCTGAACGTGAAGATGTGCCTGGCCCTGCCCGGCCTGACCACCGGCTACGGCCCCAGCCACCAGGCCACCGAAGACATCGCCATGATGCGCGGCATCCCCGGCCTGACCATCATCGACCCCTGCGACGCGCTCGACATCGAACAGGCCGTGCCGCAGATGGCGGATCACAACGGCCCGGTCTACATGCGCCTGCTGCGCGGCAACGTGCCGTTGGTGCTGGACGAATACGACTACCGCTTCGAGCTGGGCAAGGCCAAACGTCTGGTGGACGGTGACGAGGTGCTGATCATCTCCAGCGGCTTCATGACCATGCGCGCGCTCGAAGTGGCCAAGGCACTGCAGGCCGACAACATCGGCGTGGCCGTGCTGCACTGCCCGACCATCAAGCCGCTGGACGAAGCAACCATCCTCGCCGAGGTGCAACGCAAGTCGCGCCTGGTGGTGGTGGCCGAGAACCACTCGGTGGTCGGCGGCCTGGGAGAGGCGGTGGCCGGCTCGCTGCTGCAGAACGGTGTGGCACCGGCGAAATTCCGTCTCGCTGGTCTGCCCGACGCCTACCTGGACGCTGGCGCACTCCCCACGCTGCACGACCGCTACGGCATCAGCACCGGGGTGCTGAGCCAGCGCGTCAAGACCTGGCTGGGCTGAGATCCGAAGGTGGCGCGACGGCCCGGAGGGGTGCGCTGCCAGCGCTCGGACTTCATGGCGTCGGGCCCGTGGTGGCGATCAGGCGGTGGCGACTTCGCTGCGGGCCAGCACCGCCAGCGTGTTCTGCGCGGCGGCCACGCCCATGTTCACATAGGCGTCGCTGGTCACGCCGCCGATGTGCGGGCTGAGGATGAAGCCGGGCTGGCCGTGGAAGATGTGCGGCACGGTCATGGGTTCAATGGCGAAGCTGTCCAGCCCCGCCATGCGCACCTGGCCCGACTGCACGGCGGCCAGCAGGGCGGGCTCGTCGATCAGGCCACCGCGCGCGGTGTTCACCACGATCACGCCCGGCTTGCAGCGCGCCAGCGTCTGCGCGTTGATCAGGCCCTTGTTCTCGGGCGTGAGCGGGCAGTGCAGCGAGATCGCATCCGACTCGTGCCAGAGTGTCTCCAGGTCCACCGCGGTCACGTAGTCCGGCAGGTTCTTCGCGAAGGGGTCGAAGCCGATCACGCGCAGGCCCATGGCGTCGGCCATCTTCGCGAAGCGCAGGCCGATGGCGCCCAGCCCGACCAGACCGACCGTGCGGCCGCCCAGCTCCAGGCTCTTGTGCGTGGCCTTGTCCCAGTGGCCGTCGTGCATGCGCTGGTTCAGCTGCACCACCGACTTTGCGCAGGCCAGCAGCAGGGCCATCGCCTGTTCGGCCACGGCGGCCGCGTTGGCGCCCACGGCGACCGTCACCGCGATGCCGCGTTCGGCGGCGGCCGCCTTGTCGATGGTGTCCGTGCCGCTGCCGTGTTTTGAGATCACGCGCAGCGCGGGCGCAGCGTCCATGGCCGCGGCATTGACGCCGCTGTAGCGCACGATGATGCCGACCGGGTTCTGCTGGCGCGCCAGGGCCACGATGTCGTCCTGCGTCGGCGTCTTGCCGGCAAACACCACCTCGTACTCACTCAGCAGGGCCAGCGCCTGCGGCGCCAGGTCGGCGGCGGTCACGAGAATGACGGGCTTGGTGCTCACAGGGTCTCTCCTTCCTTGAACACGCCGGCCGCCACCAGCGAGGCGGTCAGCCACGAGGCCGAGGTGTTGCCTTGCTGGATCTGCGCGATGCGCTTGGCCTCGGCCTGCACCTTGTGTTCGGCCAGCGGCAGCAGGCTGGGCAGCACCTCGCGTTCGACCACCACCACGCCGTCACCGTCGCCAATCACGAAGTCGCCCGGGCGCACCGTCACGCCGCCGATGCTGATCGGGTGGCCGATACGTCCGCCGTTGTTCTTGGTCGGGCCGTTGGGATTGGTGCCGACCGAGAAGACCGGGTAGTCCATCTCGTCGATCTCCAGGCTGTCGCGCACCGCGCCGTCCATGACCACGCCGGCCAGGCCGAGCTGGCGGCAGGCGGTCATCATGATGGTGCCCATCAGGGCCGAGGTCTGGTCGCCCTTGCCGTCGATCACCAGCACGTCACCGGGTTTCGCCAATGCCATGGCGGCGTGGATCATGAGGTTGTCGCCGGGGCGCACCTCGACGGTGAAGGCCGGGCCGGCCACCTTCATGCGCGGGCGCAGGGCCTGGATGCGGCCGTGCAGTGCGCCGCGGCGGCCATTGATGTCGGAGAAGATGGCCGGCTGGAACCGGGCGGCCTGCGCCACCAGGTCGGGCGCGACGCGCGGGAAGTCTTTGACGATGTCGGGCTGGGACATGGCGGGTGTTGTCAGTGAAAGGGAAAAGGAAAAGAGGGCCGTGCTTCACCGTGCCGGCGCGTGACCGGCAACGAACGAAGTGCCTGTGGCCAGGACACCCGCGGAACCGGCTCTGCCGGGCCGCTGGGTGTGTCCCCCTCCCAGCGCCGCAGGCGCGCCAGAGAGGGGGAAGCCGCGTCAGCGGCGCAGGGGTGTCAATCCAAAGTGGCGCCCGAGGCCTTGACGATGGGCGCCCAGCGCGCAAGGTCGCTCTTGATCAGGCTGCCGAAGGCTTCGGGCGTGCCGCCGAGCACGTCGGCGCCCTGGTCGCTCAGCTTCTTCTTCAGGTCGGCCGACTGCAGCGCCTTGTTGATTTCGGCGTTGAGCACGGCGACGATGTCCTTGGGCGTGCCTGCTGGTGCGACGAAGCCGAACCAAGTGACGGCCTCGAAATCCTTCACACCCGATTCCGCGATGGTGGGCACTTGGGGCAGGTCGTCCACGCGCTTGAGCGAGGTCACCGCGATCGGGCGCATCTTGCCGGTCTTGATCTGGCCGATCAGCGTGGGCACCGAGGACAGGTACAGCTCCACACGGCCACTGACCACGTCGGTGGAGGCCGGGCCTGCTCCCTTGTACGGGATGTGGGTGAAGTCCACGCCGGCCGACTTCTGGAACAGCACGCTGGTCAGGTGCGCCACAGTGCCGTTGCCCGAGAAGGCCATGTTCAGCGAACCCGGCTTGGCCTTGGACGCGGCCACCACCTCGGCCAGGGTCTTGTAGGGCGAGGTCTCGCCCACGACCATCACCAGCGGCGCGTTGGCAACCAGACCGACGGGTGTCAGGTCCTTCACCGAGTCGTACGGCATCTTGCTGTAGAGCGTCGGGTTGATCGCCAGGTTGCTGGTCTGGCCCAGCGCGATGGTGTAGCCGTCGGCCGGCGACTTGGCCACCAGGTCGATACCGATGTTGCCGCCGGTGCCCGGGCGGTTCTCGACCACGAAGTTCCAGCCCTTGGTGGTCTGGATCTTGGTGGTCACCTCGCGGGCGATCAGGTCGGTGCCGCCGCCGGCAGGGAAGGGCACGATGACCTTGATCGGCTTGGTGGGGTAGGCCTGGGCGAAGGCGGCGCCGGCGGCCAGCAGCAGGCTGGCGGCGGCAAGGGCGTGGCGGCGGGAAATGCTCATGTCTTGTCTCCGGATGTCGGTGGTTGGGAAGCGCCTCGGTGATCGGTGGGCGGCTGGGGCGGACTGTACGGGCGTGTTTCGTTCAATACAATGCTGTTTCAACAGTCGAAACATGGGCCAAAGCATGAAACCATCCCGAGAGACCGCCGAGGCCCCCGAGACGGCCGACGCCGAGAGCAGTACCGGCAGCGTGACCGCCGTCACCCGGGCGCTGCGGGTGCTGGAGTGTTTCGGCATGGACGACCCCCAGCTCACGCTGGCCGAGATGAGCCGGCGCACCGGCATGCACAAGACCACCACGCTGCGGCTGGCGCGCACCCTGGCGGCCGAGAACTACCTGGTGCAGAAGGAAGACGGAAGCTGGCGTCTGGGCCGCGCGGCGGGCTGGCTGGGCGCGTGTTACCAGGCGGTGTTCGACGTGCACGAGGTGGTGGAGCCTGTGCTGCGCGCGCTGACCGTGCAGACCGGCGAGAGCGCCTCGTTCTATGTGCGCGAGGGCCAGCAGCGCCAGTGCCTGGCGCGGGTGGACGGACCGCAGACCATCCGCCACCACGTGCGTGTGGGCATCGGCCTGCCGCTGAACCTCGGGGCGCCGGGGCGCGTGATCCTGGCGTTCTCCGGCGAGCCGGGCGAGCCCTACGAGACGATCCGCCGCCGGGGCTTTCACCTTTCGTTGGGCGAGCGGGAGCCGGAGGTCTCCAGCGTGTCGGCGCCGGTGTTCGGGCTGCACTGGCGGCTGCTGGGCTCGGTCTGCATCTCGGGGCCTACATCACGGCTGCCGGAGGCACGGCTGATGGAGCTGGCCCAGACGGTAATGACCGCAGCCAACGAACTGTCGTATGCGATCGCCGGCACGCGGCGCGCAGCACCGGGCAACGCCCCGGCGGCGACCTGGCGCCCGTGATGCTGCGGCGTCAGCCGGGTGTGCCGGCTCCCTGGTTGATGTGGTGTGCCGCGCGGTGCAGGTGGGCGATGAAATGCCGCACCGCCGGGGACACCGCCGAGTCGCTGCGCACGATGGCGCCCACAGTCAGTGGCAGGCCTTCCTCTTCCACCGGCACCACCGACAGGTAGCGCGCGCACAGCGGGTGCGCCGCAATCTGCTGGGGCAGCAGGCCCACCAGATCGCCCGAGCCCACCAGCGAGAGCAGGGCGAGCGTGGAGTTGACCACAGCACCCACGGCGGGTGCCGCCATGCCGAGGCTTTCGTACAGCAGCTTGGCGTAGCCCTCGTCGCTGGTGGCCCCGGTGTAGACCCACTTCGCGCTCGCCAATTGCTTCAGGGAGTGCGCCCGCTCTAGCGGGTGGCCCTTGCGCACCACCACCACCATGCGCGTCTGCACCAGCGGTTCGGTCACGAACTCGCCGCTGGACAGACCCTGCGGGATGCCGCCCACGGCGACGTCAACTTCGCCGCGGCGCAGCCGCTGCAACTGCGCGATGTACAGCTCCTCGCTCACCCTCAGGCGGATGTCGGGAAAGGCCGCGCCGAAGGTGCGCAGGGTTTCGGGAATGAGCAGCATCACCGCCAGCGGCACTGCGCCCACACTCAGCTCGCCCACCATGCGGCCACCAAGCTGGTGCACCTGGTCCACCACCGAGTCCAGCTCGCGCAGGGACTTGGTCGCCTGTTCGAACAGCAGCTTGCCCTGGGCTGTCGGCACCACCCCTTTGTTCGAGCGCATCAGCAGGCGGGCCCCAAGTTCCAGTTCGAGTTCCCGCACGGTCTTGGTCAGCGCCGGCTGCGAGAGGTCCAGCTGGCGGGCGGCCGCGCGCAGGCTGCCGTTCTCCACCGCCGCGACCAGGGCTTTGAGGGCGATCAGTTTCATGGGCAAAGGGCCTGCGACGGTGTCGGGGGGCCGGCGTTGGGGGCAGGGGGCGGGGCTTCACGGGCGACGATCGCGCCCCATTATCGGCACCCGCACGCCACCCGCGGTCAGCGGTCCTCGTGGCGGTGCCGATCCTCGCGGGCCAGCCGCTCGTCGATCCAGGCGAAGGCGTCCTGCACGTCGTAGTTGCCCGCGTGGCCCTGGTCCCAATGCAAGGCGAAATCGACCGTCCGGACCCGGCGATCAGCCTTGAGCGCGCGGCTGATGTTGTAGGCCACCGTGAAGGATGTGTCGCGGTCGCGCGCGCCATTGCGGATGCGCCAGTGCGGGGTGATCCCTTCGGTCCGGCCGATGTAGGCCAGGGCGTTGATCATCCGGTACTGGTGGAGCAGGAAGTCCCGCTGCGGGTAGTCGGACCAGGCGTAGCCGGTGTTGCGCAGGCCGACATCGGTCTGCGGAGGATTGACCGCATCACCGCCGTTGTTGCGGTTCCACGCGTACTCGGTGAAGTTCGAATACACCTGCGCCGCGGTGCCGAACAGGTTGGATTCGCCACCGTGGTAGTTGCCGTAGATCGCCGCGCCCGCGGCGGTGGTGTCGCCCGTTGCCGTGGTCGCGAGGATGGCCGTCTGGCCGACCTGGTCGAAGCTCGGCATCGCCTTCAGACGCGCCTGCTTTGCCACGAAGCTCAGGTACTTCTCGATGTCGAAGAAGGTCACGGTGCCGCTGGCGTCGATGTCGATGAAGTCGTTCTTGTAGGACAGCGTGCCGCTGCCGCCGGCCACGCCGTTGGCGGCCGCCGTGCCGGTGGCACCCAAAGCGACGACGGACTTGCCTGCCCTCACGTAGGCGGATGCCGCCTTGCGGAACTCCTTCTCCAGCGCTGCCAGCATGTTGTCGGTGGTCAGGGGTTTGCCCTCGTCGTTTTTCAGGCGCAGACCGGCCTGGTAGGCCTTGAACCTGTTCATCAGTTCGGCGCTGCCGGCCGGGTCGGGGTTGGCCGCGCGCACGATTTCCTGGCCACTGGGGTCGACGATCAGCCCCGCCTTTTGGTCGGCCGAGACTTTCGAGCGTGTGCCCAGGACGTTGAACATCCATTCGTAGGCCATGTCGGCGCTGCCCATGTCCTGGATCGGGCAGTAGGCCACCACTGCGAAGACGCTGTCGCTGATCAGGCTCCGGCCCCGTGCGTCGATCCCGGCGGCGCCGGTGGCCAGGAGGTAGGGCAGGTAGTCTGCGTGGTCGCCGGTGGCCGCGAGCTGGGTGGCCTGCGCGCCGCCACCGCTGGTGCCGTTGACCACGATGCGTTCGGCATTGCCCGGCATGCGGTTGTCGTTCAGGCGCAGGTAGCGCACGGCCGCCTTGGCGTCGACGATGGCGGCGGGCGCCTTGCCCTGGTAGACACCGTCGCCGTAGACGCCTGTGGGGGCCGTGGCGCCCCGGCTGCGGGAGGCCTGTTGATGTAGACCATGCCGCGCTTGAGCGCCGCCCCGATCTTGTCGGTGTCGCTGGTGCTGGTGTAGCTGCGGCCAGCAACGATATCGGCGCCGCGGTAGTTGGTGCTGGTGATGGGGGCCACGCCATCCCAGCCACCCAGGCCGCCCTGGTAGCTGGCGAACCAGCCGCTGTTGTTGACGTTGAGCAGGATGGCGTTGTCGCGCCGTGAGGCGTCGGCCTCGCGCACGAAGATGTTCATGTTCTGGTAGCCGCAGGCCTGGTTGTCGACCTGGATCGGCGGGCCGAGCGCGGGTTGCTGGGGTGCCAGCGCCATCGGCTGGCCCACGTAACACACCTCGCGGTACCAGCGCACCGGCGTGGCCACGCCGTCCAGCGTGACGGTGATCGTGGTGTATTTCGCCGCGTCGAAGGCCAACTGGCGGTCATGGGTGCCTGTGCGCTGGCCTGGGGTCCGGTCGCTCCGGGCTCCTGCATCGGGGCTGGCGTCGGCCCAGGCGGCGGTCAGGCCGGTGGCGCATAGCGTGGCGATGGTGGCTGCGAGGGTGCGCCGCTTGAAAGATCGTTGCATGGTGGTCTCCTTTGGTGGTCATGGACCGGTTCTCGGTCTGGCTAGAAACAAGAATGCAACTCACTTTAGGCAAGCGCCGCGACCGCAAGAAGATGGCGCGTCGCGGGGTGCGATAACCAATCCTGATCATGGTTGGCCCTCTTGAGTCTCCTTCGACCGCAGCGGGGGATGTCACTGGGTTATCGCGGTGGCTCACTGGGCATCTGCACAGACCGTCAGCGCGTCACCAGAATCCGCGCCCAGGCCGGTTTGACATATCGCAAGCCGGCGGACTTCAGGAGACACCGTTTCATGGCCACCATCGTCGGCGCCGTCGCCGCCTCGCACACCCCCACCATCGGATTCGCGCACGACGCGGCCAAACAGAGCGACCCGGTCTGGGCGCCGATCTTCGAGGCCTTCGAGCCGTCCCGCCGGTGGCTGGCCGAGCAGAAGCCCGATGCGCTGGTGGTGGTCTACAACGACCACATCAGTTCCTTCTTCCTAGACCACTATTCCAGCTTCGCGCTGGGCGTAGGCGAGCGCTGGGCCGTGGCGGACGAGGGCGGCGGCGTGCGCGGCATTCCGGGCATCGACGGCCACCCGGCGCTGGCGGCGCATATCGGCGCTTCGGTCATGGCCGACTCGTTCGACTTGTCCTTCTTCCAAGGCAAGCCGCTGGACCACGGTTGCTTCTCGCCGCTGTCGGTGCTGCTGCCGCACGGCGAACAGGGCTGGCCGCTGCCCATCATTCCGCTGCAGATCGGGGTGCTGCAGTTCCCCATGCCCACGGCCCGCCGCTGCTACGAGCTGGGCAAGGCGCTGCGCCGGGCCATCGAGAGTTACCCCGATGACTTGCGCGTGGCCATCGTCGCCACAGGCGGCCTGTCGCACCAGGTGCATGGCGAACGCTGCGGCTTCAACAACGTGCCCTGGGACCACCAGTTCCTGGAGCTGATCGAGAAGGACCCCGAGCGCCTGGCCGACCTGACGCAGGCCGAACTGGCCGAGCTGGGCGGCGTCGAGGGGGCCGAAGTGATCATGTGGCTGGTGATGCGCGGCGCGCTATCGGCCTCGGTCACCAAGCGGCACCAGGCGTATTACCTGCCGTCGATGACCGGCATTGCCACCGCCGTGTACGAAAACCAGGCACAGCCCGCCGTGGCGGGCGAGATCCGCCGCCAGCAGGACAAGATCGCGCTGCAGACCCGGGGCGCCGAGCGGCTGGAGGGCACCTATCCGTACACTCTGGCGCGCAGCGTCAAGGCCCAGCGGCTGAACCGGTTCCTGCACGCCATGGTGCAACCCGCGCACCGCGCGGCTTTCCTGGAAGACCCGGAAGCCGCGTTCGAGCGGGCGCAGCTGAACGACGAGGAGCGCGACCTGGTGCGCCGGCGCGACTGGCGCGGGCTCATTCAATATGGCGCGATCTTCTTTGTGCTGGAGAAGCTGGGCGCGGTGGTTGGCGTGAGCAACCTGCACCTTTACGCCGCAATGAAGGGCTTGCCGCTGGGAGAGTTCCTCAAGACCCGCAATGCGCCGGGCGCGCTGTATTCGGTGGCCGCCGTCCCTGCCACACCGCAAGGCCAGGTGGATTTTGCCTCCGCTGCCACACCCAATTAACCGTCTGGTACAGAGCAAACCGGCATAGCTGAAAGTCGCACTTGCCACTTTTCAATAGGTGGCAAAGCGCGCACAGTGCGGCCGTTCTTCCGGATTCCGGAAGCAGCCGATTGGATTTCACCTTTTCCCCCTGGATTTCGTTTCATGAACATGCTTCGCCGCGGCGCGCTGATCGCGCTGGCTTCCCTTGGTTTCTCCGGTCTGGCCCAGGCCCAGACCGTCACCCTGCGTCTGCACCAGTTCCTGCCCCCGCAGGCCGCCATCCCGGCCAAGGCCATCATTCCCTGGGCCCGCAAGATCGAGGCCGAGTCGGGTGGCCGCATCAAGATCCAGGACTTCCACGCCATGCAGATGGGCGGCTCGCCGCCCCAGCTGTTCGACCAGGCGCGCGATGGCGTGGCCGACATCACCTGGACGGTGCTGGGTTACACCCCGGGCCGCTTCAACAAGTCCGAGGTGTTCGAGCTGCCGTTCATGTGCAGCGGCGGCCCCGAGAAGTGCTCGCGCGCCTTCCACGAGTACGTGGAGAAGAACGCCGCCGACGAGTTCAAGTCGGTCAAGCTGCTGGCGGCCCACACCCACGGCCCCGGCCTGTTCCACACCAAGCAGCCGGTGGCGGGGCTGGAGAGCTTGCGCGGCATGAAGATCCGTGGCGGCTCGCGCATCATCAACAACATGCTGGTCAAGCTGGGCGCCACGCCGGTGGGCATGCCGGTGCCGGCCGTCACCGAGGCCCTGTCCAAGGGCGTGATCGATGGGGCGACCGTGCCCTGGGAAGTGGCGCCTTCCATCAAGCTCCCCGAGCTGGTGAAGAACCACACCAGTTTCGCCGGCAAGGATGGTCTTTTCACCCAGACCTTTGCCCTTGTGATGAACCGCGCGTCCTACGACAAGCTGCCGGCCGACCTGAAGAAGGTGATCGACAACAACTCGGGCATCGAGCTGGCCGCCGCCTTTGGTCGCACCATGGATGAGGCCGACAAGGTCGGTCTGGCCATGGCTCAGAAGGCCGGCAACAACCTGGTGGCACTCGACGTGGCCGAGACCCAGCGCTGGCGCCGCACCGCGTCGGTGGTCGAGTCCGACTGGGTGACGGAAATGAAGGGCAAGGGCATCGATGGCGCCAAACTGGCGGCCGAGGCCCGCGCCCTGGTGGCGAAGCAGAACAAATAAGAAGCGGGATGCCCTGGTTTCCGGTTTCTCAATGAGAAAACGGTTTACCCATGTGAAATCATGAGCTAGAGTCTCGCGCGCCGCCCCAAGGGCGGGCGCAGACCGTGTGAGAGACAATGGGCGCCCCGTGGCGCTCAAGACAACAAAGGACCCGAGGATGATTTCTTTCATTTATCGCCTGGCCAACTGGACCGCCATCATTGGCGGGATCGTGCTGGTGGCGCTGACTCTGATGGTGGTGGCGAGTGTGGCGGGGCGGGCCCTGATCGGGCTGGGTCTGGGCCCCGTGCCCGGCGACTTCGAGCTGGTCGAGGTCGGCGTGGGCATCGCCATCTTCTACTTCCTGCCCTGGTGCTACCTGCGCGGGGGGCATGCCACGGTGGACCTGCTCTACATGCACATGCCCAACGTGTTCAAGAAGGCGGTCGACCTGTTCAGCGATGTGGCCATGCTGCTGGTGTGGCTGGTGCTGACCTGGAAGCTCTGGGAAGGCATGCTGGAGAAGAAGGAGTACCTGGAGACCACCTTCATCCTGCAGATGCCCATCTGGTGGGCCTACGCGTTCTGCCTGGTGGGTGCGGTGATCGGCTGCATCTGCTACGTCGCCAAGACCCTGACCCGACTGGGCCTGGCGTCCGAGCCCAAGGGCTGGACCGTCGAAGCCAATGTGAGCCACTGAGAACCAGCGCCTGAACATCATGAGCAACATCCAACTGGCCCTCTGGTCCTTTCCCTTTCTTCTGCTGCTGATCTTCGTGCGGGTGCCGATCGGCCTGTCCATGCTGCTGTGCGGCCTGGGTGGCTCCTGGGTCATCTACGGCAATGCCGACCCGATCCTGAACCAGCTCAAGCAGGTCACGTTCACCACCTTCTCCAACTACAACCTGTCGGTGATCCCGCTGTTCCTGCTGATGGGGCAGTTCGCGGCGCTGGGCGGTCTCTCGCGCGCGCTGTTCAAGGCGGCCGAGGCCTGGATCGGCCACCGCAAGGGCGGCGTGGCGATGGCGGCTGTGGGCGCCTGTGCCGGCTTTGGCGCCATCTGCGGTTCTTCGCTGGCCACCGCGGCCACCATGGGCCAGGTGGCCCTGCCCGAACTCAAGCGCGCCGGCTATGCCGGTGGCATCTCCACCGCGTGTCTCGCGGCCGGCGGCACGCTGGGCATCCTGATCCCGCCATCGGTGGTGCTGGTGATCTACGCCATCCTGACCGAGCAGAACATCGCCAAGCTGTTCCTGGCCGCCTTCGTGCCCGGCATCCTGGCCGCCATCGGCTACATGATCACCATCGCCATCTATGCGCGCCTCAAGCCGCAGGAGATGGGCACGATGGCACCGATGCCGATGAAGGAGCGCTGGGCCGCGACCATCGCCACCTGGCCCGTGATCGCCATCTTCCTGGTGGTCGTCGGCGGCATTTACTCCGGCATCTTCACGCCCACCGAAGGCGCGGCCATCGGTGCCTTCTGCACCGGCATCGCGGCCTGGGCCAGCGGCGGTCTGAACCGCAAGACCCTGCTGGACTCGGTGCTGGGCACAGCCGTGGCCACCGGCATGATCTTCATGATCGTTCTGGGTGCCGGTCTCTACAACACCTTCCTGGCGCTGTCGCAGCTGCCGCAGGAAGCCGCAGGCGCGGTGGCCGGCTGGGGCCTGAGCCCGATCCTGGTGCTGGTCGCCATCCTGGTGCTCTACGTCATCCTGGGCTGCTTCATGGATTCGCTGTCCATGATCCTGCTGACCATCCCGGTGTTCTTCCCCATCATCATGGCGCTGGACTTTGGCCTGCCGCCCGAAGAGCTGGCCATCTGGTTCGGCATCCTGGTGCTGATCGTGGTGGAGGTGGGGCTGATCACGCCGCCGGTGGGCATGAACCTGTTCGTCATCAATTCGATGGCCAAGGACACGCCCATCACCCACACCTACCGCGCCATCCTGCCCTTCGTGACCAGCGATTTCGTGCGCACCGCCATCCTGGTGGCGTTTCCCTCGATCACGCTGTTCGTGCTGCGCCTGTGATGAGCCGCACCGGCTATCGAGACCTTGAATAGCTGAATGGGCCCGCAAGTGATTGCGGGCCTTTTTGCTGCTCGGTACATTGATCCTCGTTCCCGACCATCCAACCACAAAAGGAGACTTCCATGAGCCGTTCCGTTTCACCGCTGCGCCGCAGCCTGCTGGCATCGGCCCTGGCGCTGTCTGCGCTGGGCATCGCGCCTGCCGCGCAGGCGCAGACCTTCCCGAGCAAGCCCCTGCGCATCGTGGTGCCCTTCGCCGCGGGCGGTGCGGGTGACCTCACGGCCCGCATCGTGGGTGCCGAGCTCAGCACCTCGCTGGGCCAGCCGGTGACGATCGAGAACCGGCCCGGCGCGGGCGGTGTGGTGGCGGCCGACACGGTGGCGCGCGCCGAGCCCGACGGCCACACGATGTTCCTGATGTCCAACGGCACCGCCGTCACGGCCAGCCTGTTCAAGAGCCTGCCCTACGACACGCTCAAGGACCTGGCGCCGGTCTCGACCCTGGGCACTTTCGACCTGGTGGTGGTGGTGCCGGCCGAGTCGCCGTTCAAGACCCTGGGCGAGCTGGTTGCCTTCGCCAAGGCCAACCCCAACAAGCTCAACATCGGCAGCATCAACATTGGCAGCACGCAGAACCTGGCGGCCGAGCTGTTCAAGTCCAGCGCCGGCATCGACGCGCAGGTCGTGCCGTTCAAGGCGACGCCGGAGCTGGTCGGCGCGCTGCGCGGCAAGCAGGTGGACGTGGGCGTGGAGATCCTCGGGCCCACGCTGACGCAGATCAAGGCCGGCGCCTTCCGCGCCCTGGCCGTCACCGGCAAGAAGCGTTCGAGCATCCTGCCTGAGGTGCCCACCGCGGTGGAGCAGGGCGTCAAAGACTTCCAGGCCTCGTCGTGGAACGCGCTGGCGGTGCCCGGCAAGACGCCGCGCCCGGTGATCGACCGCTTGCACAAGGACATCGTGGCCGCGCTGGCCAAGCCCGAGGTGAAGAAGAAGCTGGCCGACCTGAACATCGACGCCGATGCCAGCACCCCCGACGAGGCCGCGCAGTTGCTGGCCTCGGACATCAAGCGCTGGGGCGCTGTGATCGAAAAAGCGGGCATTCCCAAACAGTAAAGAGGACGCGGCATGAGCGATGTGCGCATCGGCTTGATCGGCTACGGCGAGGTGGGCCGTGTTTTCACGGCGGGTCTGCAGGCGCATGCTGCCTGGACCGGCGCCTGGGACCTGAAGTTCGCCGATCCGGCGCAGCGAGCGGAACCGCTGGCCCACGCGGCCGCCGCCGGTGTGGTGGCCTGCGACAGTGCGGCCGCGCTCTGCGCCCAGGCCACGCTGGTGATCTCGGCGGTCACGGCGAGCAACACGCTGGCGGTGGCCGAGGCGGTGGCGCCGCACATCCGGCCCGGCAGCGTGTTCCTCGACCTCAACTCCGCCTCGCCCGGCACCAAGCAGAAGGCCGCGGCGCTGATCGACGCGGCCGGCGCGCACTACGTCGAGGCCGGTGTCATGACCTCGGTGCCGCCCTACGGCATCCGCGTGCCCGTGCTGCTGGGCGGTGCATACGCCGCGCGCCTACAGCCGGTGCTGGCCGCGCTGGGCATGGATGCGAAGGTCACTAGCGAGCGATTGGGTATCGCCTCGGCCACCAAGATGTGCCGCAGCGTGATGATCAAGGGCCTGGAAGCGCTGGTGATCGAGAGCTACGCCACCGCGCGGCACTACGGCGTCGAGGACGCGATGATCGCCACGCTGCAGGAAACCTTCCCCGGCATCGACTGGACTAAGCAGGGCGCCTACTTCTTCAGCCGCGTGGCGCAGCACGGCAAGCGCCGCGCCGAGGAGATGCGCGAGGTGGCGAACACCGTGCGCGAGGCCGGCTTCGAGCCCTTCATGGCGGCGGCCATCGCGCAGAAGCACGACTGGATGGCGGCGCAGGCGCGGGCGGGGCACTTCGCGGGGCTGGGTCCCAATCCGCCGTGGAAGGACTACGCGGACCAACTGCTCGCCCACCGTCCCGCCGCGAACGACGATTGACTGACCCCCACGCTCCACCGCTGCGCGGGTCGCTGCCCCCCAAGGGGGCGCGGTTTCCGCTTGGGGCGGCCCTGCGCTGGAAACCTGCCTGACCTCACATGCTCGACATCCTGGCCATCACCGGCCCGATCTACCTCTGCATCGCCCTGGGCTACCTCGCCACGCGTGGTGGCCTGTTCGATCGCGCCGACATGCGCGTGTTCGGCAAGTTCGTCATCAACCTCGCGCTGCCGGCGCTGCTGTTCAACGCGCTGTCGCAACGCAGCGTGGGCGAGATCTTCAACGGCCGTTACCTCGCGGCCTACGCGCTGGGCAGCCTGATCCTGCTGGGCGGCGCCGTGCTCTGGTACCGCAAGGTGGCGCATGAAGGCATGGCCCGCTCGGCCATCCTGGCCATGGGCATGTCCTGCCCCAACAGCGGCTATGTGGGCTACCCGGTGCTGCTGCTCACGCTGGGCGCACCCGTGGCGGGTGTGGCGCTGGCGCTGAACATGGTGGTGGAGAACCTGCTGATCATCCCCATCCTGCTGGCGCTGGCCGACATGGAACGCCATGAGGCCGGCCACTGGCGCCAGGTGGTTCTGCAGACGCTGCAGGGCCTGGTGCGCAACCCGCTGATCATCGCCATCGTGGCGGGCTTCCTGGTGTCGGCGCTGGGCGTTCCCATGCCGTCGCCGGTCTCGCGCACGGTCACGCTGTTCGCGCAGGCCAGCAGCGCGCTGTCGCTGTTCGTGATCGGCGGCAGCCTGGTGGGCCTGCAGCTGCAGGGCCTGCGCACGGCGGTGGCGCAGATTGGCGTGGGCAAGCTGGTGCTGCACCCGCTGTGCCTGCTGGCCGTGATGACCTGGCTGGTGCCGATCGGTGATCCACAGCTGAAGGTGGCGCTGCTGCTGACCGGTGCCATGCCGATGATGGGCATCTACACCATCCTGGCCCAGCGCCATGGCCACGAGGGCCTGGCTTCGGCGGCGCTGCTGGTGGGCACCATGGCTTCCTTCTTCACGCTCAGCGGCCTGCTCTGGCTGCTGCGCCACAGCGCCGGCTGGCTGGGCTGACCGGCCCGTTCAGAGCCCCAGGTCGGCGCGCACCTGGGCGATGAGGTCCAACGCCGCGCGCTGCGTCAGCGTGGCCGGGCGCTGCGAACTGGTGGCCAGGCTCACCCGGGTGCGCAGACGCGGTTCGATCGGGCGCATGCGGTAGGCCGAAGGCCGGATCGATGAAATCACCGCCTGGCGAGAGAGCAGGGCCGCACCCGCGCCATCGGCCACCAGGTCGAGGATGGCCGAGACACCGTCGATCTCCAGCGCCACGTTGGGCCGCAGGCCGATGGCGGCCATCTCGGCCTCCACATGCATGCGCAGCGCGTTGGGCCGGCTCGGGATCACCAGCGGCAGCGCAGCCACCTCGGCCAGCGGCACAGGGGGTGGCGGCGGTTCTTCGGCCAGTCCGGGCGGGCGCGGCTGCACCAGCATCAGCTCCTCTTCCATCAGCGGCGTGATCTCGATGTCGGGCGCTGGCGTGGCGTTGTAGAGCACGGCGATGTCCAGCCGGCCGGTATGCAGCCATTCCTGCATGGTCGCCGACAGGCCCTCGCTGATCGACAGGCTGGCCTCGGGCAACTGGGTCCGGAAGGCGCGCGTCAGCGGCACCGTCATCACGCGCGCCAGGCTGGGCGGCAGGCCGATGGCCACGCGCCCGGCCAGCGCACCGCGCACCCGGCCCAGTTCCTCGCGCGCGCGCTCGACCTGGTGCAGGATGCCGCGGCCGTGTTCCAGCAGCAGCTTGCCGGCGTCGGTGGGCGTGGCGCCGCGGCCGTTGCGGATCAGCAGGTTCTGCCGGAGTTCGACCTCCAGCAGACGCACCTGGCGCGAAAGGGCGGGCTGCGCCACGTCCAGCGCGAGGGCGGCCCGGGTGAAGCTGCCCAGCTCGGCGACGCGCACGAAATATTCGAGTTGTTTGAGGTCCATACAGGTCCTGCGGTGAGGACCTGATTATTTCACTCTGCGATAGCTCGGGTCTGGTTATGTGAAAACGACAGAGTCAGTCCACCTTCACCCGCCCGGAGGTGATGACCGGCTTCCAGCGCTCGATTTCCGACGCGATGTACTTGCCGAAAGCCTCGGGTGTGGTCGGGTTGGCGACCGCGCCTTCGGCGCCCAGGCGCTTCTTCAGCTCGGCCGAGTTCAGCGCGGCGTTGATCGCCTGGTTGAGCTTGGCCACGATGTCGGCGGGTGTGCCGGCGGGCGCGACCACGCCGTACCACTGGTCGGCTTCGAAGTCCTTGAGGCCCAGGGCCTCGTTGACGGTGGGCACGTCGGGAAGCGCCTCGACGCGCGCCTTGCCCGACACCGCCAGCGCCTTGAGCTGGCCGTTGCGCACCTGGGCGATGACGGCGGGCACACCGGTGAACAGCACCTGGGTCTGGCCGGCCACGAGGTCGTTCACCGCGGGCGCCGTGCCGCGGTAAGGGATGTGCACCAGCGAGATGCTGGTGCGCATCTTCAGGTATTCGGTCGCCAGGTTGGCGGCGCTGCCGTTGCCGCCCGAACCGTAGTTCAGCCGGCCCGGGTTGGCCTGGGCATAGGCCACGAACTCCTTCATGTTCGTGGCCTTGGTTGCGGGGTGCAGCACCAGCACATTGGGCACGTTGGCCACCCAGGCCACAGGCGCGAAGTCCTTGACCGGGTTGTAGGGCAGCTTGGGGTAGAGGCTGGGGTTCACGGCGAGGGTGCCGATGTGGCCCATCAGCAGGGTGTAGCCGTCCGGCGCGGCCTTGGCCACCTTGTCTGCGCCGATGGCACCGCCTGCGCCGGGCACGTTCTCCACCACCACCAAGGCGTTCCAGGCCTTGCCCAGTTCCAGGCCAATGGCGCGCGCCAGGATGTCGGTGCTGCCGCCGGGGGTGAAGGGCACCACCAGCCGGATCGGGCGGCTGGGGTAGGCCTGGGCCTGGGCGGCCAGCGGCAGGGCGCTCAGCAGGCCGAGGGTGGCGAGGGCGGTCCACTGGCCAAAGAGTCGGCGGCGGGGCAGGGTGCGGTGCATGGTGTGTCTCCAGGGTGTTGGTGTTGTGTAGCCAATCTATCAGCGCCATTTCGTGCGCGTCAGTCGCTCAGGCATCTGTCAGGTATCGCATCCCGGCATGAGTGGGTAGTCTCATGATTTTTTGCGATATCTGGTAGAGGGTTATGTCGCTTGTGATGCTCACAGGGCCGAACCAGAATGCGCCACCACCGAAAGCACCCAGGAGACCCGCGCATGAGCCTGCAGAAGCCCCTCATCATCGATTGCCACGGCCACTACACCACGGCCCCCAAGGCGCTGGAGAACTGGCGCAACCAGCAGATCGCCGGCATCAAGGACCCGGCCGTCAGCCCTAAGGTCGCCGACCTCAAGATCAGCGACGACGAACTGCGCGAGTCCATCGAGACCAACCAGCTCAAACTGATGAAGGAGCGCGGCTCGGACATCACCATCTTCAGCCCGCGCGCCAGCTTCATGGCGCACCACATCGGCGACTTCAACGTGTCGTCCACCTGGGCCGCGATCTGCAACGAGCTCTGCTACCGCGTGAGCCAGTTGTTCCCCGACCACTTCGTGCCGGCGGCCATGCTGCCGCAGAGCCCCGGCGTGGACCCGGCCACCTGCATCCCCGAGCTGGTCAAGTGCGTGGAGCAGTACGGCAACGTGGGCCTGAACCTCAACCCCGATCCCTCGGGCGGCCACTGGACCAGCCCGCCGCTGACCGACAAGTCCTGGTACCCCATCTACGAGAAGATGGTCGAGTACGAAATCCCCGCGATGATCCACGTCTCGACGTCCTGCAACGCCTGCTTCCACACCACTGGCGCGCACTACCTGAACGCCGACACCACGGCCTTCATGCAGCTGATCCAGGGCGACCTGTTCAAGGACTTCCCGACGCTGAAATTCATCGTCCCGCACGGCGGTGGCGCGGTGCCCTACCACTGGGGCCGCTTCCGTGGCCTGGCGCAGGAGATGAAGAAGCCCCTGCTCAAGGATCACCTGCTCAACAACGTGTTCTTCGACACCTGCGTCTACCACCAGCCCGGCATCGACCTGCTGACCAAGGTGATCCCGGTGGGCAACATCCTGTTCGCCTCCGAAATGATCGGCGCGGTGCGCGGCATCGACCCCGAGACCGGCAACTACTACGACGACACCAAGCGCTACGTGCAGGCCACCGGCAACCTGAGCGACGAGCAGCGCTACCAGGTCTACGAAGGCAACGCGCGCCGCGTGTTCCCGCGCCTGGACGCCCGCCTGAAGGCGGCCGGCAAGTAAGCATCACAGAACCCGAGGAGAAAGAACATGTACGAACTGGGCGTTGTCTACCGCAACATCAACCGCGCCGACCGCGCAGCCGCCGATGGCCTGGCCGCGCTGGGCTCGGCCACGGTGCACGAAGCCATGGGCCGCGTCGGCCTGCTCAAGCCCTACATGCGGCCGATCCAGACCGGCGTGCAGGTCAGCGGCACGGCCGTGACCGTGCTGCTGCACCCCGGCGACAACTGGATGCTGCACGTGGCGGCCGAACAGATCCAGCCCGGCGACATCGTGGTGGCGGCCATCACGGCCGAGTGCACCGACGGCTACTTCGGCGACCTGCTGGCCACCAGCTTCCAGGCCCGTGGTGCCCGCGCACTCATCATCGACGCCGGCGTGCGCGACGTGAAGACGCTCAACGAGATGAACTTCCCGGTCTGGAGCAAGTGCATCTCCAGCAAGGGCTGCATCAAGGAAACCATCGGCTCGGTGAACATCCCCGTGGTCTGCGCCGGCATGCTGGTGACCCCGGGCGACGTGATCGTGGCCGACGACGACGGCGTGGTCTGCGTGCCCGCCGCCCGCGCGGTCGAAACCCTGGCCGCCGCGCAGAAGCGCGAGAGCTTCGAAGGCGAGAAGCGCGACAAGCTGGCCAGCGGCGTGCTGGGCCTGGACATGTACAAGATGCGCGAACCGCTGGCTGCCAAGGGCCTGCGCTATATCGACTGAGGAGACGCCATGAGCAAACCCACCTCCGGTGACTTCACCAAAACCGCTGGCTGGCTCGACTGGTACACCGGTCCGTCCAAGCCGAAGTTCCAGCTGCCCGCTGGCGCCGTTGACGCGCACTGCCACGTCTTCGGCCCCGGCGCCGAGTTCCCCTACGCCCCCGAGCGCAAGTACACCCCCTGCGATGCCAGCAAGCACGAGCTGTACGCGCTGCGCGACCACCTGGGCTTTGCTCGCAACGTGATCGTGCAGGCCACCTGCCACGGCGCGGACAACCGCGCCATGGTGGATGCTTGCGTGTCCAGCGGCGGCAAGGCGCGTGGCGTGGCCACGGTCAAGCGTTCGGTGACGGACGAAGAGCTGCAGCGGCTGCATGCCGCCGGTGTGCGCGGTGTGCGCTTCAACTTCGTCAAGCGCCTGGTGGACTTCACGCCCAAGGACGAGCTGCTGGAAATCGCCGGCCGCATCAACAAGCTGGGCTGGCACGTGGTCATCTACTTCGAGGCCGTGGACCTGCCCGAGCTGTGGGACTTCTTCACCGCGCTGCCGACTACGGTGGTGGTGGACCACATGGGCCGGCCCGACGTGAGCAAGCCCATCGACGGGCCCGAGTTCGAACTGTTCCTGAAGTTCATGCGCGAACACCAGAACGTGTGGAGCAAGGTCAGCTGCCCCGAGCGCCTGTCGGTCACCGGACCCAAGGCCTTGAACGGTGAGCAGGCCGCCTACCAGGACGTGGTGCCGTTCGCGCGCAAGGTGGTCGAGGAGTTCCCGGACCGCGTGCTCTGGGGCACCGACTGGCCGCACCCGAATCTGAAAGACCACATGCCCGACGACGGCCTGCTGGTCGACTTCATCCCGCAGATTGCGCCGACCGCCGAGCTGCAGCGCAAGCTGCTGGTGGACAACCCGATGCGCCTGTACTGGCCCGAAGAAGTCAAGTAAAGGAGACATCCATGGCACTCGACAAACCCTACAAGGACGTGCCCGGCACGATCATCTTCGACGCCGAACAAAGCCGCAAAGGCTTCTGGCTCAACCAGTTCTGCATGAGCCTGATGAAGGCCGAGAACCGCGAGAAATTCAAGGCCGACGAGCGTGCCTACCTCGACCAGTGGGCGATGACGGAAGAGCAGAAGCAGGCCGTGCTGGCGCGCGACCTCAACTGGTGCATGCGCACGGGCGGCAACATCTACTTCCTGGCCAAGATCGGCGCCACCGACGGCAAGAGCTTCCAGCAGATGGCGGGCTCCATGACCGGCATGACCGAAGAGGAGTACCGCAACATGATGATCAGCGGCGGCCGCAGCGTCGAAGGCAACCGCTACATCGGCGAAGACGGCACCGCGCAGGCGCACCGCCAGCCCCAGGGCTCCGGCGCCGCAGCAAAGAAGGCTTGACCATGGCAAAAATCACCGCATCCGTTTTCACGTCGCACGTGCCCGCCATCGGCGCGGCCATGGACCTGGGCAAGACCAAAGAGGACTACTGGAAGCCGCTGTTCGCGGGGTACGACTACTCCAAGCAGTGGATGAAGGACAACAAGCCCGACGTCATCTTCTTGGTCTACAACGACCATGCCACGGCCTTCAGCCTGGAGATGATTCCGACCTTTGCCATCGGCACGGCGGCCGAGTTCACGCCGGCCGACGAAGGCTGGGGCCCACGCCCGGTGCCGAAGGTGATCGGTCACCCCGATCTGGCCTCGCACATCGCGCAGTCGGTCATCCAGCAGGACTTCGACCTCACCATCGTCAACAAGATGGACGTGGACCACGGCCTGACCGTGCCGCTGTCGCTGATGTGCGGCGAGCTGGACCCCAAGAAGGACGCCTGGCCCTGCCCGGTGATCCCGTTCGCGGTCAACGTGGTGCAGTACCCGGTGCCCTCGGGCAAGCGCTGCTTCATGCTGGGGCAGGCCATCCGCAAGGCGGTGGAGAGCTACGACGACAACCTGAACGTGCACATCTGGGGCACGGGCGGCATGAGCCACCAGCTGCAAGGCGCGCGCGCCGGCCTGATCAACCGCGAGTGGGACAACGCCTGGCTCGACAAGATGATCGCCGACCCCGTGGGCTGCGCCGACACGCCGCACATCGACTACGTGCGCGAGGCCGGCAGCGAAGGCATCGAGCTCGTGATGTGGCTGATCGCCCGCGGCGCCATGTCCGACATCGTCGACGGCAAGGTCCAGGGGCCTGCGCCTGTCGTCAAGCACCGCTTCTACCATGTGCCCGCCAGCAACACCGCTGTGGGCCACCTGATTCTTGAGAACGCGTAAGGAACACACCATGACCATCAAAGTAGCCCTCGCCGGCGCCGGCGCTTTCGGCATCAAGCACCTGGACGGCATCAAGAACATCGACGGCGTTGAAGTCGTGTCGCTGATCAGCCGCGACCTGGAGAAGACCAAGGAAGTGGCCGACAAGTACGGCATCAAACACATCACCACCAAGCTGGAAGACAGCCTGGCGCTGAAGGAAGTGGACGCCGTCATCCTCTGCACCCCCACACAGATGCACGCCGAGCAGACCATCGCCTGCCTGAAGGCCGGCAAGCACGTGCAGGTTGAGATCCCGCTGGCCGACAGCCTCAAGGGCGCGCAAGACGTGGTGGCGCTGCAGAAGCAGACCGGCCTGGTGGCCATGTGCGGCCACACCCGCCGCTTCAACCCCAGCCACCAGTACGTGAACCAGAAGATCACGGCCGGTGAATTCAACATCCAGCAGATGGATGTGCAGACCTACTTCTTCCGCCGCACCAACACCAACGCGCTGGGCCAGGCCCGCAGCTGGACCGACCACCTGCTGTGGCACCACGCGGCGCACACCGTGGACCTGTTCGCCTACCAGTGCAACAGCCCCATCGTGCAGGCCAACGCCATCCAGGGCCCGATCCACCCCGTGCTGGGCATCGCCATGGACATGAGCATCCAGCTCAAAGCCGCCAACGGCGCGATCTGCACGCTCTCGCTGTCCTTCAACAACGACGGCCCGCTGGGCACCTTCTTCCGCTACATCGGCGACACCGCGACCTACATCGCGCGCTACGACGACCTGTTCACCGGCAAGGAAGAAAAGATCGACGTGTCCAAGGTGGCGGTGTCCATGAACGGCATCGAGCTGCAAGACCGCGAGTTCTTCGCCGCGATCAAGGAAGGCCGCGAGCCGAATTCCAGCGTGGCCAAGGTGTTCAACTGCTACCAGGTGCTGCACCAGCTGGAACAACAGCTGAACGCGTGATCCTTGAGGGCGGGGGCGGCGATATCCTTCACGGATGAACTGGAAAACCCTCGCCTTCGCTGCCCTGATCGGTTTCGGTCTCTGGCAGCACCTGCAGAACCGGCCGGTGAGCACCGGCCCGGGTGTGGTCGCTGCCGCGGAGCCGCGGCAGGGCGACACCAGTTCGGACGTCTTTGCCTTCAAGGGCTACACCCTGCAGCCGCTGCAGGACTTCCGCATCGAGGCCCGGGTGCTGGCCAGCGAGACCTACCGCAGCGACCGCGAGGCCGATCTCTCTCCGGTCGATCTGGCCCTGGGCTGGGGGCCGATGTCGGACAGCGCGGTACTCGACAAGGTGAAGATCAGCCAGTCCAGCCGCTTCTACTACTGGCGCGTCGACGAGTTCCCGATCCCGCGCCAGGAGATCGAGCAGTCCAGCGCGAACATGCACATGATCCCCGCCGACGGCACGATTGAGCGCCGCCTCAAGGACGTGCGGCCCGGGCAGGTCGTTCGCATCGACGGCTGGCTGGTCGAAGCACGCGGCAACGACGGCTGGCGCTGGCGCAGTTCGCTCACCCGCAACGACACCGGCGCCGGCGCCTGCGAAGTCATCTTCGTGCGCGACCTGCAGGTGCTCTGATTTCCTCTTTTTCGAAAGCCCACCCATGCAACAACGCCAACTCGGTTCTTTCACGGTCTCGGCCATCGGCCTGGGCTGCATGAACATCTGCCATGCCTACGGCGCGCCTGTTTCCGAACAACAGGCCGAGCGCGTGCTGCTGGCGGCGCTGGACGCGGGTGTCACCCACTTCGACACGGCGGCGCTCTACGGCTTTGGCGCCAGCGAGACGCTGGTGGGCAAATACCTGTCGAAGCACCGCTCGAAGTTCACCCTGGCCAGCAAGTGCGGCATGCAGGGCGTGCCCAACGAACAGGGCGTGAAGGTGCGCGTGATCGACGGCCGCCCCGAAACCATCAAGGCCACCTGCGAAGACGCGCTGCGCCGCCTGCAGACCGACGTGATCGACCTCTACTATCTGCACCGCTGGGACAAGAAGGTGCCCATCGAGGAGAGCGTCGGCGCGCTGGCCGACTTGGTGCGCGCAGGCAAGATCCGCAGCATCGGCCTCTCCGAAGTCTCGGCCACCACGCTGCGCAAGGCGCATGCCGAGCACCCGATAGCCGCGCTGCAGACCGAGTACTCGCTGTGGTCGCGCAACCCCGAGATCGCGGTGCTGCAGGCCTGCCGCGAACTGGGCGTGAGCTTCGTTGCCTTCAGCCCGGTGGCGCGCGGTTTCCTGTGCGGCCCGATGGACGTGAGCGCCTTCGATGCCAAGGACATCCGCCGCAGCATGCCGCGCTTCTCGCCCGAGAACTACGCGAAGAACCAGGCCCTGCTGCCGGCCTACAACGCCATCGCGGCGGAGGTCGGCTGCACGCCGTCGCAGCTGGCCATCGCCTGGCTGCTGCACCAGGGCGAGGACATCCTGCCCATTCCGGGCACGACGAGCGTGGAGCACCTGATGGACGACATCGGCGCTGCCGAGGTGAAGCTGTCCGCCGAGGTGATCGCGCGCCTGAACGCGCTGATCAACCAACACACCGTGCACGGCGACCGCTACAACGCGCAGGCCAACAGCGAGGTCGACACCGAGGTGTTCTGACCCGCCGGGTCTCAGCCCGCGGCGCCGCGGGCCGCACAACGGCGCACGAAATCCGCCAGCGGTTCGCTCACGCTGGTGTCGCTGGTGCCGAAGCTGAAGCCGCCCGAGAAATGGTTGTGCTCGCGCACGCAGCGCAGCTCGGGCGTGAAGCCGTGGCGCGAGACTAGGCGCGCGAACAGCTCGCCGGCCTGCACCTGCATCGTCAGCAGGTCGCGCTCGGCAAAGCTGATCCACAGCGGGAAGGGCGCGGCATCGACCTGTTCGGCGGTGCTCGCCGCGTCGATCACCGCGGGATCGGTGCCGAAGTAGGCGTCGTTGCGCGGATCGGGTGTGGGCACGCCCAGCGCCGCCCGCGAGAGCGCTTCCATGCGGGCGTTGTAGGGCCCTGAGAACAGCGCCGCGCCGGCGATGTGCCAGCCCGCAGGCTGGAAGCGCCGCATCAGCGTGGCCGCCGCCACATGGGCGGCACCGGCCGACTCGCCCGCCAGCACGGTGCGCCGCGCGTCGCCGCCGAAGCGCTCGGCCCCGGTCTGCAGCCAGCGCCACACCGCCACCACGTCTTCTGCGCCGCTGGGCCAGCGGCTCTCGGGCGCAAGGCGGTAGTTGGGCAAAACGGTGACAAAGCCCTCGCGCGCGCCCCAGAAGCCCAGGTTGGCGCGGGCCCGCTTGTCGCCGCGGATGAAGCCGCCGCCGTGCAGCCACACCAGCACCGGCGCAGCCCCCGACGTGTTCTGTGGTGCAAACACATCCAGGCGGTGGCGTTCGTGCGGGCCATAGGCCAGGTCGGCGTGCACCGCCACGCCGTCGCGCGGCTGGGCCGCGAGCAGCGGTTCGTACAGCGCCTGCACCTCGGGCAGGTTGAAGCCGGTGCCCAGGGCGCGCAGGCGGTTCGCAAGGTCGTCGTTCATGCAAGGCTCCGGGTGGCTATGGGCGTGCGTCCTGCCAGGTGCAGGCAGATCGCGGCAACCCCGCCGACGACCAGCATCGCCAGACCCACGGCCTCATAACCGTGGAACTTCACCAGGGTACCGCCGATCACCGGGCCGAGCGCTGAACCGGTCATCAGCATGGCGGGCGTCGCGGCCAAGGCGCGACCGCTCGGATCGAGACCGGCGAGCATGCCGAAGGCGAAGGTGTGGGTGAAGATCATCACCGCCGAGAACAGGCACATCGCCACCGCCCAGGGCGCGAAGCCGCTGGCCGTCATCACGGTGAACCCCACCAGCGCCTGGACCACCGGCCCGATGCGCACCACCTGGCGGGCGGGCAGGCGCCGTTCAAGCAGCGCGGCCAGCGCGGCCGGCGTCAGGTTGACCAGGCCCAGCGCGATCAGCACACCCGTGATCGCGTCAAGCCCGAAGCCTCGGTGCTGGCCCACGCGCTCGGCAAAGCTGAACGTCATGGCCTGGGCCAGAGACATCGCGCAGATGCCCGCGATGCCCAACCACACGGTGCTCGACAATCGGCTCGCCGGCGCGGCCCGGCGCTCTTGCGATTCGCCAGCCGCAGTCGGAAAGCCCAGCCCGCAGGCCAACGCAGCCAGTGCCATCACGACGGCAAAGGCGGTGAAGAGCGACGCCGTTCCCAGGCGGGCCACCAGCTGCGCGGAGCCGCCGAGGAAGACCACCGCAAACACGCCCAGTGCAATGCCCACGAGCGCAAAGAGCCGGTGCGGCCGTTCGCTGCGGGCGATGGTGCCGTGGGTGATGCTCAGGCCGGCCCCCACGCCCAGGCCTGCGATGGCGTGCCCAATGACCATGGCGGGCATGGTGAGCACCGACGCCATCAGTCCGAAGGCCGCGGCGGCCAGGGCGTAGGCCGGTGCAGCCACCGTGCGCGGCCGCAGGCGCTGCAGGCGCGGAGCCAGGCCCACACTGGCCACCACGGCCCCGATCAGGAACAGCGAGACAAGCATGCCGGCTTGCTGCGGGTCGAGCTGCTGGTGCTGCACCAGCGCGCCCACCCAGACCGGCAGGGCCACCAGGTCGATCATGCCCGCGCAGTGCGCCACCATCAGGGCGGCCACGTGGCCGCGGGATGCGCGAGCGGTCATGCCGGTTCCTTGTGGAAGCGCCCGTCTTTCATGATGGCCTTGAGCGCGTGCCGGTTCTGCAGGATCGCCACGTCCGCCGTCGGATCGCCTTCGACCAGCAGCAGGTCGGCGAGGTAGCCGGGTTGGACCCGGCCCAGTTCATGGCTCTGGCCCATGATCTCCCCACCCAGGGCGGTGGCTGCGTGCAGGGCTTCGGCCGGGGTGTAGCCGAAGTGGCGCACCCACAGTTTCAGGTCCCAGGCGTTGCGGCCGTTGGGGTTGAACGGGAAGCCGTAGTCGCCGCCAGGCAGCAGACGCACGCCGCGCTTGCGCAGCTCCGGGACCAGCGCTTTCTGCCGGGCCAGCACCTCGGCCGCATCCTGCTTCATGTGCGTCATGTCGAAGTGGGGCGGCGGGGTGGCGTCCAGCGTGGCCTGGATGATGCCGATGCTCGGCGCCACAAACACCTGTCCGCGGGCGGCCTCCAGCAGGTCCAGTGCCTCGTCGTCCGCATAGGTGCAGTGGTAGAGCACGCGGAAGCCGGCCTTCACCCCCAGCTTGACGGCCGCGGCGGCGTGGGCATGGCCGGTGAGCCACAGGCCGTGCTCGCGGGCGGCTTCGCCGGCGGCCATCAGCTCCTCTTCGGTGTAGAGCAGTTGCTGGCTGGCGCCGGGCTTGAGCGCGCTCTCCCCGGAGATCAGGAACTTCACCGCCTGGGCACCGATGTCTTTGCAGCCCCGCACAAACGCGGCCACGTTCGCCGGGCCGGCGCCGTGCTCGTCGACCTTGCCGGGGTCGAGGGCGCCGTCGTTGGGCGGCTCCCGTTCGAGGGATGAGGCCACCAGGCGCGGTCCCGGCATGCCGCCCGAGTCAATCATCGCCTTGAGGGCTGGTTCGATGCGCTTGCCCAGTGCGCCGGCCGAGTAGGCGCTGGTGAAGCCGTGATCGAGCAGGATGCGCGCATTCCGCGCGGCGGTGAGCGTGAGCTCTTCGGGCGGCAGGCTCATGCCGGGCACGAACTGCTCCACGCTGGTGGGCCAGGTCAGGTGGGCGTGGGCCTCGGTGAGGCCGGGCATCAGCACGCCCGAGCCGCCGTCGATGACGCGGGCGTTCTCGTGCGGGACGTGCGCTCCGTCGCGCGCGACGGCGGTGATGCGGTTGGCTTCCACGCGCACCTCGCCGGCGAAGGGCGGGGCGCCGCTGCCGTCGAAGATGCGGACGTTGGTGAAGACGATGGGTGTTGCAGTGGTGGTCATGTCGGGGTCATTGGGTTGGGGCGCGGGCTTCTATTGCGCGGATGCTCAGCGCGCGCGCCATTGGGCGATCAGCGCCGACAGGCTGCCGGCATCGGCCGCCGTACCGTAGGTGTAGTGGTCGGGCCGCACGATGGCCGCATGGACGCCGTGGCGCGACATCCACGCAGCCACCACGCCTTCGGCTTCCGGCGTCCGGGCCAGGTCGACCAGCGTCAGGCCGGGTACACCGTCCAGCGGCAGCGTGCCATCGCCCACCAGGCGCCAGCCACGACCGGCGCGCTCGTCCATCAGTTCGCCCACCCCGTCGGCGGTCGCCATGCGGGGTTGCGGAAACAGCGTGCCCGCACCGGGCGTGGTGGTGACGAGTCCACCCACCAGCGGGGGCAGGATGTCCTGGCGCGGCGTGTCCCTGACCACACCGCCGCACTCGGCCAGCAGGCGTGCGTCGCGCTCGCGGGCCTTGGTCTCGTCGCGTTCGCAGATCACGGCGCCGACCCCCTTGATGCGGCTGGTGAGCTCGCGCACATGGGCCTTGCGCTCGGTGCCATAGCTGTCCAGCAGCCGCTCCGCCGCTTCGCCCTGCACCTGGCCCGACAGCACCGCCGCCAGCTTCCAGCCCAGGTTGGCCACATCGCGCACGCCCTGGCACATGCCCTGTCCCAGAAACGGTGGCTGCATGTGCGCCGCATCGCCGGCCAGGAACACGCGGCCCACGCGCCAGCGTTCGGCCACCAGCGCATGGAAGCGGTAGCTGGACTGGCGCCACAGCGTGCCGTCCTCCGGGCCGAGCCAGCGCGCGAGCAGCTGCCAGGTGCCTTCGGGCGTCGCGGCCTCTTTCGGGTCTTCGCCCGGCTGGAGGCTGATCTCCCAGCGGCGGTGATTGCCAGGGCCGATCACCAGGGAGCAGGGCCGCTGGGGCTCGCAGTACTGCACGCTGGTGGCCGGCAGCTTGGCCAGTCCACGCTCGTTGACCATCACGTCGACCACCAGCCAGGGTTCGTCGAAACCGAGGTCCTCCAGCGCCACGCCCAGCTGGGCGCGCAGACCGCTGCTGCCGCCATCGGCGGCCAGGGCCCAGCGCGCGCGGACCGGTCGTCCGGCCACGGTGAGCGTCACGCCGTCGGCGTCCTGCGCCAGGCCGGTGCACTCCACGCCCAGCTCAACCGTCACGTTCGGCAGGCGGGCCACGCGTTCGCGCAGGATGCGTTCCACCGGCGGCTGGGTGAACACGATGGACGGCGTGTAGCCCTGGGGATACGGCGGATCGACCATGGTCATGCGGCGAATCGGCTGGCCGTCCACCCCGTAGTAGACCGAGGGGGTGAAGGGCTCGCAGTGCCGCTGCACCGCGTCCACCACACCCAGTTGCTGGAACACCCGCATGACCTCGTGGTCCAGCGCGATCGCGCGCGGGATCTCGTAGACGTCCTGCAGCCGGTCGCACACGTACACCGAATGACCCGCCTGGCCCAGCAGGGCCGCGGCCACCGCGCCGGCCGGCCCGTAGCCGACGATGGCCAGGTCGTAGACAGGCGCTTCGCTCATCAAGCCTCCGCCACGATCGGGTTGCTCAGCACGCCGATGCTTTCGATCTCGATCTCGATGGTGTCGCCCGCCTTCATCCACACCGGTGGCGTGCGCGCCTGGCCGACACCGGCGGGGGTGCCCATGATGAGGGCGTCGCCCGGCTCCAGCGTCATGCACTCCGAGAGCAGCGCAATGGTCTCCGCGACAGAGAAGATCATGTCGTTGGTGTTGGCGTCCTGCATGACCTGGCCGTTCAGGCGGCTCTGCAGGCGCAGACCGGTGGCGCCGGGCGCCAGTTCGTCGGCCGTGACCAGCACCGGACCGAAGCCGCCGGTGGCGTCGAAGTTCTTCCCGATGGTCCATTGCGGTGTGCGCTTCTGGTAGTCGCGCACCGACATGTCGTTGAAGCAGGTGTAGCCGAACACGTACTGCAGGGCGTCGGCCTGGCTCACGTGCCGGGGCACCCGCCGGCCGATCACCACCGCCAGTTCGGCCTCGTAGTCGAAGCGGCTCGACACCTTGGGCAGCACGCCCGGCTGGCCATGACCCATGAGCGAGCTTTTGCCGCGGTAGAAGAACCAGGGGTAGTCGGGCTTTTCGCGACCCCCTTCCTTGGCGTGGTCGAAATAGTTCAGGCCCAGGCAGATGGTCTTGCCGGGTTCGGGCACCAGGGGGGCGAACGACAGGCCGGCCAGCGGCAGGCGCGGGGCGTTCGACGCGATGGCGGCGCGGCCGGCGGCCATCAGGTCACGACCGGCTTCGAGTTCGGTGCGCAGATCGGCGGCGATGTCGATCGCGGCATCGCCGTCCACGACGGCCAGGCGGGGGCGGCCCTGTTGCAGGTAGGTGGTGAAACGCATGGGAAAAGTCCTCAGAGGTGGGAAGCAAAAACAACGGCGCGCTGCGCCGTCTTCAGGCGTGCGCTGGGCGGGGCGGAGATGCCCCACTGGTCCACCCGGCCAGGTGGCCAGGTCCAGTCCGACGGCTGACCGGGCCGGTAGGTGTGGTCGATCTGTTCGACCTCGGCCGTGTATTCGATGACGATGCCGAAGGGATCGATGAAGTAGTTGAAGGCGTTGTCGCCCGGACCGTGCCGGCCCGGCCCCCATTCGATGGCGTGGCCGGCGTCCTTCATGCGGCCGCCACCGCGCATCACCGCGTCCAGCGACGGCATCAGGAAGGCGACGTGGTTGAGGGCGTCGTTGTCGCTGTCGCCCAGGGCGATGCTGTGGTGGTCCGCATCGCAGTTCATGAAGGCCATGATCCGCGTGCGGTCGGCTAGCACGAAGCCCAGCACCTGTTCCAGGAAGGCCTGGGTGGCCGCCACATCGTGGCTGTTGAGCACGGCATGGGCCAGGCGCTGCGGTTGGTCGGCGGGCGTGGGGTCGGTGGGCGTTCGCAGCGTGTCGCCGTGCACCACCTCGTAGCGGCGGCCATGGCCGTCGCGCACGATCAGGCGCCGGCCGCCGGCCGGGTCGGTCGCGGGGGCCTCGTCGTGTTCCACCTGCCCGCCTGCCTGGAGCGTGGCGGCCGCGATGGCTTGCAGGGACTCGGCGCTGCGCGCACGCAGGGTGACCTGTCTCAGCTGGGGCTCACCGGCTTGCTGGTGGAGCGCCAGCAGATGGTGGTCGGTGCCGCTGCCGCGCAGGTAGAGCACCCCGTCACCGCGTGCGGCCACCTCCAGCTGCCACACCTGGGTGTAGAAGGTTTCGGCGGCGCTCAGGTCGGGCACCGTCAGCGCCACGCTTCGCAGCGACTGGATCCAGGGCGATTTCATGAAGATTCCTTTGACAGAGTGAGGTACCGGCCGAGGAAGCGCTGCGCGTTCCCTAAGGCCAGTGCCTCGCGCGTGGCGGTGTCCAGGCCGGCCTCTGTCAGGCGGTCCAGTGGCCGGGGTTCGTGGAAGTTGAAGGGGTGGTCGGTGCCCAGCATCAGCGACTGGGCGCCGAAGCTGTGCAGCAGATGGCGCAGGGTGGGAGCGTCGAACACCAGGGTGTCGTAGAACAGCCGGGCGGCCTGTGCCCGCGGTGATTCGGGGATGGACTCGCGCAGCGCCGGGAACACCTCCCAGCCCTGCTGCAGACGGGGCAGCAGGGCCGAGAGCGTGCCCCCGCCATGGCTGAACGCCAGGCGCAGGTCCGGCAGGCGCTGCAGCAGCCCGCCGGTGATCACGGAGGCCGCGGCCAGGCCCACGTCGCCGGGGTAGGCCAGCACCTGCTGCAGCTGGGCCGGGCCCACCAGGCGGTCCATGCCCGTCGGCTTGAGCGCGTGCACGAAGACCGGCACATCCAGCGCGACACAGGCGGCAAAGAAGGGGTCGAAACGGGCATCGCCCACCGGCACACCGTTGACGTTGCTGCCGATCTCCACCCCCACCAGACCGAGCGCCTCCACCGCATGACGGAGTTCAGCGATTGCCGCGTCCACGTCCTGCAGCGGCACCGCGGCCAGGCCCAGCAGACGACCGCCCGAGTCGGCACAGATCGCCGTCGTCTGCTCGTTGAGGAAGCGGATCAGGCCCTGTGCGTCGCCCAGATCCAGCCAGTAGCTCAGCAGCTCGGGCATGGGCGATACCACCTGCATGGCCAGCTCCATGCGGTCCATGTCGGCCAGTCGGCGGGGGGCCGACCAGCAGCGCTCGTCCACCGTGCGGTAGTGCCGCCCGTTCACCAGCACGTGGCGGTGGCACAGGCCACGGGCGTCGGGCGCCTCGCCCGTGCTCGGCCAGGGCGAGGGCACGGTGCGACCCAGGTAGGCCGGGAAGCTGGCGGGCACGATGTGCGCGTGCACATCGATGCCGCAGCCACAGGGGTGCAGCGAGGCCACGTGGCTCATTCCGGCTGGATGCCCAGTGTTTTCACCAGGCCGGCCCAGCGCTCGCGCTCGGCGCGCAGGAAGGCCTCGAACTCGGTCACGGTCATCGACGCCTCGACCTGGGAGCCCAGGGCCTGCATGCGCTGCGCCACCTCGGGCTGTCGCAACACGGTTTCCAGGTCGCGGTTGACGCGGGCCACCACCTCGGGCGGCGTGCCGGCCGGTGCGAACAGACCGTTCCAGCCGGTGTACTCGAAGCCGGCAAAGGTCTCGGCCAGCGCAGGCACGTCGGGCATGTCCATCTGCCGTTTCGCCGTGCTCACCGCCAGCGGCCGGACCTGTCCGGATTTGATGAACGGCGTCAGTGCCGCGTCGGGCAGGCACACCAGTTGCACCCGGCCAGCGATCACGTCCTGCAGCGCATCGGCCGACTTCGTGTAGGGCACGTGGTTGAACTTCGCGCCTGCCATGTGGGCCACGCTGTCGGCCAGCATGCCCGAGAAGGTCTTGGGCCCTTCGGTGGCGATGGTCAGCGTGCCGGGCTGGGCCTTGGCCATGGCCAGCACCTCGCCCAGGGAGCGGGCACCGAGTGCCGGGCTGGCGGCGATGACGAAGGGGCTGCGGCCGACCAGACGCACCGGCACGAAGTCCTTCACAGGGTCGTAGGGCAGCGACTTGAAGGTGTACAGGTTGGTCACCATGGCGGCCGTGGTGGCGTAGTAGAAGCTGTAGCCGTCGGGTGCGGAGCGCGCGGCGGCCTGCGCACCGATCACGTTCTGTCCGCCGGCCCGGTTCTCGATCACCAGCGACTGGCCCCACAGCTTGCCCAGCTGTTCGGCCAGGTAGCGGGCCAGCACATCAGGCCCGGCGCCTGCGGGTTGCGAAAGGATCCATCGCACCGGGCGCTGGGGCCAGGTGGTCTGTGCCCAGACCCGTGAGAAGGGAGCGCTCATGGCCAGAACGGCCAGGGCGCGAATCGTGTCGCGACGCAGCATGGTTGTCTCCTGTAGTTGTGCTTGCAGGCGGCATGCTATGCCGCGACCCTCTATGTGTACAGGCGATGACGTGGATACATAAAATCCACGCAATGGATATTCGTTCGGTCGACCTGAATCTGCTGGTGGTGTTCGACGCCATGGCCTGCCAGCGCAGCGTGAGCCGTGCGGCGGAGTCGCTTGGCCTTAGCCAGCCGGCCACCAGCGCGGCGCTGGCGCGGCTGCGGGTGCTGTTCGACGACGCCCTGTTCGTGCGCACCGGCGCGGGCATGGAGCCGACGCCGCGCGCACAGGAACTGGCCCCGCTGGTGCACCGGGTGGTGGAGACGATCGGCAGCCAGATCCTGCAGCGCGCCGGCTTTGACCCGGCGCGTTCGGACCGGCGTTTCACTGTGCTCACCCCCGACATCGGCGAAGTGACCTTCCTGCCGGGCGTGCTGGCCCAGCTGCGCCAGCAGGCGCCGCAGGTGTGCCTCTATGCCATGGCCAAGCCGCGCGAGACCGCGGCGCAGGTGCTGGAGGCCGGAGAGGCGGACCTGGCCCTGGGGTTCTTCCCGGACCTGCAGAAGGCAGGCTTCTACCAGCAGCAGCTCTTCAAGACCTCCTACGACTGCATCTGCTGCGCGCGCAACACGGCGGTGGGACGCAGCCTCACCCTGCGCCAGTTCCTGGCGGCCCGCCATGTCGTCGTGCGGCCGGATGGGCGCGAGCATCAGATCGACCGGTTTCTGGTCGACCGCGGCTACCACCGCGAGGTGCTGCTGGAGCTCTCGCACTTCATGAGTCTGATCGAGCTGTTGCCAGGCTCGGACCTGATCGCCACCGTGCCGCAGGACATCGCGGTGGCCGTGGCGCGCCATGTGCCCGTGCGAAAGATCGCGCTGCCGTTCAGGCCACCGCAGATCCAGGTGCAGCAGTACTGGCACCGGCGCCAGCAGGACGACCCCGCCAACCGCTGGCTGCGCCAGCTGTTCCACAGCGTGAACCGGCGCGACGGCGCGTCGCGGGCCTGAGCAGGGCCGTCGTTCAGCGCACGCGCACGCCCTGGGCCACCAGGGCCCGGTAGGCCGACGGCGCATTGCCGGTGCTGCGCTGGAAGAACTTGCTGAAATAGGCCGGGTCGTCGTAGCCCAGTTGCTGCGCCACCTCGGCCACGCTCTGGGAGGTGTAGGCCAGCAGGCGGCGGGCTTCGAGCATGCGGCGCTCGTTGAGCAGGTCCAGCGCCGACTGCCCGAGCACCGCGCGGCAGCTGCGGCTGAGGTGGTCGGGCGTCACCGACAGCGTCTCTGCGTAGAAGCCCAGCGGCTGGTGCTGGCGGTAATGCTGTTCCACCAGGGCCAGGTAGCGCTGCACCAGCGTGTCGCGTGCGCCTTGCGGGCGCGCCCGGTCAAAGGCCTCGCCATGCCCGCGGACGAACAGCACGGCCAGCAGCGTGGCGCAGGCCAGCAGCGCATGCACGCGCCCCGGGCGCTGCTGCCGGAACTCCGTGGCGATGCGCTGGAACAGGTCCTGACACTCCTGCGCCTGGGCGCTGTCGAGCGCCGGCAGCACGAACGAGGCCTTCAGTTCGGTGCCGAGGAACTGCGCGTCGGCGAGCAGTTCGCGCAGCGTGCCCGTGGGCACCGTCACCTGATGGCCTTCGGTGTCGCGCGTGTACGCAAAGCCGTGTACCGAGCCCGGTGCCAGCATCAGCAGCGCGGGTGCCGACACCTCGAACTCGCGCCCGTCGATGGTGCCGCGCACACTGCCCCGGTGCAGGAACTGGAACTGGTGCAGTCCCTCGTGGCGGTGTGCCGGAATGGTCCAGTCCATCTCCTGGCCGCGCACGGCCACCGATTCGTAGTGCAGGCAGTCGTCGGGTTGGTCGTGGCGGACTTCCTTGAAGGGAACGAGCAGCAGCGGTGCAGGCTTCATCGGTATGGGCGAAAGGAGGTGCCGGAAAAGTACAAGCATGCGCCGAATCGTCCATCGCCGCACCGGGGGAAAACACGCACCATCGCGCTCCACCTGCTGTCCTGTCCGACCATGACCCGAATGCCCGACCCCTCTGTACCTGTCCCCGCACCGACGCGTGCGGCGCCACTGCGACTGACCGGCGCCCAGGCGCTGGTGCAGGTGCTGCTGGCCGAAGGCGTTGACACGGTGTTCGGCATCGTGGGGGGCAAGCTCTCGCCGCTGTTCCATGCGCTCAGCCGCGAGCCGCGCATCCGCTTCATCGGGGTGCGCCACGAGGCCGCAGGCCCCATGATGGCCGCCGCCGTGCACGCCGGCACCGGCCGGCTGGCGGTGGCGGTGGGCGAACTCGGCCCGGGCGGTCTGAATCTGGCGTCGGGTCTGGGCGTGGCGCTGAACAACCACCTGCCGCTGCTGGCCATCACCACCAACCAGCACCGCGCTGCGTCCTACCCGCACGTGGGCGTGTTCATGGACCTCGATACGCGCGCCGTCACCGCGCCGCTGACCAAATGGAATGCGGTGGTGAACGACGCGCGCCGCATGCCCGAACTGGCGCGCCGCGCGATCCGCGAGGCCCTGAGCGGCCGGCCCGGCCCGGTGCACCTGGACATCCCGCAGGACGTGCTGGGCGAGGTGCAGGCGTTTGCCGCCGACGAGTTCGCACTGCCGCCCGCGCGCTACCGCGTGACCGAACCGCCGCGGCCGAGCGCACGCTCGGTGGCCGCGGCCGTGGCGCTGCTGCGCGCGGCCCGCCGGCCGCTGATCGTGGGCGGTGGCGGTGTGGTGGCGGCGGGCGCGGTGGCCGAGTTGCGCACGCTCGCGCAACGGCTGAACGCGCCCGTGCTGCCGACCCAGATGGCGCTGGGCCTGGTGCCCAGCGACAGCCCGCACTTCGTCGGCCATGGCGGCATCATCGCGGGCGATGCGGTGCGCCACGCCTTCGAGCGGGCCGATGTGGTGCTCAGCGTGGGCTGCCGCTGGTCGTCGTGGATGTGGGACGAGCGCGGCGCGCTGGCGCGGCGGCACCACCGGGTGATCAACATCAACATCGACCCCTCGGCGCTGGGCCAGGCCGTGATGCACGAGGTGGCCATGCAGGCCGACGCTGGCGAGGCCCTGCGCGATCTGCTGTCGGCGCTGGGTGACGCGCCAGTACCTGCTGGCGAATGGCTGGCCGAGGTGCGGGCCGTGCGCAGGCGCTACGAACACAAGCTCGCGCTGATGGCGGCCGACACGGAAGAGACCATGCACCCGGCGGCGCTGGCCAAGGCCGTGGCCGACGCGCTGCCGGACGATGCGCTGGCGGTCTACGACGGCGGACACACCACCTTCTGGAGCAACGACTTCACGCAGGTGCGCGAGGTGCGCACCCGCTTTCACGAGCCCGGCATGAGCCACCTGGGCTTCGGCCTGCCGGCTGCGATCGCGCTCAAGAGCCAGTTCCCCCGGCAACCGGTTTTCAACATCACCGGCGACGGCGCCTTCGGCTTCACCCTCAACGAACTCGACACCGCGCGGCGCCATGGCTTGCCGGTGATCACCATCGTGCACAACAACGCGGCCTGGGGCGTGATCCGCATGGGCCAGAAGGCGGGCATGAATTTCGAGATGGGCACCGCCCTGGAGGACACCGACTACGCCGCCATTGCGCGGGGCTTCGGTTGCCACGGGGAGGTCGTCACACGCGCTGGCGATGTGGCGGCCGCTCTGCAGCGGGCGATCGCGTCGGGCTTGCCCGCCGTGCTCGACTGCCGCACCAAGTTCCTGCCGCACCCCGCGGTGGGTCAGTTTGTCAGCATGAACAAGTACGGCTTCCACTCGCTCTCGCGGGTGGAGATGCCCAAGGAGCAACGCATGAACGAGATCACGATGCTGGTGGGGGGCGAGCGCGTCGCCGCGGCCAGCGGCCAGACCTTTGAACGCCGCAACCCACTGGACGGCAGCGTGGCCACCCGCGCGCCGGCCGCGAGCACCGCAGACGCCCGGGCCGCAGTGGACGCGGCGGCCGCCGCCTTCGGTGAATGGTCCCGTCTCGGGCCGGGCGCACGCCGCGCGCTGCTGCTCAAGGCCGCCGCGGAGCTGGAGGCGCGCACGCCGCGCTTCATCGAGACCATGGCGGCCGAGACCGGTGCAGCGGCGCCCTGGGCCGGCTTCAACGTGCACCTGGCGGCTGGGATGCTGCAGGAGGCGGCGGCCATCACCACCCAGGTCAGTGGCGAGGTGATTCCGTCCGACGTGCCGGGCAGCCTGGCCATGGCGGTGCGCCAGCCGGCCGGTGTGGTGCTGGGCATTGCGCCCTGGAATGCGCCGGTGATCCTGGCGGTGCGGGCCATTGCCACCCCGCTGGCCTGTGGCAACACGGTGGTGCTCAAGGGATCCGAACTGTGCCCGGCCACGCACGGCCTGATCGTCGAGGCGCTGCAGGCCGCCGGCCTGCCGCCGGGCGCGGTCAACTTCGTCACCAACGCCCCCGCCGATGCCGCCGAGGTGGTGGAAGCCATGGTGGCCCACCCGGCCGTGCGCCGCGTCAACTTCACCGGTTCCACGCGCGTGGGCCGCCTGCTGGCGGTCACCTGCGCCCAGCACCTGAAGCCGGTGGTGCTGGAGCTGGGCGGCAAGGCGCCGTTCCTGGTGCTCGACGACGCCGATCTGGACGCCGCCGTGGATGGGGCCATCTTCGGTGCCTTCGCCAACTCGGGACAGATCTGCATGTCCACCGAGCGCCTGGTGGTCGACGAACGGGTGGCCGACACCTTTGTGGCCAAGCTGGCGGCCCGTGCCGTGGGGCTGCCGCTGGGCGATCCGCGCAAGGGGCCGGTGGTGCTGGGTTCGGTGGTGGACATGGGCACGGTCGAACGCTGCAATGCGCTGATCGACGACGCGCTGGCCAAGGGCGCCACGCTGGTCTGCGGCGGAAAGGCCGAGAACACGCTGATGCCGGCCACCGTGCTGGACCACGTGACCCGCGACATGCGCATCTACCATGAGGAGAGCTTCGGCCCTGTCAAGCCGGTGGTGCGCGTGGCCGGTGTGGAGGCCGCCGTGGCCTGCGCCAACGACAACCCCTACGGCCTGTCGGCGGCCGTGTTCGGCCGCGACGTGGCGCGTGCACTGGAGGTGGCCCGGCGCATCGAGTCCGGCATCTGCCACGTCAACGGGCCCACGGTGCACGACGAAGCCCAGATGCCGTTCGGCGGTGTCAAGGACTCGGGCCACGGCCGCTTCGGCGGCAAGGCCGGCATCGACGCCTTCACCGAACTGCGCTGGATCACCGTGCAGACCACGCCACGCCACTACCCTTTCTGAACCCACCCCAAAGAGGAGACACAACATGCACCGCAGAACCCTTTTGCGCGCCAGCGCCGCCTTCGGAGGCCTGGCCACCACCGGCTGGGCGGCCATGGCCCAGAGCAACCCGAACGTGTTCGTGTGGTCCGGCTTTCCGGCCGGCGGGCTGGGTGACCAGGTGACCCGGCCGATGCTGGAGCAGATGCGCGGCAAGTACCCGCAGAACTTCGTCTACGACAGCAAACCCGGCGCTGGCGGGCGCATTGCCGCCGAGTTCGTCAAGCGCTCGGCGCCCGATGGCGGCAATCTGCTGCAGTGCCCCAGCTCCACCATCACGCTGCACCCGCACGTGTTCAAGAAGCTGCCCTACGACACCCTGTCCGACTTCGTGCCCATCGCCAGCCAGTGCTCGTACACGGCGGTGTTCACCGCCGGACCGGGGCTGCCGGCCGAGATCCGCACCGCCGCCGACTACCTCAAGTGGGCACAGGCCCACGCCGGCCAGGCCAACTACGGCGTACCGGCCATGGGCTCCACGCTGCACCTGGCTGGTGCCATGCTGGGCAAACAGGCCGGCGTGGACCTGCGCGCCGTGCCCTACAAGGGCGGTGCGCCGTTGCTCAACGACCTGCTGGGTGGGCAGATCCCGGTGAGCTTCAACGTGGTGAGCGAGGTGCTGCCGCACATCCGCTCGGGCAAGCTGCGCGCGCTGGCCGTGACCGCACCCACGCGCTGGAAGGCCTTGCCCGATGTGCCGACGCTCACCGAACTGGGCTTCAAGGAAGTGGCGTTTGTCGACTGGCTGGGCTGGTACGGCCCCGCCGGCACACCCGCGGCCAAGGTGGCGGCGCTCAACACCGCCGTGGGGGCGGCGCTGGACACACCAGCCATGGGGGAGGTGCTGGGCAAGCTGGGCCTGGAGGTCATGAAGATGGCACCGGAACCATTCGCAGCGGCGGTGAAAGAGAATCACGCCTTCTGGCAACGGGTGGTCAAGACCACCGGTTTCACCCCGGAGGACTGAATGGCATCACTCACACTGGAACAGGCCCAGCGCATCATCGCCGGCGCTCTGGCCCGCTCGCGCGAAAAGGGTTTCAAGCCCATGGGCATCGCCGTGGTGGACGAGGGCGGCAACCTCAAGGCCTTTGTGCGGGAAGACGGTGCCAGCATGTTCCGCTTCGAGATCGCCCAGGCCAAGGCCTGGGGGGCGGTGGGCATGGGGGTGTCCAGCCGGGTGCTGGGCCAGCGGGCCCAGGACAACCCCAACTTCTTCGTCTCGCTGGCCGCCACCTCCCAGGGGCGCTTTCTGCCGCAGACGGGCGCGGTGCTGATCCGCGATGGCGCAGGAAATTTGCTGGGTGCGGTCGGCGCCAGTGGCGGCATCGGGGACGAGGACGAGCTCATCTGCGCCGCCGGGGTCGAGGCGGCCGGGCTGGTCAGCGGCTGAGCCGTCCCTTCGCCCGGCGTGAGCCGCCGAGTCAGCCCTGGTTGAAGTGCGCGGGGCGCTTGTCCAGCCGGGCGCGCATGCCCTCGTGCTTGTCGGGGCTGGCGAACGCGGTCTGGAAGGCGTTGCGCTCGTACTCCAGCCCGGCCGACAGCGGCGTCTCCATGGCCATCAGCACCGACTCCTTGATCAGGCGCAGCGCCACCGCCGGCAGCGCGCACAGCTGCTGTGCCACCGCCAGCGCGCGGGCTTCCACCGCCTCGTTGTCCAGCACCTCGGCCACCAGGCCGATGCGCGCGGCGGTCTCGGCGTCGATGGGCTCACCGAGCAGCAGCAGCTTCATCGCGCCGTGTTTGCCCAGCGCCCGCGTGAGACGCTGCGTCGCGCCGCCGCCGGGCATGATGCCCACCTTCACCTCGGGCTGACCGAAGCGCGCGCTGCGCCCGGCCAGAATCAGGTCGGCGTGCAGCGCCAGTTCACAGCCGCCGCCCAGCGCGTGCCCGCGCACCGCCGCGATCACCGGCTTCTTGCAGGCCGCGATCGCGCCCCAGAGCAGGTCGTGGCGGCGCTGCAGCAGGTCGATGGGGCCGGCGTCCACGTACTCGCCCAGGTCGGCGCCGGCGCAGAAGGCCCGTTCACCACCAGCGAGCACGACCACGCGCACCGCCGGGTCGGCGTCCAGGCGCCGGAAGGCCTCGGCCAGCGCCCGGCGCAGCGCCAGGTTGAGCGCGTTGAGCACCTCGGGGCGGTGGATGCGCAGCAGCACTACGCCGTCCTGTAGGCGTTCCTCGATCAGCGGGCTGTCGGTGACGGCGCTCATGCGGCACCCCCGCTGAACACCGGCGCGCGCTTCTCGAAGAAGGCGGCCACGGCTTCGGCGTGGTCGGCCGTGTGGTGCGCCAGGCCCTGCAGCCGGCCGGCGGCGTCCAGCGCCTCGTCCAGGGTGCCGGTGCGCGCCTGCTGCAGCAGCTGTTTGGTCCAGCGCAGCACCTGGGGCGGGTTGGCAGCAATGCGGCCGGCCAATTTCAGGGCCTCGGGCAAGAGCTCGTCGGGCGCGACCACGCGCGAGACCAGGCCGATGCGTTGCGCCTCGTCGGCGTCAATGGTGTCGCCGGTCAGCGCCAGCTCGGCCGCCTTGGCGTGACCGACCACGCGCGGCAGCAGCCAGCAGCCACCATCGCCGGGAATGATGCCGACCTTCACGAAGCTCTCTGCGAAGCGCGCGGTGGTGGATGCGATGCGCAGGTCGCACATGCAGGCCAGGTCGTTGCCAGCGCCGATGGCTGGGCCATTGACCGCCGCGATCAGCGGCACCTGCAGCCGCGCCAGCGCGCGCGGGATGCGCTGGATGCCCTGGCGGTAGCGCTCGGTGATCTCGTCGGGGGTGCCGGCGAACATGCCCGTGCGGTCGCGCATCTCGGCCACGTTGCCGCCCGAGCAGAAAGCGCTGCCGGCGCCGGTGAGCACGGCGGCGCGCACCGAGAGGTCCGCATTGAGTTTGTCCACCAGCGATTCAAAGGCGGCGAACATCGCTTCCCCACTGAGCGCGTTGCGTGTGTCGGGGCGGTTGATCGTGATGAGCGCGATGTGATCGCGGCGGGTGATGAGCAGGGGTTCGTTCATGCGTTGTCTCCCAAGTGTTCAATCGCCATGGCCACGCCCTGGCCGACGCCCACGCACATGGTGACCAGGCCGTAGCGCCCGCCTTTGCGCCGCAGTTGCCGCGCAGCGGTGAGCACCAGGCGTGCGCCGCTCATGCCCAGCGGATGGCCGAAGGCGATGGCACCGCCATTGGGGTTCACGTGTGGCGCGTCGTCCGGCAGGCCCAGTGCGCGGGTCACCGCCAGCCCTTGTGCGGCGAATGCCTCGTTGAGTTCGATCACGTCGAAGTCGCTCACGCGCAGGCCGGTCTGCGCGAGCAGTTTGTGCACCGCGGGCACCGGGCCGAAGCCCATCACCCGCGGCGCGACGCCGGCGCTGGCATAGCCGACGATGCGCGCCAGCGGACGCAGGCCGTGGCGCGACACCGCAGCTTCATTGGCCAGCAGCAGCGCCGCCGCGCCGTCGTTCACGCCCGAGGAGTTGCCGGCGGTCACGCTGCCGTCCTTGCGGAAGGCGGGCTTGAGCGCGGCCAGGCTTTCGGCGGTGGTGTCGGTGCGCGGGTGCTCGTCTTCGGTGACCTGGGTGACGGCGCCCTTGCGGCCGGGCACGTCGACGGGGGTGATCTCTTGCGCCAGCACACCCGAGCGCATCGCGGCCGCCGCACGCTGCTGGCTGCGCAGCGCGAACGCATCCTGGTCAGCGCGCGAGATGCCGTGTTCGCGCGCCACGTTCTCGGCCGTCTCGCCCATGGCGTCGGTGCCGTGCAGCTGTTCCATGCGCGGGTTCACGAAGCGCCAGCCGATGGTGGAGTCGTGGACCTCGGCGTGGCGCGAAAACGCGGCCGTGGGCTTGGGCATCACCAGCGGCGCGCGGCTCATGCTCTCGACGCCGCCGGCGATGGCCAGTTGCGCCTGGCCCGCGTGCAGCGCACGCGCCGCCTGCGCCACGGCTTCGAGGCCTGATCCGCAGAGCCGGTTCACCGTCACCGCCGGCACCTCCACCGGCAGGCCCGCAAGCAGCGTGCACATGCGCGCCACGTTGCGGTTGTCCTCGCCGGCCTGGTTGACGCAGCCGTAGACCAGCTCGTCGATCAGCGCCGGGTCCAGCGATGGATGCCGCGCCATCAGCGCGCGGATCGGGATCGCACCCAGGTCGTCGGTGCGCACCGACGACAGCGCACCACCGTATCGCCCGATGGGCGTGCGCACGCCGTCACAGAGAAAGGCGTTCATGTTCACAGGCCCAGCACGCGTTCGGCGTTGCCGTGCATGATTTTTTCCATCACCTCGGGCTTGTAGCCCAGCTCGTCCCACTCGCGCAGGATGCGTTCATACGGCAGGCTGGGGTAGTCGCTGCCGAACATGATCTTGTCCTGCAGGCGGCCGCGGATGTCGACCTTGAGGTTGCCCGGGAAGTGCTTGGGCGCCCAGCCCGACATCTCCCAGTACACGTTGCCCTTGTGCAGCGCGACGGCCGTGGTCTCGTCGACCCAGGGCCAGCCGGGATGGGCCATGATGATCTTCAGCTGAGGGAAGTCGGCCGCGAGCTGGTCGATGTGTTCCGGGTGGGCGTGGCGCACCAGGGCGCCGTTGCCGCCGGGCATGCCGGCGCCCATGCCGGTGGTGCCCACGTCCACCATCACCGCCGCGCCCATCGCGTTGATCTCTTCGAACAGCGGGTAGTAGCGCCTATCGCTCACGGCGAAGTGCTGCATGATGGGGTGGAAGTGGAAGCCGATGAAGCCCAGCTCCTTGATGGCCTTGCGGGCCTGGATCATCGCGATCTCGCCCTTGGCCGGCTCCACCGCGCCCCAGCACTGGATCACGCGCTGCGGGTTGCGTTTCCACATGCCGTGCACGTACTCGTTGGTGCAGGGCGGGGCGGCCACCGTGGTATCCAGATCGAGCGCGACGAGGCAGGCCTCGACGCCCGCGCCGGTGAACTCTGCTATCACGTCTTCTTCGCTCTTGCCCACCCAGTCGCGCTTCCAGTAGCGGGCCAGTTCGGCCGGGTAGGGGCCCTGGGATTCGATCCAGGTGGGGGTGCCGGGGTAGCAGTGCAGGTCGATGATGCGCATGGTGTGTCTCTTGTTTGTGTGGTTCAGTGAGCGGCGGCTGCGGCCTGTTCGTCCTGAAGCTTCTTCGCCACCAGTTCGCCCAGGGCTTTCTTGGACACCTTGCCGAAGGTGGAGACCGGGAAGTCGGGCAGGATTTCCAGCCGCTCGGGCAGCTTGAACTTGGCGATTTCCTTGGTCAGCAGAAAGCCGACCAGCTCCTTGAGGTGCAGCTTCTGATGCGGCTTGAGGATCACGAAGGCGCACATCTTTTCGCCCATCGCGGCGTCGGGCATGGGCACGCAGGCCACGTTCTGCACCGCCGGGTGCATGAGGATCAGGTTCTCCACTTCTTCGGCGCTGATCTTTTCGCCGCCGCGGTTGATCAGGTCTTTCTTGCGGCCCTCGACGATGTAGTTGCCGCTGGGGTGCTTGCGCATCAGGTCGCCGGAGCGGTAGAAGCCCTCGGGCGTGAACTGGCGCGCGTTGTATTCGGGCACGCCGTAGTAGCCGCGCAGCGTGTAGGGGCCGCGCACCGTGAACTCGCCCACCTCGCCGTCGGGTACCTCGCGCCCGTCGTCGTCGAGCAGCAGCACCTCGTCGTCCGGGCAGACCGGGCGGCCGCAGGTCTCCAGCTTGACCTCTTCGGGGTCGCTGGCGCGCACGAACATCAGCGTGCCTTCGGACATGCCGAAGTTCTCCTGCACGAACACGCCGGGGATCAGCGTACGCGTCTTCGCGCGCACCTCGGGCTGCATGCGCTGGCCACCGCTCTGGATCAGCTTCAGGCTCGACAGGTTGAAGTTCTCGACTGCCGGGTCGTTGATGAGGCGGATCAGCAGCGCGGGCACGACCTTGAGGTGCGTGACCTTGTGCTTCTCGATCAGCGCGAACATCTCGGCCGGGCGGGTGCTGCCGTGCAGGACCACCTTGGCGCCCTTGAACAGAAAGCCCTGGATGCCCGGGCAGGCCAGCGGCAGGTTGTGCGCGATGGGCAGCACCAGCAGCAGCACCGAGTCGGGCGAGATCTCGCAGACCTCGGCCGCCACCTTGGAGTTGTAGGCGTAGTCGTTGTTGGTGCGCGGGATCAGCTTGGGGATGCCGGTGGTGCCGCCCGAGAGCTGGAAGATGCAGGGGTCGGTCGGGTCGATCTGGATATCGCTCAGGCGCGAGTCGGGCAGCTTGGCGGGCTTGGCGATCAGCTCGCGCAGCGAGACCTCGCCCGCACCGGCGTTGCCCAGCACGATGCGGAACTTGAGCGACGGGTTTTCGTTCTGCACACGGGTGATGACCGGCGCGAAAGCGAAGTCACCCGCCGTGTCGGGGTAGACCGCGGTGGTGGCGCCCGAGAGCTGCACGAACTGGCTGATCTCTGCATAGCGGTGCGTGACCAGGGCCGCGATCGGGATGCAGCCGATCTTCTGCAGCGCGAAGTACAGCACCACGAACTCGTGCACGTTGGGCAGCGTGGGCACCACACGGTCCAGTGGCTGCAGGCCCAGGTCAAGCAGGTTGAGCGCGAGGTTGCTGCTCACCCGGTCCAGCTCGGCGTAGGTGTAGACCGTGTCGCCGTCGATCAGCGCGACGCGGTCGGCGTAACGCTGGAACACCTCGGCGAACTCCTGCGCCAGCGAGCGGTCCTGCCAGTAGCCTTTGGCGCGGTAGCGCGCGGCGAACTCGGGGGGGAAGGGAACGAATCCTTCGAGCATGGAAGTCTCCTCGGTGTGTCAGGTGGAACTGGTGAAACCGCCGTCGATGACGACCACCTCGCCCGTCACGAAGCGCATGCCGGTGATCAGGTTCAGCATCACCTCGGCCACGTCGTCGGCGGTCACGCAGCGCTTGAGCGGCGTGGCCTTGGCGCGCGCACCCATGAGCGCGTCGTACTTGTCGCCCAGCATGCGTTCCATCCAGTCGCCTTCCATCCAGCCCGGGGCGACGGCGTTCACGCGGATGTCCGGCCCCAGGTTCCAAGCCATCATCTTGGTCAGGCTCACCACCGCGGCCTTGCTGGCGGCGTACGGTGGTGGCTGCGGGCCGGGGCGCAGGCCCACGATGCTGGCGGTGTTGACGATGCAGGGCTCGCCGCCGGTTTCCTTGCTCTTACGCAGCAGTTCCACCGCCGCGCGCGTGACCTGGAAGTTACCGCGCACGTTGACCGCGAAGGTGCGGTCCCAGGCATCCATGTCCAGGCTGTCCAGGTCCTTGACCTTCCAGGTCGCGGTGGTGCCGGCGTTGTTGATCAGCGTGTCGAGACGGCCGAAGGCCTCGCCGACTTTGGCGAGCATCTGGCGCACCGCGGCGTCGTCGCTCACATCGCACTGCAGCAGCAGCGTCTTCGCGCCCAGGGCCTGGGCTTCTTCGGCCACGGCCTGCGCGGCCTGGGCGCTCGATGCGTAGTTGATGGCGACGTCGAAGCCGGCATGGGCCAGGGCCAGCACGGCGCTGCGGCCGATGCCGGTGCCGCCGCCGGTGACGAGGGCTTTCTTGCGTGAAGTCATGGGAGATCTCCGGGGAATGAAGGGGTGAGTGGGGCCCGGACCCCGGCGGTCCGGGGCCCTGGATGCGTGAAAAGGAAAGGGCTTACTGGGCCTGGATGCCCAGGTCGGCGACCAGGCGCTTCATGGCCTTCTGCTGCTCGTCGAAGAAGCTGCGCGCCGCGGCCACGCTGTCCTGCCGCGGGTAGACGCCCATCTCGCCCAACCTGGCCGTCACCTCGGGCGAGGCGGTGATGCGGTTCACATCGGCGTTGATGCGGTCGATCACCGCCTGCGGCGTGCCGGTCGGCACGATGATCTGGAACCAGCCGATGGCCTCGTAGCCGGGGTAGGTCTCGGCCACGGCCGGTACGTCGATGCCGGGCAGGCGCCTGGCCGAGGTCACGCCGATGGCGCGCAGCCGGCCCGACTTGACGTGCTGCAGCAGGCCGGGCACGCCGTCGATGGTGAGCGTGGCGTCGCCCGAGAGCACGGCGGTGACGGCCTCAGGCGGTGCGCGGAAGGGCACGGTGAACAGGCCCATGGCGCCGGCCTTGTTGACCATCTCGCCGGCCAGGTGGGGCAGGGAGTTGAGCTGCGGCGCAGCGAAATTGATCTTGCCGGGGTTGGCCTTGGCGTGCTTCGCCAGGTCAGCCACCGACTGGATGCCGCTGCTCGCGGGCACCGCCAGCATCAGCGGGCTGATGCCCACGGTGGCGGCCGAGCTGAGTTCGGTGTCGGGGTTGAACTGCGGGTTCTTGAACACCAGCGGCGTGATGGTGCCCATGGCCGCGGGCACGAAACCGATGGTGTAGCCGTCGGGCGCCGACTTGGCGAGTGCCGACATGCCGGGGATGCCGCCGGCACCGGGCTTGTTGTCCACCACCACGCCCTGGCCCCAGGCGGCGGCGAGCTTCTCGCCGAGGATGCGGGCGATCACGTCGGGGGCTGCGCCGGCGCCCGCCGGCACGATCATGCGCACCGGCTTGTTGGGCCAGCCGTCTGCCAGGGTGGAGGTGCTGGCCAGGGCCAGCAGGGACAGGACCGCCGCCTGGACGAGCCGGCGCTTGGACGAGATGGGCATGAGGTGTCTCCGTTGTCTGTTCGTGTGTCCCCGACATGGGGTGGAGCGGACTCTAGGGAGAGACGGGGATTCCAATAAGATGGCGTGATCTTCAAAGTGATTCGATTTTGGAATCACCTCATCCCTACCCCGGCCCCATGAAACTCGAACAGCTGCAACACCTGATCGCCATCGTCGAACACGGCAGCCTGCGCGCGGCCGCGCGCCGCCTGGACGTGCCTCAGCCCGCGCTGACGCGCAGCGTGCGCGCGCTGGAACGGGAGCTGGGGGTGGACCTGTTTGCGCGCCAGACCACGGGCATGGTGCTGACGGCCGAGGGGGGGCGCTTTCACCGCCGGGCCTGCGCGATCGCCAACGAGGCGCGGCGTGCGCGCGAGGAGGTGCAGCAGCCCGGGCCGGACTACGAAGGCACGGTGTCGGTGGCGCTGTCCATCATGCCGCACCTGGGCATGCTGCCCGAGGCGCTGCCGGTGTTCCGCCGCGCCTACCCCAAGGTCAAGCTGAGCATCACCGAGAGCCTGATGCCGGCGGTGGAAGGTGCGCTGCGCGAAGGCAGCATCGACTTCTACCTCGGGGCCGCACCGCGCCTCAAGCCCGGGCCGGGCCTGGTGCTGCAACACCTGTGTGACAACACGCGCGTCGTGGTCTGCCGCAAGGGCCACCCGCTGGCGCGGGTGCGCAGCCTCAAGGCGCTGGCCGGCGCCGAGTGGACCGCGACCACCATCGACCACAACGCCGAAGAAGACCTGGCGCGGCTGTTCGGCGCACACGGTCTTGAAGCACCGCGCGTGATGCTGCGCGCGCACTCCGCACTGTCCGTGCAGGTCGCGCTGGCGCAGACCGACCTGCTGGCCATGCTGCCCAAGCAGTGGATGAGCTTTGCGATGACGCGCGACGTGCTGGACGTGATCGCCGTGCGTGAGGTGCTGCCGGCGCCAGCCATCGTGCTGGTGCGCCGACCCGACCTGCCGCTGTCACCACCCGCGGAGTTTTTCAGCGATGTGTTGTTGCGCGGGCTGCCGCGCGGCTGAGCTTCGGCTTCTGGTTGCGCGCCGGACAAGGTCCGCCAACGGCATACAGGGACGGATGTTGAATGAGCCGCAAGAGGCGGGGGTGTCCGAATGATTGTTTTGAGAACGAAGACAGGGGGTTTGTTTGGAAACACGTGCAGTGCGGAAATACCTGGCAGACCAGGACCGAGCAATCAAAGACCTTCTGGGCAGGTATGTCGATGCCTTTGGCTGCCCCTGCCGTTCGCCGCGGTTTGAGTACTGGGTAGGCAAGTCACAGGGCCCTGGGTGGCAGGACAACTTTCAGGGCGACCTGATCACCGAGGCATTGAAATTGCCCACCTTTCAGAAGCGACAGCCCGAGGTCCCGTTGTACGAGCAGGAGTCGGCGGTCACGTGCACTGTGTGCGGCCGCGAGTGGCAGTACTTTGTTGAGGAGTGGCGCATGCTGGCTTTCCGGTATCTGCTGAAGCCGGTGGTCCCAAGCCCGGGGGCGCTGGCACTGACTCAGATGAATCCGTCGATGGTGGGCGGCAACGTGTATGCAACCGTTGGTCATGAGCCTGAAGAAGTGCGCCACGCAAGCCTGCCCGAATGGCTTGCTTTCATGAGCGAAGGCCTTCCAGAAAAGCCTCCGCGCAAGCTCCAGTGCTGAAGAGGCTGCTTGCCTGGTTGCGGCTGAGTTCCCAACGAAAGTCGATCTGAGGGCAACATTTGCGAGATTGCGCTTTTTTGAGGTTTCTCTTACATTTCATGTTCGCGATTTGCGAATTTTGAATAAATGCAACTCAAACCCCAAGACTTTCTAGTTGCCATCAAGCTGGTTGCTTGGGGTGAACAGCGCTGGACGTATGCACGGCTTGCGCAGGAGCTGGGGCTGAGCGCCTCTGAGGCGCATGCCGCGGTGAAGCGGGGGCTACAGGCTGGGTTGCTGTTGCAGAACCGAGTGCCTGAGGCATCGGTTGCCGGCGCATCCCGCGCCGTGGCAACGTCGCTTCAGGAACCTGAGGGTATCTATCGCGTGACGCGCAAACGGGTTCGGCGCAGCGCGTCGCCTTCTGGAGATGGCGCTCCGCTGGACAACCCGGTGCGGGTTCATGCCCAGGCGCTGGCGGAGTTCACGTTGCACGGGGCCAAGTACGCATTTCCTGGCGTGCGTCTGCCGTTGGCGGTTGGGGTGCCCACGAGCCACAGCGCGCCGGCGTTTGCCGGGGTGTTCGCACCGGGCAGTTCGGACTTTGTTTGGCCGCACCCCAATGGCTCCGTCCGCGGCATCGGGGTGGAGCCGTTGCACCCGTCTGTGCCTTTTGCTGCCATGCAAGACGCGAAGCTGTACGAGATGCTGGCGTTGTTCGATGCCCTGCGCGTGGGCAAGGCCCGTGAACGGAACATGGCCTTCGAACGCCTGCTGGCGCTGATCGACCCGAACGCGCCCGCGCCGCAAAAGGAGATGTTCCGTGGCTGACCCCAACCTGGCGTTGTTGGCGGGCATGGTGCGCGCCATGGGGCCGTTGTGTGAACAGGTGGTGTTCGTGGGAGGGTGTGCCACGGGTTTGCTGATCGACAACGCGAGCTTGATGGATGTGAGGCCCACGGAAGATGTGGACGCCATCGTGGAGGTGGCTTCCTTGGCCGGCTATCACCGGCTGGCCGATCAATTGGCAAAACGGGGCTTCAAGCAGACCATGGCCGACAACACCCCGCCGTTTCGCTGGTTCTGGAACCGTCTTCAACTGGATCTCGTGCCGCTGGACGAGAAGGTGCTGGGGTTTGCCAACCCTTGGTACCGGGCGGGCTTCGCCGCAGCGCTGAATGCCGAGCTGGCCGAAGGGCTGGTCCTGAGGCACCTGTCGGCGCCGTATTTCCTGGCCACCAAGTTCGAGGCCTTCAGGGACAGGGGCCAGAACGACGTGTTCATGAGCCACGATCTCGAAGACATCCTGACGGTGGTGGAGGGGCGATCCACCCTCGTGGCCGAAGTCGGTGCCGCGTCTGATGACGTGCGGCGGTACATCGCCCGCTCGGTGGCCGGTTTGCTGGCGCTGCCGGCATTTGCCAATGCCTTGCCCGGCCTGCTGAGCGACCCTGGGCAAGAAATCAATGTCCTGGCTCGTCTGGAACGGATCTCTCTGTTCACCCGACCCTCCTGAACACCACCCTCTCGTCCAGGCACTCTGGAGTCAGCCCCCTCAGCGCGCCTTCAGAAACTCCCCCACCTCCAGCAGGATCAGTTCGTTGTCGTCGGCCTTGTTCGGGTCGCGGCTGCTGGAGAACGGCAGGTTGTTGTCGTTGCCGACCACGATGTGTGTGGCGTCGAAGCGGTCCACGTTCTCGATGGTGAAGAAGGGGAAGCTCAGTTTGCCATCTACCAGCGGTTTGCGGGCCAGCTGGTTCGGATCGGCGATGTTGAGCAGGTCGATGTGGCCGATCTTGCGCAGCGCGCCGTTGGCGTTTGCATCGCTCAGCTCCACCTTCACCACGCGCTTGAACTTCGGCAGGTCGTGGAAGCAGTCGCTGCGCTTTTCGGCTTCGGGGCAGGCCTTGTCGGGTGTGCCTTCGCCGTTGTCGCGTTCGATGATCAGGCCTTCGGTGGCGCTGATCATGTTGAAGTCGCCGATGGCGTGGTGGTTGGCCTCCAGCACGTACTTCCAGTGCCGGCCGGTCCACTGTTCGGCCTTCACGTCGAACTCCAGCACGCGCAGGAACTGCTTGCCGTCCAGCGTCTCGGGCGCCTTGGCGGTTTCGTCCCACAGCGCGCCTTCGAGCAGGGCGTAGAGCTTGCTGCCATCGGGTGAGGACGCCAGGCCTTCGTAGCCCTTGGAGCGTCGCGACTGGAACTTCAGCTCGCCGTTGGGCGCGCCCGGGGTGGTGACCGAAGGGTGGTCGGGCGAGACGATGGTTTTGCCGTCCACCTTCGTGTCGATGACGGCCCGTACCCGGCCCTTCATGTCGGCCTTGATGAGGTACGGGCCAAACTCGTCGCCGATCCAGAAGTGCCCGCCAGCGATCTGGAAGCCTTCGGTGTCGAAATCGGAGCCGGTGAGGTAGCGCTGCTTCGTGCCTTCGTGGACGATGCGGAACGGCACCTTCTTGTCTGGGTCGTGCAGGAACACGGTCTGCAGGCGCTTGAACTGGCCGCTCTTGAAGTCCACTGCGTAGCGGTTGAGGAACAGCGCGAAGTCGGGCGAGTTGGCCTTGGAGCCGGCGCCGTTGTCGGTCAGCAGCCAGAAGCTGCCGTCGGCCAAACGCTTGATGCCCGAGTGGCCCTGGATCGGCTGGCCCTTGAAGGGCAGCGACACGCCGGTGGGGCGACCGGCGGACCTGCCTTCGACGGAGCCGATCGCTTCGACGCGCTGGCCGGTGGTGAACTTGCCGCTGACCTGCAGGTCGGCCGGCGCGTCTTTCGGCGCGGCGATGAAGGTCTTGGCCGGCAGCACCGCGTGGCCCGCGAGGGTGGCGGGGTAGGCGGTCTGGGCGTGGAGGTGGCCGGCGGCCAGGGTGAGCAGGGCGGGAAGGAGCCGGAGAGCGTGGTGCATGGTGTCGTCGGGGTGAGGGTTCGGATCGGCGGTGAAACCGCACAGCCGCGCAGCTTCGCCGCGCGCCGTGAAACCCGGACGACAGGTGTGTGACGGAGCTGTGAAGGCCCGCTCAGGCGCCGCCGCGGAACAGCGAGAAACCCCAGGCCGTGAACTTGAACGGCAGGTGGTAGTGCTGCGCCACGTCGGCGATGTGGAAGCGGTAGGGCACCACTTCCAGAAAGCCGGGGCCGGCACCGCCCTGACCCTGGGCGCGGTAGAAGTCGCCCACGGCGAAGCACACCTCGTAGCCCCCGGCCGTGATGGCCTCGCTCATCAGGGCCGGGTGCTGCAGCAGGCCGTTGGTGCCGATGCTGCCCTCGGCGATCAGGGGGCCGGCCGGCAGGCCGTCGGCGCCCAGGCGCTGCACGGTGACGCGCAGGCCGGCGCCGACGCGGCCGCTGGCGACGTCGACGCAATGGATGGAGAGTCCGCCACTCATGAGGGTGCGCTCCGCGTCAGTTCAGCCGGGCGCCCGAGGCCTTGACCTCCGGTGCCCATTCGGTGACCTGATCGGTCACGAACTTCGAGAACTCGGCCTGGCTCATCTTCTCGGACGACACGCCAAGGTCCGCGAGGCGCTTGGCCACATCGGGCCGCGCGACCACCTCCGCCACAGCGGCATTCACCTTGTCGATCACGTCCTTCGGCACGCCGGCTGGCGCCGAGATACCGAGGAAGTTCTCGGCCAGCAGCTTGGGGTATCCAGCTTCGACCACCGAGGGCACTGCGGGCGACATCGGTGCGCGGGCGCGTGAGGTGACCGCGATGCCCACCAGCTTGCCGTCCTTCATGTACGGCACGTTCTGCGTCAGTGTGTCCACCGCGAACTGCAGCTGGCCGCCCAGCAGGTCGGTGTGCATCGGCGACGAGCCTTTGTACGGCACGTGCTCCATCTTGAGCTTGTATTCCTTCTTGAACATCTCGCCCACGATGTGGCCGATGGAGCCGACGCCGCCCGAGCCGTAGTTGACCGGCTTGTCCTGCGAGTTGATCCACTTGATCAGCTCGGGCAGCGTCTTGGCCGGCACCGAGGGGTGCACCACGAACACGTTGGGCACCGAGCCGATGTAGGCGATGTGGGTGAAGCTCTTGACCGGGTCGTAGGGCGCCTTGTCCATCATGAACGGCGAAATGCTCATGGGCGCGGTGTTCGACAGCAGCAGCGTATAACCGTCGGGCGCGGCGCGGGCCACCTCGTTGGCACCGATGGTGCTGCCGGCGCCGGGCTTGTTGTCCACGATCACCGTCTGCCCCAGCTTCTCCTGCAGTCCGGGCTGCAGCAGGCGCGCCACGATGTCCGACGAGCCGCCGGGCGCGAAGGTGACCACGATGCGGATCGGCTTGGTCGGCCAGGCCTGGGCGAAGGTGGTCAGCGGGGCGAGCGACAGCAGGGCGCCGGCAGCAATCAGGGCTCGTGTGGGTTTCATGGCAGATGTCCTTGAAGTTTGGTTGAGAGGCGGAGATCCATTCAGTAGCCGAGCGCCCGGGGCAACGTGGTCACGATCGACGGGAAAAACATGCACAGCACCAGCACGGCGTACATCAGCGTGATGAAAGGCCATGCGCTGCGCACCAGATCGCGCATCGGGACGCGCGTGACGCCGCAGACCACGAACAACACCACACCGACCGGTGGTGTGAGCATGCCGATCACCAGGTTGAGAACGAACAGGAAGCCGAAGTGCAGCGGGTCGATGCCGTACTGCAGCGCGATGGGGTGCAGCAGCGGCACCAGCATGATGTACGCGGCGTTGGACTCCAGGAACATGCCCACCACAAACAGCAGCACCGACACCAGTGCGAGGAACACCAGCGGGTCAGAGGTGAGGGCGCGCAGCGCCTGCGAGAGCGTTTGCGGCAGCAGGTCCACCGTCATCAGGTAGGTGACCACCGAGGCGAAGGCGATCAGCGCACCGACCACCGCCGAGGTGATGGCAGCGCGCACCACCAGGCCCGGCAGGTCGCGCACCGAGAGCTGGCGCGTGATGAAGAAGCCGATGACCAGCGCATAGACCACCGCAATCGCTGCGCCTTCAGTGGCGGTGAAGGCCCCGCCCACGATGCCACCGATCACCAGCACCGGCATCGCCAGCACGATGGCCGAGCGGCGCAGCTCGCCGAGCACGTGCCGGAGGCTGAACGGCTCGCCGGTGACGGTCCAGCCTCGCCGCGTGGCGATCCACGAACACAGCGCCATGAACCCCACCGTGATGATCAGGCCGGGCACCACGCCTGCCATGAACATGCCGCCGACCGACACCGACGATCCCGCCATGAAGGCGTAGACGATCATGGCGCCGCTGGGCGGGATGATGGGTCCCAGATTGGCGGCCGCAGCCACCAGCGCCGCGGCGAACGGCTTGTCGTAGATCTTGGACAGCGATGGCACGAGGATGGACGAGAGCGCGCTCGCGTCCGACACCGCCGCGCCCGAGACCGTCGCCAGCCCTGCGCCCGAGAGCATGGTCACCTGGGCCATGCCGCCGCGCACCCGGCCCACCAGCGCGTTGGCCAGCGAGATCAGGCGCTCGACGATGCCCGCCTTGATCATCAGCTCGCCCGCGAGCATGAAGAAGGGAATCGACATCAGCGGAAACGAGTTGACCGCGTGCATCATGCGCTGCGGCACCATGGAGAAGTCCACCCCGGTGGCCCACAGGGCGCCGAGCGCGGCGACCCCCATGGCAAACGCGATCGGCAGGCCGAAGCAGGCCAGCAGCATGAAACCGATGATGACCGCGGCGCTCATTCCGCACCTCCAGCAACTGCGTGGGGTGGCCCCTGGATGGCAATGCGCACCAGGTGCAGGCCCGAGAGCAGGGCGCCGACGCCCACCGGCGCGATGAACCATCCCACGCTCCAGTCCAGTGTGGCCATGAGCTCATCCCACTGCTCGGAAGCCACGCCCCACGAGGCCCAGGCAATCGCTAGCATCATGGCCGCGCTGAGTGCCGCGGCCATCCGGCGCAGCCCGCCCTGCACGGGCAGTGGCAGTTTGTTGACCACGATGTCGATGCCGATGTGCGCGCCCTGGCGAACGCCCAGCGGGATCGCCAGGAAGATGCTCCAGACGAAGGCCAGGCGCGAGATTTCGTCGGCCCAGTCGATCGACAGGTTGAACCCGTAGCGCAGCAGCACCTGCGCTGACACCACGCCGACCATGGTGCCGACCGCCACCAGCAGCAGCATCATGACGAGGTGGTCCAGCGCGTTGAGCACGCGACCGGACCATCGCGCGGTGTCGTAGACGACAGGCAGCACCGGGTGGCGCAGGACGGCATCGGACATGGCGCGGACCTCAGCGTTTGGCCACTTCGGCCAGCACCTGATCGACCAGCTCGGCGCCGGCGCGCTTCTTGACGCCTTCCAGCACGGCCGCCATCGCCACCTTGCGCATCTCTTCCTTCACGGCCGGCGGTACCTCGGTGTAGGTCATCTTGCTTTTGAGTCCGGCCAGGGCGCTGGCCTCGGCGGTGATCGCCAGCTTGCGCTGGTGCTCGATGGTGGTCGCCATGGCTTCGCGGATCAGCTTCTGCTGCTCGGGCTTGAGCTGCTCGAAGGCCTTCTTGCTGGCGACCACGGCGATGAAATCGAAGAAGTGGCCCGAGTTGCTCAGGTGCTTCTGCACCTCGCCGTAGCGGCTGGCGCTGATCACGGTGTACGGGTTCTCCTGCGCGTCCACCACGCGCTGCTCCAGCGCGGAGTAGACCTCCTTGGCGTCCATGGCCACCGGGTTGGCACCGAGCGCGCGGAAGGTGGCCAGGTGGGTTTCATTGGGCTGCAGGCGCAGCTTCATGCCCTTGAGGTCGGCGATGCTCTGCACCGGCGCCTTGCTGTTGGTGATGTGGCGCATGCCCAGCTCCATCCAGCCCAGCGCGATGAAACCCTTGTCCTGCAGCTTCTTGTCGATGGCGTCACCCACCGGGCCGTCGATCACGCGGAAGGCCGCTTCGCGGTTGGCGAAGATGAAGGGCAGGCTCACTGCCTCCAGCTCGGGCGCGATGCGCGAGAGGAAGGCCGCGCCGACCCAGGTGATGGCCAGCGTGCCCGAGCGCACCGCGTCCACGTTTTCCTTGGCCCCGCCGAGCTGCATGGCGGGGAACACGTCCACCACCAGCTGGTTGTTGCTCAGGCGGGCGACCTCCTTTTTGAACACCTGCTCCACCGCCACGCTGCTGGGGTGCTCCACGGCGAAGTTGCCGGCGATCTGCAGCTTCTGCTGCGCGTGGGCCGTGGTGGCGGCCATCAGGGCGATGGCCAGGGACATGGGGGCGAGCAGGCGGGAGAGCTGGGGTGTTTTCATGGCGGGTCCTTCAAGGAGTGGGAAAGCGGGTGGATTCAGGGGGCGCGGCCTGCGGCGAGCAGGAGCGACAGGGCCGGGCTCAGACCCTGGTTCGGTTTGAGCGGTGGCGGCGCGAAGCTGCCGCCGGTGGGCCGGTGCGGGCGAAGGGCGACCAGGCTTTCGGCGTGCCGCACGGCGCTGGACACGCCGTCCACCATGGGCACCGGCAGGCGCCCAGCCAGGCTTCGGGCCAGGCCCGCCAGCGGCGCGCCGGCCAGCACGATCACGTCGGCGCCGTCTTCGTCCACGCAGCGTTGGGCCAGCCGCACCAGGCGCTCGCTCTGGTCGGTCTGCACGCTGCCGATGTCGGACAGCGCCTCGTCGAGCCCGCGGATGCTGGCCAGCCGGCCGGTGAGGCCGTTGGCGTGCACCGTTTCGCGGTACCAGGGGCGGATGCGCTGCGAGATCGCGACGATGGAAAAGCGCTGGCCCAGCAGGCAGGCGCTGGCCAGCGCCGCTTCGGTGAGCCCGGTCACGGGGCAGGGCAGGGCCTCTCGCAGGCCGCCCAGGCCCGGGTCGCCGAAGGCCGCCACCACCACGGCGTCAAACCCGGCGTGGTGCTGCGCCGCCAGCTCGGCCGCGGCGTAGGCGCCGATCAGGGCCTCGAAGCGGGTCTCGATGTAGGCCACGCCAAAGGGCGCGGTCAGCACTGTGACCTCAGTGCCGGGCGAGGCGCTGCGCGTCGCTTCGGTGCGGATCAGGTCAGAGACGCTGTCCGAGATGTTGGGGTTGATGAGCAGCAGCTTCATGGGGCAGGGCTCCGGGTCGCGCGGGGCAGCAGCGTGGGGGCGCCGCAGGCCAGGAAGCGGCCTTTGCCGGCGCGAGGATGGAAGACCCCGTTCCACACCACCTCGCCGTTTGCAATCGTCGTGCCAGGCCAGGCGCGCAGGCGCTGGCCTTCGTAGGGCGTGTAGTCCACCGCGTGGTGCAGATCGGCGTTGCGGATGACGCGTTCGCCCTCGTCCCAGATCACCAGGTCGGCGTCGCTGCCGATGGCGATCGTGCCCTTGCGCGGGTGCAGGCCGTAGGCCTTGGCCGGGTGGGTGGCGGTGAGTTCGACGAACTTCTCCAGCGTGATGCGCCCGCCCAGCACACCCTCGGAGTACAGCAAGGCCATCCTCGTCTCGATGCCGGGGATGCCGTTGGGAATGTGGCGGAACGGCACCTCTTCGCCGCCGGGCTTCTTGCCCTGCGGGTCGTCGAAGCGGAACGGCGCGTGATCGGACGAAAACACGGTGAACAGGCCATCGGCCAGGCCGTCCCAGATCACGGCCTGGTTGGCCTTGTCGCGCGGCGGCGGGCTGCAGACGCAGCGCGCGCCCTGGTAGCTGTCGTCCAGGCCCAGGTCGTCGGCGGTGAGGAACAGGTACTGCGGGCAGGTCTCGGCAAACACTTTGAGTCCGCGAGAGCGCGCCCAGCGGATCTGCTCCACCGCCTCGCGCCCCGACACGTGCACGATCAGGATCGGCACGTCCACCAGCTCGGCCAGCGACATGGCGCGGTGCGTGGCCTCGCGCTCCACCAGCATCGGGCGCGACAGCCCGTGAAAGCGCGGCGCGGTGCGCCCGGCGGCTTCCAGCCGTTTCGTCAGCCACTCGATGCAGTCGGCGTTTTCGGCGTGCACCATGGCCATGGCCCCGTGCTCGCGCGCCACCGCCAGCACGTCCAGCATCTGGCCGTCGTCGAGCTTGAGGTCGTCGTAGGTCATGTAGATCTTGAACGAGGTGTAGCCCTCGGCGATCAGCGCGGGCAGTTCCTGCGCCAGCACGGCGGGCGTGGGGTCGCTCACGATCAGGTGAAAGGCGTAGTCCACATGGGCGCGGCCCTCGGCGCGCTGGTGGTAGTCGGCCACGGCGGCGCGCAGGCTGCCGCCCTTGGCCTGGGCGGCAAACGGGATCACGGTGGTGGTACCGCCGCAGGCCGCAGCGCGGGTGCCGGTGTCGAAATCGTCGGCCATGCGCAGCGGCGGGGCCATGGGCTGGTCGAGGTGGCAGTGGGCGTCCACACCGCCAGGGGTGACGGTGCGCCCGGCGGCGTCGATGTCCTGTGCACCCTGCGGCAGGTTGCGGCCAAGCTGGGCGATGCGGCCGTCCCGAATGCCGATGTCGGCCAGGAACACGTCGCTCGCGGTGGCCACGCGGGCGTTGCGCACCACCAGATCGAAGGCGTCAACGCTGCTCATGCGCTGGCCTCCGCTTCGGCCAGGGTGCGTTCCAGGCGACCGCGCATCACCTCGCACACCTGGCCCAGCGCTTCGTCGCGCTCCTGCGCGGGGTCGTTGTTCAGGCGGCGTTCAAAGCTGTCGAACACCGAGGCCAGCGAGGCGTGCAGCCGCAGCGCCACGAGAAACGGGAAGCCGAAGCGCTCGCGGTAGCGCGCGTTCAAGGTGTCGAGGCGGTGCCAGTCGGCGTGGCTCAGGGCCAGCAGGCCCAGGCGGCCCTGCTCGGCGTTGGACTCCGGGGTCATGGTGCCGGCCACGGCCTCGCGCCCCGCCAGCTCGGGGTGCGCACGCAGCAGCGCGAGCTGTTCGTCCAGCGGGGCGCTGCGGATGCAGCCCGCCAGCGCCTCGAACACCGCCTCGCGGGAGGCAAACGGGCGGCGCTGCCAGGCGCGCTGCACCACCCAGGGCGACAGCTCGACCACGCCGCCCAGACGGGTAACAAAACCGGACTCGTCGAGCGCCTGCAGCGCCGCGAAAGGAAGTGGGTGTGGATCGGTGGTGGACATCTTGGGCTCAGTTTGATGTCGCTTTGCGTTGCCGTCCATCGCATAATTTGATTTGAATCATTCGAATAAAAAGCACGATGAGCAGCCTCACCAGTCCCCTGCATCCGAAAGCGCTGCGTTACGTGGCGGCCGTGGCCCAGCTCGGGTCGGTCCAGGCCGCCGCGCGCGAGGTGTCGATCTCCGCTTCGGCCATCGATCGCCAGATCCTGATCCTGGAAAAGGACCTGGGCGTGCCTCTGTTCGAGCGCCTGCCGCGTGGCATGCGCCTCACGGCGGCGGGCGAGCTGCTGCTGGCGCTGTCGCAGCGCTGGAAGGCCGACCTCAACCGCACGCTGTCCGACATCAAGCAGCTGCAGGGTGTGAACCACGGGCAACTGCGCCTGGCCGCCATGGACAGCCACGCCAACGGCTTTCTGCCCGAGTTCCTGCAGACCGCGGCGCGCGAGCACCCGGGCATCGTGATCGACATCGAGATCGTCAGCCCCGACGACGCCGTGACCCACCTGCTCAGCGGCGACGTGGACATCGCCGTTGCCTTCAACCTCAAGCCACAGCGCGACCTGAACCTGATCTGGAGCGCCGAGCTGCCACTGGGCTGTGCGGTGGCGGCCGCGCACCCGCTGGCCGCGCTCGCCGAGGTGGGGTTCAAGGACGTGGCGGCCTGGCCTCTGGCCGCGCAGAGCCGCGCGCTGGCGATCCGCCGCTACCTGGAAAAGCGCCACGGCTGGCTGCTGCAGGAAGCTCGGCCGCCGCTGGTGACGAACTCGCTGCAGCTGGTCAAAAGCCTGGTGCGCAGCGGCAGCCACGTGGCGCTGACCTCGGAGCTGGACGTGGGCCCCGAGGTGCTCGACGGCAGCGTGGTGTTTGTGCCCCTGCGCGACCGCAACGCGCAGGCCCAGAGCGTGTCGGTGGCCACCAGCGCCAGCCGCCCGCTGCCGCGCATTGCGCGCATCGTGGCCGAGTCGCTGGCGGTTCATGTGGACCTGCACCTGCAGCGGGTGCGCCAGGCCGGTGCCGATACAAAACGAAAGAAACCGCTACCGCGCTGACACCCCTGGTCCGCTGGCCCCCGGCACCATCATGGTCATGTTCAACACGTTCCCACAAAGGAGCACCGCCATGAAACCCTGGATCAAGCGCACCCTCATCGGCCTCACGGCCACCACCGTCGTGCTCGGCGGTCTCACCGCCTGCGGCACGCGCGGCGACCACGCCCGCGGCTGGAGCGACGAACGCGTCACCGAGATGCGCGGCAAGGCGATCGAGAAAATCAGCAGCAAGCTCGACCTCAACGCCGAGCAGAAGGCCAAGCTGGGCGTGCTGGCCGACGAAATGATCGCCTCGCGCAAGGCCTTCCGCGGCGAGTCCGCCAACCCGCGCGCCGACATGGCGGCGCTGATCGCCGGTGACAAGTTCGACCGCAGCAAGGCGCAGCAGATGCTGGACCAGAAGCTGCAGGCCGCCCAGGGCAACGGCCCGAAGATGCTCGCCGCCTTCGGCGACTTCTACGACAGCCTCAACCCCGAGCAGCAGAAGCAGGTGCGCGAGAAGCTGGAGCGCCGTGGCCATGGGTGGTGGGGCCGTGGCTGATGCCCTCCACGCGATCGCCCGGCAGGCCCGCCCGCACACGGCGACCCTGCTGGCCGACGCCGACGATCCACACGCCGAGCTGCTGACCCTGTTCTGGGGCCCGCAGTTCGACCGCGAACACGCGCTGGCGCTGTGGGCGCGCTTCTCGCAACGCCAGCCGGTCGAGGCGGTGCCGATGCTGCCGGAGCTGCTGTCGGTGGGGGCTCGCTTCGATGCGCTCGAACGCACCGAAAAAGACCGGCTGCGCCGGCTGATCGTCCGCCACCGTGCCCTGTCAGAATGAACCGATGAACCGCATCCTGCTGATCGACGACGACGAAAACCTCGGACCGCCGCTGGCCACCTACTTCCAGCGATTCGAGATCCAGCTGGTCCACGCGACCCGGCCCAGCGCCGGGCTGGCCCAGCTGCGCAGCGGTGGCTTCGACGCCGCCATCCTGGACGTGATGCTGCCCGAGATGGACGGTTTCGAGCTGTGCCGCACCATCCGCAAGGACAGCGACATTCCGATCATCATGCTGACCGCGCGCGGCGAGGTGATGGACCGCATCGTCGGGCTGGAAATCGGCGCCGACGACTACCTGCCCAAGCCCTTCGAGCCGCGCGAGCTGGTGGCGCGCATCCAGACCGTGCTGCGCCGGCTCAAGCCCAATGGCAACGGCCACGCCGCGGCGCTCAGCGCCGCGCCGACGCTGAAGTTTGAGGGGCTGGAGATCGACACCGCACGCCGCAGCGTGCTGCGCCAGGGTGAGAGCATCGAGCTGACCGGCACCGAGTACGAGCTGCTGGCCATGTTGGCGCGCGAGCCGGGCCGCGTGTTCAGCCGCGACGACATCCTCAACCAGCTGCGCGGCCACGAGGCCGAGCTCTACACGCGCGCGGTGGACATCGTGGTCAGCCGCCTGCGCAAGAAGCTGGAGCCGCTGGACTGCATCAAGACCCTGCGCAACGCCGGCTACTCGCTGGCACTGCGGCGGGAGGCCGAGTGAGCCCGGCCCGCATCTCGGCCTGGAAACGGGCCAAGCACCGCGTGGCGCATTCGATCAAGCTGCGCATGGTGCTGCTGTTCCTGCTGCTCGCGGCGGCGATGACCTTCGTGTTCTTCACGGGCGCGCAGAGGGCGTTCTCCATGGGCTGGCGCGAAGCCGCGCGCCCGCTGCTCATGGACTACGTGGACCAGCTGACCCGGGAGTGCACCGCCGGCGGTCCCACGCCCAGCGTCGAGCGCGCGCGGGCCATCATCGGGCGCCTGCCGCTGACGGTGTCCATCACCGGCCCGCAGGTCAACTGGTCGTCCCACCCCGATCAGCCCGCGCCCGACTGGCTGCGGGACAAATCGCGTGACCGTTCGTCCTGGCGCAACGACGACGGGGACAACGGAACCGACTGGCAGGGCATCCTGCAGCGCACCACCGCCGACGGGCACGTGCTCACCTTCGGCATCGACGGCCAGGCCTTCGAACGCAAGCCCCGCATGATCGGCGTCGCACTGGTGGCGCTGCTGGTGCTCACGCTGCTGGCCTGGATGTATGTGCGGCACCTGCTCAAGCCGCTGGATGCCATCGGCGAGGGCGCGCGCCGCTTCGGCAAGGGCGACTTCAGCCAGCCGATTCCCGAGCGCTGCATCCACGGCCCCGACGAACTGGGCGAGCTCGCGACCACCATCAACACCATGGGCCAGGACATCCACCAGATGCTGGAAGCCAAACGCGCGCTGCTGCTGGCGATCAGCCACGAGCTGCGCAGCCCGCTGACCCGGGCGCGGCTGAACGCAGAACTGCTGCCCGAGACGGCCGAGGTGAACCCGCAGCGCGACGCCCTGATGCGCGACCTGCAGGAAATGGCCTCGCTGATCAGCGACCTGCTGGAGAGCGAGCGGCTGGCCGGTAACCACACGGCGCTGCAGCGCGCGCCCTCCGACCTGCCGGCGCTGGCCCGGCAGGTGATCGACGAACTCCGCACGCGGCACCCTGCGGCGGCGAAGGTGGCGGTGCACGCCCCCGGCGACATGCCCGCCGCGTTGGTGGACGCTTCGCGTGTGCGCCTGCTGCTGCGCAACCTGGTGGACAACGCGCTGCGCCACGGCGCCGATGCGGCCCAGCCGCCCTCGGTGACGCTGTCGTCCGACGCGGGAACGGTCACCCTGGAAGTGCGCGACCACGGGCCGGGCGTGCCCGAGGAGCAACTGGCCCACCTCGCGCAGGCCTTCTACCGCCCGGACAGCGCGCGCACCCGGGCGGCGGGTGGTGTCGGGCTCGGGCTCTATCTGTGCCGACTGGTGGCGCAGGCCCATGGCGGTAGCTTCGCGGTGCGCAACGCGCAGCCGGGGCTGGCGGTCACGGTCACGCTGCCGCCGGCTTGATGTCGGTCATCGCCAGGGCATCGCGCCTGTGCGATGCTGAGGCATGGCGCATTCCTCAAACACCCCCTTGCCCGGTTTCGCCACCGATCCCACCCGCTACCTGTTTTTCACGGGCAAGGGCGGCGTGGGCAAAACCTCGCTGTCCACCGCCACCGCCATCGCGCTGGCCGACGCCGGCCGGCGGGTGCTGCTGGTCAGCACCGACGCCGCCTCCAACCTCGACGAGATGCTGGGGGTCCCGCTGTCGAACCAGCCGGTGGCCGTGCCCGGTGTGCCGGGGCTGCAGATGCTCAACATCGACCCCGACACCGCCGCCGAGGCCTACCGCCAGCGCGTGCTGGCGCAGCTGGAGGCGGGCGCCAGCGACGAGGAGCGCGCAACGGTGCGCGAGCAGCTCTCGGGCGCCTGCACCACCGAGATCGCGGCTTTCGACGAGTTCGCCGCGCTGCTGTCCGGCGAAGGCATGCCCGACCGTTTTGATCATGTGGTGTTCGACACCGCGCCCACCGGCCACACCCTGCGCCTGCTGAGCCTGCCCAAGGCCTGGAGCGGTTTCCTGGCCGGCAACGACCGCGGCGCCTCCTGCCTGGGGCCACATTCGGGGCTGAAGATGCAGGAGGCGCGTTTCAATGCCGCGCTGCGGGCCCTGAGCGATCCGGCACTCACCACCGTGGTGCTGGTCACGCGGCCCGACCCGCGCCCCATGCAGGAGGCGGCGCGCACCTCGGACGAACTGCGCCAGCTCGGGCTGGCGAACCAGCGCCTGGCCATCAACGGCGTGTTCCACGCCAGCGATCCCGCCGACCGCGTGGCGGCGTCCATCGAAGCCCTGGGCCGCGAGGCGCTGGCGCAGCTGCCCGGGGCGCTGGCCGCGCTGCCGCGCGACGAGGTGCCGCTGCGGGCCTTTGACACCGTTGGTCTGCCTGCGCTGCGTGCGCTGCTCGGTGGCGGCCCGGCGCCGGACCTTGTGCCGGCCGCAGGCGCCACCGAACTGCCGGCCGGCTCGCTGGCTGCGCTGACCGACGAACTGGCCGCGGCCGGTCACGGGCTGGTCATGGTCATGGGCAAGGGCGGCGTGGGCAAGACCACCATCGCCGCCGCGCTCGCGGTCGGGCTGGTGCAGCGCGGTCACAGCGTGCACCTCACCACCACCGACCCCGCGGCGCATGTGGCCGATGCCCTGAACGGCGGCCTGGACGGTCTCAAGGTCGGCCGCATCGACCCCCGGGCCGAGACCGCCGCCTACATCGACAAGATCATGGCCACGCGCGGCAAGGACCTCGATGAGCAGGGCCGGGCGCTGCTATTGGAGGACCTGCAGTCGCCATGCACCGAAGAAGTGGCGGTGTTCCACGCCTTCAGCCGCGTGGTCAACGAGGCGCGCACGTCCTTCGTCGTGCTCGACACCGCCCCCACTGGCCACAGCCTGCTGCTGATGGATGCCACCGGCGCCTACCACCGCCAGATGACGCGGCAGTACGAGGGCATGGCCAACGCCAAGCACATCATCACGCCCCTGATGCGCCTGCAGGACCCGGACACGACCAAGGTCGTGATCGTCACCCTGCCCGAGGTCACCCCGGTGAGCCAGGCGGCTGCGCTGCAGGACGACCTGCGCCGCGCGAACATCGAGCCCTGGGGCTGGGTGATCAACAAGAGCATTGCCGCCACCGGCACCACCGACCCGCTGCTGCAGGCGCGTCTGGCGGGCGAAGTCCGGCAGACCGAGCGGATTGCGAACGGCCTGGCCAAGCGCACCTTCGTGCTGCCCTGGCTGCCCCAGGCGCCGGTGGGGGTGGCGGCGCTGGGCGCCCTGGTGGCGCCGGGTCTCTGAGCGTCAGAGGCCGTCGTCGGCGGGGGGCTGCGGCCTAGGCCTGAAGAGCAGGCCAACGCCGAAGGCCAGCGCGTCCGCACCCATGGAGCACAGGCGCATCACCAGGGCCACGCCCAATGCGGTTTCCAGCCCGATGGCCGGCCCCATGAGCTGGATCATCACGGCCTCGCGCACGCCGATGCCGCCCGGCGACCCGGGCACCAGGAAGCCGGCCGTCCACGACACGGCGAACAGCAGGACCATCTCCAGCAGGTCGATCTCGGGGTGCTGGAACAGCTCGGCCGCCAGCAGCTCCACCACGGCGCCGAGCACGACGAAGGAGAAGGCGATCAGGCCGGCCACGCTCATGGCCGTCAGCAGCCGGGGTTCGGCCAGCAGCTGGCCACGGCCGAGCTTGCGGCTCAGGCCTGGCAGCAGGCGGTTGACCACCCGCACCGCCAGGAAGGGCGCGACCAGCATGGTGACGGCGACAGCGGCCAGATAGCCCGGGTGACTGGTGTCGACCAGTCCCTCGTGCAGGTCGTTGACCACGAACAGCAGGGCCGCCACAGCGAAGATGCCGCTGATGCCCAGCACCCAGAAGGTCTCCATGGCCATGGTGGCGATGGTCTTGCCTGCCGGGATGCCAGCCTGGCTGCCAAGCAGCACCCGGCCCGCAAAGTGGCCTACGTTGCCGGGCAGGTACTTGCCCATCTGCGAGACAGCAATGATCTGCAGCGCCTGGCGGTAGGGCAGCTTCACGCCCTGGTCGCGCAGCAGCAGTTGCCACATCAGTGCGATCAGCGGCACGCTGGTGAGGCAGCCCAGCACCGCCAGCGCGATGACGCCGACGGCCGACCAGCCCCATTCAATGGGGGGCAGCTGGTGGAGGTTGTCCCAGAGGTGGTAACCGAAGTAGCCGCAGGAGGCGAGCAGCAGGGCCAGCGCCAGCCCGCGCAGCAGCCAGTAGCGGGCGGATCGGGAGGGGCGGGGTGCGGCTTCCCCGGTGAGGGTGGACGCAGAGGCGTGGGTCATGTTCTGCGTTCTGCACAGAGTTGGAAGAAGCCTGGGATTTTACTGGGGGGTGTTCCCACGATCCGGCACCGTGTTCAGGCCACGGGCGGACTGTTCGCGGCGAGCAGCTCCCGCAGCCAGCGGTGGGCGGCGTCGTCCTGGTGGCGCCGGTGCCAGATCAGGTACATCGGCAGCGCCGGGCAGGGCACGGGCACCTCGCAGGTGCCGAAACCTGCCATGAAGCGGTCGGCCAGCAGCGAGGGAGCGGTGGCCAGCAGCGGGCTGCCGCGCAGAAAGGCGGGCAGGGCGCCGAAACCCGGCACCATCACCGCAAAGCGGCGGTGCACGCCCTCGGCTTCGAGCGTGCGGTCCAGATGCAGCGTGCGTCTGGGTTCGTAGACGACGGTGATGTGGTCAGCCGCGAGGTAGTCCTGGAGCGTTGTCGGTGCCGTGCGCAGGCTGGCATCGAAGTAGACGACGTAGCGGTCCTCGAACAGGCGCTTCTGCACGATGTCGCTGCCCTCGGGCGGGCGCGGGCTGATCGCTAGGTCGCAGGCACCGTCGCGCAGCATCTCCAGGCTCGGCACGTCGGACGGGATGATGCGCAGCGCCAGCCCGGGCGCCTGTTCGCGCAGCCGCTGCGCCAGGGCCGGCAGCAGCACCTCGCGCTGGAAGTCGTTGGCCGCGATGGTGACCGCGCCTTTCCAGCGCGCCGGGTCGAACGCGCCGCTCTGCGCGAAGCCCTGCAACTGCCGCAGCAGCTCGCGCGCCTGCACCGCCAGCCCCGCCGCGCGGGCCGTGGCCACGATGCCTCGCCCGCTCTTGACGAACAGCGCGTCGCCGGTGATGGCGCGCAGCTTGTCCAGCTGGTGGCTCACGGCCGACTGCGTCACGCCCAGCGACTGCGCCGCGCCGGTGATGCTGCCCGCCTCGACGACGGCCACCAGCAGCTGGAGCAGGCGGGCGTCGAGGTCTGACCAATCGAAATCACTCATGTGTCAGATGATCATTCATCTGTTTATCTTTGGCAATGCGAGCGGAATACTCCGGCTTGACCCACGTCAACCCACCCCACGCAGGAGACTCCCGTGAGCAAGACCATCCCCGGCACCACGCCGTTCGACGGCGACGCGGCCCAGAAGGGCTACGCGCTGAACAAGATGTGTTTTTCCTTCAACCACAAGGAAAACCGCGACGCCTTCGTCGCCGACCCCGAGGCCTTCATGAAGCAGTACGGTCTGAACAGCGAGCAGGCCGAGGCCATCCGCTCCAAGCAGGTGCTGGCCCTGATCGCGGCCGGCGGCAACGCCTACTACCTGGCCAAGTTCGCCGGCATCTTCGGCCTGGACATGCAGGACATCGGCGCCCAGCAGACAGGCATGACCAAGGACGAGTTCAAGGCCAAGCTCGTGGCCGCGAACGAACAGTGCTGAACCAGGAGACACCCCATGGCACAACTCATCGGTGGCCTGGCCACATCGCACATCCCCGCCATCGGCGGCGCCATCCACAAGGGCCTGCAGAACGAGCCGTACTGGAAGCCCTTCTTCGACGGCTTTCCGCCGATCCATCAGTGGCTGGGCAAGGTCAAGCCCGACGTGGTGGTGGTGTTCTACAACGACCACGGACTGAACTTCTTCCTCGACAAGATGCCGACCTTCGCCGTGGGCGCGGCGGCCACCTACAGCAACGCCGACGAGGGCTGGGGCATCCCGACGCTGCCGCCGATCCCGGGCTGCCCGGATCTGTCGTGGCATCTGATCCGCGAGCTCATTGCCAAGGAATTCGACATCGTGACCTGCCAGGAGATGCTGGTGGACCACGCCTGCACGCTGCCGTTCAAGCTGTTCTGGCCCGAGCACGAGGTGGCGCCGGTGCAGATCGTGCCGATCAACATCAACACGGTGCAGTTCCCGCTGCCCACGGCCAAGCGCGTCTACAAGCTGGGCAAGGCGGTCGGTGAGGCGATCCAGAGCTGGGACAGCGACAAGCGTGTGGCGGTGATGGCCACGGGTGGCCTGTCACACCAGCTGGACGGCGAGCGAGCGGGCTTCATCAACAAGCAGTTCGACTTGCAGTTCCTGGACAGCATGGAAACGAACCCGGAGTGGGCGACGCAGTTCAGCGATCTGGAGCTGGTGGAGAAGGCGGGCACACAGGGTGTGGAGCTGCTGATGTGGCTGGCGATGCGGGCGGCGCTGACGGCGGCCAGCTCGGGTGTGCGCAAGGTGCACAGCAACTATCACATCCCGATTTCCAACACGGCGACGGGTGTGCTGGCGCTGGAGACGGTCTGACCTGTTGTTTCTGTTGCTGTGTCGAAGAGGGGCCTTTGTGGCCCCTTTTTCTTGTCTGCTTGTGTGGTGTGGTTCGGCGCGTGCGGGTGCCCTGCGCCGCTCATGTCCCCCGGCGGCCTGCGGCCGCCTCCTCCTTTACTTCGCTCTGCAGGACACCCGCACACGCCGAACCGGCGAAGTGCAGGTTTTCCACCGTTGGCATGCCGACGCCTCGCGGTGCCTGAAGCGTCGGGTGTCCGCGCAGCGAAGTAAAGGAGGAGAACCGGCGCAGCCGGTTCGGGGGACATGAGCGGAGTCGGATACCCGGCGATTCAGGCACTTGCCAGCCAGGGTGGCGTGACAAAAACAAAACGGGAGCCCGAAGGCCCCCGTTCTGAAGAGTGAATCGCTGAAAGGAATTACAGCGAATCGATGAAGCTGCGCAGCTTGTCCGAGCGGCTCGGGTGCTTGAGCTTGCGCACCGCCTTCGATTCAATCTGACGAATCCGCTCGCGCGTCACGTCGAACTGCTTGCCCACTTCTTCCAGCGTGTGGTCGGTCGACATCTCGATGCCGAAGCGCATGCGCAGCACCTTGGCTTCGCGCGGCGTCAGGCTGTCCAGGATCTCCTTGACCACCTCGCGCAGACCGGCCTGCATCGCGGCCTCGATCGGCGCGGTGTTGGCCTGGTCCTCGATGAAATCGCCCAGGTGCGAATCGTCGTCGTCGCCGATGGGGGTTTCCATCGAGATCGGCTCCTTCGCAATCTTCATGATCTTGCGGATCTTGTCCTCGGGCATCTCCATCTTCTCGGCCAGGATGGAGGCATCCGGCTCGAAGCCATGCTCCTGCAAGTGCTGGCGGCTGATGCGGTTCATCTTGTTGATCGTCTCGATCATGTGCACCGGGATACGGATGGTGCGCGCCTGGTCGGCGATCGAGCGGGTGATGGCCTGGCGAATCCACCACGTCGCATAGGTCGAGAACTTGTAGCCCCGGCGGTATTCGAACTTGTCCACCGCCTTCATCAGGCCGATGTTGCCTTCCTGGATCAGGTCCAGGAACTGCAGGCCACGGTTGGTGTACTTCTTCGCGATCGAGATCACCAGGCGCAGGTTGGCCTCGATCATCTCCTTCTTCGCGTCGCGCGACGATGCTTCACCCTCGTTCATCCGCTTGTGGATGTCCTTGAGGTGGGTCAGCGGCACCACCACGCTGTTCTGGATCGTGATCAGGCCCTGCTGCAGTTCCTGGATCGGGGGGATGTTGCGTTCCATCACCACGCTCCAGGGCTTGCCAGCGGCGGCCTGCTTCTCGACCCACTTGAGGTTCAGCAGGTTGGCCGGGAAGTCGGCGATGAACTTCTCCTGCGGCATGCCGCACTTGTCCACGATGATCCGGCGCAGCTCGCGTTCCTTCTTGCGCACCTCGTCGACCTGGCCGCGCAGCGTGCTGCACAGCTTCTCGATCGCCTTGGCGGTGAAGCGGATGGTCATCAGCGTTTCGGTGATGGCCTGCTGCGTCTTGATGTACGAGGGCGTGCCGTAGCCTTCCTTGTCGTAGATCTTGTGCAGCTTCTCGAACAGGTTGCGCATGGTGTCGAAGCGCTCCAGCGCCTCGCGCTTGAGTTCTTCGAGCTTGCGGGTCAGGGCCTTGGAGCCGCCCTTGCCGTCGTCGTCGTCGGCCTCGTCGTAGTCGTCGAAGTCTTCTTCGGCCACGTAGTCGTCGGCCGCATCGGCGTCGGCGAAGCCGTCCACCACGGTGGAGATGACGACCTTGCCTTCACGGATTTCTTCCGACATCGCCAGCAGCTCGGCAATGGTGGCCGGGCTTTCGCTGATCGCGGCCATCATGTCGTTGAGGCCGCCTTCGATGCGCTTGGCGATCTCGATTTCGCCTTCGCGGGTCAGCAGTTCGACCGTGCCCATCTCGCGCATGTACATGCGCACCGGGTCGGTGGTGCGGCCGAATTCGCTGTCCACGGTGGACAGGGCGGCTTCGGCGGCTTCTTCGGCCTCTTCCTCGCTAGAACCGGTGGGAGCGTTGTCGGTGATGATCAGCGCTTCGGCGTCCGGGGTCTGCTCGTACACCGCCACGCCCATGTCGTTCAGCAGGGCGATCACCACTTCCAGCGTCTCGGCGTCGATCAGCTTGTCGGGCAGGTGGTCGTTGATTTCGCCGTGCGTCAGGTAGCCGCGCGTCTTGCCCAGTTTGATCAGGGTCTTGAGGCGTTCGCGGCGCAGCTTGGCTTCTTCTTCGGACAGGACGGTTTCGTCCAGGCCGAATTCCTTCATCAGCGCGCGCTCCTTGGCCTTGCTGATCTTCATGCGCAGCGGCTTGACCTTCTCGACCGGCGCCGCCGGGTCGGCGACCTCCTCGACGACTTCTTCGGCCAGATCCTCTTCGATGTCGCTCAGGTCGGCATCGTCCAGGTCGCTTTCTTCCTTGGCGGCGGCTTTGGGCTTGCGGCCGCGCTTGGCGGCGGGCTTGTCGGCCGCGGCCTTGGCGGGACGGCCGGGTTTTTTCTTGGCCGGTTCGTCGGCGTCGACGGTGTCGAGCTCTTCGGCCTTGGTCTTGCCGGTCTTGGTCGCTTTGGCGGCGGTCTTGGCGGGGGCTTTGTCGGTCACGGGGGCAGAGGCTTTCTTCTTGGGCTCCGGGGCAGCGGCCTTGGCGGCGGGCTTCTGGGCGGCTTTGGTGCTGGGGGCAGGCGTACTGGCTTTCTTCGCGGGCATGGGAACCTCAAAAAACGTCAGGAAAGATACCGGCTGAGACACACAAAAATCGCCAGAATTCCGCTGTTCAAGGCGCAAATCCGGTGGTTTTTGTCGGGCGAATCAAACACTGGAGCCCGCACTTCGCCGGGGAAGGGCGGGCCTGCAAGCTGTGTGGGCGAACATTTGGTGTGCAGTCCTTGCGGGGTTCCGTCGGGCCAGGGGCGCCGAGGTGGCCGGGATGTCTGTATCCGAAACCCCTGTGCTGGGGGGTGGCCGGTGCCGGAGGTGCTGCTGTCGCGCTTGCGGTGCAAAACGCGAGATTATACCGCTGAGCTCGAATTCAGTGCCTTGATGCGTTCATTGATCTCCCGCAGACGCTCGCGGGCTTGCGGGTCGGTGGCGGCCAGGAGGGACAGCGCCTGGCTCTGGCGCATCAGCTCGTCCCGGCGCAGCAGGTCCATCACGCCGGCCAGTTCTTCCAGCTCGGACGCCGAGTCGGCCGCGATGGTGGCCTGCTCCACCTCCGCGCAGACATAGGCCTCGAACGGCTCCCCGCGCAGGCCCTCGCGCAGCGCCGCCCAAGGCTGCGGGCCGTGCTCGTGCAGCTGCGCCTCCAGCCAGGCGAACACCGGGCCGTGTGGCGCCGGCAGGTGGGCCAGCATGGCGTGGTCGTCGGCCGAGAGGCTGTCCCAGGCGGCGGCGTTGGCCAGCAACAGGCCCACGGCCCGGTCCGTGCGGCTCTTGCTGGCGATCTGACGGCCCAGCATGCGCGGCGGGGGCGGCGGGCCCTTGCGCCAGTTGTTCCGGCCGTTGCCGCCGGTCCAGGAACCTCGGCCGCGGGATTCGGCCGGGGCGCTCCAGGCACCGGGGGGATTCTGGGGAGCAGGGGCAGGGGAGTAGCTCGCCTGGTGTGCCGCTCCGCCGTCGGTGGGCGTTTGCGTGTTTTGCGAAGCGGTTGGCTGGCGCTCTTCCCGCGGGCGGCGCGGCGCGCGATCGTCCCGTTGCCAGAGCTGCTGCAGGTCGGGCGTGCCGATGCCGATCTGCTGCGCCAGCTCGGCCAGCAACTGTCGCTTCAGTGCGCCCTCGGGCAGGGCGCTCCACAGCGGACGCGCCTGGCTGGAGAGGCGGGCGCGGCCTTCGGCACTGCCCAGATCGCAGTCCGCGCTGGCCGCGTCGACCAGGAACTTCGACAGCGGCACCGCCTGCTTGACGAAATTCGCGAAGGCGTCGGCGCCATGTTCGCGGATGTAGCTGTCCGGGTCGTGCTCGGGAGGCAGAAAGAGGAACTTCACACTGCGCGTGTCGGTGGCCAGGGGCAGGGCGGCATCCAGCGCCTTGCGGGCGGCGCGGCGGCCAGCGGCGTCGCCGTCGAAGCTGAACACCACGGCGTCGGTGAAGCGGAACAGCTTGTGCACATGGTCGGGCGTGCAGGCCGTACCCAGCGTGGCCACGGCATTGGCAAAACCCAGTTGGGCCAGCGCGACCACGTCCATGTAGCCCTCGGTCACGAGCGCGTAGCCGTGCTGCCGGATGGCGGTGCGGGCCTCGAACAGGCCATAGAGTTCGCGGCCCTTGCTGAACACCGGCGTTTCGGGCGAGTTCAGGTACTTGGGCTCACCCTTGTCGAGCACGCGTCCGCCAAAGCCGATGCACTCGCCCTTGACGTTGCGGATAGGGAACATGATCCGGTCGCGGAAGCGGTCATAGCGCTTGGCCTCGCCGTCCTGGCCTTTTTCGTCCTCGTGCTCGATCACCAGACCCGATTCGACCAGCAGCGGTTCGCTGTAGTCCGGGAACACGCCGGCCAGGTGCCGCCAGCCTTCGGGCGCGTAGCCCAGGCCGAAGGTCTTGGCGATCTGGCCCGACAGGCCGCGGCCCTTGAGGTAGGTGACCGCGCGCGGCGAGTCCTTGAGGTCCTTCTGGTAGACCTTGGCGGCTCTTTCCAGCACATCGGTGAGTGTGGCCTGCTTCTGGCGCTGCTGGGCAGCGCGTTCGCGGTCCTGCGGCGACACATCGTCTTCCGGCACCTGCAGGCCGACCTGCTGGGCCAGGTCCTTCACCGCTTCGACGAAGTTCATGCCCGCGTGTTCCATCAGGAAACCGATGGCGTTGCCGTTCGCGCCGCAGCCGAAGCAGTGGTAGAACTGTTTGGTCGGGCTGACGCTGAACGACGGCGACTTTTCGCCGTGGAACGGGCACAGTCCCATGAAGTTGGCGCCACCTTTCTTCAACTGGACGTACCGGCCCACCACGTCGACCACATCGACGCGGTTGAGCAGTTCCTGGATGAAAGATTGCGGTATGGCCACGGGGCTATTCTCCCCCACGATGTCCACGAACCCGGAGACCCGAATGACCAACATCTACGACCAGGACCTGCCCCGCAACGAGGCCAACTTCGCGCCGATCTCGCCGTTGTCGTTTATCGAGCGCACTGCCGAGGTCTACCCCGACCGGCTGGCCATCGTGCACGGCGGCCTGCGCCAGACCTGGGCCCAGACTTACGCCCGCACCCGCCAGCTGGCCAATGCGCTGCAGAAAGCCGGCATCGGCAAGAACGACACCGTGGCGGTGATGCTGCCCAACACGCCGCCCATGGTGGAGGCGCACTTCGGCGTGTCCATGGCCGGCGCGGTGCTCAACGCGCTCAACACCCGGCTCGATCCCGAGGCCATCGCCTTCATGCTCGACCACGGCGAAGCCAAGGCCGTGATCGTCGACCCCGAGTTCGCCGGCACCATGACCAAGGCGCTGAAGCTGCGCACGCGAACCGAGCCGCTGCTGGTGATCGACGTGCAGGATGCGCTGTTCACCGGTGAAAGCCAGCCCATCGGCAGCACCACCTACGAGGCCTTCATCGCCGGCGGTGACCCCGCCTTTGCCTGGCAGCTGCCGGGCGACGAATGGGACGCCATTGCTCTGAACTACACCAGCGGCACCACCGGCAACCCCAAGGGCGTGGTCTACCACCACCGCGGCGCTGCGATGAACGCGATCAGCAACATCCTCGAATGGGACATGCCCAAGCATGCGGTCTACCTCTGGACCCTGCCGATGTTCCACTGCAACGGCTGGTGCTTCCCCTGGACGGTGGCGGCGCGCGCGGGTGTCAACGTCTGCCTGCGGCGCGTGGAGGCGCAGACCATCTTCGACCTGATGCGCGCGCACGGCGTGACGCACTACTGCGGCGCCCCCATCGTGCAGGGTCTGCTGGTGAATGCGCCCGCCGCGATGAAGGTCGGCATCCCCGCGGGCATCAAGGCCATGGTCGCGGGAGCCGCGCCGCCGGCCTCGATGATCGAGGGCATGGAGCAGATGGGCTTCGACCTGACGCACGTCTACGGCCTGACCGAGGTGTATGGGCCGGCCACGGTCTGCGCCAAGCACGACAGCTGGAATCAGCTCGACATCGGCGAGCGCGCCCGGCTGAATGCGCGCCAGGGCGTGCGCTACCACCTGGAGCGCGACGTGCGCGTGCTCGACCCGCAGACGATGCAGCCGGTGCCGCTGGATGGCGAGACCATGGGTGAGATCATGTTCAAGGGCAATATCGCCATGAAGGGCTACCTGAAGAACCCGAAGGCGACGCAGGAGGCCTTTGCGGGCGGCTGGTTCCACAGCGGCGACCTGGCGGTGCAGTACGCCGACGGCTATTTCAAGATCAAGGACCGCAGCAAGGACATCATCATCTCGGGCGGCGAGAACATCTCGTCCATCGAGGTGGAGGACGTGCTCTACCGCCACCCCGACGTGCTCGCCGCCGCCGTGGTGGCGCGGCCCGATCCGAAGTGGGGCGAGACGCCCTGTGCCTTTGTGGAGTTGAAGTTCGGCGCGCACACCACACCCGAGGACATCGTCAGGCACTGCAAGCAGCACCTGGCGGGTTTCAAGGTGCCGCGCTACGTGGTGTTCGGCGAGCTGCCCAAGACCAGTACGGGAAAGATCCAGAAGTTCGAGCTGCGCAAGCAGGCGGGCTCGGCGTCGGCCATAGACGTCTGATACCGACCCGCCCTCGCGGCGCACCTGCGTTCAGTCTCCGGCGACGATCCCCTCGCGCCGCGGGTCGGCACCGCCGAGCCACACCGGCCGGCCATCCTTCGTCCCGCGCTGGATCGCCTGCAGGCCGCTGGTCATCGGAGTCTCGCTGACCATGTGGCCCCTGGCCTGCAGGGCCTGCACCGTCGCTGCCGGAAAACGACCGGCCTCCAGCATCGCCGGTCCGCCCAGCGTGCCAAAGTTCGGCAGGTCGATCGCGGCCTGCGGTGACAGACCACCGCCGAGCGTGCCCAGCAGGGTCTTGGCCGTGAAGTGGATGATCAGCGCGCCGCCCGGGCTGCCCGCGCTCATCAGCAGCTGACCTGTGCCCTTGTCGAACACCAGCGTCGGCGACATCGACGAGCGCGGCCGCTTGCCGGGCTCCACCCGGTTCGCGATGGGCTGGCCCTGCGCGTCGGTGGGTGCGAAGCTGAAGTCGGTCAACTGGTTGTTCAGCAGGAAGCCGCCGCTGCGGCCCTGACCGGTGTTCACCATCAGCCGCGACCCGAAGCCCGCCTCGATGGTGGTGGTCATGGCCAGCGCGTTGCCGAAGCGGTCGGTGATGCTGATGTGGCTGGTGCCGTACTCTGGCTGGTCGGGCATGGGCGCATGGGCCAGCGGCGCGCCGCCCGGACGGCCGGGGCCGACCTGCGGCGCGCGGGCCGGCGTGATCAGGCGCGCGCGCTCGTCGAGGTAGGCCGGCTGCAGCAGGCTGTCCCAGCGGCCGGCCGGGGCGGCCACGAAGTCCGGATCGGCCAGGTACTGCGCGCGGTCGGCAAACGCCAGGCGTGAGGCCTCGATGTAGGCATGCAGCCAGTCGGCGCCGGGCGTGCCGTTCAGCGGTGCGGCGCCCTGCGGCGTGCGTGCCAGCAGCCCGAGGATCTGCCCGACGGCGATGGCGCCCGAGCTCGGGGGTGGAAAGCCGCAGATGCGCAGCGCCTTCGCCGCCGCGGTGTGGTCCATGCACAGCGCTTCGCGCTCGCGGGGCTGGTAGCGCTGCAGGTCGTCCACCGACAGCGTGCCCGGCATCCTAGGATGCCGGCGCACCTTGTCCACGATGGCCTGCGCCACTGGGCCTTCGTGCAGCGCCCTGGGTCCCTGCGCCGCGATGCCGCTCAGCACCGCCGCCAGCTCGGGGTTCTTCAGCACATGGCCCACCGGGTGCGGTGTGCCGTCGGGGCGGTAGAAGTAGGCCGCGGCCACCGCGTCGGCCTTGAGCGCACTTTCGGCCGCCAGCAGCGTGTGCAGGCGCGGGCTGACGGCAAATCCCCGCTCGGCCAGCGCGATGGCGGGTTCGAACAGCACCGCCCAGGGCAGGCGGCCGTGCTGGCGGTGGGCGAGGGCGAGCATGGCGACCGCGCCGGGCGTGCCCACCGACAGGCCGGATGCGATCGCTTCCATGGAGGGCAGGGGTTTGCCGTCGCCGTCGAGGAAGAGTTGCGGCGTAGCGCCGGCAGGCGCCGTCTCGCGCCCGTCGAAGGCCTGCACGCGGCGGCCGTCGTGGTGCAGCAGGAAGGCGCCGCCGCCGATGCCGCTCGATTGCGGCTCGACCAGGGTCAGCACCATCTGCACGGCGACCGCGGCATCGACCGCGCTGCCACCGGCGCGCAGGATTTGCAGACCAGCTTCGGCGGCCAGCGGGTTGGCCGCCGCCACCGCCTGCTGGCTGATGGTCCAGCCGGGCTTGGCCTGCAGGCCGGAAGCCAATTCGGGCTGTGCCGGTGACGATGCCACGCCGGTCGACCGGTGCGTGTCCGCCGATCCGGCACAGGCCCCCATGATCGCGCCGATGGCCAGGACCAGCGCGCGATGCACCATCTGTTTTGTGCACTCTTTCATGAAACGGCCCATTTTGTAACTTGATGTTGCAGGGGCTGGCCCGGGTGGTCGAATCGCCCCCACGGACGGGGCGCGCGCAGCGCGGCGGGGGCGATTTCTGTCAGCGGGGCGCCAGACGGATCGCGCCGTCCAGGCGAATCACCTCGCCATTGAGCATGTCGTTTTCGATGATGTGCTTGGCCAGCTTGGCGTAGTCGTTCGGCGTGCCCAGGCGGCTGGGGAAGGGCACGCTGGCGGCCAGCGCGTCCTGCACCTCCTGCGGCATGCCGAACAGCATGGGCGTGCCGAAGATGCCGGGGGCGATCGTCATGTTGCGGATGCCGTTGCGCGAGAGGTCGCGTGCGATCGGCAGCGTCATGCCCACCACGCCGCCCTTGGAGGCCGCGTAGGCGGCCTGGCCGATCTGGCCGTCGTAGGCGGCCACCGAGGCGGTCGAGATCATCACGCCGCGCTCTCCCGTGGCCTCGGGCTCGTTCTTGCACATGGCTTCCGAGGCCAGGCGAATCATGTTGAAGCTGCCCACCAGGTTGACCATGATGGTCTTGGTGTAGACGGCCAGCGAGTGGGCGCCGTTCTTGCCCACAGTCTTCTCGGCCGGGGCGATGCCGGCGCAGTTGACCAGGCCCATGAGCTTGCCCATGGAGACGGCCTTGGCGACCACGGCCTGGCCGTCGGCCTCGTTGCTCACGTCGCATTTGATGAAGGCACCACCGATCTCTCGGGCGACCGCTTCGCCTTTTTCAGCCTGCATGTCGGCGATCACGACCTTGCCGCCGTTGGCGGCCAGCATGCGCGCCGTGCCTTCGCCCAGGCCCGATGCGCCGCCGGTGACGATGAAGACCTTGCCTGCGATTTCCATGGAATGCTCCTCTTGGGTGGAATTGACGTTGACGTAAACGTCAATTATCGCCCACAAAAAAGCCCGCGAGAAGCGGGCTTTCTGTCGCTCACTTGAAGCCGACGCGGTCCAGCATCTGCTGCACCTTCACCATGTTCTTGGCCACCACACCCAGCGGGATCTGTTCGGCCTTGAAGTTGTCGCCACCGATGGCCTTGAGGGCCGCGTTCTCGATCTTCACGCCCTTGGCGGCCGCAAACTCGTTGTTGCCGTTGGCGAAATAGTCCTGGGCATACGGGCTGGCCAGGTACTCCATGAACGCGACGGCGTTGTCCTTGTTCTTTGCGTGCTTGGCCACGGCGGCACCGGCGATGTTGACGTGCGTGCCGGTCGTGCCCTGGTTGGGGAACATCACCTTCACCTTCTCCATCACTTCCTTTTCGTCGGCCTTGCTCGACTTGACCAGGCGTGCGATGTAGTAGGTGTTGGAGATGGCCACGCCGCACTCGCCCGAGGCAACCGCCTTGATCTGGTCGGTGTCACCGCCCTTGGGTGCTCGCGCCATGTTGTCGACCAGGCCCTTGAGCCAGGCTTCGCCCTTGGCATCGCCCAGGCGCTCGACCACGGTGGCGAACAACGAGAGGTTGTAGGGGTGCGAGCCCGAGCGGGTGCACAGCAGGCCCTTGAGCTTGGGGTCGGCCAGCTGTTCGTAGGTGGCGACGTCGGCGGCCTTGACGCGCAGCGGGTCGTACACGATGACACGGGCGCGGGTGGAGAAGCCGGTCCAGGTCACGCCGTCCTTGGTGGCGTCGGCGCGCAGGTTGGCGGGGATGGCGGCGTCCAGCTTGGCGGACTTGATCGGCAGGAACAGGCCGTCCTTGTCGGCGCTGGCCATGCGGGCGGCGTCCACCAGCAGGATCACGTCGGCCGGAGAGGCCGCGCCTTCGGCCTTCAGGCGGGCCACGATGCCGGCGTCGTCGGCGTCCACGCGGTTGATCTTGATGCCCGTGGTCTTGGTGAAGTTCTCGTACATTGCCTCGTCCGTCTGGTAGTGGCGGGCGGAGTAGAGGTTCAGGACCTTGTCCTGGGCCAGGGCGTTCAGGGACGTGGCGGCAGCCAGGACAATCGGGAGCACGGCGAATGAGCGCATGGGTTGTCTTTCAGGGTGGGGAATGAGTTGCGGCGGATGCTAACACAAATGCGAATGGTTCTTGATAAGAAGAGCTTGATCTGGGTCAATGCCCTGTTTCTGGCCCTGCTGGCCGGTTGTTCGACGGTGGTCCCGCCCGCGGAACCCCCGGTGATGACCCCACCTGTGGTGGAGGTGCCCCAGCGCCCGCCCCGGCTCGGACTGGCGCTGGGCGGGGGTGCCGCGCGGGGTTTCGCCCATGTGGGCGTGATCCAGGTGCTGGAGGCGAACGGCATCCGTCCCGACGTGGTGGCGGGCACTTCCGCAGGCAGCCTGGTGGCGGCGCTCTATGCCAGCGGCAAGCGTTCGGCCGAGCTGGAGCGCGTGGCGATGGACATGGACGAGGCGCTGCTGACGGACTGGACCATGCCGCTGGCCAGCCGGGGCCTGTTGCGGGGCGAGGCGCTGGCGCGGTATGTGCGGCAGGCAGTGGATGGCAAGCTGATCGAGCAGATGGCGCTGCCGCTGGGCATCCTGGCGACCGACCTGGCCAACGGCAGCGGCGTGCTGTTCCGCCGGGGCGACACCGCGCAGGCTGTGCGCGCGTCCAGCGCGGTGCCGGGGGTGTTCAATCCGGTGTCGATCGCTGGCCGGGAGTACGTCGATGGCGGCCTCGTGGCGCCCGTGCCGGTGCGCCAGGCCCGCGAGATGGGGGCCGAGGTGGTGCTGGCGATCGACATTTCGGCCGATCCGCAGGACATCCCGGCCAACGGCCTGTTCAGCCTGCTGCCCAAGACTACGGCCATCATGGGCCAGAGCATCAACCGGCTGGAGCTGGCCCGCGCCGACGTGGTGGTGCGGCCTTCGCTGGCGGGGGTGGGCAGCGCCGATTTCGCCTCACGCCAGCGGTCCATCGAGGCGGGCCGGGCCGCGATGCAGGCGGCCCTGCCGAGGCTCAGACAACTGCTGGCGCGGTTGCGCCCGGCAGAACTCCACTGACCAGCCGCTGCCAGCCGCGGACAAAAAAAACCCTCGCGTTGCGGCGAGGGCTTGAAGGGGTCCGATGAAATCGGAATTTCGAAAAGGACCCGAGGAGACAACCAGAAAAACGGTCTGAGGGTTCAGCGCCGCCTTCACAGGTCTGGCGCTAGTCTGCTTGAGTTCAATGGTATTGACCTTGATCGAAGTCAAAGGTCAGAACATCCGCAGAAACCCTGTGTTGTTCAACGCTTCTTGGCGGCGGCCTTGGTGGCAGTCACGGCCTGGGCGGTGACGGTGTTGAAGTTGGTTTCGGCCATTTCGGTGGCTTGCTTGACAGCCTTCTGCACCGATTCCATGGCGTTGTTGGCGGCGGACACGGCGCTCTTCATCACGGCAACAGCGGTTTCCGAACCGGCGGGAGCGTTCTTGGCGGCGTTGTCCACGACGGCCATGAACTTCTTCTGGGCGTCGGCGGCTTGTGCTTCAGCGGCCTTGCCGAACTCGGCGCCAGTGCCCGAAGCGATGTCGTACAGGTGGCGGCTGTAGGCCACGGTCTTCTCGGCCAGGGGTTGCATCAGGCTGGCTTGCAGCGTCAGCAGTTCCTGGGCGTCCTTGACGGACAGCAGGGCCTGGGCGCTGTTGGCGGATTCGCTCAGGGCGGCCTTGGTGGCTTGCACGTTCAGCTCGACCAGCTTTTCCACGCCTTCGAAGGCTTTCTGGGTCAGGCCGAAAAGGGTTTCGATGTTGGCTTTCTGGGCGGCAACGATTTGTTCAGCGGTCAACATATTTTTAGCTCCTGAATAAGGGGTTTTAAAAGGGTAGTTGAAGGCTGCTTCGAGAACACCGCGCTGTCTGGACGCTGTTGTTTTCGTTCGCTTTGCTGCGCTGCAACATGATCCGAATTATGGGGACTGAACGAGCGGATGCAAGGCTTTTTTGTTGCGCCGCAGCAATCTAGGTGCTGTTTTCTAAAACCGGGTGGCGCCGGCTGGATTTCGTGTGCCGGCCACAATGGGCTGTGCACGTCTTCTACGCCGATCATTTCATTCTTCCGCTGCCCGCCGGGCACCGGTTTCCCATGGCCAAGTACGGGCGCCTGCGCGAGCGGCTGGCGGTCGAGTGTCCGCAGGTCCGGCTCGGCCAGGCCCTGCCGGCCAGCGACGGCGAGCTGGCGCTGGTGCACGCCCCGGCGTACATCCAAGCGGTCCAGGCCGGCACGCTGAGCGCAGCGGCCCAGCGCGAGATTGGCTTTCCCTGGAGCCCGGCGATGGCCGAGCGGGCGCGGCGCTCGGTGGGCGCCACCATCCAGGCCTGCCGCGCGGCGATGTCCGGCGAAGGCCTGGCGGCCAACATCGCCGGCGGCACCCACCATTCCTACGCCGACAAGGGCAGCGGCTTCTGCGTGTTCAACGATGCGGCCGTGGCGGCGCGCCTGATGCAGGCCGAGCACGCGCGCCAGCAACGGGCACGTGGCCCGCTCAAGGTGGCCATCGTCGACCTGGACGTGCACCAGGGCAATGGCACGGCCCGCATCTTCGCGGGCGACGAATCGGTGTTCACGCTCTCGCTGCACGGCGAAAAGAACTTCCCGTTCCGCAAGGAGCCGAGCGATCTGGACGTGGAGCTGCCCGACGGCACGGCTGATGTCGCCTATCTGGAAGCGCTGGAGCGCGCGCTGGACGAACTGGAGCGCCGTTTCGAGCCTGGGCTGGTGATCTACCTGGCCGGCGCCGACCCGCACGAGGGCGACCGGCTGGGGCGACTGAAGCTCACGTTCGACGGACTGGAGGCGCGCGACCGGCGGGTGATGGACTGGGCCTGGCAGCGCCGCCTGCCGCTGGCCTTCGCCATGGCCGGCGGCTATGGCACCGACATGGAAGTCACGGTGCAGGTGCAGATGAACACCTACCGCGTGGCGCTGCAGTACCACGCCCGCTGGACCGCGGCCACGCGGGGCGGCGAACGCGCGGCGGTGACAGCCGCCTGAGGGCGCCGCAGGCAGAATCCGCCGCCATGAACGCCCCCGCCGCCCCCGCTTCACGACCACAGGCCAAGCCGCGCGACCACTACCGCGTGTTCCGCTCCATCGGGACCCGCTGGATGGACAACGACATCTATGGCCACGTCAACAACGTCGTCTACTACAGCTGGTTCGACACTGCGGTGAATGCCTGGCTGATCGAGCAGGGCGCGCTGGACATCCATGCCGGCGGCGTGATCGGTCTGGTGATCGAGACCCAGTGCAACTACTTCGCGCCGCTGGCCTTTCCCCAGACCATCGAAGCCGGCCTGCGCGTCGCGCACCTGGGCAGCTCCAGCGTGCGCTACGAGGTCGGCCTGTTCGCCCAGGGCGAGCCTCTGGCGGCGGCCTGTGGCCACTTCATCCACGTGTATGTGGACCGCGAGACGCGCCGGCCCGTGCCCTTGCCCGACAAGCTCAAGGCCACCCTGCAGACCATTGCCTGACCGCCGGCGAGCAGAAGTCGGCACCGCTTGCCATAATTGACGTTGACGTAAACGTCATATCCAGGAGACACCATGAGCCAGAACCCGCCCGCCACCTCGCCCGTGATCGACGCCGCCAGCGTCGACGCCGCCATCACCAGCCGCATGTCGGCCCGCTCCTTCCTGCCGCAGCCGGTGCCGCGCGCCACGCTGGAGCACCTGCTGGAGGTGGCCTCGCGCGCGCCCTCGGGCACCAACACCCAGCCCTGGAAGGTGTATGTGCTGCAGGGCGCCAGCCGCGACAGCCTGGTGGAGAAGTGCTGCGCCGCGCACGACGCGCTGCGCGCCGACCCTTCGCTGGCCGAGCAGTACCGGGAGGAATACGACTACTACCCGACGCAGTGGGTCAGCCCTTACATCGACCGCCGGCGCGAGAACGGCTGGAGTCTCTATGGTCTGCTGGGCATCACCAAGGGCGACAAGGACAAGATGCACGCGCAGCACCAGCGCAACTTCCGCTTCTTCGACGCGCCCGTGGGCCTGATGTTCACGCTGGACAAGGTCATGGGCCGCGGCTCGCTGGTGGACTACGGCATGTTCCTGCAGAACATCATGGTCGCGGCCCGCGGCCACGGCCTGCACACCTGCCCGCAGGCGGCATGGAACGGCTTTGCCAAGTTCATCCTGCCCCACATCGGCGCGGGCGATAACGAGATGCTGGTCTGCGGCATGGCGCTGGGCTACGCCGACCCGGCCGACAAGGTCAACGGCTTCATCACGCCGCGCGAGTCGGTGGCCAGCTTCACGCACTGGCTGGAGTAGGGAGCAGCCCCGCGCCGCTTCGCGTCACCCTCTAAAGGGGGGCGGCACCAGAGGCCTGGCGCAGCCGGTTCCTCGGCGCCCTGGGTGGGTTGGCGGCGTCTGGGCTGATGCTCAGCGCCGCCAGCCGCGGTCGATGAGCACGCGCTCCTGCTCGGGCGTCATGGGCGCGCCCCGGGTCTGGGCCAGTCGCCAGGCGTCCACCACTTCGAACTGGCGTTCGCTGGCGGTGCGGAACCCCCCGTGGGCCGGGTCGGCCGGGCGCTCTTCGGTGGCGACCACCGCCAGCTCCCAGAGACCCGTGGACTGGCGGCAGGCCACGCCCAGGTGGTCGGCCGCGTCGCTGGCGTTGCCGCTGAGGTTGAACTCGCGGCAGACCGCGCCGTCGTGCCGCTCGAAGCTCGCCAGCACCAGGTACTGCCGGCCCGCGGCCTCCACCTCGCGACCGCTCGGCGCGGTTTCCAGCGCCACCAGCAGGCTGCGCTCGGTCACCGGTTCACCCGCGCGCAGCGCCCAGTCGCCGTCGGCGGGCGCTGGCCGCGACACGATCAGCCAGGCGCCCATCGCCACCGACGCCAGCGACGCCAGGGCCAGGCCGGAGCGCCCGCCGAACCACCGGTCGGCGCTGTCCTGCAACCGCTGCCACCAGCGCACGCGGGCGGGGCGGGCCGGGGCGGCCCGCCGCCGCGGGTCGGGAGCGGCGAGGATGGCGGCTATCAGCGCCGGCGGCACCGGCTCTTCCAGCACAGCCTGGTAGCTGCGGCGAAGGCGCTCGTCGCACGCGGCCAGGCTGTCCAGCCGGCGGGCCAAGGCCGGGTCGGACGCCAGCGCCGCCTCGACGGCAGCAAAGCCCTCGGCGGGCAGTTCGCCGTCGAGGTAGGCGATCAGGGTTTCGTCGTCGATGTTCATGTCAGTGCCCTCCCTCCAGGCCTTCGGCCAGCCGCAGCCGGGCCCGCGACAGCCGGCTCATCACGGTGCCCACCGGCACGCCCAGTGCAGCCGCCGCGTCCTTGTAGCTCAGGCCGTCGACCGTCACCATCAGCAGCACCGCGCGCTGATCGTCCGGCAGGGCCTCGACCAGCGCTCGCAGCTGCCGGGCCTGGCTGCGCTGCTCCACCACCTCGCGCCCGTCCTCGCCCGGCAGCTCGGGCGCCGTCTCGTCGTCCAGCGCCTCGGTGCGGTGGCGCTGGCGGGCGCGGTAGTCGTCGAGCCAGGTGGTCTGCACGATGCGGAACATCCAGGCGGCCAGGCTCGTGCCGGCCTGCCACTGATGCCAGCGCTCCAACGCCTTCAGGCAGGCGGTCTGCACCAGGTCGTCGGCCAGCGGGCCGTCGTGGGTGAGGCCGTGGGCGAAGCGCCGCAGCCGGGGCAGCAGGCTCACCAGCTGGGTGCGGGGGTCGGTGTCGGTCGGTGCCATGCAGCTCATAACGCGTGTGGACCCGGTTTATTCCATGGGCCGATGGAATACCGCGCCGCGCCGCTCGTTGTACCCAGTGTGGGCAGGGCCTTGGCCGTGCCCGCGGCACTGCCCGCCCGTCCCGCGTTACCGTGTTTCCGAGACCGCCGACCATGAAACCCCTTCTCTTGCTCTGTAGGTTCCGCGTCTGGCCGCTGGCCGCCTGCCTGCTGCTCTGGCTGGCCCTGCTGGGGCTGCAGGCGGCCGGCGCCGTGCCCGCGCATGCGCCGCTCGGGCTGGGCAGCGCCTGGGCGCAGGACGATGGGGACGACGGCGATGATGGCGATGACGACGGGGACGATGGCGGCGCTGCTCGCCCAGGGGGCGGTGGCGCGCGGGGACCGGCCACCTCGCGTGCGCCAGGCCCGGCCGCGTCGCCCGCCTCTGGCGGTGACGGCGGTGCCGCCGGTGCAGGACGCGCCGGGCCCTCCGGTTCGGGCAACCGCGCGTTCACCGTGGTGCCGGTCGCGCCGGCCATGCCGCCGCGCGCCGAGCCCGACGGTTTCCTCGCCAGCGAACTGCTGGCCACCAACCCGTCCCCGGCCGCGTTGCGCCGTGTACAGGCTTGGGGCGCGCGGGTGATCGAGTCGGTGGATCACACCAGCCTGGGCGTTCGCACGGTGCGGCTGCGGCTGCCGCCCGGGCTGGACGCGCGCACGGCGGCCGAGATCGCGGCCGAGCGCGACCCCGGGGTGTTCGAGCTGCACCGCCTCTACCGGCTGGAGCAGGGTGCCGCCCTTTCGGGCTGCCAGGGCGCGGCCTGCGAGGCGGTGCAGCGGCTGGGCTGGCCCGCCGCGGGCGAGCGCTGCGGCGCCGACCAGGTGGTGGGCATGGTGGACACCGAGGTGCAGGCCGACCACCCCAGCCTGCGCGGGGCGCGGCTGAGCACGCGCCGCTTCCTCTCCCCCGGGCAGACACCGGCCGACGCTGCGCACGGCACGGCGGTGGCGGCGATCCTCGCCGGGCAGGCCGACGGCGGTTTCGCGGGCCTGCTGCCACGGGCGCGGTTGCTGGCCGCCGCGCCGTTCGTCCGCCTGCCGTCGGGGACCACCGCCGCCGATGCCGCGGCGCTGGTGCGCAGCCTGGACTGGCTGGTGGCGCAGGGTGCGCGCGTGATCGGGCTGAGCCTGAGCGGGCCGCCCAGCCTGGCGCTGCAGACCGCGGTGGCACAGGCGCAGCGACGAGGTGTGCTGCTCGCTGCTGCCGCGGGCAACGGCGGGCGCAGGGACGAGCCGGTCTACCCGGCGGCGCTGGACGGCGTGCTCGGCGTGACCGCGCTCGGCCAGGGCAACCGGGTCTACTGGCGCGCCAACCAGGGCGCCCACGTGGATTACGCGCTGCCGGGGGTGGATGTCGCCACGCCCGAACCCACAGGCGAACTGCGCCCGCGCAGCGGCACCTCGTTCGCCGTGCCCTTCCTGGTAGCCAAGGTCTCGCAGTCGGTGGCCGAGCAGCGCCTGTCGCCGGCGCAGTGGCTGAGCGGGCAGGGTGTGCCCGTGGCCGACCTGGGCGAGGCCGGGCGCGATCCGGTGTTCGGCTGGGGCATGCCCCAGGTGCCGCTGGCCTGCCGCTGAGGGCCGCGGGCACGGTTCAAGGCTGGGTCTGCACGCGTTCGAGCAGGCGCTGCAGACGCTCGGGCGTCGCCAGTTCGCCGGGCAGGGCCGCCGACAGCACCAGCTCGTGGCGGCGGCCGCCTTCGTTCCAGCTGTGGCGCACAAAATGTCCGAGCGAGGGCGCGTAGTCCCAGCGCGCCGTCTGCAGCACGAGTGGCAGGCCCTCGCGGCGGCTGCGGCAGACCACGTGGAAACTGGGGAAGTCGCCGGCGGGCACCACCGACAGGCGCGCGTCCTGCACCTCGCAGGTCCATTGCAGCGTGGTCTTGCGCTCGCCGCGCGGCAGCAGGCCCGGCTCGGTGCGGTCCTCTTCGAAGCTCACGTTGCGGCCCACCTGCAACGGCCACAGCGCCGCCGGGTTGCCGCGCAGGCTGCTGCGAATGTCGCGGCCCCAGCGGTTCTGCTGCAGCAGCGGCGCAAAGAAGTCGGTGCGGGTGAGGAAGACCTGCCCCTCGGGACCGGTCCATTCCAGGGTGTCGCGCGCCACGCGGGACACCCGCTCGACCCCGGTGCGGCCGAAGACAAAGGTGTCGCCCACGCGGTAGGCGGGTCGCGGCGCGGGGGGCAGCTGCAGCGCTGGCGCCGCGGCCTCGGGCTGCGACAGCGCCTCTTGGGCGTCGGTCACCAGGCCGGTGGGCAGCTGCGCGCAGCCGGCCACCGCCAGCGCCAGGCCGGTGGCGGGCCAGTGGCGGTGCCGCACGCGGGGTTGTTTCATGAGCGGCGGTCCCGCGCTTCCTTGCGGTACCAGCCGTCGCCGGCGCCGGTCGCGCGCAGGATGCGCTGGCGTTCGGTCGCCTCGGCCTCGGTCTCGGCGCGCACCACGCCAGGCCGCAGCAGGTCGTCGCGCCGGAACGGGATCACCTGCACCAGCGGCGTGCCTTTCTCCAGCGTGTAGAAGCCGTCGGGCGCGGTGGCGAAGAAGGGAAAGTTGATCAGCGAGCGGTACTCGTCGGTGTCCACGATGCCCGAGGCCACCTCGATCACGCCGTTGGGCTGGTTCATCGGCGGGATGAAGAGGCAGCTCCAGCCTGGCGGTGTGCGGATGGTCCAGTGGTTGTGGATCTTGCACGGCGGGCGGGGCTGCATCGGGTGGCCGTTGACCTGGTACGGGTGGTGGTTGCTCACCATGGTTTTGTCGAAGTCCCAGCCGGTGTTCACGGTCTCGCCGTTGTCGGCGATCTCGATGCGCACCGTGGCCGCCAGCGGCAGGATCCAGCCGGCCATCAGAGCGTCCAGGAAGGGCATGCAGCGCTTGACGGTCAGTGCGTTGTCGGTGGTCGAGAGGTGGTTCTTGTCCACCGGCGCGAGGCGCCGGAACCAGTCCGGCAGGGCCTCGCGCGCCGGCACCGGCGGCGCGATGACACCCAGGTCTTGCGGGGCGCAGAGGAACTCGATGCAGGGCTCGGTGGACGTGGTCATGGGCGGCGCTCCTTTCAGTCGCTGCTGTTGCTGCTGGAGTTGGACGAGCTGTTCGACGAACTGTTCGAAGAGCTGTTGGAGGAGCTGTTCGACGAACCGTTCGACGAGCTGTTGCTGCTGGAGTTCGACGACCGGTTGGACGAGCTGTTGTTCGACCGGTTGCTGCTCGAGTTGCTGGAACTGTTGGACGAGCGGTTGCTGCTGCTGTTGGCCGACGAGTTCGAGGATGAGTTCGACGACGAGTTGGCCGAGCTGTTGCTGCTCGAATTGGAAGAGCGGTTGGACGAACTGTTGGACGCGCCCTGTCCCTGGCGGCCGCCGCCGTTGCGCGGGCCGCTGATGTCCGACCGGTTGCTGCTGGAGCTGGACGAACTGTTGGAGGATCTGTTGGACGACGAGTTGCTCGACGAACCGTTCTGCCGTCCGCCGCGGTCGTCACCCAGACCCACGGCCGCTGCGGCGGATTTCATGCCGCGCTCCCAGCCGTTGAAGAAGCGGTGCACCGGGGTGTCGCCGCGCGGCGTGCCTCCGCGCTGGCCATCGTCGTCGGAGGCCAGGACACGGGGCGCTGCCGTGCGTTCCATGCTGGGCAACTGGCGCGTCCATTCGCGCAGGGACGGCAGGGCCTGGGCCTGCACGCTGCTGCCGGTCATCAGGGCCGCCACGGTGGCGGCAATGGCTCGGAGAGGTTGTTTCATGAAGGGCTCCACTGGGTTGAACACATCACCGGTGCCGCATTGCAGCCGGTGTGTGTGTTCAACGCGTGGCGCCCTCAGGATATTCCGGCCTTGCTGGTAAGCGGGTGTAAGGCCGGTAATCCGCAGGCTGTCCGGGGGTTTGCCTGCACAGGCGCGACGTTCAGTTCGGATCGGGCACGTAGCCCCGGTTCGCACCCGGGAAGGCGCTGGGCCGGTCGCGCCAGCGGCGGCGCTCCGGCGGGATCACACCCAGCGCGACCAGGTTCTCGCGGCTGTCGTAGCGGATGCGGATGATCTCGTCCGGACGGTTGCTGCGGCGCTCGAAGTCTGTCTCGCCCACGCGGTCGCGTTCGCGATCGCCGTGGCCAGTGCCCAGCTGGGGCCCCGCCTGCGCACCGTTGTGGGAACGCTCCTGCAGCTGCGGGCTGGACTTGCTGCCCGAGCGGGGTTCGCTGCGATCGAACGGCGGGAAGGGCGGCAGCGGCGGGCGCGGCAGTTGGAAGGCCTCGCGCTCGCGGAACACCGCCACGCCAATCACGCCCACGTCGTCCGGGCGCCCGGTGCGCGCCGCGTAGGAGCGCGAGTGGCGGGTGAACTCGAAGGCCGCGATCTCGCGCTTGCTCTTGCGCCAGCCGGCCACGTCGTAGCGCTGCATGGGCTCCAGCACGTAGCCGGCCTGGTCGAAGTCGGCGGTCTCGCCGGTGATCACGTTCACGCCGTCCACCGACACCACGTTGAGCAGGCGCTCGCGGCTGTCGTTGAGCAGCTCGATGGCGTAGCGGGCACCCGGTTCGCCCGCCACCCAGTACTCGCCGCGGTGGCGGTAGAGCGGCAGCACCGCACCGCGGTCTCGGTCGATCACGCGCACGTCGGTCAGGCGTCCCTCGGCCATGGCCGGCAACGCGGTGAGCAGGGCCGAGCCGGCAATGGCGCCCAGCGCCAGGCGGCGGGAAAGCAGGGGGGTGGAGGTGGTCATCGTGGGTCTCCTGGGACCGGTGGTTGCGAGGACTGCAGTACATCGCGGCCGCGTCAACGTTTGCCCCATGGCGTGCAAAGCCTGTGTAAACAGGTGTTTGAAGTGGTGCCAGCGCCGGGCCGGTGCCGGGCTGGAATAATCGGCCTTCCGTTTTTTTCAACCCGAGGACACACCATGATCACCACCCCCAGCGGCCTGCAGTACGAAGACACCACCGTCGGCAACGGCGAGGTCGCACAGGCCGGCCGCCGCGTGCAGGTGCACTACACCGGCTGGCTCTACAACGACGGCGTGCAGGGCGCCAAGTTCGACTCCAGCAAGGACCGCGGCCAGCCCTTCGAATTCCCGCTCGGCGCTGGCCACGTGATCAAGGGCTGGGACGAGGGCGTGCAGGGCATGGCCGTCGGCGGCACGCGCCGACTGGTGATCCCGGCCGCGCTGGGCTACGGCGCGCGCGGCGCCGGCGGCGTGATCCCGCCCAACGCCACGCTGCTGTTCGAAGTCGACCTGCTGGCCGTCTGAGTGCGGGTATGAGCCAGCGCCCCGCCATCCTGATCGCGCGCGCCGTGTTCCCCGAGGTGGTGGAACGCCTGCGCGCGCACTTCGAGGTCGAGACCACGCCGCCCGGCGTGGTCTGGTCTGCAGCCGAACTCATCGAGCGCCTGCAGGGCAAGGACGGGGTGCTGACCACCGGCAGCGAGCGCATCGACGCGGCGCTGCTGGCGGCCTGCCCGCAGCTGAAGATCGTGGCCAACCTTGCGGTGGGCTACAACAACTTCGATCTGGACGCGATGACGGCGGCTGGCGTGCAGGCCACCAACGCGCCCGACGTGCTCACCGAGACCACGGCCGACTTCGGCTTTGCGCTGCTGATGGCGACTGCGCGGCGCATCGCCGAGAGCGAACACTTCCTGCGCGCAGGACAGTGGAAGCAGTGGTCGCTCGACCTGTTCGCGGGTGCCGATATTCACGGCAGCACGCTCGGCATCCTGGGCATGGGCCGCATCGGCCAGGCCATTGCCCGCCGCGGCGCCCACGGCTTCGGCATGCGGGTGGTCTACCACAACCGGTCGCGGCTGGACGCCGAAAAAGAGGCCGCCTGCGGCGCGAGTTATGTCTCGCGCGAAGACCTGTTCTCGCAGGCTGACCACGTGGTGCTGGTGCTGCCCTACACCCCCGCGGCGCACCACACCGTGGGCGCGGCCGAGCTGGCGCTGATGAAACCCACGGCCACCCTGGTCAACATCGCGCGCGGCGGCATCGTCGACGAGAACGCGCTGGTCGCGGCGCTGCGCGAGAAACGCATTGCTGCGGCGGGGCTGGACGTGTTCGAGGGCGAGCCCCAGGTCAACCCCGAGCTGCTGACGGTACCCAACGTGGTGCTCACGCCGCACATCGCCAGCGCCACCCTGCCCACGCGCATGGCGATGGCCATGCTCGCGGCCGACAACCTGATCGCCTACCTGACCACCGGGCAGGCCAGGACGCCGCTCAACCAAGTCGCTCCGCACTGAGGCCCTGCGGCCAGGTCAGCGCCGGGCGGCGGCGGCGCCAAGGTGCGCGAGGTACAGCGGCAGGGCGATCGCCAGTCCCACCCCGAAACACAGCGCGATCCAGGCCAAGGCCCGCCAGCGGCTGAGCGGGGCCGTTTCGCGCCAGACCCAGACCGCAAACACCAGCGCCGACAGGTACACGTCGATCGTGATCGCACTGGTCAGCGGGTTGACCATGGCATCGGCCCAGAAGCGCCCGGGCGCCACGCTGCCCCCCGACTGGAAGTACTGCAGGTTGTAGAACCAGGTGCCCACCAGTCCGGCCAGTGCCAGCGCCAGGTACCAGCGGGTGATGGGTCTCGGGGTCGGTGGTGTCATGCAGCGGCTCCATGAATCGATGGGCTGCATTGGACCCGTGACCTGCCTGGTCTTAAAGTGTCCGGAATGACATCTTTGGAGCGATTTCAGACATGCCCGACTTCAGCCTGATCGTCCTGCCCGGCAGCCTGACCAGCGGCGTGGCCGTGACGCTGGACATGCTGTCGGCGGCGCAGGTGATGGCGCCGCGCTGCGGCGTGCCAGCGCCGACCTGGCGGGTGCTCTCGCCAGAGGGTGGCCCGGTGGCGCTGTCGATGGGCCTGACTGTGGACACCCGCCCCCTGCCGCGGCGCGCGGGCGCCGACCCTTCGGTGTGGGTGCTGCCCGGCTTGCGTCTGGCCGACACCGCGCAACTGGCGCAACACCTGGACGACCCACGCGTGCAGGCGACGGCTGCGGCGGTACGCCGCCATGTGGCTGCGGGCGGGCGCGTGGCGGCGTCGTGTTTCTCGGTGTTCGTGCTGGGTCTGGCGGGCGTGCTGGACGGGCGCCGCGCCACCACCACCTGGTGGCTGGCCCACCTGCTGCAGCAGCGGTTTCCCGCCTGCCGCGTGGACGCCGACCGCATGGTGTGCGTGGACGGCCCTGTCGCCACCGGCGGGGCGGCCCTGGCTCAGACCGACCTGATGCTGCACCTGCTGCGCGAACATGGCGGACACGCGCTGGCCGACTGGGTCAGCCGGGTGCTGCTGATCGACGCCCGCGCGGCGCAGTCGCCCTACGTGGTGCCCCAGGCCCTGGTGGCGGGCGACGACTTTGTCAGCGGCCTCGTGCAGCAGATCGAGGCGCGTTGGCCTGAAGCGGTGACCGTGTCGATGCTGGCGCAGCAGGCCGCGATGTCGACCCGCACGCTGGCGCGCCATGTGCAGCGCGCCACCGGCAAGTCGCCGATGGCGCTGATCCAGAGCGTGCGTCTGCGGCGCGCGCGGGCCCTGCTGGAGCACACGCGCTTGCCGGTGGAGCAGGTGGCAGCCGCGGTGGGCTACCAGGACGCCACAGCCTTGCGCCGGATGCTGCAGCGGCTGACCGAGGCCACGCCGCGCCAGGTCCGGCGGCAGCGCCCGGTGGCCGATCCGGCACGGTCATAGAGCTGAGCGCCTGCTGCGCGGCGACGCTGCAGGCGCGGCTCGTCTTTTCAGCGCAGCAGCGGCAGCAGACCCGGGTGGCCGCTCTGTTCGGCATGGTCGGCGGCGTTGAGGCCTTCGCGGTCGCGCAGCATGCGGTCTGCCCCTGCGGCCAGCAGCAGCCGCACCACCGCTTCGTTGCCAGTCCGCACCGCTGCGATCAGCGGCGTTTGGCCGGTGGCGTCGGACGCGTTCGGATCGGCCCCCTCGGCCAGCCGTTGCCGCACGGCCTCCGCGTTGCCGGACGCGATGGCGGCGAAGAGGGGCGAAGGCGGTGCTGTGGGGCGGGCGGTGGTGATCTCCCGCCGCTCGCGCAGCACCCCTTCGGTGGCGTTGCGCGAGATGCCTGCGGATGCTGCGCTGTCGGCGGTGGCCGGCGCGGGCGCCGTGGCGGCAGGTGCTGCGCGGGGCATGGGGGCGGGGGCCTGGGGCGCCATGGCCTTGGCCGCAGGGGCTGGCGGGACCGCTGCTGCCGGTGCCTGCGGCGGAGGAGCGACCTCGGCCGATGCGGCGGTGGCCGCACGCTCGGCCTCCTGCGCGGGCTCGGCGTCGGCCATGCGGTCCGCCGCCTCGGGAGCGGTGGCCACTGGCGTTGGCGGTCGCTTCATGAACCGGGTCTGCGCCTCCGGCGCCTGCCCTTCCTGCAGCGGCTCCGTCTGGGGCGGCTGTGCCTGGGCGGTGGCGGACGACTCCGCGGGGGCGGCGGGAGCAGCAGGTGCAGCCGGCGCCGCAGCCGTCTCTGCGGCAGGGCGTGCGCTGCCAGCACCCATGGCCAGCTCCTTTTCCTCGGGTGTGCCGCGGTCGAACTGCAGCACCAGCAGGCCGACCAGGCCGATCACCGCCAGGCTGCCCAGGGCCCGCCAGGTCCAGGTGCTGTCGTTGGCGGCTGACCGCGCGTTGGGGGGCGGCGTTTCGAGGCGCGAGGCGGCGACGGCGCGCGCGTGGGCCAGCACGTTCTCGCGCAGCGTGGGGCCAGGCCGCGCGGTGTCGAGCTCATTGGCCTCTTGGTAGCGCTGCAGCAGCGCATCGTCGGGCGTTGGCGGCAGGTGGTCGCGGTTCATGCGTGGGCCTCCAGGGTCTCGCGCAGGCGGGCGCGGGCGTAGCGCAGGCGGCTCTTGGCAGTTTCGGTGTTGACGCCTGTGGTCTGCGCGATCTCGGCCAGGCTCATGCCCGCCTCGGCCTGCAGCAGGAAGGCCTCGCGCTGCACCTCGGGCAGCGCCGCCAGCGCATCCAGCAGCGCCTGTGCCAGCTCGCGCGAATCGAGCCGGCGCTCCGGGCCGAAGCCGGACTCGGCCGCCAGCATCTCGGCCAGCTCAGTGCCGTCCTCGCTTTCGGCGTCCAGGCTGGTGTGGTTCTTCTGTGTGCGCCAGTGGTCGACCATGCGGTGGTGCGCCAGGGTGAACAGCCAGGTGCGGAACTTGGCCCGTGGCTCGTACTGCGGGGCGTGGCGCACCACGCTGAACCAGACGTCCTGCACCAGGTCGTCGGCCAGCGCTGAGTTCTGCACGCTGCGCTGCACGAAGCGCCACACCGGCAGGGTGTGGCGGTCGTACAGGGTTTCAAAGGCGCGCATGTCCCCGCGGGCATAGGCCTGCATGAGCTCTTCGTCGGTGGGCGTGTCGGCCGCGGTCATGCGGGCGATTATGGGTGGCGGCGTTCACGCCTTCAGTCCGGATCGGGCGCATAGCGCGGCGCGAGCAACCCCGGGAAGGGCTGTGGGCGGTGCGGCGCCACGTCGGGCGGCAGGACGCCCATCGCCACCAGGTTCTCGCGGCTGTCGTAGCGGATGCGGATCAGCTCGTCGGGCTGGTCGCTGCGGCGCTCGAACGTGGTGTGGCCGATGGTGTCGTGTTCGCGCTCACCGTGGCCGGTGCCCAGCTTCGGCGCCGCCGGGGCCGGTGCCGGGCGGCGGGCTTCGGCGACCGAGTCGGCGGCCGAGGCCGAGGGTGCGCCGCGTCCGAGCGGGCCCCTGCCCAGTGAGCCGCTTTCGGCTTCATTGAGTTCCCGCCGCTCGCGCCAGGACGGGTAGACCGGCTCCGGCAGCGGCTCCAGGGCCGGGGCCTTCTCACGGAAGAGCGCCACCCCGATCACCCCCACATGCGCCGGGCGACCGGTGCGTGCGGCGTAGGACGACGGCATCGCTGTGAAGTGGAAGGCCGCGACCTCGTGGTCTGACTTGCGCCAGCCGGTGATGTCGTACTGCTGCCAGGGGCCGAGCACGTAGCCGGTCTGGTGCCAGGCGGCGGTTTCGCCCGAGACCACATTGACGCCATCGACCGAGACCACGCCCATGAGGCGGTTCGGCTGGGCATTGCGCACCGAGACGGCGTAGCGGGCGCCCGGCCGGCCCGCGACCCAGTGTTCGCCCCGGTGCCGGTAGATCGGCAGGGTCTCGCCGCTGTCGCGGTCGATCACGTGGACGTCGGCGAGCCGGCCGATGGCTTGGGCGGGCAGGGCGGACAACAAGGCACCTGCCGCGAAGGCGGACAGGGCGAGGCGGCGCAGGGAGGTGTTCATGAGGACTCCAGAAAGGGTGGGAGTCCACTGAAACGAATGACAGATCTTTCCGGGGTTAACCCGGGTGATTATTTCTAAATCAGCAATTGATTGACGAC
>NZ_BCTF01000012.1 GCF_001571145.1 Hydrogenophaga flava NBRC 102514
CGTCCGCGGCGAAGGCCTTGGCGCAGACCACGTCCTCGGGGATCGGCACCTCGGCGCCACGGGCCTTCATGGCCGCGATCACGGCCGTGGCTTCGCCCAGCAGGTCGGGTTCGGCCAGGCTCTTGCCGATCTTCAGACCCGCGGCCAGCATGAAGGTGTTGGCGATGCCACCGCCGACGATCAGGCCGTCGACGTTTTTCGCGAGCGATTGCAGGATGGTCAGCTTGGTCGAGACCTTGGAGCCGGCGACGATGGCCACCAGCGGGCGCTTGGGCGCGGCCAGGGCCTTGCCAATCGCATCCATCTCAGCCGCCAGCAGCGGGCCGGCGCACGCAATCGGCGCGGTCTCGGCGATGCCGTAGGTCGTGCCTTCGGCGCGGTGCGCAGTGCCGAAGGCGTCGTGCACGAAGATGTCGCAGAGCTTGCCCAGCTTGGCGGCCAGCTCGGGCTTGTTCTTCTTCTCGCCCACGTTCAGACGGCAGTTCTCCAGCAGCACGACCTCACCAGGGGCGACCGAGAAGTCGCCGTCGACCCAGTCGGCCACCACGCGGATGCTGCGGTTCATCAGCTGGCCCATGCGCGCAGCCACGGGTGCCAGCGAGTCCTCGGGCTTGAACTCGCCTTCGGTGGGGCGGCCCAGGTGGGACGTGACCATGACGGCTGCACCGGCGTCCAGCGCCATCTGGATGGCGGGGATGGAGGCGCGGATGCGGGTGTCTTCGGTGATGTTGCCGGCGTCGTCCTGCGGCACGTTTAGGTCGGCGCGGATGAAGACGCGCTGGCCCTTGGCCTTGCCCTGGGCGCAGAGATCGGAAAAGCGGATGAATTGCATGATGAAGCCTCGGTCGGACAGCCGTGCTGCCGGATGCGGGAAGTCGCGGCGGGGCCGCGGGAAAAGGACCGGGGCAAATTGTAGGGAATGCGCCGCAAGCCTCTTTAAGCGGCAGACAAGCTTCGGGCCGGATCATGCCGGGCCGTTTCACAGGAACCCCCATGAAGTCCCACGCCCTCGTCGCCAGTGGCCTGCTGGCCCTCGCTTTCACCCAAGCCCAGGCCAGCTCGCCCACGGAAAAGGTGGTCTGCACCGACCAGCCGCGCGCCCAGTGGATGTCCGAGCAGCAGGCCCGTGCCCTGTTCAAGGCGCCCAGCTACCTGCTGGTCAAGTTCAAGGTGTCCAAGGGCCGATGCCACGAGTTCTATGCGGTCGAACACGATGGCACCGTGGTGGAGGCCTACCTGCACCCGGTGACCGGAGAAGTGATCCGCATGACGAGGGTGCCACCACAACCGGGTGCGAAAAAGCCCTGAGACGGGCTCACAGCTCCGCCATGACGAAGTCGGATTTGCCCACATTGCACTCGGGGCAGAGCCAGTCGGCCGGCACGTCGTCCCAGCGCGTGCCCGGCGCGATGCCGTGATCGGGGGCTCCAGCGGCTTCGTCGTAGACCCAGCCGCACACCACACACATCCAGACTTTCATGTCGGTCCTCGCTTTCTTGCGTTGCTGCGTTCGTCAGTCGTCATCGCCGTGGTCCTGGGTCGCCATCTGTCCCCACGCATTCGCCGGAATCAGACCTCTGGGCGACTGCTGCCATTCCCTGGCGCCGTAGGCCAGCACGGCCACCAGCATCAGGGCCGCCAGCCAGACCCGGTTGTGCGGCACCGGGTTCGGCCCGTGGCCTTCGAGGCGGCCGGTCAGCATGGGTGAGGCCATGTTCTTGCGCCGCAGCAGGCTCAAGGCCGCGATCAGCGCCAGGTGTGCCAGCACCACCATCAGCATGGTCTCGCCGAAGAACTCGTGCAGCTCGCCCAGCCAGTCTTCGCCGGGGAACACGCCCCATTCGTTGAAGGTGGCGTAGCCGGTCAGCGTCAGCGGCAGCACCAACACCATCAGGGCGACCACGGCCAGTGCCATCAGCAGGTTCTGCCCCTGGCGCCAGTTGATGGCCGACAGCGAGGCCGCCGCGCGCAGCGAGCGCAGCCAGGCGGGCGCGGCGGTCAGCTTGCGCCAGAGCAGACCCAGGCCGGCCTGGCGCGGACCGAAGAGGCCATAGAGCACCCGGAACACCAGCAGGCCCGCCATGGTGTAGCCCAGGGTGACGTGCAGCATGCGCCAGCGTTCGCCATCGGCCGTGAGGTAGGCGCCGAGAAAGCTCAGCGCGAACAGCCAGTGGAACATGCGCGTGGGCGCGTCGGTGATGCGCCGCACGGGGGCCGCGCTGTTCTGCGCCGCGCGGGCGCCGGGGTTCAGTGAGGTGGAGACGTTCATGGTGGGCTCCCGGTGTTCAGTCGTGCCAAAAGCGGCGCAGGCCCAGGCTCACGCCCGCCGGCAGCCGGATGTTGTCGTCGTCGAAGTCGCCGCGGTCGGCGCCGGTGTGGCAGGCGCCGCAGTTGGCGGGGCTCTTGATGGCCGCGTGCTTCCACACCGAGGGCGGGATGTCGTCGTGCTTGCGCGCGAACCAGGCCGAGCGGGTGAGACGGTCCTGCGGGGGCTCTTCGTTCACCCGCTTGTAGGTGCCGGCGTTGGCCTGCAGCCAGGTGGAGAGCTGCCGTACCGTGGCCTCGTCCAGCGAGGCGTCGGTGCCGTAGTGTTTGTCGAGGCCGGTCATGATGCGCTGCCACGAGCGCGCCGGCAGCAGACCGGGCGAATACGCGGTGTGGCAGGCCGCGCACTCGGCGGTGTAGGCCTGGGGCATGTCGCGCGGCATCATGCGGCCGCTGTCGGCGTGGGCGGCGCCCAGGGCGGCCAGGCCCAGCAGGGCGGCCAGACCAGGGCGGATCAGTCGGTGGGAGTGGGTGTACATGGCTTGTCCTTGGCGAGGGGGTGTCACTTCAGGCTGTTCAGGTAGGCCAGCACGTCGGCCTTCTCTGCGGCGCTGCATTCGCGCGTGAGCACGTCGTTGCAGTTGCGCTTGAACCACTTGTCGACCTTGGCGCTGTCGGTGAAGGCCTTGGCGTTGAAGGCCGGCGCCAGCGGCGCAATCACCTTGCCGGTGTTGGCGTGTTTGCCCTGCGCGGTGGGCGGCGTGCCGTGGCAGGACGCGCACGACCATTCGCCGCCGTGTTTGGCATTGAAGAAGGTCTGGCCCTTGGCCGCGTTGCCTGGGGCGCCGGCCTGGGCGCTCCAGTGCTGCAGCTGGGCGGCGGGCGTGGTCTCGGCGGCCAGGGCGGTGCCGACACACAGCAGCGACAACAGGGCGGCGGTAAGGATGGACAGCGGACGGATGTTCATGGGGGTCCTCGGTGGGTGGTGTTGTGTGGGGCGATGTTGTGTCCCGGCCCTTGAACCGACCCTGAACCCGGCGTTCATCGGGCGTTCAGTTCGGCGGCGCACAATCGGTCCATGGCCTCTTCGAACCACCGCTTTTCTCCGCTCTGCGCGACAGCGCTGGTGCTGGCCGCGACGCTGTCGGCGGGCGCCCAGGCGCGCGACCGCGGCGACCACGAACGGGCCCGCGAGGCCGTGGTGGCGGGCCAGATCCTGCCGCTGCGCACGGTGCTGGAGCGCCTGGAGCGCGAGCAGGCCGGCCAGGTGCTGGAGATCGAGCTGGAGCCCGAAGGCGGGCGCTGGATCTATGAGGTCAAGCTGCTGCAGCCGGGCGGCCAGCTGCTGAAGCTGGAGGTCGACGCCGGCACGGGCGAGGTGCTCGGGCGCCGCGTGCGTCCGCACGACCGGCGCACGGGAGACGCGCGGTGAGGCTGCTGCTGGTCGAAGACGAACCGACGCTGCGCACCCAGCTGCGCGAGGGCCTGACGGCCGCCGGTTATGTGGTGGACGAGGCCGACAACGGGCGCGACGCGCACTTCCTCGGCGACACCGAGACCTTCGACGCCGTCATCCTCGATCTGGGCCTGCCGGTGCTCGACGGGCTGACCGTGCTCAAGCGCTGGCGCGACGCGGGCCGGTCCATGCCGGTGCTGATCCTGACCGCGCGCGACCAGTGGAACGAGAAGGTGGCCGGCATCGACGCAGGCGCCGACGACTACCTGACCAAACCCTTCCACATGGAAGAGCTGCTGGCCCGCGTGCGCGCCCTGATCCGCCGCGCCAGCGGCCAGGCCTCGCCGGTGCTGCGCTGCGGCCCGCTGGCGCTGGACACGCGCAGCGGCCGCCTCACCTGCGACGGCCAGCCGGTCCCGCTCACCAGCCACGAGTACAAGGTGCTGGATTACCTGATGCACAGGCTGGGCGCGGTGGTCTCGCGCAGCGAACTGACCGAACACATCTACGCCCAGGACTTCGACCGCGACTCCAACACCATCGAGGTCTTCGTCGGCCGCCTGCGCAAGAAGCTGCCGCCTGAGCTGATCGAGACCGTGCGGGGCCTGGGCTACCGCATGGCGGCGCCCACATGAGCGCAGTGCCGGGCCGCTCCCAAGCAAGCTCGCACCGCAGCCCGCAGGGCGAAGGTGTTCCGATGAGGCTTTGATGCCCTGGCGCCGGGCGCTGTCACTTCGGGTGCGCTGGCTGGCGGCCACGCTGGCCGCGCTGGCCGTGGCGCTGGTGCTGGCCGGCGTGTTCCTGCACAGCCTGTTCCAGGACCACGTGCTGCGCCAGTTCCAGACCACGCTCACGCAGCAGCTGGACCAGCTCACCGCGCGGCTGGAGTTCGACGCCGCCGGCCAGGCCAGCATCGACCCGGCCCAGCTGTCCGACCCGCGCTGGCACCGCCCCTACTCGGGCCTGTACTGGCAGCTCGACGAAGTGGGCGCGCCCGCCGACGCGCAGGGCGCGCTGCGCTCGCGCTCGCTCTGGGACGACCGGCTGCGCCCCGAGCCCGACGTGCTGGCCGACGGCCAGTTGCACGTGCACCGGGGCACCGGCCCGCGCGATGCGCCGCTGCTGCTGGTGGAGCGCACGGTGTACCCGGCCGACGCGCCGCAGCGGCGCTGGCGGCTGGTGGTGGCGGGCGACCTGCAGGAGGCCACCGCCGCCTCGGACCGTTTCGCGCGCGTGCTGGCGCTCTCGCTGCTGGGCCTGGGTCTGCTGCTGGCGCTGGCGGCGCTGGCCCAGGTGGCCGTGGGCCTGGCGCCGCTGCGCGCGCTGCAGCGCGCACTGACCGCCCTGCGCGAAGGGCGCACGGCCCGGCTGCAGGGGCAGTTCCCGGCCGAGGTGCAGCCGCTGATCGACGACTTCAACCGCGTGCTGGACCGCAACGCCGAGGTGGTCGAGCGCGCCCGCACGCAGGCCGGCAACCTGGCCCATGCGCTCAAGACCCCGCTGGCGGTGCTGGACCAGGCCGCCAGCCGCGCCGACGGCCCGGACCCGGCGCCGCTGGCGGCCCTGGTGCGCGACCAGGTGGGCCTGGCCCGGCGCCACATCGACTGGCACCTGGCGCGCGCGCGTGTGGCGGCCTCGCAGCGCCTGCCCGGCCAGCGCACGCCGCTGGCGCCGGTGCTGGCCGGCCTGCTGCGCGTGATGGCCAAGGTGCACGCCGAGCGCGCACTGCGGCTGGACTGCACCGACATCCCGGCCGACTGGGCCTTTGCGGGTGAAGAGCAGGACCTGCAGGAGATGCTGGGCAACCTGCTGGACAACGCCTGCCTGTGGGCGCGCACGCGGGTGCGCGTCGAGGCCCGGCTGGACGGCGGGCAGCTGCAGGTGGTGGTGGAAGACGATGGCCCCGGCATCGCGCCGGAGCAGCGCCAGGCGGTGCTGGCGCGCGGTGTGCGGCTGGACGAGGCCACGCCCGGCAGCGGCCTGGGCCTGGCCATCGTGGCAGACCTGGTGGCGCTCTACGGCGGCACGCTGGCGCTGGAGGCCGGCAGCGCCGGCGGGTTGCTGGCGCGGATCAGCCTGCCCGCGGTCCGCTGACGGGTGCGGCGGCGGCCGGCAGCAGGCAGGGCTCGAACAGGTTCAGGCCCGGCCGACGCACCGCGGTCGAGACGTCCATCAACCCCAGCACCGAATGGAACAGGTGGTCGTGCGAGACCGCTTGCTCGGCGCGGTCGCGCAGGCAGTCGGTGCGCACGCCGCTGCGCTGCTGCATCCCCTCGGACAGCCAGGCCACCATGGGCACATGCGTCTGCTGCTCGGGCGCCAGCGCATAGGGCACACCGTGCAGGTAGAGGCCGTTCTCGCCCAGCGACTCGCCGTGATCGGAAACGTAGAACAGGCCGGTGTCGAAGCTGCCGGTGCTCGACTGGGCGCGCAGCCAGGACAGCGCGTGGTTGAGGAAACGGTCGGTGTAGGCGATGGAGTTGTCGTAGGCGTTGACCAGCTCGTCCTGCGAGCAGTCGGCCAGCGTGACGCTGCGGCACTCGGGCTTGAAGGGTTTGCGGTTGGCCGGCGAGCGCTTGTGGTACGCCGGTCCGTGGCTGCCCATCTGGTGCATCACCAGCACCACGCCGCGCGCGCGGCGCTGCGGGTCGAGCGCGGCGATGCGGGCGTCCAGCCCGTGCATCATGGCCTCGTCCAGACACTCGCCGCCTTCGCAGAGGCCGGGGATGGGGGCGTCCGCGATGCGCACCGTGGGCACGCGGTCGCACACGCCCTTGCAGCCGGCCTGGTTGTCGATCCACAGCACCGCCAGACCGGCGCGCTGCAGCACATCCAGCAGGTTCTCGCTGCGCGCGGTCTCGTCGCCACCTTCCTTGCGCGAGAGGGGCGAGAACATGCAGGGCACGGACACCTGGGTGCTGGTGCCGCAGGAACTGGCGCGGGGGAAGTTCACCAGACCACCGCGCGCGCGCCAGCCGGTCAATGACGGGTTGGTCGGGCGGCCGTAGCCGTTGAGGCTCCAGTTCTGCGCCCGCGCGGTCTCGCCCACCACCACCAGCAGCAGCGGCGGCCGGCTCTGCGCCGCATAGCTCGCCCCCAGCCGCGCATCCTCGCCCACCGGCAGCAGGGGCTGCGCCGCGTGCTGGCCACGCTCGGCCAGCAACGTGCCCGAAGCCGCCAGGGTGTTCATGGGGTTGATCATGTAGCGCAGGTCCTTGTGGCCGCGCATGAGCGAGGCCAGGCCCTGGTAGCCGGCCAGCAGGGCGACGGCGGCCACCGCCAGCGAGAGCGCCAGCAGACCGAGGTTGTGCCGCAGGCGCAGCAGCGCCACCTGCGGTGCGGGCGGCGCGCGCCAGATCCACCACAGCGCCGGGCCGGCGATGGCCAGCAGGGCCATCAGCAGCGGCAGGGACAGCAGGTCCCGCACCTCGTTGGCATTGGTCTGCGCCACGTTGGCCATCATGGTGCTGTCGATCACCACGCCGTACTGCCACATGAAGTGGCTGTTGAACGCGGTCGCCAGCACCAGCACCGAGGCCAGCGGACGGAACACGCGCGGCCAGTGGCACAGCGCCAGCAGGGCCAGGGTGCCGGCGACCAGCACCAGCCCCAGCGTGAGCATCAGCCCCAGGCGGTGGTCCGCGGTTTTGGTCAGGGCGGCCACGCGCTGCCACAGGGGCAGGTTGCCGGGCACGGCCAGCCACAGCGACAGCACCACCAGAAGGGTCAGTGGCCCGCGGGCGTCGCCGCGAATCAGCGACAGGCCGGGAACGCCCTGGCCGGAAACAGAAGAAGACAGCTGCATGGGAAACAGCGGGACCATCGCCCCGAATGTGGCACTGCCGGCAGTGTCTTTCGACGACGTTAAACGAACCTTATTGCGCGGCATCGCCCCGTCCCCTCAGGCCGGCCACCGCAGCGAGAAGCGCGTGGTCATCGGCGCCACCCCGTTGTCGCGCTCCAGCTGAGCGCCCAGCTCTTCGGCGATGCGCTCGACCAGGCGCAGGCCCAGCCCCAGGCCGGACGAGGCCTGCGCCGGAGGTGCGGTGACGCCGGTGCGCTGGCCATCGTCGCTCACCGACACGCCCTGGCCCCGGGCATCGCGCCACACCGACACCTCCACCTGGGTGCCCGGCGGCGTGTGGCGCAGTGCGTTCTCGATCAGGTTGCGCAGCGCCAGTTCCAGCAGCATGGGCTGGACCCGGACACGCACCTCGCCCTGCTCCTGCACCAGCGACATCTCGTGGTCGCTCTCGTAGGCCAGCTGGGCGTGGGCCGAGATCAGGTGGGCGGCCATCTCGCCCAGCGCGGTGTCCAGTACCGCATCGCCGGCCTGCGCCTGTTGCCCGGCGCGCTGGGCGCGCGCCAGGTCCAGCAGCTGGGTCAGGATGCGGCCGGCGCGCAGGGCCTCCTGCTCCAGCCGTGCCAGCCGCTGCGGCGAGGGGTCGGCCTGCGCGGCGCGGGCCTGCAGCGTGATCGCGGTCAGCGGCGTGCGCAGCTCGTGCGCCACGTCGGAGGCGAACTGGCGCTCGCGCTGGGCCTGCGCCTGCAGGCCGTCGACCATGGTGTTGATCGCCGTCACCGTGCTGGAGAACTCGTGGAAGCGGTGCTGCGTGTCCAGCCGCTGCCCGGCAAAACCGTCGAGCGCAGCCACCTCGTCGGACAGCTGGTCCAGCGGGCGCAGACCGCGGCGGATGGTCCACCACATCACCAGCGCCACCAGCGGCAGCAGGATCAGGGACGGCGAGGCCAGGTGCTCGGCGATGTCGCTGGCCAGCACATAGCGCTTCTTCAGGTCCAGCAGGGCGGCCACGCGGCGCTCGTGGCCCTCGCCGCGGTAGGTCTCGAAGTAGGCCCGCCAGTTGTGCGGTTCGCCGGCGGCGTCGCGGACCACCACCGTCACCAGCCCCTTCTCGGGCAGCGTCGACAGGTCCAGACCGGCGGCGAGCTGGTCGCTGTCCGTCACCAGGCGGCCGTTGTCCCAGACCAGGATCGCCACGTCCTGCGCGTACTCGTGCACGTCCTCGCGCGGCACGGGCAGGGGGGCCGACACTGGTCCCTGGTTCCAGGACGCCGAGCCCAGCCAGAGCTGCGCCACCGCGACCAGGTGGCCGTCGGTGAACTTGCGTGTCTCGCGCAGGCTGGTGCTCCAGCCCACCGCGACGATCACCACCCAGACCGCCAGCTGGGCCGCGAGGGTCCAGATCAGCAGGTGGCGCGACAGCGTGCGGCGCGTTGGGACCAGCGACAGCTTCACAGGCCTGCGGCGTTGTCAGCCGGTTTCGCCGCGGGCGGCTCCTGGGGTACGAAGTAGCCCACGCCGCGCACGGTCTTGATCAGCGATTCGCCCAGCTTGCGGCGCAGGTGGTGCACGTGGACCTCGATCGCATTGCTCTCCAGCCCTTCGCCGAAGCCGTACATCGCCGATTCCAGCCGCGCCTTGGACAGCACCTGCGGCTTGGCCTGCAGCAGGGTCAGCAGCAGCGCGAACTCCTTGCCACCCAGCGCCACCGGCAGGCCGGCGCGTTCGACCGAGCGTGTGGCCGGGTCGACCACGATGTCGCCGTATTCGATCACCGGCTTGCTGCGGCCGCTGGCGCGCCGCAGCATGGCGCGCAGGCGGGCCAGCAGTTCGTTGGGGTCGAAGGGCTTGACGATGTAGTCGTCGGCGCCCTCGTCCAGCCCGAAGATGCGGTCGCTCACGCCGTCGCGCGCGGTCATGATCAGCACCGGCAGGTCCCGCTGCGGCAGGGTGGACTGGCCCGGCCGGCGCTCGCTCTGGCGCCGCAGGCGGGTCAGCAGGTCCAGGCCGTCGCCGTCGGGCAGGCCCAGGTCCAGCAGCACCGCGTCGAAGGGTTCGACGCACAGGGCCGTCCACGCCGACTCCAGCGTGCCGCACACGTCCACCGCATAGCCGGCCTGCCGCAGCGACAGGCTCAGGCCGCTGGCAATACCGGGATCGTCTTCCACCACAAGTGCACGCATGTTCTTCAGGACGGCGCAGGGCCCATCGGTCAAAGAAACCGAATTATCCCGGCACCCCTTAAGGCCCTCTTAAAGTCCGACAACGAGCATGCGGCGCCATGTCTCCTGTCCGCCCTCCTGTTGTTTCCACCGCAAACGCCATCGCCCGCGCCTGGCTGGTGTTGCTGCTGCTGACGCTGGGCTGGGACGCCGCGGGCATGGACCTGCCGGTGATGAGCCAGATCGGGACCAGCGCCGGCTTTCCATGGCGCCACCACCCGCTGCTGGAAACCGTGCTGCACGACGGCGGGCGCCAGCTGGCCACGCTGGCCTATCTGATGCTGTGGGGCTGGGTGCTGTGGCCTGCGGCCAGCGGTCCTTCGCGGCGCGAGCGCGGGACCGTGCTGGTGCTGGTCACCCTGTCGATGCTGACGGTAAGCCTGCTCAAGCAGGCCAGCCGGGCCAGCTGCCCCTGGGAGTGGAGCGCCTTCGGCGGCACCGCCGTCTACACCTCGCACTGGAACCTGCTGACCGGCGACGGTGGCGCCGGCGGCTGTTTCCCAGGGGGGCACGCGTCGTCCGCCCTGTCGTTTCTCGCACTGTGCCTGCCCTGGCTGTGGTCGCCCGTGGCCGGGCGGCGGCGCGCCCCGGGCTGGCGCTGGCTGGCCGCCGTGCTGCTGGCCGGTGGCCTCGCGGGGGTGACGCAGACCCTGCGCGGCGCCCACCCACCCAGCCACACCCTCTGGACCCTGGTCATCTGCAGCGCAATCGCGCTGGCCGGGTGGCGGATGGCGCGGCCCTGGCTGCGCGCAGAGTCCGTTCAGCGCCCGGTCACGCTGTAGTAGTCGACGTACCAATCCACGAACCGCTGCACACCGAGCCGCAGCTCGGTGCCGGCGCGGACCCCGAACTGGCTCTCCAGCCGCGAGGTGTCGGCCCAGGTGTCGGGCACGTCGCCGGCCTGCATCGGCAGGAAGTTCTTGACCGCCTCGCGGCCGCAGGCTCGCTCCAGACAGGCGATGAATTCCATCAGCGGCACGGGACCGTTGTGGCCCACGTTCAGCACGCGGTGCGGCACCTGGCCCTCGCCGGCCTGCGGCGGCTGCGCGGCCACCGCAAGCACCGCATCCACCACGTCGTCGACGTAGGTGAAATCGCGCCGCAGGTTCCCGTGGTTGTAGACGTCGATGGGCCGGCCTTCGAAGATCGCGCGCACGAACTTGAAGATCGCCATGTCGGGCCGGCCCCAGGGTCCGTAGACGGTGAAGAAGCGCAGCGCCGAAGCCGGGATGCGGTAGAGGTGGCTGTAGCTGTGCGCCATCAGCTCGTTGGCCTTCTTGCTCGCAGCGTAGAGCGAGATCGGAGAGTCCGTGACCATGTCTTCGCGCAGCGGCATCTCGCGCGCGGCGCCGTAGATGGAGCTGGACGAGGCGTAGACCAGGTGCTTCACGCCGCTGTGGCGACAGCCTTCGAGCACGGTGAGCATGCCGGCCAGGTTGCTGTCCAGGTAGGCCATGGGCTGCTCGACCGAGTAGCGCACACCCGCCTGCGCCGCCAGGTGCAGCACGAGGTCGTAGCGGCCGCCGGCGAACAGGCGCGCCACGCCGTCGCGGTCGGCCAGGTCCATGCGGTGGAAACGGAACCCCGGCCGCGCCAGCAGGCGATCGAGCCGCGCCTGCTTGAGAGCCGGGTCGTAATAGGCGCTCATGTTGTCGACGCCGTCGACCTGCAGTCCGCGGTCCAGCAGGCGCTGGCTCAGGTGGTAACCGATGAAGCCCGCGGCACCAGTGACCAGCACACGCGAAGCAGGGGAAACGTCCAACAGGTTCATGGCAGCACACCCTCGGTCACGGGGCGGTAGACAAAACGGCGCGGGCGCAACGGCGGCTCACAGGTGGCGCGCATCGAGGCCGGTCCGTAGACCACCCATTCGCGGCGGTGCGCCTCGCCCAGGGAATCGGTCTTGGCCACATCGAAACAGGTCAGCTCGGCGTCGGTCGGGGCCAGCAGATGGCGGCCGGGTTGTTCCTTCATCCACTGCCAGGCGTTGCGCTCCTGCTCCGCCAGCGGCGCGAGGTAGCTGAAGTGGGTCAGCGGGCGGTGGCTGAACAGCAGGAACTGTTCCTTGAAATAGAGCAGGCCCAGCTCCGACGTCGGGGGCAGACGCTGCTCGATCTGCTCCATCATGGCCTGCGGCGTGCGGTACGGGTCGACCTTCGGCCAGACCAGCAGCGAGACGAACACCCAGATCACCAGACTGGTCGCGGCCAGCCGCTGCAGCAGGTCGCGACGGCGGATCAGAACCAGCAGTATCAGCAGCGCACAACCCATCGCCACCAGCGGCAGCGAAAGCGTGGTCACCGCATCCGCGTAGTCGGGCACCTTGCGCAGCAGCTTGTCCGGAGAGACCTTCAGCGCCACCCCCAGCCCCGCCAGCGCCACGGCGATCAGCAGCAGCAGGCCCTGGAAGAACCCGCTGGTGCGCGCGGCGGCCACGCTCCCACGCACCCGCACCCAGAGGGCCCCCACCACCAGCGCCAGCATGGGCAGCGCCGGAAACATGTAGACCTCGCGCTTGCCCGAGCTCAGCGAGAAGAACAGCAGCACCAGCCCCACCCAGGTCAGCAGCACGCGAGCAGGCCGGTCTTCTCGCAGCAGTGCCACCAGCGGCTTGAAGAACACCAGCAGCAGCAGCGGCAGCGGAAACCAGACCGTGGGAATCGCCTGGGTGAAGAAGTAGTGCCAGGGTTTGACGTGGTGCCAGGCATTGACGAAGCGCTCGCCGGTCTGGCGGAACAGCAGGTCGTTGCGGTAGGCGACCATGGTGTCGGTGCCGATGCTGTGCACCTGCCAGAGCATGGGACCGAGCCACAGCGCGATCACCGCGAGCATGACCGCCAGGCCCGAGGCCAGCTTCCAGCGCCAGACCCTCCCGCCCCCCGACTCCGGGTTTCTTACCCAGATCGCCAGGGGCAGCAGCATCAGCAGGGGCAGAAAGCCCACGCCCTTGCTCATGATGCCCAGCGCCATCGCGGCCCAGGCGGTGAAGTACCAGCCCCAGTGCGGGCCGCTGAAAAAGTGCCGCAGCAGGCCGTAGCAGCCCAGTGTGATCCAGAAGGTCACCACTGCATCGATCTGCGCCGCCTTGCCCTGCAGCAGGAACTGCGGCGTGCACACCAGCACCAGCAGCGCCGCCAGCGCCACCTCGCGGCCCCACAGCCGGCGGCCGATGTCGAGCACCAGCAGCAGCGTGCCGACCGAGGCCAGCGCGCTGGGCAGCAGAAACGAGAGCTTGAGGTTGCCCACGAGCGCGAACGCGAAGGCACTCAGCCACATGAACACCGGCGGCTTGTCCGGGTAGGGCTCGCCGCCGCGGGTGGGGAACAGCCACTGGCCGCTTTCGACCATCTCGCGCGCCACCTGGGCAAAGCGCGGCTCGTCCGCCGGCCAGGGGTAGCGCAGCCCGATGCCCAGCAACAGCACGATGGCGGTGGCGGCCAGCCAGAACAGCGTCTGGCGACGGATCAGGTCGTCAGTGTGCGGCGGCATGGGCGTGTTCTTTCTTGAAGCGCCGCAGGCGCTGCTTGAAGCCGTGGTGGTAGAGGTACAGGCCTAGGCCTGTGGAGATCACCAGCATCAACAGGCTCATCCACAGCTGCGAGCTGTCGTGCAGCGCGATGCCGGACCCGGCGTAGGCAAACAGCAGCATCTGCGGCAGGTAGCCCAGCAGGCTGCCGAAGAACACCGCCACCGGGCGCAGGTCCGACAGCGCCGCGGCGATGTTGGTGACCAGGTTGCTGCCGACCGGCAGCAGGCGGACCACGCAGACCCAGACCCAGGTGTCCTCGGCCAGCACGGCCTTGATCAGCTCGATCTTCTGCGCGTGCTTCTGCCGCACCCAGTCGAAACCGAGCCGGTGCACCGCGGCCATGGTGAGCATGGCGCCGAAGCCCGTGAGCAGGGTGCCGATCAGCCCACCCTGCCAGCCACCGAACAGGAAACCACAGGAAAACGCCAGCACCTGGCGCGGACCGCCCAGCGCGGTGTAGACCACAGAACCCAGGATGAAGACCGGCCAGGCAATGGTCCAGTGCTGCTGGAACAGCCGCTGCAGCAGCACCTCCTCGGTCACCGGCCCCCACCAGCCCAGGTGCAGGGACAGGAAGGCCAGCGTCAGGACCGCGGTCAGCAGCAGGGGCTTAGTGAGGCTTTTCATGCGCAGCGAGCGTGCGGACCTGCGCGATCACCGGGCGCTTGCCGCGCCGGGTCAGCCACACCACACCGGCCATGTCGACCAGGCCGACCCACAGCCGGTTCCAGGCGTTGTACTTGGAGACGCCGGCCTGGCGGGCGCGGTGGTTCACCGGTACCACGCGGATCGCGCCGCCCAGTCGCAGCACCAGCGCCGGCAGGTAGCGGTGCATGTGGTCGAAGTAAGGCAGCTGCAGCCAGGTGGCGCGCGGAATCAGCTTCAGGCCACAGCCGGTGTCGGGCACCTGGTCGTTGAGGATCTTCTGCCGCACCGCGTTGGCGATGCGCGACTGGAACTTCTTCCACTCGGTGTCCTGGCGGTTCTTGCGGTAGCCGGCGATGCAGAAATGCTCGCCCTGCGCCTCGGTCTCGCGCGCGCTGCGCAGCAGGGCCGGCATGTCGGCCGGGTCGTTCTGGCCGTCGCCATCGATGGTGATCAGGTAGCGGCCCCGCGCCTGGCGGGCCGCGCTCATCAGCGCCGTGCTCTGGCCCACACTCTTTTCGTGGCGGATCAGGCGGGCGGCCGAGCCCAGTTCGGCGCAGCGCTGCAGGAACTCGTCGCCGGTGCCGTCGTCGCTGCCGTCGTCGACCAGCACGATCTCGAAGCGGCATTCGGGTCGCAGTGCGGCGACCACCTCGGCCACCAGCGAGCCGATGTTGCCGGTCTCGTTTTTCGCAGGAATCAGCACCGACACCAGCGGCTCGGCGCCAGCGGCAGCGGCCGCAGCAAGTTCAGTCATGTCAGGAAATCCGTGGAGCGCAGCGGCCAAACCAAAGATGGTCGCGGAAGCGCCTTAAGCAGGCCTTAAGGTTGGTTTCAGCCGACGCTCCCGATTGTCCCACTCACCGCCTCACCAGCCCAGACCGATGTGCAGCGGCAGGTAGACCGCCATGCCGGAGACGATGGTGCCCAGCACGCCCTTGCGCCAGAAAAAATAGGCTGCGCCCACCACCGCGGCAAACAGCCGCGCATCCATCCAAGTCTGCACCAGCTGCCCCTGGCTCATCACGATTTCGGGCAGCACCACGGCCGAGAGCGCGGCAATCGGCGCGTACTGCAGGCCGCGCTGGGCCCAGTGGGGCAGGGTCCAGGGCCGGTCGGAGATGAGAAAGAAGCCGCGCGTGATCACCGTGACCACGCCCAGCGCAACGATGGTCAGCACGGTGTGCAGGTCAATGTCCGGCATGTCCAGTCTCCGATGCCCTCGTGTGTTCGATCACCAGGCAGATGGCCACCGCACTCGCGATCGCCACCAGGATGTTCAGCCGCAGCGGCAACGCCCAGGCAGCCACCGCCGCCGTCGCCGCCACGCCGGCCGAGACCACGCGCAGCCGGGACGTGGCCAGCGAACACAACACACCCAGCAGCGCCAGGATGCCGGCGAACCCCAGCCCCCAGGACAGCGGCACCATGTTGGCCAGCAGCACGCCGGCCACACTCGCCACCATCCAGGCCAGGTAGTTGACCGCGCAGTTGCCCATCAGGTAGGCCTGCTGCTGCGCCAGCTCCTCGGCACTGCGGCCAGGGTGCGGGTAGCGCTTGGCGAAAAACACGTAGCTCAGGTCGCCGGTCACGTAGCCACTGACCAGACGCTGCCAGCGCGGCAGGTGCATCAGGTAGGGTCGCAGGTGCGCGGAAAACACCACAAACCGCAGGTTCACGCAGAACGCCGCCGCCAGGATCACCCACATCGGCGCACCCGCACCGATCATCGGCACCGCAGCCAGCTGGGCGCTGCCAGCGTAGACGATCAGCGTCATCAGCAGCGCTTCCAGCGTCGACATGCCCGACTGCACCATGGCCACGCCCGTCATCAGGCCCCAGGCCGCAATGCCCATGGCCACCGAACCCTGGTCGGTGATGCCCTCGCGGAACTCCGGTCGGCGGCGGTGCTCGGCCAGGAAAAACATCAGGCGGTCTGCGCGCCGAAGACCTGTCCCGGGGCCAGCGCGAAGCCCTGCAGGAACTCCCGGGCCGGCAGGCGCTTGCCACCGGCGCGCTGCAGCTCCAGCAGGGTGAGCACGCCGTCGCCGGTAGCCACGCGGATGCCCTGCGCTCCGGCGGAAAGGATCTGGCCGGGCGCCAGGATGTCGCTTTCGGCGCTGTCCACCGCCACCCGCCACACCTTGACTGCCTCGCCGGCCAGCTCGGTGGCCAGCCCGGGCGCGGGCGAGAAGGCCCGGGCCCGGCGCTCGATCTCTGCCGCCGGCCGGCGCCAGTCGATCAGCGACTCCGCCTTGTCGATCTTGGCCGCGTAGGTCACACCCTCGGCCGGCTGCGGCATCGGCCGCAGGCCACCGCAGGCGGCCAGTTCCAGCGCCTCGACAATCATCCGGCCCCCGAGGTCGGCCAGACGGTCGTGCAGGCCGCCGGTGGTGTCGGCGGCGGCGATGGGCAGCGACTCGGCCAGCAGCATGGCACCAGTATCCAGCCCCGCATCCATCTGCATGATGGTCACGCCGGTCTCGGCATCGCCCGCCTCGATGGCCCGGTGGATCGGCGCCGCACCGCGCCAGCGCGGCAGCAGCGAAGCGTGGATGTTCAGGCAGCCCAGGCGTGGCAGATCCAGCACCCACTGCGGCAGGATCAGACCATAGGCAGCCACCACCATCACATCGGGCCGCGCGGCCAGCAGGACCTCGCGCGCTGCGGCGGCATCTTCGGGAAACTTGCCGTCCAGCCGCAGGCTGCGGGGCTGCGCCACCTCGATGCCATGCGCCAGGGCAAACTGCTTGACCGGCGAGGCCTGCAGCTTCATCCCACGGCCAGCGGGCCGGTCGGGCTGCGTCAGCACCAGCGGCACCGCGAAACCGGCCGCATGCAGCCGCTCGAGCGCCACGCGCGCAAATTCCGGCGTGCCGGCAAACACCACACGCATGGGTGTCATGGGCGCTGCGCTTCGCGCTGGGATTTCAGCAGCTTGCTCTTGATCCGGTTGCGCTTGAGCGGCGAGAGGTACTCCACAAACACCTTGCCCATGAGGTGGTCCATCTCGTGCTGGATGCAGACCGCCAGCATGCCCTCGGCCTCGATCGTCCGGCTTTTGCCGTGTTCGTCCAGCGCGCTGACGCGGATGGCCAGTGAACGCTCCACACCGTCGTAGATGCCGGGCACGGAAAGACAGCCCTCCTCGCCCTTGCGGATTTCAGGACTGGCCCACTCGATCACCGGGTTGATCAGCACCATCGGCTGGTCGCGCGATTCGCTGACGTCGATCACGATCAGGCGCTCGTGCACGTCCACCTGTGTCGCCGCCAGCCCGATGCCATGGGCTTCGTACATGGTGGCCAGCATGCGGTCGGCGAGTGCACGCACCCTGTCGTCCACATCCCCCACCGGTTTGGCCACGGTGTTCAGACGCGGGTCGGGATACCGCAGGATGGGGAGCAGTTCGGGTGCGTTCATTTCTATGCCATGGGCCGGCGGGCCAAATTCGCCGGGAAAGCAGCTCAGCGGCAATTCGCGCTGGGCCGTCGCTGGGTCAGGAGGTTTGTCGCTATTTTCGCCACTTTTGCATTCCCGGGTGGATGCCAGGACCTATTAATATTGCCTAATCAAGGGCTTGGGCGCAAAATCAAATGCGAATTGTCAAGTCCGACGCGCCAATTTTCGCCAGCCCCAGGGGCCCACACATGCGATTGAAATACCTTCCGACTGCCCTGCGCCTGACAGGCCCCGCCTCTGCTTGCCTGGTGGCCGTCGCCACCTTCGCCGGCGCCGCCTCGGCACAAAATCTCCCGGTCACCGCCGAACAGCGCGCCACTGCCAACCAGGTGGCCCAAACCGGCGTGCCCCTGTCGGAACTGGCCCCCAGTGCGCCAGACAGCCACACGGTCAAGCGTGGCGACACCCTTTGGGCCATCTCCAAGATCTTCCTCAAGAGCCCCTGGCGCTGGCCGGAGCTCTGGGGCATGAACATGGAGGAGATCAAGAACCCCCACCGCATCTATCCCGGCCAGGTCCTGTACCTGGACAAGAGCGGCGGCCGCGCCCGGCTGAGCACCCGCAAGCCTGGCGACGGCAGCGACATGCCCACCGTGCGTGTGTCACCGCGCGTGCGCAGCGAAAGCCTGTCCGAATCGGCCATCCCGCCGGTGAACATGCAGGCCATCGAGGCCTTCCTGACCGAGCCCCTGATCGTCGATGAGGCCACCTATACGCGCGCAGCGCGCATCGTGGCCACCCCCGAGAATCGCGTGCTGCTGAGCCTGGGCGACCGCGCCTACGCCCGGGGGCAGTACGGTGACGTCGGCAACCTCACCGAAGAGGCCCTGACCCTGGGGGCCGGCAAGTCCATCACCTACCGAGTCTTCCGCAACGCCGTGCCTCTGAAGGACCCGGGCACCGGCGAGGTGCTGGCCTACGAGGCGCAGTACGTGGGCAAGGCAGAGATCGTGCGCCCGGAAACCCGTCGCGATGTCGAGGAGCCGGCGTCGGCCAAGAAGCCGGAAGGAAAGGACACGTTCAAACCGCAGTACGAGAACACAACGCACAACTTCGCCCGCGTTCCGGTTGAAGAAAAGGCCCCGCTCAAGCCCGTGGCAACCGGCGAGATCGTCCCCGCCACGATCGACATCGTCAAGGCCAAAGAGGAAATCCGTGTGGGCGACCGGCTGCTTCCTGAGCCGCCGCGCGAGTTCCCCAACTACGTACCGCGCGCCCCAGGCAAGCCCACATCGGGCCAGATCGTGTCGGTGTACGGCAATGCGGTGCGCTACGCCGCCCAGAACCAGGTGGTCTCCATCAACCGCGGCCGCACCCATGGCGTCGAAGAAGGCCATGTGCTGGCCCTGATCCGCGACTCCAGCACCCGCATCGACAAGACCGACGAAAGCCGCCCCCAGATCCGTCTGCCCGGCGAGCCCAATGGGCTCATGTTGGTCTTCAAGACCTTCGACAAGGTGTCCTACGCCCTGGTGCTGGACATCGTCGACGGAGTCAAGGTCGGCGACCACTTCTCCAACCCCTGACGCCGGTCCATGGAGCGGGACGAATGGGCCGCCTGGCTCAGGCTGCTGCTCACTCCGGGCGTTGGCCGCGACACGGCGCGGCGGCTGCTGGCGGCATTCGGTCTGCCAGCCGACATCTGGAAGCACAGCCCCAGCGCCTGGGAGACGGTCACCAGCGCCCGCATTGCGCGTGCGCTGCAGTTGGAGCCCGCAGGACTCACCGAGGCGATCGACCGATTGCAGGCTTGGCTGGATGAGGACAGCGACCGGCATGTCATCACACTGGCCGATCCGCGCTATCCCACCAGCCTGCTGCAGACGGCCGATCCACCGCTGCTGCTGCATGTGCAAGGTCGGCTTGATGCCTTGAGCCATCCCCAGAAGCTGGCCGTCGTGGGCAGTCGCAACCCCACCCCTCAGGGGGAAGCCAATGCGCGCCAGTTCGCACGCAGCCTGGCGGAATCGGGACTGTGTGTCGTGTCGGGCCTGGCCCTGGGCGTCGATGGCGCCGCCCACACCGGTGCGCTGGAAGGCGGCGGCCTGACGCTCGCCGTGGTCGGCACCGGGCTGGACACGGTCTACCCCCAGCGGCACGCGGCACTGGCCCGTCGCATCGGGGCATCCGGCGCGCTCATCAGCGAATACCTGCTGGGCACACCGCCGCTGGGAGCCAATTTCCCGCAGCGCAACCGGATCATCGCCGGGCTGAGCCAGGGCACCCTTGTGGTCGAAGCCGCAGTGCGGTCCGGATCGCTGATCACCGCCCGATTGGCGGCGGAACAAGGCCGTGAGGTGTTTGCCATTCCCGGCTCGATCCATGCGCCGCAGTCGCGGGGCTGCCATGCCCTGATCCGGCAAGGTGCCAAACTGGTCGAATCGGCACAGGACATTCTTGAGGATCTGCACCTGTCAGAGCCATCTCGGCCGAACCAAGAGCCGGCATTGCCCACGGACGAAGACGGTCTGTTGCGCGCGATGGGCTTCGATCCCATCGGACTGGATGCGCTTCAGGCCCGAACCGGACTGGACACGGCTACCCTTCAGGCCCGCCTGCTGGAACTGGAACTGGACGGGCAGATCGGACGGCTGCAGGGCGGCCTGTTCCAGCGCACCGGCCAGGTGTGACTCAGCCGAGCAGTCGCTCGGGGTTGGCGTCGAGTTTGGCCAATGCGTCGCGGGTCGCACGCACGGTCAGCGCCTCGTCCTCGCTGGGCACCAGCAGGCCTGCCTGGAGGTAGGCGGCCACGCGCGTGGCCTGGATCAGGAAGCAGCGGCCCACGCTCGTCACGAACAGGTACAGCTGTCCCCGCTCGCTGCGCCAGGCAAACTGCACGCTGTTGAGCTTGCCGTTGTGATCGAGACCGAACCAGGAACCGATCTGCAGCTCCTGGGCCCAGGCCCTCATGGCCTCGGTGGGCTGACTGCCGCCCTGTCGGATCACTTCGATGTTGGCGGCGTCCACCCCTGTGATCATCTCGATGCTCTCGTTGTCCAGGTCGAGGTCGCCGACGCCGCTGTCGGGCAGGTAGTCCTCCAGATTCGTCAGGCGCTCCGACAACTTGTCCAGGCTTTCCTGCGAGATCGCCTCGGTGCGCGACATGAAGGCATCGGCCAGGGTGTCGCTCACGGACTTGATGTGCCCATCCTGCGTGCTGGGCGAATACCCCAGCAGGCTCATGCCTTGGCGCAGCCGCTGCAGCAAACCCGGCAACTGCTGGATGACGCGCGCCCGGTCATTGCGGTTGGGTTTGGCGCTGGCCGCCCAGAGCAGGTCGGATGCCACTCGCTTGAGCGAGGCGGTTTCTTCGTGCTTGACGCCGTACTTGACGCTGGCGACGGCCAGAACCTCAACCCAGACCTTGAACAGAAACTCGCGCACCTCTTCGCGCACGGTGATGTCATCCAGCAGCTTGCGCAGCTCGATGGTGTACTGCACCGACAGCGTCTCCTTCTGCTCGACCTGCTGTGCAACGCTGACAAAGCGGCTGGCGCCGCCCTGCTCGCTGAGGTACGTGGACAAGAACTTCTGGAACTCGTCCAGCACCAGCTGGAACACTCGGCGACCAGTCTCGGGGTACTGCTCGATGACCTGCACCACCCGCTTGATCTCCGCCTCCAGCGCCACGGAGCTGACATTGGACTCGAAGCCCAGCACGCAGGACCCCATCCGATCGATGAGTCGGCGAGCCGGGTGCTGCAGTGCACTGAAGAACTCGGGTTCGGCCAAGGCCACGCGCAACACGGGAATCTGCAAGCGCGCAAACCAGACCCGCACGCTGGGAGGAATCCGCTCCTCTGCCAGGATGCTCTGGAACATCAGGGCCACCACCTCGATGGTGGCTTTTTCGGAAGGTGTGGAAGCCGCCTGCTTGAGCTCGACCGTGCGCTGGCGCAGGACAGTTGCCGCCTGGGCCACATGCGAGTGGTCCATGGGAGGCATGGCCGACCGGATAGCACCAGAACCGGTGGTGACCACATCCGGGACCGGGATCGGGACCACGTCCATCATGGCCTGCTGCAGCCGCGGAGATGACGGCAGCAGCTGCGTGGCTTCGAAGTCACCGCCGATCTTGTCGGCCAGCAGGCGCCGCAGACGGCCCACAACACCCTGCGCCCTCATCCTGGCCCTCGCCAGCGGCGACGAATGGGTCATCATGCGGGTTTCGTCATGAACGCCCATGCCCGAGGGGGCACGACCCGTGGGAGGGGCTCCTGCAAAGGAACTGCCTCCAGAACCGCCGGTGCCGAGACCTCCGCCGGACTCGCCATGGGAAAACGCCCCAGCACCCACCGAGGCTTGCCCCGACGCCCGCCCCCAGCCCGTCCCGGCAGCAGGCGTCTCCGGCGCCATCTCACGGGCAGAGGGAGACACGGGTGACCGGCTGCCGGGCGCGCGCCTGACCAGCGCCTGCAGGTCGATCTCCTTCATCACACCGCTGGACACCAGAAACTCGTTGGCGGCCTTGTAGGCTTCCAGCATCGACTTCGCCAACACCGGCGATATGGCGTCCTGCACCAGTGTCCAGGCCTCACGGGTCATCTGCACATCCAGCCACTGGTCCACCAGAATGCGGCACACCACATCCGGCAGCAGCACGTCGCCTCTTGGCAACTCTTGTCGTTTTTCCAGGTGCTGAATGCGCAGCCGCAACTCGTTGAGTTCGGTGGACACCTGCTCCAGCACGCGCATGGCCAAGCGGGAGGCCAGGATCTGATCATCGATCGCCCCCTCGGCCAGCAACTCCAGGCGGCCGGTCAGAGGCGCAGGTCCGGAGTGCTGGGAGGTGGTGCGTGGCAGCAGGGTGCGCTGCAAGACCTTGCGACTCTGGTTGAGCCACATGCCCTGGGACTTCTGGAAAGCGGTCCACGCATCGCGGCGCTCCTGCATTTCCCGTACCGGGCCCGCCTGGTCCAGGATGGCCGTCAACCGGTTTTCGGCCGCCTTGACGAGTTCGGGCAAGGCCCGTCCCACATGAACCACGAAGAGTTCACGCGCCTGCTTGGCCAGAGACGAAACATGCTGATCGGGGGTTGCCACAGGAAGTCAGTATGACACGAAAGACAACACTCATATTTCTCTTCAACCCGGGCTTTTCGCCCGGATCAAGAGCACAGACCGACCCCTGAAGCTCAGACCACAGCGCCGCTGTTCGGATCGTCCGGATCGCCCGATGCGGGCTTGGTGGACGTCTTGATCAGGTCTTCGCGCTTGATGCCTAGCCACATGGCGATGGCCGCGGCCACGAACACGGAAGAATAGATGCCGAACAGGATGCCGATGGTCAGTGCCATGGCGAAGTAGTGCAGCGTGGGACCACCGAACAGCAGCATGGACATCACCATGATCTGCGTCGATCCGTGGGTGATGATGGTCCGGCTGATGGTCGAGGTGATCGCGCGGTCGATGATCTGGACCGTGGACATTTTTCGCTGGCGGCGGAATGTTTCACGGATGCGATCAAAAATAACAACAGATTCGTTGACCGAATAGCCCAGCACGGCCAGCACAGCCGCCAGCACCGCGAGCGAGAACTCCCACTGGAAGAAGGCGAAGAAGCCCAGGATGATGATCACGTCGTGCAGGTTGGCGATGATGGCCGACACCGCGTACTTCCACTCGAAGCGCACCGCCAGATAGATCATGATGCCCACGATCACCAGGCCCAGCGCCATCAGGCCGTGCTCGACCAGTTCCTGGCCGACCTGAGGACCGACAAACTCGGTGCGGCGCAACTGAACGGCGGGGTCCTGCGCTTTCAGGGCGGCCATGACCGCCTCGCTTTGCTGGCCGGAGCTGAGCCCCTCCCGGGCCGGCAGTCGCAGCAGCACGTCCTGCGAGGTGCCGAAGTTCTGAACCGGCACCTCGGCGTAGCCCAGTCCCTCGATCACTGAACGGACGGACTCCAGATCGGCAGGCTGCTGGTAGGCCACCTCCATCACGGTGCCACCGGTGAATTCCACCGAAAGGTTCAGGCCGCGCGAGACCAGAAAAAACACCGCCAGCACAAAGGTGATGGCCGAGACCGCGTTGAGCACCAGCGCGTGGCGCATGAACGGGATGTCGTTGCGGATGCGAAACAGTTCCATCTTCGTATTCCCGGTCAGTCGGCCTTGGCCACCGCGTTACCACCCTCGGGGCGCCACACCGTGCCGATGGACACGCTCTTGAGTTTCTTCTGCCGGCCATACCAGAGGTTGACCAGGCCACGCGAGAACACCACAGCCGAGAACATGCTGGTCAGGATGCCGATGCAGTGCACCACGGCGAAGCCGCGCACCGGACCTGAGCCAAAGATCAGCAGCGCGATGCCGGCGATCAACGACGTGACGTTGGAATCCAGGATGGTGCCCCAGGCGTGGTCGTAACCGATGTTGATCGCCGTCTGCGGCGACGCGCCGTTGCGCAGTTCTTCGCGTACCCGTTCGTTGATCAGCACGTTGGCGTCGATGGCCATACCCAGCGCCAGGGCCATGGCCGCAATGCCCGGCAGAGTCAGCGTGGCCTGCAGCATCGACAGCACCGCCACGAGCAGCACGAGGTTGAAGCCCAGTGCCAGACTGGAGAACACACCGAACAGCATGTAGTAGATGCACATGAAGATCACGATCACCACGAAGCCCCAGATCACGCTGTTAAAGCCCCGTTCGATGTTTTCCTTGCCCAGGCTCGGGCCGATCGTGCGCTCTTCGATGATTTCCATCGGCGCGGCCAGAGAGCCAGCGCGCAGCAGCAGCGCGGTGTCGTTGGCTTCGACCGTCGTCATGCTGCCGGAGATCTGCACGCGCCCGCCGCCGATCTCGGAGCGGATCACCGGAGCCGTCACCACCTCGCCCTTGCCCTTTTCGAACAGGATGATGGCCATGCGCTTGTTGATGTTCTCGCGTGTCACGTCGCGGAAGATGCGCGCGCCCTTGCCGTCAAGCGTCAGGTGAACCGCCGGCTGCTGCTGGTCGTCGAAACCGGCCTGCGCGTCGGTAAGGTTCTCGCCAGTGAGTAGCACATCGCGCTTGACGATCACCGGGCGACCGTTGCGCTCCAGGTATTTCTCAGAACCGAAGGGCACCATGCCGGAACCGCTCTCGGCCGCCAGACCTTCCGTGCTCTCGTCCACCAGGCGCAGCTCCAGGGTCGCCGTGCGGCCCAGGATGTCCTTGGCCTTGGCCGTGTCCTGCACGCCAGGCAGCTGCACCACGATGCGGTCGGCACCCTGCTGCTGGATCACCGGCTCGGCCACGCCGAGTTCGTTGATCCGGTTGTGCAGCGTGGTGATGTTCTGCTTGACCGCCTGTGACTGCACCGCCAGCGCGGCCTGCGGCTTGAGCGTGGCGGCGAGGCGGAATTCGGCGCCGTCGGGCGTGCGCACCACCTGCAGATCGGCGAACTGGTCGGCGATCAGGTTTTCGATGGCCGTGGCCGTCGCCTCGTCGCGGGCGCGCAGCTCGATGGTCGTCCCATTGCGCTGGATACCCCCGTGGCGCACGTTCTTCTCGCGCAGTGCGGTGCGCAGGTCGGTGGCCAGCACATCTGCCTTGCGCTGCAGCGCCGCCGGCATGTCGACCTGCAGCATGAAGTGCACACCACCGCGCAGGTCCAGGCCGAGGTACATCGGCGACGCGCCGATCCCGGCCAGCCAGGCCGGAGTGCGCGGCACCAGGTTCAGTGCCACCACAAAACCCGGGTTGGCCGGATCGGGGTTGAGCGTGCGCTCGATGGCGTCGCGGGCCTTGAGCTGGTTGTCGGTGGAATCGAAACGGGCCCTGACCGAACCGCCCTCCAGCTGGATCAGCGTGGGCGCGAGGCTGTCGCGCCCGAGTGCCTGCTCCACACGCGTCAGCGTGGTCTCGTCGACCTTGACGGAGGAGCGGGCGGCCGAGACCTGCACCGCCGGCGATTCGCCGAACAGGTTGGGCAGCGAATACAGCACCCCGATCACCAGCGTGACCGCGATGATCAGGTACTTCCAGAGCGGATAACGGTTCATGTCAGGGCCTTCGGCGCCGGCTGGTTACTTGATGGTTCCCTTGGGCAGCACCTGGACGACCGCGGTGCGCTGCATCTGGACTTCCATGCCGTCGGCGAGTTCCACGCCGATGTAGGTTTCGCCGATCTTGGACACCTTGCCCAGGAAACCGCCGGCGGTCACGATCTCGTCGCCCTTGGCCAGCGCTTCGATCATGGCCTTGTGCTCTTTCTGGCGCTTCATCTGGGGCCGAATCATCACGAAGTACAGCACCACGAACATCAGCACCAGGGGCAGCATGCTGATCAGGGTGCTCTGGGTGTCACCGGCGCCAGCGGCGGCCTGGGCGTAAGCAGAGGAAATGAACACGGAACGGTCTCCAACGAAAAGGTCAGGGGACAAACCGAAGGCCCGGAGGGCGCACCCAGCCGGGCCTTGCGGCGGAACCGGTCATTGTAAGTCGCGGCCTCCCCCGGCAGGCGACCGGGGGGATTGGCCGGACGGGGAGCAGTCTCAGGCGACCTGGCTGCGCGGCGCACCAGCAGCGCTGTCGCGCCACTGGGTCAGCAGCTGATCGCGCCGGGTCAGCACGGCCGCCAGGTGCCGGGCCTTGACGTGGCCGTAGCCGCGGATCTGCTCGGGCAGGCGCGCGACCTCCAGCAACAGGGCATGGGAGTCCGCATTGAGGCCGGCCAGAAGATCCTCGATGTCGGCGCGGTACTGCACGATCAGCCCGCGCTCGGTGCGGCGCTCCTCGGTGCGGCCGAAAACGTCCAGCGCCGTGCCGCGCAGGCCCTTGAGGCGGGCCAGCACCGCCATGGCCTTGAGCATCCAGGGACCATAGGTCTGCTTGATGAGCTCGCCCTTGTCGTTCGTCTTCGCGAACAGCGGTGGCGCCAGGTGCAGCTGCAGGCGGTAGTCGCCCTCGAACTGCTCGGCGATCTGCGCCCGGAAGGCCGGATCGGTGTGCAGGCGCGCCACCTCGTATTCGTCCTTGTAGGCCATCAGCTTGAACAGGTAGCGCGCCACGGCCTCGGTCAGCGAGGTCTTGCCCAGGCGGCTCTCGGCCTGGCGCACCTTCTCCACGAAGTCCTTGTAGGTCTTGGCGTAGGCGGCGTTCTGGTAAGCGGTCAGGAAGTCCACGCGGCGAGCCACCAACTCCTCGACGGTGTCGCGCTTCTTGAACTGGATCACCTGTGCCGGGGTGGCCGGCGCCAGCAGCGCGGCCATGGCCTGCGGGTCGTGGGCCGCGCGGCGGCCCCACTCGAAGGCCTGCTTGTTCTTCTCCACCTGCACCGCATTGAGCTCGATCGCGCGCATCAGCGACTCCTGGCCCAGCGGCACCCAGCCCTTCTGCCACGCGTAGCCCAGCATCATGGGGTTGGTGTAGATCGAGTCGCCCATCAGGCGCGTGGCGGCGGCTTCGGCGTCGAAACGGCCCACCGCAGCGTCGCCCAGCGCGGCGACCAGCGAATCCACGCAGGCCTGCGCGGGGTTCTGCCACTGCGGGTTCTTCACGAACGCGGCCGTGGGGGTGGCGCTGGTGTTCAGGGCCACGTGGCTGCGGCCGGCGCGCAGGCGCTGCAGCGACTCCTTGCTGGCGGCCACCAGAGGGTCGCAGCCGATCACCAGATCGGCCGAGGCCGTGCCCACGCGCGTCGTGCGGATGTGGTCCTGGCTGGCACCGATCAGCACATGGCTCCAGGTCGCACCGCCCTTCTGCGCCAGGCCCGCCGCGTCCTGCGTGACGATGCCTCTGCCTTCGATGTGGGCGGCCATGCCCAGCAGCTGGCCGATGGTGATGACGCCCGTGCCGCCCACGCCGGCCACCACGATGCCCCAGGCCTCCTCGGTCAGCTGGGGCAGGCGCGGCAGCGGCGGCTCGGCGCCGGACCAGGCCAGGGCTGCACCCTTCTTGTCCTTCTTGCGCAGCTGCCCGCCCTTGACGGTGACGAAGCTGGGGCAGAAGCCCTTGACGCAGGAGAAGTCCTTGTTGCAGCTGCTCTGGTTGATGCGGCGCTTGCGGCCGAACTCGGTCTCCAGCGGCTCCACCGAAAGGCAGTTGCTCTGCTCGCCGCAGTCGCCGCAACCCTCGCAGACCAGCTCGTTGATGACCACCCGCTTGTCGGGCTCGGCCATGGTGCCGCGCTTGCGGCGGCGGCGCTTTTCGGTGGCGCAGGTCTGGTCGTAGATGATGACCGTGGTGCCCTTGATCTCGCGGAACTCGCGCTGCACCGCGTCCAGCGTGTCGCGGTGCTGGATCGCGATGCCGCTGGGCAGTCCATGCACGGACGCGTACTTCTCCGGCTCGTCGGTGACGATGGTGATCTTCACTGCACCCTCGGCGCGCATGCTTTGCGCGATCTGCACGACCGAGTGGCCCTCGGGCCGCTCGCCCACCTGCTGGCCGCCGGTCATGGCGACCGCGTCGTTGTAGAGGATCTTGTAGGTGATGTTCACGCCCGCGGCGATGCTCTGGCGCACCGCCAGCAGGCCGCTGTGGAAGTAGGTGCCGTCGCCCAGATTGGCGAACATGTGCTGGTCGCTGCTGAAGGGCTGCTGGCCGACCCAGGGCACGCCCTCGCCGCCCATCTGGGTGAAGCCCACGGTGGCGCGGTCCATCCAGATGGTCATGAAGTGGCAGCCGATGCCGGCCATGGCGCGCGAGCCTTCTGGCACGCGGGTCGAGGTGTTGTGCGGGCAGCCCGAGCAGAACCAGGGCTGGCGGTTGGCGTCGGCCGAAGCCCCGGCCAGCAGGGTCTGGGTCGAGCGCTCCTGCGCGTCCAGGATGGCCAGCTGCGCGTCGATGCGGGCCTCGATGTCCGAGGGGATGCCCAGCTTCTTCAGGCGCCGCGCGATGGCGCGCGCGATGAGGGCCGGGTTCAGGTCGGCGTTGGCGCGCAGCAGCTGGTGGCCACTGGGGTTGGGCCGGCTCCATTCGCCGCCCGAGTAGTCGCCCTCAACCTCGTCGAACTTGCCCAGCACGTTGGGACGCACGTCCGGCCGCCAGTTGTAGAGCTCTTCCTTGAGCTGGTATTCGATGACCTGGCGCTTCTCTTCCACCACCAGGATCTCGCGCAGCCCGGTCGCGAACTCGCGCGTGATGCCCGCCTCCAGCGGCCACACCACGGCCACCTTGTGCAGGCGAATGCCCAGCTGACGGCAGGTGGCGTCGTCCAGGCCCAGGTCCAGCAGGGCCTGGCGCGTGTCGTTGAAGGCCTTGCCGCTGGCGATCAGGCCGAAGCGGTCGTGCGGGCCGGCGATCACGTTGTGGTTGAGCTTGTTGGCGCGCACATAGGCCAGCGCCGCGTACCACTTGTAGTCGAACAGCCGCGCCTCCTGGTCCAGCGCCGCGTCGGGCCAGCGGATGTGCACGCCACCCGGCGGCATGTCGAACTCGGGGATGACGATCTGCACCCGCTCGGGGTCGATCATGGCGGTGGCGCTGGACTCGACGATTTCCTGGATCGTCTTCATGCCGGTCCACACGCCGCTGAAGCGGCTCATGGCAAACGCGTGCAGGCCGAGGTCCAGGATCTCCTGCACTGTGGACGGGAAGAACACCGGGAGGCCGCAGGCCTTGAAGATGTGGTCGCTCTGGTGCGCGGCGGTGGAGCTCTTGGCCACATGGTCGTCACCGGCCACCGCGATCACGCCGCCCCAGGGCGTGGTGCCGGCCATGTTGGCGTGCTTGAACACGTCGGAGCAGCGGTCCACGCCCGGGCCCTTGCCGTACCAGATGCCGAACACGCCATCGAACTTGTTGCTGCCCTTGGGCGCGAAGCCCAGCTGCTGCGTGCCCCACACGGCCGTGGCCGCCAGCTCCTCGTTGACCCCGGGCTGGAACACCACGTTCTGCTGCTTCAGGTAGGGCGCGGCCTTCTGCAGCGCCTGGTCGTAGCCGCCCAGCGGCGAGCCCCGGTAGCCGCTGACGAAGCCGGCGGTGTTCTTGCCGACCATGGCATCGCGCTGGCGCTGCAGCATCGGCAGCTTCACCAGGGCCTGGACACCACTCATGAAGGCGGGGCCGTGGTCGAGGGCGTACTTGTCGTCCAGCGTGACGGTTTCGAGCGCGCGGCGGATGTGCTCGGGCAGTGGGGCGTTCATCTTGTTGTCTCCTGCAGGGGTGGAAATGCCCGCCTTGTGGGCGGATCGGTGACCAACAGACAGCCGGGTAGGCTGGTGCCAGCGTGCCGCACAGTGTATGGCCCGGCCGCCGACAGGTGTTTGCTTTTCGTGCCCAGTTTTGCGATATTCAAGAAAGAAACTTTCTCAAAATATGGATTCATGGAAACACTGGACAAGTTCGACCTGGCCATCCTGAACGAACTGCAGGCCGACGGCCGCCTGACCAACGCCGAACTGGCCAACCGGGTCGGGCTGTCGGCCGCGCCCTGCTGGCGCCGGGTGCGGGCGCTGGAGGAGGCGGGCTTCATCACCGGCTACCGGGCCGAGCTCAACCGCAACAAGATCGGCCTGGGCGTGCTGGCCTTCGTGCGGCTGGACGCCGAGCGCAACAGCGGCGACGCGCTGGGCCAGATGGAGAAGGCGATCCGGCAGATCCCGGAGATCGTCAGCTGCCACTACATCAGCGGCTCGGGCACCTTCGAGCTGCAGGTGGTCTGCCCCGACCTGGCCGAGTTCAGCCGCTTCGCGCGCGAAGTGCTGATCCACCTGCCCAACGTCAAAGATCTGCACACCAGCTTTTCGCTTGGCGAGGTCAAGGCCAGCAGCGCGCTGCCACTGGGGCACCTTGTGAACCAAAGTGTTGGCTCGGTGAACCGCAGCAAAACTTGAGCGTTTTTTGATACCGCTGGTCGCCGGTGTTCGACCGTTGGGTCGCCAATGGCCGCCAAGTCTTTGAAAAGCGTGACTTTTTCCCGCCTTGTCTCTTGGCCCCAGGGGGCCGGCTGCGTACAGTGCGGCCTGCTCGGCAGCGGGACGGTGGCATCAGAAAGTGTTCATCGGCGCTGCGCAACCCTGAAGAAGGAAACGTTGTGAACAAGTCTTCCCTGATCCTCAAGTCCGCCCTGGCCCTGGCCCTGGCCACCCCCCTGCTCGCTTCGGCCGAGTCGCAGCTCACCGTCGGCACGGGCTCGGCCAACGCCCGTCTGGATTTCCGCATCGTGGTCCCGCGCGTGCTGTTCCTCGGTGTGGGCACCGGCGCCGCCGGCCTGACCGCCAACTCCACCATCGACACGGTGACCTTCGACTACAGCAGCAACCCCTCGGCCATCGGCACGGGCGCCGCTGCGGGCGCCATCACCGGCAACGTGGTGCCGGTGCGCGTGGTGGGCAACAACGGCCAGATCACCCTGACCGCCAACACCACCGGCGCCCTGACCAACGGCACCGCCGACACCATTCCCTGGTCGCAGATCACGGCCACCTCCAGCCTGGCGGCCTTGCCCAGCCCGGCCATCCCGCTGACCGGCGCCGGCGTGGCCAGCAACGTCACCCTCTCGTCGGGCACCAAGATCACCGACCGCTCGGCCAACTGGACCTTCAGCTACGCCAACTCGGCCGTAGTCGCACCGGGCACCTACGGCACCACCAACGGCCGCGTGACCTACACCGCCGCCATGCCCTGACCCGGCGCCCGCGCCGACCGACCGCCGGCCGGCCTGCGCCGGTGGTCGAACGCCCCCCGGTTTCCACCGCGCCGGTGGCGGCCCACAATACCGCCATGAACACCGCCCCGACTCCCTCCCTGCTGCGCCTGATCGGCGCGGGTCTGGTGGTGAGCGCCGGGCTGCAGGCGCTGCCCGCGCAGGCCTGGTCCCTCACCTTGGCAGCGGCCTCGCGCCGGGTGTTCCTGCACGTCGGCAACGGCAATGCCGACGGCAACAACGGCACGGTCAACCTGGTCAGCGCCAACCTCACCGCCGCCCAGTTGCTGTCGGGTGCGCCACAGGCCATGACCAGCAACAGCACGCAGTCGACCAGTCTCTACGGGGACGGCTACAGCACCTGTCCGACACCGTCCACGCAGGTGATCATCGGCGCCTCCTACCGGCGCAGCAACGCCGGCAACGGCCCCGCCAGCGCCACGCTGCGCGTCACCTCGCCCGCCAGCCTGACCAACGCGGCGGGCGACACCATCCCGTTCAACCAGATCAGCTGGACGGTCTCGGCGGCGGGCAGCAGCGCCCCCAACGTGATCCCGGCCGGCACCTTCAACGGCGCCACCCAGACGCTGGCCACGGTCCCGGCCAATACCTATATAGAGAACTGCCACACGTTCAGCTACGCCAACAGCGCCATCCGCGCCGCCGGCACCTACAACGGCCGGGTGACCTACACCCTGAGCAGCCCATGAACGTGTTCAAGCTGCTGGCGCCGTTGGTAGTCCTGGCCTGCACCACCGCCAGCGCGGGCACCCACCGCCTGGAGGACTCGCTGAGCCACACCACGCCGCCCACCGCGCAGATGGAGTGGCTGCCCCAGACCCCGGGCGACCGCGACGGCGGCATGGAAACCTGGGTCCGCGTGCACCTGCACATCGACACCCGCGACTGGGTGGGCCGCAGCGGCCGCATCTACATGGTGCTGCCGCTCGACCAGGCCTCGTCCATCGAAGCCGTATGGACCACCAACGGTCCGCTGCGCTCGGGCCGGCTGGTCTCGGGGGAGCGCGCACTGGTCTGGGCCGGCACCATCGGCTCCGACAGCCTGCGCGACCAGATGCAGGTGCGCCTGCGCTCCGGTCCCGACTGGCAGAGCGCCAGCCGCCGCCTGAACTTCCATTTCGAGTTCGACACCGACTGACCCGCCGACATGCGCCGCCTCGTTCCCCTCTGCCTGCTCGTCCTGCTGCCCGCCATGGCCTGGGCCCAGGGCTTTGCCGCCTTCATCTCGCCGCCACGCTTCGAGGTCCGGACGGCGGCCGGCCAGCCGCTGCGCCAGGTGCTGGAAATCCAGCACGTCGGCCGCGCCGCCGGCAACTACCGCATCTACACCAACGACTGGACGCTCGATGCCGACCACCAGGTCGGGTTCACCAACGAGCTGGCCCCGGACAGCTGCCGCCCCTGGGTGGCGATCGAGCGGCGCGAGCTGACGCTGCAGCCCGGCGCCCGTTACCGCTACCGCTTCGAGATCGCACCGCCGGCCGGCACCCCGCCGCGCGAGTGCCGCTTCGCCATCATGGTCGAGGGCCTGGAGGCAGCCAAGGTCGAGGGCGCGGTCAGCTTCCCGGTGGGCGGGCGCATCGGCGTGATCGTCTACGCCGCCATCGGCGACGTGGCGCCGGCCCTGTCGATCGCCGGCACCGAAACCGGCCAGGTCAACGGCCAGCCCACCGCCATCGTGCAGGTGCGCAACACCGGCACCGCTACCGGCCGGCTCGAAGGCTTCCTGGACGCCACCGACGCCACGGGCCAGCGCGCCGAGATGTCGCCCGCCGACCTGCCCGTCCTGCCCGGCGAGACCCGCCGCATTGCCCTCACACCGGTGGCGGTAGACGGCAAGAGCGCCCCCACGCTGCGTTTTCCGGTCAAGGTCCGGGGCCAGCTGGAATCCGGCAAGAACAAGCTGCCGCTGGACGCGAGCTTCGCCCCATGACCCGGGGTGGGTGGCTGCTGGCAGGCGCCCTGGCGCTGGGCGCGGCCCCGGCGCTGGCGCAGACCGCAGCCAACACCCCCGCTGTGGCCCCCGCCCCCTACGAGGACCGGGTCATCGAGGGCCTGGCGCCGCTGGCCGACGAGAACGACGGACAGAACGACTACGACCGCGACGGCTGGCCGCGCTACCTGCGCCTGGAGACCCGGCTCGGCAACCAGGCCTTCGACACCTCGCGCCGCTCCCGCCTGGCCTACGCCCTGGAAGGCCTGATCGAAACACCCAACCACGGCATGCTGTCGATGGACGGCAGCGTCTCGCCCAGCCCGCACGAATACACCCTGACGCTGCGCCAGCGCACCCTGCCGCTGCCCGGCGGCTGGACCGGCGACCACGACCTGGGCGTGATCACCGCCCCCGCCACCGACCTCTCGCGCCTGCCCTCGCGCATCCTGCTGCCCAACACCCAGCTGCGCGGGCTCAGCGGCCAGTGGACCCACACCGGACAGGGGCTGCAGCTGCTGGCCGCCGGCGGTGAACCCGGCCAGCTCACCAGCCAGCCGGTGACCGGCTTCCAGGGCCTGGGCGGGCGGCGCCACCTGGCCGGCGCGCAGTGGCGCAGCCCCGGCGCGCGCGCCACCGAACCCGACGGCTGGACGCTCGCCCTGCAGCACGAACGCGCCACCGATGTGCTCACCAGCGCCACGCAGGACAACCCCTCGGGGCGCACCGACGCCGACGCCAGCCACCTGGCCCTGCGGCGGGACAGCGCCAGCCACCGCAGCCAGGCCCAGCTGGTGAGCAGCCGCACCGGCGCGGGCGGCGTGAGCGCGCAGGGGGCCTGGATCGACAGCGAATGGGACGAGGGGCCGCGCCAGCACGGCCTGAGCCTGTACCGGCTCGACCCCGGTCTGAGCTGGGCCGCACAGGCCATGCCGTCCGACGTGCAGGGCGCCACCCTGCGCAGCCAGTGGCGCACCCGGCAGTGGTCCGCAGAAGCCTCCTACGACTGGCTGCGCTCGGTCAGCGGCCGGGTGGGCAACGGCAGCTACGCCTCGGCCAGCGCGCGCTGGCGCATCGACCGGGACAACCAGTTCAGCGCCGGCGCCGCGCTGCGCCGCTTCGACGGCCAGGCCTGGAACAGCTTCGCCGACTGGCGCCGCGCCAACGACTGGGGCCAGAGCGGGTGGCGGCTCGAACTGGCCGGGGGCGCCGACCTGCAGGGCCCCGCGCGGGTGCTGAGCTACGACCAGGAATGGGACGTGCCGCTGGGCTGGACCCTCTCGTCCACCCTGGGCGTCGGCCGCTATGCCGCGGCCCAGGACCGCGACAACTTCTGGTCCGGGGCGCTGGCGCTGCAGGCCCCGCTGAGCAACGGCACCGACCTGCGCGGCCAGCTCGGCACCGAGCGGCGCGACAACGGCCAGCAGCGCCACAACCTGAACCTGGGCGCCCAGTGGCGCCTGAACCGCCACTGGAGCATCAGCGGGCAGTACACCCGCGCGATCGGCCAGGCGCCGGTGCGCCAGCCGCTGGACCCGCTGGCGCCGCTGCCCACGGCCACCACCGGCAACAGCGACCGCAGCTTCCTGCTGGTGCTGCGGTTCGAGGACGAGGCCGGCAGCCGCGATGTGCCGCTGGGCGGCCGGCCCCAGGAGGGCGGCGGCCGCATCGAAGGCGTCGTCTACTTCGACGCCAACGCCAGCGGCACGCAGGACGCCAACGAAACCGGGGTGCCCGGCGTCACCGTCGCGCTGGACAACCGGTACGCGGTGCGCACCGACGCCCAGGGCCGCTTCAGCTTCCCCTTCGTGGCCGCCGGCCCGCGCACGGTGAGCGTGCGCAACGACACCCTGCCCCTGCCCTGGAGCGTGGTCGACGACGGGCAGGTCACGATTGACCTGCGCCTGCGCGAGACCACCCGCCTGAGCCTGCCGGTGCAGCGGCCCCGCTGACGCCGCGCGTCAGGAAGCGGTCAAGTCCGCGGCCGCAGCGCCGATACAGCGGGCATGAAGCCCGCACACCGCCGCCTGTCCGCCCTGGCTGTCAGCCTGGGCCTGGTGCTGGCCCCCGCGGCCAGCCAGGGGGAGGCACAGATCACGACCCTGGCGCCCGCCACCAGCGGGGCCCTGGACTTCCGCATCGTCATCCCCCCGGTGATGCGCGTGCTGGAAAACAGCCACCCGCCGCAGCTCACCAGCGGCGCCGACGGCTCGCTCGGCGGCCAGCAGCGCCTGGTGGTGCTCTCCAACATGAAGCGGGGCTTCTGCGTCACCTTGCGGCTGCGCTCACCGGACGTCGAGCAGTGGCAGGTGCGGGCCGACCCCGAACCCGGCGTGACCCTGCAGCCGGCGGGCCAGGCCTACCGCCTGTGCAGCGACCGCCCCGGGCGCTACACCATGGTGCTGCAACACCAGTTCGGCGCGCCGGCCCATGCCCCCGGCGCCGCCCAGGTCTGGCCGGTGCAGACCGACATCACGGCCATCTGAGTCGGCGCAGGCCCGCCGCGGCGGGCGATGGAGTGCCGGGCCACCGGCCACTCCACGCAACTCTTGTTTGCAATCGAAACAGCGCCACCCGCACGCAAAGTCGGTGTGCCATGATCGCGCGCAGTCAAAAGACCACAGCGCCGTTTCTTGGCCTTGGTCTTGCTTCTCCTGCCGTGCCCGCTGCGCACGGGCCTCGACACACGGACGCGCCCGCACGTCCACAACCGGCTGGCGCGCAGGAGCTCAGGGAAACCAGGAACACATGGACATCAACCACACCCCCCCTTGCGCCACCGCAACCCCGGCCCACCCGCGGCACCGCAGACCTTCTGCCCGGCTGTGGGCGCTGCTGGGCCCGGTCGTCGTGGGCACGGCCTTCGCCCAGGCCCCCCAGCAACCGCCGCTGCAGGAACCGCTGCAGACCCCGGTGGACAGCAGCCGGCAGCCGTCCCAGTCCGTGGCCCCCGAGAGCGCGCCGGCCATCGGCGCCACGACGGACACGAAGCCCGCCCCCGCACCGGGCGAGATGGCGCCGCTGAACTCGCTGGCCGGCGTCACCCCGGACTACCGCATCGGCGCCAACGACCTGCTGGAATTCGACGTGTTCGGCGTGCCCGACATGAAGCGCTCGGTGCGGGTGAACGCCACCGGCGCGGTGTCGCTGCCGCTGATCGGCTCGGTGCAGCTGGCCGGGCTGACGGCCCAGCAAGCCGAGGCCCTGCTGGCCAGCAAGTACCGCGAGAACTACCTCCAGAACCCGCAGGTCTCGCTGTTCATCAAGGAGTTCACCACCCAGCGCATCACCATCGAGGGGGCGGTGGCCAAGCCGGGCATCTACCCTGTGACGGGGTCGCTCACGCTGCTGCGCGCCCTCGCGCTGGCCGGTGGTGGTGCGCAGTACGCCGAGCTCAATGAGATCATGCTGTTCCGCAACACCCGGGGCCAGCCGTCCGAGCCGGCGGTGTTCGACCTGGACAAGATCCGCTCCGGCGAGGTGCCCGACCCCGCCATCCAGTCCGACGACGTGATCGTGGTCAAGCGCAACGCCAAGCGCACCGCGCTGCGGGACTCGCTGTTCCGCGACATCCTCGACACCCTGAACCCGTTCAAGTGACGCGGCCCGGGCACCACGCCGTGCCCGCTGCCCGCCCTCGCCCCCGCCGACGCACCAATTGACGGAGCGGCGCCCGCAATGGGGGCCAAAACGTGTTTTTTTGCACGGTTTTTGGGTGACACAGACCCGCTGCCAGCCGGCGGGTCTGGTGCATTTCCGACCGTTTGTCGGCTCGCAGACCGGGCCCGACCAGCACTCCAGCGCCAAAGCCCATCGTTTTCCCTGTCAGAACGATGTGTTACTCAAGTTGCATGCTGCATTGCAGCAAATTGAGCCTTATTCACCAATACTGCTATCACTCCGGCAGCAAACTGGCCTGAAGCTTGCTGTTTCCTGGAGGTCCTCCCCCCCGCCCACTGGTCCGCTGGACAACGAGGTGCCATGAACGCCCTTCCATCGCCTTTGCCGCAGGTTTCGCCAGCCCACAAACCCTCCACCGAGGGCGCCGGCGACACCGTTGTCTCGATGTACAACGAGCACGACCTGGCGCGCAGCCTTGCGCCCTGGGCCAAGCTCGGCCAGCGCCAGCGCTGGGTCGGCGCCCGGCTGATGCTCACAGACCTCGGCGTGCTGTGGTGCTGCTTCGTCGCGGGCCGCCTGCCGGCCTGGCTGCGCGGCGAGGCCACTCTGCCGCAGGCCCTGAACGTCTGGTGGGCGGACAACGGCCAGCTGCGCCTCACCCTGTTCATGGTGATCGCGCTGGCCATGATCGGCTGGATGGGCGCCGTCCAGGGCCACTACTCCGCCCACCGCCGCAAGCCCTGGTGGGGCGAGGCGCGCCAGATCATCCAGGTGGTGATGTGCGCCGCGCTGATCGACGCCATGATCATCTACACCGCCCAGTGGCCGCTGTCGCGCCTCTGGACTGGCGCCACCTGGGCGCTCATTCTGGTGAGCCTGCCGCTGGCGCGCCTGGCCATCCGCCAGCGCCTGCTGCGCGCCGGCCTGCTGACCCAGCCCTATGTGCTCATCGGCCACCCCGACGACGTCGAGAAGGCCGCCACCGCCCTCGCCAGCGAACCCCTGCTGGGCTACCACCCCGTGGCGGTGGTATGCCCCCACCCGGGCGAGCGCCTGGTGGCGTTCAAGAACGGGCAGGTGGTGGCGCCCACCGCGCTCACGCCAGCCGTCCGGGAGTTCCTGGCCCGGCCCGGTGACTACCAGCTGGTCGGCGTGCTCGGCATCCGCGACAACAACTGGCTGCGCGAGCTCTCGCAGGAGCTCATGCACACCCGCGACGACCTCGTGATGGTGCCGGCCCTGGGCGACCTGCCGATGTACGGCATGGAGGTGTCCCACCTCTTCAGCCACGACGTGCTGTTCCTGCGCGCCCGCAACAACCTGCACCGCCGGGGGCCGCAGTTCCTCAAGCGGACCATGGACATCGTCGGTTCGGCCTCGCTGCTGCTTGCGCTCTCGCCCCTGTTCGCGTATTTCGCCTGGAAGATCTCCCGCGACGGCGGCAGCCCCTTCTTCGGCCATGTGCGCGTCGGGCAGCACGGCAAGCCGTTCAAGTGCTACAAGTTCCGCTCCATGGTGGTCAACGCCCAGGAGGAGCTGAAGAAGCTGCTGGCGAGCGACCCGGCCGCCCGCGCCGAGTGGGAGCGGGACTTCAAGCTCCGCAACGACCCGCGCATCAGCAAGATCGGCGCCTTTCTGCGCCGCACCAGCCTGGACGAACTGCCCCAGCTCTGGAACGTGCTGGTCGGCGAGATGAGCCTGGTGGGCCCGCGCCCCCTCATCCACGACGAGCTGGCGCGCTACGGCAAGGACGTCGTCTATTACCTGACCTCCCGCCCCGGCATGACCGGCCTCTGGCAGGTGAGCGGGCGCAGCGACACCACCTACGGCTCCCGCATCCGCTTCGACGCCTGGTACGTGCGCAACTGGTCGCTCTGGTACGACCTCGTGATCATGCTGCGCACCGTGCGGGTGGTGCTCAAGCAGGAGGGCGCCGTCTGAACCCGCACCCGCGCCCGGCCCCGCCCGCGACACCGCTTTCATCCACCCTGACCTGCACCGCACCATGATCACTCCCGTCATCCTCTGCGGCGGCTCCGGCACCCGCCTGTGGCCGCTGAGCCGCAAAAGTTTTCCCAAGCAGTTCGTGCCGCTGATCGAGGGCCAGAGCCTGCTGCAGCTCACCCTGCAGCGGGTGGCCGGCCTCGGGCCGCAGCTCATGGTGGTGGCGTCCGAGGGCCACCGCTTCATGGTCGCCGACGCGCTGCGCGGGGTACCGGCGGGCACCCAGGCCATCCTTGAGCCATCCAGCCGCAACACGGCGGCGGCCATGGCCCTGGCCGCGCTGCAGGCCACCGACAACGGCCAGCCCGAGGCGCTGCTGCTGTTCTGCCCGGCCGACCAGCACATCCCCGACAGCGCGGCCTTCGCGCGCACGGTGAACGACGGCGTGGCCGCGGCCGAAAGCGGCGCCATCGTCACCTTCGGTATCGTGCCCAGCTTCCCCAGCACCGCCTACGGCTACATCCGCCAAGGCCTGCAGCGCCCGGACGGCGCGCTGCAGGTGCAGCGCTTCATCGAGAAGCCGCAGGCCGAGGCCGCGCAGGCGCTGCTGCTGGGCGGTGGCGTGCTCTGGAACGCCGGCATCTTTCTCTGCCGCGCCAGCGTGCTCCTGCAGGCGCTGGAGCGCCATGCCCCCGACATCCTGGCCAGCTGCCGCAAGGCCCTGCCCGCGCCGCCCGCCGCGATGACGCCGCCGGCGCCGGGTACGGCGCCGCAGTGGATCACCCCCAGCGCCCCCGAGTTCGCGGCCTGCCGTTCGCAGAGCATCGACTACGCGGTCATGGAACACCACGACGACGTGGCCGTGGTGCCCTACCCGGGCGCCTGGAGCGACGTGGGCAGCTGGAACGCCGTGGCCGACCTGACCCCCGCCGACGCCGACGGTAACCGCGTGCAGGGCCAGGGCCTGACCCACCTGGCGCACGACACCTTCATCCACGCGCCCCACCGGCCGGTGGTCGCGCTGGGCACCCGGGACCTGCTGATCATCGACACGCCCGACGCGCTGCTGGTGGCCCACAAGGACTGCGTCGAACAGGTCAAGGACATCGTCGCGAAGCTGCAGGACCTGCAGCGCACCGAGGCCCTGACCCACCGCAAGGTGGCCCGCCCCTGGGGCTGGTACGACAGCATCGACCTGGGCGAGCGCTTCCAGGTCAAGCGCATCGGCGTCAAGCCCGGCGCCAGCCTGAGCCTGCAGATGCACCACCACCGCGCCGAACACTGGATCGTGGTCAAGGGCACGGCCGAGGTCACGCGCGGCCAGGACACCTTCCTGCTGTCGGAGAACCAGTCCACCTACATCCCGGTGGGCGAGCTGCACCGCCTGCACAACCCCGGCAAGATGGAACTCGAGATAATCGAGGTGCAGTCGGGCAGCTACCTGGGCGAAGACGACATCGTGCGCTTCGAAGACAGCTACGGACGCGCCACCGCGCCCCGGGCCACACCGCCCGACACGCCGCTGCGGGCCGTTGCCAGCCGATGAAGGTCGCCATCGTCCACTACTGGTGGCTCAGCAACCGCGGCGGCGAGGCCGTGGTGGCCGCCATCGCCGAGCTCTACCCCGAGGCCGACCTGTTCGTGCACGTCTGCGACGAGGCCCTGGTGCGCCAGACCCTGGGCCCGGGCTTCAAGGGCCAGGTGCACACCACCTTCATCGCCCGCCTGCCGGGCGCCGCGCGGCACTACCAGAAGTACCTGCCCCTGATGCCCACGGCGCTGGAGCAGCTGAACCTGACCCGCTACGACCTGGTGATCAGCAGCGAGTCGGGCCCCGCCAAGGGCGTGGTCACGCGGCCGGACGCGCTGCACGTCTGCTACTGCCACTCGCCCATGCGCTACGTGTGGGACATGTACCCCGCCTACCTGCAGGGCGCGGGCCGGCTCGTGCGCGCGCTGTTCCCCTGGGTGGCCCACTGGCTGCGCGTGTGGGACCGGGCCTCGGCCGATCGCGTGGACCACTTCGTGGCCAACTCCAGCTTCGTCGCCTCGCGCATCCGCAAGTTCTACCGGCGAGAGGCCGAGGTGGTGTTTCCGCCGGTCAACGTGACGGCCTTCGACCACCGCCGCGAGCGCGGCGACTTCTACCTCTGCCTGGGCCAGCTGGTGCCCTACAAGCGGGCCGACATGGTGGTGGAGGTGTTCAACCGCCTGGGCCTGCCCCTGGTGGTGATCGGCGAGGGCGAGCTGTTCGAGCGCCTCAAGGCCATCGCCGGCCCCAACGTGCAGCTGATGGGGCGCCAGCCCTTCGGCGTGGTCAAGGACAAGCTCGAAACCTGCAAGGCCCTGGTGTTCCCCGGCCTGGAGGACTTCGGCATCGTGCCGGTGGAGGCCATGGCCAGCGGTGCCCCGGTGATCGCCTACGGCAAGGGCGGCGCGCTCGACACCATCGTGCACGGCCAGACCGGCGTGCTGTTCGACGAGCAGAGCAACGAGGCCCTGGAACGCGCCGTGCGCGCCTGCGAGGCCGGCGAGCACCGCTTCGACGTGGAGGCGCTGCGCGAGCACGCCAGCGGCTTCGACAAGCGCATCTTCCAGCGCCGCTTCCTGCAGGCCGTGGCGCGCGCGCTCGATGCGCAGAACACACCGCCCCTGCGGCTCGCCGAGGAAGGGGCCTGAGCCATGGAGATGGTGGTGATCGGGCTGTTCTGGGTGCTGGCGCTGCGGGTGCTGATCGGCAAGCCGCGCACGGGGCTGAGCATCTTCTTCGCGTCGATCCCGTTCGGTGCGCTGGCGGTCATTCCCACCAACCTGACCGGCGGCCTCACCCTGACGCCGACGCCGATCATCGCCCTGCTCATCGGCGCCCGGCTGCTGCTGAACCCGCAGGACCGCCAGGCGCTGGCGGGCATCGCCCTGTCCAAGAACGGCACCGTGTACCTCGCGGCGTTCTGGCTGGTCGCCTGCGCGGCCACGCTGCTGATGCCGCGCATCTTCGAGGGCCAGGTGACCATCTTCCCGGTGCGCTCGGCCGAGATGATCGTCGAGGAGCTGCTGCACCCGACCACGCAGAACTTCTCCCAGCTGACCTACCTCTCGATCTCGGTGTTCGCGGTGTTCTGCTTCATCCGGCTGACCCACAAGCACTACCAGCTCGCCGACCTGCTGGGGCCGATCCGGGTCGGCGCGCTGGTCACGGTGGCCACCGGGGCCATCGACTACGCCAGCAACTTCGTCAACCTCAGCGCGGCCCTCGACCCGTTCCGGACCGCCTCGTACGCCCTGCTCACCACCAACGAGGTGTTCGGCAACAAGCGCACCGTGGGTCTGATGCCCGAGGCCTCGTCCTACGGCTCGGTGTGCGTCTTCTTCCTGTCGCTGCTCTACTTCCTGCGCCTGGCCGTGCACAAGGACCGGCTCGGTTACGCCAAGAACATGGCGCTGGTGTTCGCCCTGCTGCTGATGGCGCTGCTGTCCACCTCGTCGGCCGCCATCGTCTGTGTGGGCGTGTTCCTGGTGCTGGTGGTGGTGGACTGGCTCTGGAGCGATGTGCACCTGCACAAGGCCCCGCTCACCAGAAGCGCGCTGCTGTGGGCCTGCGTGCTCTCGGTGGCGGTGCTGTACCTGTCGTTCCAGCCCCGCCTGCTCGATGAGCTGACGGAGATCTTCAACCACATGGTGGTCTACAAGAAGGAATCGCAGTCGTACGAGGAGCGCACGCTGTGGACCACGGTGAGCTTGCAGGCGCTGCAGGACACCTACGGCCTGGGCGTGGGCGTGGGGGGCACGCGCACCTCCAGCTTCCTGGCCGCGCTGTTCAGCAACACCGGTGTGCTGGGCGGGCTGCTGTTCATGGCCTTCCTGCTCAAGGCCCTGCTGGGCCGCAGCCACCACGACCGCTCGACCATGCTGCGCTCGGTGCAGCGCGGGCTGTTCTTCGCCTTCCTGCCACCCTTCGCCAACCTGCTGATGGTGGGCACCTCGACCGACTTCGGGCTGGCCCTGGCCTACCTGCTGGGCATCAAGCTGGGCCTGATGGCCCGGCACCCGGCACGCGCCAGCGGGCCGGTGCCGGCACCGCTGCTGCAGGGGGCCCGATGAGCGCCAACCCCACCGCCACCCGCTCGTCGCTGGACTTCGCGTTCGTCTATGCGGCCTACTGCCTGCGCTACGTCTACCTGCTGGTGCTGATCCCGTTCTATGGCCGGGTCCTGGGCATGGAGGGCTACGCCGTGGTGCTGTCGGCGCTGTCGCTGATGAACCTGGTCTGGATCTTCAACAACTGGGGCCTGGCGCCGGCCGGCACCCGCGCCATCGCCACCGCGTCGGCCCCTGGTCAGCAGTCGGACATCTTCGGTGCGCAGTTCAGCGCCCGGCTGCTGCTGACGCTGCTCGTCGTGCCGGGCGCCCTGGTCGCCATCCAGCTCTCGCCCCTGCTGGCGGCCAACCGCTGGGCCGCCTGGGCGGCCATGGCCCTAGGCGTGGTCTCGGCCTTCAACCTGGGCTGGTACTACACCGGCACCCACCGCCCGCGCACCACGGTGCGGCTGGAAGTGATCGGCTTCGTGATCAACCTGTCGCTCATCCTGGCGCTGGTGCGTTCGCCGTCGGACGCCGATCTCGCGGTGTTCCTGATGCTGCTGTCGGCGCTGACCGTGTCGGTCATCGCCTACTGGTCGTGCCGGGGCGAGTTCCGCCTCGACCGGCTCATCCAGTGGCGCGCGGGCCTGCAGCTGATCCGCTCGTCGGGCTACCTGTTCCTCTACATCAGCAACGCGATCTTCGTCGGCGCGGCGCTGACCTACCTGCTGGGCCTGTACGCCAGCGCGGACATGGTGGGCGCCTACGGCGCCGCCGACCGGCTGGTGGCGGCGGGCATCAGCATCATGACGCCCATGGGCCACATCTTCATCCCGAAGATCACCGCCCTGTTCGCCACCCACCGCGACGGCGCCTACCGGCTCTCGCGCCGGGTCGGGGCCCTGCTGCTGCTGGTGGCCACGCTGGGTGCCGCGGTCAGCCACTGGTTCGCGCAGCCCATCGTCTCGCTGATCTTCGGCCCCGGCTTCGAGCAGACCGCCGCGCTGCTGCAGGTGATGTCGGTGGTGTTCCCGATCAACGCCGCCATCATCGTGCTGGGCGCCTACCTGTTCATCCCGCAGCACCAGGAACGCACGCTGGCCGCCGTGGTCATCACCGGCTCGGCCATCGGCATCGGCGCCCTGGTGCTCATGGGCAACACCTACCAGGCCATGGGCGCGGCCTACGCCCGGATCACCGGCGACGCGATCACCCTCGCACTGCTGCTCGCGTTCGCCTGGAAGAACGGCATCCTGCAGCAGTTGCTGTCCCCGCGCCGATGAACCCGATGCCCGGCCCGTTTTCACATGAACCACAGACCTCCAGGAACCGCATGAAGGCCTATGTCGTCGTTGCCACCAAGGGAAGAGCGTCCGTCGCAGGCTGTGTCCTGCGCGCGCTGCAGCAGCAGACCTGCCCCGCCCAGCACATCGTCTTCGTGGGCAGCGAGCCCGCTGACGTGGCCGGACTCGATAGCCACCCGCTGCACAGCGCCGGCACGGTGTCGGTGCTGCTGTCCGAAGCGGGCCTGACCCGCCAGCGCAACGCCGGGCTGGAGCGCCTGGCCACCCTGACCCGCGGCGAGGACCCGGCCCAGTGGTTCGTGGTGTTCTTCGACGACGACTTCCGGCCCGCGCCCGACTGGCTGGCCCACTGCCGCGCGGCCTTGCTGGACGACCCGCAACTGGTCGGCGTGGGCGGCACGGTGCTGGCGGACGGCATCACCGGCACCCCGATCACCGAGTCGCAGGCGCAGGACTTCATCGAATCCCGCTGCCCGCCGATGAAGCACACCTGGTCCGGCCCGCGCCGCGACGTGCCCGACCTCTACGGCTGCAACATGGCCTACCGCGGCACCGTGGCCAGCCACGAACGTTTCGACCCGGCGCTGCCCTTCTACGGCTGGCTGGAAGACGTCGACTACTCGGTCAAGGCCAGCCGCCTGGGCGCGCTGCGGCACATCCCCGAATGCCGCGGCGTGCACATGGGCAGTTCGTCGGGCCGCACCAGCGGCGTGCGCTTCGGCTACTCGCAGATCGCCAACCCGCTGTACCTGATCCGCAAGAAGACGATGCCCCTGCCCAAGGGCGGCCTGACCCTGCTGCGCAACATGCTCTCCAACAGCGCGAACACGCTGCTGCGCAACCAGTCGCGCGACTACACCGGGCGGCTGCGGGGCAACCTCATGGCCATCCGGGACCTGTTCCGCGGCCACTGCCACCCGACCCGGGTCACGGGCATCCAGTGAGCGCCGACACCATGCAACACCCCTTCCGCCTCGTCGTGCTCAACGACTTCGCATCGGCCAACGGTGGCGCCTCGTCGCTGGCCATCGCGAACGCCAACCTCATGGCGTCCACCGGCATCGACGTCACCTACCTGTGCGGCGAACACAGCCCCGCCGACGGCACCCTGAACGCCCGCGTCTCGCGCCTGGGCCTCAATGGCGCGGCCCTCGACCCGGCGCGGCCGCTGAACAACGCCATCAGCGGGCTCTACAACCCGGCCACCCCGCGCTTCCTGGCCGACTGGATCGGCGCGCACGACACGCCCAACACGGTCTACCACCTGCACGGCTGGAGCAAGATTTTTTCGCCCTCGGTCTTCAAGGCACTGGCGCAGGTCGCCAGCCGCACCCTGGTGCACGCCCACGACTACTTTCCCGCCTGCCCCAACGGCGCGTTCATCAACTACCCGCAAATGAAAGAGTGCGACCTGCTGCCCACCCAGATGGGCTGCCTGTTCTCCAACTGCGACCAGCGCAGCTACCCCCAGAAGCTGTGGCGGCTGGCGCGGCACGAAATCAAGAACCGCTGGTTCGACCTGAAAGACTCGGCCTTCCGCATCGTGCTGCCGCACGAGGCGATGCGCCCCTACTTCACCCGCAGCGGCTGCATGGACGATACGGTGTTCACCGTGCCCAATCCGGTGGTGCCGTTCACCGACACCCGGATTCGCGCCGAGACCAACGACGAGTTCCTGTTCATCGGCCGGCTGGTGCCCGAAAAGGGCGTCGACACCTTCCTGGCCGCCGCCCGGCACGCCCGGGTGAAGGCCAAGGTGATCGGCGCGGGACCGCTGCTGGGGCCGCTGAAGGCGCAGTACCCGGACGCCGAGTTCACCGGCTGGCAGGACCGCGACACCATCGGCACGCACCTGCGCAACGCGCGCGCGGTCATCATGCCGTCCAAGCTGCGCGAGACCTTCGGTCTGGTGGCGATCGAGTCCATCGCCAGCGGCATCCCGGTGGTGGTCTCCACCAGCTCGGCCGTGGCGGCGGACCTGGTGCGCATGAACGCCGGCCTGACGGTGGCGCCGGACGACGTGGCCGCGCTCGTGCCGGTGATGACCCGCCTGGCCCGCTCCGACGAGCTGGTGCGGACCATGAGCGACAACGGCCATGCCCACTGGCGGCAGGTGGCCAACACCACCGACAGCTGGGCCGATTCGCTGCGGTCCATGTACGGCACGCTGGCGGCCGGGGCCGACCACCACGAAAGGGTGCACTGAATGGCCCCGCTCAAGGTCGGCATCGTGAACGTGGCCTACAGCCCCAACCTGGGCGACGGCCTGATCGCGGAGTGCCTGCGGCACGGGCTGGCGTCGTCGCCAGCCCAGCTCGAACCGCATTTCATCGATCTGGCGGGGCGCGAGAGCTTCTCGCAGGGCCTGCAGGCCAAGAAGCGCCTGAACCTCCTGCGGGCCCTGCTGCCGGGCTTCGCCCGGGGTGCGGCCTCCCGGGTCTACCTGGAACTGCTGGTGCGCTTTCGCCTGCGGCCGTTCTACCGCCGCAAGATGGCCGGGCTGGACGCCATCGTGCTGGGCGGCGGCAACCTGCTGGCCGACCAGGACCTGAACTTCCCCAAGAAGGTCCACGGCGCCCTGATGGAGGCGGCCCGGCGCCGCCTGCCGGTGTACCTCTACGGCGTGGGGGTCTCCGACGACTGGTCGCCCACCGGCCGCCGCCTGTTCCTGGAGGCGCTGGGCGCCTGCGACCTGCGCCTGCTGTCGGTGCGCGACGCGCGCTCGGCCACGCTGCTGGCGCGCGCGCTGGGCGCGGCCGAGCAGGACATCGCCACCGTGCTCGACCCCGGCGTGTTCGCCGCGCTCGCGGTGCCGCCGGCACCGCTGGAGCCGCCGCCGTCCGAAGGGGTGGCCCGCATCGGCGTGGGCGTGATGAGCCCGGCCGAGCTGCGTTACCACGGCCTGGCGTCGATGGACGACCAGGTGCTGCTGGGTTTCTACCGGACCCTGCTGGCCAACCTGGCCGCGCGGGGCGCCCAGATCCGGGTCTTCACCAACGGCAGCCCCGAAGACCGCGCCTTCGCGCAGCGCGTGACCCGCGGGTTCAGCGAGGGCGGTCCGGTGTGCTCGCGCCTGATCGACGTGACCGAACGCATCCAGACGCCGGCCGACCTGTGCCGGGTCATCGCCGGCTGCACCGGCATCGTGGCCTTCCGCCTGCACGCCGTCATCGCCGCGCTGGCCTACGACAAGCCCTTCGTGGCGCTGGCCTGGGACAAGAAGGTCGCCGCCTTCCTCAGCGAGGTGCAGCGCCCGCACGCCCTGGCCGACGTGGCCCGCACCTCGCCCTCGTCCATCGTCGACCGCCTGCTGTCCCCGCCGTCGTCACCCGCGCCCCTGCCGTCGCAGGTGTGCGCCCAGCGCGCCCTGCGCTCGGTGCACCGGCTGGCCGAACTGATCGCCGTCGCCCCCGCAAGAGAAGCCCATGAGCCCCAAGAAGCCACCACTTGAGAAAGCCTGGCTGGCCACCCCGCTGTGGGCCGCCGGCATGGCGGCGGCCGTGGTGGCGGTGGCGCAGGTGGACCTGCTGCGGCCCTTCTATGCGCAATGGGACAAGGGCGCACACGCGCTCTGTTTCCTGGTCACCTGGTGGGTGTTCCACCGGGTGCTGGGCATGGGCCGGGTGCTGGCGCTGGTGCTGGCGGCAGCGCTCGGCGCGTTCATCGAGGTGCACCAGATCGGCGTGCCCGGCTTCAATGCGTCGTGGTCCGACTTTGCCGCCGACCTGGCCGGCATCGCTGCGGCCTGGGCCCTGGCGGCGGCGTTCCCGGCGCGGAAGGACTCGCCATGAGCGCGTGGCGACCGGCCCTGCTGGTGGGTGCCGCGGCGCTGTGGCCGCTGCTGGCGCAGGCCGCCGACAACCCCTTCGGCGTCGCGCCCTCGGCCTCGTCCTCCCGCAGCCTGTCCCGCTGGGTCGGGCCGATGGCCGAGGCCGGCGTGGGCTGGGTGCGCGGCTTCAGCCCCACGCTCGACCCGGCGCAGACGGCGCGCAGTCTGCCCGCGTCCATCGGCTTCAGCGGCGTCCTGGAATACCGCGACCCGGCCGACCCGGCGGCCTGGCAGCAGTACGTGCGCGACCGGGTGCGGACCTTCCGGCCCCTGACGCGCCACTGGGAGGTCTGGAACGAGCCGCCCAACTTCACTCCGAACACGCCGCCCGAGGTCTACGGACAGATGGTGGCCCTGGCCTACGACGCGGCCAAAGCCGTGGACCCGTCGGTGCAGTTGGGCCTGGCCGCGCAGAGCGTGAACCTCAACTACTTGGACCGCGCCCTGCTGGCCGGCGCCAGGGACAAGTTCGACTTCGTCACCGTGCACCCCTACGAAACGGCCGGCCTGATCCCCCGCGGCTTCGAGGCCCAGTTCATGGCCATCGTGCCGACCATCCGCAAGATGCTGCGCGCGCGCAGCCCCGAACGCGCCGACGTGCCGGTGTACTTCACCGAGGTGGGGCAGCCGGTCGACGCCCGCAACGACGAGACGGCGCAGGCCAGCCAGCTGATCAAGATCTACACCATGGGCCTGGCCCAGGGCGCCGCCCGCATCCACTGGTTCGAGCCGCTGGATGGCGACTCCGGCCCCTTCGGCCTGATCGGCCCCCAGGGCCGGCCGCGCCCCGCCCACACCGCCTTGCGCACGCTGACCACCCACCTGGGCCCGCAGCCGCGCGCACTCGGCTGGCTGCTGCTGGCCGGGCAGCACCACGGCTTCCTGTTCGATGGCCCGCAGGGCCTGGTGCTGGTGGCCTGGAGCCGGCCCGACAGCACCGCGGTGGTGACCCTGCCGGCCGGCAGCCGCGTGGTCGACCCGCTCTCGGGCGCGGCGCGGGCCGCCAACTCGCTGGCGCTGAGCCCGCAGCCGGCCCTGGCCCTGCTGCCCCGGGAGGCGGGCGACTGGGTGCGGCAGGCCAGCGCCAACCAGGCCCGCCCCTACCCCTGGCACGGCGACCACAGCGGCGCCGGGCGCATCGAATTCACCGCCCCCGGCGGCCCGGCCGGCGCACGCGGCCTGCACCTGACGCAGGCGCCCACGTGGCGCGCGCTGGGCACCGAGCAGGTGCTGGACGCGGCGCCGCGCGCCACCACCTCGTTCACGGTGGACCCCAACTTCCTGTCCTACAGCCCGCAGCCACTGCGCATCACCGCCGTGGTGCGGCGCAACTCGGCGCAGGCGGCCGGGTTCAACCTGAAGTACGAAAGCCGCAGCGGCACTTCCAGCCTGGGCTGGAACACCGTGCCGGCCCAGGACGAATGGACCACCCTGAGCTGGTTCATCGCAGACGCCCAGTTCGTGGGCAAGTTCGGCTACCACTTTTCTTTTGATTCGGATTCCACCCGGCACAGCGGCTACAGCATCCGCAGCGTGTCGGTGAGCAAGGAGTGACCCCCATGTTGCCCAACACCTTCCCCCCCCGTGGCCCATTCCCCTCGTCGGCGCTGACCCTGCCGCAGGCGCGCATGCTGCACACCGTCCAGCAGGCGCGCGAAGAGGCCGATGCGGTGCCCCGCGACGACATCGACCTCAAGGAAATCTTCCGCGCCATCGCCCGCCACAAATGGATGATCGCGGGCACCACGCTGCTGTGCGTGGGGGCCGCGGCCTTCTACACCCTGCGCATCACGCCGCTGTACCAGGCCACCACGCTGATCCAGATCGACCGCAGCGCGCAGAAGGTGGTGGGGTTCAACACCGAGGTGGAACTCGACCAGGGCACCGCGTCCGACCAGCTGCAGCTGCGCACGCAGATCGAGCTGCTCAAGAGCCGCTCGCTGGCCCTGCGCGTGATCGACGAGATGGGCCTGTACCGGCCGGACGAGGGCGGCGCGCCACCGGCCCCGGTGGCGCCCGCCGCGGCGCCCGACGCCGACGCCGGCTTCGTCGCCACGCTGCGCGAACACTTCAACCGCCTGGTCTCGCCACCCGAGGACGGCAGCGAACGCCTCAGCCGCAACGAAACCATCCGCGCCTTCAACGAGTCGGTGAGCATCGAGCCGCGGCGCAGCTCGCGACTGGTGGAGGTGCAGGTGGTGAACAAGGACGGCGAGCTGGCGGCGCGCATCGCCAACCAGATCGCGCAGACCTTCATCGCGATGAACCTGGAGCGCAAGCTGGAGAGCTCGGTCTATGCGCGGCAGTTCCTCGAAGAGCAGATCCAGGTGACCAAGGCCAAGCTGGAGCAGAGCGAGCGGGTCATCAACCAGTACGCCAAGCGCAACGAGATCCTCAACCTGGGCGACAAGACCAGCGCCACCACCCAGAACTACGTCGACTTCTCCGCCGCGCTGGCCAAGGCCGAGCAGGACCGCATCAAGGCCGAGGCGCAGTACGAGGAGGTGCGCGCGCGGCCCGAGAGCGCGCCCAGCGTGCTGGACAACCTGGCGATCCAGACCTACAAGGAGCAGCGCGCCCGGCTGGAGGCCGAGTACGCCAAGAACCTGGCGGTGTTCAAGCCGAACTACCCGGCCATGGTGCAGACCAAGTCGCAGATCGACGAGCTGCAGCGGCGCATCGACGCCGAGGTGGGCACCATCCTGGCCTCGATCAAGGGCCAGTACGAGGCCGCCAAGAAACAGGAGTCGCTGCTGCGCGCCCGCGTGGGCGCCTCGCGCGACGAGGTGCTGATGGTGCAGGACCGCAGCGTGGACCTGAACCTGCTCAAGCGCGAGCTCGACACCAACCGGCAGGTCTACGACAGCCTGCTGCAGCGGCTCAAGGAGGTCAGCGTCACGGCCGGCCTGAACACCAACAACATCTCGGTGGTGGACCCGGCCGAGCCCGGGCTCAACCCGGTGCAGCCCCGCCCTGCGATCAACCTGGCGGTGGGGCTGATGCTGGGCCTGCTGGCCGGCGTGCTGGTGGCCATCCTGCGCGAGCAGATGGACGATTCCGTCAAGCACGAGGACGAGGTGGAGCGCGTGTTCGCGCTGCCCCTGCTGGGCTGGATACCGGAGACCCGCAAGCCGCGCGGCATGTCCGTCGAGGCGCTGGGCCTGCTCGCCCACGCGGAGCCGCGCAGCAGCTTCTCGGAGGCCTACCGCTCCATGCGCACCGCGCTGCAGTTCTCCACCACCGGGGGTGCGCCGCGCCACATCATGGTCACCAGCTGTGGCAAGAACGAGGGCAAGACCACCTCGGCCCTGGCCCTGGCCATCAACTTCGCGCAGCTGGGCCAGCAGGTGCTGCTGATCGACGCCGACATGCGCCTGGCCTCGGTCCACAAGGCGCTGGGCCTGCCCAACGACCGGGGCCTGTCCACCCTGCTGATGGGCGAAGGCACCACCAAGGACCTGATCCTCAAGACCATGGTGCCCAACCTGGGCGTGCTGCTGGCCGGCCCCACGCCGCCCGACCCGGTGGAGCTGCTGATGGGCCCGGGCCTGCGCACGCTGCTCGACCAGGCCCAGGCGCTGGGCTTCACGCAGGTGATCATCGACGGCCCACCGCTGCTGGGCATCGCGGACGCCATCGTGCTGGGCAACCAGGTGCAGCACATCGTGTTCGCCGTGCGGGCCGACAGCACGCGCAAGAAGAGCATCAAGGACGCGCTGCGCCGCCTGCGCAACGCCGGGCTGGCGCCGATGGGGGTGGTGCTGACCCACGCCCGCACCGAGCACACCAACAACGACGCCTTCGACGCGTACTACGGCTACGGCCACCCGCCCGGTCAGACGGTGCCGGGTCTGCTGGGCGCGGCGGGCGGTGCGCGCGCGGCGTCCTGAACCCCGCGCCCTGACCACCCGCCATGCCGCCCACCCCGCAACCCCCTGTGGCGAACCCGCGCGCCGCCGGCGTGCTGGCGGCGCTGCTGGATTTCGAGCAGGCGCCCGGCCGCTACCCGGTCGCCCGGCGCGAGCCCGCCCTGCTGTTCGACCAGCTGGGCACGGTGCTGCGCCTGGCCTCGAACCGGGCGGTCGAGGGAGGCACCGCCTCGGCGCCGCGCGCGCGGCGGGCGGCGCGGTTCTTCGTGCGCACCGTGATGCTGCGGCCCGGCGCCGACCACTACGCCGTGCTGGGCCTGACACCGGCGGCCACCCCTGAGCTGCTGCGCGAGCACTACCGGATGATGATCCGGCTGGTGCACCCCGACTTCGTGCGCGAGGAAGAAGCCTGGCCGGCCGACGCGGCGGCCCGCATCAACATCGCCCACGACGTGCTGTCCTCGCCCGAGCGGCGCCAGCGCTACGACGCCACCCTGGCGCCGGCGCGCGCCCAGCCCAAGCCCGCGCCGGTGGCCGCGCCACGCCCGCGCGGCCACCGGGCGCCACCGATGCGCCTGCCGGCCCGGCGCGTGGTGCAGGCGGGGGTCGCCACGGCCCTGCTGCTGGCGGGCCTGGGCTGGTGGGTCGGCGGCCCGCGTCGGCCGGGCGTCTCGCTCATGGCCCAGGCGCCGCGGCCCGACGCGTTGGTACCGCCCGCTGGTCCGGCCACGGCACCACCCGCGCTGCGGCTGGAGGACGTGCGCCCCACGCTGGACCAGGTGGTGGGCGCGCTGCGCTCGGGCCGGGGCGAGACGGTGCTGCAGGTGCTGAACCAGGAATGGCGCAGCCACCCGGAGACCACGCGCTTCGTGGGCGACTTCAACCAGCGGCTGGCGGGGCGCACCGTGCGCGGGCTGGACGAGGTGAAGAACCAGCTCTCCCGTGCCGCCGACGGCTTCGTGGTGGACAGCGCGCTCGACTTCCGGCTGCAGAACGCCCAGCAGCAGGACGAGACCCTGCGGCTGAACCTGCAGAGCGTGTTCCAGGTGCAGCAGGGATCGCCCGTGCTGACCCGACTGGTGGCCCAGCCATGACAACGCCCTCCACCGGCCATGTGCACGGCATCGACCTGCTGCGCTTCCTCGCGGCCCTGTCGGTGGTGCTGTTCCACTTCAGCCTGTTCGGCGCGGCGGCACCGACCTATGGCGCCACCGGGGCGGACGCCGCGTTCGCCTTCCTGCCCGGCGCGGTGTCGGCCGGCTGGATCGGCGTGCAGTTCTTCTTCGTGCTGTCCGGCTACGTCATCGCCCAGTCGGCCCTCGGCGTGTCCTGGCAGGGCTTTGCCATGAAGCGGGCGGTGCGCATTCTTCCGGCGCTCTGGATCTGCGCGACCCTGTCGCTGCTGGTGCGGGTGGCCGCCGGCGAGCCCCTGCCCGAGCGGCTGCTGGACTGGCTGCGCACCGTGCTGCTCTCACCCAAGGGCCCCTACATCGACGGCGTGGTCTGGACGCTGGTGGTCGAGGCGGTCTTTTACGCGCTGGTCTGTGCGGCGCTCGCGCTCCAGCAGCGCCTGGGCGGCACCCCGGGCGACGGGCTGCAGCGCCTGGCCCTGCTGCTCGGCGGCGTGAGCGGCCTGTTCCTGATCGTCCACAGCGCCACCGTGGCCCTGGGCCTGCAGCCGTCCCCGCCGCTGAACTGGTTTGGCTTCAAGGTTCTGCTGCTGCACCACGGCGTCTACTTCGCCCTGGGCATGACCCTCTGCGCCATCACCCGCAGCGGCCCCTCCGCCAGGAGGCTGGCGGTCGCCGTGCTGCTGGTCCTGCTGTGCCTGCTGGAAATCCGCCTCAAGGCGGACACCCGCGGCGAGCTGGTGGTGGCCGTGACCGTGTGGCTGGCCATGCTGGCCGCGCTGATGCTGTTCACCAGCGGGCGCGGGCCGCGGGTGGCGCAGCCCCGCGCCAGGGCCCTGCTGACCACCCTGGGCCGGGTCTCGTACCCGCTGTACCTGGGGCATCTGGTGCTGGGCATGTACCTCGTGCCGTGGCTGGCGGTGTCCATCGAACACCGGGGGCTGCTGCTGGCGGTCTGCCTGCTGGTCATCGGGGCCCTGGCCCTGTGGATCGCCCTGGGCCCCGAGCCCTGGGGCCAGCAGAGGCTCAAGCGCCTGCTGCAGCGCCTGGCGTCCGCCCACCCGTCGGCCCACCCGGCCACCCCGGCGGGGCTCAAGCGCTCCGTCCACTGAACACATTAACAAGCAACCCATGGGAGAACACATGAACATCCTGGTCGTCGGCGGTGCCGGCTACATCGGCTCGCACATGGTCAAGCACCTGGCCCTGGCGGGCTGCGAGGTGACCACCCTGGACAACCTGGTCGGGGGCTTTCGCGACGCGGTGCTGCACGGCCGCTTCGTCGAAGGCGACATCGCCGACCGCGCGCTGCTGGACCGGCTGCTGCGCGAGCGGCGCTTCGACGCCGTGATGCACTTCGCCTCGCACATCCAGGTCGGCGAATCGGTGCAGGACCCGGGCAAGTACTACCAGAACAATGTGGTGAACACGCTGAACCTGCTGGACGCGATGCGGCAGGCGGGGGTGATGCGCTTCATCTTCTCGTCGACCGCAGCGATCTTCGGCGAGCCCCAGACCACCCGCATCGCCGAGGACCACCGCCAGCAGCCGATCAACCCCTACGGCCGCAGCAAGCTGATGGTGGAGCAGGCGCTGGCCGACTACGACCGCGCCTACGGTCTGCGCTCGGTGTGCCTGCGCTACTTCAACGCCGCCGGGGCCGACCCCGAAGGCCAGCTGGGCGAACGGCACGAGCCCGAGACGCACCTGATTCCGCTGGTGCTGCAGGCCGCCTCGGGCCGGCGCCCCCACATCTCGGTATTCGGGCAGGACTACGACACGCCTGACGGCACCTGCATCCGCGACTACGTGCACATCCACGACCTGTGCCAGGCGCACGGCCTGGCCCTGCAGAGCCTGATGGCCGGTGACCCCAGCCAGGCCTACAACCTGGGCAACGGCCACGGCTTCTCGGTGAACGAGGTCATCGAGGCCGCGCGGCGGGTGACCGGGCGCGACATCGCCGTGCAGTACGCGCCGCGCCGCCCGGGCGACCCGGCCCGCCTGGTGGCCGACTCGACCCTGGCCCAGCGGCGCCTGGACTGGCGGCCCCAGTACGCCGCGCTGGACACGCTGGTGGAACACGCCTGGCGCTGGGAGTGCCGGGCCCTGCAGCCGGTGGAGGCCTGAGACCATGTGGCGTGCCGTGGGCCTGCGGGAACTGCTGAACCTGGGCGTGGTGATCGCCAGGGGCGACCTGCAGCGCTATGCGCGCGGCCAGGACGGGTTCACCGCGCGCTTCGAGCAGCGGCTGGCCCGGCTGGTCGGCGTGCGGCACGCGCTCACGGTCAACAGCGGCTCCAACGCGCTCATCGCCGCGCTGGCGGCGGCGGGCATCGGGCCTGGCGACGAGGTGCTGGTGCCCGCCTACACCTGGGTCTCCACCGCGCTGGCGCCGCTGGCCGTGGGCGCCGTGCCGGTGCTGGTCAACATCGACGAGTCGCTGACCATCGACCCGCAGGACATCGAACGCAAGATCACGCCTTTCACCCGCGCCATCGTGCCGGTCCACATGCAGAACGCGGTGTGCAACATGGACGCGGTCATGGCGATCGCGCGCCGCCACCGGCTGCTGGTGATCGAGGACGCCTGCCAGGCCGTGGGCGTGCGGTACAAGGACCGCCGCGTCGGTGGCATCGGCGACCTGGGCGTGTTCAGCTTCAACCAGCACAAGAACATGAGCGCCGGCGAAGGCGGGGCCGTGCTGACCAACGACGACCGCTGGTTCGAGCGCGCCCGGATGTTCCACGACCCGGGCGCCTTCATCCGCGGCCACGCCCCGACCGACGAGCCCCTGTTCTCGGCCCTGAACTGCCGCGTGTCCGAACTGACCGGCGCGGTGCTGCACGCGCAGCTGGGCCGGCTGGAGCCGATGCTGAACACCCTGCGCGCGCGCTATCCCGGTGTCGCGAAACTCTTTGCCGGTCAGCCCCATTGCCGCCCCTCGCCGCACAACGACCCGGAGAACGCGGTGGCGCTGAGCGTGCTCTTCGACGACCCGCAGGAGGCGAAGGCCTTCGGACAGACGCGGGGCGCGGGGCGGCTGATCGACACCGGCCGCCATGTGTTCACCAACTGGGAGGCGGTGCTGTCCAAGCGCTGGTTCCACGACCGCATGAACCCGCACCGCTGGGCCCCGCGCGAGGTCCACTACCGGGCCGAGGACTACCAGACCACGCTGGACATCCTCGCCCGCACCTGCCGGGTGTCCCTGGGCGCGCGCTACCCGGCGCCCGTCATGCTGCTGCAGAAGGAAACGCTGCGCGCGGCCATCGCCCGCCGGTCCGCCCAGCGCGAGGGGGCGCTGGCGTGATCCAGGACCTCGCCGATCTGGGCGATGCCCCCATCGGGCCCTGCGACGTGCTGATCGTCGGCGGTGGCCCGGCGGGCCTGACCGTCGCCCGCGGGCTGGCGGCGGCGGGCCGCAGCACCCTGGTGCTGGAGAGCGGCGGGCTGCAGGAGCAGGAGAGCACCGAAGCGCTCAACGAGACGCTGGGCGAAGCGGGCCTCTGGACGCCGCACCAGGCCGACCGGCGCCAGCGCTTCCACGCCCACCAGACGCGCATGTGGGCCCACGGCCGCCAGGGCTTCGGCGTGCGCTGCCGCGCGCTGGGCGGCTCGACGGTGGCCTGGGCCGGCAAATCGGCCGCGTTCGCCGAGCTGGACTACACCGCGCGCCCCTGGGTGCCCGACAGCGGCTGGCCGGTGACGGCGGCCGACCTCGCGCCCCACGTGGACCGGGCGGCCGAGGCGCTCAACCTCGGCCTCAACTGCTACGACGGCCGCCTGTGGGAGCACCTGCGCCGCGCGCCGCCGGCGCACCGCCCGGACCCCGCCGTGCTGGACTCCTTCTTCTGGCAGTTCGCGCGTTCCACGCTGGACCCAACCGACGTGCTGCACGCCGGCACCGAGTTCCTGCACGCCGCGCCGAAGGGCTGCCGCGTGCTCACCGGCGCCACCGTGCTGGAGGTGCTGACCGATGCATCGGGCGCGCGCGCCTGCGCGGTGCGGGTGGCCGACGCCACGGGCGCGCGCCGGACCATCGAGGCCCGGACCATCGTGCTCGCAGCCAGCGCCATCGAGAACGCGCGCCTGCTGCTGAACTCGCGCGCGCACCACCGCCACGGCCTGGGCAACCAGCACGACATGGTCGGGCGCTGCCTGATGGACCATCCCAGCGCGCGGATCGCCCGCTTCAGCCCCCAGGCGATCCCCGCCGTGTCCCGGCTGTATGGCTTCTACGGTCTGCGGGGCCCGCGGGGCGTCAGCATGTACATGCACGGCCTGGCCCCGACGGCCCGGGTGCAGGCGGACGAGTGCCTGCTCAACTGCGCCGCCTACACCATGGGCGAGCGCGCACCGGACGACCCGTGGAGCGCCGTCCGCCGCATCGCCAAACGGCAGAGCCGGAACGTCCTGTCCGACGCCCAGGCCATCCTCAAGTCCCCGGGCATCATGGCCAAGGGGCTGGCGCGCCTGGCCTTCCAGAGCCAGCGCGTCCCCAAAGCCTGGACGCACTTCGCGGTCCAGCAGGTGCTGCGCTGGCGGCCGGGCCTGGCGGTCGAGGAGTACCTCACGCGCGGCGTGCCGCACAAGTTGGTGGGTCTCTCGCTCGACGCTGTCTGCGAACAGGCGCCGGACCGCAACAACCGCATCGAGCTCTCGCCCAAGACCGACCGCTTCGGCATGCCGCTGCCGGTGGCGCACTGGCGCATCGGCGAGCGCGAGATGCACACGCTGACCCGCCTGGCCACCCTCGTGCAGCAGGAGTTCGCCCGGGCGGGCCTGCCGCCGCCGGTGCTCGCCGACTGGATCGCCGACCGCGACGCGCACAGCCCCGACATCATCGACATGGGCCACACGGCCGGCACCACGCGCATGGCGGCCGATCCGGGCCGGGGCGTGGTGGACGCCGACTGCAAGGTGCATGACGTCGACGGCCTCTACGTCGCGGGCGCGTCCATCTTCCCGACCTCCGGCCACGCCAACCCCACGCTCATGATCGTGGCGTTCGCCCACCGGCTGGCCGAGCACCTCGCGCAGCGGAGCCGTCCATGAACGTGGCCGTGATCGTGGCCTCCCTGGGGCGCCCGGACAGCGTTGCGGTGCTGCTGGAGCGGCTGGCGGCGCAGACGCAGCGGCCCTCGCAGGTGATCCTGTCGATGGAAAGCCCGGCCGACGCACCACCGGCCGGGGACCACCCGTTCACGGTCGAGCAGGTCTTCGGGCCGCGCGGCTCCTGCGTGCAGCGCAACCGGGGCCTGTACCGGCTGCGCCCGGACACCGGGGCCGTGGTCTTCTACGACGACGACTTCGTGCCCTCGCGCTTTGCCATCGCCGGCATCGCACGCTTCTTTGAGCGGCACCCCGGCGTGGCCGGCGCGCACGGCCTGGTGCTGGCCGACGGCGTCCAGGGCCCTGGCATTGCGCCCGACGACGCGGTGCGCATGGTCGAGGCCGCCGACGCGGCGGGCGACCCGCAGACGCACACCATCCTGGCGCACACCCACGGGCTCTACGGCTGCAACATGGCCTACCGGGCCTCGGCGATCGCGGGCGTGCGCTTCGACGAAAACCTGCCGCTCTACGCCTGGCTCGAAGACCTGGACTTCGGCGGCCGCGTGCCGGGGCCGCTGGTGCATACCGACGCCTTCCGGGGCGTGCACTGCGGCGAGAAGCGCGGGCGCGAGCGCAGCGGGCGCCGGCTGGGCTACAGCCAGGTCTGCAACCCGGTGTACCTGCTGCGCAAGGCCACGCTGCCGCGAAAAGTCGCGGCCCGCATGATCGTTCGCAACCTGCTGGCCAACCACGCCCGGCTGCTGCGCCCCGAGCCCTGGATCGACCGCCGCGGCCGCGCCGCCGGCAACTGGCTGGCCCTGCTGGATGTCCTGAGGGGGCGCGCCGACCCCCGCCGGATCCTGGAGCTGTGAACACGAAGGCCCCGCCCGGGGTGCTCATCAACGGACGTTTCCTGTCCGCGCCGCCGACCGCCGTGCACCGCGTGGCCTACGAGCTGACGCGGGCGCTGGGCGAGCTGCCGCAGCGCCCGCCGGTCTCGATCGCCGTGCCGCCCGGCACGCGCCCGGCCTGGCCGGCCCCGGAGCTGCCGGTGCGGGAAACGGGGCGGCTGCACGGCATCGCCTGGGAACAGCTGTTCCTGCCCCGGGCCGCGCGCGGCCAGCTCCTGCTGGGCTTCTGCAACATGGCGCCGTTCGGCGTGCGCGCGGGCCTGACCATGGTGCACGACGCCCAGGTGTTCACCACCCCCCGCTCGTACGGGCAGGTGCGCAGCGCCTGGGCGCGCCTGCACATCCGGCGGGCGGGGGCCGCGCAGCGGGGCCTGCTCACCGTGTCCGAGTTCGCGCGGCGCGAGCTCGTGGCGCTGGGCATCGCGCCGGCCGAGCGCATCCACGTCGTGCACAACGGCGTCGACCATGTGCGGCGCATCCCCCGGGACGACACCATCCTGCGCCGCCTCGGCCTGGGCCCGCGGCGCTACGCGCTGGCGCTGGCCAACCTGCAGCCGCACAAGAACATCGGCCTGCTGCTGCGGGCCTTTGCCCGCCCGGGGCTGGCGGGGCTGCCGCTGGTGCTGACCGGGCGCGCCAGTGCCGCGGACTTTGCGGCGGCGGGCTGGTCTTTGCCGCCCAACACCGTGTTCGCCGGCTACGTGAGCGAGGGGGAGATGACCAGCCTGCAGGCCCACGCGCTGGCCGTCTGCACGCCCTCGCTGACGGAGGGCTTCGGCCTGCCACCGGTCGAGGGCCTGATGCTGGGCACCCCGGCGCTGATCGCCCCCTGCGGCGCCCTGCCCGAGGTCTGCGGGCCGGGCGCGCTGCGGGTCGACCCGCACGACCCGGCGGCCTGGGAAGCTGCGCTGCTGAGCCTGCAGAACGACCCGGCGCTGTGGCAGTCGCTGGCGCAGGCCGGCCAGGCCTTTGCGGCCCGCTTCACCTGGGAGGCGGCGGCGCGCAGGCTGGTCGAGGTGATCGCGCAGGTGACGGCGCAGTGGCAGTGACCGGGTGGGCGCGAGTGCGGGTGGCCCGGTGCCGCGTCAGCGCGGCCAGAGCACCCACATCTGCAGCGGCTGCTTGAGCCGCGAGGCGAGCTGGTAGGGCGCGTCGCCCCAGTTGCCCCAGCCAGTGAACAGGTCGGCGCGCACCGCGCCGGTGATGGCGCCCCCCGTGTCCTGCGCCATCACCAGACGCTGCTGGTTGAAGACCACGCCCTTGGAGGCCAGCCAGACCGGCGTACCGTAGGGGATGCTCTGCGGATCGACGGCGATCGAGCGGCCCGGCGTCAGCGGCACGCCCTGCGCGCCGGCAGGGCCGAAACGGGCGTTGAGCTCGGTCAGGCGCACCTCGCGGAAGAACACCGTGCGCGGGTTGCTCCAGAGCATCTCGTTAAGCCGGTCGGGGTTCTGCGCGGCCCAGGCGCGGATGCCCTCCCAGTTGCCCTCACGGATCTCGCGACGGTCCAGCAGCCACTTGCCCACGCTCTGGTAGGGGTGGCCGTTGTGCGCCGCAAAGGCCACGCGCGTCTGCTTGACGGTGCCGTCGGGCTCCTTGATGTTCAGCCGGCCCGAGCCCTGGATCTGCAGCACCAGGGCGTCGATGGGGTCGGACAGCCAGGCGATGACCCGCCCCCTGAGCGCGGCCTGCGCCGCGGGCAGGGTGTCGATCTCCTGCCGGGTGTACCAGGGCGGCTCGTTGCTGCCCAGCCGCACGCCGAGCGGCGGCGCGTACACCGGCACGCGGTGGCTGAAGGTGGTGGTCCGCGAGGCCTCCAGCACCGGCTCGTAGTAGCCGGTGAGCAGGCCCTGCGGCGCGCTGCCGTCGGGTTCGACCACGCGGTAGGGCTGGAAGCGGCTTTCGATCCAGGCCTGCTGCTCGGCGGTGCCGGCCATGATCAGCGGCCGCACCTCGGCGCACAGCGGCGCCTGCACCGGCGACGGCTTCTCGCAGCCGCGCACCCAGGCGCCCCAGACCTCGTGCAGGCTGTCCAGACCCCAGCCCGGCAGCTCGCTCCAGCGCACCGGAACCCAGCGGCTGGCCGGCTGCTGGATGGCGGGCGGCAGGCTGCCGTCGGCCGGGCGGGCGCCCGGCGCCGCGGGCGGCACCTCGACGGTGGTGCAGGCGGCCAGGCTGCCTACAATCAGCGCCGTCGTCCACCGAACCAGTGCACTCCGGCCCCTGTCCATGACCCTGTTGCTGCTCGAAGCGCTCGCTGCGCTGGTACTGCTGATCTTCATCGTGTGGTGGACCATGTTCTCGGGTCGGAAAAACGGGGAGCTGCCCGAGGAGCGCAAGGCCGAGAGGCCCGATCCGCGGGACGACTGAGCCTCAGCGCGCCCCCAGCTGGCGCAGCGCGTTGGCCAGTTCGACAGCCGACTTCACGCCCATCTTGTCGAACACGCGCGAGCGGTGGACCTCCACCGTGCGCACGCTGATGTTGAGCCGGTCGGCCACCAGCTTGTTGGGCAGGCCCTCGATCACCAGGTCCATCACGTCGCGTTCGCGCTCGGTCAGGCTGTCCAGGCGCTGCTGCACGCTGCGCTGCACGCGCCGCCCCTCCTGCACCTGGGCCGAGAGTGCCAGCGCCTGCTCGACGCGGTCGACCAGGGCGTTGTCGGAAAACGGCTTCTCGCAGAAGTCGAAGGCGCCGCGCTTGACGGCGTCGACAGCGGTCGGCACGTCGGCATGGCCGGAGAGGAAGATCACCGGCATGGCCGCCTGCCAGGGCAGCGCCAGCAGCTGCTCGAACAGCGCCAGGCCGCTGGTGCCGGGCATGCGCACGTCCAGCAGCAGGCAGCAGGGCACGGAGGGTTCGGAGGACCAGCGGGTGATCTCGGCCAGGAAGGCGTCGGCGCTGTCGTAGCGCTCGCTGAGCAGGCGCCGCGTGCGCAGCAGCCAGGCCAGCGCGTCGCGCACGCCCGCATCGTCATCGACGATGAACACCTTGGCGTCGGGATGCTGGGTCATGGGCGGGATGATAGTGAATCCGCCGCAGGCAGGGTGAAGCGGAACACGGTGCCGCGCGGCTGTGCCGGCTCGAAGGTCAGGGCACCACCGTGCTGCTCGATCACGGTGCGGCACAGCGACAGTCCCAGGCCCATGCCCTCGGCCTTGGTGGTGAAGAAGGGTGTGAACAGTTTCTCGCGCACCTCGTCGCTCAGGCCCTTCCCGTGGTCGGTGACCGCAAACTCGACCCAGGTCTTGCGCAGGGGTTCGCCATCGGCGGACTGCGGGCGGCGCGGCGCGATGTGGATCTGGATGCTGCGCAGGCCCGAGGCCAGCGGCGGATCACCATCGGGCATGGCCTGCATGCCGTTGCGCGCCAGGTTCAGCAGCACCTGCTCGACCATGGTGCGGTCGCACAGCACGGCCGGGCAGCCGGACGCGATGCGCGTCTCCACCCGGATGTCCAGCTTCTTGGCCTGCAGGCCCAGCAGCGGCAGGATGGCGTCGAGCAGGGCAGCCGGCGCCACCGCCTCGCGCACCTGCTCGCGCCGCCGCACGAAGTCGGCCACGCTCTTGATGACGCGGCCGGCGCGCTCGGCCTGTTCGCTCACGCGCTGCATCGCCTGGCGCAGCAGGTCGGGCGGCGCGTCGGGGTCTTCCAGCAGGTTGAGCGAGCCGCTGGCGTAGCTGGCGATGGCGGCCAGCGGCTGGTTCAGCTCATGGCTCAGCAGCGAGGCCATCTCGCCGACGGTGGCCAGCCGCGCCGTGGCCTGCAGCCGCTCCTGCGAGGCGCGGTTGAGCTCCTCGACGCGGCGCTGCTCGCTCAGGTCGAGGATGGCGCTCATGAAGCCGGTCTGCGTGCCCTGGGCGTCGATCAGCGGCGCCTCGATGATCAGCACCGGAAAACGCGTGCCGTCCTTGCGCTGGAACACCGACTCGTAGCCTTCGCGCGGGAGCACCTGGCCGGCCAGCCGCACCGCCTGGCGCTGCTGGTACTCGTTCACCAGCTCGGGCGGCCACCAGGGCGCGGGCAGGCCCGAGCCGATCAGCTCGCTGGCGGAGAAGCCCACCATCTGGCAGAACGCGGGGTTCACATAGGTCACGCGGCCGTTCATGTCGCGCGCGCGCAAGCCGGTCACCAGCGAGTTCTCCATCGCCTTGCGGAAGGCCAGCGCCTCGGCCACCTCGGTCTCGGCGCGCTGGCGCCGCCGCATGTCGCGCCCCAGCAGCACCAGCACCGCCAGCAGGGCCAGCGAGAGCGCGCCAACCACCGCCGTCAGCACATTGGGGAACAGGCCGGCGACCCGGCGCGGGCTCTCCAGCCGCAGCACCAGCGTGTGGCCCGGCAGGTCCAGCAAGGCACTGGCCACCTGCAGTCGGTTGCCCGTGACGGCGCTGTAGAGCGCCAGCCGGGTGCCGTCGACCTCGGTGAAGGCCAGGCCGCGGTTGCGCAGCAGCGCCTTGTTGGTCAGTTCCGACAGCAGGCCGGGCAGGGCGTAGGTCGCCACCAGGTAGCCCTCGGCCGCGCCGGTGCGCACCACCGGCAGGCACATCTCCATCAGCTCCATGCCCAGGCCGCTGCTCATGGGCCAGAAGTAGCTGGGCGAAAACGAGGGCCCGGACACCCGCTGCGCGCTCTCGCAGGCCTGGCGCACGTCGGGCAGGGCCTGGGCGCGCGACATCTGTCCGTACAGGCCGGACACATAGGACGAGTCGCGCTCGGCCACCAGGCGCAGGCCGGCGTCGCGCCACTCCAGCCGCACCAGCTCGCGGTGCTGGTCCAGCACCTCGGCGGCCGGGTCCTGCCACGAATCGGCCGTAGGGGCCACGCTGTGCAGCGCCTGCAGGGTCTGCACGTTGCGCACCAGACCGTTGCGGATGTCGCCGGCCAGCGCAGACGCGTCGCGCTCCAGCGCTTCCTGGTCGCGCGACTCCTCGTACTCGGCGGCCAGGAACACCAGCACGCCGAGCAGCACCACCACCAGCAGCAGCAGCGCGCCCCACAGCAGCCAGCGCCGCGGCGGTCGTTTCATAGGCTCACAGCCTGCGGTGCTGGAGGGACGGCAGCTGTTCGCGCACGGCGCGCAGGCGTTCGAGGTCGATGTCGGCCATCACCACACCCGGGCCTTCGGCCTGCATCGCCATCACCTGGCCCCAGGGGTCGATCACCATGCTGTGGCCCCAGGTGCGGCGGCCGTTCTCGTGCACGCCGCCCTGGGCGCTGGCGATCACGTAGGCCTGGTTCTCGATCGCTCGGGCGCGCAGCAGCACCTCCCAGTGCGCCTGGCCGGTGGTGTGGGTGAAGGCCGCGGGCACCAGCAGCAGGTCGGCGGCGAGCATGCGGTAGAGCTCGCCGAAGCGCAGGTCGTAGCACACGCTCATGCCGATCCGCCAGTGCTCGCCGTGGCGGGTGGGCATCTCGAAGGAGACCGGCGTGTCGCCGGCCCGCAGCACCGCGGCCTCGTCGTAGGCCTCGCGGCCGTTGTCGTAGCGGAACAGGTGGATCTTGTCGTAGCGGGTGACGCAGTGGCCTTTGTGGTCGTACACCAGCGAGGCGTTGGCCGCGTGCGCGGGGTCGTCGGTGGCCATGGGCAGCGTGCCGCCCACGATCCACAGCTTGAGTTCGCGCGCCGCGTCGGAGAGGAAGTCCTGCACCGTGCCCAGACCGGTCTGCTCGGCCAGCAGCAGCTTGTCGGCGTCCTGCTGGCCCATGAAGCAGAAGTACTCGGGCAGCACCGCGAGTTCGGCGCCGGCGCGGGCGGCCTGGTCGAGCAGGGCGCGAGCGGCGCTGAGGTTGGCGTCCAGGCTGATGCCCGAGACCATCTGGATGGCGGCGACTTTCATGGGTGCTCCTTGGTGTCGGTGTGCGTTTTTACTTCTTTTCGATCTTCTCGACCTTGGGGTCGGCCCAGCCGCCGCTGATGTGGAACTGCTGGGTGGTGGCGGACTGCAGCGGCTCACGCAGCAGGAACTGGGCGAGGAAGGTGCCCAGGCCGATGGCCGGGTTGATGGCGGTGGCGATCAGCGAGGCGGTGCCGGCGTTGATTTCGGGCACTACCACCACCTTGAGGTCCTGCTGCTCGCGCACGATGTCGGCGCTGCCCTCCATCAGCACGGCGGCGTTCACGCCCTTCATCTGCAGGTTGTTGGTGGTCGCCACGCCCTGCGCGATCTTGGCGTCGCCGCGCACGAAGTCGAAGGCGAAGCCCTCGGAGAACACGTCGCGGAAATCCAGCGTCAGCCGCCGCGGCAGGGCCTGCAGGCTCAGCACCCCCAGCAGCTTGGCCGCGCCCGGCTCGACCTTGAGGAACTGGCCGGTCTCGAAGTTGGCCGCCATCTCGCCCGAGAGGCTGGGGTAGTCCAGCGTGAAGGGCGAGCCCAGCCAGCCGATCTCGCCCTCGATGTGGCCGCTGCCGCCGCGCACCACGCCCGCGCGGCCAAAGCGCGTCAGCAGCTGGCCCGCGTCGTCCACGTCCAGCCGGAAGTCCAGCCGGGTGCGGCGCGCCGCGCCCTCGTCCCCGGTGGCGGCCCAGTTGCCGCTGGCGATCAGGCGCGCCTCGGGCACGCGCACGTTCAGCCTGTTCAGGCGCCATTCCCGGTTGCGCCCCACGCCGCGGTTGACGGCCTGGATGTCCACCAGCCCGAGCTGGCGGCCCGAGAGCACCAGGTTCTCCACCGTGATGTCCAGCGCCGGCACGCTGCTGGGCTGCTGCAGCAGCTGCTCCACATCGGCCGCGGCGCTGGGCGCCAGGTCCAGCCGCGCCAGCCGCGCGTAGACGCTGCCGGCGCTGCCACCCGCCGCCTGGCGGTATTCCACATAGCCGTTGAGCTCGTCGGCGTCGACGTTGGCGCGCCACTGCGTGCCCTCGCGCGAGCCGCCCAGCACCACGTTGTTGAAGCTGCGGCCGTCGACATCGACCTGGCCGGCGCGCACCGCCAGCACGGTGGGCAGGTAGTTCAGGCTCGCCGCCTGGGCCGGCGCAACGCTGGCCCCCGGGGTGGTGGCGCGCACCTCGACGCCGCTGGCGTCGCTGAACACGCGCTCCCAGGCGTCCACGTCGATGCGGGCAAAGCGCAGGTTGGCCGCCACGCCCTGTGGCGGCAGCGGCGCGGTTTCGCCCGCCTGCAGGCCCACGCCCAGGCTGCCGCGCAGCACCCGCGCCTCGGGGCCGGTGACGTCGCGCTCGTACTGCAGCGACAGCAGGGGCTGCGCCGCGGTGCCGATATCGACCGCCAGCCGGTCGGAGCGGGCCACCTCGCCGGTGCCCTCGGACGCCACCCCCACCACGGTGTTGTCGTAGCGTAGCGGCAGGATGTCCTCGGCCTTCTTGGACAGGGGCGCTGGCAGGTCCACCGCCAGGCCCTGCAGCGAACTGCTCACGCTGATCTCCGGCGCACCGCCCCGGAAACCCAGGCGCGCGGTGTAGGCCGCGCTGCCGCTGGCGCTGGCGAACAGGCGCGAGACGAAGCCCAGCCCGCCGTCGCGCAGCCCCTCGGCGGTGGCGCTGCCCTGGCCGCGGAATTCCACCCTGGCCACGCCCCGGGCGTCGGGCTGCAGGCCGCCTTCGAGCACCACGTCGCCGCCGTACAGGCGGGCGCGGGCATCGGTCAGCCTAAAGCCACGCTCGGTGAAGGCGATGCCACCGCTGCTGCGCTCCAGCAGGGGCGCATCGGGCGTGATGCGCAGGTCGTTGCCGCCCAGCTGCACGCTGCCCTGCAGCGCGAAGTTCTCAGGTTTTTCAAGCGGCAGCTGCAGCTTGAAGCTCACGCCGGCATTGCCAGTGCCGGTGGCCTTGGACAGGGCGCCGGAGAGCAGGCCGTCGAGCGGCGAGGTCTGCACGAAGCGCAGCACCTCGGCGGCCGGCCCCTGGGTGCGCGCGCCGACCTCGACCCTCGGCGTGCTCATGAGGTCGGGAATCAGCACCTCCCCCTCACCCAGCCGCACCTGCGGCAGGCCCTCGACCCCGGCACTGAGCCCGCCGAGTTTCAGCGAGGCCCTTTCGAGCACCAGCTCACCATTGACCGCCTTGAGCGCCGGCCAGGCCGGGGCACCGGTTTCCTGCAGGTAGGGCGGCAGATAGGCGAAGTCGACATCCTTGAGCGCCGCGGTGATGCGGAACTCGCCGTCGGCGCCGGCCTGGTGGAACGGCAGGTCCCAGAGGTCGCCGCGCACGCGGAACTCGATCCGGTCGGACGCGCCCCCGCGGATCGCCTCGCGCACGTAGCGGCGCGCGTCGGCACCCACCGACAGCGGCATGTAGCGGTGCACCTGGGCGGCGTCGGCGCGGTTGAGGGTGGTGTTGAGGTCGAGCACACCGGGGAAACGGGACTTGGCGCTGCTGCGCGCCGGGTCGGCCGTGGTCCAGTGCAGGCGCCCCGTGCCTGCGGCGTCGGCATTGGCCAGGCGCATGTTCTCCAGCCAGACCTCGATGCGCTCGCCCTGGATGTTCCAGCGCGCGTCGGTCTGGAAGCTGGTCATGGGAATCTGCGGCTGCTCGAACATGCCCGGCAGCTCCAGCGCGCCGTCGGTGATGGAGACGCGCGCGGTACCGCCGTCCTGGTGCAGGTCGAAGTCGGCGCTGGCGCCCACCACCCCGGGCCGGCCCAGTTCGGGGTAGGGCCCGTAGGCCGACAGGCGGCCGCTGGGCTGGCCGGCCAGCGCCAGGCCGCTGACCCGCCCCTTGGCCTGGTAGACGGTGACGGCCGGGGCCGGCGGCGGGGGCTGGCCCGCCACCGCCGCCGGCGCCACCGGCTGCTGCCAGCGCGCCGACAGGCCCTGCACCTGACCGGCCGGCCGCAGGCTGGTGAGCAGGTCGCGGCTGGCCTGGGGCAGGGGCACGCGCGTGGCCAGCGCGGCCAGCGCCGCCAGGTCCAGGCGGTCGGCCTCGATGGTGGTCGTTGCGCTGGCGTTCGCGCCGCGGGACAGGCCGTTGTCGTGCGCCAGCCGCAGCTTGCTGGCGGGCCAGTCCAGGCCGTCCTGGGTGCGGAAGCTCAGGTCGTCGCTGGCCACCTGGAAGCCCTGCGCGCCCCAGCTGGTCACCACCCGGCCATCAACCCGCTCCAGCGCCAGCTCCGGCAGCTGTTTGCCCAGCCGCGTCGCGACCTCGCGCAGGCCCATGTCGACGGTGGCGCCGGCCACCTGACCGCGCTCGACGTCGGCCCAGGCGCGCAGACGGCCCTGGCCGGCCCGCACCTCGACACCCCATTCGGACAGGTCGACATAGGCCTTCAGGCGCGAGACATCGACCGCCGGGAAGTCGCCGTAGACCTCGCCGCTCCAGTTGTGCCAGGGTGCCTGGCCGGGCGGCTGCGGCCCCAGGTCCAGCAGGGGTTCGCGCATCTGCGCCATCAGGCTGAAGGTCTGGCCCCATTCGGACGGCGGTGTCGCGTCCAACCGCAGCAGGTGGCTGCGCACGCGGTTGCGGGCCACGAAGCTCAGCTGGCTCAGGGCCAGGGGGGGCTGGCCCTTGAGTTCGTCGGTCCAGCGCACGGTGCCGTCCCGGATCACGAACTCGGACTGCGAGAAGAACCAGTCCGCCGCGCGGTGGTCGCCGGTCTGCGGCCCCGAAAAGTCCAGGCCTGCGATTTCAATGCGTCCCTGCGGCGTGCGGCGGATGTCGAGCACCGGCGCCTCGATCAGCAGCTGCTCGAAGCCCAGGCGCCAGAGCGAGGTGACCGACACCGCCGCCCGCACCTTGGGCAGCCGCAGGGCCTCGCGGCCCTGGGGGTCGAGCAGGCGCACGTCGCTGAGTTCGAGCGTGGGCACCAGGCGCAACAGGAAGCCGGCGCGGGCACTGGCGTCGCCCTGCGACTCGGCGCGGATGGCACCCACCTGAACGGGTACCCCCACAGCCGCACTGGCCCAGCGCTCCAGGTCGGGGCGCCATTCGCCGATTCGCGGCACAATCCAAAAATGCAAGGTGCCCCAGGTGAGTGCGAACAGGAGCCAGACCGTCAGCACCATCCACAGCAACAGCCGAGTGATCGCCGACCAGGTCTTCTGGGTTCTTGAGGCAGGGGCGGCTGGGGCCGGGCTTTGATTCATATCCAACGCAAATTATGACGGTCAGCCCTCTCGACGGTTCCGCAGCGTCGGTTTCTCCTTTGTCGCCAAATGTGAACCCCGCCGACACCCCGCTGCCCACCCGGCTGGCCGAGCACTCGCGCTTCGTGCAGCGGGTGCGCCGCCGCTACGAGAACGAGCTGGCCTGCCTGCCGCCGGGCCCGCCGGTCAAGGCGCTCATGAACACCTGCCTGGCCACGCTCACCGGCCGCGGCCTGCCCATGCCCGCCGCCCTGCGCGTGCTGCGCCAGCTGGTGATGGAGCGGCTGGTGGTGCTGGACTGCGAAGAGGGTGCGCCCCTGCAGGACATCACCCGCGCGGTGACCGAACTGGCCGAACTGGCGCTGGACCAGGCCTGCCGGCTGGCGTTTGCCGACCTGGACGAGCTGTACGGCGCGCCGCTGGACGAGAACGGCCAGCGCGCCCAGCTCTGGGTGATCGGCATGGGCAAGCTGGGGGCGCGCGAGCTGAACGTCTCCAGCGACATCGACCTCATCTATGTGTATGACGCCGACGGCGAGACGGCCGGCAACGCGGCCGGGCGCAACCGCATCAGCAACCACGAGTACTTCGGCAAGGCGGTCAAGCACATCTACAACACGGTGGGCGAGACCACCGAACACGGCAGCGTGTTCCGGGTCGACCTCGCTCTGCGGCCCAATGGCAATTCCGGGCCGGCCGCGGTCTCGCTGGGCGCGCTGGAGGAGTATTTCCTGGTCCAGGGCCGCGAGTGGGAGCGTTTTGCCTGGCTCAAGAGCCGCGTCATCGCGCCGGCCGCCTGCATCGCTGATAAGAGCGCCAGCGCGCTGCGCGGGGCCGTGCTGCCCTTCGTGTTCCGCAAGTACCTGGACTACAACGTCTTCGATTCGCTGCGCACCCTGCACCGCCAGATCCGCGACCACGCGTCCAAGCGCGCCGCCGGCAACCCGGGCCGGGCCAACGACGTCAAGCTCTCGCGCGGCGGCATCCGCGAGATCGAGTTCACCGTGCAGCTGCTGCAGGTGGTGCGCGGCGGCCAGTTCCCCGAGCTGCGCACCCGCCCCACGCTGGACGCGCTGCAGCGCGTGGCCAAGGCCGGCCTGATGCCGCGCGAGACGGCCGATGCGCTGGCGGCGGCCTACGACTTCCTGCGCAAGGTCGAGCACCGCATCCAGTACCTGGACGACCAGCAGACCCACCTGATACCCACGCGCGACGACGACCTGGCCTGGATCGCCGCCACCCTGGGCTTCCCCGACATGTGCGCCTTTTTGTGCGCGCTGGACGCCCACCGCGAGACGGTAGCGCACGAGTTCGACATCCTGCTCGGCGGCGCGCCCGGTGGCGGCTGCACCGGCAAGGGTTGCAACAAGAACGGCGCGCGCGGCGCGGTGGAAGACCTGCAGGGCGTGATGGCCGGGCTGCCCGAGGCCTTCGCCGCCAAGGTGGCGCAGTGGTGCGAGCACCCGCGGGTGCTGGCGCTGCGCGAGGACGCGCGCCTGCGCCTGGTGCGCCTGGTCCAGCGCACCGGCGCCTGGCTCGACGAAGGCCGCGTCAACGAACAGGCCGCGCTGCGCCTGGCCGACTGGATCGAGCCGCTGCTGCGCCGCGAGAGTTACCTGGCCCTGCTGCAGGAGCGGCCCTCGGTGCACGAGCGGCTGCTGCGCATCCTGGGTGCGGCCAAGTGGCCCGCGCGCTACCTGCTCAAGCACCCGGGCGTGATCGACGAGCTGGCCAGCCGCCAGCTGCTGGAAGATCGTTTCGATGCCGCCCAGTTCGAGGCCGATCTGGAAGACCGCCGCACCGCGCTGCGCCGAACCGGTGAGGACGACGAGGAAGAACTGCTGAACCTGCTGCGCCGTGCCCACCACGCCGAGGTGTTCCGCACCCTGGCGCGCGACATCGAGGGCGTGCTGACGGTCGAGCAGGTGGCCGACGACCTCTCGGCGCTGGCCGACGCGGTGCTGCGCGTGACCGCGCGCTGGTGCTGGGCGCGGCTGAAGAACCGCCACCGCGAAGAGCCGGCCTTCGCCATCATTGGTTACGGCAAGCTCGGCGGCAAGGAACTGGGCTACGGCAGCGACCTGGACATCGTGTTCGTCTACGAAGACGAGGACGAGAACGCCAGCGAGATCTACGCCGCCTTTGTGCGCAAGCTGATCAACTGGCTGCAGGTCAAGACCGGCGAGGGCGACCTGTTCGAGATCGACACCGCGCTGCGCCCCAACGGCAACTCCGGCCTGCTGGTGACCACCTTCACGGCGTATGAGAACTACCAGCGCGGCCGCGGCAGCAACACCGCCTGGACCTGGGAACACCAGGCCATGACCCGCGCGCGCTTCGTGATGGGCATGGCCGGTCTGCAACCGCGCTTCGACGACGTGCGCGAGGCCGTGATCACCGCCGAACGCGACCGTGCGGCGCTGGCGCAGGAAATCACCGCCATGCGCGAGAAGGTGCGCAGCGCCCACCCGGTGCGCGGCGAGCAGTTCGACGTCAAGCACAGCCCGGGCGGCATGGTGGACGTGGAGTTCGTGGTGCAGTACCTGGTGCTGGCGCACTCGGGCGAACACCCGGAACTGCGCGGCAACCTGGGCAACATCGCGCTGCTGCAGCGCGCCGAGGCCGTGGGCCTGCTGCCCAGAGGCGTGGGTCAGGAAGCCGCCGACGCCTACCGCGAGCTGCGCGCCATCCAGCACCGCGCGCGGCTGGACGAGGCACCCACGCAGATAGGCGCCGAGGCCGCCGCCGGCATGGCGAGCGCGGTGCAGGCGCTCTGGCGCCACGCGCTGGGCAAGACGGAATAAATAGGGCCCCCACGCTCCGCCGCTGCGCGGGCCATCCCGAACCGATAACCCTATGACCATCATGGGTTTTAGAAAGAATGTTTCGGCTGTTTTGTGACTGATCAGTCACAATAAAACCAGACAGTTCACCGACACGCCAGCCACCGGAGGGCACATGGTCATCCACCTGCGGAACTTTTCCGCCACGAATCCTCTCAATGCTTTCACGATGGCGCCAAAGCCGGTGTTGTCGGATGTTCAGGTTTTTGCACTGCGAAGCCTTCCGCCGATCGCGGCGGATGAAATCCCGAGGCGCTTCTCCTCCTCCTCCCTCCCTCCCTCCTTCGCGTCGGGGCGCTTCGCAGGCTTTTCTTCTTCCCCCCTCCGCCGCCCCCAACGGGTGGCGGCTCGTCTGGGCTGAGCCATGTACTCGGTCCCCACCCCCTCCCCGATCGGCGGCGCGCCCGCGAGCCCTCCGCAGCGTCCGCGCGTGGCCATCGTCGGCTCCGGCATTTCCGGCCTGGCCGCCGCCCACACCCTCAGCGGCCTGGCCGATCTGACCCTGTTCGAGGCTGGCGACTACTTCGGCGGCCACACCCACACGGTGGACGTGACCCTGCCCGACCCGCTGGGCCGTCCGACCACCTTCGGCGTCGACACCGGTTTTCTGGTGCTCAACGAGCGCACCTACCCCAACCTGCTGGCCCTGTTCGAGCAGCTGCAGGTGCCGGTGGCGCCGTCCGACATGTCGTTCTCGGTCCAGGCGCCGGGCGCCGGGCCGCGCGGATCGGCGCTGGAATGGAGCGGTTGCGACCTCTCCACCGTGTTCGCCCAGCGCGAGAACCTGGGCAACGCCCGTTTCTGGCGCATGCTGGCCGACATCGTGCGTTTCAACCGCCTGACCACCAAACTGGCCAAGCGCGGCGACGACCTCGGCGCCGACAGCCCGCTGCTGGAACCGCTGGGCGACTTCCTGGAGCGCCACCGCTTCTCGGTCGCCTTCCGCGACTGGTACTTCCTGCCCATGATGGGCTGCATCTGGAGCTGCCCGACCGACCAGATGCTGCGCTTCCCGGTCGCGACCATGGTGCGCTTCTGCCACAACCACGGCCTGATCCAGGTGACCAACCGGCCGCAGTGGTACACGGTGGCCGGCGGTGCGCGCCAGTATGTGGAAAAGATCGTGCGCGCCATCCCCGACCGGCGCCTGAACACCCCCGTGCAGCAGGTGCTGCGCGACGCCCAGGGCGTGCGCGTGGTGAGCGAAGGCCGCGTGGAGCGCTTCGACGCCATCGTCATGGCCTGCCATAGCGACCAGGCGCTGGCCATACTGGGTGATGGCGCCACGCCCGAAGAGCGCGCGGCCCTGGGCGCGGTGCGCTACCAGCCCAACCGCGCGGTGCTGCACACCGACGCCTCGGTGCTGCCGCAGCGCGAGAAGGCCTGGGCGGCCTGGAACTACGAGGCCGGTGGCGCGGGCGAAGAGCCGCGCGTCTGCCTGCACTACCTGATCAACCGGCTGCAGCCGCTGCCGCTGAAGACCCCGGTGATCGTCTCGCTCAACCCGCAGCGCGCCATCGACCCGGCCACCGTGATCGGCGAATACGAATACGCCCACCCGGTGTTCGACCTGGCCGCGATCCGCGCCCAGAAGGCCATGGTCGACCTGCAGGGCCGCCACGACACCTTCTACGCCGGCGCCTGGATGGGCTACGGCTTCCACGAAGACGGCCTGAAGGCTGGCCTGCGCGCCGCGCGCGAACTCATCATGGCGCACGACCTGCTGCCGCAGCGCAGCGCCACCGAGGCGCGCGACGCCGCGCTGCCGGGAGTGTTTGCATGAAAGCGGAGGCACGGAGCGCCGCGCAGGCTCTGGTCGGTTTCGGCCAGGTGCGCCACGCCCGCTCGCGCCCGAAGGCGCACGCCTTCGCCTACCCCACCTTTTTCCTGATGCTGCCGCTGCGCAGCCTGCGCCAGCACGGCAACGGCTCCTTGGCACGCAACCGCGCTGCCGCGCTGGCCTTCCACGACCGCGACCACGGCGATGGCCGCGACGACTGCCTGGCCTGGCTCGACGACCTGCTGGCGATGCAGGGTGTCCACGACGCCGACGGTGAAGTCTGGCTGCACACCTACCCGCGCGTGCTGGGCTACGTGTTCAAGCCGGTGAGCTTCTGGTACTGCCACCGCGCCGACGGCACGCTGCGCGCGGTGGTCGCCGAGGTCAACAACACCTTCGGCGAGCGCCACTGCTACCTGCTGGACGCGCCGCGCTTCGGCGTGCCGGCCACCGCCGACAAAGTGTTCCACGTCTCGCCCTTCGCCCCGGTGCGCGGCGAATACCGCTTCGTGTTCATGCGCACGCAGCACGGCGGCGAAGACCGCACCGTGGTGCGCATCGACTTCCACGACGAGCCCGGCGCCGACGCCCTGATCCGCACCAGCGTCAGCGGCACGCTGCAGCCGCTGGAAGCTGCGAGCGCACGGCGCGCACTCTGGGGCCACCCGCTGATGACGCTGGGCGTGATCGCCCGCATCCACTGGCAGGCCCTGCGCCTGTGGCTCAAGCAGGCGCCCTTTTTCCGCCAGCCCGCCGCACCGGCGGACTTCGTGACCCCGGGCCACCCGGCCTCCCGCTGACCCTTGCCTTCCGACACGACATGAACAGCACCACCGCCCCGCAAAGCGCCGGCCTCTCCCTGCCCCGCCACGCCCCGGCCGCCGCCCGCACCACGCTGCAGCTGCTGCAGCGCCTGCGCCACGGCTCGCTCACGCTGCAGCTGCCCGACGGCACGGTGCAGCGCTTCGGTGGCGGCGCCGGGCCGCTGGCCTCGATGCGCCTGGCGAACTGGAACGTGTTCGGCGCTGCGCTCAAGTCGGGCGACATCGGTTTTGCCGAGAGCTACATCGCCGGCGACTGGAGCACGCCGCAGCTCTCCGATCTGCTGCGCCTGCTGATCGCCAACCGCGAGGCGCTGGAAGACGTGGTCTACGGCTCGTGGATCGGCCGCCTGGCCTACCGCCTGCGCCACGTGCTCAACCGCAACAGCAAGGCCAACAGCCGCAAGAACATCCACGCCCACTACGACCTGGGCAACGCGTTCTACGAGCTCTGGCTGGACGAGACCATGAACTACTCGTCGGCGCTGTACGAACAGCCGGGCCAGGACATGGTGGACGCACAACACGCCAAGGTGCGGCGCGCCCTGCGCATGTCCGGCGTGCAGCCCGGCGACCGGGTGCTGGAGATCGGCTGCGGCTGGGGCGCGCTGGCCGAGAAGGCGATCACCGAGTTCGGCGCCTCGGTGACCGGCGTGACGCTGTCGACCGAACAGCTGGCGTTCGCGCAGCGGCGCAACCCGGGCGCCGACCTGCGGCTGCAGGACTACCGCGACATCGGCGACGCCCCTTTCGACGCCGTCTGCTCCATCGAGATGGTGGAGGCCGTGGGCCGCGAGTACTGGGACACCTATTTCAATACCGTCGCGCGCCTGCTCAAGCCCGGTGGCCGCGCCTGCATCCAGAGCATCACCATCCGCGACGACCTGTTCGAGCGCTACGTCGCCGGCACCGACTTCATCCAGCAGTACATCTTCCCGGGCGGCTGCCTGCCCAGCCCCTCGCAGTTCCGCGCCGCGGCCGAACGCGCCGGCCTGCAGGTGGTGGACCAGTTCCACTTCGGCCCCGACTACGCGCAGACGCTGCGGGTCTGGCGCCAGCAGTTCCTGCTGAACCAGGAGCGCGTGCTGCAGCAAGGCTTCGACCCGCGCTTCCTGCGCACCTGGGAGTTCTACCTCGCCTACTGCGAGGCCGCCTTCGACGAAGGCAACACCGACGTCGTGCAGTTCACCCTGCGCAAACCCGACTGACCTTCTGGGAGGACCGGCCGTGCGACACCAACTGCCCCAGCGCGCCTTCACAGTGGTAGCCATCACCGCGGCACTGTGGCTGCCCCTGGCCGCCTCGGTGCACGCCAACGCGCCGGCCGAGGCCGCCGAGGCCGCGCTCTCGGGCAAGGCGCCGCGCGGGCAGTCGCTGTTCCGCTACTGGGGCTTCGAGGTCTACGTCGCCACGCTCTACACCACACCGGCGTTCCGGGCCGAGGGCTTCGAGCAGCAGCGCCTGGCGCTGGAACTGCAGTACCGGCGCGCCTTCAAGGGCACCGACATCGCCCAGCGCTCGATCGACGAGATGCAGGACATTGCCCCGCTGGCACCGGCCCAGGCCGCCGAGTGGAAAGCCGCCATGGATCGCGTGTTTCCCGACGTCGCGCCCGGCGACCGGCTGATGGGTGTGCACCTGCCCGGCCGGGGGGCGCACTTCTATTACAACGGCCGCCTGCGCGGCGTGGTCGACGACCCGGTGTTCGCCGAGCGCTTCTTCGGCATCTGGCTCTCGCCGCGCACCTCGCAACCCCGCTTGCGCGAGGCCCTGATCGCCGGCGCCGCACGCTGAGCCGCCCATGACCGACACCACCGCCTCCGCCGACGCCGCGCGCTTCACCGCGCCCGGGGCCTGGCGCGAGGGCCTGCGCTACGGCCTGCTCGGCCTGCCGCTCGCCTTCGTGGCGCTGCCGCTGTACGTGGTGCTGCCCAACCACTACGCGCGCTCGTTCGCGGTGCCGCTGGCGGCGCTGGGCGCGGTGCTGCTGGCGGCGCGCCTGTTCGACGCGGTGCTGGACCCGTGGATCGGACGCTGGATCGACCGGCTGTTCGCCCGCAGCCACCGCCGCGTGCTGGGCGCGGGTGCGGTGGCGGCGCTGGTGCTGGCGTTCGGCCTGTGGGGCCTGCTGTTCCCGCCGCCGGCCCTGCGGGGCGACGTGGTGCCGCTGCTGGCCTGGGCCGGCGTGCTGATGGCCGTCACCTACACCGCCTACAGCGTGGCCAGCGTGGCGCACCAGACCCGGGGCACGCGCCTGGGCGGCAACGAGGCGCAGCGCAGCCGCATCAGCGCCTGGCGCGAAGGCCTGGCCCTGGTGGGCGTGCTGACCGCCGCGGTGCTGCCGGGCACCCTGGGCCTGGGCGCCACCGTGGCCGCCTTTGCGGTGCTGCTGGCGCTGGGCTGGTGGGCCTGGAGCGCCGCCGTGGTGCCCACGGCGCGCGGCCTCACGCTGGGCGCGCTGGCGCACCAGAACACGCTGGCCCATCCCCTGCGCCAGCCCCGCTTCATGCGCCTGCTGGTGGTGTTCGTGGTCAATGGCACGGCCAGCGCCGTGCCCGCCACCCTGGTGCTGTTCTTCGTGCAGGACCGGCTGCAGGCCCCGGCCTCGGTCGAACCGGCCTTCCTGGCCACCTACTTCCTGTGCGCCGCGCTCTCGCTGCCGCTGTGGGTGCGGCTGGTGCCGCGCCTGGGCCTGGCGCGCAGCTGGCTGGCGGGCATGGCGCTGTCGGTGGGGGTCTTCATCTGGGCCGCCACGCTGGGTGCGGGCGATGTGACCGCGTTCCTGATCGTCTGCGCGCTCTCCGGCGTGGCCCTGGGCACCGACCTGGCCCTGCCGTCGGCGCTGCTGACGGGCCTGATGGACGAACTGGGCGAACGCGGCCAGCGCGAGGGCGCCTACCTCGGCTGGTGGAACTTCGCCGCCAAGCTCAACCTGGCCCTGGCCGCCGGCCTGGCCCTGCCGCTGCTGGGCGCCTTCGGCTACCAGCCCGGCGCACGCGATCCGCAGGCCCTGTGGACCCTCACCGTGGCCTATTGCCTGCTGCCCTGCGGCCTGAAGCTGCTGGCCGCCGCTCTGCTGCAGGTGCTGGTCATCCGCCCCGCAGCACCCCGCGCGCCGCTGCCCGACACCCTGAAAGCCCACCCATGAAACGACGACTGCTGCTCACCGCCGGCGCCGCCGCCACCACCCTGGCCATCACCGGCTGCGCCGGCCCGCAGGTTGGCGACTACGCCACCGAAAAACCCGTGCTGGACCTGCGCCAGTACTTCAACGGCACGCTGGACGCCTACGGTGTGTTCACCGACCGCAGCGGCCAGGTGGTGCGGCGCTTCACCGTGGTCATGCGCTGCACCTGGAACGGCGACGAAGGCGTGCTCGACGAGGACTTCACTTACTCGGACGGCACGACCCAGAAGCGCATCTGGCGCCTCAAGCACGAGGGCAACGGCCGCTACACCGGCCGGGCCGACGACGTGGTTGGCGTGGCCGAGGGCCAGACCGCGGGCAACGCCTTCCGCTGGGGCTACACGCTGGCGCTGCCGGTGGACGGCCGGGTCTGGAACGTGCAGTTCGATGACTGGATGTACCTGCTGGACGACCGCGTGATGCTCAACAAGGCGGTGATGAGCAAGTTCGGCATCCGCCTGGGCGAGGTCACGCTCAGCTTCATGCGGCGCGCCTCATGAACCACAGCTTTGTCGATCCCGCCACCGCCGGTGCAGCCCCGCCGCGCCAGGGCCCCGGCCTGTGGCGCTCGTTCAACCCGCGCATCGGCGCCTGGCAGGGGTTGAGGGTCTGGGTGGTGGGCGCCTCCAGCGGCATCGGCCTGGCCGCTGCGGAGCGGCTGATCGGCCTGGGCGCCACGGTGCTCGCGTCGGCGCGCAGCGAAGCCGGCCTGCAGGCGCTGGTGGAGCGGCACACCCGGCCCGGTCAGCCCGCTCCGGTACAGGCCTGGCCCATGGATGTGACCGACGCGCAGGCCGTGGCGCTGACCGCCCGCACCGTGCTGGCCGAAGGGCCGGTCGACCTGGTGCTGTTCTGCGCCGGCCACTACCGCGCCCTGCGGGCCGAGGCCTTCGACCTGGCCGAGATGCAGCGCCACATGGCGATCAACTACGGCGGCGCACTGAACCTGCTGGACGCCCTGCTGCCGGCCATGCTCGGCCGTGGCCAGGGCCACATCAGTCTGGTCAGCAGCGTGGCCGGGTTCCGCGGCCTGCCCAAGGGCCTGGCCTATGGCCCGACCAAGGCAGCACTGACCCACCTGGCCGAGACGCTGCACCTGGACCTGGCGCCGCGCGGCATCGGCGTGAGCGTGGTGCACCCTGGTTTCGTGAAGACACCGCTGACGGCGCAGAACGACTTTTCGATGCCGGCCCTGATCTCGCCGGACGAGGCGGCCCGCGCCATGCTCGGCGGCATCGCGGACGGCCGGTTCGAGGTCCACTTCCCGCGCCGCTTCACGGTCTGGATGAAGCTGCTGCGTCTGCTGCCCTACCGCGCCTACTTCCCGCTGGTGCACCGCGCCACCGGTCTATAAAGCGGCATGACCCCAACGACCGACCTGCGCGAGGCCGTCCAGCGGCTGGCCGACTTCTATGCGCGGCTGCAGCCACAGGACCTGGACCGGCTGGACCGGTACTACATGCCCAACGCGCGCTTCAAGGACCCGTTCAACGAGGTGCGCGGGCTGCCGGCCATCCGCCGCATCTTCGAGCACATGTTCGCGTCGCTGCACCAGCCGCATTTCGTGATCACCGGCCAGCTGGTCGATGGTGAGCAGGCCTTCCTGGTCTGGGAGTTCCGCTTCCGGATGCGCCGCTTCGACACCACGACCGAACAGGTGGTGCGCGGCGGCTCGCACCTGCGGCTGGCGCCGGACGGCCGCGTGCTCGACCACCGCGACTACTGGGATGCGGCCGAAGAGCTGTACGAAAAACTGCCCGTGCTGGGCGCGCTGATGCGCTGGCTCAAACGAAAAGCGAACAGCTGACCCGAAACGCCTGCAGGGAAGCGATCAAGGATGCCGCGGAACTGGCTCCGCCAGGCCGCAGGCATCGCCCCCTTGAGGGGGTGACGCGCCGCAGGTGCGGCGCGGGGGTGGGGGCATTCAGCTGGGGCGGGTGTCGGCAAAGCTCTGGCGCAGCGCCAGCTTGTCGGCCAGGCGCGCCAGGTTGGGGTGCGTGGTGCGCCACTCCAGCTGCGGGAAGCGGAAGCTGAGGTAGCCCAGCGCGCAACCCACGGCCAGGTCGGAGAGGCTGAGGTGGATGCCCGAGCAGAAGGGCTTGTCGCCCAGGCCACGCGCCATGGCCACCAGCGCGGCGTCGACCTTGGCCATCTGGCGGTCGATCCAGGCCTGGCTGCGCTGCTCCTCGCTGCGGCCGGGCCAGGTGGCCTCCAGCCGCGCCAGGATGGCGGCGTCCATCACCCCGTCGGCCAGCGCCTCCCAGGTCTTGACCTCGGCGCGTTCGCGGCCCGAGGGCGGAATCAGCTTGCCCACTGGCGAGAGCGTGTCCAGGTACTCGACGATCACGCGCGAGTCGAACACGGCTTCGCCGCCTTCCATGATCAGGCAGGGCACCTTGCCCAGCGGGTTGGAGGTGGCGATCGAGGTGTCGGCCGACCACACGTCTTCCTGGATGAACTGGTAGTCGAGCTTTTTCTCGGCCATGACGACGCGCACTTTGCGGACGTACGGGCTGGTGACGGCGCCGATGAGTTTCATGAGGAGTGGAGTTGTGGGGGTCCCTGGGCAGGCCATTTTAGCGAGCGCCTCCACCGCCCGTACCGGCCTGGGGGGATCGGCCGGGCGCCGGACCCGCCTTCTACAATCCGGGGATGCGACCGACCTCTGCCCCCACCGCCGCTGCCTCCGGCAGCCTCACCCCCGTCTCCGCCCTCTCGCCGCTGGACGGCCGCTACGCCGGCAAGCTGGCGCCGCTGCGCCCGTTCATGAGCGAACAGGGCTACATGCACCGCCGCGTGCAGGTCGAGATCGCGTGGTTCATTGCCCTGTCCGACGCTGGTTTCAACGAGTTCCAGCCGCTCTCGCCCGGTGCCCGCACCTACCTGATGGGCCTGGTCAAGAACTTCTCCGAGGCCGATGCCGTGGCCATCAAGGAGATCGAGAAGACCACCAACCACGACGTCAAGGCCGTCGAGTACTGGATCAAGTCCAAGTTCGACGCCCGCCCCGAGCTGGAGAAGGCCGCCGAGTTCGTGCACTTCGCCTGCACCAGCGAAGACATCAACAACACCAGCCACGCCCTGCAGCTCAAGGGCGGCCGCGACGCCGTGCTGCTGCCCGCGCTGGACCAGGTGATCGCCCGCCTGCGCGAGATGGCACACCAGTTCGCCGACGTGCCCATGCTCAGCCGCACCCACGGCCAGACCGCCAGCCCGACCACGGTCGGCAAGGAACTGGGCAACGTGGTCGTGCGCCTGGCCGGCGCGCGCGAGCGCATTGCTGCCGTCAAGCTCATGGGCAAGATGAACGGCGCCGTCGGCAACTACAACGCGCACATGAGCGCCTGGCCCGACTTCGACTGGGAGGCCTTCAGCAAGAAGGTCATCGAGACGCCCGAACCGCTGGGCCTGGGCCTGACCTTCCAGCCCTATTCAATCCAGATCGAGCCGCACGACTACATGGCCGAGCTGTTCGACGCGATCGCCCGCACCAACACCATCCTGATCGACCTCTCGCGCGACATCTGGGGCTATGTGAGCCTGGGCTACTTCAAGCAGCGCCTGAAGGCCGGCGAGATCGGCTCCTCGACCATGCCGCACAAGGTCAACCCGATCGACTTCGAGAACGCCGAAGGCAACCTGGGTCTGGCCAACGCCGTGCTCAAGCACCTGTCGGAGAAGCTGCCCATCAGCCGCTGGCAGCGCGACCTGACCGATTCCACCGTGCTGCGCAACATGGGCGTGGGCCTGGGCTACGCGGTGCTGGCCTACAGCTCGCTGATGACCGGACTGAACAAGCTGGAACTGAATGAAGAAGCCCTGGCCGCCGACCTGGATGCCGCCTGGGAAGTGCTGGCCGAGCCGATCCAGACCGTGATGCGCCGTTTCGGCGTTCAAGGCGCCTATGAGAAGCTCAAGGAAGTCACGCGCGGCAAGACCGTGACCGCCGAGGCCCTGCACACACTGATCCGCAGCCTGGAAATCCCCCAGGCAGAGAAGGACCGGCTGCTGGCCATGACGCCGTCCAGCTACGTCGGCAAGGCCGCCGAACTGGCGCGCCGCACGTAATTCTTTTGGATAAATCTGGCAGGGGCCGGGCACCAGTTGTCCGGCCTTTTTGCATTTTGGGCGGACAAACCCCCGAAGTTGTGCGGTTTTTCATGCACAGTCTGTGACGCGTTTGACATATCGCAACCAGCACCTGGGTGCCCCTGCATAAAGTCCGGCGCTTGTTTTCTCTCCGCCGCCGCCCGACACAGGGCGCCAGCGCCCCAGGAGCCCCGGCCATGGCCATTGAACTGTTCAACCAGAACGGGCACGTCTGCCTGATGTTCGCCCACCTCAGCGACGAGGGCGGGGAAGCCGTGCAGGCCAACCAGTTCCTCGTCATCGATGGCGACCAGGGGGCGGTCATCGACCCGGGCGGCAACATGGCGTTCAACGAGTTGCTGCTCACCATCGGCCGCTATTTCCCGCCCAACAAGCTCACCGAGATCCTGGCCTCGCACGCCGACCCGGACATCATCGCCTCGCTGGACCGCTGGATGACCAGCACCCAGGCCACGCTCTACATCTCCAAGCTGTGGGAGCGCTTTGCCCCCCACTTCTGCAAGCCCGGCAAGACCGCGGGCCGCATCATCGGCATACCCGACCCCGGCATGCGCATCAAGCTCGGGCGCAGCGAGATCATCGCGCTGCCGGCCCACTTCATGCACGCCGAAGGCAACTTTCAGTTCTGGGACCCGGTCAGCAGGATCCTGTTCTCCGGTGATCTGGGCGTGTCGCTGGGCACCTCCAAGGAAGCGGGCGAACCCATCACCAGCCTGGCACCCCACCTGGCCCGCATGGAAGCCTTCCACCGCCGCTACATGGTGTCGCAGAAGATCCTGCGCCTGTGGGCGAACATGGTGCGCGACCTGCCGATCAAGATGATCGTGCCGCAGCATGGCGCGCCGCTGGCTGGCGACGCGGTGAAGGAGTTCATTGGCTGGATCGGCGACCTGACCTGCGGCATCGACAACGTGACGCAGGCGAACTACACGATCCCGGCCTAGCCCGTTTTCTCTTCGATCGCCCGCTCCGCGTAGCGGTTGAAGCGCCAGGCGTCCCCTTGCAGGGTGATGCGCCGCCACACACCCCGTTTTTCGGCCGGACTCATGGCCGTCCAGTGCTGGACCTCGTCGAAACTGCGGCCGCAGCCCTTGCACACCTCGTCGCCCTGGCTGGTCGAGCAGATGGCGATGCAAGGCGTGTCCGGCGTGGTGTCGAACCAGGCCAGCCAGGCCTGACGGGCCGCGGGCGGCAGGGCCGCCTCGTCGGTCTCGGTCTGCCGGTGGTAGGCCATCAGGGCATAGACCTCGGCCAGAGCACGCAGGGGCAGTGTCAGAGGCGCGGCAGCATCGAGCGAGGGTGAGCGCTCACGCCAGTAGTTGATGGCTGCCTCGATGTCGGTGATGTGGATGCCTGCCATGGGAGGGCGATGATACGGTGTGGAAAGTGCTTACCTGCGGCCAGGGTCGAATGCAAGGGCGCGCCGCTACAATCGCCGGACTCGAAGGGGAGTAGCTCTCCGGGAGGGAACCGCGCTCGGCGCACCGTTTCAACCCGTTCGGGTCGTCGTCAGGACGAAGCACATGCTTCCGGCGATCCGAGCCCGGTGCCCGCCACCGGCCTGAGCAAGACCTTTGGACTGTCCCTGCGGACCGATCTAGGCCTCACTGCTCCTTCGCGCCGATGTCCACCATCCGGCGCCGGGGGTCGGTCTGCGCCAAAACCGGCCTGTCAGGGGCCCATCACCACACAACGAGGCATCCAATGGATTTCCTGACTTCACCCGAGTTCTGGGTCGCTCTGGGACAGATCATCATCATCGACATCCTGCTCGGGGGCGACAACGCGGTCGTGATCGCGCTGGCCTGCCGCAAGCTGCCTCCTGCGCAGCGCACCAAGGGCATCATCTGGGGGACAGCGGGCGCCATCATCCTGCGCGTGGTCCTGATCGCGTTCGCCATGACGCTGCTGAACGTGCCCTTCCTCAAGCTGGTCGGCGCCATCCTGCTGGTCTGGATCGGCATCAAGCTGATCGCGCCTGACGAAGACGGTCACGGCGACATCCAGGGCAGCGACAAGCTGTTCGCCGCCATCAAGACCATCATCGTGGCCGACCTGGTGATGAGCGTGGACAACGTGATCGCCATCGCCGGCGCCGCCCAGAATGCGGGCGAACACTCGCTGCTGCTGGTGGTGCTGGGCCTGCTGATCTCCATCCCCATCATCGTCTGGGGCAGCACCCTGGTCATCAAGCTAATGGCCCGCTTCCCGGTGATCATCGTGGCCGGCGGCATGCTGCTGGGCTGGATTGCGGGCGGCATGTTGGTCACCGACCCCGCCTTCGTGAACCCGGACAAGTGGACCTGGATGCCCAAGCTGGGCTCGGTGGACGAGAAGGGTCTGGCGGTCATTTCCGACACGCTGTACTGGACCGCCCACGTCGCCGGAGCCCTACTGGTGCTGGCCGTCGGCAAGTTCGTGGCCTCGCGGCAGAAGCCCGCGGAAGAAGCCGGCGCCTGATCGCCCGAGCGCTCAACGCCCCGGGGCGGCCTTCCGAAAGGGAGCCGCCCTTTTTCATGGCCGGTGCTATGCTGGCCGCATGAAAACACTCGTGACCTGGCTGCTCGCCGCCTGCGCCTTGCTTCTGGTGGCTTACCTGTACCCCGGCGTGCAGGTGCAGAGTTTCACCTCGGCCCTGATCGCCGCCTTTGTTATCGGCCTGTTCAACATGGTGCTGCGCCCGGTCCTGGTGGTGCTGACGCTGCCGGTGACGCTGGTTACCTTGGGCCTGTTCCTGTTCGTGATCAACGCCCTGCTGTTCTGGGCCGCCGCGAGTGTGCTGGACGGTTTCCACGTCAACGGCTTCGGGACGGCGCTGCTGGGCTCGCTGATCTACTCGGCGATCATGCTGGTGGTGGACGCCGCGGTGAAGTCACTCCTGTCGCGCTGACTCGCGCAGCAACTCCTCCACCTCGCGCCGACGCACGTCGACGATGGCCAGCTCCATCGGGTCGGCGTTGCGCTCGGCCGGTGGCAGCATCTGGGCTGCGCGCAGGCGGTCGAGTGCCCCGCCGTAGTCCATCTGGGCCGCCCGCGCTTCGGCCTCCGACCGCACCGAGCGCAGGCGCTGCCCCATTGCGGCCTGCACGCGCGAAAGGGTCTGCCAGGCCAGCGCATCTTTCGGCTGTGCCACTACCCAGGCCTGCAGGCGGGTGGCGGCCCCGGCAAGGGCGCCCTGACTGGTCAGCGCCGCCTGTGCCCCGAACAGCAGATCGGCCCGCGTGCTGCCTGCCAGCGCCTGGTCCCGCAGCGTGGCCAGCGCGGCGTCGTTGAGCGCACGGGCGTTCGGTCCGATCAGGATTTCCAGCTGAAGCAGGTCCCAGGCCCCCAGGGTGCCCGGCGCGGCGGCGGCACGCGCCTGGCGCACGATGGACAGCGCCTGCGCCGACTGCCCGAGCCGGTGAGCGGACAGAGCCGCTGCGTACTGGGCCGCGGGCGCGGCGTTGGGCGCCTGCCCGGCCTGCAGCCAGGCGCGCTGGCGGTCGGGCCCGTTCTCCGACAGCACCCGGGCACGGGCCGCCATCAGTGCGTGCAAGGCCTTGGGCGGCGAGGCCGCCGGCCCCGTGACCGGCGCGCCGACGCGCGGACCGGTCGGTGGCGCCTCGGCGAGCGGCACACGGGCCCTCATGTCGGCCATGCGCTCGCTGGTCAGCGGGTGGCTGCGCAGATACGGGAACGATCCGTCGTCATTCAGCCGGGCCGCCTGCTGCAGCTTCTCGAACATGGTCACAAAGCCCAGCGGTTCAAATCCGGCGCCGGTCAGCACGCCGAAGCCGACGCGGTCGGCCTCGCGTTCCATGTCGCGCGAGAAGTTGAGCTGGTTCTGGATCGCCACCGCCTGGCTGCCGGCGATGGCGGCATTGGCCACGTCCACATTGGCCCGCGCCGCCAGCACCCCGAGGATCAGGGCCCCCATCAGCCAGGGCGCCGCCTGGTCCTGCTTGGTGAGCATGCGCGCAATGTGGCGCTGCGAAACGTGGCTGAGCTCGTGCGCGAGCACGCTGGCCAGCTCCGCAGACGACTCGGTTGCCGCCACCAGCCCCAAATGGACGCCCAGATAACCGCCCGGCAGTGCGAATGCATTGACCCGCTTGTCGCGCGAGATCAGCAGTTGCCAGGCCAGGCGCTCCGACAACTCGGGCGGCACATCGCCCCGGGCGCGCGCAGCGCCCAGCAGCGGCTGCCAGAGCGTCTGCAGGTAGTCGACCAGCACGGGGTCGTCCAGATAGTCCGGGTCGCGGTAAATGTCGCGCGCGATGCTGTCGCCCAGCCGCCGCTCGGCAGCGATGGACATGCCCGCGCCGTCTCCCAGCGACGGTAGGTTGACACCGGACTGCGCGTGCGTGACCGCTGAGGGCGGAAGCAGCAGCGCGGCAGCGAGCACGGCGACAGACCAGCGGCGGAAAGGCGGCGACAGCGGGGAGCGGGTGTGGAAAACCATCCTCGTATGATGCCGCCAAGCCCCAGAGGTTTCTGTAAAGACCGAGCAAAGACCAGCCACCATGCCCGACACATCCGCCCAGCCGCCCAGCCCTCTCACCCACTTCGACGCCCAGGGCCAGGCCCACATGGTGGACGTGTCGGCCAAGGCCAGCACCCACCGGGTGGCCATCGCAGAGGGCCGCATCACCATGATGCCCGCCACGCTGGCGCTCATCCGCAGCGGCAGCGCCAAGAAGGGCGACGTGCTGGGCATTGCCCGCATCGCCGGCATCCAGGGCGCCAAGAAAACCAGCGACCTGATCCCCCTGTGCCACCCGATTGCACTCACCCGGGTGGCGGTGGAATTCGAAGTGGATGAGGCGTCAAGCAGCGTGCTGTGCCGGGCGACCGCCGAATGCACCGGCCAGACCGGCGTGGAGATGGAAGCCCTCACCGCCACCAGCGCGGCACTGTTGACGATCTACGACATGTGCAAAGCGGTGGACCGCGGCATGACCATCAGCGGGGTGCGGCTGATGGAGAAGCATGGGGGGAAGAGTGGGAGTTTTGTGGCGCCCTAAAAGCCATCCACCGGCAGATAGCCGACTATCTCCAGGGTTTCGGAGTCCAGAACAGCCGTCCAGATCGTTTTTCGGGCTGTCAAGGGCAAGTAAACCAAGTCCTCGATCTTCCTGCCGTTCTCGAGCACCCACGCCGAAACCATGGACTCGGTTTCCTGTGATCTGGCCGACAAGAAAGCCAATGGCTTGGCCCGCTGGCGCATCACCTGCCGGTTTTGGTCGCTGATAGGCTGCCAATATTCTGGTCGCAGAGACAGGTCTTTCCCAGCCAAGGCCAATTCGAACGACTTCATACGCTCTTCACCGTCGCGAGACTCCCGAAGACCAATCAGGCGCGCGCCGGCAAAAGGAAGAGTGCGAAAAGCCGGTGCCGCTTTTGGAAGATCTTCGGGATCCACATCCGCAGCACTTACAGCCACCAATCGATCCACTTCATGCACCAAATACACCGGACGCGATTGATAGACGGACCACAGACCGTAGGCAAGCGCGGTCAGTTGTATCGCAGCAATGACGGAAAGATCTCGAGCTAGTTCGTTGCGGGGCTTGCGAATGTCGAAAACCACCAGGGTGAGCAACGGCCCCAGCACGACGTCCACTGACACCATGAGCCAAAACAGGTCCTGGCCCCCTGCAATTACCCTGTAGGGATAGGGAAACCAGAAGAAAAAGACCAAAGCAGCCGCACAGCCGGCCACCAGCGCGGAAATGCCTAGGTGCACACCGGAAGCCCGGATACGAGACCGCAAGTGCCAGCGGGAGGTTGTGGCTTCTCTCATCGTATTTTTGACCATAAAAAAGCCCAGGGCATGCCCTGGGCCGAATGCTCTGCTAAAAAGAAGATTCAGCGGCACTCGCTGGGCGCGTATTTGGCGGGGAGTGTACCCATGGTCAGTGCCGGAAGATTGCGGTCTGGACCACCAGAAACCGCATTGCTATCGGAAGCACACCCCCAGTCGACGGAACCAGTTTCATTGCCCGCCAGCGCGTCTTCCAGCTGCAACGGTCCGGCAGCTACATGTACATATGGCGTGTACACCAGCGTGGAATTGGCTGGAATAGCACCGATGTTGGCCGGATTGAACTCGACCGTCACCTCCCCGGTCACCCCGTCAACCTGCACACTGCTCACGTACTTTGACACCGCGCCAAGTCCACCCGCCGCGTCGTTGTACGTAGTGGCTGAAGCGGCCAAGTCGGCTTGCGTGGTGGCTTCTGTGGCCACCATCAACCTCGCTCCCTGGGCCACCGCGATGCCTTCGGTGATGCGGGCCCGGACAGTGTAGTCCTGATAGGCCGGCAAAGCGACCGCCGCCAAGATGCCAATAATCGCTACTACGATCATTAGCTCGATCAGGGTAAAGCCGTGCTGTTTCATATGCACCCCCAGCGATGTAACAAAAAGTTCGAGCTGCTGGCGTAAAAAAGGGGGCATCGCCCCCTTCTATCCAAAGCAATTGCCTTTGACGAATTAACGGCACTCGCTGGGCGCGTATTTGGCAGGCAGCGTTCCAGGGGTGACGGCAGCCAAGTTACGCGTTGCGCCGCTGGACACTGCGTTGGAATCCGAAGCGCAACCCCAGTCCATCGTGCCGGTATCGGTGCCAGTCAGAGCCGTTTCGAGTTGAACGGGACCGCCGGCCAACTGAACATACGGCGTGTAAACCAGAGTAGATGCGTCCGGAATGGCACCGATGTTTGCTTCGTTGAAGGTCACGGTAACCTCACCGTTGTCGGCGTTGATCTGAACGGACTCGACGTACTTGGACACCGCGCCAGCGCCACCGACCTGCGCGTTGAACGTGTCGGCCAGCGCCGTGAGTTCAGCCGCCGTACCCGCATCGGTTTCCACCAGCTTCTTGGCACCAGTAGCCAGAGAGATACCTTCCGTCACACGGGCACGCACCGTGTAGTCTTGATACGCCGGCAGCGCCACCGCAGCCAAGATACCGATGATGGCCACCACGATCATCAGTTCGATCAGGGTGAAACCTTTTTGCAGGGAACGCTTCATTGAAAACTCCTTGGAGGGGGTTGTGGGTTGAGGACAGGCACTTCTTCGCATGGAGCGTGCCAACCTGAACTGCCCTGCTTTTTGCGTGCTTTTTCACGGACCGACCCCGACCAGTGACGATTTGTGTCCTCTGTCGCTGGTGGTCACTGACAATTTTTGTCACCAGGCGCGCGCCCGACAAAAATTGTCAGAGTTCGAAGGTCTGCCCTGCGCTGAGCCAGCGGATGTCGTGGCGCACATCGCCCCCCCGGCTCGGCATGTCGTCGAAGCGGCGGATCTCTTCCATGATCAACCCGGTCTCGGCCGGCTTGGTGTGGGTGATGTAGATCGGGAAGCGTCGGCTGCGGTCGATCTGGTCCAGCTCGTCGGCCAGCGAGCTGGGCGCCAGATGCAGGCTGCGCTGGGCCAGCTCGCGCTCCCGGTCGCTGAAGGCGGTCTCGATGATCAGCATGGCCACATCGATCCGGTTGACGCGCTGCCAGAACGCCGGGTTGCGCTCGGTGTCACCGCTGAACACCCAGTGGCCGCTGGGGCTGTCCACCGCGTAGCCCACCGCGGGCACGGTGTGCACAGCAGGCAGCACCTCGATGTGTTTGCCGCCCACGCGCAGCAGTTCGCCCACGGTAATCGGTACGAAGCGCATCAGCGGGGTCTCGGCGCTGGGGATGGTCGAAAAGTCGGGCCAGATCAGGTTGTTGAAGATGTGCACCTTCAGCGCGGAGATCGTGCCCGGCAGGGCGTGCACCACCAGCGGAGCGGCACCGGCCGCCAGCCGCCGCGCGGCCACCGCATCGAGCATCAGGGGCAGGCTGGCCACATGGTCGAGGTGGGAGTGGGTCAGCAGCACGTGGTCGACCCGGGCCATTTCGTCGAGGCTGAGATCGCCCACCCCCGTCCCGGCGTCGATCAGCACATCGTCGTCGAGCAGGAAGGAGGTCGTCCGGCAGCCTTGCGATATGGCGCCTGAGCAGCCCAGTACGCGTACCCTCATCAATGTTCCAGGAGTTGGTGGCCCGTGCGGGCGGATTATTTGGTGTCGAACGCAGTGGAGCCGTCCCAGTCCGGAGACGGAGGCTCGACCCGCATGGAGACTACCCGTTCGGCGTAGAGCCGGTAAAGGACTTTTTTGGCATTCTTGCGCTGCAGCTGCCCTAGATAGGCGACGCACTGGTCCCAATCCTGCTGGCGCCAGGCATGCAGAGCCTTCTGCCACTCCTCCAGCTCTTCGGCCAGCGCGGGCGTGAGCTGGTCGGCGGTGCACAGCGGCGTGTGGATGGCCACGGCCTGTGCCTTGCCTTTGACACGCACCCTGTCCAGCTCCTGCCAGACAAAGCCGGGTGCCTGGCGGCGCGTGGATTCGCTGGCCACCACGTCGACACCGTACACACGGGTCAGCCCTTCCAGACGCGCACCGAGGTTCACCGCGTCGCCGACCACGGTGTAGCTTCGCCGCACGTCCGAGCCCATGTCGCCCACGCACATGTCCCCTGTGTTCAGCCCGATGCCAACGCCGATGGCGGGCAGGTGTGCGGCCTGGCGTTCATGGTTGATGGTCGTGATCTCGGCGGCCATGTCCAGCGCGGTCTGCACCGCCAATGCGGCGTGCCCCCGTGTTTCGACAGGGGCACCCCAGAAGGCCATTACGCAGTCGCCCATGTATTTGTCGATGGTGCCGCGGTGCAGGCGGATCACGCGTGTGAGTCGACTGAACACGGTGTTGAGCAGCGCCTGCAGCCCGGTGGGTGGCATGGATTCGGCAATAGCCGTGAAACCGCGCATGTCGCAGAACAACACAGTCAGTTCCCGCGTGCTGGCTTCCATGCTGTAGCTGTCGGGGTCCCTGACCATCTCGTCGACCAGCTCCGGCGGTACGTAGGTACCGAACAACTGGGCCAGCTCCCGCTTGGCCCGGCTTTCCACCAGGTAGCCGTAGCTCATGTTGATCACGAAGGTGAGCCCTGCCATCACCAGGGTACCGGCCATGGGCAGCGCCAGACCGTGGCCCAGGTAGAGCCAGGTGTTGAGCCCCACCACAGCAGCGAACACCGCCAGGCTCAGACACACGGCACCGGCAGCGCCCACCAGAGGCAGCCCGAACGCCAGCACCAGACCGGCCAGCAGCAGCACGACCAGCTCGTAACCAGCGGCGTAGTCGGGCCGGGCCACCATGCGCCCATCCATCAGTGCGGTCAGCACGTTGGCGTGGGTTTCGACACCGGGATAGGCCTCTCCCACGGGTGTGGCGCGCAGGTCCAGCAGGCCAGGGGCGGTGGTGCCCAGCAGCACGATGCGGCCCTTCAACAAGTCGGACGCCACCCGGTTGGTCAGCACATCCGACGCCGAAACATAGCGAAACGAGCCGCCCTGCGGACCACCGGGCCCGCGAAAAGGCACCAGCACCGCCAATCGTTCGTCCACCGGGATCTCCAGCACCCCATTGTTCTTGCGCAGTGCGATGCTGCGCGGCAGGTCGTAGCGATCCCCCAACGCCGGCTGCGGCGGGTAACGCGGCTCAACCGTCGGCATGCCGGAGATCTTCCGGAACATGGCGAGGGACAAGGATTCGTAGTAGGCCCCGTTGTGATCGGCCAGCAGGGGGAGGGATCGCACCATTCCGTCGTCACCGGGCACGGCATTGAAGAATCCCGCCAGTGGCGCGGCCGACACCAGATCCGGCAGATTGGATCCGTACCCAGTCCACTGCGTGGCCTGCAGAGTGCGGCCCTGCAGGTCGCCGAGCCTGAGCACGGGCTCGGGCAAAGTTCCGGACGTCCGGCTGCCGGATTCGTTGCTGAAGTAGAAGCCCATCACCACCGGCCGTCCGCGCAAGGCATCGGCCAGGCGCCGGTCGTTGTCCAGTCCCGGGCGCAGCCGTGCGAGCGCCTCAGAAAACGCCGGAAGGTCTTTCAGGTCTTCGCGAGCCAGCCGCTCCAGTTGTGGCAAGCCGGAACTGGCGTCCGGCTCTGCAAACACGGTGTCCATGCCGAGCAAGGCAATCTGGTGGCGATCAAACAGCGCGTCCACCAAGTCCGCCACGCGGTTTCTGGGCCAGGGCCAGCGCCCCACTTCGGCCAGGCTCTGTTCATCGATGTCCACGATCACGACACGCTCATCCAGGGTCGCCGGCATGGTCCAGCGCAGGCGCGCGTCGTAGATCTGGTCATCGAGCCGCTGCAGGCCATCCATGGGCAGCAGCCCCAGGACATGCAGCACACCCAGCAAAAGCGGCAACAGCGAAACTGCCACGCGCCGGCCGTGTCTGCTCAAGGCCTGCATGGAACGTTGCATTGGAGGCGGGGCGCCAAACGTCGGCGACGCCCGCAGGCAGGCTGGCCCGTCAGGCCTGGACGAACTGCATCTGGGTGCCAGCCAGCTCGATCAGGTCACCGTTCTGGAGGTTCACAGCCTCCGTGGTCAGCGCCCTGCCGTTCACCGTGGGCTTGACTGCGCCCTCCACGAGCGCGACGACGAATCCATGCGGGCGGCGGGTGATGGCCGCCACGGCAACCCCGGGTTTGCCGATCGTCGTCACCACCTTGACCAGGGGCACCTCGCGGCCAGCGGCCGCTCCGGACATGACCCGGATGGAGGCTTCTCCCACCGTCGAGGACTCGGATGCCATCACCGCACCCGAATTGATCACCGTCGTCTTTTCCTGTTGATCGGAGGCCCCGTCGTGGAAGAACTTGATCTTGTACTTGCCGATCTCGACGGTGTCGCCGTTCTGCAGCTGCTGCTTCTTGATCGCCTTGCCGTTGACGTACGTTCCGTTGGTGCTGTTGAGGTCTTCCAGGAACACATCCGCACCGGACATCTGCATGACGGCGTGTTCGCCGCTGACCGCCAGGTTATCGATCACGATGTCGTTGTACGGCCGACGGCCCAGCGTCGTGCGATCCTTGGTGAGCTGCACTTCCTTGATGACGACGCCATCGATGGAAACGATCATTTTCGGCATGGCCGACTCCTCTGGAACCTAATAACTAATGCCAATTGTTTACGGCTGCCCCAGCATACGCGACAACAGGCCCCTCTTGACCGGTTTGGCACGGGCCTGGGCCAGTATCACCGAAATATTATCGCGACCCCCGTTGACGTTGGCACAGTCGACAAGGTTGCGTCCTGTGGCCTCTAGCCCTGCTTCTTCCAGCAGGATCTCAGCGATGCGCTCATCGGGCACCATGTCGCTCAGACCGTCGGAACAGAACAGGTAGACATCGCCGTCCTCGACCCGGAATTCGTTGACCTCCAGCAGCACGGTGTCTTCAACGCCCAAGGCCCTGGTGACCAGATTCTTGTGGGTGGCAAACTGCGCCTGCTCCACCGAAATCAGCCCGGCGTCGATCTGCTCCTGCAGCAGCGAATGGTCGCGGGTGATCTGCTGAAGAACCCCACCGCGCAGGCGGTAGCAGCGCGAATCACCCACATGCCCGATCATGGCCCGGGCACCCTGAAACACCCCCATGACCAGCGTGGTGCCCATCCCCGCGTACAGCGGATTGGAGTTGGCCGCATTGAAGATCGAGCGGTTGGCGTTGTCGACACAAATCTCCATGGCCCGCTTGAGTTCGCGCGCATGCGCCTCATGACCGCCCTCGGTCATCCAGCGACCCAGTTCGTTGTGGATAAAGCCCGTGGCCATGGCACTGGCCACTTCCCCAGCGTTGTACCCACCCATGCCATCGGCCAGAACGACCACCTGGTTGGCGGGATCGAGCGCGACCGAATCTTCGTTGTTTTCACGAATCAGGCCGGGATCTGTCTGGCTGTAGTACTCGAAGATCATGTAGACCGGTTTTATAGCTTGAATCAGATTCCGCGACAGTTGCCCCCTGAGACATTTGTCACACTTTGAAGACAGTCACCTGTCTTTTCACAGCTTCACAGCAGGCATGAGACTTTGAACCATCGGCTGCCAACAGAACAAAAAAGGCCACGAATGCGTGGCCTTTTCTCTCCTCGTCGACGCTGATTACAGCTGCGCTTTGAGCAGCTTGCCCAGCTCGGAGGGGTTGCGCGTGATCACGAAACCACACTCCTCCATGATGGCGAGCTTGGCGTCGGCCGTGTCGGCACCACCGGAGATCAGCGCGCCGGCGTGGCCCATGCGCTTGCCGGGGGGGGCCGTCACGCCAGCAATGAAGCCGACTACGGGCTTCTTCATGTTGGCCTTGCACCATTGGGCGGCTTCGGCTTCGTCCGGACCGCCGATTTCGCCGATCATGATCACGGCATCGGTGTCTGGATCGTCGTTGAAAGCCTTCATCACGTCGATGTGCTTGAGGCCATTGATGGGGTCGCCACCAATGCCCACAGCGCTCGACTGGCCCAGGCCCACTTCCGTCAGCATGGCCACGGCTTCGTACGTCAGCGTGCCCGAACGGGACACCACGCCGATACGGCCCTTGCGGTGGATGTGACCGGGCATGATGCCGATCTTGATTTCATCAGGCGTGATCAGGCCAGGGCAGTTGGGGCCCAGCAGCAAGGTCTTCTTGCCGCCAGCGGCCTCCTTGGCCTTCATCTTGTTGCGCACCATCAGCATGTCCTTGACCGGAATGCCTTCGGTGATGCAGATGGCCAGGTCCAGGTCGGCTTCAACGGCTTCCCAGATCGCGTCCGCAGCACCTGCGGGCGGCACATAGATCACGGACACGGTGGCACCGGTCTGCTGGGCGGCTTCCTTGACAGAGGCGTAGATCGGGATGTTGAAGATCGACTCACCGGCCTTCTTGGGGTTCACGCCGGCCACGAAGCAGTTCTTGCCGTTCGCGTACTCCTGGCACTTCTCGGTGTGGAACTGACCGGTCTTGCCCGTGATGCCCTGGGTGATGACCTTGGTGTCTTTGTTGACGTAGATCGACATGGTGTACTTCTCCGGGGCTTATTTGACGGCGGCGACGATCTTGGTCGCGGCTTCGGCCATGGTGTCGGCGGCGATGATGGGCAGGCCGGACTCGGCCAGCATCTTCTTGCCCAGTTCTTCGTTGGTGCCCTTCATGCGCACGACCAGCGGCACGTTCAGGTTCACGGCCTTGCAGGCGGTGATCACGCCGGTGGCGATGGTGTCGCACTTCATGATGCCGCCGAAGATGTTGACCAGGATGCCTTCGACCTTGGGGTTCTTGAGCATGATCTTGAAGGCTTCGGTGACCTTTTCGGGGGTGGCACCGCCGCCCACGTCCAGGAAGTTGGCCGGCTCGCCGCCGAACAGCTTGATGGTGTCCATGGTGGCCATGGCCAGACCAGCGCCGTTCACCAGGCAACCGATGTTGCCGTCCAGACTGATGTAGGCCAGGTCGAACTTGGAGGCCTCGATTTCAGCCGGGTCTTCCTCGTCCAGATCGCGGAAGGCCACGATTTCGGGGTGGCGGAACAGGGCGTTGGCGTCAAAGTTGAACTTCGCGTCCAGGGCCATCAGGTTGCCCTTGGAGTCGCAGTTCAGCGGGTTGATTTCCACCAGCGACGCGTCGGTGTCCATGTAGCACTTGTAGATCTTGGCGAACAGATCAACCGCCTGGTCCACCGAGGCACCGGTCAGTCCGATGGCGGCCGCCACCTTGCGCGACTGCGCTTCGGTGATGCCGGTCAGCGGATCGATCATCTCGGTGATGATCTTCTCAGGCGTGGAGTGGGCGACTTCCTCGATGTCCATGCCGCCTTCGCTCGACGCGATCAGGGCGACCTTCTGCGTGGCGCGGTCGGTGACCAGCGACACGTACAGTTCGTTCTTGATGTCGGCGCCGTCTTCGATGTAGAGGCGGCGGACCTTCTGGCCTTCGGGGCCGGTCTGGTGCGTGACCAGCTGCATGCCCAGGATGTCCGAGGCACGGGCCTTGACATCGTCGATCGACTTGGCCACCTTCACACCACCACCCTTGCCACGGCCGCCGGCGTGGATCTGGGCCTTGACCACCCAGACCGGGCCACCGAGTTTCTGCGCGGCTTCAACGGCTTCCTGCACCGTGAACGCGGGAATGCCGCGGGGGACCGGCACACCAAACTGACGCAAGATTTCCTTGCCTTGGTACTCGTGAATCTTCATGAGGTTTCTCTCGGACTGGGGTTGTTCGATCCGGCCAAAGGGCACAGCCGGTGCGCGGACTCGTGGACACGGCAACCGACGACTGTATCATGCTGCGACGCAGCATACATATAAGCGACGGCTTACGTAATGCATAATTATCGAGCCGATCGCTGAACCCTGACTGACACACACAGGAGTTGCCATGGCCAGAATCTTCATCGACGGCGAAGCCGGGACCACCGGCCTGCAGATCCGCGAACGTCTGCAGCAGATGCCCGCCATCGAGATGTTGAGCATCGCGCCCGAGCGGCGCAAGGATCCGGAGGCCAAAAGAACGCTGATGGCCGAAGCCGACCTGGTGGTCCTGTGCCTGCACGACGATGCGGCCATCGAGTCGGTCGCGATGATCGACAGCCTGCCTGGCCGCAAGCCCCGCATCATCGATGCTTCTACCGCCCACCGTTGCCACGAGGGCTGGGTCTACGGCTTCCCCGAACTGAGTGCGGGCCAGGGTGAGGCCGTGCAGAAGGCGGACCGCGTCGCCAACCCCGGGTGCTACGCAACAGGAGCCATCGCGATCCTGCGTCCTCTCGTCGATGCAGGGCTGCTGCCCAGGGACTTTCCGGTGTCGCTGCCCTCGGTCAGCGGTTATTCGGGCGGTGGCCGCACGATGATCGAGGCCTACGAGGCCGGCACCGCACCGCTGCACGAGGCCTACGCGCTGGGCCTGTCACACAAGCACATCCCCGAAATCCAGCGCTACACCGGCCTGAGCCGCCGGCCCATCTTCATTCCGGCTGTCGGCAACTTCCGCCAGGGCATGCTGGTGCAGTTGCCGCTGCATCTGGACGAGTTGCCCGGTCGGCCCAAGGCCAGCGATCTGCACGACGCGCTGGTGGCGCACTACGCAGCCAGTGCGGCGCAAGGCGGCTGGGTCAGCGTGTTGCCCGCGCCCGCCGACGGCAAGCTGGACGCCACCGCACTGAACGACACCAACAAGCTCGAATTGCGCGTGTTCGCCAACGAAACGCACCGCCACGCCGTCGTCATCGCGCGCCTGGACAACCTCGGCAAAGGCGCCAGTGGCGCGGCCGTGCAGAATCTGCAGCTCATGCTGGGGCTGTAACGCCCGCCGTATCAGTCGTCGTCCGCACCGCGGACCACTCGGCGGATCGCCTCGGCACCAAAGCCGCGCGATGCGAGGAACCGCATCTGCTTGGCACGCCCTGCCGGGTCCGCCGCAGGCTCGCCAAACTTCTTGCGCCAGACCTCGCGGGCCCGCTCGGTCTCGGTGCCTCGCAGCCGGTCCACCGCCTCGGCCACCGCCTCGGCACTGACGCCCTTGGCCTGCAGCTCCTGCTTCACGCGACCAGCGCCCAGCCCGGCGGCCCGCCGGTGGATCACCGACTCGACCACCCGCTGTTCGCTGATGAAGCCTTTGGCCTGCAGCTCGTCCAGGGCGCGCTGCAGTTCACCCGGCTCCTGCTCGTGGGCCGCCAGCTTCTTCTCCAGCTCGGCACGCGAGTGTTCGCGGCCAGCCAGCAGCCGCAGCGCGCGGCCCTTGAGCGATATCTTGTCAAACCCCACCGCGGGACTTATTCAGCGGCCTCGGCTTCGGCGGTCTTCGCCTTCTTGCCCCTGGCGACTGGAGCGGCCTCTTGGGCTCCTGCATCAACCGGCAGCAGGGGCACGCCCAGCTCGGTGCGCACCTTGTTCTCGATCTCGACGCGCAGCTCGGGGTTCTCCTTGAGGAACTCTCGGGCGTTGTCGCGACCTTGGCCAATCTTCTCGCCGTTGTAGGCGTACCAGGCGCCGGACTTCTCGACCACGCGGTGCAGCACGCCCAGATCGAGGATCTCGCCCTCGCGGCTGATGCCTTCGCCGAACAGAATGTCGAATTCGGCCGTCTTGAACGGGGGCGAAACCTTGTTCTTGACCACCTTTACCTTGGTCTCGTTGCCGATCGCGTCCTCGCCCTTCTTGATGGTGCCGGTGCGGCGGATGTCCAGACGGACCGATGCGTAGAACTTGAGTGCGTTGCCGCCGGTGGTGGTTTCGGGCGAACCGAACATCACGCCGATCTTCATGCGGATCTGGTTGATGAAGATGACCGTGCAGTTGGTCTTCTTGATGGTGGCGGTGAGCTTGCGCAGGGCCTGGCTCATCAGACGGGCCTGCAGGCCGGGCAGGCTGTCGCCCATCTCGCCTTCGATTTCGGCCTTGGGCGTGAGCGCGGCGACCGAGTCGATGATCACCAGATCAACCGCACCGGAGCGCACCAGCGAATCGACGATCTCCAGCGCCTGCTCACCGGTGTCGGGCTGGCTGATCAGCAGATCGGGCACGTGCACACCCAGCTTCTGGGCGTACTGGATGTCCAGCGCGTGTTCGGCGTCGACGAAAGCGCAGGTGCCGCCGAGCTTCTGCATCTCGGCAATCACCTGCAGGGTCAGCGTGGTCTTGCCGGAAGATTCCGGACCGTAGATTTCGATGACGCGGCCGCGCGGCAGGCCGCCGACGCCCAGGGCAATGTCCAGGCCCAGCGAACCGGTGGAAACCACCTGGATGTCCTCAATGGCCTCGCCTTCGCCCAGGCGCATGATGGTGCCCTTGCCGAACTGCTTTTCGATCTGGGCCAGCGCGGCCTGCAAGGCCTTGGCTTTTTCGGTGTTGGTGGCGTTGTCCATGTGTGGTGCTCCAGTGTGTGAGTGGGTACTTGCATCAGTCTGTGGATTTATGTACAGGCTGGATGTCTGAACAGGAGTGTATCGCCACATAAACTCTCCGCAAGCCAATAAATGGTCAGTTTGCCTTACCATTTGCCATGCCCGTCTCATCCGCTTCCACAACCACCGACGACCGCTGGCGGGCCACCCACCTGGGTCGCGTCCTAGGTCATGCGCTGCGCCGTTTTGACGAACGTGTGCTGTTCCTGATGGCGCACGACGCCAACGTACCTCTGGCCTTGTCCAACCTAGCCGCACGCGAGCAGATCGGTGCCGCCCACATCCACATCACGCGCCACCTCGCCCTCAAGGGCTCGCGCCTGACCGAGCTGGCCGCGGCCGCGGGCATGAGCAAGCAGGCCATGGGCGACCTGGTGACGCAATGCGAGGCCTGGGGCCTGGTGCGGCGCGAGCCCGATCCGCTGGACGCGCGCGCGCGGCGCATCGTCTTCACCGAGACCGGCCTGCTCTGGCTGGAGGCCTTCCGGCTGGCCGTGGCGCGGGCCGAAACCGAGTTCCGCGCGCAGGTCGGCACCGAGGTGGCGACCGTGGTCGCGCTGGGGCTGGAGGCGTATGCTTCGCGCTAGGCGCGCCACCTACAATGACCCCAGAACCCGTAAGGAGACACCCATGCGCATCCTGATTGCAGAAGACGACCAGGTCCTGGCCGACGGTCTGTTGCGCAGTCTGCGGGCTGCGGGTGCCGCGGTCGACCACGTGGCCAACGGCAGCGAGGCCGACGCGGCCCTGATGACCAACAACGAGTTCGACCTGCTGATCCTCGATCTCGGCCTGCCCAAGCTGCACGGCCTGGAGGTGCTCAAGCGCCTGCGCTCGCGGGGTTCGGCACTGCCCGTTCTGATCCTGACGGCCGCCGACAGCGTCGATGAGCGGGTCAAGGGCCTGGACTACGGCGCCGACGACTACATGGCCAAGCCGTTCTCTTTGCAGGAGCTCGAAGCCCGCGTGCGCGCGCTCACACGCCGTGGCATGGGCGGCGCCAGCTCCACCATCAAGCACGGCCCGCTGGTCTACGACCAGGCCGGCCGTGTGGCCACCATCGACGGCAAGATGGTCGAACTCTCGGCGCGCGAACTCGGCCTGCTGGAGGTGCTGCTGCAGCGCGCCGGCCGCCTCGTCAGCAAGGACCAGCTGGTGGAACGGCTGTGCGAGTGGGGCGAAGAGGTGAGCAACAACGCCATCGAGGTCTACATCCACCGTCTGCGCAAGAAGATCGAGAAAGGCCCCATCCGCATCGCCACCGTGCGGGGTCTGGGCTACTGCCTCGAAAAGATCTGAGCGCCTGAGCGCCCTTCTGCCCCGACATGACCGACCACAAGCAGGGCAGCCACCGAACCTCCTTCGGCCTGTTCCAGCGCGAGCAGCGCAGCCTGTTCGGAGAGATCCTGGATTGGATGCTCACGCCGCTGCTGCTGCTGTGGCCGCTGTCGCTGGCACTCACCTGGTTCGTGGCCCAGGGCATTGCGTCCAAGCCCTTTGACCGCGCGCTCGAGTTCAACCTGCAGGCGCTCACCCAGTTTGTCGTCACCAAGGACAACAAGGTCAGCTTCAATCTGACCCCGCAGGCGCGCGACCTGCTCAAGGCCGACGACAGCGACCTGGTGTACTACCAGCTCCGGGATGCCCGGCAGGGCGTGATCAGTGGTGAGGCCGATTTCCCGCCGCCCCCGGACACCGACGTGCCGGCGGCCGGCCGGGTATTGCTGCGCGACGACGAGGTCCGCGGCGACGAGGTCCGCGTGGCCTACACCTGGCTGGAGCGGCACCACGACCCCAGCCAGCTGGTGCTGATGCAGGTGGCCGAAACCAAGGGCAAGCGCTCGACGCTGGCCACTGAAATCATCAAGGGCGTGATGGTGCCCCAGTTCGTGATCCTGCCGCTGGCGGTGCTGCTGGTGTGGCTGGCGCTGGTGCGCGGCATCCGCCCGCTCTCCGATCTGGAGCAGAAGATCCGCGCCCGCAAGCCCGACGACCTCAGCCCGATCGAAGAGTCCTTCATCCCGCAGGAGGTGGCACCGCTGGTGTCGTCCATCAACGACCTGCTGGCCCGGCTGACCACCTCGCTCACCACACAGAAGCGCTTCCTGGCTGACGCCGCGCACCAGCTCAAGACCCCACTGGCCGGCCTGCGCATGCAGGCCGAGCTGGCTCAGCGCGAATCCAACCCGCAGGAGATCCGCAGCTCGCTGCAGCAGATCGCGCACTCCAGCACCCGTGCCACCCACACCGTCAACCAGCTGCTGGCCCTGGCCCGCGCGGAAACCACCGGTCGCACGCTGCCCACGGCGCAGATCGATCTGGCACAGCTGGTCACCGGCGTGGTGCGCGACTCCGTGCCCCGGGCGCTGGAACACGGCATCGACCTGGGCTACGAGGGCCCGGACGAGATGCCCGAGATCTGCCTGATGGACGGCAACCCCACACTGCTGCAGGAGATGACGCGCAACCTGGTCGACAACGCGATCAACTACAGCGGGCGCGGCGGCGTGGTGACCGCACGCGTGCTGTTCGACCGCTTCAGCGGTGTGCAGATCCTGCAGGTGGAAGACAACGGGCCGGGCATCCCGGAGAACGAGCGCGAGCTGGTGCTGCAACCCTTCTACCGGGCGCTGGGCACCAACGTCGATGGCTCAGGCCTGGGGCTGGCGATCGTGCACGAGATTGCTCAGCAACACGGTGCCGCCGTGATGATGGAAGACGCCCACCCGGACGCTCCGCGGCGCGGGCTCCGGGTGTCGGTCCGGTTCGCCGCGCGCCGCCGGGCCGATGAGTGAGCTCAGGCGGTAGCGGGCTGGTAGACGTTCAACTGCAGGCGCTCGCGCTCGATGACGCGGGCCACCGCCGGCAGCGCGGCGAACCGCTGGACCAGGGCCCAGGTCGCGGGCAGCGTCGTCGGGTCGATGCCGGCGTAGCCACCCCAGCGCAGCAGGGTCAGCGCGTAGGCGTCCAGCGCACACGGCGCCTCGCCGCACAGCCAGGGCGAGGCCTTGGCGGCCATGGCCTCGATCTCGCCGAGCAGGCCCTTGTAGCTGTCCGCCGCAAAGGCACGAATGATCTTCTGCGCGCCTTCGTCGTCGGTGAACTTCTGCGGCATGAACACGTGGGTGAAGGTCGGGTGCACCGTGTTGTTCATCCAGGCCAGCGTGGACAGCGCGCGGGTGCGTGCCAGGCCCGAGGCGGGCAGGATGCCGGCCTGCGGGAATTTCGCGTCCAGGTGCAGCAGGATGGCCACGATCTGCGTGATGACCTCGCCATCGTCCACCAGCACCGGCACCTGGCCGCGCGGGTTCATCGCGAGGTACTCGGGACTGCGCTGCTCGCCCTTGTGCAGCTTGACCATCGTCGGCTCGAACGGCACGCCGGCCAGCTCCAGCATGGCGTGCGGCACGAACGAGCAGGCGCCCGGGGCGAAGAAAAGTTGGAGGCTCATGGACCGTGTCTCCTGGTGTTGTGGTGGATGGGATCAGTCGACCAGGTGCTGTCCGACGATGCCGGCGATCTCGAACATGGTCACCTGGTCCTTGCCGAACACCGGGCGCAGCTTGGCGTCGGCGTTCACCTTGCGCTTGTCCTTGGCGTCCTGCAGGCCGTTGGCCTTGATGTAGTCCCACAGCTTCTTGACCACCTCGGGCCGCGAGACCGCGCCTTCGCCGATCACCGCGGCCAGCGCAGCACTGGGCTGCTTGCCGGTGGCAGCGGTGGTCTTGCGCGGTGCCTTGGGCGCGGCGGCCTTTTTCGCAGCAGGCGCCTTCTTGGCTGCGGCGGCCTTCTTGGCCGGCGCAGCCTTGGCCGCGGCCCCGGCGGTCTTGCGCGGCGGGAACTTGCTCTCGCGCGGCTCGAACTCGAAGTTCACCTTGCCCGCCTCGTTGTCCCAGGCCAGGAAGGCCTTGAAGCTGCGGCGCGTGCGCATGGAGACGAACTTGTCCAGCAGGTCGGTCTTGCCCGTTTCCAGCAGCTTGCTCATCTGCTCGCGCGCCACCGGCTGCTGCAGGATGATCTTGCCGCTCTTGAACGTGCAGCTGGGCGTGGGCTGGGCGGCCGTGGGCACGGCCTTGCTGCAGACGTAGTTGGCCCCGTGCTCGTACACCGGCGCGCCGCAGACCGGGCAGGCGCCCAGGCTCTCCTGGTCCGCGAAATCCACCAGCTCGCCGGTTTCTTCGGCGTTCTTGTCGTCGCCGAAGTCGAACTCCAGCTTCCAGTTCTTGTCGTCGTCGTTGTACTTGAGGGTCATCTCGGCCACGAAGGGCCAGCCGGCCTTGGAGCGGAAGCCTTCGAGCGGGCCGATGTGCCGGTCGCGCAGGAAGGCTTCGGCTTCGACCACTTCAAACGTGCGGCCCGCCGGCGACTTGGTGAACGAGAAGCCGCAGCCCTCGCTGTTGCCATCGGCGCCGGTGCAGGCGTAGCGGCGGTAGTTTTCCTTCACCACGCCACCGCAGTTGGGGCAGGGCGCTTCGAGCGTGGCGTAGTTGCCCGGCACGGTGTCGCGGTCGTACTCCTTGGCCTTCTTCACCAGGCGCTCGGTCATGGCGGCGATCTCGGCCATGAAGGCGGCGCGCGAGAGCTTGCCATGCTCCATCTGGGCCAGCTTGTATTCCCACTCGCCGGTCAGCTCGGGGCGCGAGAGTTCTTCCACCTCGAGGCCGCGCAGCAGGGTCATGAGCTGGAAGGCTTTGGCGGTCGGGATCATCTCCCGGCCTTCGCGCAGCATGTACTTCTCGTTCAGCAAGCCTTCAATGATGGCCGCACGCGTGGCCGGGGTGCCCAGGCCTTTTTCCTGCATGGCTTCACGCAGCTCGTCGTCCTCGATGAACTTGCCCGCGCCTTCCATCGCGCCCAGCAGCGTGGCTTCCGAATAGCGCGCCGGCGGCTTGGTCTTCAGGCCCTTGGCCTCGACGGTTTCGGTGCGCACGGTCTCGCCCTCGCGCACCGGCACCAGGTTCTGGCCCTTGTCGCCTTCTTTCGCACCCTCGACGTCCTCGGCCGCTTCCTTGCCGTACACCGCCATCCAGCCCGGCTTGACCAGCACCTTGCCTTCGGTCTTGAAGTGGTGGTTCAGGACCTTGGAAATGCGCGTCGTCACCATGAACTCGGCGCTGGGGAAGAACACCGCGAGGAAGCGGCGCACCACCAGGTCGTACAGTTTCTGCTCGGCTTCGGACAGGCCGCTGGGCGCCTGCAGCGTAGGGATGATGGCAAAGTGGTCCGAGACCTTGCTGTTGTCAAAGATGCGCTTGCTGGGCTTGATGTAGTGGCCGTTGAGCGCCGTCAGCGCGTGCGGCGCCAGGTGCTTCATGCCGCTGTCGGCCAGCATCTCGAAGGTCTGCTTGACCGTGCCCAGGTAGTCCTCGGGCAGGTGGCGCGAGTCGGTCCGGGGGTAGGTCAGGGCCTTGTGGCGCTCGTACAGGCTCTGCGCCAGCTGCAGCGTGGTCTTGGCCGAGAAGCCGAAGCGGCCGTTGGCCTCGCGCTGCAGGCTGGTCAGGTCGTACAGCAGGCCGCTGGCCTGCGTGGTGGGCTTGCTCTCTTCGGTGACGCTGGCGGCCTTGCCGCGCACGGCCTCGACGATGGCCAGGGCCTCGCGGTGGTCCCACAGGCGGTCGGCGCGCTGGTCGGCGTCGGCATCATCACCCGTGGGCTTCTTGAACGCCGGGTCGAACCACTTGCCGGGGTATTCGCCGGCCTCGGCCAGGAAGGACGCGTGGATTTCCCAGTAGTCGCGGCTGCGGTGGGCGCGGATCTGCTCCTCGCGCTCGACCACGATGGACAGCGTTGGTGTCTGCACCCGGCCCACTGTGGTCAGGAAGAAGCCGCCGTCGCGCGAATTGAAGGCCGTCATGGCCCGCGTGCCGTTGATGCCCACCAGCCAGTCGGCCTCCGAACGGCTGCGCGCCGCGTCGGCCAGACCGCGCATCTGCTCGTCGCTGCGCAGCTTTTCAAACCCGTCGCGAATGGCCTGCGGCGTCATGGACTGCAGCCACAGCCGCTGGACCGGCTTGCCCAGGCCCTGGTACTGGCCGCTTTTCTGCCCGCCGGCGTACTGCTCGATCAGGCGGAAGATCAGCTCGCCCTCGCGCCCCGCGTCGCAGGCGTTGATCAGGCGGGCCACGTCCTTGCGCTTGGCCAGCCGGACCACGGCCGACAGGCGCGACTTGGTCTTGTCGATGGGCTTGAGCTCGAAAAACGGCGGCAGCACCGGCAGGTGGGCAAAGCTCCACTTGCCGCGCTTGACGTCGAACTGCTCGGGCGCGGCGATCTCCACCAGGTGGCCGACGGCGGAGGTCACGACGTACTGCTCGTTCTCGAAATGGTCGTCGTGCTTGTCGAACTTGCCCGCGACCGGGGTGAGGGCGCGCACGATGTCCTGGGCCACGGACGGCTTCTCTGCAATGACCAGTGTTTTGTTCATCTCTACAATTTGGGCTTCACGCGCGTGTACACGCGCACGGGAGCGCGCACGCATACACGCGCGCACCTGCATGAAACAACCTTACCAAAATTCCCGATCGTGAAGAAAACCGCCCCCGCACGCCGCATCCAGACCCGCCGCTCGGGCGTTCACGGCAAGGGGGTCTACGCCCTGGTCGATCTGGCCGAAGGCGAAACCGTCATCGAGTACGTGGGCGAGATCATCAGCTGGGACGAGGCGCTGCGCCGCCACCCGCACGACCCCCAGGACCCCAACCACACCTTCTATTTCCACATCGACGAGGACCACGTCATCGACGCCAAGTACGGCGGCAACTCCTCGCGCTGGATCAACCACAGCTGCGACCCCAACTGCGAGGCCGAGACCGACGAGGGCCGGGTATTCATCCGCGCACTGCGCAACATCAAGGCCGGCGAAGAGCTGTTCTACGACTACGGCCTGGTGATCGACGAACCCTACACGCCGGCCCTCAAGAAGCAGTACCCCTGCTGGTGCGGCTCGAAAAGCTGCCGCGGCACGCTGCTGGCCCCCAAACGCGGTGGCCGCGCCACGAAACTCGGATGACCGACCTGCTCGCCCACGTCGAATCCGTCTGGCAGTCGGTCGTCACCGACCTGCCGACCTTCACCGTCGAGGTACTGCCCCGCATCGACTCGACCAGCAGCGAACTGATGCGCCGCGCCCGCGACGGGCTGCTGGAGCCGGTGCTGCTGGCGGCCGAGGAACAGACGGCCGGCCGCGGCCGCATGGGCAAGGGCTGGCACAGCCGGGCGGGGCAATCGCTGACCTTCTCGCTGGCGCTGCCGCTGGCCCCGGCCGACTGGTCGGGCCTGTCGCTCGCGGTCGGCGTGAGCCTGGCAGAGAGCCTGCACCCGGACGTGCAGCTGAAGTGGCCCAACGACCTCTGGCTGCAGCAGCGCAAGCTGGGCGGCATCCTGGTCGAGACGGCGGGCACCGGTGATGGTGCCTCGGCGCCGCGCACCGTGGTGGTCGGGGTCGGCATCAACATCGCACGCCCCGAGGCTGCGGTCGTGCAGTCGCTGGCCACGCCTGGTGCGGTGGCGGCCATGCCGCCGGCCGGACTGGCCGAGGTGCGCATGGGCGTGACCGCCGGTGAGACCCTGGCCCTGGTCGCACCCGCGTTGGTGCGCGACGTGCTGCGCTTCGGTGCGGACGGCTTCGCTCCTTTTGCGAACCGTTTCGCACAGCGCGATGCCCTGCTGGGCCGCGCCGTGCGGCTGACCGACGGCACAGAGGGCACCGCCGAGGGCGTCGACGCGCAGGGCGCCCTGCGCGTGCGAACGGCACAGGGGCTGCGCACCGTGCACAGCGCGGAAGTGAGCGTGCGCCCATGCTGAGACTCGTCGCCATCGCCCTGCTGCTGGCCAACGCGGTGTATTTCGCCTGGACCCAGGGTTTCCTGGCAGGGCTGGGCCTGGCGCCCGTCCAGCAGAGCGAACCCGAACGGCTGAACGCGCAGATCGAACCGGGCACGCTGCGCCTCCTCAATGGCCCCCGCGCCGAAGCCGAGGAACTGGCCCAGGCCACCGAGGCAGCCCCCAGCGGCTCGCCGGAAGTCGCACCCGCCACGTCCTGCTGGCAGGCCGGCGGCTTCACGGCGCCACAGGCCGACGCGCTGCGCGCCGCGCTGGGCAGCACCGGCCTGAACGACGCGCTCTGGCAGTTCAGCGAGGCCAAGTCCTCCGGCCGCTGGATCGTCTACATGGGCCGCTACAACGACGAGCAGATGGAGAAGAAGAAGGGCGAGCTGCGCGAACTCAAGATCGAGTTCCGCGAAGTCAACCTGCCCACGACCGGGCCGGGCCTGGCGCTGGGCACCTTCTCCAGCGAGGAGTCGGTGCAGCAGGCACTCAAGGACGTCGCCAGGAAGGGCGTGCGCACCGCACGCGCCGCCCTGGAACGCCCCGAGAGCGTCTCGTGGGCCCTGCGCCTGCCCGCGATCACCGACGAGCAGCGCACGTCGATCGAAAGCCTGGGCGAGCCCCTGGCCGGGAAAAAACTCCAGCCTTGCGAATAAAAAAAGCCGCTGTTTCCACAGCGGCTTTTTAAGTCCAGGGCACCCGTGGAACCGGCTTCGCCGGGCCACAGGGTGCGTCCCCCCTACGGGGGGAAGCCGCGAAGCGGCGCAGGGGGGAGCTTACTTCGCCACGACGCGGACCATTTCTAGGCACTTGTTCGAGTAGCCCCACTCGTTGTCATACCAGCTCACGACCTTCACGAAGGTCTTGTCCAGCGCGATGCCGGCGTCGGCGTCGAACACCGAGGTGCAGGTCTCGCCGCGGAAGTCGGTGGCCACCACCTTGTCTTCCGTGTAGCCCAGCACGCCCTTGAGCGCGCCCTGGCTCTGCGCCTTCATCTCGGCCTTGATCTCTTCGTAGCTGGCTTCGCTGTTGAGCTCCACGGTCAGGTCCACCACCGACACGTCGGAGGTCGGCACGCGGAAGCTCATGCCGGTCAGCTTCTTGTTCAGCTCGGGGATCACCACGCCCACGGCCTTGGCAGCGCCGGTGGAGGACGGGATGATGTTTTCCAGGATGCCACGGCCACCGCGCCAGTCCTTGTTGGACGGGCCGTCCACGGTCTTCTGGGTGGCGGTCGCTGCGTGCACCGTCGTCATCAGGCCGCGCTTGATGCCCCACTTGTCGTGCAGCACCTTGGCCACGGGGGCCAGGCAGTTGGTGGTGCAGGAGGCGTTGGAGATGATGGCCTGGCCGGCGTAGGTCTTGTCGTTCACGCCGAAGACGAACATCGGGGTGTCGTCCTTGGAGGGGGCGGAGAAGATGACCTTCTTGGCGCCCGCGGCCAGGTGCTTCTCGCCACCGGCCTTGTCCAGGAAGATGCCGGTGGACTCGATCACCACGTCGGCGCCCACTTCGTTCCACTTCAGCGCGGCGGGGTCCTTCTCGGCGGTCAGGCGGATCTTCTTGCCATTGACGACCAGGGTGTTGCCCTCGACGGACACGGTGCCCTTGAAGCGGCCGTGCACGCTATCGTACTGGAGCATGTAGGCCAGGTAGTCGGGCTCCAGCAGATCGTTGATGGCCACGATCTCGATGTCCGGGAAGTTCTGAATCGCGCTGCGCAGCACGTTGCGACCGATGCGGCCGAAACCGTTGATACCGACTTTGATAGCCATGTCCTCAGCTCCTGTGATGGATGAAAAAAAAAGGGGAAACCTTATTTGGCGAGCACGGCGCGCACCGTGTCGGCCACGTTCTCGGGGGTGAAGCCGAAGTGCTTGAAAAGCACCGGCGCCGGGGCCGATTCGCCGTAGGTGTCGATGCCGACCACGGCCGACACGCCGTACTTCCACCAGCCGTCGGTCGAACCCATCTCGACGGCGACACGCGGCAGACCCTTGGGCAGCACGGCGGCCTTGTACTCTGCGCTCTGGCGGTCGAACACGCTGGTGCTGGGCACGGACACGACGCGCACGGCGATCTTGTGTTCCTTGGCCAGCTGTTCCTGCGCCTTGAGCGCCAGCTGCACTTCGGAGCCGGTGGCGATGATCACGGCCTGGGCCTTCTTCTTGAGGCCCACGTCGGCCGGCTCGGACAGCACGTAGCCGCCCTTGCTGATGTCGGCCAGATCGGCCTTGGGCGCGTAGGGCAGGTTCTGGCGCGACAGGCACAGGGCGCTGGGGCGGTTGGCGGTCTGCAGGGCCACGGCCCAGGCCACGGCGGTTTCGGCCGTGTCGGCGGGGCGCCAGACGTCCAGGCCCGGGATCAGGCGCAGGCTGGCGACGTGTTCGATCGACTGGTGCGTCGGGCCGTCTTCGCCCAGACCGATGGAGTCGTGGGTGAACACATGGATCACGCGCTGCTTCATCAGCGCGGCCATGCGGATCGCGTTGCGGCTGTAGTCGCTGAAGGTCAGGAAGGTGCCGCCGTAGGGGATGAAACCGCCGTGCAGGGCGACGCCGTTCATGATGGCGGCCATGCCGAATTCGCGCACACCGTAGTTGATGTGGCGGCCGCCCACGCCAGCGTCGTTCTTCACGACATTGCCGGCCAGGTCAAAGCGCAGGTTGGGCGTGGACTTGGTGTTGGTCAGGTTGGAGCCGGTCAGGTCGGCCGAGCCGCCCAGCAGCTCGGGCAGGGCCGCCGTGAAGTGCTCCAGCGCGATCTGGCTGGCCTTGCGGCTGGCCACGGTCTCGGCCTTGGTGTGGGCTTCGACGGCGGCGTTGACGGCCACCTGGTTGAACGACTTCGGCAGTTCGCCCTTCATGCGGCGGGTGAATTCCTTGGCCAGCTCGGGGAAGGCGGCTTTGTAGGCGGCGAACTGCTCGTTCCAGGCGGCCTCGGCGGCCTTGCCGGCGTCCTTGGCGTCCCAGGCGGCGTAGACGTCCTTGGGGATCTTGAACGGCTCGTGGCTCCAGCCCAGGGCTTCGCGGGTGAGCTTGATTTCTTCGGCGCCCAGCGGCTCGCCGTGGGCCTTGGCGGTGTTGGCGCGGTTCGGGCTGCCCTTGCCGATGCTGGTCTTGCAGCAGATCAGGGTCGGCTTGTCGGCGCTGTTCTTGGCGGCGGCGATGGCGGCGCTCACGGCGTCGGCGTCGTGGCCGTCGACGGCACGGATCACGTTCCAGCCGCAGGCTTCAAAACGCTGGGGGGTGTCGTCGATGAACCAGGGCGCGACCTGGCCGTCGATGGAGATGCCGTTGTCGTCGTACAGGGCGACCAGCTTGTTGAGCTTCCAGGCGCCGGCCAGGGCCACGGCCTCGTGGCTGATGCCTTCCATCAGGCAGCCGTCGCCCAGGAACACGTAGGTGTGGTGGTCGACTATTGAGTGGCCTTCGCGGTTGAACTCGGACGCCAGCAGCTTCTCGGCCAGCGCCATGCCCACCGCGTTGGTGATGCCCTGGCCCAGCGGGCCGGTGGTCGTCTCGACGCCGGGCGTGTGCCCGACTTCGGGGTGGCCGGCGGTCTTGCTGCCGAGCTGGCGGAAGTTCTTGAGTTCGCCGATCGGCAGCTTGTAGCCCGTCAGGTGCAGCAGCGCATAGATCAGCATGGAGCCGTGGCCGTTGGACAGCACGAAGCGGTCGCGGTTGGCCCAGGCGGGGTTGGTCGGGTTGTGGCGCAGGTGGCGGCCCCACAGCGCGACGGCCATGTCGGCCATGCCCATGGGGGCGCCGGGGTGGCCGGAGTTGGCGGCCTGCACCGCGTCCATGGCGAGCGCGCGGATGGCGTTGGCCTGGGTCTGGGCGCTCACGGTAGAGACGGGGGCGGGGGCGGTGCTGGGGGTAGCGTCGGACATGGTGCGGGGGAGGGGAGGAGAGAAGGGGTCGGCGCGGGCCGAAACCGGGGATTTTATCGGCCCCCGTCGGCGGACCATAATGCGCGCGGCGGTTCACCGAACGCGCACCCACCATGGCCTCCACCCTCCACACGCCCATTCCCGCCATGATCCTGGCCGCCGGCCGGGGCATGCGCATGCGGCCGCTCACCGACACCACCCCCAAGCCCCTGCTGCCGCTGCGCGGCCAGCCCCTGATGCAGTGGGCCATGGAAGCGCTGTCGCGGGGCGGCTTTGACCGGCTGGTGATCAACACCGCCTGGCTGGGCGAGCAGATCGCGGCGCATTTCGCCGACTGGCCGCAGCAGCACCGGGACGCCGAGCTGCGGTTCTCGCACGAAGGGCAGGACTTCGGCTACGCCCTGGAGACGGCGGGCGGCATCTCGCGCGCCCTGCCCCTGCTGGGCGAGGTGTTCTGGGTGCTGGCGGGCGACGTGTACGCGCCCGACTTCGTCTTCAGCCAGGACAGCGTGGACCGCTTCGTCGCCAGCGACCGGCTGGCCCATCTCTGGCTGGTGCCCAACCCGCCGCACAACCCCCGGGGCGATTTCGGACTCTCGGCCGACGGCCGCGCGCTGAACACCGCCGACGGCGAGCGTTTCACCTACAGCACCATCGGCCTGTACCGCCGCGAGCTGTTCGAGTCGCCCTGGAGCGACACCGTCCCGGGCAACCCGCAGGGCACAGCCGAGCCGCTGGCGCCGCTGCTGCGCAAGGCGATGGACGCCGGCCGCGTGGGCGCCGAGCTGTACCACGGGCCCTGGACCGACGTGGGCACGCCCGAGCGACTGGACGAACTAAACCGCTGACCCTGCGCCGCACGCGCGCAATCAAAAGCCGCACAATGCGGCGATGGACGCCCAGACCTCATTCACCCTCTACGCACAGCGCCGCGCCCGCCTGGCCGCGCAGCTGACCCCCGGCGGCATCGCCATCGTGCCCACCGCGCCCGAGCAGCAGCGCAACCGCGACAGCGACTTCCTGTTCCGGCACGACAGCTACTTCTACTACCTGACCGGCTTCACCGAGCCCAACGCCTGGCTCGTACTGACCGCCGAGGGCGAGGCGACGCTGTTCTGCAACCCCAAGGACCAAGAACGCGAGATCTGGGACGGCATCCGCCTGGGTCCCGCCGCCGCGCCCGACGCGCTGGGCGTGCAGGCCGCCTTCCCGACGACCGAGCTGGACCAGCGCCTGCCCAAGCTGCTGGAAAACCGCAGCGTGGTCTGGTACCCGTTCGCCACCCACAAGGGGCTGGACGGCCGCATCAACGGCTGGCTCGAACCCGTGCGCGCCCGCGTGCGCTACGGCGCGCTCTGCCCCGAGCAGCAGCGCGACCTGTGCGGCCCGCTGGACGAGATGCGCCTGATCAAGGACGCGCACGAACAGGCCGTGATGCGCCGCGCCTCGCAGATCAGCGCGCGCGCCCACATCCGCGCCATGCAGCGCAGCGCCGCCATGCTGCGCGCCGGGCAGGACGTGCGCGAGTACCACCTGGACGCCGAGCTGCTGCACGAGTTCCGCCAGCACGGCTCGCAGTATCCGGCCTACGGCAGCATCGTGGCCGCCGGCGCCAACGCCTGCGTGCTGCACTACCGCGCCGACGCCGCGCCCATCCGCAGCGGCGAGCTGGTGCTGATCGACGCCGGCTGCGAGCTCGACGGTTATGCGTCGGACATCACCCGCACCTTCCCGGCGAACGGCACGTTCACCGGCCCGCAGCGCACGCTGTACGACCTGGTGCTGGCCTCTCAGGACGCTGCGGTGGCCGCCACGAAACCCGGCAACCGCTTCACCGACCCGCACGAGGCCACGGTGGCCGTGCTGGCCCAGGGCTTGCTGGACGTGGGGCTGCTGGACAAGAACAAGGTCGGCAGCGCGCAGGACGTGATCGCCAGCCGCGCCTACTTCCCGTTCTACATGCACCGCACCGGCCACTGGCTGGGCATGGACGTGCACGACTGCGGCAGCTATGTTGAGCCGACCGAGGTGGGCACGGTGAACGAGCGCAAGGACCCGCTGTCCGGCGAAGTGATCAAGGACCGGCCCAGCCGCATCCTGCGCCCGGGCATGGCGCTGACCATCGAGCCCGGCCTGTACGTGCGCCCCGGTGAGGGTGTGCCGGAGGCGTTCTGGAACATCGGCATCCGCATCGAGGACGACGCCATCGTCACCGAGTCCGGCTGCGAGCTGATCACGCGCGACGTGCCGGTCAAGGCCGACGAGATCGAAGCGCTGATGCGCGGCTGAGGTGGCGCGGATCGTCAGCGTCCAGACCGGCGTGGTCCGCCCCCTGAGGGTGGGTGAGCGGCGCGTGCTGTCGGCCATCGGCAAGACACCGGTGGGCGGCGCGGTGGCGGTCGGACCGCTGGGCCTGGCCGGCGACGAACAGGCCGACCCGGCCTACCACGGTGGCCTGGACAAGGCGGTCTACGCCTACCCGGTGGAACACCTGCCGACCTGGCAGTGCCTGCGGCGCGAACGCAGCGTATCGATGTTCGACGAACCGCTGCCGTTCGGCTTCGTCGGCGAGAACCTGAGTGTGGAAGGCCTGCGCGAGAGCGAAGTGTGGATTGGCGACGAATGGGCCATCGGCGATCTGGTGCTGCGCGTCACCGCGCCGCGCGAACCCTGCTCGAAGTTCAACGCCGTGACCGGGCTGCCCGACGCAGGGCGTCTCATGGTGGATGCCTGCAACTGCGGCTGGTACCTGGCCGTGGCGCAGCCGGGCACGGTGCAGGCCGGACAGGACATCGCTGTGCGCCCCGGCCGGCGCGGCATGACCGTGGCGCAGGCCTTTCTCGCCAAGCGGGCCAAACACATCCGTTGAGGCGGGGCAAAGCCGCCGGGCGGCGCATGCGGTACAACCGCCGCATGAACACCCCGCCCCGCATCCTCTGCCTGACCATGAACCCTTCGGTCGACCTCGCGACCGAGACCGAATCCGTCGTGCCCACGCACAAGCTGCGCTGCGGCGACACGCTGCACGACGCGGGCGGCGGCGGCGTCAACGTGGCGCGCGTGCTCACGCGGCTGGGCGGACGCTGCGTGGCGCTGTGCCCCACCGGTGGCTCCCCGGGTCAGTGGCTGGAAAAGCGCATGCGCGACGAGGGGCTGGACAGCGTGTTCCTGCCGATCGCCGACGAAACCCGCGTCAGCTTCACCGTGCACGAACACAGCACCGGCGCCGAGTTCCGCTTCGTCATGCCCGGCCCGCACCTGAGCGAGGCCGAGTGGATGGCCTGCCTGCAGCACCTGGAGCAGCTCGCGGCGTTCCCCGACCTGGTGGTCGCCAGCGGCAGCCTGCCGCCAGGCGTGCCGGCCGACTTCTATGCCCGCGTCGCGCGCCTGTGCCGCCAGCGCGGCGCCAAGCTGGTGCTCGACGCCTCGGGCCCGGCGCTGGCGGCGGCGCTGGCCGAGGGCGTGTTCCTGTTCAAGCCCAACCTCAAGGAGCTGGCCGAGCTCAGCGGCCAGGCGCTGGAGACGCCGGCGCAGTGGCAGGCCGCGGCGCGCCAGCTGGTGCAGGACGGCAAGACCGAGATCGTGGCGCTGACCCTGGGCCACCTGGGCGCACTGCTGGTCACGCGCGACGCGATGTGGTTTGCGCCGCCGCTGGACATGCCGGTGGCCAGCGCGGTGGGCGCGGGCGACAGCTTCGTGGCCGGCCTGGTCTGGGCCTGGCAGCACGGTATGCCAATGGACCAGGCCTTTGCCTGGGGCGTGGCCGCGGGTTCGGCCGCGCTGCTGACGGCCGGCACCGGGCTGGCGCGGCCGGACGACGTGCGGCGGATGTTCGCCAAGGTCCAGGTGCGGGCGGTGGCCTGAGGCCGCGGCGCGGGCCCGGGACCGCACGGGCCGCGACGGCATCTTGAAACATTTATTGATAATGGTTATCATTTAAGACCAGCCAGCCACTGGCGCGCCTGCTGCGCGCGCCGCCAAGAGCCAGCCAATGACCCCCGTCGACCGACGGGTCCGCTGTCTCTTGATCCATGAACACCCACCTGTCTGCCCCGGCAGCGCTCAGCCCGCTCGCCCTCGCCTCCCGCATCGCCCTCGCCAGTTCGGTCCTGTTCGGACTGGCCCCGTCCGCCCTGGCCCAGACGGCCACCGCCACAGAGCCCGCGCTGGGCACGGTGGTCGTGCGCGCCAACGCCATCGCCGCGCCCTCCGAACAGTCGCCGGCCTTCGGCGCGCCGGTGTCCAGTTCGGCCACCGGCCTGGACCTGCGCCTGCGCGAGACGCCCCAGTCCATCAGCGTGACCTCGCAGGCCCAGATGCAGGCCTTCGGCCTCAACGAGGTGCGCACTCTGCTGTCCGGGGTCACCGGCGTGCAGGTCGAGAAGGTCGAGACCGACCGCACCTACTTCTCGGCCCGCGGCTTCGACATCACCAACTTCCAGGAAGACGGCATCGGCCTGCCCTTCGCCTCGGGCCTGCTCAACGGCGACATGGACACCGCCATCTACGACCGCGTCGAGGTGCTGCGCGGCGCCAACGGCCTGCTCTCGTCCACCGGCAACCCCTCGGCCACGGTCAACTTCGTGCGCAAGCGCCCGACCGCGCAGCTGCAGGCCAGCGCCGGCCTGACCCTGGGCTCGTGGAACCTGCGCCGGGTCGACGCCGACCTGGCCGGCCCGCTGAACGCCAGCGGCAGCCTGCGCGGCCGCCTGATCGTGGCCGAGGAAGACAAGGACTCCTACCTCGACCGCTACCAGGCCCGCAAGCAGGTGGCCTCGGGGGTGATCGAGGCCGACCTGGGCCCGTCCACCGTGCTGACCCTGGGACACGCCCAGCAGAACAACCGGCCCCAGGGCCTGATGTGGGGCGCGCTGCCGCTGTACTACAGCGACGGCTCGGCCATCGACTACGACAGCTCGGCCAGCTCCGCACCAGCCTGGGCGCGCTGGAACACCAACGACGGCCGCAGCTTCGCCGAGCTGCTGCACGACCTGGGCAACGGCTGGAGCGCCAAGGCCACGCTCAACCAGCGCCGCATCCGCTCGGACACGGCCATGCTCTACATCTACGGCACGCCCGACCGCGCGACCGGCGCCGGCCTGTTCAGCTGGCCCTCCACCTACGACCACCAGGAACGCCAGACCCTCGCCGACCTGCAGTTCAAGGGGCCGTTCCAGCTCGGCGGCCGCCAGCACGAGGCGGTGTTCGGCGCCTCGGCCGGCCGCAACAAGGTGGACATGGCGTCGAGCTACGACGACCTGGGCCAGGCGCTGACGCTGCAGCAGGTGCTGGACGGCAGCTTCGCGATGCCCGACTTCGACCAGGGCGTCTCGGCCTTCGGCCACCGCGTCGACAAGCGCCGCACGGTCTACAGCGCCGGCAAGTTCAGCCTCTCGGACAGCCTCAAGCTGATCGCCGGGCTGAACCTCACGCGCGCCAGCAGCGCGGGCGTGCAGTACGGCGTCGACCACAACTACCGCGCCAGCAAGACCCAGCCCTTTGCCGGCCTGGTCTACGACGTCCATCCGAACGTCTCGGTCTACGGCAGCGCCGCCAGCATCTTCAACCCGCAGATCGAGCTGGACGCCAGCGGCGCGGTGCTCGACCCGGTGGAGGGCCGCACCGGTGAGGTGGGCATGAAGTTCGAGTCGACCGACAAGCGCCTGAACGCCAGCCTCGCCGTCTTCCGCACGCAGCAGGACAACACCGCCGAGTACGCCGGCTTTGCCAACGGCATCTCCTACTACCGCGGGGTCGACGCCACGGCGCGCGGCTTCGAGGCCGAGATCGCCGGCACCGTGGCCCCGGGCTGGCAGCTCAGCGCCGGCTACGCGCAGAACCGCATCAAGGGCGAGGACGGACAGAACGTGCGCACCTTCGTGCCTCGCCAGACCCTGCGCCTGTCGACCACGGTGGCCATCGACGCGGTGCCCGGCCTGGAGCTGGGCGCCAGCCTGAAATGGCAGAGCGCGATCTCGCGCGACCAGGGCGGCGGCATCACCTCGGCCCAGGACGCCTACGCCCTGCTGGACCTGATGGCGCGCTACCGCTTCAACAAGCACTGGAGCCTGACGGCCAACCTGCGCAACACCACCGACGAGAAGTACCTCAACAGCCTGCTGTGGGACCAGAACTACTACGGCGAGCCGCGCAGCGCCTCGGTGACGCTGAGCTGGGCGTACTGAAGCCATGGCACGGCACGCACCGACCCGGGCCCACATCACCGCCCGCGTGACCGCCGGCATCTTCGGCGCCTACGCATTCACCTGGGGCTTTGCGGCGGCCGGCGTGGCGGCGCTGGTGGGCCTGGGCGTGGAGTACCAAGACGCCGAGATGGGCGTGCTCATGCTCGCCTTCCTGGTGTTCCTGGGCCTGTTCCTCTGGAGCTTCGCCGCCGCCAGCATCGCCCGCGTCTGGGCCGTGCTGGCCGGGGGCGCGGCCCTGCTGTTCACCGCCGCCTGGGCCCTCCAGCGCGCGATCCTGTCCTGAAAGGAAACCCCATGTTCCAGAACGTCCGGCAGTCCATGGCCTGGCTGCACACCTGGTTCGGCCTGGTGATCGGCTTCGTGCTGATCGTGGTGTTCTTCTTCGGCTCGCTCTCGGTGTTCGACCGCGAGATCGACCGTTGGGCCATTCCCGAGACGCGCTTCGACCCGCAGCCCATGCCGTCGTTCGATCAACTGCTGCTGCCGGCGTTCAGGAAGATCGAGCCCGACCAGACCGACTACGCGGCCAACATGGCCACGCTGCACGACCCGGCCAAAGGCCCGATGACGCCGCGCCTGGAACTGCCCGCCGACGAGTACTGGGCCTACACCACGCACCGCGACCCGGTGCTGCGCATGGGCATCGGCTTCAAGGTGCCGCTGGCCAAGGACCCGGACGGCCACAACCACATCCACGGCGAAACCACCATCGACCCGCGCAGTGGCGCCGTGGTGCGCGCCGACCAGCTCAAGATCGGCAGCGACTGGTTCTACCCCATGCACTACAGCCTGAACTGGCAGTGGAAGAACCTGGGCATCTTCCTGGTTGGCCTGGCCGCGCTGGTGATGCTGGCCGCCCTGGTCAGCGGCGTGGTGATCCACCGCAAGATCTTCCGCGAGTTCTTCACCTTCCGGCCGAAGAAGCACACCCAGCGCAGCGCGCTGGACCTGCACAACATGACGGGCGTGGTTGCGCTGCCGTTCCACTTCTTCTTCGCCTTCACCGGCCTGGTGATCTTTGCGGCCTTCTACTTTCTGCCGGTCTCGCAGTTCCAGCTCAAGGGCCTGCACGACCGCCACGAGGTGATGGAGGCGCAGGAAACCGGCCTGCCGCACCAGGCCGCCGGTGTGCCCGCGCCGCTGGCCTCGGTGGACGCGATGGTGGCCGAAGCCAAACGCCGCTGGGCCGCGCGCGACATGGCGGGCGAGGTGGGCTTTCTGATGGTGCACCACGTGGGCGACGCCAACAGCTACGTCAGCGTCTACCGCGCCGGCAGCGACCGCGTGGCGCTGGTGGGCGAGGGCATCCACTTCAAGGGCAGCACCGGCGAGCTGCTGCGCGAGGACCCGCCGCGCAGCCCGGTCTCGGAGATCAACGAGTTCCTCACCGGCCTGCACCTGCAGCATTTCGAACACTGGTTCCTGCGCTGGCTGTACGTGCTGGGTGGCCTGCTGGGCTGCGTCTGCATCGCCACCGGCTTCATCTTCTTTGTCGAGAAGCGCAAGCAGCAGCACGCGAAGGCGGGCGGACAGGGAAGCCGCGTGGTCGACGCGCTGGCCGTGACCACGGTCACCGGCATGGTGATCGCCGCCATCGGCATGCTGGTGGCCAACCGCCTGCTGCCGCCCGATCTGGCAGGCAAGGGCGACTGGGAAAAGGCGGTCTTCTTCGCCGTCTGGGCGCTTGCCCTGGCGCACGCCCTGGTGCGCAGCGCCCCGGTGGCCCAGGCCCGCATGAACCCAGCCTGGCGCGAGCAGTGCTGGGCCATCGTGGCGCTGGCCGTGGCGGCGGTGGTGCTCAATGCCCTCACCACCGGCGACCACCTGGTCAAGACCATGTTCACCGAGACCTACTGGGCCGTGGCCGGCGTGGACCTGAGCCTGCTGGCGAGCGCGGCCATCGCCGGCTGGGCGGCGCGCCAGCTGGCCCGGCGCGAACAGGGTGCCCCCCGCAACGCCGCCGAACCGGCCCACGACGCTGCGGCGGAGGTGGCCCATGTCTGAGGCGTTCTGGCTGCTGCTGGCCGCGGCGCTGAACTTCAGCGGCATGGCCTGGCTCGCGCTGGCGATGGAGGTGCACTGGGGCCAGGTGATGCACCGGCACGCCGACGAGGCGCTGCGCCCGCGCCGGCGGCTGCGAGCCCTGGGCGCAGCGGCCTTGCTGCTCTCGCTCCTGGCCTGTCTGTCGGCCGACTGGCCGTCGATGGCGGTGCTGGTCTGGATCATGCTGCTGGCCGGCAGCGCGGTGGGCGTGGCCATGGTGCTCAGCCGCCGGCCCCGGTGGCTGGCGCCCTGGGTGCTGGGCGGGCGCAACGTCCGGCCCGCATGAACGCGGCCGACACCCCACAGACCCTGCGCGGGGCGGGCCTTCGCCCCACCCTCGGGCGCACCACGGTGCTGAACCTGATGGCGCAGGCGGGCGGCGCGCCGCGGTGCTGCGAGGACCTGTACCGCAGCGCGATGCAGGCCGGGCGTGCGCTGAACGTGAGCAGCATCGCGCACGCGCTGGCCGATCTGGAGCGGGCGGGTTTCATCGAGCGCTTCACGTCGAAGGAAGAACGCCGCCTCTACTACCGCCTGCCGGTGCGGGCCCAGGCCGGCCCCGGCCAGCCGCTGGTGCTGGAGCATCACGGCCGCAGAACCCGGCTGGACGATCCCCTGATCGCGCTGCGCCTGGCCCGCTGGCTGGCGGACCAGGGCGAGGTCCTGGGAGAGGGCGACACGCTGGTGGTGCGCATCGAGCGCGGCACGCCCTCGGTATCGGACGGAACCGGGCACTGACGTGATCGAACGGTTTCACGGTGAGCTGCTGAACTTCCTCACCCGGCGGGTGGGCAACCGCGACCTCGCGGCCGACCTGACACAGGAGAGCTTTGCGCGCGTCTATTCGGCCGCCGGCGCCCGCCCGGTGATGGAGCCGCGCGCGCTGCTCTACACCACGGCGCGCAACCTGCTCACCGACCACCACCGCCGCAGCACCGTCCGCGGCGCGGCGAGCCTGGCGGCGTTCGACCCGGACGGCCCCGAGCGGGACGAACACGCCGGACCGGACACGCACCAGCCCGAAGTGATCCTGGATAGCCGCCAGCGCCTGCAGCGGCTCGAACAGACCCTGGCCGCCCTGCCGCCGCGGGCGCGCGAAGCCTTTGTGCTCGCCAAGATCGATGGCCTCAGCCGCGCCGAGGTGGCGCAGGCCATGGGGGTGAGCGTGAAGACGGTGGAGTCGCACCTGAAGGTGGCGATGCGCGCCTGCGCGCAGGCCCTGCCCGGCCGCACGCCGTCGCGCCGGCACGCCATCACCTCCGTGCTGGCGGTGGGCGGGCTGGCCTGCCTGGGCGGCTGGGCCGGCTGGGCGCACTGGCGGGCGCAGCCCCTGTACCAGCAGGCGTTCAGCACCCGGCGCGGCCAGCAGCAGCGGCTGACCCTGCCGGACAGCAGCCACCTGCGGCTGGACACCGCCACGCGGATCGAGGTGGCCTTCCACCGCGGCCACCGCACGGTGCGGCTGCTGCAGGGCCAGGCCTTCTTTGACGTGACGCCCGACAGCGCGCGACCGTTCCATGTGCGGGCCGATGCGGTGCAGGTGACCGTGGTGGGCACACGCTTCTCGGTGCGGCTCACACCCGAGGTGCCCGGGCGCGCCGGGGTGGAGGTGGCGGTCGAGCACGGGCGCGTGCGCGTGGCCCCCGGCGATGGCTCGGCGGCGGCGTGGCAGCCGCTGTTGCTGGAGGCCGACCAGCGGGCCGTCTTCGACACCGGTGGCGGGCTTCGGTCGGTGGAGCGTGTGCCGGCCGGTGGCGCGGCGCCCTGGCGCGAGCGCCTGCTGAGCATCGACAACCGGCCGCTGGCGCAGGCACTGGCCGAACTGGAGCGCTACGCGCCCCAGGGCATCGCGTCGGTAGACCCCGCGGTGGCCGGCCTGCGGCTGAGCGGCACCTTCGACCCGCACGACGCCGCGGCCACCCGCCGCCTGCTGACGGCCGCGCTGCCGCTGCGGCTGGCCACCGACACCCGCGGCGTGCACCTGAAGCCGGCGCACTGACCGCTGCCCACCGGCCGCACAAAAAAAGTGGCGGGCCACTCCGGCAACACCGGGGCTGGTGCGTCTACCGGAACGACCGCTTTTTTTATACGTCGTTGGAGATCCCATGCACCGCTTCACCCCCCGGCCCGCCCCGCTGGCCCTCGCCCTGTCCCTGGCCTTCGCCTGTGGCGCCCTCTGGGCCCAGGCCAGCAGCCCTCTGGCGCCCGATGCCGCGCCCATCAACATCACCCTGCCGGCCCAGCCGCTGGGCGAGGCGCTCAACGCCTGGGCGCGACAGACCGGCGCGCAGCTCGCAGTGCAGCAGTCGCTGGTCGCGGGCAAGACCGCTCCCGCCGTCACCGGCCCGCTCACCGCCCGCCAGGCGCTGGACCGGCTGCTGGCCGGCAGCGGCCTGAGCGCCACGGTGGACGGCGCGGCGGTCAGCATCCGGCCCGCCGCGCCCAACGGCACGCCCCCCGGTGCCGACGCCGCCTTGCCCGAAGTGAAGGTCACCGCCAAGGCCCTGGGCCCGGCGTCTGCGCTGGGCTACCTGTCGAAGAACAGCAGCACTGGCGCCCTGGGCGACAAGAAGCTGCTGGACACGCCGTTTTCCGTCGCCACGGTGGACAGCGACGACATCGCCGAACGCGGCGCCAAGTCGATCGGCCAGATCTTCGCGAAGGACGCCGCCGTCTCGACCCCGACCAACTCGTTCGCGACCGACTGGTGGGGCACGCAGATCCGCGGCCTGCCGGTGCGCAACACCTACATCGACGACATCCCGATGCTGCTGTACTGGGGCGGCGACTTTCCGACCGAGATCACCGAGAGCGTCACCGCCCTCAAGGGCCTGACGGGCTTCATGTACGGCTTCGGTGAACCGGGCGGGGCGCTGAGCTACCAGCTCAAGCGGCCCAAGGCCGACAACGAGACCCTGGTGCAGCTGGGCTACCGCAACCCGGGCCTGGCCACGGTGCACCTGGACACCAGCCGGCGGCTGACCGAGGACACCGGCCTGCGGGCCAACGTCGCCACCGAACAGGGCACGGCCTACAACGCGGCCAAGATCGACCGCACGGTCGCGTCCCTCGCGCTCGACCAGTCGCTGAGCCGCTCGGTCCAGTGGCACAACACCCTGGTCTACGAGGACAGCCGCAACCAGGCCGAGCCCATCCAGCTCTACCTTGAAGCCTACGACCACGTGGGCAGCGGCGGGCAGTTGCCCACCGTGACCTACGACTACGACCAGCTCAACGTCGACAACGCCTACTACCGGACCAAGACCCTGCTGGCGTCCACCGGCATCGACTGGGCCATCGACGACCAGTGGACGCTGAAGACCCAGCTGGGCTTCTCGCGCAAGGACCACCGCTCCAACAAGGCCTTTGCCGACCTGCTCAACCGAGAGGGCGACTACAGGGGCGCGATGTACAACTTCGCCGGCCAGCTGGACAACGTGTTCTCGCAGGCGGTGCTGCAGGGCACGGTGCAGGCCGCGGGCCTGAAGCACGATCTGGTGGCCGGGGCCGGCATGCAGGCCAGCCGCGACCGCTGGGCCAGCGAGTTCTACTGGTCGAACGACTTCAACGGCAACCTCTACCGCGAGCAGACGTACCGGTCCACCCGCACCCCCGACTTCGCGCTGCTGCCGGTGAGCTCCGACACGCGCCAGACCTCGGTCTTCGCCAGCGACACGCTGCATTTCAATGACCGCTGGCAGGCCATCGCCGGGCTGCGGTTCACGCGCTACCGCATCAAGGACCTGGACGGCGACCCGGCGGTCGATTCCGCCTACAACATCACCAACACCAGTCCCACCCTGGCGCTGATCCACAAGCCAAACGCCCACACCAGCCTCTACGGCAGCTATGTGGAAGGGCTGGAGCCCGGTGCCCGCGTCAGCCCGCCCTACGCCAACGCCGGCGAGCTGCTCAAGGCCACGGTGTCGAAGCAGTACGAGATCGGTGCCAAACACGAACACGAAGGCGTCGACTACGCGGCGGCCCTGTTCCGGGTGGAACGCGCCAACCAGATCGACGCACTGCGCGGCGGCGAGCGCTTCCTCACCCAGGACGGCCGACTGACCTATCAGGGCCTGGAGCTCAGCGGCGCCTACCCGCTGGGCAAGGCCCTGAGCGTCGGCCTGTCGGCGGTCTATCTGGACGCCACCATCGACAAGGTCTCCATCGACAACGCTGCGCTCCAGGGCAATGCGCCGTCGTTTGCTCCCAGGTGGCAGGTGGCGGCCAGCGTCCAGTACCTGGTGCCGGCCGTGCGGGGACTGAAGCTGCACGGCACCGCCCGCTACGCGGGTGCGTCCTACACCACCGACGCCAACACCCTGCAGATCCCGGCCCGCACGGTCTTCAACGCCGGGTTTGCCTACGACTTCTCGGTCCGCGGCCAGGCGCTCACCCTGCTGGGCAACGTCTACAACCTGTTCAACAAGAAGTACTGGGCCGGCGGCGGCTGGTCGGCCGGCAACCTGGGCGAGGCGCGCAACGTGTCGCTGAGCCTGCAGACCCGGTTCTGAAAGCTTGATCGGCATCAAGCCCTGTCGGCGGTCCGGATCGCCGGCAAACACATCTAAAATAAAATCGTTCTCATTTACTTTCCACTGGAGCAACCACCGATGAAACTGCACACCGTCGCCGCCGCCGTGCTGGCCCTGGCTTCCCTGACCGCCGCCTCGCTGCCGGCCCATGCCCAGACCGCTGCACCCGCGGCCGCGGCGGCTGCAGCCGTCGACCACAAGGCCGTGGCCACCCACTACGCGGCTCTGGTGCACGCCAACTACGCCGACACCCTGGCCGCCGCCAAGGACCTGCAGGCCGCCATCGCCGAGTTCACCAAGGCGCCCTCGGCCGACGGCCTGACCAAGGCCCGCAAGGCCTGGCTGGACGCGCGCGAGTTCTACGGCCAGACGGAGGCCTTCCGCTTCTACGGCGGCCCGATCGACGACGACAAGGGCCCCGAGGGTCAGATCAACGCCTGGCCGCTGGACGAGGCCTATGTGGACTACGTGACCGGCAAGGCCGGCGCGGGCATGGTCAACAACGCCAAGTTCAAGATCACCAAGGCGGCGCTGGCCAAGGCCAACGAGCGCGGCGGCGAAGAGAACATCAGCGCCGGCTGGCACGCCATCGAGTTCCTGCTGTGGGGCCAGGACCAGAGCGAGACCGGCCCGGGCAACCGCTCGTTCGAGGACTACGTGGTGGGCAAGGGCCCCAACGCCGAGCGCCGCGCGCAGTACCTGACCGTGGCCACCGAGCTGCTGATCGACGACCTGTCGGCCATGGTCAAGGCCTGGGAACCCAACGCCAAGAACTACCGCGCCAAGTTCGAGAAGGGCGGCAAGGAGTCGGTGCGCAAGATCATCGTCGGCCTGGGCTCGCTCTCGCGCGGTGAACTCTCGGGCGAGCGCATGGAAGTGGCGCTGAATTCGCAGGACCAAGAAGACGAACACTCCTGCTTCTCCGACAACACGCACCGCGACGTGGTGAGCAACGCCAAGGGCATCCAGAACGTGTGGACCGGCGAGTACACGCGCCGCGACGGCAGCGTGCTCAAGGGCCCGGGTGTGCGCGACCTGGTGGCCGCCAAGAACCCGGCCCTGGCCGAGAAGACCACGGCCCAGATCGCCGACTCCGTGAAGGGCGCCGAGGCCATTCCCGCGCCGTTCGACCGCGCCATCGTCAAGGGCTCGGCCGGCCACCCGGCCATCGAGAAGACGATCGCCAGCCTGGTGTCGCAGTCCAAGCTGCTGGTCGAGTCGGCCTCCGCCGTCGGCATCGCCAAGCTGACCCTCGTGGAGCCCTGATCCTTCATGAACTTCCTACCCAAAGCCACGCGCCTTGCGCCAGCCATGGGAGCCGCCGCCCTCGGGGTGGCGGCGCTCTTGCTGATCAGCCAGGCCGCCGCCGACGCCGACCCGGACCCGCTGGGCGAATTCACCGGCGGTGCCACCACCGTGCACACCACGGGCAAGAACTCGTTTTCTTTCCCGCTGGCCAACCTGGACGATGCCGAGCGCACGCGCTTTGTCATCGGCAACTCCTTCTTCAAGCGCAACTGGGTCGAGACCCCCGCCTCCACCACGGCGCGCGACGGCCTGGGCCCGCACTTCATCGCGCGCTCCTGCGCCGGCTGCCACGTGATGGATGGCCGTGGTGCGCCGCCCGACTGGAAGAAGACGCTCGGCCCCGAGCCCGACCCGACGGTGGCGCTGCTGTTCCGCCTCTCGGTGCCGGGCACGCCCGCGCCGCACGACGGCGTGGTGCCCGAGCCGACCTACGGTGACCAGTTCAACAACGCCGCCATCCAGGGCGTGAAGCCCGAGGGCACGGTGCGCATCCGCAGCACGCCGGTGCACGGCCGCTTCGCCGACGGCACGCGCTACACGCTGCACCAACCCGTCTACAGCTTCACCGATCTCGGCTACGGCCCGATGGCCAGGGACGTGATGGTCAGCCCGCGCATTGCGCCGCACATGGCCGGCCTGGGTCTGCTCGAAGCCATTCCCGAGAGCGAGATCCTGGCCAACGCGCGCGAGCAGGCCGCCGCGCCCGGCCCCATCAAGGGCCAGTCCAACCGCGTCTGGGACGCCTTCGCGCAGAAGGAGGTCATCGGCCGCTTCGGCTGGAAGGCCAACACCGGCAGCCTGGCGCACCAGAGCGCGGGCGCGTTCCTGGGCGACATGGGCATCACCAGCAGCGTCAACTGGCGCGAGGCCTGTGCGCCCGCGCAGAAAGACTGTCTGGCCGCACCGCACGGCGGCGGCAAGCGCACCGGCCACGACGGGCTCATGCCTTCGTCGCAGGCCAGCGCGCAGGTGCCCGAGATCGACGACCAGACCCTGGGCGACGTGGTGTTCTACGCCGCCACCCTGGCCCCGGCCGCGCGCCGCAAGCCCGACGACCCGCAGGTGCTGCGCGGTCAGGCGCTGTTCGCGCAGGCCCAGTGCGCTGCCTGCCACCGCCCGGGCTACACCACCGGCGAGCCGCTGTTCCCGCGCCTGACCAGCCCCAAGGTGGCCGGCCAGCGCATCTGGCCCTACACCGACCTGCTGCTGCACGACATGGGCGAGGGCCTGGCCGATGGCCGGCCGGACTTCCAGGCGAATGGCCGGCAATGGAAGACGCCGCCGCTGTGGGGCGTGGGTCTGTTCAAGGACGTGAACGGCCACCAGCGCCTGCTGCACGACGGCCGCGCCAACGGCGTGCTCGAAGCCGTGCTGTGGCATGGGGGCGAGGCACTGGCGTCCAAGGACCAGGTGCTGAAGTTCTCGAAACGTGACCGCGACGCGCTGATCGCGTTCGTCAACTCCTTGTGAAGGCGCAAACATGATCAACCGCCGACACACCCTGGCCGGCCTGCTGGCCATCGCGGCGCTGCCCGTCACCAGTCTGCACGCGCAGACCGGTGGCGTGCTCGCCTTCCCCTACTACAGCGGCGAGGACGCGCTGCAGGGCCTGTACGCGCAGCACCTGCCGCCGCTGGCGCGCGACTTCGAATCGCAGGCCAAAGCCCTGACCGCTGCCGCGCGCCAGCACTGCGCGGGCCCCGCCGCCCCCGCGGCGCTGAAGGACGCCTGGCGCCGCGCCCTGCTGTCGTGGCAGACCCTGTCCAGCCCCGCGCTGGGCCCGGTGATCGAGCGCCGTTCGCAGCGGCAGATCGACTTCTGGCCCACACGGCCTGCCCTGCTGGCCAAGGCGCTGGAGCGCGCGCCGAAGACGCTGGCCGACATGGAGTCCATCGGCACACCGGCCAAGGGCTTTCCGGCCATGGAACAGCTGCTGGCCGCCCCACCCTCGCCCGCGCACTGCCCCTACCTCGTGCTGGTGGCCGAAGGCATCGAGGCCGAGGCGGTGGCGCTGCGCACTGATTTCGACGCACTCGCTGCGCGCGACTGGACGCAAGACGAGGACGCCGCCCGCAGCGCCTTCGCCGAGTGGATCAACCAGTGGCTGGGTGGCCTGGAGCGGCTGCGCTGGGCCCACATCGAACAGCCGGTGCAGAAGGCCCGCACGGCTGGCAAGGGTCACGTGCCCGAGTTCGCCCGTCTGGCTCCTGCCGACAACGCAGTCGAGTGGCGAGCGCAGTGGCAGGCGCTGCGGGTGCAGGCGCGCCTGAGCGCCGCGCAGCGCGCCCAGCCGCCGCAGCCGGGCCAGGGCCTGGTGCCCATCGAGGCCCTGCTGATGGGCAAGGGCCACATTGCGGTGGCGCAGCGCTGGGGCCAGGCGCTGGACCGCGCCGACGCCGCCATCGCCGCGCTGCCCGCGAAGGCGGGCGAGAAGGAGCTGATGGCGCTGTCGAAGACGCTCAAGGGCGTGACCACGCTGTTCCAGGCGGAGGTGGCGGCGGCGCTGGATGTGCCGCTGGGGTTTTCTGATGCTGATGGAGACTAACCCCCCTGCGCCGCCTTCGGCGTCTTCCCCCCGGGGGGACGCCACTGGCGGCCCGGCAAAGCCGGTTCCGCGGTGGCCGCTTGATGAAGGCATTTCGCGCCGGCGGCTGATGTTGATGGCTGCTGGCTCGGCGCTCATGCCTGTTGCCCGTGCCGCGCGCTCCGACGCCACCCTGCTCGCGGCCTGGCAACAGCAGGACGAGCAGCGCATCGGCCTGCTGGGGGTCGGTGACACCTCGTGGTCGGTGCAGCGGTCGCTCGTGGTGCCGACGCGGGCACACGGGCTGTGGGCCGAGGCTGGAGGCTCGGTGCTCGCGGTCGCGCGGCGACCGGGCGACTGGCTGCTGCGCTGGCACCCGGCCAGCGGCCGCACGCAGTGGCACTGGATCGGCGAGGACCGGCGCTTCAACGGCCACGTGATCGCGCGCGCCGACAGCACCACGCTCTGGACCACTGAAACCAACCTCGACACTGCGCAGGGCCGCATCGGCGTGCGCGACGCGGCGTCGCTGGAGAAGACCGGCGAGTGGGCCACGCACGGCATGGACCCGCACCAGCTGCTGGCGCTGCCGCAGGCGGTGGGTGACCTGCCCGCCGGCACGCTGATGGTGGCCAACGGCGGCATCCCCACGCTGCCCGAAACCGGGCGCAGCAAGCGCGAACTCGGTCGCATGGATTCGTCCCTGGTGGCGCTGCACCCGGACAGCGGCGCCCTGCTGGGCCAGTGGCGCCTGGCCGACCCGTTCCTGAGCCTGCGCCACCTGGCCTTCGACCCGGTCTCGGGCACGCTGGGCATCGCGCTGCAGGCCGAACACCCGCAGGCCACCGACAAGGCCGGCGCGCCGGTGCTCGCGGTGTGGGACGGCCGCACCCTGCGCGCCGCCGAGGGCCAGCCGCCGGTGGCCGGCTACGGCGGCGACATCTGCGCCTGGCCGGGTGGCGGCTTCGCTGTCAGCTGTCCGCGCACGCACCAGCTGGCGCTGTACGACGCGCGCGGTGTCTGGCAGCGCGCGCTGGCACACCGCGAAGCCTGCGCCTTGGCCAGCCGCGACGGCCGCTGGTGGCTGGGCGGCGCCACCAGCGTGCTCGGCGACCAGGGCGAGGCCCGGCCCACCATGGCACCGCTGCAGCTCGACAACCACTGGGTTGCGGTGGGCTGAGCACCGAACCCCGCGCAGCGGCTACGTGTCCTCGCCGGTCAGCCGCGCCGGGTCGAGCAGCCGCTCCAGTTCCTCGCGCGGCAGGCTGGTGCGTTCAACCGCGACATCGACGATGGGCCGGCCCTCGCGGTAGGCCTGCTTGGCGATCTCGGCGGCCTTCGCATAGCCGATCACCGGGTTGAGCGCGGTCACCAGCATGGGGTTGCGCGCCAGCGCCTGCTGCAGCCGCACCTCGTTGACCTTGAAACTGGCGATGGCCTTGTCCGCCAGCAGGGGCATCACGTTGGCCAGCAGGCCGATGCTCTCCAGCAGGTTGCGCGCGATCACCGGCAGCATCACGTTGAGCTCGAAGTTGCCCGACTGCCCGGCAACGCTGAGGGTGGTGTCGTTGCCGATCACCTGCGCCGCCACCATCGCGGTGGCCTCGGGGATCACCGGGTTGACCTTGCCGGGCATGATGGACGAGCCCGGCTGCAGGCTCTCCAGCTCGATCTCGCCCAGGCCCGCGAGCGGGCCGGAGTTCATCCAGCGCAGGTCGTTGGCGATCTTCATCAGCGCCACCGCCAGCGTCTTGAGCGCGCCCGAGGTGGCGACCGCCGTGTCCTGCGCGCCCATCAGTGCGAAGCGGTTCGCGGCCGGCGCGAACGGCAGGCCGGTGGCGCGCGCCAGCGCGGCGGCGCACAGCGGCGCGAAGCGCGGGTCGGCGTTCACCCCGGTGCCCACCGCGGTGCCGCCCAGCGCGAGCTGCAGCAGCGCGGTGCACGCGGCGCGCAGGGGCCCGGCCGCCGCCTCCAGCTGCGCCGCCCAGCCGGCCAGCGCCTGACCCATGCGCACCGGCGTCGCGTCCATGAGGTGGGCGCGCCCGGTCTTGACGTAGGCATGGGTCTGCGCGGCCTTGGCCTGCGTGACCGCCACCAGGTGGTCGAGCGCCGGCAGCAGGCGCTGGTGCAGGGCCAGCGCCGCGGCCACGTGGATGGCGCTGGGCACCATGTCGTTGCTGCTCTGGCTGGCGTTGACGTGGTCGTTGGGGTGCACCGGCGTGCCCAGCGTGCGGCTGGCCAGTGTGGCAATCACCTCGTTGGCGTTCATGTGGCTGCTGGTGCCCGAGCCGGTCTGAAACACGTCGACCGGGAAGTGCGGCAGCAGCGCCGCGTCGTCCAGCGCCAGCAGCGCGGCGCAGGCCTGCGCGATGGCCCCGGCCTCGGCGGCGGAAATGGCCTGCAGCTCGCCGTTGGCCTGTGCGGCGGCGGCCTTGAGCTGCAGCAGCGCACGCACGAAGCCCGCCGGCATGGGCTGTCCGCTGACCGGGAAGTTGAGCACGGCGCGCTGGGTCTGCGCGCCGTAGAGCGCCTGGGCCGGCACGGACACCGCGCCCATCGAATCGTGTTCGGTGCGCCAGGCGCCGTGCTCCGGCGCAGGGCCCGGCATGTGAGGTGGGTTCATGGGTGGCTCCCTTCGGGCGGCCGCAGGGCCGGGGGATCATGGTGCGCCCGTCCGCCGGGCACCACCCCGGTGCCACCCGATGCGACCACTGCGGGCAGGGTCACTCCGGGTCCGACGGCCCTGCCCCGCGGGCGGCGGCGGACAGGGTCTCGTCCTCCAGCCGGTCGCAGGCCTGCCCGGTGCGCCGGCACTGCCCGTCGGGTTCCAGCCAGGGGTGGGCGTGGCCGGCACAGCCGGTCTGGCAGATCACGGACTGGGCCTCGCGCATCTCGGCATCCACACGCGGCGCGACGGCCCTTGGACCAGGCCTGGAGGGCGACTGCAGCGCCGCCGGCCGCAGGTCCCAGGCCACCGCCGTGCGCATGCGCACCAGCTCGCAGCGCAGGCGCAGGTTCTCGGCCTCCAGCGCGGCCTGCCGGCGCGCGCCGGCCTGCAGCTGTTCGGTGACGCGTTGCTGCAGCCGGCCCAGCCGCCCCACCAGCGCCACATGCTCCAGCGCCAGGTCCTGCGCCGCCGACAGCGCGCGCCCCCGCACCACCACCAGTCTGTTGTTCATGCCATGTCCTCCCTGTCCTTGCTTGTGTCCCCGCCCGGCGCCATCAGCAGCTGCACGCAGCCGTCGGCATCCACCACCGGCCGCGCCCGCACGCCCCAGACCCGCTGCAGCAGCGCGGGCGTGAGGGTCTGCGCCGGGGCACCGCTGGCCTGCAGCCGGCCGCCGTCCAGCACCCAGACCCGGTCGGCGTAGCGCAGGGCCAGGTTGGGGTCGTGCAGCACCGCCAGCACCCCCACGCCCTGCCCGCGCGCCCAGCGCCGCACCGTGGCCATGGTGGCGTGCTGGTGGCGCAGGTCCAGCGCGGCGGTGGGCTCGTCCAGCAGCAGCCAGCGCGGGCGGCCCCCGGGCAGCGGGTGCCAGATCTGCGCCAGCACACGCGCCAGCTGCGCCCGCGCCCGCTCGCCGCCGCTGAGGCTGTTGAGCGCGCGCCCAGCCAGGTGGCCCACACCGGTCAGCGCCATGGCCGCCTGCGCGATGCCGGCCTCGTCGCGCGTGGGGGCCCCGCGGTGCGGGTAACGGCCCAGCTCCACCACGTCCCGCACACAGAAGTCGAAGGCCACGCCGGTGTCCTGTGGCAGCACGGCGCGCTCCATCGCCAGCGCCGCGGCGGCCAGCGACGGCAGCGGCCGCCCGCCCAGCACCACCTGCCCGGCGTCGGGCGCGCGCAGCCCGGCCAGCACCGACAGCAGCGTGGACTTGCCGGCGCCGTTGGGGCCGAGCACCGCGCCCACCTCGCCGGGGGACAGCCGCAGCGACACGCCGTCGAGCAGGCAGGCGCCGCCCATGCGGACGGCGATGTCGTCCGCCTGCAGCGACGCCGGGTCATGGACAGGCGCCGGTTCCGGCCAGCGCAGGGCGGGCTCGGCGACCGCGTCCTGCCACAGCGGCCATTCGCCGGGGTGCGAGTGCGCGAAGGCCTCGCGCCACTCCGGGTCGCGCAGCCGGGCGTTCACAGGCGCCTCCCGTGCGCACCGCGCAACAGCAACAGGAAGAAGGGCACGCCCACCAGTGCGGTGAGCACACCCAGCGGCAGTTCGGCCGGCGCGGCCACGGTGCGGGCCACGGCGTCGGCCGCCAGCACCAGGCTGGCGCCCAGCAGGGCCGAGCCGGGCAGCACCCAGCGGTGGTCCGGCCCGGCGGCCAGGCGCACCATGTGCGGGGCCACCAGGCCGATGAAACCGATGATGCCGGTGGTGGCCGTGACCACACCCACCGCCAGCGCGGTGACCACGATCACGCGGCGTTTGATGCGCTCGACGGGCACGCCCAGCAGCACGGCCTGGGCCTCGCCCAGCGCCAGCGCGTTGAGGGTGCGTGCCAGCGGCAGGCCCAGGGCCAGCGCCAGCAGCGACAGCGCGGCCACCAGCTGCACCGCGCTCCAGCGCGCGCCGCCCAGGCTGCCCAGCAGCCAGAACTGCAGGCTGCGCAGCTGTTCGTCGCTGGCCAGGAAGCTCAGCAGCCCCAGGCCGGCACCGGCCAGCGCATTGACCGCGATGCCGGCCAGCAGCATCAGCCCCACGCGCGTGCCGCCCTCGCCGCGCGAGAGCAGGTAGATCAGCGCCGTCACCCCCAGCCCGCCGCCGAAGGCCATGAGCACCAGGGTCCAGCTGCCCAGGGCGCGCGGCAGCTCGGGGAACCAGGCGGCGCCCAGCACGATGGTGATGCCCGCGGCCAGCGCGGCACCGCTGCTGACGCCGATCAGCCCGGGGTCGGCCAGCGGGTTGCGGAACAGGCCCTGCATCAGCGCCCCGGCCATGCCCAGCGCCGCACCCGCGCACAGGCCCAGCAGCAGGCGCGGCAGGCGGATGTTGAAGAACACCAGGTCGGCGCCGTCGGTGGCGGCGTCGGTGGCACCGGTGAGGGCACGCGCGATCACGCCCGGCAAGTCGGACAGCGGCAGACCGTAGGCGCCACGGCCGGCGGACCAGAGCAGGGTGGCCAGCAGCAGCGCGGTCAGCACGGCCAGCAGCGCCGGGCCGGTGAGGCGGCGCGGCCCGCCGCCCGCGCGCACCGGAGCCCCCAGGGTGGTGGCCTGGCTCACCCGGCGTCCCCCGGCAGGTCGCCGTCCAGCAACTCGAAGCGGGCCAGCTGGGCCGGGTCGTGTGCGCAGACGCCCCAGTCGACGCAGTGGATGCGGTTGCCGTGCAGGTCGCGCAGCTCGAACTCGCGCGCGCCCCAGGGCCGCAGCATCGGCCCGCCGGCCGACAGCCGGGCCAGCGGGTCCATGCCGGCCAGCTTCAGCGCCCCGCGCAGGCTGGCGTACAACCCCTCGATGCGGTGCACCACCACGCTCTGCTGCGCCGGCACGAAGCGCGCGGCCGGCAGGTCGGACGGCGCCAGGCGCTCGAAGCGCCCGGGCGGCGCGGCGCAGGCCCAGAGCTGCAGCTGCAGCGGCCCGTGGCGCAGCAGGGCGAGCGCGCCCGGCACGAGCTGCAGGCACTCGAAACCCAGACGGCCGGTGTAGTCGGCCACGGCGCGGACCAGGTCGGGGGTGCGCAGCACGGCACTCATGACAACACCACCTGCTGGTGCAACTTCTCCACCACCTCCGGCAGCCGCGGGCCGAAGCCCAGCAGCTCCAGGGCATCGAGGTGCAGCAGCGAACGCCCGCCTTCGCGCTGGCGCCAGGCCGGCGTGAGCGCGAGTTCGGGCCGCTGCCAGAACCTGTCGGGCCCGCCCACCGCGTCCAGCCCCTGGGTGGTCATAAGAATGAGGTCGGGCGCCGCCAGGGCCATGGCCTCGGCCGTCATCGGCCGGTAGCCCTTGAAACCACCCAGCGCGTTGGCCGCGCCCATGAAACGGATCACCGCATCGGCCGCCGTGGCCTCGCCCGAGACCAGCGGGCTGCCGGTGTGCGAGAGCACGAACAGCACCCGGGGCGGGCGGGTTTTGCTGCCGCGGCGCACACGGTCCTGCACCGCGGCCCAGCGGGCGTCCAGCCGCTCCTGCAGGGCGCGCGCCTCGGCCTCGCGCCCGGTGGCGCGGCCCACGGCCGCCACCTTGCGGCGCACCTCGTCCCAGCGGTGGTCGGACTCGACCAGCTCCACCTTCACGCCCGCGCTGCGGATCTGGTCCAGCACCACCGGCGGGCCGGCGTCGGTGCCGGCCACCAGCGCATCGGGCCGCAGGGCCAGCAGGCCTTCGGCCGAGAGCTGGCGCATGTAGCCGACCTTGGGCGTCTTCTGCGCGGCCTCGGGGTGCAGGCTGGTGGTGTCTGTGCCCACCAGCAGGTCCTGCGCGCCCAGCGCATAGACCACCTCGGTGATGCCGCCACCGACCGTGACCAGGCGCGGCCGGCGCTCAGCGCCCGGCGTCCGGGGGCTGGCAGCAGGGGCAGTCTGGCTCCACGAAGGCCTGCCAGCGGCGAGCAGCGCCGAGCCAGCCAGGCACACGAGCGCCCGCCGCCTGGGCACGCTGGCGGACCAGTCGTTCGCGGGCGGTGACTCGGGGGTGGGGTGGTGTGGCAGCGGAAGTTCCATGGTTGTGGTGTCGGGGTGGCATGGGGAAGTCAAGCGGTCAGCGCACCTGCTGTGCGCAGCGGCGCGAGCAGGGCGCGCCAGCCCGCCCGTTCGGCCTGGCCGGGTTTGCGGGCGCCGAAGAACATGGCCATGAGACCGCCGTCACCGTCGAACACCTCCAGCGAGGTCACGGTGCCGAAGTCGCCGGGCTTTTCCACGATCCAGGCGCTGGCGATCAGGTCTTCGCGCAGGTGCAGGTTGAAGCCGGGGTCGAGCACGTTGAGCCAGGTCTTGCCGTGCACCTCCATGGGCTCGACCCGCTGCACGGGACCGGTGTGGATCTGGATGCAGCCCGGGCTACCGACGAAGACCATGATGGGCGTGGCGTCCAGGGCTGCGGCCAGCAGCAGCTGGCGCACGGCCCCGCTGTCCACGCGCTGCGTGAAGCGCCCCTCGACCAGGGCGAAGGCCTGCTGGCGCTCCAGCCCGAACTGGCGCAGCAGGCCGAAGAACTGGTGCGTGTCCGTCATCGCCGCCCAGGCCTGTGCGAAGTCGTCGGCACAGCGCGCCGCCACATCGGCCGCGGCGGGCGGGGTGGCTGGCGCGCGCCCGGGTTGGAAGGCCAGCTCACGCGTCGGATCGGCCCAGCGCTGCTGCACCTGCTCCCAGGCGCTGTGCACGGTCTGCGACCGCGGGTAGACCTTGTGCACCGCCGTGCCGCGGGCGTCGAAGAACTGCAGGCTGGCCTGTTCGCTGCCGTTGGCCTGCCGCTCGGTGACCACGAAGCCGGCGTGCCAGTGCTGGAAGAACAGCCGCAGGTCGATGTCCTCGCCCACCGCCAGGCCCACCGGGCCGCTGGCCGAGAGGTTCTGGTAGACGCCGGTCTTCTCGTGCACCGTGCTTTCGTTGCGGGTCAGCGCCATCAGCGGCCCGCAGGCTTGCAGCGACTGGAGGATCTCCAGCCAGCGCGGCTGCAGGGGCACGGCGCGCAGCGGCTGCTCGTGCCCGCCCACGTGCGCCGCGACGGCGGCGCCCTCGCTCAGGCCGATGGCCTCGGCGGCTTCACGGGCGCGCAGCCCCCGCGTCCGTGCTTCGGCGAATCGTTGGCGAAGCGCCTCCGCTGTTGTGTGTTGGCTCATGGTTGTTTCCTCGGTGGTGGTGGGCGCGGCGTTCATTGCAGCGTCCCCGGGGCGGTGTGCCAGGAGGCGGTGGGCGCCGGCTCGCGCGGGCCATGTGCGGCCGTGTCCTCCAGCAGGATCTGCCAGCGCGTGCGCAGGTTGCCCAGCATGCAACGCATGGGCGGCGCCACCTGCGGGTGGTTCGCCAGGAAGAACAGGTTGGACACCAGCTTCTTGACGATCAGGCCCCGGTTGGGGCACTCGGTGCCGGCCTGGGCGTAGCCCGTCATCAGGGCGAAGGTGCCGGCCATCAGCGCATCGACGGAGGGCAGCAGGTACTCCTCGTCGTCGGCAGAGTCGTCGGGTGCGGGTTGCGGGTGCAGGGTGTCCATGGCGTCTCCTTGGGCATGGGTCAGAACTCGGTCACCAGCGCCACCGAGACGCTGCGGCCGGGGGCGGTGTAGGCGTCGAGCACCGGGGACGTGGCGGCCACGCCGCGCACGTTGGTCCACTGCCAGTACGTCCGGTCGGTCAGGTTGCGCACCGCGGCGCTCAGGCGTGTGGCCCGGCTTAGCTGCCAGCTGGTCTTGAGGTCCAGCGTGGTGGCGGCCTTGGGCACGAACTGCGCTGGGGTGGCGCTGAAGTCCACGTCCTTGGCTTTCTTGGCGGCCACGTGCGTCAGGCCCAGGCCGACGGTCCAGGCGCCGAGCTTCTGCTCCAGCGCCGCGTGCAGCTCGGCCGGGTTGACCGAGTTCAGCGGTCGGCCGGTGCTGGTGTCCTTGCCCTGGGTGCGGCCCAGGGCAAGGCGCAGGGCGGTGGCCGCCGTCAGCTGCCAGCGGCCCTTGAGCTCCACGCCGCTGAGGCTGACCTTGCCCCGGTTGACCGCCTGGTACTGGATCGGGTCGCCCGGCACGCCCGCGCCGCTCACGCGCACCAGCTCCTCGATGAAGTCCTTGTAGCGGCCGGTGAAGGCGCTGGCCTCCCACTGAATGCCATCGCCCTGGCCGCGCACGCCCAGCTCCAACGTACGGCTCTTCTCCGGCTTGAGGTCGGGGTTGGGAATGCTCTGGTAGTAGCCCAGCGGGTTGTCGAAGTAGTTGTTGAGCTGCAGCGCCGAGGGCGCGCGGAAGCCCGCGGCCACGTTGCCGAACAGGGACCACCGGTCCGCCGGACGGTAGACCACCCCCAGCTTGGGCGAGAGCGCCGACGCGCTCAGGTCGGCCGGCTGCTTCGGGTACAGGGCATCGGCTTCAGCGTCGAGGCCGACATGGTCGTAGCGCAGCGCCGGCACCACGGTCCAGCGCTCGGTCTGGAACTCGTTCTGCACGAAGGCGCCGACGGTGTTCTCCGTGGTCTTGGGGAAGCGCTTGAGCGGGTAGCGCTCGTAGACCGGTGGCGCGGTGCCGGTGACCAGGTTGTCCAGCTCGCTGCGCACCAGATCCACGCCGTAGACCAGGCGCTGCGCCCAGCCGCCCTCGGCCGAGGACAGGGTCTTCTCCGCCTGCAGGGTGGTCTGCAGCAGGCGCTCCTCATACGTGACGTCGCGGCTGCGGCCGCTCACCGGGCCACCGGCCAGGCTGCGGCGCTGCTCCAGGGCCAGCTCCCGCGATTCGGCGTCCTGCAGCGCCACGGTGGCGCGCAGCTCGTCGACCCAGGCGGCGTCCGTGCGGAAGCGGCCGTCCCAGCCCAGGCGGCTGCGGCGCATGTCGGTCAGGCCGTCGAGGTCGGTGGTCAGGAAGTCGTTGGCCACGCCCCGGCCGCTGTAGGCCTCGACCTCGCTGCGCTTGTCGATGTGCTCGGCCGTGAAGCTGTGCTTCTGCCCGCCACCTGGCGTGGCGATCCACTTGAGCAGCGCGCCCACCGAGCGGTCGTCCTGCGGGTTGGGTGCGGTGCGGGCGCTGCTGGCCGACGTGTTGCGGCCCTGGTTGTCCAGCGCGCCGGCCACGCCGTGGTGCAGGCTGGCCAGGTACTGGTGGCGCTCGTTGGGCGAGCCCGCCACCATCAGGCCCACGCGGCGATCGTCGTCCTCGGTGTCGGCCTGCAGGCTCAGGCGCGTCAGTGTGGTCTGCCCTGGCTTCACCAGATCGCGCGGTTCGGCGGTGAACATGGCCACGTGGCCGGCCAGGCCGTCCGATCCGTACAGCGCCGAGCCCGCTCCGCGCTGGATTTCCACGCGCGAGATGTGGCCCAGCTCGAAGTAGTCCCGGCCGAACGCGGCCGAGCCGAACACACCGCTGGTCAGCTCCCTGGGCATCCGCACGCCGTCGACCGTGAGCAGCACGCGGTTGCCCTCCAGCCCGCGGATATTGAAGCCGGCGTTGCCGTCCCGGCCGGTGGAGCCGACCGCCGCGCCAAAGCGGGTGGGCGCGCGCTTCACCGACACATTGGGGAGCGTCTGCACCAGGTCCCGGATGTCCTGCACGCCCGCCGGGTCCAGCGCCTCGGCGCCCAGCACTTCGATGACCGCCGGCACCTCGGCGGGGTCGCGCTCGCTGCGCGATCCGGTCACCACCACGGTGGGCAGACTGGCGGCCTCCGGCCCGGTGGCGGGCACCTGCTGGGCCAGGGCGGCGGACTGTGAGATCACCAGCACGGCCAGCGCCACGGGGGCCATGGCAGCGCGTGGGGGACGGTGGGCGGCGGAACGGAACGCGGAACGAGGGTGCATGGACAGACCTGAAGAAGAAAGATGTCTTCCCGGGCTGGCTGCACACAGGCCGCGAAAGCGGCGCATGCTTGGCTGGCAGGGGCGGTTAGGCGTCGATTATATGAGAATGATTCGCATTAAGTATAGTGTTTGTGGCGAGGTGGTCGCAAGCGGCGCGCAGACTGACCACAATGGCGGTCCCATACAAAACAGGAAAGGACGGAGCCATGAAAGGCGACCCACAAGCCATTGCCCATCTGCAGGCCCAGCTCAAGAACGAACTTACCGCCATCAACCAGTACTTCTTGCACTACCGCATGCTCAAGCACTGGGGCCTGGACAAGCTGGCCAAGAAGGAATATTCGGAGTCGATCGGCGAGATGAAACACGCCGACTGGCTGATGGACCGCATCTTCATGCTCGACGGCCTGCCGAACCTGCAGGACCTGGGCAAGCTCAACATCGGCGAAAACGTGCCCGAGATGCTCGGCAGCGACCTGGCGCTGGAGCGCGGCGCGCAGGCCACCATCAAGGACGGCGTGGCCTATTGCGAGTCGGTGCGCGACTTCGTCTCGCGCGACCTGCTGATGAAGATCCTGGACGACACCGAGGAACACATCGACTTCCTCGAAACCCAGCTCGAACTGATCGACAAGGTCGGCATCCAGAACTATCTGCAAAGCCAGATGGGCGACGAAAGCTGACTGGAGCCCCCCGGACACGGGGGGTCAAACCCCTGGGTGCACAGGGGACTTTGAGGTTTGAATGCGAGCAATTATCATTTGCTTGTTCTTCCTCTGATCCCCTTGCCACCATGATCGTCTGTGTCTGCCGCCGTGTGAACGACAAAGCCATCGCCCAAGCCGCGCGCTGCGGCGCCAGCTTCGACGACATCCAGATCGACATGGGCGTGGCCACCCAGTGCGGGCAGTGCGAGTCGAGTGCCCGCGCCGTGTGGATGCAGTGCCGCCCCTCCCAGCCCACCGCCCACCTGCAACTGCAGACCGAGGCACCGGTTCCGGCCTGACTCCAGACTTCTTTTCGCTGCAAAGCCGCCTCCGGGCGGCTTTTTGCTGTGGAAAACCGAGCTTGCGCGCGCCGGATTCCGGCCCAGAATGTCACAGGCGCCCGAACCATCCGTTCGCAAAAAACGATGGTCATGCCGAACACCAAGATTTAGAATGCGCAACAGCGTTTCGCATTGCAGAATTAACACGCCGGAGACAGTCCCATGAGCACCGAACAAGCCCAGAACAAGCGCGCCGAACTGCGCCGTGCCGCCCTCGAATACCACGAGAAACCGACCCCCGGCAAAGTGGCGATCGCCGCCACCAAGCAGCTGACCAACCAGCGCGACCTGGCGCTGGCCTACTCGCCCGGTGTGGCCGCTCCCTGCGAAGAAATCGTCGCCGACCCCAACAACGCCTTCAAGTACACCAGCCGCGGCAACCTGGTGGCGGTCATCACCAACGGCACCGCCGTGCTGGGTCTGGGCGACATCGGCCCCCTGGCGGCCAAGCCGGTGATGGAAGGCAAGGGGGTGCTGTTCAAGAAGTTCTCGGGCATCGACGTGTTCGACATCGAGATCAACGAGAAGGACCCGGACAAGCTGGTCGAGATCATCGCGTCGCTCGAACCCACCTTCGGTGGCATCAACCTCGAAGACATCAAGGCGCCGGACTGCTTCTACGTCGAGCGCAAGCTGCGCGAGCGCATGAAGATTCCGGTCTTCCACGACGACCAGCACGGCACCGCCATCGTGGTCGGTGCCGCCCTGCTCAACGGCCTGAAGGTCGTGGGCAAGGACATCAAGAAGGTCAAGCTGGTGACCTCGGGTGCCGGCGCCGCCGCGCTGGCCTGCATCCAGCTGCTGGTCAAGCTGGGCCTGCCGCGCGAAAACATCTGGGTCACCGACCTGGCCGGTGTGGTCTATGAAGGCCGCACCGAACTCATGGACCCGGACAAGGCCGTGTTCGCGCAGAAGACCGCACAGCGCACGCTCAGCGAGGCGATCGAAGGCGCCGATGTGTTCCTCGGCCTGTCGGCCGGTGGTGTGCTCAAGAAAGAAATGGTCGCCAAGATGGCCGCCAGCCCGCTGATCTTCGCGCTGGCCAACCCGAATCCGGAAATCGCGCCCGAAGACGTGAAGGCGGTGCGCGACGACGCCATCATGGCCACCGGCCGCACCGACTACCCGAACCAGGTCAACAACGTCCTGTGTTTCCCGTACATCTTCCGCGGCGCGCTGGACGCGGGCGCGTCGACCATCACCGACGAGATGGAGATCGCCGCGGTGCACGCCATCGCCGAGCTGGCCCAGGCTGAGCAGAGTGAGGTGGTGGCCGCCGCGTATGCGGGCGAGAAGCTGGCCTTTGGTCCTGAGTACCTGATCCCCAAGCCATTCGACCCGCGCCTGATGATGAAGATCGCGCCGGCCGTGGCGCAGGCCGCTGCCGACAGCGGCGTGGCGCTGCGACCGGTTACGGACATGGACGCCTACAAGCAACGCCTGCAGAGCTTCGTGTTCGCCTCCGGCACCATCATGAAGCCGCTGTATGCGGCCGCCAAGACGGCGCTGAAGAAGCGCGTGGCCTACGCCGAGGGTGAAGAAGAGCGAGTGCTGCGCGCCTGCCAGATCGTGGTCGACGAAAACCTGGCCCGACCAACGCTGCTGGGACGCCCGGCGATCATTGCCGAGCGCATCGAGAAATTCGGCCTGCGCCTGAAGGAGGGCCTGGACTACGACGTGGTCAACGTCGAACAGGACGCGCGCTACCGCGAGCTGTGGACCACCTACCACCAGATCATGGAACGCCGCGGTGTAACCGAGCAGCTGGCCAAGATCGAGATGCGCCGGCGCCTGACACTGATCAGCTCGATGCTGCTGCGCCGCGGCGACGTGGACGGCATGATCTGCGGCACCTGGGGCAACACCCAGCTGCACCTGGACTACATCGACCAGGTGATTGGCAAGCGCGAAGGCGCCATCTGCTACGCCGCCATGAACGCCCTGATGCTGCCCGGCCGCCAGGTGTTCCTGGTGGACACGCACATCAACTACGACCCCACGGCCGAGCAGCTGGCCGAGATCACCCAGATGGCGGCCCGCAAGATGATGCGTTTCGGCATCACGCCCAAGGCGGCGCTGCTCTCGCACAGCAACTTCGGCTCCAGCAACCAGCCCAGCGCGGTCAAGATGCGCGAGACCCTGGCCATTCTGCAATCGAATGCACCGTGGCTGGAGGTGGATGGCGAGATGCACGGCGACGTGGCGCTGGACGCCGATGCACGGGCGTCGATCATGCCGCGCTCGACCCTGCAGGGCGACGCCAACCTGCTGGTCTGCCCCAACATCGACGCGGCCAACATCGCCTACAACCTGCTCAAGACCGCGGCCGGCGGCAACATCGCCATCGGCCCGATGCTGCTGGGCGTGGGAAAACCTGTGCATATTCTCACCGCCAGCGCCACCGTGCGCCGCATCGTCAACATGACCGCCCTCACGGTGGCCGAAGCCAACGCGCAGCGTCAAGCCTGATTCATATAGCAAGCACTAACTAATTTTCACAATTGCCCCTGCAAGACCTGCTTAATTAAGCAGCAACAACTTGCTTTTTTGCAGCGCATCAGGCACACTTGCGCGCTTGTATTTCAGGGTTAACCCACCCCAAAAAGGGGCTCAATCTGCGCTGAGCGGATGCCCCGGGGCAGGTGGATGGCTTGAGGAACACAGGGACTTTGATGGGTCTGCAACCGATCCGGGCAACAAAGAGCCGTGTCGGGCTGGTCGTGGGACTGGCCCTTTCCGCGGTTCTGGCGACGTCGCTGAGCACCATGCTGGTGCAAGCCCGGACCCCTTCTTCCGTACTTCCCGGTTCAGCGGTGGCTTCGGTGGCCTACACCGGCCTGCCGCCACAGGGACAGGAAGTCATGGAGCAGATCCGCCAGGGAGGGCCGTTCCGGTATGAGAAGGACGGCACCGTGTTCGGCAACCGCGAACGCCTGCTGCCCAGCCAGAAGCGGGGTTATTACCGGGAATACACAGTGCCCACGCCGGGGTTGAGGCACCGCGGGGCACGGCGGATCGTGTGCGGAGGCCAGCAGCCACGTTCGCCAGATGCCTGTTATTACACCGAGGACCACTACAGCAGCTTCCGGCTGATCGTGCAGTGACCCGCGGTGATGTGAGTGGATTTCGTTTTCAACTTTGACTGTAGAAAGAGACGCGGAGATGGACACGCCACTTCGTAATGTTCGTACCAACATCGTTCAGTCGATCCGCGCCTTCGGCGTGAAGGACCTGCAGGCCGCCGCCGAGCAGCTGGGTCACCACTTCCTGTATGCCAACCTGGCCAAGGCCCAGAGCAAGCAGGATGTGCTTGAACTGATCGCAGCGCAGTACACGTTGCCGCCGCACTTCGGCAAGAACTTCGACGCCCTCTACGACTGCATGACCGATCTGGTCCACAAGTCAGGTCCGCAGACCGGCTTCATCGTCGTGCTCGAACACATCCCGGCGCATGCCAAGTTCGACAAGGAAGCGCGCGAGCAGCTGCTGGACATCTTCCGCGACGCGGCCGACTACTGGAGCGATCGCAAGATCCCGTTCCGCTGCTTCTATTCCTTCTCGGTCGCGCGCGCCCCAAAAGGTGAAGAGCCGATCGAGGTGGAGAATGAAGAGCCCATGCCCACGGACAAGATCCTGGATGTGAGCCCGATGGCGTTGCGCATGAGCAGCCCGTTCAATGCGGGTTACTGGCTGACCGCAGCCTGATCAACCGCAGAACTTTGAGAAGCCGCTGCCCATGCAGCGGCTTTTTTCATGCCTGGACAGCTTGCGCGAGTGCGACGTACTCTGCCACCGGCACCTCTTCCGCCCGGCGCTGCAGGTCGAAGTCGCCCGAAAAGCCACGTGCTTCCAGCCATCTGCCCAAGGTGTTGCGCAGGATCTTGCGGCGCTGGCTGAACGCGGTCTGCACCAGGTCACCATAGGTCCTGAAGTCCATCGCTGGCGGCTGCGCCAGCGGCACCATGCGCACCACCGCGCTGTCGACCCGCGGCGGTGGATCGAAACTTTCGGGCGGCACGAACAGCACGTTCTCCATGGCGTAGCGCCACTGGAGCATCACCGAGAGGCGACCGTAGTCGGCGGTGGCCGGTGCGGCCACCATGCGGTCGATGACCTCTTTCTGCAGCATGAAGTGCTGATCCTGAACGACCGCGACATGGTCGAGCAGGTGGAACAGGATCGGACTGGAGATGTTGTAGGGCAGGTTGCCCACCACCCGGATCTTGCGACCTTGCCAGCGCGCCGCCAGCGCGCTGAAGTCCACACGGAGCACGTCGGACTCGACCACATCCAGCAGGCTGTGCTCCCGCAGGCGGGCCGCCAGGTCCCGGTCCAGCTCGATCACCGTCAGGCGCCCCAGGCGCTCGACCAACGGCTGGGTCAGGGCCGCCAGACCCGGACCGATTTCCACCATGGCGTCCGAAGGCGACGGCGCGATCGCCGCGACGATCGCATCGATGATGGCGGTGTCGCTCAGGAAGTGCTGACCGAAGCGCTTTCGCGCGACATGCTTCATGCGCAGGCGTGCCGATGAAGACTCAAGGCTGCGGCGCTTCGCGCATCTCGACAAAGGCGCGGCTGCGCACCTCTTCGGTCCACGCGTTGATCGCGTCGTCGGCCTTCTGTTCGCGCAGCAGTTCGCGCGCCATGTCGCGCTGTTCGCGCTCGCTGAGCGCGGCCTGGCGACGTTCCTCCAGGCGGATCAGGTGCACGCCAAAACGCGACACCACCGGTTGCGACACCTCGCCAGGGCGCAGCGCATTCATCACCTGCTCGAACTCGGGCACGAACTGGCCGGGAGCGACCCAGCCCAGGTCTCCGCCCTGGCGGGCAGAGCCATCCTGACTGTGCTGACGGGCCAGATCTTCAAAGCTGGCCTGCCCCGCAGCGACCTGCTGGCGATAGCTGTTCAGCCTTGCAATGGCATCGTCCTGGCTCAGCTGAGCCCCCGGGCGCAGCAGGATGTGGCGCGCGCGGCTCTGCACGACGCTCAGTTCGGGCAACGGTGCCTGGCGCTTGTCCACCACCTTGAGCACGTGCAGCCCGGCCGCACTGCGCAAGGGCCCGGCGACGCCGCCCACCGGCAGGTTGCGTGTGGCCTGCACAAACAGCTCGGGCAGACGCGACAGCGGCCTGAACCCGAGGAGACCGCCACTGGACGCCTCGGGTGCTTCTGAGTACTCGCGCGCCTGAACCGCCAGATCGGCACCCTTGCGCAGACGGTCGGCCACACCCTGGGCCCGGGCCTCCAGCTCACGCAACTTGTCTGGACCACTGCCCTCGGGCACCTGCACCAGCACGTGTCCCAGGTTGAGCTCCAGCCCTTCGGGACGGGCGGCCTGCCGCTCCGCAATGAAGCGGTCGATGTCGGCCTCGGTGACGCGCACGCGCGCTTCCACCTCCCGGTCGCGCAGGCGCTGCAGCAGCACCTGGTTGCGCAGTTCGTTGCGCAGCTTGTTGATGTCCATGCCCTCGGCAGCCAGCCGCTGCCGGAAAGCCTCCACGCTGAGCTGGTTCTGCGCCGCCAGCGATTGCTCTGCCTGCGCCAGCGTGGCCTCGTCCACCCGAACACCCTGTTCGGTGGCCTGCTGCAGCAGCGCCCTCTCGACAATGAGTTGCTCCAGCACCTGCTGGACCAGTTCGCTGCGGGGCGGCAGGGCCCTGCCTTGGGTCGCGAACTGCTGTTCGACGCGCAACATGCGCTGCCGGACATCGAAGTTGGTCACAGGCTCGGAGTTGACCAGCGCGACGATGTAGTCCACGGTGCGCGTCGAGGGAGCGCTGGCAGGGCGCTGCAGTTCCGGGGCCGGGCGCAAGGCCTGGCCTTGCGCCGGCCATGCGCCCAGCAACAGCCCCCCGGCCAGCAGGATCTGCAGGCCTGTGCGGCGAACGCCTGGATGGTCAGTCATATTGCTGGAAACGGTTGGGCTGGACGACTTCTTCACGCAGGTACTGGTATTTGGGCACATTGGCCTGGATGCTCTGCAAGGAGCTTCCGCCGACTTTCGAGAAGCCGTTGAACTCCAGCTGGAACAGGATGCGGCGGTCCGAGGTGGTCGAACTGGTCTGCAGGCGCTCCAGAACAACACGTCCCAGCCAGCAGCCTGCGTCGTATTCGAAACCAGCAATCACGTCGATGAGCTTGCGGTCCGGCATGCTGTAGTTCAGGCGTCCGACACCGTACCACTGGCCCGGCCCCAGGGCCCGTCCCGGCACCGGCTCGGGGGTGCGCCCCCAGATGCCGGACAGCGGCCACTGCCATCCCAGATCCAGCTGCTCGCTCACACCCTTCTGGATTCGGTAAGCCGCGCTGAGCACCTTGTAGGGTCCCGGCGTGTAGCGACCACCGATGGTGGTGCGGCGGGACTCGCTGGTCTTGGTGTTGTACTGCACGTTGGCATCGAGCGACCACAGCGGGTCCCACTGCACCCGGGTCGACAGAAGGGTGTCGCTCAGGCGCTCCGTGACCGGTGCTCCGCCCGGCAGTGTCACGTTCTGGTCGGCCAGCAGGGCCCGCTGGGCGACGCCCAGGCGCACCACCTCGGCCCCGGTCTCCGAGTCCAGCAAACGGGAGCTCACACCCACCGTCACCGCCCGGGTGTCGCTGATGCGGTCGTTGCCGCTGAAGGCATGTTCGGCAAACATGCTGGAGTAGTTGAAACTGCGCGCCGCAGAGTCGTAGTTCGGCAGATCGCTCTGGTCGCGGAACGGTGTCCAGGTCGCAAAAGCCCGCGGCTCCAGGGTCTGGATGTAGCTTGTGCCGAGGAACTCGGTGGGTCGCTCGAACACGAGGCCGCTGTCGATGCTGATCGTCGGCACGGTGCGCGTGGCCGATACGTTGGACCCGGTCGTGTTGTCGTTGCTGTAGCGGGCCATGTGCACGCGCGCCTTGGGCATGACATACCAGCCCGGGGCCTGCCAGCGGCGCGCGATCTGGGCCACCGCCACCGAACGGTCGCCGCCGATTTCTTGCCCGGTTTTCACCCCTGAACGCAGCACCGCACGTTCAAAGCGTGTCGCGTTGGTGCTCAGCGACAGGTCCCAGCCAGGTGTCCCGAACAGGGTCTGGTTGGGTTGCTCGTAGGAGAAGCCCACGGACGGCAGCCGGTCGAAAGGAGGCGTGATCGGCGCGTTCACGTCCTGCAGGGTCTGGTACCGGTACATGCCGGCGCTGACCGACCAGGGGCCCTTGCCCCAGCCCAGCCCGACCTCGTTGTACAGCAGGCGCGAGGTCAGCGAGGTGATCGTGCGCGGGAAGTCGCGCCAGTAGTTGTCGTCGCTGACCTTGTTGAGGTTCACCCTCAGTCCGATCGGGCTGCCGCCACCGATTGGACGGGTCAGCTGTTGGTTGTGGCGGTACGCCACCGCCCAGCGGTCGTCGTCGCGCAGCTTGTCCGAAGGCATGTAGGACGTGCGCAGGTTGCCGGTGTAACCGGGCTGCAGGTAACGGAACTCGCCCGACAGGTCCAGTCCGCGCTTGGTCATCAGCGTGGGCGTGACCGTGGCGTCGTAGTTGGGAGCGATGTTGAAGTAATAGGGCGTCGACAGCTCCACGCCGCTCTGCGTGCTGATGCTCAGGCTGGGTGGCAGGGCGCCAGTCTTGCGCTGATCCGACAGCGGGAAGCTCAGGATGGGCGCACCCAGGATGGGCACACCCATGAACTCGATCACGCCCGATTTGGCAATGCCCACGTCCTCCACCCGGTCCAGCTCGATGGACGAGGCACGCACGATCCAGTCGGGCATCCAGGTCGAGCCCGGCGGCCGCGGACAGGTCGAATAGCGGCCGTCGTGCACCATGGTCCGGTCATCGCCCATGAAGTCGACACGCCGCGCATCGCCCTTGCCTTCGTTCTTCAGCAGCGAATACTCGGGCTTGTTGAAATGCCCCCAGTGGCTGTTGACGTTGACCTCGGCATCGGGTCCGGTGAAGCGGTCACCGTTGCGGTTGATGAGCACATTGCCCTGGGCCTTGGTCTCACCGGTGCGCTTGTCGTGTTCGATGCGGTCGGCGCGGATCACGGTGTCGTGCCGGCGCAGTTCGGCGCCGCCCTGCATGACCGTCACGCCGTCCATCTCGCCTTCCAGGCTCTCGCCCCAGATGAAGACGGGCAGTTGCTTGCGAACCTCCGTGGGCACTTGCTGGATCAGCGACTCGCCGGGCTTGAGCCGGATGGCGGCGGCGTCGGGCCCGGCACCGGTGTTCTGGGCCCAGGACGGAGCGCAGGCGCCGCCCAGTGCGAGCACGGCCAACGCCCCCTGCACAGCGCGCGCCAGGGTGGTGGGTTCCGGAAGTCGCGCCATGCGCGGCAGACGGGCGGGGCTGTTCAGGGAGGAGGAATCAGGTTTCAAGGCGGTGTGTGGCGAAACGGCCGTCTCTGATTTCGGTGGCACATGCCCTGTCGCTATCGGTCGACCGGGCCTCGGACTGCCGGCGGAGGTGACCACCGGCAAGGGGGATTTGTAGAATCTCCGGCCATTATCCTATGCCTCCCGCCCGGCCCGCCAGCGTGCCGGCGCCTCCGTCTCCCCCCGCTTCCATGACGCCGAACACCCCCGCAGTCACCTGGGCCGATCCGGCCCGCCACGCCGCCTTCGACCACTGGCTGCAAGGCCAGGCCACAGCCCAGGGCCTGCGCCCCGACACGCTGCGCCCGGCCTCGGCCGACGCGAGCTTCCGCCGCTACCTGCGCGTGGACACCGTGGACGGCGGCAGCCGCATCGTGATGGATGCGCCGCCCGACAAGGAAAACTGCCAGCCCTTCGTGCGCGTGGCGGGCCTGATGAAGGCCGCCGGCCTGCTGGTGCCCGACATCCTGGCCTGGGACGAACCCCAGGGCTTCATGCTGCTGCCCGATCTGGGCACGCAGACCATGATGGAGCGGATCGACGCCGACAACCCCCAGGCCAACCATGCGCGCTACCTGCAGGCGGTGGACACGCTGCTGGCCTGGCAGCTGGCCTCCAAGCCTGGAGAGCTGCCGCCCTACGACGAGGCCCTGCTGCGCCGCGAGTTGCAGCTGTTCCCCGACTGGTACCTCGCACAGCACCGGCAGGTCAAGGTGGAAGGCGCCATCGCCACCACCCTGCAGAAAGCCTTCGACACCATCGTGGCGCGCAACCTGGCCGCACCCACGGTGCATGTGCACCGCGACTTCATGCCACGCAACCTGATGATCCCGGCCCAGCCCGGCAGCACACCTGCACAGCAGCTGGGCGTGCTGGACTTCCAGGACGCGGTGCACGGCCCGATCACCTACGACATCGCCAGCCTGATGCGCGACGCCTTCCTGACCTGGGAAGAAGACTTCGTCATCGACATCACCGTGCGCTACTGGGAAAAGGCCCGCAAGGCCGGGCTGATGGACTTCGAGGACTGGCACAGCGACTTCGGCGCCTTCTATCGCGCGGTCGAGTGGATGGGCCTGCAGCGCCATCTGAAGGTGGCCGGCATCTTCGCGCGCCTGACGCTGCGCGACGGCAAACCCAAGTACCTGGCCGATGCGCCGCGCTTCATCGCCTACATCCGCGCCACCGCACACCGCTACCGGGAACTCGGCCCGCTGCTGAAACTGATCGACGAAGTGGAAGGCCTGCAGGCCGCCAGCGGCTTCGCCTTCGGCCGCGTCTGAGCCTTTCAAACGTGCCCCGCTTTCACTGCCCCGTCCCGCTGAGCGCCGACGCCGAACTCGAACTGCCGGCCGCCGCGGCGCGCCACGTGCAGGTGCTGCGCCACCAGCCCGGCGATGCGATCACCCTGTTCAACGGGGAAGGCGGCCAGTGGTCTGCGACCATCCTGCGCATGGGCCGCAGCGACGTGGCGGTGCAGGTCGTCGCGTTTGAAGACATCGAGCGCGAGCCGGCGCGGCGCGTGCACCTCGCCATGGGCATGCCGGCCAACGAGCGCATGGACTGGCTGGTGGAGAAGGCCGCCGAACTCGGCGTGGCCAGCCTGCAGCCCCTGCACACCGCGCACAGCGTGCTGCGCTTGAGCGGCGACCGTGCGACCAAGAAGCAGGGGCACTGGCAATCGGTCGCGGTCGCGGCCTGCGAGCAGTGCGGCGGCAACCGGGTGCCGACCGTAGCGCCCGTCGCCGACCTGGGCGCCTGGTTGCGTGGCAGCGAGAGCGTGGCCCCGCTGCGCTGCGTGCTCTCGCTGGCCGAGGGCTCACGCCCGCTGTCCGAGGTGCTGGATGGCCAGCCAGCCGGCACGCCCGTGCTGTTTCTCAGCGGCCCGGAAGGCGGGCTGTCCGCCCAGGAAGATGCCCTGGCCCGCACCGCGGGCTTCGTGCCCGTCACGCTGGGGCTGCGCATCCTGCGGGCGGAAACGGCGGCGCTCGCGGCGCTGGTGCAGGCGCTGGCCTGAGCCCGTCACTGGCGCGCGAAGAAATCCCAGATCTCGGCCGTCGCGTCCAGCGCCGACGAGCCTTTGCCCCCCAGCGCCTTGCGCCCGCCCGGCCAGGAGTGCCCGCCGGTGTCGGTGACACAGAGCCGGACTTCGGCACCGCCCTCACAACCAGGGCGCACCTCGCACACCACACCGGCTTGCTTGAGCACGGTCTCGGTGGGTCCCTTGCAGGCGTTCAGCCGGGCCCACTTGTCCACCGTGGCCGGCACGGAGACGAAGTCTGCGTGGGTATTCGAGGCGCTGCCCGATCCGCCGTTGAACAGCACGCGGTCGTCGTCCCTGGCGTGGATGTGAAACACCGGCACCGGCCGGCCTGGCCGACAGTCGGTGGTGCCGTCGGTGCCCGCCACGGCAGCGACAGCGCGGAACACATCGGACGCTCCGCAGGCCAGGCGGTAGCTCATCATCCCGCCGTTGGACATGCCGGTGGCAAAGACGCGCCGCGGGTCGACCGCCAGCCGGCGCTGCACCTCGACCACCACCGCGCGCAGGAAGCCCACATCGTCGCTGCCCCGGTCGCGCGCGGCCCCGCAACAGAGGCCGGCGTTCCAGGTGGCCAGCTTGCCGCCCAGGCGGCTGAAGCCGTTGGGAAACACCACGATCCAGCCACTGGCCTCGGACTGCGCGACCAGGCCATAGAGCCGGTCGCGGGCCATCACCTCCATGCTGCCACCGCCGCCGTGCAGGGCAAGCACCAGCGGCACCGGACGGTCCGCGCGGTAGTTCCTGGGCACATGCACGATGAAGCCACGCGTGCGTCCGCCGTGCTCCAGCGCAAGCTCGTGGCTGCCGGGGGCGAGTGTCTGCGCCGATGCAGGCAGCAGCAGCCCCAACAGACACCAGACGGTCAACCAACGCCGGAGCATCAATGCCTCCATCGTGTCACTGGGCCGGTTTGGGAATCGCGGCCAGTTTCTCGACCAGCTCCTCCAGTGCTTCGTCGACCGCGTCGGTCGCAAAGCCGTAGAAATCGCCGCCAAAACCGCCCATGCCCTTGGAGTCGCTGTAGTCCTCGGTGGCCACCGCCTCGCCGGTGACGGCGTCCACCGCCTCGACCTTCACGGACACGGTGCCCTTTCCGGCGCCGAACATACCGCCGACCCAGCGCAGGGCCCGGTTGCCGGGGTCATAGTCCATGGCGATCTTCAGCCGCACAGCGCCAGCCAGCGGGCCGGGATCGGCATCGGCCACGGTCAGGCCCTCGTCCTGCAGCTTCTTGCGGGTGGTCTGCGGCAGCTTCATCTCCAGGGTTTTCTTGTCTTCGAGCCGCTTCTCGTCGGGTTCGCTGTCAAGCAGCTTGACCACGATCTCGGTCACGAACGCCTGGGTGTATTTGCGGGGCGTTTCTTCCGGTTTGGCGTCGGCCGCCATCGCAGAAAACGACGGGCCCGCCGTCATGAACGCCAACAGAATCAGTGCACCGGTGCGGCGCGTGCAGGCTGAAATCACATGTCCTCCTGGTTGTTGCGAAGCCCTCCGGTCGGGGCGGCGACATCGTACAGGCCTCTGTTGACACACAAGCCCTTGTATAAACGCCGACTTATGAACAAAAACCTCTGGCTGCTGGCCGCCGCGCAAGGCCTGTTCCTGACCAACAACGTGGTCTTCATCGCCATCAACGGGCTGGTAGGGCTCTCGCTGGCCCCGCTGGGCTGGATGGCCACGCTGCCGGTGATGGGCTATGTGGTCGGTGGCGCGCTGTCCACGCCCCTGGTGGCGCGCACCCAGAGCACCTTCGGCCGCCAGGGCTCGTTCCAGATCGGCCTGCTGGTCGCCCTGGGTTCTGCCCTGCTGTGCTGGTGGGCCGCGATGGACCGCAACTTCTGGATACTGGTGGCGGCCACGGTGATTGCCGGCTACTACAGCGCCAACGGCCAGCTCTACCGCTTCGCCGCGGCCGAACTGGCGGCGCCCGACTACCGCGAGAAGGCAGTGTCGCTGGTGCTGGCCGGCGGCCTGGTGGGTGCGGTGCTCGGTCCCAACCTGGCCAGCCGCACGCGCAACCTGCTGGAGGTGCCGTTCGCGGGCGCCTACCTCGCGCTGGCGGTGGTGGCGCTGGTCTCGATGGCGGTGATGGCCTTCATGAAGTTCCCGCCGCTGCCGCCGAAGAAGGCCAACGCCGACACCGGCCGGCCGCTGTCGGAGATCATGAAGCAGCCCGTCTTCATCGTGGCCGCGGCAGGCGCAGCGCTGGGCTACGGCGTGATGAACCTGCTGATGGCCGCCACGCCGCTGGCAATGCAGGTCTGCGGCTTCGAGTTCGACGACGCCGCGCTGGTGCTGGAGTGGCACGTGATCGGCATGTTCGCGCCCGGCTTCTTCACCGGCCACCTGATCAAGCGCTTCGGCGTGCTGACCATCATGGGCGTGGGGGTGCTGCTGAACGCGGCCTGCATCGCCATCGCGCTCACCGGTGTGGACCTGCACCAGTTCCTGATTGCGCTGTTCCTGCTGGGCGTGGGCTGGAACTTCCTGTTCACCGGCAGCACCACGCTGTCGCTGCAGGCCTACAGACCTGAGGAAAAAGACCGCGCACAGGCCGCCATCAACTTCTTCGTTTTTGCCACCATGGCGGTCACCTCGTTCGCCTCCGGCGCCCTCGTCACCACCCAGGGCTGGGCCCTGCTGAACCTGGGTTCGCTGGCGCCCGTGGCCCTCACCGGGGTGGCGCTGGGCTGGCTTGCCTGGCTCCGTCGCGCGGCACACAATCCGGCCTGAACCGGCCCCGGTCGGCGCCGGACGCCACGCATTCGCAAGGAGAGCTCGCATGGGACTGTTGGATTCACTGGTGGGCGCGGCCACGAACGCCGCCTTCGGGGGACAGCAGAACAGCCAGCCGGCACAGGGCGGCCCTGGTGGTCTGGACCCGCAGCTGCTGATCGGACTGATCGGCGTGCTGATGAACAACGCCGGAGGGCTCTCGGGCATCCTGGCCAAGCTGCAGCAGGCGGGCCTGGGAGATGCCGCCTCTTCCTGGGTCGGCACGGGGGCCAACCAGCCGGTCTCGCCCGACGCGCTGGGCAGCGCCCTGGGCCCGGACCTGATGGACATGATCGCCCGCCAGCTCGGGGGCAACCAGCAGCAGGCCGCCGGCACCATGGCCGACCTGCTGCCCGGCCTGATCGACCAGCTCACCCCCCAGGGGCAGGTGCCGTCGGACAACGGCCTGGACGCCCTCGGTGCGCTGCTCGGCGGCGGTCAGCGCGGTGGCGCTGGTGGGCTGGATGCAGGCGACCTCATGGGCATGCTCGGCGGCCTGATGGGCCGGCGCTGAGCCTCAGGCCGGAATGTGCGCGTCGAGCCAGGCGCGCAGTTCGGCGTACACCGCCGACGGGTCGGACTCGTTGAAGATTTCGTGGAACAGCCCGTCGAAGCGGCGGCTGTGCACCAGCCCCTTCGGGGCGACCGCCGCAAAGGCGCGGCTGCCTTCGGGCCGCACCAGCCGGTCTGAGCCGGCGTACATCAGCAGCGTGGGCACGGTCCAGGTCGGCGCGGCCGCCACCACACGCGGGCCGTTGCTGTCGATGAAGCGGGCCAGCCGCGCCGAAATGCGGTTGTGCACCAGCCGGTCGCGCTGGTAGGCCGCCACCTGCGCCGGATCGTGGGAGATGCCGCGCGGGTCCAGCCCGTTGGGCACGGCGAGGTCGGGCGCCCAGCGGTAGAGCAGCCGGGTCAGCAGGCGCTGGAATGCGCTCATGCCGGTGTCCAGCGCGGGCGACGAGAGCACCAGGGCATCCACCGGCTCGATGCCGCGCTGCACGAAGGTGGAGGCCACCAGGCCGCCCATGCTGTGGCCCAGCAGCACCAGGGGGCAGGCCCATGGCTCGGCGATGTGCCGGCGTGTGTCGTCCACCAGTTCCTGCAGATCGGCCAGCAGGTCGTCGTCGTCCGACAGCACCCCGCGGTCACCGCCCGAGTCGCCGTGGCCGCGCTGGTCGTACGCGCGCACGCTGAAGCCCCATTCGTTCAGACGCTCCGCCACCGCGTCGTAGCGCCAGGCGTGTTCGCCCAGCCCGTGCACGATGAGCACCACGGCCCGCGGCCGCTGCCGCGACGGCAGGGGCCAGTCGTAGAGCGCGATGTTCAGGCCGTCGCGCAGGGTGAAGGGCGCCTGGGTGGTGTCGGACATGGGCGGCGCGGCCTCAGGGCATGCGGGCGATGACCTGCGCCACCGACGCCGTCAGGCGCCGCGCGTAGTCCAGGTGCAGGAATTCGTTGGGGCCGTGTGCGTTGCTGCGCGGGCCGAGCACGCCGCAGACCATCATCTGCGCCGTGGGAAAGCCCTGGCTGAGCATGTTCATCAGCGGGATGGTGCCGCCCTGGCCGATGGTGGCGCAGGCGGCTCCGTAGTGCGCCTGCGAGGCGTCCTGCAGCGCCCGTTCGAACCAGGGCGTGGTGGCCGGTGCGTTCCAGCCGGTGGCCGAGCTCAGGCCCTCGAACGTGACCTTGGCCTGGTAGGGCGCGCTGTCTTCCAGCAGGGCCTTGAGCTGCTGCACGGCCGGTGCGGCCTCGACCAGCGGCGGCAGACGCAGGCTGAGCTTGAACGCGGTGTACGGGCGCAGCACATTGCCGGCGTTGGCGATGTCGGGGAAGCCATCGGCGCCGGTGACCGACAGCGTGGGCCGCCAGGTGCGCGCCAGGAGGGCCTCCAGCGGGTCGGTGGTGGTGGGCAGGGCAGACACCGTGGCGCCGCCGCAGTCGTGGTGCGCCCAGGGAAAGCGCTTGAACAGCTCGTCGCCCAGGATGGCGGCCGTGGCCTGCGCCTGCGCCAGCCGCTCGGGGGGCACCTCGCAGTGGAAGCTGGCCGGCAGCAGGCGGCCGGTGCCGCTGTCTTCCAGCCGGTCCAGCACCTGGCGCATGATGCGGAAGCTCGACGGCACCAGTCCCGAGGCGTCGCCCGAGTGGATGCCTTCGGTGAGGATCTCGACCTTGAGCACGCCGCTGGCCATGCCGCGCAGGCTGGTGGTCAGCCACAGCTGGTCGTAGTTGCCGGCGCCGCTGTCCAGGCAGACCACCAGGCCCACATCGCCCAGCCGCGACTTCAGCGCGTCCACATAGGGCAGCAGGTCGGCCGAGCCGCTTTCTTCGCAGGTCTCGATCAGGCCGACGATGCGCGGGCGCGCCACGCCCTGGGCCTTGAGCGCCTGGATGGCGGTGATGGCGGCGTAGATGGCGTAGCCGTCGTCGGCACCGCCGCGCCCGTAGAGCTTGCCGTCGTCGATCACCGGGGTCCAGGGACCGAGGTCGCTGCGCCAGCCGTTGAATTCAGGCTGCTTGTCCAGGTGGCCGTACATCAGCACGGTCTGGCCGCTGGCCGGGGCGGGCGTGCCGTCCTGGCCAGCGCTGGCCGGCAGTTCAAAGAACAGCACCGGCGTGCGCGGCTTTCCGTGCGCGTCGTTCAGGCGCACGATCTCCAGCTGCAGGCCGGGCACCTGCTGCGCCCGCACCCAGTCGGCGGCGGATTGCAGCACCCGTTCGAGCAGGCCATGCGCGGCCCAGTCGGGGTCGAACATGGGCGACTTGGCCGGCACCGCGATGTAGCGCTGCAGCTCGGGCACGATGGACTCGCGCCAGGCGGCGTCGACGTGGGATTGAAGGGCGAGGGGCTCCAGCGGCAGTGCCGAAGCAGGCAGGCGGGCGTTCATGGCGATCCTCTTGGCGCGGGCTGTGCGACAGAGGACCAGTATAGGCAGACCACCGCCCCGGCAGGACGCCGGGGACTTCCGAAAACCGCGCTCAGGCCGACAGGCGGAAGGTGGCGACCACGCCAGCCAGCCGCTGCGCCTGGTCCCGCAGGCTCTGGGCCGCGGCGGCGCTCTCTTCCACCAGCGCCGCGTTCTGCTGCGTCATCTGGTCCAGCTGGGCCACCGCCGAGCCGACCTGGGCAATGCCCTGGCTCTGCTCGCCCGTGGCGGCACCGATTTCGCTGATGACGTCGGTCACGCGCTGCACGCTGGCCACGATCTCGTCCATGGTCTGGCCCGCCTCGCTGACCAGGCGCGTGCCCGCTTCCACGCGGTCCACGCTGGTGCCGATCAGGCCCTTGATCTCCTTGGCGGCCTCGGCGCTGCGCTGCGCCAGGCT